>NZ_JBITDU010000024.1:0-134816 GCF_044454505.1 Dactylosporangium sp. NPDC051541
CACCGCATCGGCAGCAGCTACCGACTCTGTTTCAACTTCCTCGACCACACCGGCCTACGACTATGACCATCACCCAAAAACCGAAAGATCTTTAGAAATCTTTCCGGCTGATCGGAAGTCAGCGTGGCCCGGCGGTGGCAGCGGGCCGTCCGTGGCCGCTGTAGTGATCGGATCGTCGGCGCCGGGGTGCGAGCTCGAGCCGGACCCCGGTGACAACGGCCGATCGGCGAAGCCACCGTGCGGCTACACCTCGGCCGCACGGAAGATCACCACGAACCGGCTGTCAACCTGCGGACCGCCTGACCAGGTGCGCGTAGTGACCGTCGCGGGCGAGGAGTTCGTCGTGGGTGCCCGACTCGGCGATGCGGCCCTCGTGCAGGACGTGGATGACGTCGGCGTCGCGGACCGTGGAGAGGCGGTGGGCGATGACGATCCGAGTCTGGCCCAGCGCCGCCAGCTGCGCCTCGACCAGGGCCTCCGTGGCCGGGTCGAGGTTGCTCGTCGCCTCGTCCAGCAGCAACACGCTCGGCCCCGGGAGCAGGGCCCGGGCCAGGGCGAGGCGCTGGCGCTGCCCGCCGGAGAGCCCGCCGCCGTCGACGAGGAAGGTGTAGTACCCCATCGGCATCGCCGCGATCTCCTCGTGCATCCCCGCCGTCGCCGCCGCGGCCGCGACCCGGGGCAGCGGTGCGTCGGGTTCGGTGAGGGCGATGTTCTCCCGTACCGTGCCGGTGAACAGGATCGGGTCCTGCGTGACGACCCCGAACCGGCCGCGCCGCGTGTGCGGGTCAAGGGCCTCGGCGGGCACGCCACCGAACAGGATCCGGCCCTCCACGGGTGTTTCGAGCCCGAGCAGGAGCCGGACCAGGGTGCTCTTGCCCGACCCGGACCGGCCGACGAACGCCACCTTCTGCCCCGGTTCCACGGTGAAGCTCACCCCGCGCAGGACCCACGGCCCCCGCGGATCGAACCGGAAACCCAATTCGCGAATAGCGATCGGCCCTTCGGACGGCCGCGCCGCCGCAGATCCGTTGGTCACCGCCTTGGGTGAGCAGGTCGAAATGTCGTCCAGTCGGGCCACATGCGCGCCGGACTGCTCGGGCGGCGGCGCCGCGGCACAGCCGTTTATCACCGTCGCTGCAGAGCCGGCTACCACCGTCGTAGCATAGCCGTTGGCCACCGCCTCGGGTGAGCTGGCCAGGATGTCGTCCAGGCGGGCCAGGTGCGCGCCGGACTGCTGCAGCTGCTGTAGATTGTCCACAATGGACGTCAGCGGAGCCAGGGCGGCGGCCGCGAGGGCACTCAGGGCCAGCATCGTGCCCAGCGAAAGATTTCCGGCGAGGACTCGCTGGGCGCCGAGCAGCAACAGCAAAGCCGGCGCGAGGTACTGCAACGCCCCCAGCCCGGTCTCGAGCGCCCCGCGGACGAGGCCGTGGCGGGTGCCGGCGTTGAGCTGGGCCGCGAACAGGTACTCCCACCGCCGCACCGCCCGCCCCTCCGCGCCGGCCGCCTTGAGCGTCTCGATCCCGGCGAGGGCCTCGATGAGGTGCGCCTGCGCCTTGGCCCCGGCGTGCAGTTCCCGTTCGGCGAGCTCGGCGACCCGGCGTCGGGTTGCCAGGAGCAGACCGAGCTGCACGGCGGCCAGCCCGGCGAGGCAGCCGCCGAAGACGGGGTCGCGCCAGGTGACCAGAGCGACGTACCCGAGCATCAGCGGCGCGTCGAGCAGCGCCGCCAGGACGTGGCCGGAGAGCAGCTCCCGCAGCGCGGCGACGCTCTGGGTGCGCAGGACCAGGTCACCGCTGCCCCGGTCCGCGAAGTACCGGTACGGCAACGAAAAAAGATGCCGAACGACATTCGTGGTCAATTCGTGGTCGGCCCGGGCCCGCAGCGCGAGCAGCAGCAGGGACCGCAGCAACCCGATGACGGCCCGCGCAGCGACGGCAACCCCAACGGCCAGAGCGAGCGGCGCGAGGAGGTCGGCGGCGCCGCCGGGCAGCACCTGATCGATGAGCACCGCCGACAACGCGGGAACCGCGAGCCCGAGTACCTGCAGCAGCACCGACGCGAGCACGATCTGGCCGAGCAGCCCCCGGCACCGGCGAATAGCCGCTCCGAACAACCGTTTGCGCCACGGCGGGTCGCTGTCACCACCCCCGCGACGAAAGTCCGCCCCAGGTTCGAACGCGATGACGACACCGGTGAACCCGGTCGCGAACTCCTCCGGGGTGAGCCGCCGCCGCCCGGACACCGGATCGAGCAGGTGCGCCCGCCGCCCCCACCGTTCGAGCAGCACATAATGATTGAAATTCCAATACAGAACAGCCGGCATCGGTACTGCCCGCAGGTCCGTCGGTGCGATGGACAACGCCGTGGCCAGGAGCCCGTGCGCGCGGGCGGCCTCGACGAGCGCGAGGGCGCTGAGCCCGTCGCGGGACACCCCAAGCTCGGCGGTCATGGCCCGCACGCTGGTAGGCCGCCCGAAGTGCGTCAGCACCATGGCCAGGCAAGCCGCCCCGCAATCAGCCGCCGCGACCTGCCGGAGCTCCTTGATCCGCGTCACCTCTGGATCCGCAGCATCGCCACCGCAAGCCCTCCGAGCAGCAACGTCGCGGTGACCCACAACATGACGAACACCCACCGGGGCAGGGTTCGCAGCTCCTCAGGCGGCACCCGTCCAGCCTCCGCATGCCGCCGAACAGCCTCCGCGAGAAAGATCCCGTCACGCACCGGGACCCCAGTTCCACTCAACCCGCGCCGCCGCCCGCCGCGCCGCAAGCCATTCGCGAAACCGCATTCGCGAAACCATGTCCGCATCAGCCGCCCGCCGCGAAAGCACCCGCACGACCGAAAGCCCCGCGCCAACCCCAGCCCCGCCAGCCACCGCCCCGCCCGCCGACACCGCCCCGCCAGCCGCAGCCGCACCGTCGAACAGCTCCGCACCGTCGAACAGCTCCGCACCGCTGGACAGCTCGGCACCGTCGAACAGCTCCGCATTGCCGGACAGCTCGGCACCGTCGAACAGCTCCGCATTGCCGGACAGCTCGGCACCGTCGAACAGCTCGACACCGCGGGACAGCTCCGCACCGCCCGAGAGCACCGCAGCGTAGGCGGGAACGGTCTCGAACACCGGCGCCGCCCCACTCCCCGCCGCGAACTCAGCAACAGCCGCCGCCACGAGATCCGGCGCCGCCCGCAGCCGAGCAGCCGCCTCGGCATCGCGAGCCTCGACCCGCACGATCGTCACAACGTCGAACCCACCATCGTCGAACGTCGCCTCCACCGATCCCGCCTCCACCGACCGTGCGTCGGCCGACCGTGCGTCGGTCGACGGCGCCTCGACTGACGACCCCTCGGCCGACCGCGTCCCCACCGATGGCGCTCCGACGAATGGAACCTGCGCCGCCGAGAAACCAGCGCCGGGCGCGGTCACCACCTGCCGCAGCCGCGCCACCCGAGCCTGGTGCGCGACCAGCTCCTCGAACTGCCAGTCACTGAGCCGTTCCCGCTCCATCCAGGCCCGCGTCGCCTCCGCCGTCAGCAACCCCCGTGCCCGCCGGAACGCGTCGGCCGCGTCCTGCAACTCGCTGTCGGTGACGTCGATCCCCAGCTCATCGATCGCCTCCCGGACCAGGCACGAATCGACGAGCCGCTCCCGCAGCGGCGCCGAGTTCCACAGGAGATCGAGGAAACCGACCGCATCGGCGACGTCGAGCTCGACCCCGTTGACCCGCACGAGCAGCACCTCACGCGCCCGCTGCACGCCGCGCAACGGCCACGGCACGCCGTCGTCCGGGCACCACGACAACGACACCACACCGTCATCGCCCGGCAAGCGCACAAGCACATCAAAGTGCCAGCTCCGGGGGTACTCCTCCCGCTCACACAACACCCGCACGCCCGGCCCGAGCGCCTTGACCCGCGCCTTCAGCTGCTCCGGAGTGAAATTCTCCTTGCTGGCCGTACGAAGGATCGCAATCGTTTCGCGAATCACTGTTCGCTCCCGTGCAGCAGCTGCGCGAGGGCGGCGGTGATCGGCAAGCCGGTCGCGGCCTCGAGCCAGTCGAACTGGCCGGTGGGGTTGATTTCCAGGAACACGTACTCGCCTTCCGGGGTCAGAATCAGATCAATGGCGCCGAAGTGCAGCCCGAGCCCGTGCACGAGTCGCAGACAGCGCTCGGCCAGCACGTCGGGGAGCCGGTGGACGGCGAGCGGTGTGCCGCCGTGGTCGTAGCGGCGCCAGTCGTAGCGGGTGTGCTGCGTCGCCTGCGAATGAATTTCGGCCGCGAATACCTGGTCGCCGACGACGGTGACGCGCACCTCGAGGCGCTTGGGCACGTACGCCTGGACGATCATCGGGGCCAGCCGCAGCGTCGCCGCGTGCATGAGGTCGCGGTTCGTCACCGGGTCGCTGTAGCGGCCCATCGGCTCGTCGGGGGTTCCGCGCACGGCCCGGTGCAGCGGCTTGGTGATGATACGGCCGTCGTGCTCGGCGTGGAAGTCCAGCAGCCGGTCCGGGTCCGCGGTCATGAGCGTCGGCGGCACGGCGAACCCGAGCCCGACCGCGGCGTCGAGGTGGAACGCCTTGCGCGCGGCCCGGTCGATGACGTCCCGGGGCGCGGGAATTTGCCGGCACGGCAGCGACCGGAGCACGCCGTCGAGGTAGTTGCGGACCTCGCTCTGCAGGTGGGCCCGCACGTCCGGGTCGGTGACGGTGTGCGGTGGCACCGGCGCCGCCGGCCGCCGGTGCCACACGCACGTCAGACCGTCCAGATCCACGTCCCGGCCGTCGAGGCGCAGCCACCGCCGGACGGGCGCCGTGCCACCGGCGGCCAGCTCGACCTGGGCCGACGCGGGGACGCCGCCGGGGTCGAGCCGCAGCACGTCGGCGCCGCGGGGGGTGAGCAGCGCCGCCACCCGCTCGGCGGTGGTGTCCTGGGCGGCCGTGAGGATGAGAATCTGCGCGGTCATGACGGATCAGTGCTCGATCAGTCGTTCATGCCGTCGCCGGAGCAGGTCCAGCCGCCGCCGGTCTTGGTGCAGACCATGCTCGGGGACATCCCGCCGTTGATCTGCCGCAGCTCGTCCTCCCGCAGCTCGGCTCCGGCCTTCGCGAGCTGGTCGAGCTTGATCCGCCCGAACGCCTTCTTCAACACCATGTCGCTCTCCTTCTTCCGGTGAGGCCGGCCCGTGCGGACCGGCGACGCCATTGAAGGCCGCACGCACTTGCACCCGAATTGCAGCGCCGTTGTGGATCTCTGTCGCGAACCGGTCAGCCGCGCCGGGACACGCGCGGCCGCGCGACGAGCACCGGACCGAGGCCGATCATGCCGCGAGCCGGCACAAGCGCAGGGCGAACAGCGGCGGTCCACACGCCGTCGACCCCGAGCGCGGCGAACAGCGGCACGCCGTTGGGGTGCGGCATCACGCAGCTCATACGAAACCGCGCTACGGCAACGAAGCACAACCGGCCCGCCGTGCGCTAACGGGCCGACGTCGCCGTCACCGCGGTGAACGAATGGCGCTGACCCGGGCGGGCCGACGCGCCGTGGGCCTTACGCCTGGGCGTTGAGGACGTCGACGATGAAGCGCAGCGCGCCCTTGGGGGCGCCGGACGGCGGGTTGTCGCCGTACGCCAGGTCCGCCGGCATGTCGAGCTGGATCCGGCTGCCGACCGCGACACCGATCAGGCCGCGCTCGAAGCCCTGAATCAGGACGCCCTTGCCGATCTCGACCTCGAACGCCTGGTTGCGCTCCCAGGACGAGTCGAAGACCTTGCCGTCGGCGAGCGTCAGCCCGACGTAGTTGAGGGTGACCCGCTGCCCGCTCGCGACCTTGGCGCACGTGCCCTGGATCAGGACGGTCACGGACAGGTACTTGGGGTCCGTGAGCGCCCCGTTGTCCGCCGGGGCCGTGGCCAGCCGCGGGTCGAAGCCGCTCAGCAGCGGCGGGAAGTCCTTGCCGGCCACCGGCGCGCAGGCCGCGATGCTGGGGCTCGCCGCGGCGCTGGAGCTTGCCGCGGTACCGGGGCTCGCCGCGGCACCGGCGGGGCTCGCCGCGATCGCGCGCGCCGGCGCCGGCGGGGCGGTGCTCGGCGTGGTGCAGCCGGCCAGGGCGAGGGCCAGGACGAGCACGGCGGCGCGGAGCGAACGGGCGCGGACGACCATGGCACGGTTGTACCAGAACCGCGCCACGAAACAGGTGCGCTCGGGCGCCAGGCCCCGCAGTGGCGAGGCGGATCGGGCTCGAGGAACACGCACGTGCCGTGCTCGACGGTGCGGCAGTCGCAGGTGAGGTCGAACGCCGCGAGCCCCCTCGCACCCCGGCCCGAACCCGGGTCCCGTGCCGTCCGAGCTCGGCCCAGTCCCCACCGTCGTGCCCGGGCCCAGCTCAGGCGCGCAGGCCGGCCCGGATCCCGGTCGCCGTGCCACCGTCGTCGCCAGCTGGAGCTACGACCCCGTGCACCGGATCGGCGTCCGACCTCGGCCCGGCGAGGCCGCCGTGGCCGCGCCCAGCTCAGGTGGTGAGGGCGGCGGTGAGGGCGTTGGCCTCCGTGCGGTCGAGTTCGAGGCCGCGGACGAAGGCGGCCGCGTGCCGGTGGCTCGGGGCGCCGTGGTCGTTGTGGTGAGGGTTGGCCCGGCCGATGTGCTGGGCGGCCAGGCCGACCCGGCGGCCGATGCCGGTCACCGCGCCCCACAGCAAAGCGCCCGCCTCGCCGTCGCCGGTCAGGGTCAGCGCGCGGGCCAGGGACAGGTTCGTCACCAGCCACGAGCTCAGCACCGGGGCGTCGGCGAGGGCGCCGGTCAGGGCCAGGGCGGCGGGCCGGGCCTCGTCGGGCCGGGACCGGTACAGGGCCACCTCGACACCGAGCCAGCCGGCGACGATCGCGACCCAGCCGTAGCCGCACTCGCGGGCCAGCCGGTGCGCGTCGGCCAGGACGGCCGCGGCCGTCGGCAGGTCGCCCGCCAGGTACGCCGCGTGGCCGGCCACCATCGCGGCCTCGGCCCGCAGGTCCGGCCAGGCACCGCGCTCGGCGGTGCGGCGGGCCCGGGCCGCGGCCTCGGCGGCGAAGGGCTCGTCGCCGGCGGCCGCGGCCACGAACGACAGGCAGCACAGGGCGTCCGCGCGCAGGTAGTCGTGGCCGGCCTGCTCCGCGGCGGCGACGGCGGCGCGGGCGCGGGCGACGGCACCGGGTACGTCGCCGGCGATGGAGCGCAGCGCGGCCAGGCCCAGGTGCGCGCGGGCGCGGGCGGCCCGGCCGGTGGGGGAGCGGTCCTGGCCCGGGGCGGCGAGCGCGGCCGCCAGCCAGGCCGAGCCCTCGGCGGTGGCGCCGTGATGGAACCAGTACCACGCGACACCACCGGCGATGTCGACGGCCGCGGTGCCGTCGCCGTCCTCCAGGGACCCGCGCAGGGCGGCGCGAATATTCGTGCGTTCGGCGTGCAGGCGGCGCAGGCACGCGTCGGCGGCGTCGGTGCGCAGGTCGGTGGCGGCCGTGACGGCGAGGCCGCGGACCCAGCCGCGGTGCCGGCGGGTGGCGTCGGCGCGCTCCTGGGGATTTTGCGACGTGGAGATGTACCGCCGCAAACTCTGTGACATCGACCAGCGCGGGCCCGGCCGCTCCGTGATGATCCCGCGCGCCGCGAGGCGCTCGACCAGGCAGTCGTCGGACACCGCGGTGGCCGGGAAGCCGCCCTCGAATGCGGCGAGCCGCCCGAGCAGCGTGGTTTCGTCATTCGCGAATGGTGTCCCGGTCTGGCGTTCGTCGGGCGCTACGGTGGCCGGGGACCTGTCCTGGAACGTCACCGGCCGGCCGGGCAGCGGGGTTTCGTCATTCGCGAATGGCGTTTCGTTGACGATCCGGTGCGGCGGTGTCGGCAAAGGCTCGCGGCGCAGCATCGCCGTCTCCAGCGCGGCCAGCTCGGGGCCGGGGTCGACGCCGAAGCGGGTGGTGAGCGCGGTGCGGGCCGAGCGCAGCGTGTCGAGGGCCTCGACCTGGCGGCCCGAGCGGTGCAGGGCGACGGCGAGCAGCTGCCAGACCCGCTCCCGCGCCGGGTGCTCGTGGGCCAGGCCGGTCAGCTCGGCGACGGCCGCGTCGTGGCGCCCGAGCCCGACCTGCGCGGCGGCCCGGTCGACGAGCGCCTGGACGCGCCGCTCCTCAAGTGGACGAGCGGCCTGCATCGCGAATGGTACGTCCGGGAAGTCCGCGTACGCCGAGCCGCGCCACCACGCCAGCCCGGCCTCGAGCGCGGCCAGTCCCTGCGCGTGCCGCCCGGCCGCGACGTGCTCCCGGCCGGCGACCGCGAGGGCGGTGAACCGTTCGGCATCGAACGAGCCCGGTGCCGGACGGATCGCGTAGCCGCCACCGACGCGCAGCAGCAGCCGGGCCGGGGAGCGCGGCGGGCGGTCCGGCTCCAGGGCCCGCCGTAGCCGCGCCAGGTGGCTGTGCACGGTCCCGAGCGCGGTCGGCGGTGGGTCGGCGCCCCACAGCACCTCGACGATACGGTGGAACGGCACCTCCCGGCCGCCGGTGCTCAGCAGCAGGGCGAGCAGCATCCGGGGGCGGGGACCACCGATGTCGGCGGGGCGGTCGGCGATCGCCACCTCCAGGGGACCGAGCACGCCGAAGCGCGGCGCAGCCATGCACAAACCTCCAGGTCGGGGACACCGGACAGATCTCTGGCGGCGCCACCGGGTTGCCCGGCGCCGGTGTCGCATGCCCGACGGCAACGATCGTGCTCAAGTCCCTTCTTCGCGGGCCGATGGGTTGATCGGGGAGAAGAAGGGACCTCGATGCTGGCGGCGCTGCGTACCATCCGGATCAGCCTGCGCATGGTGGCGGCGATGGCGCTGCTGCTGGGCCTGCTCGCGGCGATCGCCGCGGTGGGCCTGTCGGCGATCACCGACCAGCGCCGGGCGACCGCCACCGTCAGCCGCTATCAGCAGGTCACCAGGCTTGCGATGCAGGTGAAGTTCCGCTCGGCCGACTTCAACGGCTGGCAGACGGCCTACGCGTTCGACGAGGCCCGCGGTGTCGCCGGCGCGGCCGCGGACACGAGCGCGAGCCGGGCCAGCTTCCTGACGTCGGCGGCGGCGTTCCGCACCGAGCTGGCGGCACTGCGCGACGGCGGTGTCAGCGCTGATCAGCAGCGCCTGGTGGCCGCCACCCTCGACCTGTTCGACCAGTTCACGGCCCTGGACGAGGAGATCGTCCGGGACTACCGGGCCGGTGGGGCGGCCGCGGTCGCCACCGCCCACCAGCGGGTCGCCGTCGACGAGATCCGCCTGTTCAACCAGATCGCCGCCGGCATCGACACCCTCGTCGGCGGCGTGGACCAGGAAGCGGCGGCGGCCACGTCGCGGGCCGAGACGGCATCGACACGGGCCGTCACCATCATCATTGTCGTGGGCATCGCGGCGGTACTGATCGGGGCCCTGCTCGCACTGGTGCTGATCCGCTCCATCATCCGGCCGCTGCGCACCCTGAACCGCCGGCTCGCCGAGATCGCCGACGGTGACGGGGACCTGACGCAGCGGATCACCGACCCGGCCCGCGACGAGATCGCCGCGGCCGCGGCCGGGTTCAACCGGTTCGCCGACCGGATGCAGTCGCTGCTGGTCGACGTGGCCTTCGGAGCGCGGCAGATCTCGGCCGCCGCCGACGAGCTCACCGACGTCAGCGCGCGGCTGGCCGGCGGTGCGACGCGGACCAGTACCCAGGCCGGGGTGGTCAGCGCCGGCGCGGAGGAGGTCTCGACGATCGTGTCGACGATGGCCTCCTCGGCCGACGAGATGACCGCGTCGATCGCCGAGATCGCCCGCAGCGCCAGCCACGCCTCCGAGATCGCGGCCCGGGGTGTCGCCGCCGCCGACGCCGCCAGCGGCACGATCGCCCGGCTCAGCACCTCGTCCGACGAGATCCAGTCCGTGGCCGAGCTCATCACCGCGATCGCCGCGCAGACCAACCTGCTGGCGCTGAACGCCACCATCGAGGCCGCGCGGGCGGGCGAGTCCGGCAAGGGCTTCGCCGTCGTCGCCGGTGAGGTGAAGGAGCTCGCGAAGCAGACCGCCGACGCCACCGGGACCATCGCCCGGCAGATCGCCGCGATCCGCGCCGGCACCGGCGACGCGACGGCCGCGATCACCCACATCGGCGAGGTCGTCGCCGAGATCAACACGACGCAGCTGACGATCGCCTCGGCGATCGAGCAGCAGACCGCCACGACCGCCGAGATGAGCCGCAACATCGGCGAGACCGCCGTGGGCTCCGGCGAGATAGCCTCCGCCATCACCGGCGTAGCCGCCACCGCCTCGTCGACTGCTGAGTCCGCGCAACGCACGAGCAGTACCGCCGCCGCATTGAACATCGCGCAGGCGGACTGCAGCCGTCTGGTGTCGGCGTTCCGATTTTGATTATGGAACGGTTTCCCCGGCGCCCGGCTGTGCCGGAGGCAACGGGAACGCCAGGCAGCGGATGCTGACCTCGCGGCGGTCCGCGGCCGGGGCGGCGTGTAGGAGGCGGTATCGCGACACGAGCTCGCGATACTCGGCGGCGAAGCGCGCCAGTTCCGCCCCGCTCAGGTGCGCCACGACGCGCTGGCCGTAGCCCCAGGCGCCGAACTCGGCCCGGTGCTCGGCGGCCCAGGCCAGCAGCTGCTGCTCGTCGTGCAGCGCCGCGTCCGGGCGGCGCGACAGTGCCCAGGTGCCGTCCGGCCGCCGGTGGGCCAGGCCGAGCGCGGCGGCCTCGCGCAGCCGGGCCGCGACGACCCCTTCGTCGATGCCGGCCGCCTCCGCCGCGGTACGCGCATCCGCCGGCCCCGTCCGCTCCAGCACCCGCGCGACCTCCTGCGCCGATGGGTCTCCCCGCAGCCGCAGATGGCGGCGCATCAACCGGTCGGAGGGCACGTCGGCACTGATCAGCCTCCGGCTCCACGCCAGCAGCAGCACGCCGAACGGCCCCTCGACCAGCACCGCCATCAGGATGCTGGGGACCGCGTCGGCCGTGCCCCAGTCGAGCGACACGTCGAACCAGGCATCGGCGAACAGCAACGTCGCACTGGCCACGAGCAGCGGCACCGCGGTCCGGCGCCGGCGCCGCCCGAGGTACGCCCCGCCGGCGAAGCACACCACGAGGGCGACATCCAGCCCGACCCAGGCGGTGCGCCACTGGCCGGTCACGAACCGGTCCGGCAGCGTCCGGGCGAGGTAGACGCTCCACGGCACCAGGACCACGGCGCCGATCGCGATGCCGAGCAGCAGTATCCGACGTCTCACCCGGCCGACAGTACGACCCGCCGGGGCCTCGCCGTAGCGGCGGTCAGAGGCCGAACTGCTGTTTGACGCCGCCGATGAAGGTGGCGTCGTCGACGGCGGCCCGGGTGGCGAGCAGCTCGGCGGCGTACGGGCCGGCGGGGTAGCGGAGCTGGTCGGTGCCGTCGGTCGCGGCCCGGTAGACGACTTCGGCGACGACCTGCGGATCGTCGCCGCCGGTGCCCTGCTGCGCCTGCGCGGCCACGAACGCGGCGACGAGCTTCTGGTATTCGGCGAGGCTTTCGTCGTTGGTGAAGTCGAACGAGCGGCCCGCGAAGTCCGTGTCGACGAAGCCCGGCTCGACGATCTTCACTTGCACGCCGATCGCCGCGAGCTCGTAGTGCAGGGCCTCGCTCAGCCCTTCGACCGCGAATTTCGTGCCGTGGTACAGGGTGCCGAGCGGGAAGGTCACCTTGCCGCCGATGGAGGAGATGTTGACGACCGTGCCGCGGCCGTTGGCCCGGAAGTGCGGCAGGATCGCCTTGGTGGTGTCGAGCAGGCCCAGCACGTTGACGTCGAACTGCCGGCGGATCTTCTCCGTCGGGGTCGCCTCGAGCGGGCCGTAGGCGCCGTAGCCGGCGTTGTTGAGCAGCACGTCGATCCGGCCGAAGCGTTCCAGGCCCGCACCGACGGCGGCCGTCACCGAGGCCGGGTCCCGCACGTCCAGCCGCGTCACGAGGACGCGCTCCAGCGGGCCGAGCTGCGTATCGTCCTCGGGCCGGCGCATCGTGGCGACGACGTTCCAGCCGTGGTCGTGGAAGTACCGTGCGGTCGCCCGGCCGATGCCGCTCGAACTTCCGGTGATGAGGATCGTTTTCGTCACGGTGCTCTCCGTCCAGCTCGGTCCGCCGCGGTGGCTGCCGCCGACGCTACGGACGACGCCCGGCCCGGGCACTAGCGGATGGCGCCGATCTGCTCGCGGTTCGCGCCAACTACGGTGGAGCCATGGCGCCGCCGCGATTCAGCCTCGCCCCGGGCACCCGTGCGTTCCTGCACGACCTCGGGGTCTCCACCGGCCGTGTCCTGCGCCGGGCCGGACTGCCGGCCGGCCTGTTCACCGACGGCCCGGCCATGATGACGATCGAGGAGTACTACCGGTTCTGGGCGGCGGTCGACGCCGACGCGGCCGACCCCGATCTGGCCGCGCGGATCGGCCGCACGGTGTCCGTGGAGGCGTTCAACCCGCCGATCTTCGCCGCGATGTGCAGCGCCGACCTGCGCACCGCGGTCGAGCGGATCGCCGCGTTCAAGCCCCTCGTCGGCCCGCTGCACTTCGAGGTGGCCGACGACCGCCGCGGTCTGACGATCACCCTGCGCTGGCCCGGCGGGCAGGCGCCGCCGCCGCTGCTGGTCGCGGCCGAGCTGGCATTCCTGGTGGCGGTGGCCCGGATCGGCACCCGGCACGAAGTGTTCCCGGCCCGGGTCGCGATGCGCCGTCCCCCGCCACAATCGTTTACGACAACGGCCTATTTCGGAGCACCGATTCGCAGGGGTACCGCCGACACGGTCACGTTCTCAGCCGTGGACGCCACGCAGCCGTTCCTCACCGAGGACGAGGCGATGTGGAACTTCTTCGCACCGGAGCTGCGCCGCCGCCTCTCCGCGCTCGAACGGTCCACCACCGTCGCCGACCGCGTGCGCGCCGCGCTCCACGAGTGCCTCCCGGCCGGCAAGCGCTCCGTCAACGCCGTCGCCGACCACCTCGCCATGAGCCCCCGCACCCTGCAACGGCAGTTGCAGACCGAGGGCACCAACTTCCAGGCCGTCCTCACCGGCACCCGCGAACGACTCGCCCGCCACTACCTGGCCGACCGATCGCTCACCACGTCCCAGATCGCCTACCTCCTGGCCTACGACGACACCAACTCGTTCTACCGGGCGTTCCGGCAGTGGACCGGCGTCACCCCCGAGGCCGCGCGGGCCGGCTGACCGGTCACGGCTCCGGGTGGTGCTCGAGGGCCTCGGTGAACCAGGCGAAGATCGGGGCGAGCGAGGGCATCGCGGGCGAGCCGTTGATGGTGGCGATGAGGTGCCAGTATCGCTCCACCCGCGGATCGTTGGCGACGGTCAGCCGGGTCCGCAGCTTGGCCCGGTACTCGCGGCTGTCGGCGGTCTGGAAAGTCTCGGCGTAGCGGGCGACCAGGTCGGCGACGATCGGCGCGGCCGGCGCCGAGGCGGGCTGGATTCCGTCGGCGATCGCCGCCCCGACCCGGTCGATGACGTGGTTGGTCAGCTCGTGATGCAGCCCGGTCCGGTCGCCGTCGGCGCGTTCGGCCGCCTGGAACTCGGCCATCCGCCGGACACTGGCCCGGAAGTCGGCGTCCTGGACCAGCTCGGCCAGCTCGACCCAGCCCTCGACCTGCTCGGCCGCCGGTTCGTCGGGCAGGTCCGGCACCGCCGCCCGCAGCAGCTCCACCAGCTCCGGGTTGGCGTCGACGCCGCCGAACGTGCTGTCGACGAAGTCGTTGATGAGCCGATGCCGTTCGGCCTCGGACAGTTGCACGATACGGTGCATGAGCTCCATCTCCTCAGGGCTGGAGTTCCGTCTCGCCACCGCCCGCAGGACCGCCCGGCGCAGTCGCAGCACCCGGATCTGCACGTCGAGCGCCTCCGCGTGCGCGGCCGCGGCCTGCGACACGCTGATCTCGTCGGCCAGCACCCGGTTGATGCTGGCCAGATCGACGCCGAGCTCCCGCAGCGTGCGGATGAGGTCGAGCCGGGCGACCGAGGTCAGGTCATACCGGCGATGGTTGGCGGAACTGCGGTGCGTGGGCGGTAGCACGCCGGCATCGGAGTAGAACCTGATCGTGCGCACCGGCAGCCCGGTCCGCCGAGCCAGGTCCCCGATCGAGTACAGCGTTGCGTGATCCACGCCGACCACTCTGCAACCTCCACCCGGTGGAGATGCAACCCGGGCGGCGACTTCGCCCGTCGGCGGCCGCCGTGCTGAAGTCCGGGCCGCCTCGTTGAGCAGGGCATGACCGTTCCTGCGCGCGTGTCCGGCGGGCTGATCGTGTGGCTGGCCGTGTCCCTCGTCGGGCTGCTCGACGGCAGCGGGCCGCCGATGCACCCGGGCCTGGCCCGGCTGCTCGTCGCCGTCGTTGGCGTCGCCGGGCTGCTCGTCGCGGCGTGGCCGGCCGCGGCCCGGCCCGCGGCCGTCGTCGGTGGCCTGGCGGCGCTGCAGATCGCCGGGTACGCCCTGGTCGCCTCCCGGGACTGGTTCAACTTCGCGGGCGCCGGTGGTGCCAGCTACTCCGCGGCCGGCGCCGGCTCGCTGCGGGCCTTCGCCGTCGCGGCGGCCGCACTGGCCGTGCTGGTCGTGTGCCTCCTGGCCTACTGGCTCGCACCGGGAGCCGGGCCCGCCGGCGAACCGTTCCGTCCGCACCGCGCGTGGGTCGTCCTGGCCGGTGGCGTCTTCGCGGCGCTGCCGGTGCTGCTGGGGGCCTGGTCCGGGGCCGCGCTGAGCGTCGTCGGGCAGGTCGCCATGTGGTGGTCGATCCCGTGGGGTCTTGGCATCGCCGGGGCCGGCGCGCTGCCGAGCCGGGCCGCCCGCCGGGCCGCGGCCGGGGGCGTGGCCGGGTCCGTCATGCTCACCACCCTGTGGTTCGCCGTCGCCTACCCCGGTGTCGCCTGACGAACCGGCCCGGTCAGGCGCCGGCTTTCGGCAGCACCAGTTCGGCGAAGACGGCCCGGTGGTCGCTGCCCGCGATATGGATGATCCTGACGTTGCGCACGCGGACGCGCTGGTCGGCGAGGATGTGGTCGAGCGTCACGCCCGGGAAGTACCACCGGTCGTCGTAGGGCCACGACGGGGAGAGCCCGGTCCCGGCGGAGTCGGCGGCGTCGCGGTATCCCTTCGTCACCACGCGGCGAAACGCCTTGTGGTCCAGGGTCGAGTTGAAGTCGCCCATGAGGACGGTGACCGGCCCGCCCGGGCTCGCCGCCGGCTGCGCCGCGAGGTCGGCCCGCCAGCACGCGCCCGATCCGCGGCCGATCGGGGCGCACGGATGCGCCGACTCGACGTACACGTCCGGGCCGCCCGGCACCCGCACACTGGCGTGCGCCTGCACGAAGCTGGTGAGCTGCCGGTACCCCTGGTCCGCCAGCGGGAAGCGGCTGTAGACGGCCGAGCCGCCGGCATTCTCCCGCGGATAGGTGACGGCGTTCGGCAGTGTCTCCTCGAGCCCGGCCGCGCGCAGGGCGGCCTGCCCGTGCGCGGAGTACTCCTGGACGGCGAGCAGGTCGACGCCGCCCTCGCGGACGAGGCGCACGATCTGACCGGGGTCGGCCTGGCCGTAGAGCATGTTGACGGTCATCACCCGCACCGTCGGCCCGTCCGGATCCCCGGCGTCGGTGCCGGGGACGGAGCGCGGCAGGACGCACGCGGCGAAGGCGAGCACCACCACCGCCGCCGTGATCGCCGGCCAGATCCGTTTCGTCAGCGCCGCGAGGGCCAGCGGCACCAGCGAGACCGCCGCGACGTACGGGGTGAAGGCCAGGAGCTGGATGCTCGGGTAGACACCCTCCAGCCCCAACACCCGCGCCGCCGCCCACACCGCGAACGGCGCGACGAGCAGCCACAGCAGCACGGTCAGCCACCGCCGCCGCCGTACGGTCACGGCCGGGGACGCGGGTGGCGGAGATCCCTCGGTGCCGATCATGCCGCCAAGAGTAGGGGACCGGGCAACCGCCGCGCCGGTCCGGTGGGCGCCGGTACGATGCCGAAAGTGATCTGGACCGGTGAGCGGGGGCCGTTGTGAGTAGCGTCAAGGTGTTGGTGGCGGGGGCGAGCATCGCCGGGCCCGCATTGGCCCACTGGCTGCACCGGCGCGGGGCCGAGGTCACCGTGGTGGAGCGGGCCCCCGAGCTGCGCCCCGGCGGGCAGGCGGTGGACGCGCGCGGGGTGACCAAGGACGTCATCGCGCGGATGGGACTGGACGCGGCGGTGCGCGCGGCCCGCACCGAAACCGCCGGCGCCTACACGGTGGACCTGGACGGGAAAGTGCTGGAGACCTTCCGGGCGGAGGATCACGGCGGCGACGGGTACATCGCGGACATCGAGATCCTGCGCGGGGACCTGTCCCGGGTGCTCTACGACGACACCCGCGACGGCGTCGAATATGTGTTCGGCGACCGGATCGCCGAGCTCACGCAGGACGCCGACGGGGTCGACGTGGCTTTCGCGGGCGGCGACCGGCGGCGCTTCGACCTGGTGATCGGGGCGGACGGGCTGCACTCGGCGCTGCGGGCGACGGTCTTCGGGCCGCACGAGCAGTTCGTCCGGCACCTGGGGCTCGTGCTGGCCTTCTACAGCGTGCCGAACGAGTTCGGGCTGGACCGCTGGCTGCTCGAGTGCCAGCACAAGGAGTCCGGACGCACCGCCCTGCTGCGGCCCATCCAGGACGCCACCCGGGCGATGGCGATGTTCTCGTTCCCCGCGGCCACGTTCGACGTCGACTACCGAGACATCGCGGCCCAGAAGCGGCTGCTGCGGGAGCGGATGGAGGGCTTCGGCTGGTTGGCGCCGCAGCTGCTCGCGCATCTGGACAGTACCCCCGACTTCTACCTCGACCAGGTCGGTCAGGTCATCATGGATCGCTGGTCCAGCGGCCGGGTCGGTCTGTTCGGCGACGCGGCGTTCAGCTCCTCGCCGATGTCCGGGCAGGGCACCGGGCTGGCGCTGGTCGGCGCCTACCTGCTGGCCGGGGAGCTGGCCGCGGCCGGTTGGGACCCGCAGGCCGGATTCGCCGCGTTCGAGGGGCGGATGCGTCCGTTCGTCGAGGCCAACCAGGAGATCGGCCGGATGCATGTGAGCAGCCTCGACGCCCCGGACGCCGAACCGGCCCCGGAGCCCGACATGGAGGCGCTCACCGACCTCGTCGAGCGCGCGATCAACGGCGTTCAACTGCCTGACTACGCGGGGGTACTGGACGTTCGTGCGTGACCGCCACGACTGAGGCCGGCCGCGGCGTCGGGTTCCGGATAGCTCCTGTGGGTTGTTCGACGTGTTCGGAGGATGGCTACCGGTCGATGCTCGGCGCATCGCTCCGGTAGTCCGGCCGGTTCGCGGCCGTCATCGCCGGAACGCCCCGAAAATCTACCCGAGGAGTCATCATGCTCATGAAACTCCGGGGCCGGGCCGTGTTCGCGGTGCTCATCGTCGCGGCCGCCCAGCTCGTGGTGCAGGTGGTCGCACCCGCGCGGGCGTTCGCCAACGCGAACCTCAGTGTCACGGTCGTCTCGACGACGCTGGAAGACTACGACGACCGCCACAACTCCAACGCGTTCCAGTACCGGTCGGCGTCTTGTCCGACGGGCATGCACGTGATCGGCGGCGGAGCCCGCGTCGACGGCGGCGACGACCAGGTCCGGCTGACCCGGCTCCAGCCGGTCCGCGGGAGCAACGGCTACAACGACTACTACACCGCCACGGCCGAGGAGCCGGACACCGGGTTCGCGCCGGACTGGCAGTTCACCGTCTACGCGTTCTGCGCCGACACGCACCAGCTCGCCAACTACAGCATCGTCTCCGCCGGCACCAGCACGGACTCGACGGCATTCAAGCAGGCCATCGCCTACTGCCCCGGCTCCACCCTGGCGATCGGCGGCGGCGCCGCCATCTCCGACGGCGACCACCAGGTCGGGCTGCAGCTGTCCCGGCTGGCCGCCCCGCTGGACATCGCCCGGGCCACGGGGCGGGAGGACCGCGACGGGTTCGCCCTGGACTGGAAGGTCACGGCCTACGCCGTCTGCGCCGACCGGATCAGCGGCGCGGCGATCTACGGCGACCTCTTCTGGGACGGCGGCACGCAGGACTGCCCGCCCGACAAGCACGTCTACTCCCTCGGCGGCGGGGGCTCGCTGACCGACTCCGGCCCGTACTTCCTGCAGTCGATCTACCCGTTCGGCACGCGCAGCTGGAAGGTCCAGATGACCGGCGTGCCGACCGGCCAGACCACCGTTCAGGCGCTCTGCGGCTACTGACCGGTGGCGGCGGCGGTGTTCCGGCCGGACCGCCGTTTGGGCGTTCTGCGGTTCTTGACTGGCCAGACCGCCGTCCGGGCGCTGTGTGGTTGTTGACCGGTGCTCGCGGCGGTGTTCTGGTCGGATCGCCGTCCGGGCGCTGTGTGGCTACTGACCGGTGCTGGCGGCGGTGTTCTGGCTGAGGAGTTCGGCGGTGGCGGTCCACAGGCGGCGTTCGCGGTCGCGGTCGAACGCGATCGGCTTGGGCTGGATCACCTTGTCCTTCAGCACGAACGCGCCGTCGCGCAGGTGTGCCCACCTGTCGTCCAGCGCCACGGACGCCAGCGCGGGGCCGGACCGCTCCGGCTTCGAGACGCCGGGCAGGCGGCCCAGGCCCCGCGCCATCGCCTGGAACGCCGCGGGTGCGCCGCGGCCGAGGGCCGTCCCCGGCATCCAGCCGGGCTCGAACACCGAGACCCCGATGCCGGGGGCGGCGTGGCGCTGGAGCTCGTGCGCGTAGTACAACAGCGCGAGTTTGGCGTTTGAATAGGCGACGCCACCGGCCCGCAGGCCGGGGTTCGCCGGGCCGGTGGCGGGGCGGGCCAGGTCGACCGGGTCGCGCCACTGCGCCTCCGGCACGTTCAGGAGCCGGCGCCAGACGTTGGCACTGTATGTGTTGGAGCCGAGCAGCACGATCCGGGCCGGCGCGGCGAACACGTCGAGCAGGTCGCCGATCAGCTGCGCGTGCGCGAGATAGTTCACCGCGAACGTCATCTCGTAACCGTCGGCCGACGCCCGCCGCGTGTCCGTGGACATCGCACCGGCGTTGGCGACCAGGGCACGCAGCGGACCGAACGAGCTTTCGCGAATGTGTTTCGCGGCGGACCGCACGTCGGCGAGGCGGGCCAGATCGGCGCCGACCGTGTGCACGTTGGAGCCGCGGGCCCGGGCCGCGTCGGCGACCTCGGTCAGGGCCGGACCTTCGCGGCCGACCAGGATCAGGTCGGTGCGGCCGGCCATGGCCAGGGTGGCGGCGCGGCCCAGGCCGCGGGTGGGGCCGGTGATGAGGACTGTCATGCACTCAGCGTGACCGGGTTTGGCGGTGCCAGGCAGTAGTCCGGTTGTCGTAGGACTGGCGGGGCCAGGACAACGGTGGCTGTGCGGGCGCAGACTGTGATCGTGGAGACGTGGGAGTTCGGCCGGATGGTGCGCCGCTGGCGGGACCGGGTCGCGCCCGACGCCGTCGGGATGCCGGTCGGACGCCGGCGCCGGGCCAGCGGGCTGCGCCGGGAGGAGGTGGCCACCCTGGCCGGGATCTCGACCGACTACCTGACGCGGCTCGAGCAGGGCCGGGCGACCGCACCGTCGGCCCAGGTCGTCGAGGCCCTGGCCCGGGCCCTGCGCCTGGCCGACCCGGAGCGGGACCTGCTGTTCCAGCTGGCCGGGCACGCCGCACCCGGCCTCGACGTGGTGTCGTCGCGGGTCACCCCGAGCGTGCAGCGGCTGCTGGACCGGCTGTCCTACACGCCCGTCGTCGTCTACGACGCGAGCTGGACGATCGTGCTCGCCAACGCTCCCTATGACGCGCTCATGGGCCCGACGACGACCTGGCACGGCCTCGAACGCAACGCCATCTGGCGCAACCTGACCCGGACCGGCAACCGCGTCGTGCACACCGAGCAGGAGCAGGCCGAGCACGAGGCCCGGCTCGTCGCCGACCTGCGCCTGACCGCCTCGCGCTACCCGGCCGACCGTTCCCTTCGCCGCCTCATCGGCGACCTGGCCGAGGCGTGCCCGCGCTTCACGGAGCTCTGGGACACCGACACACCACCGCCGGCGGTCGGCGACATGGCCAAGCACAAGGTCATCGACCATCCGGCGGTCGGCCGCATCACCCTGGACTGCGACACACTCATGGTCGTCGTCGACGATCTGCGCATCATGGTCTACACGGCCGAGCCGGCCACCGAGGACGCGGACCGCCTGGCGCTCGCCATCGTTTTGGGCACGCAGACCTTGGTCGACTGAGCGCTTTCGAGGTTTCGCGCCGAGCGGCCACGGCGCGCCCAGCGCCTCTCGCCGTCGCCCCAGCGCCTCTCGCCGTCACCCCGGCGCCTCTCGCCGTCGCCCCGCCGTAGCCGCTGTCGTCACCGTCGCCGCCGTCGCCCCCGCCGCAGCCGCTGTCGTCACCGTCTTCGCTGTGGTCGCCCGCTGATGCACGAACGCGCTCGTGCGTCGCGTCGGTCGACCGCGTGTTCAGGCGTCACACCGGGCCAGCACTGTCCATCCGCCGACCAGGGCCACCGCCGCCCACGCAGTCAGGACGGGCAGCGTCGCCTCGTGCGGCAGGTACGGCACGATCCGCGGCACCACCGCCCGCAGGACCGGCGTGAGCAGGATCGGCACCCCGGCCAGCACCACCGCCGGCCACACGACTCCGCGGGTCAGCAGCGCAAGCCCCAGCCCGAACAGGCACAGCAACACGCCGCGAACCGTGAGCGTTCCCGCCGCGCCGAGCATCAGCGCGACGACCATCCGCGACACGAATATTCGCGACCGTATGGGCACCGCGCACAACGCCATGGCCGGCACGTCTCGCCCACCGAGCACGACGGCCAGCGCGACCACGACGTACACCACGAGCCCGGAATGCCATCCGGCCAGCAGCATCCATCCGCCGACGATCAGCCATCCGCCGACGATCAGCCAGACGACCGGCAGTGTCGTCAAGCGGTACAGCTCGCTGACCACATCCCTGACGACATCCCTGACGACATCTCGGGTCACGTCTTCGGGCATGTCACTGATCACGGCGCCGCACCACCAGCCATGCGCCGCCGAGTGCCACCGCGCCCCAGCCCGCGATGACGAGCGCACCGGACACGCGGCCTTCGAGGACGAGATGAATTCCGGCGCTCAGCGGTAGCAGTGTGTCGAGCGACGGCACAGCCACCTGCGTCATCGTCAGCGCCGTCAACGCGACCACGCCGAGCAGTCCGACCAGCACGCCGCGGCCGGCGAGCGCGAACGCGTACCCGATGAGCGAATAGACAACCGCGTACATCACGAACAGTGCTTGGGTGCGCAGGGTGTCCGCGGACAGCACCAGCCCGGAATTCCATTCGCGAATGGCCAGAAAGGTGAACAGCATCGAGCACAACGCGACGGCCGTGGCGAGCACCAACAGCCACAGCGCGGCCGCCGCCGTCATAGACGCGAACAAACGATGTCGCTGCGGTACTGCCAGCAGGCCCGCCCCCAGCCGCCGCGCATCACGGCCGCCGAGCAGCGCACCCAGGCCCGGCAGGAAGATGCACATCTGCAGTGAGCCGCCCGCCGTCAGCTCGATCAGCGCCGGACCGGCCGGACGACGCTCACCGACGAAAATCTCGATCGTCCCGTTCGGCGCGATCGCGTCCACGGCCGCGCGGGTCATGTCGAGCCCCTGCCACAACACCAGAACGTGCAGCGCGAGCAGCGACGCGAACCCGATCCACGCGGCCCGCGACGTGCGCAGCTTGAACACCTCGGCCCGCAGAACGCTCACCGCACATCACCCGTGAGCGCGAAGAACGCCGACTCCAGCGACCCGTGCCCGGCCGTCACCGTCGAGAGTGGACCGTCCGCCACGATCCGTCCATGATGGATGATCACCACGTCGTCGGCGGTCGCGGCCACATCCGCCATGACGTGACTGGACAACAGCACCGTGCGCCCGGCCGCGGCCGACTCCCGGGCCAGCCCGCGGACCCAGCGAATACCGTCCGGGTCCAAACCGTTCGCGGGCTCGTCGAGCACCAGCACCCCGGGGTCACCCAGCAGCGCACCCGCGATCCCGAGCCGCTGCCGCATGCCCAGGCTGAACCGCCCCGTGCGCCGCCGGCCGTGCGCGGCCAGCCCGGCGACCTCGAGGACCTCGGACACCCGGCGCCGGGGGATGCCGTTGGACAGGGCCAGCCACCGCAGATGGTCGACCGCCCGCTGCTCGGGTAGCGGCCCCACACCGTCCAGCAGCGCGCCGACCGTTCGCAGGGGATGGCGCAGCTCGCAGTACCGCCGACCGGAAACCAGCGCCGTCCCGCTGGAAGGCCGAGCCAGCCCGAGCAGTACCCGCAGCGTCGTTGACTTGCCGGCCCCGTTCGGCCCGAGCAGCCCCGTCACCCGCCCCGGCCGCGCGACGAAACTGATGCCGTCCACGACGAACTTTCGCAATCCGTTGACTTCGATCACGGGCGCAGCATCGCTTGACTCGGCTCGCGCCCGCGTCCCCCGAAAGGAGACCCGATCAGCACTCCGGCCGCCGGCCGAACCGCAGTCCGGGCGTCGATCCGACCCGCAGTCCGGGCGCCGGCTCGAGCAGGAGTTCCGCCGAATATGTGAGCCGCAGTCCGGGCGGAGAGGGCGTGGGACCGGGCGGAGGTTCAGCGCGGTTCGTGCAGGAGGCCAGCGGTGTGGGCGAGGACCGCGAGGTGGGTGCGGTCGTTGACGCCGAGTTTCGCGAACAGCCTTCGCAGATACGTTCGCACTGTTTCCAGGCTCAGGCGTAGCTCGTCCGCGATCTGCTGGTTCGACATCCCGCGGGCGACGAGCCGGACCACCTGCAGCTCGCGCGCGGACAGCACCCCGGCCGCGAACGGGTGCGGCTGCGCGGGCGGCGCGAACTGCCGGACGAGCCGCGCGGTGACCTCCGGCGCGAGGGTCGCGTGCCCGGCGTGAACGGCCCGGACCGCCTGCAGGACCTCGGCCGGGGCGGCGTTCTTGAGCAGGAAGCCGGACGCGCCGAGGGAGAGCGCCCGGTAGACGTACTCGTCGAGGTCGAACGTGGTGAGGACGATGACTCGGGTATGCGTTTCGCGAATGACTTTCTCGGCGGCGGTGAGCCCGTCCCCGCCCGGCATCTGCACGTCGAACAGCGCGACCGCGGGGTGCAGGGCCCGGATCAGGCGTACGGCGTCGACTCCGTCGGCGGCCTCGCCCGCGACTCGGAAACCTTCGGTGCGGTCGAAGAGGCGCCGGTACACCCGCCGAAACGCTGCATCGTCGTCGGCGAGGAAGACGCTTATCACGCCGGCACCCGGGCCGTGACCAGGAACTCCCCGGCTCGGGGCGCCTCCCACCGCAGCTCCCCGCCGACCAGTTCGACCCGCTCGCGCAGCCCTTCGAGCCCAACTCCGAGTCCAACGCCGAGGTCCATCCCAGCCTCGAGTCCAACGCTCAGCTCCATTCCAGCCCCGGGATCGACGGCTGGGTCGGGTCGCGTGACGCCGACGCTGTGCACGACCACCGTGCCGGACCGGACGTCCACGGTGCACTCGGCGCCGGGCATGTGCCGCAGGGCGTTGCTCAGCGACTCCTGCACGACCCGTACCACCACCGTCCCGCCCGGCTCCGGGAGGTCTCCGTCGATCGTCGCCCGCACCGTGATCCCAGCGGCGCGGCTGGCGGCGACGACGGCGAGGAGTCGTTCCCGCGCGGGTGCGACGGCCACGGGCAGGTCTCTGAGCGTCCGCACCAGCGTCTGTACCTCCCCCAGCGCGTCCCGAGCGTGCGTCTCGACATCGGCCAGGCTCCGCCGCAGCTCGTCCGGGTCGGACCCGGACACCATCCGGGCCACCCCGGCCTCGGCGGCGATCACCGCGAGCGCATGCCCGACCACATCATGCACGTCCCGGGCGACGACCGCCTGCACCCGGGCCCGCTCCTCGGTCTCGGCCGCCCGGGCCTGCCGCCCCGCCGCGGTCCCGAGCAGCCAGGCCCCGCCGAGCACGATGGCCGCGACGAGTACCCGCTGCCCGAGCGCCCGCGCGTCCTCCTCGGGCACAGCGACGGTCGCGCTGAGCACCCCGAGCCCGCACACGGCCCCGACCGCCAAACCGCGGGCCCGGTCGGCGCGCGCGGCCGCCACCGGGTAGAGGCACCAGGCCGCGGCCAGCATCGGGTCCTGTGTCACTCCGAGCACGGCACCGGCCCCCGTGGCCAGCGCCGCGACCACCACGGCCGGCACGGGCGCGAAATGGCGCAGCAGCATCGCCGCTCCCGCGACCGCGCCGAGGAAGAGTCCGGCCACCATCCGCAAGCCGCTGGCACCCACTGCGAGCGGTATCCAGAATCCGCCGACCACGACCAGCGCGGCGAAAGCGTCCAACCGAAAACGGCGCCCCATACCCGTGATCCTAAAATGGCGGCGTGACCCCACTGAAAATCGTCGAAACCCGCCCTGGAAACCATTCGCTGCTGCTGAACGCCGGCACGACCGCCGTGGACGGGGTCGTCGAGGAGTTCGGGCACGAGGCCAACGGCTACTTCTGGGAGGGCATCGCCCAGCTGCTCGTCGCCACCGAGGCCCCTGACCTCGACGGCCGCTTCAAGTACGACCCCGAGGGCGGCATGTTCGTCGCCTACGGCACGGACGTCGCCGCCCTGGAGCAGCTCGGCACCCTGCTGGCCGTGGTGGCCAACAGCCCGGCCCGCCTCCGCGAGATCATGGCCGTCGCCGCGGAGCGTGGCTTCGAGTTCGACGACTGAGAGCACCGACGAGGCGCGTTCCAGCCGTCGCCGGCGCCGCCGGGCGGCAGGACCAGGTGCAGGTCCCCGTCCATGTCGGACCGGAACCGCGGCGTTGTGATCACGATGCCTCCTGAGGCCGGCGATGCCCTACGATGAGCCGCCGAACCGGTTGCGACAGAGGAGCCCTGAACATGCCTCGGCCCAGTGCGAATGTCATGCGGTTGGCAATTTTCGTCGCCGTCGTGACCGTAGCCGACGCGGTGATCAACATTCTCGCCCGGCTACGGTTCGGGGCCAATGCGGCGGCGTGGGGCTGGGCGATCAGCGAGGACCCGCCCTACGACGGGACGAAGCAGCGGTTCGTGTTCTGCATCGCGGTGGCGGTGCTCGTGGCGCTGGTCGGCGTGGCGACGGTACCCCTGCTGCATCGGGCAAATCCGAACAGCCGTCTGGCCGTCATGTACGCGCTTCCGGCCGGCGTCGTGGTCGACCTGTTCACGGTCGTCTACAGCCCGGGCAACGTGGCCGCCAACTCCGTCGGCGAGTCCGCCGACGCCCACGCCCGCGCCGCCGACGCGTTCGACCGGCTCTTCCCGACCTGGTTCACCGGCGGCCACGCCCTGCTCGTCGTCCTGCTGGGCATCCTCGCCCTGCGCCTGATCGTGGTCCTGCGCAAACCGGAACATCGCGAGTTCTACGAGTTCGCCGCCGCCTAAGTCCGGCGACACACCCGGCCGACACCCGGCTGAAGATGGCCGGCCCGCGACTGAAGACGGTCCGCACTCGGCCGGCGACGGCCGACACTCGGGTGAAACCGGCCGACGTCCGGCTGAAGACGGCCGACACCTGGCCGGAGACGGCGGAAGAGGGCCGGTCGTCTCGCACCGACGTGTTTCAATCTGGACATGCGGGTCGACATCACCACCGCCGATGCGGACGCGGCGGACGAGCTCAACTCCCTGTTCGGCTGGCTGCAGCGGGACGAGGAGCTCACCGCGACGGCCGAGGTGTCGCGGTCCAGCCAGGAGACCGGCTACCTGGGCGCCCTCGACGTGATCAACGTGGTGCTGACCCAGGGCGTCGCCATCGCCAATTTCATCATGGTGTACCGCAATTGGCGCGACTCCCGCCAAAAGCCCCCAGCGCTCGTGTTCAAGATCGGCGGGGTCACGATCACCGCCGACGACGACTCGCCCGAGCACCTGGCGATCGTGCGGGCGGCCCTGGAACGGGCCCTGCCCGATGCTGCCGAGTCCTGAGCGCTCCAGCGCCGTTCTGGTCGGTACGGCCACGTATGCCCACCTCGACGCCCTGCCCGCGGTGGCGAGCAACCTCGAGCGGCTCCGCCGGCTGCTGACCGACCCGGGCGTGTGGGGTCTGCCGTTGGAGCGCTGTCACGTGCTGGCCGACCCTGCCTCCACCGATGACGTCCTCGAGGCGATCGGCCGGGGTGTGCGGGCGGCGAAGGAAGGTTTCGTCTTCTACTACGCCGGGCACGGCATCCCCGGACCCGACACCGACGAGCTGTTCCTGACCATCCCGCGCACCAACCCCGACCCGGTGCACGGCGCCCTGGCGATGGCCGACGTCCGCCGGGTCATCCAGAGCGGTGGCGGCCGCCTGTCCCGCGTGGTGATCCTCGACTGCTGCTGGAGCGGGCGCGCGCTGCCCGGTGCCATGAGCGCCGACACCCTGGCGGTGGGGGAGCGGCTGTGGGCCAAAGGCAGCTACATCCTGACGGCCTCGTCCGCGACCCGCCGCGCCCTCGCGCCGGAGGGTGAGCCGCACACCGCGTTCACCGCCGAACTCCTCGACGTCCTGGACCACGGCCTGCCCGACGGCTCCGACGAGCTCACGATGGCCAGCATCTACGGCCACGTCAACGCCGCCCTGGCGGCCAAGAACCGGCCGCTGCCGAAAGCCCGCGCCGACGACGCCGGCCACGCGATCGTCCTGGCCCGCAACCGCGCCGCCGTGCTCGCCCCGGCCGCCACCCCCATGAAGCCGGCCACGTCCGCCGAGCCGGGCGCCGAGCCCGTGCCGCCGGAGGACCCGGAGGACGAGCCCCTCGACGGCTTCGAGGACGCACTCGAGCTCGAGCCGAATACGTTCGCGAATCTCATGCAGGAGCTCAGAAAGTTCGGCCGCACACGGACCCGCGACCGGCTGCTGGAACGCACCGGCCGGGACCGCGACACCCAGGAGGTCGCCGGGATCGCGCACGCCCTCGACTGCGCCGGTGAAGCCGACGCCCTCACCCACCTGCTGACCGGCGGCGCCCGCCGCCCGGCCGACGAGATCGCCGCCCTGGCCGACTGCCTCGACCTGCTCGACCTCACCGAGACCGCCGACCGGCTGGCGACCCGCGTCGACGACGAACGCCGCATCGCCGCCCTCGGCCGCCAGCTCGACGACCGCCGCCGCCAGCTGCTCATCGACGCCGCCCTGACCCGCCGGGCCGGCGACCCACCGGCGATGATCAGGCTCATCGGCGCACTGTGGACGGTCGACGCGCCCGCGATCGAGCGGGCCCTGGCCCGGATCAGCACCGCGATGGCCGGCCAGGAAGCCATGGCCCTGGCCGATGCGCTGCGCCGGGCCGGGCACGATGAGCCGGCGTTCAAGCTGTACCTGGCGGCCACCGACGCCGTCCTGCAACGCCCGGCCGCCGAGGGCATCGCCCTGGCGTCCGACCTCGCCGGGGCCGGCCACCTCGACCAGGCCAACGGGCTGCTGCAGAAGATCGTCGCCAATTGCACGGACGCGACCCGCGCTACGAAAGCATTCGCGCCGTTACGGAAACTCGACCTGGCCGACGACTACCTCACGGCCCTCGCCACCCACCTCGACGACGAGCAGATCATCGCAACGGCCGCGGCCCTGCGCCGCGACGGCCACCCCGACAGCGCCATCATCCTCATGCAGCGCGCCGCCGCCGGCGGCCCCGCGGACCGCCCAGCCCGCTACTTCGCCGCGCTCTTCACCGCCGGCCGTCCCCGCGACGCCGAGGCCCTGCTGCAGGACACGATCCGCTGGTACGACGGCGCCGACCTGGCCCGCCTGGCCCGGGACGCATCGACCATCGCGCCCCCAGCGTTCGCCGCTCGGCTGGTGGCCGCGGCCGCCGAGCGCCGCCCGACCCTGGCGGCCGAGCTCGCCGCCGAGCTCACCACCGCCGTCCCGGCCGAGGCGGCACTGCGCACGATCGCGCTGGACCGGATCGCCCAGGCACCGCCCGAACGCCTCCTCGGCGCGATCCTCGACCTGCTCGGCACCGACGCGGCGCGGCAACTGCTGACCGAGGCGCTACCCAGGCTGCAGGACGCCCTCCCGGAGCTGTTCCCCGCGCCCGCACCACCGAATCCATTCCCGAATTACTTTCCTCCGACGCTGGCCTACGCCGCCGAACCACCGAAACCACCGAAGCCGGCCGAACCGTCGCCGGAGGAGCCGCCGAAGCTGAGGATCGAGGTCCAGGCGCAACCGGCCGAACGAATGTATTCGGATGATCCAGCTGCCGAACGGCTCGACCGGGACTCGCGCCTGTTCCGAGCCCTGGGCGTCCTGCTCCTCGACGTCGCCCCGGCCCGGCTGGACGCGTGGCTGGCCGCGCTCGCCCGGGTCAACTGGCCGGACCTGGCCGAGCTGCTGATCGATCGGGCCGACCCGGCCGTGCTCCACACCATCGAACGGCCGCTGCGGCTGAGCCTGGTGCAGCACGCGGCGAAACGGCGGTCCGAACAGCTGCTCGCCGCCTACGAATTCGTTGCGTCGGCCAGCACGCTCTCCCTCGCCGCCGCCTTCACGCAGGCGCTGACCGAGGTCGCGTCCATCGACGACATCGTCGCGCTCGCCGGACACATGCGTCCGGATCACCGCCAGCTGTTCCAGAACCGAGCGCCCGATTTCCGGCCCGGTCGCTTCCACATCCAAGCGCGGCTGGCGGGTTTCGGCGATCCGGTCGCGCTGGCGGTCGATGCCGTGCTGGAGGATCGCGAGCTCCTGGACACACTGCCGATGCTGCACCGCCACGAAGAGCCGGAGCGCAACTCGTGGCGCAGCGGGATGGGCCTGATCAAGTTCACCAACGCGACCATGCGCTACATACGGTTCGGCAACGAGGAGTTGAGCCTGCCGTACTGGGCGTTTCCGACCGCGCAGTTCCGGGCCCGCCACGAGACCGCCGTCGAGATTCGTTCGCAGCACGTGGCGACCGGCCCGTACCTCATGCGGTTCGACCGGCGGACCCTGACCCGGGATGCGCAGCGCGAATCGCTTTCGGAATTCATATTCGAGCTGGCCGCCCTGCTGACCGCGATCGCCGCCCTGACCAAGGCCGTGACCGAGGTCGATCCGGCCCGGCCGCCGAAGGCCGCCGATCGGACGCGTGCCGCCCGGAGTGCTCCCGGTCAGCACGCGTCACCCATCGACGCCTTCGAGGCGCTGCTGGCTCAGCGCTGCGGCAATTAAGGACTACTGCAAGAAATCGGCGTGGGTACCGTGTTGCTCCCCGTCCAGTTCGCGAGGAACCCGAACGTCGTCGTGCCGTTCGCGGGGATGGTCGCGTTGTAGGAGACGTTGCGGACGGTCACGTTGGCGCCGCTGGTGCTCTGGGTGCCGTTCCACAGCTGCGTGATGGTTTGGCCGTTCGCGAATGTCCACCGCACCGACCAGCCGTTGACCGCCGCGGTGCCGGCCCGCACGGTCACCTCGCCCTGGAAGCCGCCCGGCCACTGGCTGATCAGCTTGTACGCGGCCGTGCACGCACCGGCCGGCGGGGGCGCCGACGAGGATGAAGGGGAAGACGAGGGCGAGGCGGACGCTGACGCCGACGGCGAACGGGAGGGCGACGAGGACACCGACGCCGACGGAGAGCCGCCCGGGAGCGCGAAGGCGTAGAAGCGGGTGCTGGCGGTACCCCCGCGGGAATAGCCGTTGCCCTAGTAGAGGCGGCCGCCCACGATCGCCGGGCCCGCGTTGGAGGAGCCGGCACCCTGGTACTGCCAGAGCACCGTGCCGTTGTTCGCGTCGAGGGCGTACATCCAGTTGTTCATGGCGCCCACGTAGACGACACCATTCGCGAATGTCACCGGGCCGATCGAGCGGCCCGCGTGTGGCTCCGGCACCTGCCACAGCACCTGGCCGGTGTTGACGTCCAGCGCGCCGTACGAGCTGTAATTGATCTGCTGGCCGTTCGGGAGCTGGTACTGCACCCCGTCAGCGTCGCTCTCGGTGAAGAAGACGCGCCGGCCGTCGGTCGCGGTGCCCCACTGGATGCCGCCCTGGGTCGAGCCGGGGCCGACGGCCGCGGACCAGATGATCGCGCCGGTGGCCGCGTCGAGCATCCAGAACTCGCCGCTCTTCTGACCGGCGCCGACCGCGCGACGGGTCGTGCCGTCCGGGTTCGTGATGGTGTAGAGGTGGGTGCCGTCACCGGTGTCGTGGTCCGGGCCGGGATTGGGGCAGTTGTTGGGCGGGTTGCCGGGCAGGCACGCGAAATTCCATTCGTCGAAGCGGGGCGGGCCGGTGTTCCACTTGATGGCCCCTGTGGACAGGTCCATGGCGATGATGGAGTCCTTGGCGTTCCACGGTGGCAGGCACGACTGTGGAGTACCCCCGCCGCTTTGGCAGTTTGTCGCACTCAGGGGTATTGAATAGTTCTGTCCGGTGCCGACGAAGATGGTGTTGCTGGCCGGATCGATGCTCGGCGTTGTGCCCCACACGGAGGCGCCGCTGAAGATGTCGCCGCCCGGGCCCTGGTCGGGCAGGGTGTAGGACTTCCAGCGCTGGGCTCCGGTGGCCGCGTCGAGCGCGACGACGCTGCCGCGGAACGTGCAGCAGTCATAGCTCGTGTTGGTCGCCAGGGAGAACTCGTCGGAGGAGACGCCCTGGTAGAGCACGCCGTTGTAGAAGACGGCGCCGCCGGTGAGCACGGCCCGCGGGTGCGGGTCGGCGGCCACGTTCCAGCGCAGGTTGCCGGTCGCGGTGTCGATCGCGAGCACCCGCGCGCCGGTCTGGGTTCCAATGTAGACAGTGTCGCCGGCGACGACCGGGCTGGTGCGGGACACGACGGTGCCGGTGCCGCCGACGTACGACGAGACGGCCCGCGACCAGATCACCGCGCCGGTAGCCGCGTCGACTTTGTGCAGGTAGCCGCCCCAGTCCGGGAAATACACCGCACCGCCGGTCACCGCGGGGGTCGCCGACACGTCACCCCTCGTGGTGTACTGCCACGCGACCCCGAGCCGCCCGACGGACGCGGTGCTCAGGATCGTCTCGTTCGGGTTGGACCGGGAGTTGGAGATGTTCTGGCCACCCATGGTCCATTGTGGATCATCTGCGGCCCTCGCGGGTGCCGCCGCGAAGGCCGCCGCCGCACACACTGCCGCGGCCCCGCCGGCGATCGCGGCCCGGATCCCAGGTTTCATTCGCGCCCCCAACCGTCCATCGATTGACGCGCATCAACGTACGGTGGGTTTCGGAAGTTTCAAAGAGTTTCCGGAAACTGTCTCAATCAGCCCAGTGGAGCCGTGAAAGATTCCACCGTCGTGACCTCCGCCTGCCGCGGGAAGATCTTCTCGACCAGCACCCGGTGCACCTCCTCGTCGTTGTCGAGGCACCCGTCGGCCAGCACGGTCAGCTGGAAGTCCAGGTCGGCGGCCTGCCGCAGGGTCGACAGCACTACGCCGCTGGTCGCGATCCCGGTGAGCACCAGATGCTCGATGCCGCTGGAGCGCAGCACCATCTCGAGGTCGCTGCCGGCGAACGCGCTCACCCGTCGCTTGGTGATCGGGATGTCACCGTCCGTGGGGGCGACCTCGGGCTGGATCTGCATGGCCGCCGTCTCGGCCGCGGACACGGGCACGCCGGCCATGGCGCCGAACATCTTGTTGCGCGGGCTGACCTCGGGCCGCCCGGCCGGAACCCGACCGTCACGTAGATCACCGGCCGGCCGGCGGCACGGGCGGCGGTGATCGCCCGGCCGAGCCGGGGCAGGTAGTCGGGGTCGGGGTAGCGCTGCACGACGGCGCGCTGCACGTCCATCACCAGCAGGGCAGTGGTCACCGGAGCTCCTTGATCGCGTCGGAGAGGTAAGTCATCATGTGATTACTTGCGACCGTAGCCCACGCTGGGGTCAGGGAGGACATGGCGATGAACACACCCCGGCGGCGCGATGCGCAGGCAACCCGGCAGGCGCTGCTGGACGCAGCCGGCAAGCGCTTCACCCGGCTCGGTTACGAGCGGACCACGCTGCGTGATATCGCCGGGGATGTCGGGGTCAACCTCGCGCTGATCAAGCGGTACTTCGGGTCGAAGGAGGGCCTGCTCAAGGCCGCCCTCGCCGCGTCGCCTCGGTTCGGCGGGGACGGCTCGGCCGCCTGGGACCGGGCGGCGCTGGTGGACGCGCTCAGCCGGCATCTGTCGGCCGCGGCCTGGCCCGAGTTCGAGGAGCACCCGGTGCTCATGCTGCTGCGGGTGTCCGGCGACGCCCAGGTCGACAGCCTGCGCCGCAAAGCCCTCGAGGACTTCAGCCGGAAGGTCCTGGCCGCGACCCGCAGCAACGAATCCGCGCCCCGCACCAACGACGAATCCGCGCCCCGCGGCAACGAATCCGCGGATGCCGACCACGAAACTGCGAATACCGACCACGAATCCGCGAATGCCGACCACAAAACTGCGAATGCTGACCACGAAACTGCGGCCGGCGGCGGCGAGTTGCTGCACGCGCAGCTGGTGGTCGCGCTAGGTGTGGGTGTCGCCGTCCTGCGCTCGGCCGTCGGCCTGCAGCCGCTCTCCGAGGCGACCGCCGACGACCTGCACGCCCCGCTGACCGCGCTCGTGGCCGCGCTCCTTCCGGAAACCACGCCGAAAACGCCGTAGATCACCTACCGTGCGGAGTATGCGGACCGTAAAACTGCTGGTAACGGCCATGATCACGGCGACCGCGATCGCCGGTTGCGGCGACGAGTCCGACACGATGGACAACAATGCGAGCGTCCCGACGGTGAGCGCCGCGCCGACCGTGGTGCAGGACGCGGCGAAGAAGCTCACGGCGGCGGCCGAGAAGACCGCCACGACGACGTTTCGCTACCGGGCCGCGGACCCGTCGGCGGGCGGCACCATCGAAGGCGACACCGACCCGAAGGCCCCCGCGTCCACGGCGACGATGACCATCGATCTGGACGCCGAGAACAAACTGACGTTCCAGAGCATCGCCGCCGGCGGCGCCTTCTACCTGAAGATCAGCGGTCTCCCGTCGACCGGCGGCACCGACCTGTCGAAGTACTGGCTGAAGGCCGACCCCGCGAAGATCACCGGCTCGCTGGGCCTGCTGGACGCCAAGGACCCGATCGACGTGAAGGCCATCCTCAACCAGGCCTCCAACGTGAAGAGTGACGACGGCGCGCTGTACACGGGCACCTTGGACCTGAGCACGACGACGACCGACGGCCTGCTGTTCGACACCGACGCGGCGAAGCAGCTGGGTGACAAAGCGAAATCGGTGCCGTTCTCGGCGTCGGTCAACCCGGATGGCTATGTGAGCGGCGTGCGCATCAGCGTGCCGGCGTACGGTACCGAAGCGGCGTCGGAAAGCAGTGTCACATTGCTGGGCTTCGGCAGCCCGGTCGACGCGACAGCCCCGACCGGCACGCAGGTCATGAACATGCCGGAGCAGATGTACACGGTCCTCAACGCGCAATAGCCAGCGGCGAAACGCGCAAAGGTTCCACGGAACGTGCAAAGGTTCCACGGAACGCGCAAGCCGGCTGCGAAGCGCAAGCCGGCCGCGAAACGTGCCAGCCGGCCGCGAAGCGCAAGCCGGCCGCGAAGCGCGCAAGCCGGCGGCGAAATGTGCAAGCAGCCGCGAACCGCGCAAGGCCGGCCGCGAACGCGCAAGCCAGCTGGCGGTCAAACGTGCAAGCCGGCCGAGAAACGCGCAAGCAAGCCGGCCGCGAAACGTGCAGCAGCCGGCGGCCGCCGGAGTCGTCAGCGGTTGTGCTGGTCGCCGTGGTACAGCTCGGCGTCGATCTCGCGTTGATCCGCGGCCCGTTCCCGGTCGTCGGCGGCGCGTTCCCGGACTTCCGTGAGGCGTTCCCGTTCGTCGGCGATGCGGTCCCGTTCGTCGGCCGCGGACGCGCGGGTATCGGCTCGCTCGTCGCGGCGGTCGGCCCGGGTCTCGCGCTGGCTCAGTTCCCGGGACCAGGCCGTGAGCTCCGCCGTGCGATGCTCCGTCCGCTGGTCGCGCCGGTCAGCGGCGCTGCTGCGGTCCTCGAAGTTGCGATCGCGTTCGTCGGCCGCCGCGTCGCGTTCGTCGGCCATCGTCTCCCGCTCGCCGACGACTCGCTCCCGATCCGCCATGTGTCGCCCACCGTCCACCGAGCTGGCAGCGTTCTCGTCGCCGTCCACAACCACGCATCATAGGACGGTTCGCCAGGCCATCGGCAGCACCGGGTCCCGGCGATTTCGCAACTAGAGTGACACGGGCGCCGCCGGGCCCGGCGGAAGTCGCGCGCGCGGAACCGTTCTGGCTCCCGGTGACCGGCACGACCATCTCCCCGCAGCGGCGCGGCCGCACGCTCCGCGCCGCACGTTCCAGCTCGCGCCGCACGTTCCAGCTCGCGCCGGGCGGGGCGCCGGTCACGCCGGCGGCAGAGCGATCAGCGGGTGCCAAACAGCGTTCAGGCCGGCCCGAGTTCGCACAAAAGCTTCCAGCGGCGGGGGTAAGCGTCGTCGCCGCCCGCTCACCGCGGACAACGTCAGCCGGTCCGGCCGACCGCCTGTACCCCCGCGCCGATCGTCTCTGACGGATCACGAGCGGCCGCACCCGCGGTGAGGGCGTCGATCAGCCCGGGGAAGCGATCGTCCAACTCCTCCCGCCGCAGCTCGATCGTGTGCGTACGCCCGGTGACGACAGTGCGGGTCAGGCCGGCCTCACGCAGCGTGCGGAAGTGGTGCGTCATCGTCGACTTGTGCACGCCGAAGTCCCAGTGGGTGCCGCATTTGCCGTGCGGGTGGCCGTCAGCGAGGGTCTGCACGATGCGCAGGCGGATCGGGTCGGCGACGGCGCGCAGCACGTCGACCATCGTCACGTCGGCGATGTCCGGCATCGCGTCGTCGTCCCGGGCCATGCCTCCAGACTACTGTTGGACATCCGTCATACCAATGCCTATGTTGACCGTATGACGGATGTCCAACAGTCAGGGTCGGTTCGCTGGTCCTGGGATGCCGACGGGGTCGTCACCGTGACCCTCGACGACCCCGGCCGTACCGCCAACATGCTCAACCGGCGCCACTACGACGGTCTCGAAGCGTGCCTCGACGACCTCACCCGGCAGCGCGACCGGCTGCGCGGTGTGGTCCTCACCTCGGCCAAGCGCTCGTTCATCGCCGGCCCCGACTTCGAGCCGAGCGAGATCACCCCGGACGAGGCGGCCGGCACCTACGACCTGCTCACGCCGCTGCGCGACCAGGCCCGCCGGCTCGAAACGCTGGGCCGGCCGGTCGCCGCCGCCCTCAACGGCTCCGCGCTCGGCGGCGGGTTCGAGCTGGCCCTCGCCTGCCACTACCGGGTCGGCCCGCACGACCCGGCGGTCGTCTGGGCCCTGGCCGAGACCGGGATGGGCATCCTGCCCGCGGGCGGCGGCACGGTCCGGGCGACGCGCATGTTCGGGATCGCGGCGACGGTACTGCACATCGTCGGCCCCGGCACCGCCTACCACCCGGCCCAGGCCCTCGCGGCCGGCCTGGTCGACGAACTGGCCGACGACGTCGTAGCCGCGGCCCGATCCTGGGTCCTGGCCCAGCCGCCCGGACATTTCCAGCAACGTTGGGAACGACCCGGATATGCCATTCCCGGGGGTACTGCCGGATCGCCGGACCTGGCCCAAGAAGTCCGCCGCCGCACCGCCGGGTCGCCCGTGCGCGCCCTCGCCGCCGTGCACGACGTGGCGGTACGCAGCGCCACCGCGCCCCTCGACGAGGCCTTCGAGATCGAGACGGCGGCCTGCCGGGCGTTGCTGAGCGCCCCCGAGTTCCCGGACCTGGCCCACCTCTTCTACGCGTTACGCACGGTCGCCACGAAGCCGGCCGAGCCGCTGGCCGAGCACCCGGCCACTCGCACCGAAGCCACCTGGCGCGAGTTCCCGCAGCTCGTCGCCAACCCACTGGCCGCGGTGTTCTTCGCCCCCGACGCCCCGATCGTCGAGGTCACCGACGCCGCCCTCGTCCACCAGGTCCGCGCCAAGGGCGGCATCCCCGTCCTGCTCAACGGCGGCCACGGCTCGTTCGTGCAGACCCTGCTCGACGCCGGCCCCGACCCGGCCGCCATGGTCACCGCCGCCCGCCGCGCCCTCGCCGCCGGCCTGCGGGTCGACCCGCCCGGCGCCGACGTCGCCTCCGTCCTCGCGGCCGGCTTCCCACCCTGGACCGGCGGCGTACTGCGGGCCGCGGACGGCCAGGCCCCCATCGGTTGACGACGACGTCTGGTGCCCGGCACCCGCCGATATGTATCGTGTCGTCCACGCCGGCCCCGGTCACCGCCTGGGCCCGCAACGGGAGGACGACAATGCCGCTGCCGCGGTTCGGGCGCAGTGTGACGCTGGAGCAGGCGTACGAGCAGCAGCGCGACAACGCCTTCAACTTCCTGCGGCTGTGCTTCGCGCTGCTGGTCATGGTCGGTCACGCCGGGGTCATCGGCTGGGGCCCCGGCCACGAACCGGTGCGCATGCTCATCGACACCGGCGGCGTGGCCGTCACCGGATTCTTCGGCCTGTCGGGCTTCCTGATCTCCCGCAGCGGCCGGCGGACCGGCGCTGTCCGCTTCATCTGGCACCGGGCCCTGCGCATCTTCCCCGGATACTGGGTCTGCCTGGTCCTGACCGCGTTTCTTCTCGCCCCGCTGTTGTACTGGTACGAGCACGACACCCTCAACGACTTCCTCGACACCGGCTCCGGCCCGCTCGGCTACGTGTTCCACAACTTCCTGACCGACCAGCGCCAGCCCGACGTGGCCCGGGTGACGCACGACGCGGCGTTCGCGGGCGCCATCAACGGCTCACTGTGGACGTTGAAGACGGAGCTGACCTGCTACCTGCTCGTCCTGGGCCTGGCGATCACCACCCTGCTGCGCCGGGCCCGCTGGACCGTGCTCGTCCTCGGCGCGGTCCTGCTGGCCGTCATCGTCGCCGACACCGTGCGGGGCCCGGTGGAGCCCGGCCCGCTCGCCGACGTCCACTCGATCCACCTGCCGGTGCTCGGCTGGTACCTGCTGTTCTACCTGGTCGCGTTCGGCCTCGCGTTCGTGCTGGGCATGGCCGCCGACCTGTACCGCGCGGCCATCCCGCTCAACGACGCGCTCGGCGTGGCCGCGCTGCTGCTGGTGGCGCTGTCGCTGTGGCTGGGCTGGCCGCTGTTCGGCCCGTTCCTGGTGGCGTTCGTCTACCTGCTCCTGTGGGCCGGCATCCGACTGCCCAAGGCGCTGCGCCGCATCGGCCGCCGCAACGACTACTCCTACGGCGTCTACATCTACGCGTTCCCGATCCAGCAGGCCCTGGCCATCTTCCGCCTGCCCCGCTACGGCTGGACCCTCTACCTGCTGACGTCCGTAGCGGCGGTCCTCGCGGTCGCCGCCGGCTCCTGGCACCTGGTCGAGAAGCCGATGCTGCGCCTCAAGGACTGGACCCCCCGCCACCGGCCCACCGTCCCGGCTCAGCCCACCGTCCCGGCCCAGCCCACCGTCCCGGCCCAGCGCGACGGCGACGAGCCGGTGGCGTCACCGCCGGCGGGTGCGCCCGTTTAAAGCCCGCCGCCCGACCGCCGGTCCGTCAGAATACGGGTATGTCGCGGCCTCCGAACCCCACGCCGGCGCCGGACGATCCCACCTACCTGCACAACCTGTCGATCGCGCTCCGGACCCGCTTCACCGGCCCGAACGCCGCCATCAAAGACATCGACGAAGCCGTCAGGTGCGCCAAGAGCGCGCTGGCCGTGGCGCCCGAGGCGTATGAACACCGGGACGCCCTGTGGTCCAACCTCGGGCGCTGCCTGTTCGCCCGGCACGGCCGCACCGGCGATCCGCAGGACCTCGACGACCAGATCGAGGCGTTCCGGCAGTCCCTGGCGGCGACCCCGCCCGGTGCGGTGGCTCCGGTCTACCGCCACTTCCTGCTGTGGAAAGCGCTGCGGCAGCGGCACGATCGGAGCCGCGCCCTCGGCGATCTGCGCGGCGCGGTCGAGGCGGGCCGGCACGTGGTCGCCGGCATCGACGATCCGGCGCTGCGGCTGCGGCACCTGGCGGATCTCGGCGACGACCTGCGTGACCTCGCCCGGTGGACGCACGCGGACGCGGACATCGCGGCGGCCCTTTCGGCGGCCGACGAGGTCGTCGAGGCCTGCCCCGACGGCGATCCCCGGCGGGCCATGGCGTTGTCGCGGCGCGGCCTGGCGCTGCGGGTCAGGTATCGGCGCGACGGCCGGCTGGCCGACCTCGACGACGCGGTCCGGGATCAGCGCGGCGCGCTCGCCGGCGCCGAACCCGGCGACCCCGACCTCGACACCTACGTCGATCGGCTGGCGACCGCCCTGGCCGACCGGTTCGACCGCACCGGCGACCTCGCCGACGTCTCGGAGGCCATCGACCGCCGGCGGCGGATGGTCGAAGCGGAGACGAGCGACGACACCGCCAACGCGCACAACCTGGCGACCGCCCTCTACGCCAGGTACAAGCACACCGGCGCCGTGGCCGACCTGGACGACGCCGTCACCACCGTGCGCGGGGCACTGGGCCGTTCGAGTGGCCGCGGTTCGTCGCACGGCTCGCTGCTGGCCTGTCTGGCGGCCTTCACCCACGCACGGTTCGACCTCGTCGGCGACGTCGACCTGCTATGGCAGGCGCTGGCATACGCGCGCGAGGCCGCCGCCGCCACGCCCGTCGGCGCGCCGGAACGGGGCGCCAGACTGTCGGCGCTGTCCAACTCCCTGACGATGGTGTCCGGGCCGGAGGCCGACATCGCGCTGGCGGACGAGGCGGTCGGCGTGGCCCGGGAAGCGGTGCGGTCCGTCCCGCCCGGCCACCCGGACCATGCGTCGGTGTTGCTGAACCTCGGCCACGCGCTGATGGTGCGGGCCGAGGTCGCCGGCGATCAGGCGGACCTGCCAGAAGCTGCGGGGGTACTGCGAGCCGCCGCCGACTTTCGCGGTGCCAAGCCCACGACCCGGATGCGCGCCGCGTTGTCACGGGCGGCATGGAACGTCTCACGGGCCACCCGAGTGCCGCGGCGGAGGCGTTCACCGCCGTGAACGACCTGCTGCCGGTGCTCGCGTGGCGCGGGCTGGACCGCGTGGTCCGCGAGGAGAATCTCGTGCGCCACGCCGCCGTGGCCCGGGAGGCGGCCGCGTCGGCGATCACCGCGGGCCGGCTCGAACTCGCCGTCGAACTGCTGGAGCGGGGCCGGGCGCTGATCTGGGGGCAGAGCCTGCACATCCGGTCGGACCTGACCGCCCTGCACGAGGTCGCACCGGGCCTCGCCGGCCGGATGCGGGAGGTCCGGGCGCTGCTCGCCGATCTCGACAACCGGCCGGCGGGCGATGCCGGGGCGGCCGACCGCGAGGCCGCGGGACAGCGCTACCGGCGGCTGGCCGAGGAGTGGGAGGACCTGCTGGACCGGGCGCGCTCCATCGAAGGCTTCGCGGACCTCCTCGTACCGGCGCCGTTCGCCCGGCTGCGGGAGGCCGCACGGGGCGGGCCGGTCATCGTCGTCAACGTCGCACCACGGCGATGTGACGCGCTGATCGTGACCATCGACGGGGTACGCGTCGTGCCGCTGCCGGACCTGACGGTGGCCGAGGCCGAGCGCATGGCCGCCGCGTTCCTGCACCCCACGCTCGGGACGGCCAGAGCGCCGCGGGACCTCGCACCCCACGACCGCCCGCCGGGGCCGTCGACGCCGTCGGTGTTGTCGTGGCTGTGGCACGCGGTGGCCCGGCCGGTGCTCGACGCGCTCGGCTACGGCGCGCCACCCGCCGACCTGCACCGGTGGCCGCGGGTCTGGTGGTGCCCCACGGGGCCGCTGTCGGCCCTGCCGCTGCACGCCGCCGGCAGCTACCCGGCATCGGCTTCGGACGCCGCCCCGGGCGCCGTGCCCGACCGGGTGATCTCGTCCTACACGCCCACGCTGGACGCGCTGCTGCGCGCCCGGGCGCCGCGCCGGACGCCGGGTCCGGGGCACGGCCGGCTGCTGAGCGTCGGCATGGCCACCACCCCCGCGACCGCCGACCGGCCGATGCTGCCAGCGCTGCCGGCAGTACCACTGGAATTGGCGCGTATCGCGTCGCACTGGGAATCCACCACGCTGCTGTCGCCACCGCTCGCGCCCGCAGGTGGCGCGCCGGCCACCCGTCAGGCGCTGCTCGACGCCCTCGGGAACCACGGCTCCGTCCATCTGGCCTGCCACGGCGTCCAGGACCACACCCGACCGGCCGCGAGTGCCGTGCACGTCGCCGACGGGGCGGTGACCGCGCTGGAACTGGCGAGTCTCACGCTGCCCGGCGCGCAGCTCGCGTTCCTGTCGGCGTGTGCCACCGCCACCGGCACGTCGCGGCTTCCGGACGAGGCGATCCACATGTCGGCCGCGCTGCAGGTGGCGGGCTTCCGACAGATCGTCGCGACGCTGTGGCCGGTCCGCGACGATCTCGCGCCCGAACTCGCCGACGCCTTCTACGCGTATCTGACCCGGCACGGCGTCCCACGCCCGCACGACGCGCCCGTGGCGTTGCACCACGCCGTCACCCAGCTCCGCCGCCGCCACCCCGACCCGGGCCTGTGGGCGCCGTACATCCACGTAGGACCGTAGCCGGCGCCGCGCCGCCGTCACGGTGTGTGCACCGGCGGCGACGAAAGGTCGCGATCGGCGGCGGTTCAGGGGCGGTGGCTCGGGGAAAACCCCGGTGCGGGACCGGCTGCTCGGATGATGATTGGCACCCCCGTGCCGTGACACGATGCCGCAACGACATCGACGGGGGGAACGACGAATGGGGCTGTCGCGGCGACAAATACTCGGGGGAGCGGGGCTGACGGTGGCCGGGATGGCCGTCGGGGCGGTCGGCGCACCATACGCGCGGCACGCCTTCGGCCTGGACCAGCCGCCGCTGGCCGGGGGCTACGCGTCGGCCGCCGACGTGCTGACCGACGCGAACTCGCCGAGCACGACCATCACCTACCACGTGCGCACCGAAGCCTCGGTCGTCGCGTTCACCTTCGACGACGGCCCGGCGCCGAACTGGACGCCGATGGTGCTCGACGCCCTCGACGCGTGGGACGTGCCGGCGACGTTCTTCATGGTCGGGCGCAACCTCAGCCAGCACGCCGCCGTCGTGCGTGGCCGCCTCGACCGCCACGAGATCGGCAACCACACCTGGTCCCACGCCGACCTCGCCACCCTCGACCTCAACCACGCCGTCGAGGAGATCAACCGCAGCGCCGAGACCATCCACAACGTCACCGGCCGCACCCCGACCCTGCTCCGCCCGCCGTACGGCCACCTGGGCGGCTCGACCATCCTCGCCGCGGACAAGCTCGGCTACCGGCTCGTGCTGTGGTCGCAGCAGATGCGCGAGGCGCAGTACGAGAAGAACCCACAGGCCCAGGTGAGCGACATCGTCGACTCCGTCCGCCCGGGCTCGATCGTGCTGGCCCACGACGTCGGCGACCAGCGCCGCCTCGTCGCGCTGCGCCACCTCGGCGAGATGTTCTCCGGCCTGCGCGCCCGCGGCTACCGCTTCGTGACGGTGTCGGAGCTGCTGGCCCTCGGCGATGAGACCGCCGCCCAGCGCCCCTGACGGACCGGGCCGGGCGGCGGCTCAGGCCCCGCGGAGCAGGGTGTTGTCCTCGTCGACCGGCCCGAGGTAGTCCTCCGGGCCGGCGAAGATGAGCAGTGTGCCGAAGTCCTTGCTCTTGTGGGTCACGACATAGGTTTCCTTGGCCGCACCGATCGTCACGTCGACGCCGATGCCCGTGCCCGCGGCCGGGAACTCCCGCAGCGCCCACGTCCGGCCGCGCAGTGCCCGCCGGTAGTCGTCCCGGTGCTGGTCGAGGTACGTCCTGACCCGCTGCCGCAAGGGAGCCTGGCCGTCCGTGATGCCGCCGCTGTCGTGCCAGTAGGCGACGGCGCGGTCCACGTCACCGTCCTGGAGCGCGTGGAGGTAGGCGTCGACGACGCCCGGCGCGGTGGTCGGCGTCGGCGGGGAACGGCGGGAGAGGAGGAACGCGGTCAGGCCGGCGCCGGCCAGGACCAGGCCGAGCAGTCCCGCCAGGATGTAGACGACGGTTCGGCGCTGGAACATGCGACCAGCGTATCGAAATCGGGCAATGCGGGCGACCCGGTGGGTCGTGCTCGTCCTGCGATGCAACTCCCGGGGCGGTTCGAGACTCGTGCCGGTATGCGAATGCTGACGGGGATCTCATGCGTGCTGCTGCTGCTGGCCGGCTGCGCGTCGACGACCGGCGAGGCCGGCCCGAGCCCGGCGCCGGCCAGGACGACACGGGCAGCCGCGCCGAGCCCGACCCACGGACTGTGCGGCGACGCGGCGCTCGACGACAAGCAGGTGACGTTCCCCGGGCCGACCGGGGCGTTCCTCGCCGGCTACGTCCTCGGCACGGGCGAGGTGACGCTCGTGCTCGCCCCGCAGGCCGGCGCGACCGGCTGTTCGTGGCTGGCATGGGCGAAGGAGCAGGCGGCGGCCGGCTACCGGGTGCTGGCCTTCGACTTCAACAGCGAGGGCCGCTCCCGGCGCGCCGAGACCGGCCGCAACTCCGGCGACGTCGCCGCGGCGACGGCCTACGCCCGCACCGGCGGCTCCGGCCGGGTGGTGCTCATCGGCGCCTCCCGCGGCGCCACGGCGACCCTGGTCGCGGCGGCCGCCCTGACCGAGCCGCCGGTCGCCGTGATCAGCCTGTCCGCCCCCGGCACCTACGGCGGCGAGGACGCCCGCCAGGCCGTGCCCAAGCTGACCGCGCCCGTCCTCTACGTCGCGGCCAAGGACGACAGCGAGTTCGCCGCCGCGGCCCAGGCGATGTACGACGCCACCCCGCCCCCGGCCCGCCGCCTGGCCGTGGTCGAGGGTTCACTGCACGGCACGGGCCTGCTCACCGTCGCCGCCCCGGGCGCGGCCGACGCGACCAGGGCCGTCACCGACTTCCTGCACACGGCGGCCCCGCCGAAATAGCCGTCAGGCGGCCGCGGCGACGATGCCCTTGACCCCGGCCCGGATCGAGTCGGGCGTGGTCGCGTCGACGACGCTGACCACCGTGCCCTTGGGGTCGCCGCCGACGGCCACGTGCGTGATGCCCGGGAAGCTCGTCAATCCCTCCGCCATGGCCGCGACGGGCACGCCTCCGGCCGCGACGATGACGGTGCAGTGCTGGACGCCGAGGGTGTTGTAGTAGGTGACGCCGTTCGCGGTGGTCTGCGGGCCGGTGATGGCCAGGTGCTGCACCTTGATGAGGCTGGCGACGGAGGCTTCCTGCATGCCGGCCCAGGCGGCCTTGGCCAGGTCGCCGGTGAGGTCCTTGTCGTCGGTGAGCAGACAGGCGGTGGTCGCCTTGTACTGCCGTTCGCGCGGCGGTGTCGGCGGGTCGGGCCAGGCGAGCCAGGTGATGAGCAGGCCGAGCACGACAACGGCGGCACCGCCACCGATGAGGAGCCGACGGCGGTTCAGGGTACGCAGCATCGCCGTCCTCCCCATGTGATCACGGCACGCGGCTCGCACAGTAGCGGTCTCCGGCCAACGGCGGAAGCCATTGATGGTCGGAATTCGCTCCATCCGTGATCGTCTTGCCGGAGGTGATCATCGACCGGAAGACTGCGTTCGCTGTCGATGTCCCATGGGGGAGGCTGCGATGCGCGGTTGTTCGGTGTCGCCTGTATCGCTGCCGGGCAAACGGCGATCCGGCCGTCTGGCCCGACGCATCGGGGTGGTCCTGGTGGCGGTGCTGCTGCTCGCGGTCGGTGTGCCCGCGGGTGTGCTGCCGACGGGTCCGGGCGCCGGTCTGCCGGTGTCGTGGCTGTGGGACTGGCTGGGCCAGCCGGCGAGCTGGGCCAAGGATCCGAAGGGCCCGCAGCAGCTGCTGGGCAAGGGCCCGGACGGGCACTACCAGCAGGCGAACCGGGCCCGGGACAGCGAGTCCACGGTGCACGCGCCGGGCGAGCTGCAGCAGTACCAGGCCAACCAGCCGAAGGTCCAGAATGCCGGCACCGGCCCGGCGAAGAAGGGCTTCGACCCCGGTACCAGCAAGCGGGACGCCGCGAAGTCGACGGACCGCACGGACGTGTTCCACAACGCTGACGGCACATACACGCAGCGGGTGTATGCCGAGCCGGTCAACTTCAAGGTCGCCGACGGTTCGTGGAAGCCGATCGACAGCGAGCTGCGCGCCGATGCCCAGGGCCGGCCGCAGATCGGCGCGAACGCGTTCCAGTTGAGCTTCGCGGCCGGCTTGCCCCGGAAGCTCGACGCCGACGGGCAGCTGTCGGCGTCGGCGGCGGACCAGGCGGCGTCGGCCGCTGAGGATCTGGTGCGGCTCAACCCGACGAAGGGCACCGAGCTGGCGTACTCCCTCGCCGGAGCGGCGACCCGCCGGGCGGCCGTCAACGGGGCGGTGGCGACCTACCCGAACGTCTTCCCCGGCGTCGACCTCGAGCTCATGGCGCTGGCGACGGGTACGAAGGAGACGCTGACCCTGCGCTCGGCCGATGCGCCGGCCAGCTACGTATACCCTCTCCGGCTCAAGGGCTTGACCCCGCGGATCGGCGCGGACGGCGGCGTCGAGTTCACCGACGGCAACGGCACGCTCGTACTGGCGATGCCGCTGGGGTATCTGGAGGACTCCGCCGTCGGCCGCAGCGGCGAGGGCGCGACGTCATACGCGATGCGGTATGAGATCGTCACGGTCGCCGGCGCCCGGCGATCCGGATGACGGTGGACCAGGCCTGGCTCAAGGATCCAAAGCGCAAGTACCCGGTCCGGATCGATCCGCAAACGATCATCTACAGCTACAGCGGCGATACCTACTCGCTGTCGTCCGAGGCCACGACCACGCACGGGGCCAACAACACCGTCGCCGCGGGGCGGTACGACGACACGCAGGCGAACAAGGCCCGCGGTTTCCTGCGGTTCGGCGACATCCCGACGCTGTTCAGCCCGGCCGACAGCAACTTGAAGCTCGACTCGGCGCGGCTGCACTTGTTCCAGACGTTCCAGATCAAGGACGGCACCGCCTGCCCGTCGAAGCAGACGAACTTCTACCGGATCACGAACGACTGGTCCGAGGGCACGCTGACGTGGAACAACCAGCCGGGCGACAACCAGGCCGCCCGGGAGGCACTCAACCTGCAGCCGATGGCGAAGGACAGCACGGCGAACGGCACCGCCTGCAACAACACCGGCGGTGTGCGTAACTCCGGCACCTGGATCGCCCCGTGGCTCGACAACGACGAGGTCAAGGACTGGGCGATCCATAACAACACGTATGGCATCGTGGCCAAGGCCAACGAGAACGATGCCACGACGTGGAAGCGGTTCACCGCCTCGGGTACCAATCTCACGTGCCCCGACGCGGTCTTCGGCAACATCAAATGTGACCCGTTCATCGAGGTCAACTACGGCACGAACGTCCAGCCGGACATCAGCGCGCAGTATCCGGCGAACAACACCCCGGTGAGCACGCTGACGCCGGAGTTCTCCGCACAGGGCTCCGACCCGGACAACTGGCCGGGCTACGGGTTGCAGTACAAGTTCGTGATCCTCGACGACCAGGGCGCCCCGGTCACCGACTCGGGCCTGAGCACCAACAACGTCTGGAGGCCCGGCGCGGGCGTCCTGAAGTGGGGCAAGACCTACCTTTACCAGGCTAGGATCTTCGACGGTCAGGTCTGGGGACCACCCAACCCGGTCACCTACGCGTTCTCGACGGCAGTACCGCAGCCGCTTGTCACGTCTTCGCTGGCTCAGAACGGCGGGAAGGGCTTCGAGGGCTCGGTCGGCAATTACACCACGTCGGCTGTCGACGCCCAGGTCACCACGGTCGGCCCGGCGCTGGCGATCAATCGCGACTACAACAGCCTCGACACCCGGGCGGCGAGTTCGTTCGGGCTCGGCTGGTCGTCGGTGACGGACATGCAGGTACGTGAGGGCAAGGATGCCTCCGGTGTGCTGCAGACGGCGACCGTACGGTACCCGAGCGGCCAGGAAGTTGCTTTTGGTCGTAACAACGACGGCTCGTGGACTCCGCCGTCCGGCCGATACTCGGTGTTCAAACCGATCACCGGCGGCTACTCGCTCACGGACAAGGACTCGACCACCTACGAGTTCACGCGGAGCCTCACCACCGGCGTCTACGGCCTGACGAAGATCACCGATCCGTCGGCCCGCTCGGTCACCGTCCACTATGACGGCAGCGGCCGTGCCGACCTGATCACGTCCCTGACCTCGCAGCGCGCCCTGCACCTGACGTGGAGCACACCGTCCGGCGCGAGCGCCGCCCACGTGGCCTCAGTGACAACCGACCAAACCGATCCAGCGGTACCGTCAAGCACGCTGACCTGGAACTATACGTACTCGGGGGACAAGCTCACCAAGGTCTGCCCGCCGGGAACGACGACCGACTGTGCGAAGTACGAGTACGACAAGCTGGTCAACCCGTCGCCGAACTCCGTACTCAACTCTGGCCCGTACTCGTACTGGCGCCTGAACGAGACGACGGGCACCCAGGCGCAAAGCGGCGTGCTGTCCAACGACGGCGTCGACAACGGTATCTACAGCAACGTCACCCTCGGTGGCGCTGCGGCCCTGAGCGAGTCGGATTCAACGTCGGCCGGGTTCAACGGCACTAGCGCGTCGGTCAAGCTGCCGGCGAAGCTGGCCATCGAAAGTTCATACCAGTCGGTCTCATTGTGGTTCAAGACCGCGGCCACCACGCCCGGCGTGCTGTTCTCCAACCAGCGCGACGTGGTCAGCCCGGGCGCCACCACGCCGTCGAACTACAACCCGGTGCTGTACATCGGCACCGACGGCAAGCTGCGCGGCGAGTTCTGGGCCGACCGGGCGAGCACCCCGATCACGACGACCGGGACCGTCACCAACAACCAGTGGCACCACGTCGCGCTCTCCGGCAACGGCGGCACGCAGACGATGTACCTGGACGGCAACCTGGTCGGCACGATCACCAACGCCCCGATGCTGCTGCACAACACCGGCCAGACGAACATGTACCTCGGCGCCGGCTTCCTCGGCGGCGGCTGGGCCGGCCAGTCGAACAGCACGGCCACCGCGACGTTCTTCAACGGCTCGATCGCCGACGCGGCCTACTACAACAAGCCGCTGACCGCTGAGGCCATGATCGCCCTGAACAGCACGGGCCGGAGCCCGGCGCCGGCGATGACGAAGAGCATCAGCAATGCCCAGCGGACCCGGGCCGTGGTCGACTACAGCAAGGTCACCGGCCGGGTCACCACGGTCACCGATGAGTCCGGCGGCGTCTGGCAGGTCGGCGCGCCGGTTGTGTCCGGCTCGAGCCAGGGTTACGTCTCCAGCGTGCTGGGGTCGCGGCCGCGCGAGTATTTCCGCCTCGGCGATCTGAGCCTGCCGAGCCGGGCCTACAGTCAGGTCCGCGGCGTGCACAACGCGACGTACAACAATGTCACCTACGACACCTCGCAGCCGGGTACCAGCCCGTTCAGCGACACCTCCGGGGCGATCTTCAACGGCACGACCTCTTACCTCGGCTACGACCCGGGGGCGGACGTCACCCCGGAGGTTGGCCCGAACGCCGTCGAGATGTGGTTCAAGACGCCGGCGAACTGGTCCCAGAGCGGTGTGCTGTACAGCTACCAGGCCATGCCGGTCACCTCGGCCGACTCCCCGAACCACGAACACATACCCGCCCTGTACGTCGGCGGTGACGGCTACCTGCGGGGCCAGTTCTGGGACGACACCGTGGCGCCGATCACCTCGACGGTGAAGGTCAACGACGGCAACTGGCACCATGTCGTGCTGTCCGGCGACGGCAGTGTGTTCAACGCGACCGAGCAGAGCCTGTACCTGGACAACAAGCTTGTCGGGAAGAAGACGGGTCTGATGGTGGGGCTCGGTCTGCAGTACAGCTACATCGGTGCCGGGGCGACGCGCGGCTGGCCGGGCGCGACCGGCGACATCAGCTACTTCAAGGGTGACATCGCGGAGTTCGCCTTCTACGAGGTCAACAGCCTGAGCACCGCGCAGGTCGACTCGCACTTCAAGTCGGCGACCGGGGCGCTCACGTCGGACGCCGGTGCCGCGCCGAAGCTGACGCCGGTCAGCACGGTGTCCGTGACCGACCCCGGCGCCAAGGTCTCGAAGCGCATGTTCGACCTGCTCAACGGCAGCCGGCTCATCGCGGCGACGGACACGTTGGGCAACACCACCACGTACGCCTACGACGTGGGCGGCTTCGTGACCGACGTCTATGACCCGCTCGGGCAGAAGACCGAGACCGCCAAGGACATCCGCGGCAACACCGTACGCACCACCACGTGCAGCAATGCCGACCCGCTGCTGCCGTGCCAGAGCACCATGTACAAGTACTGGCCCGACGCCACGACCGCCGTACTGACCCCGGACGGGCGCAACGACCAGATCGTGCTCATCGACGTGGGCACCACCGGCGAGGACACGTACAGCGATGAGCTGACCAACGACGTCGCCCGGTTCACCTATGATGGTGCGGCCGGCAACCGCACCAGTGTCACGTCGCCGCAGTCGCCCGGGTTCCCGAACGGCCGCGTCACCACCATGACGTACACGACGGCGACCACGGCCGCGGTCGGGGGTGGGACGACCCCGCCGGGTCTGCCGTTCACCGTCACGTCACCCGGCGGGGCCGTGCAGAAGACGGAGTACAACGCCAACGGCGACGCGGTCCGGGTGACCGACGCGGCCGGACTCGTCACCGAGTACACCTACGACGGCATCGGCCGGGTCATCAAGCAGAAGGTCAACGCCCCCGGCTACACCAACGGGCTGGTGACGACCTACCGCTACGAGCAGGAGTCGATGGTCGAGACGACCGACCCGGTCGTCACCGACGCGATCACCGGCGCGCAGCACCAGGCCCGCACCACCGATGTCCAGGACGCCGACGGCAACCTGCTGTCGCGCACGGCGAGCGACGTCACCGGCGGCGACGCCGCGCGGACGGTGGTGAGCGTCTACAACGCGTACGGACAGATCGTGAAGAGCACCGACCCTACGGGTGCGGTGATGGTGTACGGCTATGACGCCTACGGACGGCAGAACCAGCGGGTCAACTGCGACAGCAGCCCGGCGCCCGGGAGTCTGTGCCCGGCCGCCGATCGCCTGCAGACGCTCGACCAGGTCTTCGACGCCGAAGGGCGCATGCTGACCAGCACCCTGACCGGCAAGGACGGCATGGCGGTGCAGCAGGCATACAACGTCTACTACCCCAACGGCGGCCTCGCCTCGACAACCGACGCGATGGGGTGGACAACAAGGTACGAGTACTACGACGACGGCAAGGTCAAGAAGGTCAGCCGGACCGACGGCACCAAAACCACCGTCGTGCAGGAGAACCAGTACGACCTCAACGGCAACATCGCCAACGTGACCCAGAACAACGGGGCCACGTCCATCGGTCAGCAGTTCGACGAGGACGGCCGGGTCCAGTCGACGACCACCTACACGGCGGGGACGACGAGCGGCGGTCGTACCACCAACTACGTCTACGACGCCGACTCCCACGTCATCAACGTGCGGAACATCACCGACGGCCAGACGCTGCGCGATGTCCGCAACACCTACGACGCGGCGGGCCGGCTCACGTCACGCTCCACCGGCATCGACGGGTCCTCCGGGCCCGCCGCCTGGTGGAAACTCGACGAGACCGCCGGCAGCGGCTACACCATGATTGCGGACTCCTCCGGATCGCACCGCAACGCCCACGCCGACCTCGGCACCGGCACATCACTCGGCGGCGGCTACGCCACCTTCACCAACAGCCAGCCGATCAGCACCGACAGCCCGGTACTCAACACCACCCAGTCGTATTCCGTGTCGGCCTGGGCGAAGGTCAGCTCCCTCACCGGCCACCCGACCGTGTTCGGCCAGGGCGGCAACAGCGTCGGGTCGTTCTACCTGCAGTACCACCAGGACCTCGGCAAGTGGGCGTTCCTGTCCGCGAACGCCGACACCACCTCGCCGACCAGCTACAACTACGCCACTAACGGCAACGCCCTGGCGGCGAACCAATGGGTCCACCTCGTCGCCGTGTTCGACGCGAACACGAAACGGATGTCGCTGTACGTCAACAACGTCCGCGGCACCGACGGCACGAATCCGACGCCGTTCACGTCACAGCACGCCTCCTACATCGGCGGCAACCAGCCGTCCGGCCCGATCGGCACGGAACACTTCAACGGCTCCATCGACAACGTGCAGGTGTTCCAGCGGGCACTGACCGGCGACGACGTGACCGCCTTGTGGAACAGCGGCAACGGCCGCACCAATCAGGCGGCACTGACCGGCACCCAGCTCACCACCAACTACACGGTCGACCAGCGCGGACTCACCACCGACGTCCAGGACCCCAACGGCAACACGACGTCGTACACCTACGACGAGGACGGCAACCAGACCAAGGTCATCGCACCGTCGGTCCTGGTTGAGCAGTCCGGCTCCCCGGGGGTGTCGATCCGGCCGACGACGATGCGCGGCTACAACACGTTCGGGGAGACGGTCGAGGTCCAGGACCCGCGCGGCAACGTGTTCACGACGCGGATGGACGCGGCCGGGCGCCCGTGGAAGACGATCCTGCCGTCGTACACGCAGCCGGGTACAGGCGGCCAGACGATCACGGACGCCAGCACCACGACCGTGTACGACAAGCTCGGCAATGTCACGTCGACGACCGACGCGCGGAACAAGACGACGTCGTACGAGTACGACACCCTCGGCAACGTCGTGAAGACCACAGACCCGCTGGGCAAGATCTCCACCGCCCACTACGACACCACCGGCAACCTGCTCGACGTCACCGACCCGACCGGGGCGAAGACCAGCGCCACCTACGACTACCTGGGCCGCAAGCTGACCAGCACGCAGTGGGTGCGCCAGCCGGCCCCGCAGCCGACGGCCCTGTACACCACGACGTACGACTACGGCACCGGCGTCTACGGCAGCTCCGCCGCCTCCGGCCCATGGCTGCGCAAGGTGACCTCACCCAACGGTGTGACGGCAGAGTCCTCGTACAACAACGCCGGCGAAGTGGTGTCCACCAAGGACGGTGCCCTCAACGTCACGACCACCGACTACGACGGGCTCGGCCGGCCGACCAAGGTCACCCGGCCGGACAGCACCAAATCACTGGCCTTCTATGACGCCGCTAGCCGCACCGTCAAGAAACAGGAGCTCAATTCGGCGGGTACCGTGCTCACGACGGTCAGCGCCGGCTACGACAACAACGGCAACCTGACCACCTCGACCGATGCTCGCGGCACGACGACAGTGCTCGGCTACGACGCGCTCGGCCAGGTCACCGACGTCACCGAGCCGGTCACCACGACCACGTCAATCCACACCTCGTACGGCTACGACCCGGCCGGACACCAGACGCGGTTCACCGACGGCCGCACCAACCAGTTCTGGAACACCTACAACGCGTGGGGCCTGCCGGAGTCGCAGATCGAGCCGGCGACGATTGCGCACCCGAACGCGGGCGACCGCACGTTCACGTCGGTGTACGACGCGGCCGGCCGGATGACGGCCCAGCTGCAGCCGGGCGGCGTGCGCACCGACTACGCCTACGACGATCTGAGCCGGCTCACCGGCCAGAGCGGCACCGGAGCCGAGGCGGCCACGGCGTCGCGGACGTTTGGCTACGACGACGCCGGCCGGCTCACGTCGCTGTCCGTGCCGGGCGAGACGGACACGGTGACGTACGACGACCGCGGCCTACCGCTGACCATCACCGGCCCGTCCGACAACACGATGTACACGTACAACAACGACGGCCTGATGACCACGCGAGCCGACGCGGCCGGCACGACGACGTTCGGCTACGACACCGCCGGACGCTTCAAGACCGCCTCGAACAGCACGACGAACATCGACCTCACCGTCAACTACAACACCCTGTCCCTGCCGTCAACGGTCGTGTACGGCGCGAACAACCAGACCCGCACGTTCACGTACGACGACCTGCACCGGTTGACGAACGACCAGGTGAAGCAGACATCCGGCGCCACGATCCTGGGAAACATCGCGTACGAGTACGACAACAACGGCAACGAGACGAAGAAGACGACGACCGGTTTCGCCGGGTCGTCGACGAACGTGTACACGTACGACCTGGTCGACCGCCTGAAGACGTGGACGGCGGGTTCGACGGTCACGAACTACGACTACGACGACTCGGGCAACCGCACCCGCAACGGCGCGAAGACGTTCACCTACGACCAACGCAACCGCCTGCAGAGCTCGTCCGACGGTACTGCGTATTCGTACACCCCGCGCGGGACGTTGCTGCTGACCAGCGGTACCACCGGCGTCTACAGCACCACCGCCGACGCCTACGGCCAGGTCATCACCCAGCAGGGCGCGGGCGGCACGAGCACCAACACTTACGACGCCGCCGGCCGGGTCCTGCGTACGGGCTTCCAGTACAGCGGCCTGGGCAACACCCTGGCGAAGGACAGCACGGCGACGTACACCCGCGGCCCCGCCGGCGACCTGATCGGCACCGGTACAGGAACGGGCGCGAACTCGAAGTACGTGTGGACCGATCAGCACAACGACGTGGTCGGCCAGTTCCAGGCGACGGGGACGAGCCTGGCCGGCTCGACAAGCTATGACCCGCTTGGCAAGGTCCTGGCCACGACCGGTGTCGTGGGCAGTCTGGGCTACCAGTCGGAGTGGACGGACGCGGGTACGGGTCGGGTCAACATGCTGGCCCGCTGGTACAACGCCGACACGGGCCAGTTCGACACCCGCGACACGAAAGCGAACAGCGGCGTCCCGGACTCGATCGCCGCGAACCGCTACCAGTACGCGGGCAACAACCCCCTGACCAACGTCGACCCGTCCGGCAACTCGTTCTGGAGCAGGATCAAGAACGCGACGAACACGGTCGTGAACGTCGTCACCCACCCGATGGAGACGATCCAGAACGCCATTCACTACGTCGAGCAGAAGGTCGACCAGCTCCGGGACTTCGGCAACTACCTGTGGGACAAGGCGAAGGCGGCGAAGAACGTCGTCGTCAACTCGACAGTCAAGTGGGCCAAGAAGAAGGCCGCCGCGGTTGTGGATTCCTTCAACCAGGCGAAGGCCTGCCTGGACGCCGGCGTGTCGAAATGCGTGAAGGACACCGCGAAGGCCGCCGCCCAGCACGTGGTGGACACGGTGAAGAACACCGTGGAGGCGTTCAAACAGGACCCGTGGAAGTTCGTCATCACCGCCGCTGTCGGCATCGCCGCGACGGTGGCGGTGGGCGCCCTGTGCGCAACCGGCGTCGGCTGCCTGATCGTCGCCGGCGCGGTAGCCGGCGCGATGCAGGCCGGGGCGGGCTACATGGTCGACGTAGCCCGGGGCGATGCCGAATTCTCCTGGTCCGGCCTGGCCGACACCATGATCGAGGGCGGCCTGGACGGCGCCCTGAGCGCGGGCGTCTCGAAGTTCACCGGCGGCGCCACGAAGTTCATGACCAAGCCGTTCAAGGCCGCAGCCGCGGGCGGCATGAAGAAGATGGCGAGCGGCGGGGGCAGCCCTAAGGCAACCGCACCCCCGAAACACACTGCCGCCGGCGGCGAGGGCGAGCACCCCGGCGGCAACCGCCAACGCAAGTCCGACGACTCCGACAACGGCGGCGACGGAGGCGGTGCGAGCTGCCCGGTGCCCAGTCCGGAGCCGCACAGCTTTGCACCGGACACGCTGGTGCTGCTCGCCGACGGCTCGACCAAACCCATCAAGGATGTCCAGGTCGGTGAACAGGTCCGGACGGCGGACCCGGCGACCGGTTCAACGCAGAGCAAGACGGTCGAGGGCCTGCACCGCAATCAGGACACCGACCTCACGGAGGTCTCTGTCCGGACGAAGGATGGCTCGGACGCGGTCCTACAGACGACTTGGTTCCATCCGTTCTGGGATGACACGCAGCTCGCCTGGGTCGACGCCCAGAACCTGAAGACGGGCGACGCACTACGCACCGAAGACGGCGCGATGCTCGAGGTCAAGGGCGTCCGCAATTCCGTCGGCTCAGCCGACATGCGCGACCTCACCGTCGCCGACGTCCACACCTACTTCGTGATTGCCGGCGAGGACCCGGTCCTCGTACATAACCAGAATCATATCGAGCCACCTTGCGGCAGCCGTGCTGCGCGCAAGGCCGAGTGGGTCAACGAGGGGAATGCCAAGGAAGGCCGACTCGGCATGTCGCCCGGCGCGTACCGGTACCAATCTGGTGCGGCGGGTGCGAGGTCAAGTGTCGACGGCCATTCGCAGGCGCCTCAACTCTCCATGCCGGGGCTCGATGGCACCTATGTCACTGCCAAGTTCGACGGGCTCGAAGGTGACGAGGTCATCGACCGCAAGACCGCGATGATGGATACTCAAGTCGGCAGCTCCATGGACAACGAGAAGCTCGACCAGGCTCGTCGGCAAGCCGCCACGGCGATCTACAATGGCCTGACGCCGGTGTATGAGCTTCCTTCCCAGACTGCTGCTGATTTTGCACGAGCTAAACTGAAGGAATGGGGTATGGACAGCCTCATCACCGTGCGACAACGGAACTGAACTTCGTCGAAACGCGATGTGGTAAGGGCTGATCGAATGGACTTGGAAGATCGTCTTGTGCGCGCCACGGTTCTCGCACTGCGTGCGTTGTTCGAGCTCAACGCTTCGCAGATAGATCCGGATCTGCGACTCAATGCGCTCGAAGGCGTTGAGTTTGAGATTGGACAAATGAACGATAACGAGATTCGGCAGTTCCAACACGGGCTGGAGGCAGTGAGAGCCGACGGTTCCGACGTTGTTGAATCCCTCCGGCTCCTGTCGGAGCAGGTTGCTGGACCTCCGTTCGGCTCGACCGAGTATGTCCACGGCGATGTAAGCGACCGGTTGGTGTCGGTTCTGCTTGCGCCATGTCGGGTTCTGCTGGACCTTGAGCCGCCGCTGATCGACGGGCTGGCTCAGGCGCGAGCGGCATCGCTGCTCCTCGACGAACTCGACCAGTTGCCCGTCGCCGGGCGGGCGGCGGTCCTGGCGGCGCTGGATCGTTTGGAGGCAAGCGAGCCCGCGGATGCACCGTTCTTGAGTCGACTTCGAGATCGGCTGGGCTGGGCGACGCCCTTGTCATGACAACAAGCAAATTGGACTCGGGCGGCGAGGTCCGTTACGGCAACGCCGGGCATCGAGAGGTAAGGGCTCGGCGTCGAAAGTTCGCCTTGAACGAATCAAGCGGACATTGATGATGCCGAACGCGATCCGGGACATGTCCGCACGCGAAAAGGGATTGAGGTTTCAACAGGATAGGGGGATTCAGCAGTCATCACTTGCTCGACGTGGGTGGTGCCGTGGGCGCCGGGTGGGGCTGATCGGGCCCGCGGACGTGACCGGCAACTATGCCTGCGGCTATGCCTTCCTGCCGGTCGTTGGCACTGTTGTGCGCAGATATCCCGGACGGTGGAACTTTTCCGCCATACCTTCTGCATTGGAGTCGGTACGAAATTCTGCGATCGGTCAGACGGTCGCGCCGATCATGGGCCGGCGTGGGCGCTGCTGATCGCAGCCGCCCCCAACGGCCATGAGTTGGATGGTCCGTGGAGTACATGCATCCAGGATGCCGCGATCTGCGCGGATGCTGGGTTGGCTTCAGCGTCGGTCGATGACCAGACGGATTCGAGCTGGATTTACCACGCTTTGGAACCGCTGCTGAACGATTTTGAGGGCCGTGACGAAGATTTTATCGACCAGCATGGTCCGGAGGCCTGGCGGATCGCCGTCGTGCGGGAGCCGGCGATGGCCTCGGCGCTCGCGTTCGTACGCGAATTGATTGACGGGGCCGTGCAGGCCGACACCGGCGCTTCGCGGGCGCAGTTCGACGCGTTGGTTCCCAGAGCGTCGATTCTTCTGCCTCCGTCGGCGAGCTGAGACGACCTTGTAGGGGCCCGGTTCAGGAGGCGCGGCGTAGTCGGGTGCAGGCGTCCAGGGCCTGGTGCAACGCGGTCTCCACGGTGGTCAGGTCGTTGCGGTCCAAAGCCTGACGGACCCGGGTCAGGCACGCGGCGAGGAGGCGTTCCTCGCCGCGTGGGGTCGGGGGTCTGGTGGCGCCGCCGCGGATGCGGGTCAGAGCGCCCGCCACCGCCAGCTGGTCCAAGTCGCGGTGGGTGGTGGCCAGTGAGGCGCCCGTGGCGCCGCGGATCTCGTCGATGGTGATGAACTCGTGCTGGACCAGCAGCTCGACGATTCGCTGGCGTCTGACCGCCGGCAGCAGGGACGCGGACATCGGGCAACGGCCGGCTACGAGATGGGGTACAGCTGGCCGTCGGTTGCCACCGCCGGGGCGAAGTCGACCTCGCGGCCGTCCAGTGTGAAGCGGTAGCGGGAGAGCTGCTCCACGCGAGGGGTGCGCTCCAGGTAGACGCGTAGCTCCTCGAGTTCGGCGGGAGTCAGCCAGGACGGCGGGTCGGAGATGGCTCGGAAGCCGCACACGTCGGCCAGGTCGCGCAGCCACTGGAGTTGCTGGGGGGTCAGCAGGTTCAGCTTGCTGCGGAAGTAGATGACGTCCGGGTCGACCTCCACGAGCGGGGACTGCCACAGGCGGTGGACGCTGTTGACGACGGCATTGCGGGCGGTGGCGTCGGACGGGTCGACGGTGGCGTAATTGTCCCACATCGGGGCCACGTCGGGGCCGCTGCGCAAGCCGTCCAGCAAACCCAGGGAGGGCAGCAGGATGGCACCGGAGCCGAGCAGGTACACGTCGTCGCCCGCAGTGTCGCGCACAAGGCGAAGAGCGTCGCGGTAGATCTGTTCGCGGGGGCGGTCCGGGAGATACGCGGCGGCGGCGTTGATGAAGTCGAGTTTCAGGTACTTGAAGCCCCACTCGTGCACGACGGTCTCGATCAGCGAAGCCAGGTGCGAACGAGCGTCCGCCCGGGCCAGGTCGAGAGCGTAGTACGGGCCGCCCCAGTTGGAGCCGGCCACGACCGGGCGGCCGGAGGCGTCGCGTAGCAGCATCTCCGGGTGCTCCACCGCGACCCGTGAGGAAGGCAGGGCGATGAACGGAGCCAGCCACAGGCCGGGACGGAAACCCGCGTCCGAGATGCGAGCCGCCAGGGACCCCATGCCGCTGGGGAACTTCGCGTTCGGGGTCCAGTCGCCGACCCGCTCCTCCCAGCCGTCGTCGATCTGCACGACGTCGAACGGTAGGCCCGAAAGGTCCGCGATGTCCTTGGTGATCTGGGCCTCGGTCACGTTCTCGTAGTACGCGTACCAGCTGCACCAGACGTTGCCGGCGCGGCGCTGGACGCCGCCGAAGCGGGCCTCGAGCGCGGCCGCGTAGGCCTGGAACACCTCCGCCTCGGGGCCGTACGCCGCGAACCAGTCGGCCCCGGCCCCGGCGTACCAGCCGGTGAGGGTGTCGTGGTCGGCGGTGAGGCGGGGGGTGTCCAGGCCCAGCGCGCCCAGCAGCAGTACCCGGCCGTCGGCACCCTGCAGTGCGGCCACCGCGGAGCCGTGGTGGCGGGCCGGGTCGTCGAACGCGGGGTCGTCCGCGGTGACCAGGCGGGTCGGGTTCGGGATCCGCAGGGGTGGTGCGCTCAGGGCGCGCCAGCCGCAGGGGCTCCACGAGTTCTGGCCGTGCCGGTAGAAGGAGGCGTCGCCGAGCCCGTGCAGGATCGCGACCCGGCCCGGGGGGAGCAGGATGCCGCCCGGTGCGGGCTGTGGGGTCCCATCGCCGGAGTGCTGCAGGGCGAAGTGACGTCCGCCGAGCTCGACGACCTGTGCCATGGTTCTCCTTACCTCAAAGTGCGAAAACAGCTACTTGAACAGCGCGTTGACCTGGTCGTTGGCCTTCTTCAGGCCGTCGGCCGGCGAGGACTGGCCGAGGATCACGCCCTGCAGGGCGTCCTGCACGATCTGGCTGACCTCGTTGCCGTGGTCGGTGATGGGCAGGAAGAACGTCCCGCCCGGCGCGGCCGCCTCGTCGGTGAAGACGTGCACGTCGCGGCCGGCGGCCTTGTGCGCGGCGAGGGCCTTGTCGGCGGCGGACTTGATGGCCGGGAAGACGACGGCCTTCTCGCCGACGATGTCCTGGCAGGCGGACGAGCCGAGGAACTTGACCCAGGCCCACGCCTCGCCGGGGTGCTTGGTGCCGGCGTAGATGGCGTCGGACAGGCCGTTGATCGCGGTCTTGCGGCCGGTCGGGCCGGTCGGCAGCGGCGCGAACGCGTACTGCTGCTTGGCATCGGCGCCGAGGTAGGAGCCGATCGTCCAGGAGCCGACGATGGTGAACGCGGCCTGGCCGGCGTCCATCACGGCGTCGCGGCCGAGGGTGGACGTCTTGTCGTACTTCGGCGCGTAGCCGGCGTCAGTGACGTGCTTGAACCAGCTGATCGTCTCGGCCAGCTTGGGGTCGTCGTACTTGTACTTCGTGCCCCACGGGTTCTTGTCGAGGTAGCTGAAGCCGTTGGAGACGGCCAGGTCGCCCCAGCCGTTCTGGCCCTGCGAGCCGTCGGCCCACTCCGGCAGGAACCCGTAGACCTTCACCTTCGTCTTGTCGAAGGCGGGGTCCAGGCCGTTCTTGCCGTTGGCGTCCACTGTGGCCTTCGCGATGGCCTGCTCGAACGAGCCGCCGTCGGTCGGGTTCCAGCTCAGCTTGTCCAGGCCGGTCGCGTCGCCGACGAGCTTGGTGTTGTACACCACGGCCATGGTGTCCCAGTCCTTCGGCAGGCCGTAGCGCTTCCCGTCCTTGACAAAAAGATCCGCCAGCCCGCCTTGGTACTGCTTGAGGTCGATCTTGTCCTTGTCGACGAACGGCTGGATGTCGAGGATCTGGTTGCTGGTCACGAACTGCGGGTAGTACGACGCGTGGTCGGTCCACACGTCGGGCGCGCTGCCGCTGGCGAGCTGGGTCGTCAGGTTCTGCCAGTACTGCGCCCACGCGGTCTGCGAGATCTTGACCGAGATGTTGGGGTTGGCCTTGCTGAACTCGTCGGCACAGGCCTGGTAGGCGGGCTGCTGCTTGTCGTCCCACAGCCAGTACTCGAGGGTGACCTTGCCGCCGCTGTCGGCACCGGAGTCGTCCGAGCACGCGTGCAGCAACGGTAAGGCGAGCGCCGCGGCGATGACGGCCGCCGTGCGGGATCGTCTGAACATCGGATTCCCTTTCACGATCACTTGATGCCGGTGAAGTTGAGGGACTGCACCAGCCGCTTGCCCAGGAACAGGAGCAGGGCGAGGACCGGCAGGACGGACAGCGTGGAGGCGGCCATGAGCCCCGTCCAGTCCGGCTGGGTGTTGGGGGACTGCTGGTTGAACACCCCGAGGGCCACGGTGAGCACCCGGGTCTGCTCCCCGCGGCCGACGAGCAGCGGCCACAGGAAGTCCTTCCACGCCCACACGGAGGTGGTGAGCGCGATGGTGATGAGCGGCCCGCGGCTCATCGGCGCGACGACCCGCCAGAAGACACCCCACCGGCCGGCCCCGTCGATGATCGCGGCCTCCTCCACCTCGCGCGGGATGGACAGGAAGAACTGGCGCAGGAAGAACACCGCGAACGGGGTCATGAGCAGGTTCGGCGCGACCATGCCGAAGAACGTGTCGATGGCGCCGAGGCTCTTCACGAGCGTGAAGTTGGGCAGCAGCGTGAAGATGGGCGGGACCATGAGGGCCGCGATGATGACCCCGAAGACGAAGTCCCGGCCGGGGAAGCGCAGGCGGGCGAAGGCGTATCCGGCCATCGCGCAGCAGAACGTCTGGATGCCCGCGATGAGCGCGCAGTAGATGACGGAGTTGAGGGTGTACCGCAGAAAATTGATCTTCGCTCCGGAACCACCGGCCTCGCGCGCTGTCTGCGTGTCGACCAGCCCCAGCACCCGCCAGAAATTGATCATCGTGGGGTGCGATGGCACGACGGACGTGCTGTCGCTGTAGAGGTCCGCGGCGGGGGTGATCGCGGTGCGGATCATCCAGTAGAACGGCGCGATCGTGAGCACCAGAAACGCGATCAGCACGAGCCAGGCCAGGGCGCGGCCCGGGGAGTAGCGGCGGGTCATGGCCCCTCAGTTCAGGTCGGAGTTCGAGGCGCGCAGCAGGCGCATCTGCACGAAGGTGAGCAGGCCGAGGATCAGCACCAGGACCATCGCGGCCGCGGCGGCGTAGCCCATGTGGAAGTACCGGAAGGCCTGCTGGTAGATGAAGTAGTAGATGACCCGCGTCGCGCCGGCCGGGCCGCCGTCCTTCGTGGCCACGGCGACGGTGTCGAAGATCTGGAACGAGCCGATCAGCGACACGACGAGGACCAGGGCCAGGATCGGGCGCAGCAGCGGCAGCGTGATCCGGCGGAACATCCGCAGCTCGCCGGCGCCGTCCAGAGCCGCGCTCTCATAGAGGTGCTGGGGGATCTGCAGCATGCCGGCATAGAGCAGCAGCGCGGTGTACCCGGTGTAGGCCCACGTGTTGATGAGCGCGATGGACGGCATGGCCCACGTCGGCGAGTTCAGATACCCGAGGCTGTCGACGCCGACCAGGCCCAGCAGGTGGTTGACGAAGCCGAGGTTGGCGTCCAGCAGCCACATCCAGAGCAGGGCGACGGTCACGTTCGGCACCAGCCAGGGCAGCAGCATCGTCGCCCGCAGCACCGTCGAGCGGGTCAGCCGGTGCAGCAGTGCCGCGACGAGCAGCGCGAGCAGCGTCTGCGAGCCGATGTTCAGCACGACGTAGTAGGCGGTGACCTTCAGCGAGTTCCAGAACTGACTGTCGGTGACCAGTTGAGCGTAGTTGTCGGCGCCGACGTAGCTCGGGGTGTTGAGCAGGCTGTAGTCGGTGACGGAGTACCAGACACCGCGAGCCGTGGGGTACAGGTAGAACACGGCGAAGCCGACCAGCACCGGCAGCAGGAAGAGCCAGGCGACGGTCCGGTCGTCCTTGGCCCGGCGCCTGGGCGGCGGGTCCGGCTCCGTGAGCGGTCCGGCGGTGGCCCGGTCCGGCGGCCCGGCCGTGGGCAGCGCCGCGGCGTTGCGCATCGTCACGATCCGACCTCGCTTCCTGGCTGATCTCCGGTGGCCGGCGGCAATCGAAGATCTTCAAGTTTTGGTGTCTTGCGGCGGGGGGTGTCCGGCCGCTAATAATGATGAAGCTCATGGAAAGTTTGTCAACACCTCCTCGTATCGAATCAACATACGAGGACACTCCGCACCGCTGAAACCGGAGGTCCATCCATGCGCACACCCCTGCGTCGGCGCCTCGTACGCGCCGTCGCACTCTGCGCGGTCGCCGCCAGTGCCGTGCTCGTGTTCGCACCGCCACCCGCGTCCGCGGCCCCCGCCGGCCGCCCGGCCCGGCCCGCCGCCCCGGCCACGCCGAGCCCGTCCCTGACCGACCACCCGCTCACCGCCGCCCCGAGCGCCATCGACAACCCGCTCAAGGGCCTCGCCCGCTTCTACTTCCCCGGCGACAACCAGAACTCCGGCTACCCGCGCTCCCTCGCCTGGAGCTACTTCGGCCTGTCCGAGGTCATGACCAGCGCGACCGACTGCGGCACCTACAACTGGTCCATCGTGGACAACGCGCTCAACGAGATCGCCTCCTACGGCAACCAGGCCGCCATCCGCTTCTACATGGAGTACCCGGGCGGCACCGGCAGCCACCCCGGCAACGCGATCCCGCACTGCTTCGACGGGCACGTCACCTACCGCAACAACACCTTCTGGGGTACTGTCTCGCCCGACTACGACAGCGCCTACCTGCTCACCGGGCTGCAGAACTTCATCGCCGCGTTCGGCGCCCGCTATGACGGCGACCCCCGCATCGGGTTCATCAACCTCGGCATCGTCGGGCTCTGGGGCGAGTGGCACACGTGGCCGTTCGACACCGACACCGCCGACGGCTACCCCAACCTGATGCCGACCGACGCCCACGCGGCGCAGATCGTCACCGCGTTCGACAACGCCTTCAGTAAGACGAAGCTCGAGATCCGCTACCCCGACTCGGCCGGCGGTGCCGCCAACACCAGGGACATCGGATACCACGACGACTCGTTCTGCTACAAGGAGGGCTCCCCGCTCAAGGGCGTCACCCTGCCCCAGTCCCTCGGCGGCGCCGACTACGCGCAGCTGCAGCGGGCCCTCAACATGGGCGTCGAAAACAAGTGGATCACCGACTCGATGGGCGGCGAGGTCCGCCCCGAGATCCAGAGCTCCGCGTTCACGTCCTGGCCCGGCGGCTCCGGCCAGGTCGACAACATGAAGGCCTGCATCGAGCTCGAACACACCACCTGGAAGATCAACCAGACCAGCCAGAGCTACGCGCCGACCGACCCCAACGTCGCCGCGGCCGTGCGCCTCATGGGCTACGACCTCAGCGCCACCCACGCCTACTACCAGAACAGCGTCACCGGCACCGCCACCGTCGGCGTCACCATCGCCAACAACGGCGTCGCCCCGTTCTACTACCCCTGGACCGTCCAGCTCGGTCTCAAAGATTCCGGGGGTACTGTCGTGAAGACCTGGGACACCCCCTGGGACCTGCGCACCGTCCAGCCCCTGAAGATCCGCGCGTTCCCCGACTGGAACCTCGGCGCCGACCCGACCTACCTCGACTTCGGCTACCCGCAGTACTTCCAGTCCAACGTCAGCCTCACCGGCGTCACCAACGGCTCCTACCAGCTCGTCATGAAGGTCCGCAACCCGCTCGAGGCGCTCAGCCCGGCCGCGAAGAAGCTCCGCTTCGGCAACGCCACCCAGAACGCCGACGGCTGGCTCGGACTGGGCAGCATCGGCGTCGGCGGCTCCACCGGCGGCGACACGTCCGCGCCGACCGTCCCCAACGGGCTCGCGTCACCGGCGAAGACGTCCAGCAGCGTGTCGCTGACGTGGAACGCGGCCACGGACAACGTCGGCGTCACCGGCTACAAGGTGCTGCGAGGCGGCGTTCAGGTCGGCACCACGGCGACGACCTCGTACACCGACACCGGCCTGACGGGATCCACGGCATACACATACACCGTCCGGGCCTATGACGCGGCCGGCAACACGTCCGCGGACTCCTCGTCGATCACCGTGACGACGTCGGCCACCTCCACGCCCTCGGGTCTGGTCCTCGACGACTTCAACGGCACCCCCGCCTACCCGTCCGCGGCGCAGAACGACCTCGGCAAGTGGACCGGCGGCAACTGCTTCCAGAACGGCGGCGGCAACGGCGTCGTCTCCGGCGGAGCCCTCGCACTGCAGTACAACAACTGCGGCTGGTTCGGCTCCGACGTCAACCAGGACGTGTCGCAGTACACGTACCTCGTCGTGCGGGTCAAAGGCTCGGCCGGCGGCGAGCAGTCGCACTTCAACCTGAGTCTCGGCGGCACCACGAAGGTCTTCGGCGACTACGTCCTCGACGGCGGCGGCCACCCGGCCATCACCACCGCCTACCAGGACATCAAGATCCCGATGGCCGCCAACGGCATCAGCCGCACCAGCCCGGCCCAGCTCGCGATGGGCTTCTGGTACGGCGGCTCCGGCACCGTCTCCTTCGACAGCTTCTCCTTCAGCAACTGATGCAGCTCGCCGTTCGGGTCCGGGCGGCCGCCGTGGCGGCGGCCGTCCTGGCCCTCTCCCTGATCGGCCCGGTGTCACCGGCCGCTGCCGCCACCGCCACCGTCGCCTACACCGGCGACTTCTCCACCGTCTTCACCAACCCGGAGCGCGGTTTCCACAACCGCTACGAAATCATCAACGACCCGGCCGTCAACGACTACGCGAGCAACACGATTCCGGGCTTCAACCCGGACATGCTCGACCGCACGTTCGCTCGTGCGAAAGCCGACGGCAACACGCTCATCCACTCCTACCTGCACCTCGACAAGTACCAGACGACCGACCTGCCGCCGGCGCTGCTCGACAACCTGACCAGCGGCCTGGCCGCGATCCGGGCCCAGGGACTGAAGATCGTGCTGCGGACCGCGTATGTCTGGGACGGCTACTCCGCCGTCACCGAGCCGCAGATGGAGCGGCACATCGACCAGCTCGCCCCGGTGCTGACCGCCAACGCCGACGTCATCATGTCGCTCGAGGCCGGGTTCTTCGGCGCCTGGGGCGAGTGGCACGAGAGCCCCTACACCGCCGCGTCCGAGGAGAGTCAGGCCCCGGTCCGGTACGGCCTCGTCAAGAAGCTCCTGGCCAGCACCCCGGCCAACATCCCGGTAGCCATTCGCTACCCCATCTTCAACTACGAGTTCGCGCAGCGCACCTCGCCGCCGGCCGGGTGCCCGCTGCCCAACAACTGCCTGCTGACGGCCCAGGACTTCGACCGGCTCGGCTTCCATGACGACTGCTTCCTCGCGGACTCGGCCGACATGGGCACGTACGACCAGAACTCCTGGCTCGGCTGGTTCGACGTGGCGCAGAAGAAACAGTGGGTGTACGACTACGCGACCTCGACCGGCGGCAACAAGATCATCGGCGGGGAGACCTGCAACGCCAGCGGCGGCAACGACACCGCCGGGGTCAACGCGCAGTACGAGCTGTCGCACCAGCACTGGACCGAGATCAACGCCGACTACGCGGCCGTCAACACCGACATCTGGAAGCACGCGAACGTGGCGGCCTCCGGTGCCGATCCGGCGGAAACGCTGTACCACCGCATCCGGCGCAAGCTCGGCTACCGGCTGCGGCTGGCCGACGCGACGTTCACGACTCCGGCCGCGCCCGGTTCGGCGTTCACGTTCTCGGCGCATCTGATCAACGACGGTTATGCCGGGATCATCAAACCGCGGCCGGTGTACCTCGTGTTCGACAACGGCACCAACCGCTACAACGTGCCGCTCACCGGCGTCGACCCGCGGACCTGGAAGTCCGGGGCGGTGACGGTGCCCACCCAGACCGTCACGCTCCCGGCCATGGCCACCGGCTCCTACAAACTGGCGCTGTGGCTGCCGGATCAGGCAACGGGTTTGCGGAACACGCCGGCCTACTCGGTGCGGCTGGCCAATACCGGCACGTGGGACGCGGCCAAGGGCTACAACGTGCTGGCGAACGCGGTGACCGTGGGCGCGTGCACCGGCGACTGCACGCCACCGACCGCGCCGACGCTCACCGGTTCGCTCAGCGGCACCACGGCGTCGCTGGCGTGGAGCGGGGCGACGGACAACGTCGGCGTCACGGGCTACCGGCTCTACCGCGACGGTGCGCTGCTGGCCGCGCCGGCCGGGACGACGTACACGGACAGCAACGTGCCGGCCGGGACGCACAGCTACACCGTCACGGCGCGGGATGCGGCCGGCTACGACTCGCCGTCCAGCAACGCGGTCAGCCTGACGGTTGTCGTGGTCACCCCACCGCCTACGGGCCTGGTCCTCGACGACTTCGACGGCTCACCCGCCTACCCGGCGGCGGCCAAGAACGACCTCGGACGCTGGACCGGTGGCAACTGTTTCCAGAACGGGGGCGGCAACGGGGTCGTCGCCGGTGGTGCACTGGCATTGCAGTACAACAACTGCGGCTGGTTCGGCTCCGACGTGGGGACGGACGTGTCCGCGTACACCTATCTCGTCGTGCGCATCAAGGGAGCCGCCGGTGGCGAGCAGTCGCACTTCAGTGTGAGCATCGGCGGTACCACCAAAGTGCTTGGAGATTTTGTTCTTGACGGCGGCGGCCATCCGGCCATCACCACCGCCTATCAGGACATCAGGCTGCCGATGGTGGCCAACGGGATCAACCGGGCGAGCCCGTCGCAGCTGGCCCTCGGCTTCTGGTACGGCGGCAGCAGTACGGTCACCGTCGACAGCATCAGCTTCCAGGAGTAGTTTGTAAAGTTCGTAGCGTTATTTGGAGGGCAGCTCGTGACGGATCAGGTCATCGCCGGAACCGACCTGTCGCGGCTGCGTGAGCTCAACTCCCTGACGGTGGTCCGGGCGCTGCGCGATCAGCCCCCGGCCACCGTCACCGAGCTGGCCAAGCTGACCGGCCTGTCCCGCCCTGCGGTCGACGTGATCGCGCAGGGCCTGGTCACCGGCGGCTGGGCCACGGTCGTCGAGCCGGGCGGCAGCAGCGTCGTGGGCCGCCCGGCCCGCCGCTACCGCTTCCGCGCCACCGCCGGCCACGTCGTCGGCGTCGACGTCGGCGGCCACAAGGTGCTAGCGCTGCTAGCGGACCTGGACGGCGAGGTCACGCACACGGCCCGCCGCTCGGTCGCCGCAGATGCCGGCCCGGCCGAGCGCCTCGCCGCGCTGGACGAGGTCCTCGCCGAGATCCTGCGCGACTCCGGCAAGACCGCCGAGGACATCTGGGCCGTGAGCGTCGGTGTCACCGGCCCGGTCGACGCGAGCGGCAAGACGACGCTGTTCTCGCCGATGCCGGGCTGGGAGCACGTCGATCTCCCGGCCCACCTGAGCGACCGCTTCGCCTGCCCGATCGTCGTCGAGAACGACTGCAAGCTGGCCGCCCTGGCCGAACGCTGGCAGGGCGCGGCCAGCGACGCCAACGACATCGTCTACCTGCTGGCCGGCATGCGCATGGGCGCCGGCCTGATCATCGACGGCGTCCTGCGCCGCGGCTACGGCGGCGCCGCCGGCGAGATCGGCGCCCTCCGCGCGGTCCGCTGGCTGACCGCACCCCAAAACTTGCAGCGCTGCCCCGGCGTCCCCGCCACCGTCAGCCCCGACGACGCCGCCGCCTGGGTGTTCAACGCCGCCCGGGCCGGCAACCGCGACGCGAAAACCGCCGTCAACCGCTACGTCAAAGACATCGCCATCGGTACCGCGGCGCTGGTCCTCGCCCTCGACCCGCAGGTCGTCGTCTTCGGCGGCGGCTTCTCCCGCTCCGCCGACCTCGTCCTCGACCCCCTGCAACGCGAACTGGCGAAACTGTGCCTGCGCGTGCCGGACGTGCGCGCCTCGACCCTGGGCGCGGACTCGGTCGCCCTGGGCGCCCTGCGCCTGGCCCTGAACGAGGTCGACCGCCGCCTCTTCACCGCCGGCCTGAGCGCCCCCATCGCCCCCCGCCGCGAGTGACGCTCCCAAGGCGCACCCCGATTGATCCCGGCCGGGCCCACGTTCGCGGCGGTGGCGGCCGATAGCTGCGTCGTGCAGAGCTCTCGGGACTGGTCCACGGACGCGATGGCCACCCTGCTGGCCGAGCCCGCCGACCGGCGGGTCGGACGATGGCCGGTCGCGGGTCTGCGAACGATCGCCCACCTGGTCGCCAAGAGCCGGGGCCGGTGCGGGATCTACGTGCTCGCCTTCGACAACGGCGAGTTCTACGTCGGGCAGGCCGTCGACGTCACCGCACGGTTCGTCACCCACGCCCAGACCTACAGCGACATCGTCGAGGTCTTCTTCTGGCCGGTCTCGCGTCCGGGCCTGGACCAGGTCGAGCAAGGTGAAATTCATCGGCTGCAACGGTCCGGGGTGCTGCTGCGCAATGTCGTACACGCATCGGGTCGGCTGGGTGCGAGCGCTTTCGACACGCTTTTCCCGCCGGACGAGCAGCAGCGCTGGCTGATCGGCGCGCCGACCGACCACTTCGGTGCAGAGTCGCGACCGGACGAGCCCGGCGTCCGGCGCCGGGGCCGGCTCAAATTCCAGAAGCTCGCCGCCGACCCGCGCACGCCGGCCGTACTGCCCGCGCTGCGGCGGTATCTTGCCTGGACCATGCCGGCCGCGCGGCGGACGGAGCTGGCCTACTGGACGGTAAGCGCCGTCCCGGCCACCAGCAAGAGCTATCGTCCGCGACTGCTGACGCTCTCGGTGCAGCACCTGGAGACCTTCATCGTGGACGCACCGGCCGGTGAGCCCGGCCGCACCCGGATCCGCGTCAACGTGGACACGCCTACGCTCCTGGCCCGATGGGGCACGCTTGACCGGCTGATGGACGCGAACCCGGGGATCTACGCCTGGACACCCGGCTACGACCGCCCGGATGTGACGTCGCTGGAGGTGGAAAGCGCCAGGCAGCTGCGGCGCCTCCTCGCCGTGGAGGCGGTGGTGCCGGCCGCCCGTCGGCTCAACCTGGACCTGATGCGCAAGGGCCCCACCCTGCACTGGCAGAGCCACAACTTTCCGTTGGCCGACGTCGTGTTCGCGCACCCGGTTGCGGACCTCGACCAGCGCGGGGCGGACGGGGTGGGCCTGACCTTGGCGAAGCGGGCGGACGACGCATTGGCCGACGGCAACCTGGAGCGGGCCGAACGGCACCTGATCGCGGCCGCGGATGCCGGCTACACGCCGGCTTTGGTCGATCTCGGATGGTTGTGCGCCGATCTGGATCGCCCGGCGGACGCCGAACGATGGCTGGTGGAGTCCGTCGCCGCCGGGGAGACCCGCGGCCACCTCCGGCTCGGTGACCTCTACCGGTTCCGCGGCGAACTCGACCTGGCGGCGCAGGCATATCGGCAGGCGGCCGCCGCCGGTGAACCGACCGGCCTGGTCGGACTCGGCCTGCTGCAGACGATTCAGGGTGAGCCGGCCGAGGCTACCGCCTGGTATCGCAAGGCCGCCGAGCTCGGCAGCGGAGAGGCCATGTGCCTGCTCGGCGATGACTGCTTCGACGACGGACGCAACGACGAGGCGGAACGCCTGTACGTCAAAGCCCTCAGCGGCGGTTTCGACCGCGCCCACCTGCACCTCGGCGACCTGTACTTCAACCGCGGCCGGTTCGATGCTGCCCGCCGGCACTACCGGCAGGCCGCGGGGGCCGGGTTCGGCGAAGGTTTCGCCGTCCTCGGCTCGATGCACGAGCAGGCCGGCGAGCCCGACCGGGCCGAACAGCTCTACCGGCAGGCCGTTGCGCACGGCGATGCCACCGCGCTCGTCGACCTCGGGCTCCTCCTGATCGGATCCGATCGGCCTGACGAAGGACTGCAGTGCCTGCACCAGGCCGCCGATGCCGGTGACGACCAGGCGATGCTCCACCTCGGCGAGCATCACGAGGCCGAGGGCGACCACGAAGCCGCCGACGTGTGGTATCGGCGCGCCGTCGATGCCGGGAATCCCGACGCCACCGAACGCCGTCACCGCCTGAAGTCGGGATAGGCCCTGATCCGTCGATCAGCAGCAGTCTGGCGGCGTCGAAACGGCCACCGGTGCCGAGGCGGGGTCGGCGACATCGCTGTCGGCGCAGCAGCCCGCGGCGGCCGGGATCGGCTGGTCGCCGACGGTGGAGTCGCCCTTGACCACGTACACCTCCCAGGGCTCGTTGCCGGGGCCGTGCACCCACACCTTGTCCTGCAGCGCATAGCAGCACTCGGTGTCGCCCTCGGTCAGGGTGATCAGGCCGGCGTCTGTGAGCCGGCCGGTCGCCGCGTCGACCTGCGCGGTGGTCTCGACCTCGACGCCGAGGTGGTCCAGGACGGTCGCCTCGCCGGGCCCGCCTTCCAGGAGGACCAGCTTGAGCGGCGGCTCGGCGATCGCGAAGTTCACATAGCCGGGGCGGCGCTTGGCCGGCTCGACGCCGAACAGCTTGGTATAGAACGCGACCGACGCCTCCAGATCCGAGACCCGCAGCGCGAGCTGAACACGGGACATGAGAAACCTCCATCTATCTAGATGACGCTCTAATCAGCTTGCATCTCTGCCTAGAGCGCTGTCAATCTAGAGGGGTGTCCAGGCAAGAGAAGGTGCGGCCGGGCTGCTGCGAGCCGATGATCAGCGAGGCGCTGAGCCCGGCGGACGCGGCCGAACTGGCCCGCACGTTCAAGGTCCTCGGCGACCCGGTCCGGCTGCGGGTGCTGTCGCTGATCGCGGCCCGCAAGGGCGGCGAGGTCTGCGTCTGCGACATCACCGACGCGTTCGACCTCACCGGTCCCACGATCTCCTACCACCTGCGCCAGCTGCGCGAAGCCGGCCTGGTCGACTGCGAGCGCCGCGGCACCTGGGTCTACTACTGGATCATCCCGGCCAGGCTCGGCCTGCTCTCCCAGTTCCTGAACCCCGCCGACGCCGCCGCAGCCAATCGGTAAGGCCTCATGCCGTGCCGTTGCCTCCGGACTGTCACGTGCACAGCGAATGGTCGTGGGACACGCCGGTCGGGGACATGGAGGGTTCGTGCGCCCGCGCCCTGGAGCTCGGCCTGCCGGCGATCGCCTTCACCGAGCACCTGGACCACACCGTGTGGCGGGTCGCCCGCGAAGGCCCGTACGTCATGGACAACCTCACGGCGCTCGCCGACGCCGACGGCCTGCTGACCCCGCCCGCCTTCGACGCCGCCGGCTACCTGGCAGCGATCGAGCACTGTCGGGAACGGTTCCCAGGCCTTCGCATCCTCAGCGGCCTGGAGCTGGGCGAGCCGCACCGGCACGCCGAGCAGCTCGCGCCGATCCTGGCCGCGGGCCGCTTCGATCTGCTGCTCGGCTCGCTCCACACGTTGCCCGACCGCGGCACCTTCGCCGAGCCCTGGGGCATCTACCCGCACCGGGACCCCCACGACGTCGTTCGCGAATATCTCGCGGACGTGGCCGTCATGGCCGCGACCTGCGACACGTTCGGCGTGCTGGCCCACATCGACTACCCGGTCCGCTCCTGGCCGGCCGAGCGCGCCGGTCCGTTCGACCCGGCCGCGTTCGAGGACGAGTTCCGGCACGCGCTGCGGGTCGTCGCCCAGTCCGGACGGGCCCTGGAGATCAACACGCGGCGGCCGCTCGACGCGACCGTGCTCGCCTGGTGGCACGAGGAGGGCGGCGACGCGGTCACGTTCGGCAGCGACGCCCACCGGCCGGCTCTCGTCGGCCACGGCTTCCGTGCGGCCGCCCACTTGGCCGAGGCGCACGGATTCCGCGGCGGCGACGAACCCTACGAGCTTTGGCGCCGCGTCGATCGAACAGGTCGGACCGGCACGACCGGGGTCAGCAGCCCGTCCAGACGACGATGAGCGAGGAATTGTCGGAGGTTGAGCCGGCCACGCCGAGGATCGTGTGGCCGTCGGCGCTGACCCAGGAGATTCTCATGTTGCGGTCCTGGTACTGCGGCAGGGCGACCGGGACGTTCCCGCGGTACAGCAGCGCCTTGCCGTAGACGTTGGCCACGATCGTGCCGGTCACGCCGACCGTGTCGACGGTCGCCGGGTAGATCGTGCCGCTCGTCGGGTACAGGCCCGACTCGGGGTGGCCGATCTGCTCGACCGTGCCGGAGCCCAGGTGCCACCGCACATAGATCCGCTCGCCCGACAGTTCGCCCTTGCGGTCGCCCTCGGGGTCGGTGCCGGACTCGCCGGAGGCGACCTCGCCGAACAACTGGTCGCCGCTGGAGGAGCCGGCCCAGCCGGTGTGGTAGCCGGGCGGCATCGGCAGCGGGGTCGCCTGGCCGCCGGGCGTCCACTTCGTCGGGACCATGCTGACCGTGCCGTAGACGGTGCCGTCGTCGGCGATCGCGTTCGCCGTCGACACCGGGCTGTTGAACACCTTGTAGCCGCCGGCGGCGGGCCAGATCACCGCGCGGTGATCACCGCTGTCCGTCCTGGCCTCGCCCACGACGTCGCCGCGGGCGTTGATCGCCGACACCCGCACCTGCGTGAACCCCGGCAACGCCGGCAGGTCGGTCATCGTGCCGTCGCGTACGACCGCCGCGCGGTCACCGTTGGTGCCGGCGATGGTGCCCGAGGCGTTCACCGCGGCGGGACCGAACCCGGTGGGCAGCGCCTGCCGGTGCCCGTCGACCCAGACAACGGCGCCGGAGACGCCCCAGCCGATGATGTAGCGGCCGGTCGGGTCGGCGGTCAGGCCGGCGATGCCGAGCGCCTTCTGGTCCGCCTCGGCGGACAGGGGCGCGACGGTGCAGCCCGGTGCCACGGGCGGCAGCGGCGAGAGGGTCGGGCCGGGCGGCGCCGCCGCGGTCGCGGTGCGCGGTGGCGCGGTGGCGCCCGCCTGCCCGGCGGGGCCGCGGCCCGGCTGGACGAAGGCGATCCCGGCGAGCACCAGCACCGCCAGGGCCGCCGCCCCGCCCATGGCGGCCGCGCGGCGACGGCGGTGGGCGGCGCTCGCGTGGCGGTACACGTCCTCGGCCTGCAAGCGCGACGGGGGCGTCTCGTCGCCGGCGTAGCCCCGCAGTGTCTCCTCGATCATGGTGCGCTCCTCGACAGTCGTGGGGCCAGGCTGCGGCGCAGGGCGGCCAGCCCGGTGGCGGTGCGGCTCTTGATGGTTCCCTCGGACCGGCCCAGCAGCCGGGCGACCTCCGCGACCGGCAGGTCGCACAGGAACCGCAGGACGACGACGATCCGCTGCCGCTCGGGCAGCCGGTCCAGCGCCGCGCGGATCGCCAGCCGGTCGTCGACCGTGTCGCTGCCGCCGTCGACCGGCCGGTCCGGCGCCCGGCCCCCCAACAGGACCGCGGACCAGGGCCGCCGCCGCTCGGACAGGCAGGCCCGGACGACCATCGTGTGGACGTACGCGTCGAGGTTGTCGACCTCCGTCATCCGCGGCCACCGCCGGTACAGCACCGTCAGCGCGTTCTGCACGGCGTCATCGGCCCGATCCGCGTCGCCCAGCACCAGGTAGGCGACGTGATGCAGCCGCGATATCCGTGACCGGACATATTCGATGTAGTCGTGCTGCTGTTCAGCCGGCAACGGCCCCGCTCCCCTCGATCGTCCCCCCGTCACCAAGTCGACGCCGGCACCGCAGCACTCGGTTCAAAACTCGCTCAAGCGTCACGGGCCGGCAGCGGCGCACCCGTCGGGCCCGGTGTCAGATCTGACGGGTCCAGCCGCGGCGGCGGTGTGGCCCCGGCGCGGCTGCGGCGGGCGGCGACGACGAGGATCGCCAACGCGGCGGCGATGACCGCGGCCTGGACGATGCCGGTGGCCGCCGTCGAGTCGTACTGACTGCGCTGGACGTATACACCGGCCCAGGCGTAGGTCAGCACGCCACCGGTGGCGACGCCGAACGTGTGCCGGGCGGTCCAGGCCGTCCGGGTCGCGGCGAGCCACAGCCCGGCGGCCACGGCGACCTCCAGTGCCAGGGTCGCGGTGAGGTAGGCGGGCGGGGCGAGCCGGCGTCCCCCGACGCCGACGATGTAGAGCAGGAAGAACGCCGTACCGCACAGCAGGGCGACACCGGCGAGCACGGCCGGGGACCACGGCGTGGTGGCGCCGGCCGGTCGGGGTCGCGGCAGCAGGAAGGCCAGGACCACGAGGACCACGGCGATCGCCCCGGTCGCGGCCAGCTGGCCCGGCGTGGCCAGGAAGTGTTCCGACAGGTGCGTGCCGACCCCCAGCAGGGCCGCGCCGAGCAGATACGGCACGGCGGTGGCGGCCAGCAGCGGCCGTGGCAGCCACGGGGCGCCGGCCGCAGCCGGGAACAGCGCCTGGACGACCGCGATCGGTACCGTGATGCTCCATACGCAGTGCAGCGTCAGGACGTACAGCGCCCAGGGTGCGCCGGTGCCGGTACCGGGGATGGTGCCGTACTGGTTGAGGTTCAGGTCCACATAGGACGGGTTGAACAGCGACTGCGTGACGGCGCCCTCCTCGATCACGCCGTAGGCGACGGCGAGCACGGCGATGGTCGGCCAGCCGCGCCCGGCGCGTACGGCACACTCCCGGATGATCAGGGCGCCGGCGCCGTAGAGCATGGCGACGGGGAGGTAGGCGGCGAGGGCGTCGGTGGAGCCGAGCGGGATGTTGCCGAGCAAGTATTCGGCGAGCAGCGGGGCGAGCAGGAACAGGATCAGGGCCGGCGGATAGTGATGCTTGCTGGTCATGGCGGTTCCGCTTTCTGTCCGGTCGCAGCGGCGAACAGCCGCGCGAGCTCCTGGCCGTAGCGGGCGGGGTCGGTGTGATCGGGGCGGCTCACCTCCCGGGCGGCACCGTCGAGCGCGGCGCGGAGGCTCACCGCGGCCACACGCGTGTCGAAGCGGGTCATCTCGCCGGCGCGTTGCGCGTCGCGCATGAACTGCTGCAGCTGCACCAGCTCCGGCTCGTGGATCTCGGGCCCGAACTCCAGCCGGCCGTCGGGCTGGCGCAGGTTCCCGCGCACCGCGGACAGCGCGACGATGTCGTGCGGATGCGCGGCGTAGAACTCGACGCTGGCCACGATGAACTCGTGCAGGACGGCTGACGGTGAGGCCTGCGCGTCCATGCGCGGCCGGATGTGGTCGAACGCCTTGCCGAACACGCGGGCGACGACCTCGCGCATCAGCGCCGCCTTGTCCGCGAAGTGATACGAGATCAGCCCCGTGCTGGACAAGCCGGCCCGCCGGGCGATCCGGGCGAACGTCGCCGCACCGAACCCCTCGTGCGCGATGACCTCGATGGCGCTGTCGACGATCTGCCGGCGCCGGGCTTCCGCACTGAGCCTGCTGCGGGGCGACACGGCGTCGTCACTCAGGCCGGATCAGGCGCCTGTTTGTGCCGCGGTGCCGGTCGGAGATACATCCTCATGACTGTCACTCTATTGCTCAGCCGAGCAATAGTCGACTCGTGCCGGCCCGTGAACGGCCTGGTCGCCGCTGCGGCGCCGACGGAGGCCTGGTCGGGTAACTTTCGCAGTCACGAGAGAGGCCGCCGCGGGGCCGGGGCCGAACCGGCCAGGCTGTCTCGCCTGCGGCCGGCGGGCCGCTGTCGGCGCGCAGAACGCCGCCCCTTGACAAAGTTCCTCCGGGCGGCCGACCGTGTGAGCGCTCACAAATAGAGAGCGACGTCGATGGAAGGTCCGGCGGCGTCCGTCCTGGCTGTCCACCGCCGTGGCGGTGCCGGTTCTCTGGAGGTTCCATGGCCTTGCGAAGGGCGACTGCTGTATTTGCCGCTTCCACCACTGCGGCCGCGGGTCTGGCTTGGGGTATCGCCTACGCCGGTCCGGCGTCGGCCGCGGCCGGTTGCCGGGTCGACTACAAGGTGACCAACCAGTGGCAGGGCGGGTTCGGCGCCGACGTCACCGTCACCAACCTCGGCGACCCGGTCAACGGCTGGACCCTCACCTGGACGTACACCGCCGGGCAGTCCGTCACCCAGGCCTGGAACGCGGCCGTCACTCAGTCCGGCGCCGCGGTGACCGCGAGGAACGTCGACTACAACGCGAATCTGGCCACCGGGGGTACCGCCGGCTTCGGCTTCAACGGCGCCTGGAACAACGCCACCAACCCGGTGCCGGCCTCCTTCGCGCTCAACGGCGTCACCTGCACCGGCACCCCGACCACCGCCAGTCCGACAGCGTCCGCGACGCCGTCGAACCCGGGCAGTCCGAGCCCGTCGCGGTCCACCGGCCCGACGCCGTCCGCGTCGAGCAGCCCGCAGCCGCCGGCCGGGGCGATCGTGGTGGCCGCCGACGGCTCCGGCGCGGTCACCACCGTGCAGGCCGCGGTCGACCGGGTGCCGGCGAACACCAGCACGACCGCGACCATCTGGATCAAGAAGGGGACCTACACCGGCCGGGTCGTGGTGCCGTCGAACAAGCCGAACATCGTGTTCACCGGCGCCACCGGCACCGCGTCCGACGTCGTGATCACCGCGAGCCGGCCGCAGAGTACCGACGGCGACATGGGCAGCGCCACCGTCGTGCTCAACGCCAGGGCCATCGAGATGCGCAACCTGACCGTCCGCAACGACTACAACGAGGCCGCGAACGGAGCCTCGCAGGCCCTGGCTCTGTATGCCAACGGCGACCGGCAGATCTTCCGCAACGTGCGGATCATCGGCGACCAGGACACGTTCCTGACGAAGACCGCCGGCCTGCGACAGTACTTCTACCAGAGCTACATCGAGGGCGACGTCGACTTCATCTACGGCCCCGGCACCGCGGTGTTCGACAACTGCGAGATCTTCTCCTCGACCCGCAACTCGTCGAACAACGGCTACGTCACCGCCTCGGCGACCCCGGGGTCGCGGACCTACGGGATCCTGATCGTGAACTCCCGGCTGACCAGTGACGGCGCGGCGGGAACGGTGTACCTCGGCCGGCCCTGGCACCCCGGCGGCGACACCAGCGCCAACCCGCAGGTCCTGATCCGCGACAGCACCCTCGGCGCGCACGTCCGCACCGCGCAGCCGTGGACCGACATGAGCGGCTTCTCGTGGAAGGACGCCCGCCTGGCCGAGTACCGCAACACCGGCCCCGGCGCCGGCGTCAACAGCAACCGGCCGCAGATGAGTGATGCCACCGCCGCCAACTACACCGCCCAGAAGTACCTGGCCGGCTCCGACGGCTGGAACCCCGTCCTCGGCTGACCCCGCGAACGGTCCGACGCCGGGCCCGGACATATGCGTCCGGGCCCGGCCGCCGGGCCCGGCCGCCGGGCGCGACGGCTTGTGACGGCAAATCGCCGATGTTAGCGTTCACTCGCCCGGTGCGCGGGCAGGCCAGACAGCAGCCGTTGTGAATGCGACCGAGCCGGGGGAGTCGTGTCCTGGTCCTTGCGATCGGCGGCCGGGCCCGCCGCGGCGCCGCCGCCGGGCGACGCGGTCGTCCAGTGCGAGAGTCTCGTGCACATCTATCAGACCGGATCGGTCGAGGTGCAGGCGCTGCAGGGCCTCGACCTGATGGTCACGACGGGCGAGATGATCGCCGTCGTGGGCGCCTCCGGATCGGGGAAGTCGACGCTGCTGTCGATCCTCGCCGGCATCGAGACGCCGACGGCCGGCCACGCGCGGGTCGGTGCATGGGACCTGCTGACGATGGCCCGGGCGGACCGGGTGCGCTACCGCCGGCACATGGTCGGTTTCGTGCGCCAGCAGACCGCGAGCAATCTGGTGCCCTATCTCACCGCGCGGCAGGTGATCGACCTGCCGATGACGGCCGCCGGCGTCCCGTCCCGAGCGCGGCGGGCCCGCTGTGACGAGCTGCTCGACGCGCTCGGCGTGGCCGACTGCGCCGATCGGCGGCCCGCGCAGATGTCCGGCGGCCAGCAGCAGCGGGTCGCGATCGCGGTGGCCCTGGCCAACTGGCCCCGGCTGCTGCTGGCCGACGAGCCGACCGGCGAGCTGGACAGCACCACCGCCGCGGACGTGTTCGAGGCTATGCGGCACGTCAACCGGCACTTCGGTGTCACGGCTGTCATCGTGACCCACGACCCGCAGGTCAGCGGGCACGTCGAACGCACCGTGGCGATCCGCGACGGCCGCACCAGCAGCGAGGTGCTGCGCCGGGCCGCCGGGGGGACGGGCGGGGACACTCAGGTGATCGCCGAGGAGTACGCGGTGATGGACCGGGCCGGTCGGGTCCAGGTGCCGCGGGAGTACCGCGAGGCGCTGGCCCTGACCCGGCGGGTCCGGCTGGCGCTGGAACACGACCACATCACCATCCGGCCGGACGACCCGGGACCGGCCGGATGAGCACCGGCGAGGACGTGCTGCTGGTCCGGGCGGTCAGCCGCCGCTTCCGGGCCGGGCCGGCCGTCGTCCACGCGCTGCGGGAGGTCACGTTCACCGTTGCCGCCGGCACGATGGTGGCGCTGGTCGGCCGGTCCGGCTCGGGCAAGACGACGCTGCTCAACGTCGTCGGCGGACTGGACCGCCCGGACGGCGGCGACGTCGTCGTCGACGGCATCGACGTGACCGGCCTGGACGACGACGGCCGGGCGCGACTGCGGCGGGAGAAGGTCTCCTACGTGTTCCAGACGTTCGGCCTGATCCCCGAGCTCACCGCGGCCGAGAACGTCGGCGTCCCGCTACGGCTGGCCCGGACGCCCGCCGCGGACCGGCAGCGCCGGGTCGAGCTGCTCCTCGACCTCGTCGGCCTGGCCGGGCACGCCCGGCAACGCCCCGGTGAGCTGTCCGGCGGCCAGCAGCAGCGGGTGGCGATCGCCCGCGCCCTCGCGGGCTCACCCCGGCTGCTCGTCGCCGACGAGCCGACCGGCCAGCTCGACGCGGAGACCGGCCGGTCGGTGATGGCCCTGCTGCGCGGCGTGGTGGAGTCCGAGGGGGTCACCGCGCTCGTGGCCACCCACGACCCGGTCATGATCGCGTTGGCCGATCGGGTGCTGCGCATCCACGACGGCCGGGTCGACGAGCCGGCCACCGGGGCGGCTGCGTGCTGAGGTTCGCCGGGATCCGGGCCCGGGCGCAGTGGCGGCTGCTGACGGCACTGCTGGGCGTCGTGGCCGGCGGCGCGACGCTGCTGGGCGTGTCCGCGCTGCTGCTGACCGACACCGGGCGGCGGGCGCTGGAGGTGGCCGCCGGCCGGGCCGAGCCGGTCGACGTCAACGTGACCGCATACACCGCCACCATCCGCGGCGGCGACGCCCAGTCGGTCGCCGCCGACACCCGGGCCCTGCTGCGCTCGACGCTGGCGCCGTTGCCGTCCGCCACCTCGGGGCGCGCGTCGTCGGTGATGCGCACCCTGCCGGGGGTACCGGTCGGTCCGTCGGCCGCGCCGGCGGTCGGCTACCTGTCGGGCATCGAGGAGTTGGCCGCCGGGGCCGAGCTGACCGCCGGCCGCTGGCCGCGCCGGGCCACCGCGCCGGGTCCCGGGCCGCTGGAGGCGGTCGTGCTCGAACCGACCGCCCGAAGCCTGGGCCTGGCCGTCGGCGACCCGGTGCACCTGGGCGCCGAACTGACCCGTGACGGCGATGCGGCTCTGGACGTGGTCGTGGTCGGCGTGGTCCGGCCGCGGCCCGGCGGGGGATGGGAGCGTGACCCGCTCGGCGGGGCCGGTGTCGACCCGACCTTCGACGAGGGCACGGCGAACCAGCCGTCCGGCGCTTACGGCCCCTTCATCGTGGACTTCACGGACCTGCTCACCAGCGGCTCGAGTCTCAGCCGGATGGAGTTCACCGCCCGCCCGGACCTCTCCGGCGTCCGCTACGACGATCTCGGCGCCGTCGCCCGGGCCGTGGACGGCGCCGACGGCCGGCTGGCGCGGATCCTCGCGGGCCGGGTGCAGAGCGAGCGGGTCGCCTCCGCGCTGCCGTCGACGCTGGCGACCGCGCACCGGCATCAGCGGGTCACCGACGCGCTGGTCCTGGCGGTCGCGACGCTGGGCGCTGTCCTGAGCGCGGTCGCGCTCGTGCTGGCCGGGCGGCTCACCGCTGACGTCCGGGCCGCTGAGAGCGCCCTGCTGGTGACGATGGGCACCGGCCGCGGCCGGCTCGTCCGGCTCGCCGCCGCGGAAGGCACGGTGCTCGCCCTGCTCGCCGCGGCCGTCGCGATCCCCGCGTCCTCCGCCGGGCACGCCGCGGTCACGCACCTGCCCACGCTCGCCGCGGCTGGGCTCGCCACCGCGCCGCACCTCACCGGCGGTCAGGTCCTGACGATCGCCGTCTGCGTCCTGTCGCTCGTGGCGCTGCTCACGACACTGGCCGCCCGCGACCCGCTCGGCCCGCACCGGCGCGGCCGGCCGTCCGGGCCGGTGCGATCCGGGGTCGACCTGCTCCTGGTGGTGCTGGGCGCCGCGGGATGGTGGCAGGTCCGGACCCAGTCGGCGCAGTCGGTCCTGGACGCCGACGCGGTGCGCACGTTCGCACCGGCCGTGATGCTGCTCGGGGTCGGCTGGCCCGCGCTGCGGCTGGCGCGCCCGGCCCTGGCCCTCCTCGACCGGCGGGCCGGCCGGTCGGCCGGACTGACCTGGCCGCTGGCCGTCGTCGGCGCCGCTCGCCGCCCGCAGGCCACCGCCGCCGGGCTGCTGGTCATCATGGCCTGCGCGACCGCCGGGTTCGGTATCGCCCTGGACGCCACCTGGGCACGCTCGCAGCGTGACCAGGCCGACCTGGCCGTCGGCACCGACCTCAGTGTGGCCGTGGACGCGACCCCGGCCGACGGGGACGGGACGGCGCTGCTGACCGCGACCGGCGGCACGCTCAGCGCGGCGACGGACCGCAGCGTCGCCGTCGGGCAGTGGCTCGGCGCCGGCGGCGACGCGACCCGGCTGGTCGCGGTGGACACCACCCGCGCCGGTGATCTGCTGCGCGGCCGGTCACCAGCCGGTCGGAACTGGGCCGACATCACCGCCGCCCTGACGCCGGCCGACCGGGCCTCCGGTGTGGCGGTCGGCGGCGGTGCGGCGTTCACGATCACCGGGGAGACGGGCCGGGCCACCACGCTGAGCGTGACCCCGAAGCTGGTCATCGAAGACGCCACCGGTCTGCGGAGCACCTGCGCCGGCGGCCCGGTCGAGCTCGACGGGCGGCCGCATCCGCTGCCGTCCTGCACGGCGATCCGCGGCGGGCAGCTCCTGGCGGTACTGCTGGCAGTGACCGGCGGATCGGCCGAGCCCGACCCGGCCGGCGCCGAGCACGTCACCGTCACCCTGGCCGTCGCGGCGGCCGGTGCCGGTGACGCGGCCTGGACGGCCGGCGTCGCGCGTCCGACGCCGGACCCGCTCACCGGTGCGGCCGTGACGGTGACCGGCTCCGGCACCGAGACGCTGGTGCGGATGGACATGAGCGTCCCGCCCGCCTACACACCCGAGCCGCGGGTATTCGTGGCCACGGCCTTCCCCGACCCCGGTGTCGTCCCGGTCGTGGTCTCCGCCGCCCTGGCGAAGGCGCTGCACGTCGGGCCCGGCGCCCAGCTCGACCTGACGATCGGCGACAGCTCCGTCCCGGTGGTCGTGACCGAAGTGGTGCCCGCCGTCCCGTCCGCGCCGGGCGCCGCGGCGGTGCTCGCTGACCTGGACGCGGTGTCGCGGGCCATGGTCGTCCAGGGTGATCTGACGGCTCCGGTGGACGCGTGGTGGGTCGGCCACCCGGACCGCGCCGACGCCGCCACCCGCGCCGAGGCCCTGCACCTGGGTACCGTCACCACCCGCACCGCGGAGACCGCCCGGCTCACGACCGGACCGGTCGTCGCCGGTCTGCCGGCCGTCCTGCGGCTGCTGATCCCGGCCGCCGCGATCCTGCTGTTCGCCGGCATCGTCCTGCACGTGACGTGCGATCTGCGGGCCGGTGCCCACGAATCGGCCCGGCTGCTGGGCCTGGGCATGACCCGCCGGGCGATGCGGGCCATGCTGCTCGGCCGGCACGTCCTGCTGCTGGGGCCGCTCTGCCTGACCGGAACCGCCGTCGGCGCCGTGGTGACCGTGGCCCTCGCGCCGCTGCTCGTCCGGGCCGAGACCGGCGCCCCACCCGATCCCGGCGTCGTCGTGCAGTGGCCGTGGCCCGCCGAGATCCTGGCGTTGGCCGTACTGGTGTCCGGCTGTCTGGCCGCGGCCGGCATCGTGGTCGGCGCCCGGACCCGCCGGATCGACGCCACCGACCTGCGGATCGCCTCATGAGGCCGCACTGGCCGAGCGTGTTCGGCCGGGCCCGGGCCGACCGTGGCGCGCTGCTGCTGTGCGCCGCGGTCGTCGCGCTGGTCGCGATGCTGGCCGGGGCCGTGCCGGTGCTGCTGCGCGGCATCGCCGACGACGCCGTCGCCGACGCCGTGCGCCGGGCCGGCGAGGACGCCGACGTGACGGCGACCATGCGGTGGGAGCCGGATGCCGGGCGGAGCGGCCGGTTCCGCACGCCCCAGCTCGCGCAGGACGTCGAGGCGTTCCGGTTGCGGGCAGAGGGTGAGCTGGACCCGGGCCTGCGGGCCGTGCTGGCCCCGCCCGTCGCGTCGGTGATCAGCCCCACGCTGCGGATCGCCCGTGCCGATGCGGCGCGGACCTTCCGGCTGGCCTACCTGGACGCGGGCGGCGAACCCGGCGTCACCTGGACGGCGGGCACCGCGCCCGGTGCCGCCGTCACCGGCACTGACGACGCCGAACTGCCCGACCAGCGCAGCCGGCTCGTCCGCATCGGGATCTCCGAGGCCACCGCGGCCGCGCTGCGGGTGGGGCCGGGCGACCGGATCCCACTGCTCGACCAGCACGGCGCGCCGAAGGAGGTCGAGGTCACCGGGGTCTTCCGGGCCATGGACCGCGCCGACCCGGTCTGGCGACCGGCGCCCTGGCTGCTGGAGCCGGACCCGGGTACGGCCCGGATGCGTACCGTCCGGCTCGGCGGGCTGCTGTCGCGCGAATCCCTGCCCGACGCCCGGCTCGCGTTCGAACCGGACGAGCTGCGGCCGGTCGTGACGTTCGCCCCGCGCCCCGAGGCATTCACGCTGCGCGTCGCGCAGGCGGTCGGCCCGGCCGCGGTCGCGCTCGAGGCGAACTCCCCCTCGTCGAGCACGTTCAGCTCGGAGTCGTCGTGGAACACGCAGCTCGACGCCGTGCTGCGGGACGTCACCGGGCAGGTCGACGCGGCCGCGGTCCAGATGTCGGTCCTGCTGATCGGCGTCATCGCCGTCGGTGCCCTGGTGCTGCTCCTCGTCACCGACCTGCTGGTGGCCCGGCGGGCCCCGGCGTTGGCCCTGGCCCGCCGCCGCGGCGCCGCCCTGCCGGTGCTCGGGGCCGAGCTGCTGCTGGAGTCGGCCGCGGTGGCCGTCACGGCCGCAGCCGCCGGACTGCTGTTGGCCCGGGCACTGGTCGGAGCGGCCGCCTGGGCGTGGGCGGTCCCCGTGGCGCTGACCGCGGCCGCCGGGCCGCCGCTGCTCGGCCTGCGCGCCGCCGGCCACGGTACCCACGATCGACGCACGTCCGCCCACCCGGCGGCCCGCCGTTTCGCGGCCCGGACCCGTCAGCTTCGCCGCCTGGCGTTCGAGGGCGCCGTGCTGGTCGCGGCGGCGGCCGCGGTGGTGGCGTTGCGTCAGCGCGGCGGGCCGGTGGACGGCGGCGCGACGCTGCCGGCGAGCGCTCCTACGTTCGGTGCCGTAGCCGCCGGGCTCGCGCTGGCCCGCCTCGTGCCGCCCGGTCTGCGCCTCATACAGCGCGGGATGCTGCGGTCGCGGTTCCCGATCGCCGTGTTCGGCCTCACCCGGGCGGTCGCAGCCGCCGGGCGCGGGCTGCCGTTGGTGACACTCGTCTGCGCGGCGGCGCTGGCGTCGTGCAGCCTCACCGTCGGCGCCACGGTCGAGGCGGGCATTCGCGACGCGGCCTGGCGCAGCGTCGGCGCCGACGCCCGCGTCGACGTGGCCGACGGCTCGGCGGATGAGACAGCCCGGCGGATCTCGGCCGCACCCGGCGTGCGACAAGTCGTTGCCGCGCAGGTCACGGACGCGGCGGAGGTCGTCACCGCCGAGACGTCGGTCCCGGCGCGCCTGATCGCCGTCGACGTGCGCGGATTCGATCGCCTCCGCGCCGGCACGCCGCTGGCCGGCGTTGCGGCACCGGCCCAGCTGACCGGGCCGGCGGCGGGAGGCTTGCCCGCACTGGTGCGCTCGGCCGACGGCCGCCTGCGGCCCGGCATGAGCCTCGAACTGAGCCGGGCCGGTGCGCCGCCGATCAAGCTCACGGCGGTCGGTGCCGCACCCTCGCTCGACGGTGCCGATGATGTCGTCCTGGTCGATGCGGCCGCACTCGCCGCGGCCGGGATGCCGGTCGTGCCCAACACCCTGTGGGTGACCGGACCCGGTGCCCAGCAGGCCGCCGCCGCGGCCGCCGCCGGGCCGACCGTGCTGCGCGACGACGTCCTGCGGTCGCTGCGGGACGCTCCGCTGGTCGCTGGTCTGATCCGGCTCACGCGCGTGTCCGCCATGGCCCTCGTGGCCCTCGGGGTCCTGGGACTGATCCTGGGCGCGGCGACGCAGGCACCGCAGCGCCGGCAGACGCTGAGCCGGCTGCGCACCCTCGGCCTGCGCCGCCGCGACGCCGGCCGGGTCACCGCCGGCGAGCTGCTGCCGGTCGTGGCGGTGGCCGGGCTGGTCGGCCCGCTGTCCGGCGTCGTCCTGGCCGCGGTGACGATCGGTGGCCTCGCGCTGCCGGTGGACCCCGGCCCGGCCGCCGAGCCGATCCTGACGCCGCCGTGGGCCGGGCTCGGTCTGATACCGGTGGCACTCCTTGTGGCGGGCGCGGCCGTGGCCGGCGCCGAATCGACCCGGCGCGGCGGCGGCCGGCTGGCGGCGGCCCTGCGCGTCGGCGACGGCTGAGTCCCGGGCCCGGTTGCGACCCGGCCGGAGCGCACCGGCCCCGCCGCGGAGCATTCGGGGCCGGTGCGATCACATGCTCAGGCGCGCAGGCTCCACTGCTGGTTGGTGCCGCCGTTGCAGGTCCAGAGAATGATCTTCGTGCCGTTGGCGGTCGCGCCGCCGTTGGCGTCCAGGCACAGCCCGGACTGCTGGCCCGTGACCGTGCCGTTGGCGTTGACGTTCCACTGCTGGTTGGTCTGACCGTTGCAGTCCCAGATGACGACGGCGGTTCCGTTGGTGGTGCCCCGCCCGGAGGCGTCCAGGCACTTGTTGCCGTACACCTGCAGCTGCTTTCCGGAGGTGTAGGTGAAGCGCTGGTTGGTGCCACCATGACAGTCGTAGAGCTGGGCCTGGGTCCCGTTCGCGGTCGCCGTGCCGCTGATGTCGACGCACCGGCCGGACGCGCCGCCCACGATCGTGGTGCCCTGACCGCCACCGCCGCCACTGCTCTGGCGCACGAGCCACTTCGACTCGGCGGAGCGGTTGCCCTGCTGGTCCACCACGAACAGCCGGTAGTCCCCCGCCGTCGTCGGCACCGCGATAGCCGTCGCGGTGCCACCGGCGCTGGTCATCGTCGGCCCGGCGGTGAAGGTGGTCGTGCCCGACGGGGCCAGCCAGACGGTCCTGGTCGCGTCGCCGGCGCCGCGAAGCGGCATCGTCGCGGTCGCGGTGCCGACGAACGTGCTGGCCGGCAGCGCGTAGTCGGCCGGCGCGACGCGGCCCGCCGGCAGGATGTCACGGTAGGCGGACTGGAGTCCGGAGTTCGCGGCGATGGCGTACGCGGCCGCCGGCCAGACGTAGTCCGACGAGACGAGAATGTCCTGGACGGTGCTGTTGGGCAGGTTCTTGTTGGACACCTTGTTGATGGGGCCGTAGGTCTGGGTGATGCTCAGATCGTGCTTGCGTCCGAAGTCGTCGGAGTTGATGAGCCATGTGACGTTCTTGTCCACACTCAGCACGTTGTCCCGGAAGGTGATGTACGCCGAGCCCTCGTCCGGGTGCAGCCCGTACTTGTGGCCGGCGGGCACGCCCTCGAGATAGTTGTCGGTGACCGTGGTCCCCGGCTGGCTGCCCAGCGTGTAGATGGGCGCCGTGTCGCTGAGGCGCTGCACCGTGTCGATGATGTGGTTGTAGCGGATGGTGTTGTTCCGGGCGGTGGTGGTCGGCCGGTTGGGTGCCACCGAACCGGACGAGCCGTCGAAGTTCCACCAGCCCCAGCCCAGCGTGATGCCCGACCAGGGGGCCTTCTCGATGCGGTTGTACTGGATGGTCAGCGTGTCGGTGAAGTACGCCGAGATCGGGCTGTGGCCGTTGAACAGCACGGCGCTGTCGTAGAGGTAGTTGTTCGCGATCTCGATGTTCGCGCACAGGCCCTCGACCTGAGGGGAGTACTTCTCCCGGTTGCTCGACGTGCCGTCGCCGATGAACACGTGCTGCGGATGCCCGACCGTGACGGCGGACCCGGCGATGTCGTTGGTGTAGTTGCCGATCAGCCGGGTGTTCTGCACGTCGTTGACCATGTTGATGCCGTCGGCGCCGGTGTGCTCGACCCGGTTGCGCTCCAGCAGGATGCCGTCGGCGTTCTCGATCTGGACGATGCCGGGCGCCACGTCGACGTTGCGGTAGTAGTAATCGTGAAAGTTGCGCTTCGCGTAGACGAACGCGCTGAGGTTGCCCTGCTGCGCCTGCTTGAACACGGAGCCGGCGACGTTGACCAGGTTCCAGTCGGAGTGCGCGATCGTGATCCCCGTGAACGAGATGTTGCGGGCGTGGCCGGTCGTGGACGTGCCCGCGACCCGCAGCACGGTGGTCACGTTGTTCGGTGCGACGACCGACGCCGTCGTCATATCCTCCGAGCTGGACTTGTAGTAGTAGACCGTCCGGCTGGTCTTGTCGAAGTAGAACTCGCCCGGCGCGTCGAGGAACTCGTAGGCGTTCATCACCTTGTGGCTGCCGCCGGCCTGGGCGTCACCGTTGTAGGCGCCTTGCGCGATGGCCGCGCCGGGCTGCTGGAACAGCGCCACCCGGCTGCCGCCGTCGGAGCTCGTGGTGACCTGACGGACCCCGACGATGGCCGTCGTCCAGGTCGTCGCCGTCTCGATCTCCAGGTCGTCCTGGTTGCGGGAGATGGCCGGGAAGTCGCCCAGGTTGTACTTGGAGCCGTCGCACTCCGAACCGGACTCCAGCGCCCAGGCGGCCTGACCGGCGGTGATGTTGTACGTCCCGGAGCACCCGGCCGAATTGATGGTCTTGGCGGCCATGAACGCCCGCTTGCCGTTGACGTAGAGCGCTCGTAGCTTGTTGCTCCGGTTCAGCGGCGCCTTCCAGATGTTCCCGCTCTGCTGGGTCCAGCCGGTGACCGCCACGCCGCCGCTGAGCACCGGCGTCTCGCCCGGGTAGGCGGCGTACGAGATCCGGTAGCCGTTCGTGCCGGAGTCGCTCTGCGCGAACTCGATGGTGCTGCTCACCGGGTAGGTGCCGCCGCGCAGATACACGACGATGTCGCCGGTCATGTTCGCGTTGATCGAACGGAGCACATCCCGCGCGCGCTGGACGCTGCGAAACGGTGCCGCCAGGGTCCCCGGGTTGGCGTCGTCCCCGTCCGGGGCGATGTAATACGTCGCCTGGGTGGCGGCGGCCGCCGGGGCCTGATGCCCGACGGCGGACAACACTGCGGCGGCGATCAGCACGGCAAGGACGATCAACGACCTTCCGGTGCGGGCAAGGGCAGCATGCACGCTCATATCCTCTTCCTCCTCGCGAACCGAAGCGCTCAGCGGCCGTCGCACGGCCGCGGGCAGGCATCGGGGGGTGATCGCATGGGCGGGGGTGACCGACTGCGGTGCCGACGTCGCCCGGCGGAGGCTGACGCCGTACACGAGCGCACGGTGGGCGGAGCGCCGGGTCAGGACGCACCGCGTCGCGGTTGGCGGCGATGCGGCCAACCGCGACCTTCCCCATGCGGCTCGCTCCGAGCGTAGAGGTCATACGTATCATGTGCAAGGATGTGAATATGTACCGATGTCACTCGATGGCGGATGTCGGCGGACAACGGGTACAGCGGTGACATCGACGCACATGCTGTCGATGTCACCGCTGCCGGTGTGCGGCTCGCGTCAGGCGCTGGTGCAGGACGAACCGTTGAGCGAGAAGGACGAGGCCGCGGCCGCGTTGCCGGTGTGGTTGGCCTGGAACCCGAGGGTGACCGAGGCGCCGGGGGCGAGGGTGCCGTTGTAGGACACGTTCGTCGCGGTGACGGTCCCGCTGGCCGGGGCGTAGGAGGCGTTCCAGCCGGAGGTGATGACCTGGCCGCTGGGCAACGTGAACTTCAGTGCCCAGCCGTTGATGGTGGAGCTACCGGTGTTCGTGACGGTGATGTTCTCCGTCAGGCCGGTGTTCCAGGCGCTGACCGTGTCGGCGATGCGGCAGGCGCCCGTGCCGCCGCCCGTGTCCGACGGTGAGGTGCTGGGCCGGGGTGACGACGAGGACGAGGACGGCGGCGGCGAGGAAGGGGTGCTGCCGTCGAGTCCGAGGAAGGCGATGGCGTAGGCGAGCTGCCCGGACATGGGCAGCTGGTGGCCGACGCCGGCGATGCTGATGCCTTCGACGGTGGCCTGGGTGCCGGTGTTGCCGTAGCGGGTGCGGGTCCAGCTCGACTGCGGGTGGTCGGTGTAGGCCGGGGTCTGGCTGAGCCCGTTGAGGTTGGTCCACTGCTTGATCTCCTCGCCGAAGTTCGGGTAGGCGAGGGTGGTGTCGGTGGTGCCGTGCCACAGCTGCATGCGCGGGTAGCGGCCGGTGTAGCCGGGATACATGGCCCGGGCCTGGTCACCCCACTGCTGGGCGGTCTTGCTGATGTTGCCGCCGGAGCACTGGCTGTTCCACAGCGACCCGTCGGTGGTGGCGAAGCAGCCGGCGGGGACGCCGGAGAACGCGGATGCGGCGCTGAACACGTCGGGATACTCGGCGGCCAGGACGTTGGTCATCATGGCGCCGGAGGAGAAGCCGGAGACCACGATCCGGCCGGCGTCGATCGGGTAGTGCGAGCGGGCGTAGGCGACCATGGACATGATGCCGGTGGAGTCGCTGCCGCCGTTGCGCCGCAGGGCGTTGGCGGTGGAGACGTCGAAGCAGGTGCCGCTGCGGGTGGCCTCCGGCACGACGATGATGTAGCCGTAGCGGTCGGCGGCGGTGACGTAGTCGTGGCCGTTGCCGTTGAAGATGCCGCTGGCCGAGCCGCTGCAGTAGTGCACGAGAACCAGCAGCGCCGGCTTCGGCGCGACGCTCGCCGGCACGTAGATGTACATATTCAGGTTCGTCGGGTTGTTACCGAAGTTCGTGACCCGGGTCAGCCCGGCCGCCGCGGCGGGCCGCGCTCCGAGCATGGCCGTGGCCGCGATCAGGGGCAGGAGCGCCGCGACCAGCAGCAGCCGCAATCGGCGTTTCAGCATGACGAACCTTTCAGCCGGCGGTGCAGGACAGCGACGGGACGCTGTTGGTGCCGCTGACGTTGCCGAGGAACCCGAACTGGGCACTGGCGCCGGCGGCGAGTGAGCCGTTGTAGTCGACGTTGCGGGCGGTGATGGCCGACCCGCTGGCGGTGATGGTGGCGCTCCACGACTGGGTGATGGTCTGGCCGTTGGCGAACTGCCAGGTCACGGTCCAGGAGCTGATCGCCGAGCCGCCGGCCGTCACGGTCACCGTGGCCTGGAAGCCGCCCTGCCACTGCCCGGAGATGGCGTACGCCGCGGAGCACGACCGGCCGGCGGGTGGCGGGCTCGACGAGGCGCTGGCCGACGCGCTGGCCGACGCGCTGGCCGGCGGGCTCGACGGCGGGCGGCTGCTCGAGGCCGACGCGCTGGGGCTGGTGGGCGGCGTGGTGATGCTGCCCGGCACGGCACGCAGGGCGCTGTACCAGACGGCGGCCATCTTGTCGTAGCCGTTCGCGGTCGGGTGGACGCCGTCGATCAGGTCCGACGTGGCGACCGCGCTGTGCATGTCGACCAAGTGGACGTGTTTACCGGCATTCGCCTTGCTCTGCACGATGCCGGGGATGGCGGCGTTGAACGTCCGTACGGCGTTCTCCTGGCCGGAGTTGGACAAGGGGATGATCTGGGCGACGAAGACCTCGGCGGTCGGTGATGTGGCGGTGATGTGGTCGATCAGCGTCGACAGCCGGCCCGGTGCGCCGCTGACGTTGTAGTTCTGCAGGACGTCGTTGGTCCCGATGTGCAGCAGGACGGTGTGCGGCTGGTAACGGTTGAGCCAGCCCACGATGTTGGCGTCGATCTGGTCGATCCGCCAGCCCGGGTGGCCCTCGTGGTCGTGGTCGCCCAGATTCGAGGGCCCGTTGTACTGCGAGCCGACGAAGTCGACGCGGTAGCCTCCCGCCGCCAGCCGTTGCCACAGCCCGATGCGATACCCGCCCGGCACCTGCGTCCCTTCGGTGATCGAGTCACCGAGCGGCATGACCTTCACACCGCCGTTCGACTCCGCGCTCGCCGGGCTGACCACCCCGATCACGCCGGCCGCCGCGAGCAGGGGAGCCACCACAGCGGCCAGCAGCATTGGAAGACGTCTCATTCGTACTCCTCGCAAACGGTGGTGGACCGACGGCGGCAGCCGCACACTCGCTGCCCGCGTCGCGGCGTGGCGGGACCGCCCTGTGAGCGCATCGGCCAGGTGTAGCCCATCGTTCGGCCTGATTTCGATATTCGCGAATGTTAGCGCCCACATTCGGCGCGGCAATCCGGCTCGCGCCGAGAGCGGCACGACCTGCACACACCTCGTGAAACTTTCCGCGACCGCGTCATCTGGTGAGGTAGAGGCCCTTTTGAACGGGCCGTGCCGGGCGGTGGCGGTGGTTGCTCGCCGGTGCGCGACGCCGACGCCGCCCCGATGGCGCGGCCGAGAGCACCACGGCGAGATTCGCGAATGTATTCGCTCATTCGGCAGGCTCGAGGCCGCGGCCCGTCGGCCGCCAGGCCTGGCCCCGGGCGAGCAAGGACGGCCCGAACCGAGGCGGTGGCGGTGCGGTCAGCCGGTGTAGCCGCGGTCGCCGGGCATGGGCCGGACCTTGACGCCGGCGGCGGTGAGGTGCTGGCGGATCTGGGCGGCGTGTTCGACGACGTGCAGTGGCAGGCCGCCGACGAGCACCCCGTACAGCAGGCCGTGGTGGCGGTGGATGCTCGGCAGCGGGCGGGCGGCCTGCTCGTCGGTGAGGCCGTCAAGGGTTTGTTCGACGCGGGCGCGGCACCGCTCGACGTAGCCGAGAAGTTCGGGCTTCGTGAACGCGCGGTTGGGAAAGCCGTAGGTGTTGTCGTCGAACGGTGGCGGCGGGGCCCACCGCGAGAACTCGCCGGTCAGGTCGTAGTCGAGCGTGGTGAGGGCGTGGTAGCCGAGGAACCAGGGCGCCGAGCCGTGCAGGCCCCCGTGCGGTGCGGGCGCCGTCGGTGCCTCGTCCGGCCACAGATCGGTCGCCCACAGCGTGTCCGGGCAGTCGGTCAGCGCCGCTTCCAGGAGCCGCAGCGCCTGGTCGAAGTTGTGGGCCAGGCTCTGCACGAATGCGTTCGACACACCGCTGGTATAGCGCATATCGACGGATCTGGCACGCACACACACCCGTAAAGTGTGCCGGTGAGCTACCGGCTGGGGATCGATCTGGGTACCTCCACCACCGTCGCGGTGCTGGCCGGAGCGGACGGGAGCCGGCGGGCGCTCCTGTTCGACGCGTCGCCGTTGTTGTCCTCGGCGGTGTTCGCCTCCGGAGACGGCGGGCTGCTGACCGGGCGGGACGCGGAGCGGGCGGCGGCGGCTCATCCCGAAGGGCTCGAGGCGAATCCCAAGCGGCGCATCGACGACGGGACGGTCTGGCTGGGGGAGCGGGAGTTTCCGGTCGTCGAGGTGCTGGCCGCCGTGCTGTCACGGGTCGCGGACGAGGCTCGGCGGGTCGCCGGGGAGGTGCCGCGGTCGGTGGTGCTGACGCATCCGGCCGCCTGGGGGCGGGCCCGGGTCGGGGTGTTGCTCGCCGCGGCCGCGCGGGCCGGGCTCGGCGTCGGGGGGACCGTTGCCGAGCCGGTTGCGGCGGCGGCCTACTTCGTCGGTTCGCTCGGGCAGCGGGTCGGGGTCGGTCGGCATGTCGTCGTGTTCGACCTCGGGGCGGGGACGTTCGACGTCAGCGTGGTCCGGCGTGCGGACAGCGGGTTCGAGGTGCTGGCGGCGGACGGGCTCAATGACGTCGGCGGACTCGACCTCGACGCCGTTGTGGTGGCGCACGCGCAATCGTTGACCGGGGCGCAGTCCGGGGTCTGGGGAGCGCTCGACTGGCCGCAGACGCTCGCCGATCGGCAGGCCCGGCAGACCTTGTGGAGCGGGGCGCGCGCGGCGAAGGAGCAGTTGAGCCGGCACTCCACCGCGGATCTGTACGTGCCGCTCGCCGACACCGTCGTGCACGTCACCCGCGACGAGTTCGAGGGGGCGGCCCGGGCCTACCTCGATCGGACCGTGGCGCTGACCGTGCAGGTGTTGCGGGAAGCCGGGGTCGGGCGGGAGCGGATCGACGGGGTGTTCCTGGTCGGCGGGTCCTCCCGGATTCCGCTCGCGGCGACGTTGCTGCACCGGGCGCTTCGGATCAGTCCCACCATTGTGGACATGCCGGAGCTGGTGGTCGCGGAGGGGTGTTTGCAGGCGACTCCCGTGACCGGGGGTGTGGGGGGCGCGGAGCCCCCTGCCCGGGGCGGGAGCGAAGCGGCCCCGGAATCCTCGGCCGTTGTTCTGGAGTCTTCGGTTTCCGCGCCGGCATCGGTGAGCCTCGAATTCGCGACGCCGCCCGGCGCGGATGTGGCGTTCGACCCGACCGGCGCGTTGCTCGCGGTGGCGGCCGAGGCGGGCGTACAGATCTGGCGAGCCGACGGTGTGCAGGTGCGCACGCTGCGTGGGCACGTCGGCACGGTCGCCGCCGTCGCCTGGTCACCGGACGGTTCGCTGCTGGCCAGTGCGGCCGAGGACAACACTGTGCGGCTGTGGCGGACCGTGGATGCGGGGTTGCTGTGCGTCATGGAAGGGCACGAAGACCCGGTCCGGCGGATCGCCTGGGCTCCGGACGGTAGGCTGCTGGCTACCGCGGGTGAGGATCACACGGTACGGCTGTGGCGGTCGGATGGTTCGCACGAGCGGACGCTCACCGGCTACACCGACTGGGTGCGCGATGTGCGATGGTCGCCGGACGGTTATCATCTCGCTACGGCCAGTACCGACGGGACGGCCAAGGTGTGGCGCGTCGACGGCACCCTGGCCGGCGCCATCGCCGGGCACACCGGGGCGATCTGGTCGGTGGCGTGGTCGCCCGACGGTGGCGTGCTGGCTACGGGGGGTACCGATCGCAGGCTGCGGCTGTGGCGGGCCGCCGACGGGCACCCACTCGGTGTCATCACCGGGCATACCGGCGGGATCGGGTCGGTGGCGTGGGCGCCCAGCGGTCAGGTCATCGCTACAGCGAGTGCTGATCACAGCGTCCGGTTGTGGATGGCGGCCGACGGGCGGGCGATGGCGACGCTGACCGGCCACGCCGGCGAGGTCCGGGCCCTGGCCTGGTCGCCGGACGGGCGCACCCTGGCCACCGCCGGTGCCGACCGCACCGTGCGTGTGTGGAACGTCGCCGACGGTTCGAGCCTCCTGCTCACCGCCCCGGCCGGCGGACTGTGGACCGCCGCCTGGTCACCTGACGGTGCGCACGTCGCTACGGCCGGTGCCGACGGTGTCGGCTACGTCTGGCAGACCGCGGACGGCATTCCCCGCGCACCCCTCGCCGGGCACCGCGGGCCCGTTCGTGCGACCGGCTGGTCACCGGACGGCCGGTTCCTGGCCACGGGAGGCGACGACCGGACGGTGCGCGTGTGGCAGGCCGACGCCGGCCGGCCGGTCGCGGTGCTCACCGGGCACACCGGGCCGGTCTGGGCGGTCGCCTGGTCACCGGACGCGCGGTACCTGGCCACCGGTAGCGTCGACCGGACCGTGCGGCTGTGGGAGGCCGGTGGGCGCCCCCTCGCCGCGCTGACCGGGCACCTCGGCCGGATCTGGGACGTGGCCTGGTCACCGGACCAGCACCGGATCGCCAGCGCCAGCACCGACAACACCGTGCGCGTCTGGCGCACTGCCGACGGTGAGCAGCTCGGTGACCTGTTCGGACATACGGCCCGGGTCGCGTCCGTCGCCTGGTCGCCGGACGGTGGCCGGCTGGCTACCGCGAGTGGGGACCGCACGGCGCGGATCTGGTCCGCGACCGACTACAAGCCGCAGCTCGTCATCGACGGGCACGCCGGCGGGCTACGGGCGGTCACCTGGTCGCCGGACGGTACTCTCCTGGCCACGGCCAGTGAGGACCGGACCGCCCGGATCTGGGCCGCCGACGGCACGCCCGTGCACATCCTGGACGGGCACCTCGGGCCGGTCTGGTCGGCGTCCTGGGCCCCGGACGGACGGCACCTCGCCACCGCCGGCGACGACCACACGCTGCGGATCTGGCGCGCCGCCGACGGTGCATCCGTGGCGACGGTACGTCCCTGGGCCGACGGGTGGGCGGTCTTCTACGCCGACGGCCGGTTCAAACGGGCCGGCGCGATGCGCGGCGAGTTCTGGTGGGCGGCGGCCCTTCGCCGCTACGACGTAGGCCAGCTGCCCACCGTCGCCGAGGCCGACCCGGCCACGCCCCTCGTCTAGCCGATACACAGCCTGGCGTCGGTGTCGGCCGGGACTGCGGGCCAAAGCTGATCCGGAGGGCCGTTTAGCAGAGCATTAGGCGGCATTGGTACTTCAAAGCCCGTGAACATGACCATTGCGGAAGCGGCGAGGGCCGTGGTGGACCCCGAGGCCTACGCCGAAGGTGGACGGCTGCACGAGGCCTGCGCGGTGCTGCGGCGCGACTCGCCGGTGCACTGGGTGGACGGCCGGCCGGACTACAACCCGTTCTGGGTGGTGACCCGCCGCGCCGACATCATCGAGGTGGAGCAGGCCGACGATGTCTTCCGCAATTATCCGCGCTCCGTGCTGGTGCGGGCCGAGGAGGACGCCCGCCAGGCCGAGCAGGGGCAGCTGGTCCGCACGCTCGTCCACATGGACGGCGCCGAGCACCGGGTGATGCGCACGATCGCCGCCGACTGGTTCCGGCCCGGCGCCGTGCGCGCGCTGCAGGCCTCCGTCGAGCGCCTGGCCCGCGAATACGTCGACCGGCTGTCCGGGCGCGAGGAGTGCGACTTCGCGGCCGACGTGGCCGTGCACTATCCGCTGTCCGTCATCCTCAGCCTGCTCGGGCTCCCCGAGGCCGACTTCCCGCGGATGCTCACGCTGACCCAGGAGCTCTTCGGCGCGGTCGACCCCGAGCGCCGGCGCGGGCAGACGATCGAGGAGCAGATGGCCACCGTCATGGACTTCTTCGCCTACTTCCAGGGCGTGATCGCGCAATTCCGGCAGACGCCGACCGGTGACCTCGGCTCGGCGATCGCCAACGCCCGCATCGACGGGGAGTACCTGAGTGACCTCGACGCCGTGTCGTACTGCATCCTCATCGCCACCGCCGGGCACGACACGACGTCGTCGGCGATCTCCGGCGGGCTGCTCGCGCTGCTGCGCCACCCCGAGCAGCTGGCCCGGCTGCGGGCCGAGCCCGACCTGCTACCCGGCGCCGTCGAGGAGATGATCCGCTGGACGACACCGGTGAAGGCGTTCATGCGCACCGCGGCCGAGGACCGCCCGCTCGGCGGCGTGACCGTGCGCCGCGGCGAGCAGGTGCTGCTGCTGTACCCGTCGGCCAACCACGACGAGGCCGAGTTCGAGCGGCCCTTCGAGTTCGACGTCACCCGCACCCCCAACCGGCATCTGGCGTTCGGCGCGGGCGTGCACTTCTGCCTCGGCGCGCAGCTGGCCCGCATGGAGATCCAGGCGTTCTTCGCCGAGCTGCTGCCGCGGCTGGAGCACGCCGAGGTGGCCGGCCCGGTGCGGGGCGTCGCGAGCACGTTCGTCAGCGGCCTGAAGCGGCTGCCGCTGCGCTACCGGTTGGCGCACCGGTGAACGGGCGGCACTAGCGCGGGACAAGCGGCGGCGAAGGGTCCGGCGTGACGATGCCCCGACGGTTGTTTCGAAACGGGGGAATGCATGACGATCGCGCTCGCACCCCAGCGCCCGCTGCCCGGCCTGCTCGACGCCGTAGCGCCCGCCGAGGCGTGGCGGGCCGGGCTCGTCATCGACGGTGGGCACCCGTTCTTCTTCGACCACCCGCTGGACCACGTGCCCGGCATCCAGCTGGTGACCGCGCTGCTGGAGCTGGTGCGGGCGGCCGCCGCCGGCACCGCCCCGGACGGGCCCGGGCGGATCGACACCGCGCTGTGGTTCCCGCAGTTCTGCGAGCTCGACGAGCCGACCGAGCTGCGGGTGGTGCGCCCGGCGGCGGGCGGGGAGTGCTGGTCGGTGCAGGCGGCGCAGTCCCGCGGGAGTGTGTGTCAGGGCTGGGTGCGGTACCACAGCGAGGTTTGTGACGCCGGTGCGCCGATGGCCTCGCCGACGGCCGGGACCACCGGCCCGGACCGCGCCGACGGCGCGCTCGTGCACCGGGCGCGCCCGGAGAACATCCTGGTCGGTCCGGTGCGGCGGGACGAGGGCGGTGTCGGCCGGGCGGCGCTGGTCCGTTCGTCGGCCGAGGACCACTTCTTCACCGTGCGCGGCGCCGGGGTGCGCCATTGCGAGGAGCTGATCGAGGCGGCCCGCCAGGTCGCGGTGCTGCAGTGGCCGTCCGAGCACGCCTGGCCGGTCGACGTGCGGCTCACCCTCAACCGGCTGCGGGCCGACCTGCCGGCCGCCGTCGCCGCCGACCGGGACCTGGAGCTGCGCTGGCAGCCGCGGCCGCTGCGCGGGACGAAGTCCACGGCCAGGGTCGAGCTGCACGACCGGGCCGAGCCCGGCGCGGGCCGTGACGCGGTGCCGCTGGGCCGGTTCGTCATCGAGACCCAGGGCTTCACCGAGCCGCAGTGGCGGCAGCTGCGCGCGGGCGCGCGGTGACCGGCGCGGCGGCGGTGCTGCTGGAGGGCGCGGCCGCCGAGGACCCGCGGCTGGTCGGCCACAAGTTCGCCCGCCAGGCCGAGCTGCGCCGGCACGGGTTCGCGGTGCCGGACTTCTTCTGCATCCCGGTCACCGCCTTCGCCGCGGCGCTGGCCGGCCGGCCCGACGACGACGGTGCCGGCGACCCGGAGGAGCGCGCCGCCCGCCGGCGCGAACGGATCGCCGGTGCCCCGGTGCCGGCCGGGCTGGCGCGGGCGGTGCGGGACCGGTTCGACGCCCTGTTCGGCCCGGACGGGCTCGCCGCCGTCCGCGCCTGCACCGTCGGGTCGCACGACGACGCGTCGGAGGACTCGGCGGCCGACCCGTTCGCCGGGCTCAGCGACAGCTTCCTCGGCGTCGGCCGCGACGAGCTGCTGGCGCGGGTGGCCGACTGCTGGGCCTCCGGGTTCAACCCGCGCGCGGTGCGGTACCGCCGCCTGCGTGGACTCGACCCGCTGGCGGTCGGCGTCGCGGTCGGGGTGCAGCGGATGGTCCCGGCGGCCCGCTCGTTCGTCGCGTTCAGCCGCAACCCGCTCGGCGACCCCGGCCAGTGCCTGATCGCCGCCGCGTACGGCCTCGGCGAGGGTGTCGTGCAGGAGCGGGCCGACGTCGACCACTTCGCCGTCGACCGGCACAGCGGCGCGGTGGCCGAGCGCATCCTGGTCACCAAGGCCCGGTCGGTCGGCCCCGGCCCGGGCGGGCGCGGCACCGTGGACCGGCCGGTGGCGCCCGAGCTGGCCGACCCGGCCGTGCTCACGGACGCCGAGGCGGCCGCCGTCGCCGACCTGGCCGTGCGGGTCGAGGCCCACTACAGCGTGCCCCAGGACGTCGAGGGCGCCATCACCGCGGCCGGCGAGATCGTGCTCCTGCAGGCCCGGCCCGCACTGGTGGCCGCGCCGGCGACCGGGCCGGACGTGGCGTTCACCAACAGCAACGCGGTGGAGAGCTACCCCGGGGTGTCGGGCGCGCTGACCTACTCGGTCGCCGGCCGCCTGTGCGAGGCCGTGTTCGACGACTACTACCGGCGCATGGGGGTGCCGGCCGCCGCCCTGCGCGCCCATCGGCACGAGCTGCACCGCATGCTGGTACACGTCCAGGGGCGCATCTACTACCGGCTCGACAGCTGGTACCGGATGCATTCCCTCCTGCCCGGCTTCGACCGTCTGCGCTCGACGTGGGAGCCCGCGATCGGCCTCAAACAGGGGGCCGCGGGACCGGCCCGGCGGCCGTCGCTCGGGCGCGTCCTGTGGGACGCCGCGCTCCTGCCGGTGGCCGTCGCCCGCACCCGCCGGCGGATCGAGGCGGCGCTGCGGTGGTGGGACGCCACGTTCGCGGCGGCTCTCGAGCGCGGCGCGGCGACCCCCGACCGGCTCGTCGCCGAGCACCACCGCCTGTGGGCCGAGCTGGGCGAGCGGTGGGGCCTGCCGTCCGTGAACAACTTCCACGCGCTGAGCGCCGTGCGGCTCACCAACGCGCTCGTCGCCCGGTGGGCCCGCGGCGCGCGGCCGGCCGTCCTGACCGGCATGATGACCGGCGGGCGGGAGAGCCGCTCGGCCGCCGCCCTGCGCTCCGCCGTCGAGCTGGCCGAGCGGGTGCGGGCCCGGCCCGAGCTGCTCGCCGCGCACGGTGCGCCGGCCGAGGTCTGGCGGCGCCTCGAGGCCGGCGAGTTCGGCGCGGACCTGGCCCGGGCCGCGCGGCAGCACGTGCGCACCTACGGCGACCGCGGCCCGCAGGACCTCAAGCTGGAGACGGTGACCGTCCGCAGCGCACCCTGGCAGCTGCTGCCGACGCTGGTGGCCTACGCCGAGCAGGGTCTCACCGCGGCCGGCAGCCGCGAGCGGGAGCGGGCGGTGCGCGCCGACGCCGAGCGCGAGCTGCGCGAGCACTGCCCCGATCCGCTGCGCCGCGCCGTCATCCGCCGGCTCTACGCCACCATCCGCGAGTGCGCCCGCCTGCGCGAGGACACCCGGTTCGGCCGCAGCCAGATCGTCGGCGTCATGCGCGACACCCTCCTCGCCCTCGGCGCCGACCTGGCCCGGGCCGGCGTCCTCGACGACGCCCGCGACGTGCTCGACCTGACCGTCGACGAGGTGCTCGGCGCCTACCAGGGCACCACCGACGCCGACAGCCTGCGCGCCCTCGCGGCGGCCCGGCGGGCCCGGCGGGCCGAGTGGGCGGCCCGGCCCGACCCGCCGCCACTGTTCCGGGCGGCCGCCGGCGAACCGCTCGGCCGCGCGGTGGCGACGGGCCGGCTGCGGCTGCCCCCGCCCGCGGACGCGGCCGACCGGCTGGCCGGGATCGGCTCCAGCCCCGGGCGGGTGCGGGCCCGGGCCCGGGTCGTCCTCGACCCGCACCTCGACGTGCAGGAGTGCCGGGGCCGCATCCTGGTCGCCCGGGAGACCGACCCGGGCTGGCTGTTCCTCATGGTCGCGGCGGCCGGCGTCATCGTCGAGCACGGCTCGCCGCTGTCGCACACCGCGATCACCGGCCGGGTCCTGGCCATCCCGACCGTCGTCGGCGTGGCCGGCGCGACCGCGCGGATCCGCGACGGCGACTGGGTCGAGCTCGACGGATCGACCGGCGTCGTGGCCCGGCTGGCCGGGCCGCCGCCGGAGGCGCTCGCCGAGGCCGCCGGCACCGTCGCCGCCGGGGCGGCCGCCCGATGATCGGGCGCCTGGTGCGGTTCGTGGCCGGCAGCTTCCCGCCGCTGCCCTACCTGCTGGCCACGCTGCTGTGGGCGGGCGGGCTCACCGGGCTGGCGGCCGCCGCGGACGGGCACACGTGGGCGCCGGGCGCCGGGCTGGCCGGCACCGCCGCGACCCTCTTCGTCGACATGCTGATCATCCGGGCCCTCGACGACATCCGCGACCTCGACTACGACCGCCGGGTGCACCCGGCGCGCCCGCTCGCGGCCGGGCTGGTGCGGACCTCGGACCTGCTGACCCTGGTGGCGGTCGGTGCGGCCGCGATCCTGGCCGCGAACGCCGGGCGGGGCGGGGCCTGGTGGCTGCTGGCGGCGCAGCTGGCGTACCTCGGCGGTCTGGTCTTCGTCAACGCGCGGTGGCACTGGCCGGCCACCGACAACCTGCTCGCCCACCTGCCGCTGAACGTGCCCGTGCAGCTGCTGCTGTGCGCCTACGTGTACGCCGCCTACCAGCACGACCACCACCGCCCGCTCACCGCCCGGGGGCTGCTGGTGGTGCTCGCCGTGCTGCTGGCGCTGCTGCACGTGGAGTTCGCGCGCAAGGTGCCCCGCCAGGTGCGCGCGCCGGAGCGCAGCTACGTGCGCGACCTCGGGCTGCCCGGCGCGGTCGCCGTGGCCGCCGCGACCGCGGTCCTCTCGGCCGCCTGCGCGATCGCCGCTGTCGGCGCCGAAGCCCGGGGCTGGCTCGCGGTGGTACCGCTGGCCGCTCCCGCCCTCGCCGGCTGGCAGTTCCGGCGCCGGCGCCTGCCGCGCTGGCCCACGCCACCGACGCTGGCCTACGTGCTGTCGAGCTTCGCGGTCTTCGTCGCGGTCGGCCTGCTCACCGGGGCCGCGGCGTGAGCGCCGCCGGCGGACGGCGGCTGCTGGTGACCGGGGGTGGCGGGTTCGTCGGCTCGGCGGTCGCCCGGGCCCTCGCCGCGGCCGAGGTCGAGCCGGTCCGGTGGCTGGTGCACCGGCGGGCGGTACCGGGAACGGCATGCACGGTGACCGGCGACCTAACCGACCCGGCGTCGCTGCGCGGCTGCTGCGACGGCGTCGACACCGTGCTGCACCTGGCCGGCCGGGTCGACGGCGACGAGGCCGGCTGCGTCGCGGTGAACGAGCGGGGCACGGCCAACCTGCTGGCCGAGGCCGAGCGGGCCGGGGTGCGGGACGTGGTGTACCTCAGCCACGCCGCGGTCCACGGCCGCGGCCCGCACCACCGGCTGGACGAGTCCGCTCCGCCCGCGCCCGTCTCCCCGGCCAGCCGCACCCGCCGGGCCGCCGAGCAGCGGGTCCTGGCCGCCGGGGGCGTGGTGCTGCGGCCGTTCTTCACCTACGGCGACGGCGACCGCTGGTTCGTGCCGCTGCTGCTGCGGTGGCTGCGCCGGAGCCCGAAGGTGTGGCTCGACCACGGGCGGGCCGAGCAGTCCGTGGTGGCCGTCGACGACCTGGCCCGGGTGCTCGCCGCGGCCGCCCTCGACCCGGGCGCGTTCGCCGGCTCCCCGCTGCACGTCTGCGAACCGCGCCCGGTCGCCGTCCGTGACGCGCTGCTCGCCCTGGCCGCCCTGTTCGGCGGGCCCCGGTGGCGGCTCAACGTGCCCGGCGCGCCCCTGCGTACGGCCCTGCGCTGGACCGGCCGGACCCGTCTGGAGCGCCGCCTCGAACTGCTCAGCGTCGAGCACACCTACTCCTCCGAGCGGGCCTGGGCGGCGGCCGGTGTGCGCCCGCGCGCCGCGATGCTCGAGCGGCTGCCCGCGCACACCGGCTGGTACGCGCGGTTCGCCGGCCCGAAGGCGGCCCGGTGACCGGATTCCAGGTCGTGCTCGGCGGTGACTTCGCCGGCAAGTCCGAGGTGCTGAGCCGGCTGCCGCGGGCCGACTGGCACGTGGTCTCCTACGACGACCCCAATTTGCAGGACTTTCCGGTGGTACGGCGTGTGCGTGGCTCGCTGTTCTTCGAGGCGCTGCGGCACCTGCACCGGCCCTACTCGCCCGAGCTCGTGTTCTCCCTGCTGCACCCGGTCGTGTGGTATCTGCACGACGAGACCGTCCGGTGCGCGCGTGAGGGGCCGACGGTCGTCGACTCCTACTACTTCAAGCTGCTGGCCAAGGGCGTCATCCGGGGCATCGCCGACCCGGCCACCGCCGCGCTGTGGCGGGCGATGCCGCAGCCGGACGGCGTCGTCTTCCTCGACGTCGACCCCGACGTCGCCTGGCAGCGCAGCCGCGGGCCGGCGAACCTCAACCCGTTCGAGCACTACGGGCCGCAGCCGACGTACGCCGCGTTCGTCGCCTACCAGCGTGACCTGCGGGCGGCGATGCTGGCCGAGGTGCGCGACCTGCGGGTCACGGTCGTCGACGGCGCCGGGCCGCCCGACGAGGTCGCCGCGCGGGTGCGGGCGGTGCTGCGGACGGTGCCCGACCGGGTGGCCCGGTAGTGGCCGGCCGGCCGTCACCGCGCCGGCGTCGTGCGGGTGAGCGCCGCGACGAGCCGGGGCCGCGGCTGCGGCGTGGCGGAGTCGGCCGCGGGCGGGACGATGCGGACATAGGCCGGGTCCTCCCGTTCGACGACGGCCGGGTCGAGGGCGGTGACCTGGCGCAGCGCGACGGTCGCGGCGGGCGGCAGGACGCCGGTGAGGACCGCCTCGGCCACCGTGTGGTGGACGTGTACGAGGTACCGCGGCAGGTCCAGGCCCGCCGACGCGACCCGCAGCAGCCACTCGGGCCGCCCGTCCGCCCCGGCCACGACATCCGGCCCGGCTGCGGGCAGCGCACCCTCGACCGGGCGCAGCAGGCGGCGCACCTGCCCGGTCCGGCGGGCGTCGTACACGCCGAGCCAGGCCAGGGCGGCGCCGGGCGCGACCAGGGCCGGCGGGAACCGCCCGGCCAGGTTGGCCGGGTTGCCGAACAGGAACAGCGCCCGCGTGTAGCAGTGCAGCCAGGCGTCGGCGTCGGCCCGGCCGAGACCGGCGGCGAACGCCATCGCGCCGGACACGACGGCCGCCGGGTCGAAGCGGAGCACGGCGACGGGGACGCTCACCCCGCCCGGTGGCAGCGCATCGGGCCGCAGCGCGGCGGCGGCCCGCTCGTCCCGGCGGGCCAGCTCGGCCCGCAGCCAGTGCTCACCGCATCGCCCGGCCGACCGGCCAACTGACGGAATCTGCGCCATGCGCCCTCCCGGAGGTCATCGTGGATCACCTGAACTTTCCGTTTCCCGAGCGCGGCGGGGCCGGGCCGGCGACCGAGTTCGCCGCGCTGCGCGGCGGCCCGGCCTGCCCGGTGCGGCTGCCGAACGCGGCCGCGGCCCTGCTCGCCCACCGCCACGCCGACGTGCGGCAGGTGCTCGCCGACCCGGCCTACAGCCGCACGGCCGCGGCCCGGCACGGCATGACCGCCCGCTCGGCGGAGTCCCTGGCCCTCAACAGCGCCGACCCGCCCGACCACACCCGGCGCCGGCGCGCCGTGCACCGCGGCTTCGGGCCGCGCCGGGCCGAGGAGCTGCGGCCGTTCATCGTCCACACCGCCGAGGTCCTCGTCGACGACCTGCTCGGCCGCGGCGCCCCGGCCGACCTCATCGCCGGCTTCAGCCGCCCCTTCGCGGTGGCCGTCATCTGCCGGCTCATGGGCGTGCCCGCGGACGACTACGCCCGCTTCGGCCCGCCCGTCGACGTCATGATGTCGGTGGGGCGGCACCCGGCGGCGCGGGTGGCCGCGGCCCACAAGGAGGTCTTCGAATGCTTCGCGGAGCGCTTCGACGAGCGGTTCGCCGCGCCGCCCGGGAGCGCCGCCGCCGAGCTCGACGACGTGCTCGGCGACCTCGTGCGGGCCGTGCGGGACGGCGAGTGCACCCGGGCCGAGGCGGTGCACGTCGGCTACGGGCTGCTGATGGCCGGCTACGAGACCACCACCCACCAGATCGCCGTCGGCGTGCGGCTGCTGCTGGCCGAGCGGGACCGCTGGGAGTGGCTGCGCCAGGACCCGGCGCGGCTGCCGGTCGCCGTCGAGGAGCTGCTGCGCTGGACGTCGCTGCTGGCCACCGGCGGCGCGCCGCACGCCGCGACCAGCCCCACCGATGTCGGCGGGGTGCCGGCCGCACCGGGTGTGCTGGTCGTCCCGGCGTTCGCCGCCGCCAACCGGGACCCGGCCGTCTTCGCGGACCCCGACGAGCTGCGCCTGGACCGCACGCCGAACCCGCACCTCGCGTTCGGTCACGGCCGGCACCTGTGCCTCGGCGCGCCGCTGGCCCGGGTCGAACTGGTCACCGCGCTGGACGTGCTGCTGCGCCGGCTGCCCGGGCTCGACCTGGCCCGGCTGACGCCGCGGTGGCGCCAGGGGATGTTCATCCGCGGGCTGGCCGCGCTGCCGGTGACCTGGTGAGCGCCGCGATGCCGGCCATCCTCGTGGCGCCGGTGACCGTGTCGCCGACGAAGCCGCTCACCCCGACGCACGTCAAGCACCTGCTCGTCACCGACGCGCTGTGCCGGGCCACGGCCGGCATCGCCGACGTCGAGTGCGTGTACGACCACCTCGCCTACGCCCCGGCCGGCCAGACGGTGGCGTTCTGGGAGTACCTCGACCGGACCTGGCCCGGGCGCGACTTCGCCGCGGCGACCGAGGAGGAGATCGGCGAGCTGTACGTCCGCCACCACGCCGAGCCCGGCCCCGCCGCCGACGACCGGCTGGCCCCCTACGTCGAGCGGGTCCGGGCCGAGCGCTGGCTGCACCCGTCGGCCCGGCGCGTCCTGGACATCTGGCGCGGGCACTACGGCACCCTGAACCTGTTCGACCCGAGGCTGGGCGAGCAGGGCCCGCCGGTGCTGCCGGTGCCGGAACTGATCGAGCGGCTGGCCGCGCGGGACCTGGCCATCGACGGGCGGCCCGTCGGCGGCCCGGTCTACCTGGACCTGAGCGCCCAGGGCATCCCGCTGCGCCGCCTGGTCAGCCCGGCCGGCCAGGCCAACTACCTGACCTGCGTGCTCGGCCAGCTCCTGCCCATCGCCGGCCGGTACGACCTCGTCGTGCTGATCCACGACCCCGACCTGCGCGAGGACTACGTGCTCGTGCAGCGGGTCCTGGCCGCGTTCGGCGCGCAGGCGACCCGGATCGAGGTGGCCCGGGTCCCGCTGGACGGAGTCGTCGCCTCCAGCCGGCGCGGCGGCTGGGCCGGGTTCACCCTCGGCGCGCTGCGCGGGCGGGTCGACGCCGGCGACCACGCGTTCCGGCTGGCGCTGCGGCTGTACCTGCTGGCCGTCCTGGGCCGGCCCAACGCCGGCTCGTTCCGGGTCGACGAGCTGCGCCGCTGGGTGGGGCGGGCCGAGCGGCTGCACGCCGGCACCGAGGCTGGCGACGTGGCCCTGACCCCGTTCCTGCGGCGGCTGGCCCGCGACACCCGCTACGTCGACCCCTACCGGCTCACCGCCCAGCTGCTCACCCGCTCCGGCCAGGTCCCGGTGCGGCAGCTGCTCGACCGGGTCTATCCCTGACCGTCCGCGGCGAGCAGCTCCCGCATCCGCTCGATCACCGCGGCCGCGTCCGGCTCCAGGCACCAGCCCGGGGTGGTCAGGAAGCGCCGCCCGCGGACCTGGTCGGGGCGGCGCGGCAGGAGCCAGGTGTGGAAGTGCGCGGCCCCGTCCATGTTGGAGAACACGTGGACCCGCTCGGCCCCGGTGACCCGCTTGATGACCGGCATCAGGCGGGCCAGCAGCACCGGGTAGGTGGCCAGCTCCTCCGCTGTCATCTCGGCGTAGTCGAGGTAGTGCCGCTTTGACTCGATGAGCAGCGTGCCCAGCGGGGAGAAGATCGCCGGGCCGTGCCCGACCCGCCACAGTGGATCGTCGAGCAGATGCCGGCCCGGCGGCTCGGCCCGGCCGGCCCAGAGGGGCACGACACCGCCCGCGTACTTGCGGCAGATCAGGCAGGACGGGTCGGTGCCGGGACGGGCCGCGTCGAGCCGCCCGCCGAGCGGCGCGGTGTCGAGCGCCGCGTGCATGTCCAGCCAGACGGTGCGCATGTACCAGTGGTCCAGCTCGGCGACGGCGGCCGCCGGGTCGTCGAGGGGTCCGGCCGGGCGGGCCTCCCACGCCGCGCGGGCGGCGCCCGGGTCCACCCCGGTCGCCGCGCCGATCTCGGCCCAGCTCAGCCCGCGCGCGTGGGCGTAGCCGCGGCCCAGCTCGCCGAGCCGGTCCGCGTCGGCCAGGACCGGGCCGATGAGCTCGCTCAGCCACTCCTGGGCGCTGCGCTCGTGGCCGTGCCCGCCGACCAGCCCGCGCAGCCGGTCGGCCAGGCGGGCCGCCTGCTGGGCCACCGCGATCCGGTCCAGGTCCCGCTCGGTGTATCCGCCGAACTCGTCCACTGTGGACCCCTCTACCGCTGTCGTTCGCCGGGCGTCGGCAGGGGGAACTGGCGCATGGCCTCGTCGACCATCTCGTGCAGCCGCGCCGACCACCGGCCGCCGGGGCCGAGCGAGTCGAGCTCGGCGTGCAGTCCGTCGACCAGGCCGCCGACCGTGGCCGCGTAGGCGCGCAGATGGTTGACGTCGAGCAGGTGGTCCTTGAACGCCGTGCGGGCGCCCGGGTCCGTCGCCGCCCGCGCGTGCAGTTGGAGCAGCGACGGGCGGGCTGCGTGCGGTACCCCCGAGAAAAAATGCGCCACCATGAACGTGGCGGTGCCGTTGGCGATGTCCTCGTCCCGGCCGCCGGCGAGGTCCCGGCGGTCGTTGACCAGCTGGCGCAGCACGCCGAAGGTGGCCCCGGCGGCCCGCCACCGGTCGACCCGCTCCGCCCCGGCGCCGGCCAGGCGGGCCGCCATCGCCGCGGCCATCGCATACGGCGCGCCGGTCTTGCCCCGGTAGCCGGCCAGCACCGCCGCCGGCGTCGCCCGGGCCACGTCCGTGTCGTAGTCCAGAAGCTGCCCGCCGATCCCGTCGAGCCAGCCGCGGGCCAGCTCACCGAGGACGGCCAGCTTCGTCGCGTCCGGTGCGTCGGTGGCGTCGACGAGCCGGACCGGCAGGTGGCTGCCGGCCCCCAGGGCGGCGAGAATCCCGCGGTGGTACTGCGCCGGCTCGGCCGGCTTCGTCGGCCCGTCGTCGGCCAGGTCGTCGAGGTAGCGGGCGGCGGTCCACCACAGCAGGTGGATGAGCGCGGCGAGCCGGCCCCCGTCCGGGTCGCCGCTCTCCGCAGCGTGCACCAGCAGCGGGAACCGCACCATGATGTGCATCGTGCCGCCCGACCCGCGGGCCCGGGCGTTGCCGATGATGCGGTCGATGAACGCCGCCATCGCCGGGTCGGCCGTCCCCGCTTCCGCGGCCGCGTTGTCCGGCCCCCGCAGGCGGGCCACGAGCGCGGTGAGGTCGGCGTCGACGCGCTCGGCCACCGCCTCGAGCGCGTCGGTCGCGATCGCGTATGCCACGGGCACCCCCGGTTCTCCGCTCGACGGGTCGTCGGCTTCGAACCTCGCACCGTGCGGTAAAGCCGCCCTTCTGCCGGGGCCTTTAGCGACGGGTTGTCCGGCGGGAAGCGGGGGCTGCGAGAAAGTACCGAACAGTGGAGGGAGCGCGCCTTGGTCGAGCCGTCCGAGCGCAGAGCACGGTGGTGGCGGGTGGCGCTGCGCCTCGCCGGCCGTGGCATCGTCACGAGCCTGGCCCACCTGGCGATGGGCGCGGCCGTCCTGGTGCCGTGGACGCCGATCGCGTGGCCGCAGTACACCGCGGGCCTGCTCGAGGCCGAGCGTGAGCGGCCGTTGACGCCGGCCGAGGAGCGCGCCTGGCGGACCCTGGTGGAGCAGTTGCGTGTGCCGGCCATCGCCGAGGAGGAGCAATGACCGCGGTAGCGGCGAAGCAGATTGTGCGGGTCGATCGGGTGGTCATCCGGTTCGCTGGCGATTCCGGCGACGGTATGCAGCTCACCGGTGACCGCTTCACGTCCGAGACCGCGCAGCTCGGCAACGATATTTCGACATTGCCCAACTTCCCGGCCGAGATCCGGGCGCCGGCCGGGACGTTGCCGGGTGTGTCGAGTTTTCAGGTGCATTTCGCCGATTTCGACATTCTCACGCCTGGTGACGCGCCGAATGTCCTGGTGGCGATGAACCCGGCGGCGTTGAAGGCGAACCTCGCCGATCTGCCCAAGGGCGCGTCGATCATCGTGAACACCGACGAGTTCACGAACCGTAACCTGGCCAAGGTCGGGTACGCCGCGAACCCGCTCGAGGACGGCTCCCTGGACGGCTGGAACGTCGCCCCGGTCGGGTTGACGTCGATGACGGTGAAGGCGCTGGAGTCGTTCGAGATTTCGAAGAAGGACGCGGAGCGGGCGAAGAACATGTTCGCGTTGGGTCTGTTGTCGTGGATGTATTCGCGGCCGCATGAGTCGACGCTGTCGTTCCTGCGGCGCAAGTTCGCGTCCCGGCCGGAGTTGGTGGCGGCGAACATCGCCGCGTTCAAGGCCGGCTGGAACTTCGGGGAGACGACGGAGAACTTCGCCGTCCGCTACGAGGTGAAACCGGCGCGGATGGTGCCGGGCAACTACCGCAACATCACCGGCAACGCCGCCCTCGCCCTGGGCGTCGTCGCGGCCGGGGTCCGGTCGCGGCTGCCGGTGTTCCTGGGCGCCTACCCGATCACGCCGGCCTCCGACATCCTGCACGAGCTGAGCAAGCACAAGAAGTTCGGTGTGACGACGGTGCAGGCCGAGGACGAGATCGCCGCGATCGGCGTGGCCCTGGGCGCCTCCTACGGTGGCGCGCTGGGGGTGACGACCACGTCCGGGCCGGGGGTGGCGCTGAAGGGCGAGACGATCTCCCTGGCGGTGGCGTTGGAGCTGCCGCTGTTGATCATCGACGTGCAGCGGGCCGGCCCGTCGACGGGCCTGCCGACGAAGACTGAGCAGGCCGATCTGAACATGGCGTTGTTCGGTCGGCACGGTGAGGCCCCGGTCGCGGTCCTGGCGCCGCGGTCGCCGGCGGACTGTTTCAACACGGCCTTGGATGCGGCGCGGATCGCGTTGACGTATCGGACGCCGGTGATTCTGCTGTCGGACGGCTACATCGCGAATGGTTCCGAGCCTTGGCGGCTGCCCTCGGTTGACGAGCTGCCCGACCTGCGGGTCGAGTTCGCGACCGAGCTGAACGGGGAGCGGTTCCTGCCGTATCTGCGGGATCCGAAGACTTTGGCCCGGCCGTGGGCGGTGCCCGGCACGCCGGGGCTGGAGCATCGCATCGGCGGCCTCGAAAAGGCCGACAAGACCGGTGACATCTCCTACGACCCGGCCAACCACGACTTCATGGTGCGCACCCGCGCGGCCCGCATCGAGGGCATCGACGTGCCGGACCTCGAGGTTGAGGACCCCGACGGCACCGCCCGCGTCCTGGTGCTCGGGTGGGGTTCGACGTACGGGCCGATCGGCGCCGCCGCCCGGGCGCTGCGCCAGCGGGGTATGCCGGTGGCGCAGGCGCATCTGCGGCATCTGTCGCCGATGCCGAAGAACCTGGGCGCGGTGCTCAAGTCCTACGACAAGGTCGTCATCCCGGAGATGAACCTCGGCCAGCTCGCCGGGGTCATCCGGTCGCGGTTCCTGGTCGACGCGATCGCCTACAACCAGGTCCGCGGCCTGCCGTTCACCGCGGCCGAGCTGGAGGGCGTGCTGGAGGAAGTGGTCAAGAATGCCTGAGCAGTTGAAACTGACGATGAAGGACTTCAAGTCCGATCAGGAGGTCCGCTGGTGCCCCGGCTGCGGGGACTACGCGATCCTGGCCGCGGTGCAGTCCTTCATGCCCGAGCTCAACATTCCGCGGGAGCGGATCGTGTTCGTCTCGGGCATCGGCTGCTCCTCCCGGTTCCCGTATTACATGAACACCTACGGCATGCACTCGATCCACGGCCGGGCCCCGGCGATCGCGTCGGGGCTGTCGGTGTCCCGCCCGGATCTGTCGGTGTGGGTCGTCACCGGTGACGGCGACGCGCTGTCGATCGGCGGGAACCATCTGATCCACGCGCTGCGCCGCAACGTGAACGTGAAGATTCTGTTGTTCAACAACAAGATCTACGGGTTGACGAAGGGGCAGTACTCACCGACGTCGGAGGTGGGGAAGATCACGAAGTCGACCCCGGCCGGGTCGGCGGACTCGCCGTTCAACCCGATCTCCCTGGCCCTGGGGGCGGAGGCGAGTTTCGTGGCCCGGACCATCGACTCGGACCGCAAGCATCTGCAGTCGGTGCTGCGGGCCGCGGCCGAGCACCGCGGGTCGGCGTTCGTGGAGATCTACCAGAACTGCAACATCTTCAACGACGGCGCGTTCGACGCGTTGAAGGAGCCGGCCAGCCGGGATGACTTCCTGATCCGCCTGGAACACGGCCGGCCGATCACGTTCGGCAAGGACGGGGAGTGGGCGGTCACCCACCCGCCCGGCGGGTTCGGCCTGGCCGTCGTCGCGACCGCCGACGTCGCCCCGGACGACATCGTGGTCCACGACCAGACGGTGGCCGAGCCGGCGTATGCGTTCGCGCTGTCCCGGCTGCCCGGCCTCGACCTGCGCAACACCCCCATCGGGGTGTTCCGCGCCCACGCCCGCCCCGCCTACGACGACGTCGTACGCGACCAACTCGCCACCGCCCAGGCCAAAGTCCACGGCACCCCCGACGAGGAACTGGGCGCCCTGCTCAACAGCGGCGACACCTGGACCATCGCCGGGAGCCCGGCGTGAGCGGCAAGCTGTTCGCGATCAGCGACCTGCACGTGGCCTACGAGGAGAACCGGGCGATCGCCGACCGGCTCCGGCCGGAGTCCGCCGACGACTGGCTCATCGTCGCCGGCGACGTGGGGGAGACGTTCGCCGACATCGAGTCGACGCTGCGCCGGCTGCGGGCCCGGTTCGCCACCGTGATCTGGGCGCCGGGCAACCACGAGCTGTGGACGCCCCGCGACGACCCGGTGCGGCTGCGGGGCGAGGAGCGTTATCACGCGCTGGTCCGCATGTGCCGCGAGCTCGACGTCGTGACCCCCGAGGACCCGTACCCCCTGTGGCCCGGGCCCGGCGGCCCGATCGCCGTCGCCCCGCTGTTCGTGCTGTACGACTACACGTTCCGGCCGGCCGGCACCTACACCCGGCAGCAGGCCCTGGACCGGGCCTACCGGACCGGTGTGGTCTGCAACGACGAGATGATGCTGCACCCGGACCCCTACCCGGACCGCGACGCCTGGTGCGCACAGCGGCTGCGGGTCACCCGGGAGCGCCTCGACGAGCTGCCGGCGCACCTGCCGACGGTGCTGGTCAACCACTACCCGCTGGTCCGGGAGCCGACGCGGATTCTGCGGTACCCCGAGTTCGCGCTCTGGTGCGGCACGGTGCACACCGCGGACTGGCATCGCCGCTACCGGGCCGCCGCCGTCGTCTACGGCCACCTGCACATCCCGCGCCACCAGGTGATCGACGGAGTGCCGTTCTACGAGGTGTCGCTGGGCTACCCGCGCGAGTGGCGCATCCGGCCGGGCGGCCCCGGTGGCCTGCGGCAGATCCTGCCGCTCGCCTCCTCGTCAGGCCTCGGCGACCCGGGTCCGCAGCGTGCCCCGGTCGAGCTTGCCCAGCGTCGTCATGGGCAGCTCTTCTAGCAGCTCCAGCCGGGTCGGCAGCTTGTATCGGGCGATGCCGGCCCGGTCGAGGTGGACCCGCAGCTCCCTCAGGGTCGGCGCATCGGCCCCGGCCGGCACCACGAACGCGCACGGGGCCTCGCCGACGTTGGGGTGGGGCGCCGGGACGACCGCGCACCGGGCCACCTTCGGATGCTCCAGCAGCAGCTCCTCGAGCTCCTGGGCGGAGACCTTCTCGCCGGCGACGTTGACGAAGTCCTGCCGGCGCCCCTCGACCACGAAGTTGCCCGACGGGTCGAGGTGCACCACGTCGCCGGTCCGGAAGAACCCGTCGGCGGTGAAGGCCCGCTCGTTGACGGCGTCGCCGGCGAGGTAGCCGCCGATGACGTGCGGGCCGCGGGTGAGCAGCTCGCCGCTGGCGCCCGGGGGCACGTCGGCGCCGTCGTCGTCGACGACCCGCCACTCGTCGGCGGCGGCCACCGGCCGGCCCTGGGTGGACGCCACGATGTCGAGCGGGTCGTCGAGGCGCGTGTAGTTCTGCATCCCCTCGGACATGCCGTAGGCCTGCTGGAGCCGGCAGCCGAGCGTGTCGACCACCTCGTAGCCCTGCCGCGGCGCGAGGCGGGCCCCGCCGACCTGGACCACCCGCAGCGCGGACGTGTCGTGGCCGCCGGCGCGGACGGCCTCGGCGATCTGCACGGCGAGCGCGGGCACCGACGCGGTCATCGTGACCCGGTGCCGGGCCAGCAGTTCGGCGACGTTCTCCGGCTCGGGGTTGGTGAGCACCACCGTGCCGCCGCCGGCCAGCACGCCGAGGACGCCGGGGCAGCCGAGCGTGAACGTGTGCGCGGCCGTCAGCGCGGCCAGGAAGACGGTCTGCGGGGTGACCGCGCACACCTCGTTGTTCGCCCGCAGGGCGCAGCCGTAGTCCTGGTGGGTGCGCGGGATCGGCTTCGGCAGCCCGGTGGTACCGGAGGACAGCAGGTAGAACGCGACGTCGTCCGGGCGGTCCAGCGGTGCGGGGCGGTGGTCTCCCGGGGTCGGCGGATCGGTGCGGGCCGCCCGGATCAGGGCGGTCAGGTCGATGTCGGGCGCCGGCGTCGGCGCGTCGCCGAGCACCAGGATGCGGGTGAGCGCCGGGTGCTCGGCCCGCATCCGCTCGGCCAGCTCCACCGACTGCCGGGCCCCCAGCGGCGCGTTGACCACCATGGCGGTGGGGCGGGCCAGGCGCAGCACGTGGCCGATCTCGCGGTCGCGCAGGGCCGGCGCGGCCAGGATCGGCCGGGCCTCCAGCCGCATGAGGGCGAGCATGGTGATGACGAACTCCACGCTGTTGGGCAGGCGCACCAGCACCCGGTCGCCGCGGGCCAGCCCGGCCGTGGCGAGCCGGGCGGTCAGCCCGTCGACGGCGGCCGCCAGCTCCGCGTAGGTCAGGCGGGACGCGGCGTCGACGAGCGCCACCGCGTCCGGGTGCCCGGCCGCGGCCCGCAGCACGAGGTCCGGCAGCAGCGTGTCGTCCCACCAGCCCTCGGCCCGGTAGCGGGCGGCGACCTCCGGCGGCGGCAGAACGACCCCGTCGGCCCGGGTCACGGTGCTCAGCTCGGTCATGCCGCCAGAGTCCCGCAGGCGACTTAAGTGCGGCTTGCGCAGCGGCTTTAGGGGTGCGGACGAGTCTGGTGGCATGGTCACAGATGGCAAGCAGGTGGCATCCGAGCCGGTTGAACCCGGCACCACGGTGCCGGCCGACGCACTGGAGGACGCGATCGCCCGGATCTGGGCCGAGGTCCTCAGCGTCGGCGCGGTCCGGCACGACGACGACTTCTTCGAACTGGGCGGTGACTCGCTGCTGGCGATGCGGGTCAGCTCGCGGATCCGCCGGCTGCTCGCCGTCGACGTCTCGGTCGAGGTGATGCTGGAGGCCTCGACGGTCAGCAGCTTCGCCGGGCACGTCCGCGAGGTGATGGCCCGCGCGGGCGTGGCGACCCCTACCCCTACCGCGGTCCCGCCACCGGTGCCGGCGCAACGGCCGGCCGCCGAGGTCTCACCCGCGGCCCGCACGATGCTGCGCAACTTCGCGGCACCGGAGAGCCGGCCGGCCGGGGTGGCCGAGCTGGACCTGGACGCGCTGCCGGCGACGCTGCGCTGCCTGCTGGTGCACGACGGCACGCTGACCGTCGGGCTGGAGGCCCTGCGGATCGCCACCGTCATGGCCGAGGTGCGCACCGAGGCGGTCGCGCTGCTGTCCGCGGCCGAGTCGGCCTGGCTGGCGGTGGAGCCCGGCACCGTGTCGGTCCGCCGGCGCACGGCGATCCGCGACGCGACGACCGGCGAACTGCTGGTCGAGGCCGACTCGCTGCTGGTGCCCGAGCGGCTGCCGGCCAACTTCGCGGCGCTGCTGTCGGCGAACCCGCGCGGGATCGGCGCGGCGATGCTGGAGTCGCGGGCGGAGTTCCGCCGGGAGCTGCTGTGGTACGGCCTGGGCGCGATGCCGGCCGACGTCGACGACGAGGACGTGCCGGCGGGGGCGCCGCTGGTGCTGCGCTGTTACCGGCTGGTGCACGGCGGGGTGCCGATCATGTGCATCAAGGAGGGGTTCGTGCTCGACTCCTCGCTGGTGCGCGAGCTGCGCTGAGCGCCTACGTCAATGGCCCCCGCCGAGCGGCGGGGGCCATTCGCGTTGTGCCGGCTACGCGCCGGTGCGCGACTCGTCCTCCTCAGGCTGCGGTGCGGCCTCATCGGCCGGGTTGCCGGCCTCATCGGCCGGGTTGTCGGGCGCTTCGTCGAGCGGCGGGGCCGGGTGGTCGGACTCGGGCCGGGAGAGCTTGGACGGCCACCACATGTGCCGGCCGAGGTCCAGGCTGAGCGCGGTGACCAGGATGGACCGCACGATGAGCGTGTCGAGCAGCACGCCGACCGCGACCGTCACGCCGATCTCGGCCAGCGAGACCACGGGCAGCGTCGCCAGCGCGCTGAAGGTGCCGGCCAGCACCAGGCCGGCGGAGGTGATCACCCCGCCGGTCGCGGCCAGGCCGATCAGGGCGCCCCGGCGGGAGCCGTGCCGCACCGACTCCTCCCGCACCCGGGTCATCAGGAAGATGTTGTAGTCGATGCCCAGGGCGACCAGGAACACGAAGACCAGCAGCGGGAAGTCGGTCTCCGCGCCGTGGAATCCGAACGCCTTGAACAGCAGCGCGCTGATGCCCAGCGCGGTGCCGAACGACAGCACGACCGTGGCCATCAGCACCAGCGGCGCCACCACGGCCCGCAGCAGCAGGCCGAGGATGAGCAGCACCACCACCAGGATCAGGGGGATGATGAGGTTGCGGTCGGCGCGGGAGGCCCGGGCGGTGTCGAGGTCGGTCGCGGTGGAGCCGCCGACCAGCCCGTTGGCCCCGGCCACGGCGTGCACCCGGTCGCGGACCCGGTCGATGGTGGCCGCCGCGGCCTCGCTGTCGGGCGCGTCCTGCAGCGTGCCCTGCAGGAACACGTAGCCGCCGGTGGTTTCCGGGTCGGAGACGTCGGCGATGCCCTCGGTGCCGGCCAGGGCCGTGCGCAGCTCGGCGGTCTTGTCCGGCGAGCCGACGACCCACACCGGCTCGGTCGAGCCGGCCGGGAAGTGCCGGGCCGCGACCTCGGCCCCGATCACCGAGTCGGGCTTGGTGACGAACGAGTCGGCCTGCTTGAGCCCGTCGGCCTTGAGCGTGACCAGACCGAAGGCGAACCCGCCGAGCACGAGCGCGGTGATGATCCAGACGATCCGGCGGCGCTTGTCGATCGCCTCGCCGATCTTCCGCCAGACACCGGTGTGTTCGAGGTGGGTCGCCTCGTACTTCGGCCGGGCCGGCCAGAACATCCACCGGCCGAAGATCACGAGCAGGGCCGGCAGCAGCGTCATCATGGTGATCAGGCCGACCCCGATGCCGATCGCGGCGATCGGGCCGAGGCCCTTGGTGGAGTTCATCTGGGCGGCGAGCAGGCACAGGGTGCCGATGGCGACGGTCGCGGCGCTGGCGATGATGGCCGGTGCGGCCCGGTGCAGCGCCCACTTCATCGCCTCGTGCCGGTCCTTGTGGTTGTGCAGCTCTTCTCGATATCGGGCGAGCAGGAGCAGCGCGTAGTCCGTGGCGGCGCCGAAGACGAGCACGGTCAGGATGCCGATGGACTGGCCGTTGACCAGCAGGCCGGAGTTCTTGGCGATCAGGTAGACGACGGCCTGGGAGCTGATCAGGGACAGGCCCGCGGAGAACACCGGCAGGATCCACAGGATCGGGCTGCGGTAGGTGAGCAGCAGGATCACCACGATCACGGCCAGCGTCGTGTAGAGCAGGGTGGTGTCGATGCCGCTGAACGCCTTCAGCGAGTCCGCGGCCATGGCCGACGGCCCGGTGACGTAGACGGTCAGGCCGTCGCCGCTGGTCCCGGCCGTGGTGCGCAGGGAGTTGACGTCGTCCTGCACCTTGTCGAGGTGGTCGCTGTCGAACACCATCGTGACGATGAGCTGGACGCCCTTGCCGTCCTTCGACGGGATCGGGCCGATGACCTTGCCGACGGTGTCGGGGAGCGTGGCGATGTCGGCCGCCGCCTTGGCCGCCCGGTCCTGGTCGGCCTGCGTGATGCCGCCGGCGCGCTCGTAGATGATGACCGCCGGCGCCGTGGTCACCGGGTGCGTCTTGGTCTGGATGTTGACGACCTTGGTCGACTCGGCGCTGCCCGGCAGCCAGGTGGACGCGTCGTCCTTCTGCACCTGCTCCAGCTTGCCGGCGAGGGGGGACAGGATCAGGAAGATCGCGATCCACGCCGCCAGCACGACCCACTTCGTCCACCGGCCGCAGACTAGCCCCACGATTGGATGGTAGCGGTTCATTACGCTCCTATTTCAGGTTGGTGTCCGGCCGGAGACCTGTGCGAAGCGGATTCGAGAAATGCACGGCGATGAGAACGTCGACGACGTTTTCGGGCGGGACCGGTGCCCCATGATCAGACACCGCGAATACGCGCGCGCGCAGGTAAGTCAACGTTTACAGAATAGCACAGCGAGCGCGCTGCGCTACCCCGCCCGAAACCGGAACGTGGCGCGTGCAGGTTAGGGGGGCCGAACGGTGGAGGGCTACGGCGCTGAGCTGCGAAAACGAGCGGCATTTCGGATCATTACCGGATGATGGCCGACATGTGAACCGCTCCGGCGAAGGCAACCGGCATCCGGACTTCCACGCTAAGTAGTGGATCAATTACTGAGAGTTGGAAGAATCTTCACTTTGAGTGATTGAATCGCACGTGCGCTTATCACGTTCGATCGACCGCTGCAACTCTTTGTCAAGTTCCTTGAGGTGATCTTGAAATATGCCGATTGAGCCTGGTTAGGGGGCGGTAGGGGCTGCGGCTGGAAAGGCGGCGTCTTTATGGTCTCTAGCGGCAGGCGTCGATTTCGTGACGCACCATGCGTGCTTAACGTCGTAATACACAGGGGGACGTCGTGAGGTACGAAATACTCGGTCCGGTACGGGTCGTGGACAAGGGCACCGTCTCTTCCATCAGCGCTCGCAAGATCGAGACATTGCTCGTGGCGCTGCTGATCCGGTCGGACCAGGTGGTCACCGCCGATCGGCTGATCGCCGAGATCTGGGGTGAACGGCCGCCCCGCCGGGCCACCGCGGGACTGCACGTCTACATCTCCGACCTGCGTAAGTTCCTGCGCCGGCCGGAGAGCCCGGCGAGCCCGATCGTCACCCGGCCGCCGGGCTACCTGCTGCACCTCGGCGCCGACGAGCTCGACGCCCACGCGTTCGTGCGGCTGATGTACGACGGCCGGGCGCACGCCCGGGATCTGCGCCACGAGGAGGCGGCCGACTGTTTCCAGCGGGCCCTCTCGCTGTGGCGCGGCTCCGTGGTCGGCGACCTGACCGGCGGCCCGATCGTCGACGCGTTCCTGGCCTGGCTGGCGGAGGCCCGGCTGGAGTGCACGGAGCTGCTCCTGGAGGCCCAGCTGCAGCTCGGCCGGCACCGGGAGCTCGTGGCCCAGCTGTTCTCGCTGGCCGCCGAGCACCCGCTGCGGGAGACGTTCTACCGGCAGTTGATGCTGGCGCTGTACCGGTCCGATCGCAAGGCCGATGCGCTGAAGGTCTACCAGTCGGCGCGCCGCACCCTCGAGCTGGAGCTCGGCCTCGAGCCGTGCCGGGCGCTGCAGGACCTCCAGCGGGCGATCCTGGTGGCGGACGATGTGCTGCTCGGAGTGCACGCCGCCGCAGCCTGAACCGGCCGGACGGACGGCAGCGGCTCGGGCGGGCGGACCTCCCGAGCCGCTGCCGTTTCCGGTCGGGCGCGACGGCTCAGGCGCCGGCGCGGACGCCGATCCGGGCCGCCGGCTCGCTCACGGCCGCTTCGGCGGCGAACGCCTCCAGGCTCTCCTTGATCTCGGCCAGGGTGTCGGCCGCCTCGGCGCCGTCGATCACCCGGTGGTCGAAGGTCAGGCTCAGCCGCATCACGGGCGCGATCGCCAGCCGGTCGTCCCGGACCACCGGCCGATCGGCGATCCGGCCCAGGCCGAGCGTGATCGTGGTGCCGCCGACCGAGTAGAAGCCGTCGACCGGGCGGTGCCCGAGCGAGCTGACCGCGAAGGTGCCGAACGCCGCCGCCCGCCGGCCCAGCGGGCGGACCCCGGTGCGAAACGCCAGGCCGCCGAGCCAGCCGGGCAGCCGGTGCAGGCTGCGCGCCGGGCCGAACTCGGGCATCGTCTCCGGGTCGCCGCCGGCGTAGTGATCGACCAGGGCCTGGATGTCGCCCAGCCCGGCCCGCTCCAGGTCCGGCAGCACCGCCGAGAGGACCACCCGCTCGCCGCCGATGCGCTTGTCGAGGGCGAGCTTGCCGCTGACCGCCGCGTAGCGGGCCACCCGCGGCCGCAGCCGCCCCCGGATCGCGGCGTTGGCCGCCGGGTGGGCGGCCAGCACCCGAGCTCCCGCCCACAGGACGTACGAGACGACCGAAAGCCGCCCGCCGTCCGTCCGGACCGCGGCCCGGTGCGCCTGGATCGCGCTCATGTCGACGTCCGTGTCGAGGAAGACCGGCGCCGCGGCCCGGATCTCGCCCAGGAAGTGCAGGGTGTGCCGGCGCTGCCGGGCGATCGGCGCGCCGGTCACCGGATCGCCGTCAGCGCGTAGATGTCGGCCAGGCTGCCCGCCTGCAGCACGTCCGGCAGCGACACCGACCGGCCGGTCGAGCGCTCCAGCGCGGTGAGCAGCCAGAGCAGGTGCACGGAGTCCCAGCCGGGCAGCTCGTCGAGACGCTGCCCGGCATTCTCGGCCGTGACGGGTAGCCCGAGCTCGTCGCGGACGAGCTCGAGGAAGTCCTCGATCGCGTTCATGGTGCGGCCCTCTCTAGATCCTCGGTGAGGCTGACGTGCGCCGGCGTTTCGACGATGTCGTGCAGGTCATGGCGGAAACCGGCCCGGGCGCCGTCGCCCCCGGTGCGGGTGAACCCGTACCGCGGATACAGGTCGGCGACGATCGTGTTCTTCGCGGTCGGTGCGTACTGCGCGACCGCGCCGGTGGCACCGGTCCGGCGGGCGTGGCGCAGCAGCGCGCCCAGGCAGGCGTGCTCGATGCCGCGGCTGAAGACCCGGCAGCTGAGCAGGAAGTTGTCGATGTGCAGCACGCCGTCGGCGAACCGGGTGAAGATCGCCCCGACGATGCCGTTGTCGCCGAACCGGTCGGCGGAGCTGATCGCCAGCACCAGCGCCCGCGGGTCGGCCAGCAGCTGGCGCACGTCGGCCGGCTGCAGGCGCTGCGTGGTCAGGTTGAACTGGTTGGTCCGCAGCGTCATCTGCGAAAGCCGGGGCACGTCCGCGTCGGCCGCGGCCCGCAGCCGGACGCTGACCCGCAGCTCCTTGAGGTAGTCCTCGACCGAGTCGAAGGTGTCCAGGAACGCCTGGCGGACCATCTCCTCCTGATATCGGGCGACCCGCGCGCGGTCCTCCGCGGTCAGCTCCCGCACGTCGAACCAGCCGTCGCGCAGCAGCTGCTCGACGTGCCGGGCCGGGTCCTCGCCGACCTGCACGACCGCGGCGCCGGGCAGCGCGTGCCGGACCAGGCCGCACTCGTAGGCGCTGTCGTCGACGAACACGAAGCTGTCGGGTGACACGTTGAGCACGGTGGCGAGCTCGGCCAGGTTGTCGTGCTTGGGCCGCCAGTTGGCGACCACCCGGACGAAGTCGTCCTCCCGCAGCGTCATGCCGGGCTTGTCGCGCAGTGCCTGGCGGACCAGGTCCTGCTCGTTCTTGCTGACCGCGGCCAGCAGTACGCCCTGGGAGCCGATCTGCTTGGCCACCCGCTGGAACGCCTGGAACGCCTCGCCGCGGGGGCTCTCGGCGACCTCGATGCCCTCGACCCCGTCGTCGCCGAGGATGCCGCCCCACACGGTGCCGTCGAGGTCCAGGGCGAGGACCTTCTTCGTCTGGCCGGTCACGTGCCGGGCCAGGTGCCCGACCTCCCGGGCGTAGGCGGCCAGCAGCCCGGGGGACAGATGGGCCTTGGCGTAGACGCTCAGCCGCGGGTCGCTGGCGGCCTGCCCCTCGGCGACGAGCGGGTCGAGGTCGACCACGACGATCGACGGGTGGGTCTCGGCCAGCGTCAGCAGCCGGGCGTTCGCCTCCCGCCACAGCGCGCCGAGCCGGGCCCGCGAGCCGTAGTCGACCAGCTGGGCCGGGTAGCGCCGGGGTAGGGGCGCGGTGTTGAGCACCAGCGTCCCGCGGGCCTTGGACTGGAACCGGTTGGCCAGCCGGACGATCAGCGCGGTCTTCTCGGCGAACACGCGCTGCACGTCCTCCGGCCGCCACGGGGCCGGCACCTCGTCGAAGACCACCGAGGCGTCCAGCACGCACAGCACCAGGTCGGGGTCGGAGCGGTACAGCGCGCTCTCGGGGTCGGTGAGGTCGAAGATCCAGCTGTCGAAGCTCGACAGCGCCGGCCGGGCCAGGATGCCGTGCCGGGCGCACTCGGCCACCAGCGGCGGCACCAGCATGGACAGGGTGCCGTGGCCGGTCACCGCGATCTTCACGGTCGGCACGGCCGGGTGGGCCCGCAGCACCTCGTCGGCGTCGAGCCGGGCCAGCAGCTGCCCGGCCCGGGTGAGGCACTCCGGGGTCACGTCGCGCAGAAGCGCCCGCACGGCCGGGAAGTCGGCCGCCAGGCGCCCCTCGCGCTGCAGCTGGGTCAGCTGCTCCAGGACTTCGTCGGGCATCGGTCAGACTCCCGCGCCGGTACGCTCGCCGAGCCGGGTCGACGGCGTCAGCATGCGCCGGATCCGGATCAGCCCGCCCGCGACGCCGACAGCGGCCCGTTGCATGACCGGCGCGCCCGACATGCGCAGAATCGAGCCGACGATCCACATCCGGGTCTCGTCGGCGTGGTTCGGCGAGCCGTGGACGTCGTCGAAGCGCAGCAGCCGCAGGTGTTTGAGGTGGGTGCGGGCCAGCTCGATGTCGGCGGCCGGGATGATCTCGTCGCGGTCGCTGGCCACGTAGCCGACCGGGATGTCCAGCGCGGCCAGCTCCTCGGGGCGCAGCGCCCAGTCGCGCACGTGCTCGCCGACGTCGGCCGGGTCCACGCCGATGAGGTGGGCGAGCGTGTCCACGGTGATCGACGGCAGCTTGTCCTGCCACGCCCGGTCGGTGAAGAACGCGTGCAGGGGCGCGCCGATCGTGGCGATGCCGCGGATGCGGGGATCGGTCAGGGCGCAGCGCAGGGCCAGGTGGCCGCTGAAGCTCAGCGCCATCGCGTAGGTGCGGGCCACGTCGGCGCGGCCCACGATCGCGTCGAGGACGGCGCTGAGCATCTTCGCGCTGTCCCGGCCGTACGGGAGCGTGTTCTCCCCGACGCCCGGCATCTCGGTGACCACCCCGGCCAGGCCGAGCCGGGCGGCCTGGCTCAGCAGCGGCGCCCACTGCTCCTTGACGCTCACGATGCCGCCCAGGGCCAGCAGGACGGGGCGCGGGTGCTCGGCCGACAGCCCGGCCGTCCAGCAGCGCACCCGCGCGCCGTCGACCTCGACCTCCAGCGGCGTGATGACGCCGCCGTCCTGCGCCCAGCGGCCGAACGCGGCGACACAGCTGTCCTGCGCCTCCTGCCGCGCCGGACCGTCCACATAGGGCAGCCGGGCCATGTTGTAGTGCTGGGCGGCGGCCAGGTGCTGCCCGGCCGCCGACAGTTCGTCGGCCGCGCGGGACCACTCCCGGACCCAGGAGCCGGCGCCGTCGCCGTCCGTGCTGATGCGGGCGTAGAGCTCGGCCAGCCGGTCGGTCGGGATGTCCTGCGCGCGGGCGTGCCCGGCGCCGAACTGTTTGAGTTCGTCGACGATGCTCATCTCAAACCTCTCGTTGTCTGCAATCCATGGTCAGCGGGTGGGCTTAAGCCCCACTTGCCCGCCATTTGCAGGGATTCGGAGTTGGTACAGCATGGAGAGCGGCCCCGGAGGACGGCAGGCCCTGAGCAGAGAGGCGGCGACGCGATGACAGCGGCACAGGAGTACGACACCCGGTGGATCCGCCGGTTCGGCGCGGCCCCGGCCGGCCGGCCCCGGCTGGTGTGCTTCCCGCACGCCGGCGGCGCGGCCAGCTACTACTTCGCCTACAGCCGCGCGCTGGCGCCGGAGGTCGACGTGCTGGCGGTGCAGTACCCGGGCCGGCAGGAGCGGCGGCTGGAACCGTTGCTGGACAACGTCGCCGCGCTCGCCGACGCGATCGCGGCCGCGCTGCCGCGCCCCGACGGGGTGCCGTTCGCGTTCTTCGGTCACAGCATGGGCGCGGTGCTCGCCTTCGAGGTGACCCGCCGGCTGCAGCAGGACGGCCGGACACTGCCGGAGCACGTGTTCGTCTCGGGCCGGCGCGCGCCGTCGCGCTGGCGGCCGGGCGCGGTGCACCTCAAGGACGACGCCGGGCTCGTCGCCGAGATGCGCGCCGTCGGCGGCACCGACCCGCGGTTCTTCGAGGATCAGGAGCTGGTCGCGGCGGCCCTGACGGCGACCCGCAACGACTACAAGGCGATCGAGCGCTACGAGTACCACCCGGGCGAGCCGCTGACCTGCCCGGTCACGGCCCTTGTCGGCGACTGCGACCCGCAGGCCACCGTCGAGGACGCCGAGGCCTGGCGCGAGCACACCGCCGCCCGGTTCGCCCTGCGGGTGTTCCCCGGCGGCCACTTCTACCTGGACGCGCAGCGCGCCGAGGTCGTGAGCACGATCCTCACGACGCTCGGCGCGGGCCGGCTTATGCCGTAGGTGCTGCCGGCAGTACCCCCGAAGCTCAGGTCCCGGCGTCGGCCACCGGCGCCGGGACGATCCCGTCGCCGATCCGTTCGGCCCGGCGCAGCTCCTCCTCGGCCGTGTGCTCGACCCGGCGCATCGCGAAGCGCAGGATCGGCGGCGCCATGAGCGACGTGACGATGGCGACCAGCACGACGATGGTGTAGGTCGTGGAGCTGAGCACGCCGAGCCGCAGCCCCACCATGGCCACGATCACCTCGACCACGCCCCGGGAGTTCATGCCGGCGCCCAGGGCGAGCGCCTCCCACCGGTTCAGCCGGCTCAGCCGCGCGCCGAGGTAGGCCCCGGCGAACTTGCCGAGGATGGCGATGGCCAGCACCACCACCGCCGCGGCGAGCACCGCCGGGTGCACGAGTGCGGTCAGGTCCATTCGCAGGCCCGCGATCCCGAAGTACAGGGGCGCGAAGACGGCCGCGACGACCGTCCGCAGCGGCGCCAGCCGGGCCGGTGCGACCTTGCCGGCCGAGCCGATCAGCACGCCGGCGATGAAGCCGCCGAGGACCGCCTCCAGCCCCAGCGACTGGGTGGCCGCGGCCCCGGCGATGATCATCAGCACGACCACGCCGATGAGCGGGCCGTTGTCGGTACCCCGGCCGGCGAAGCGCAGCAGCACCCGGGCCGCCGGCCGGCCGGCGAAGTAGGCGACCACGACCAGGCCCACCAGGTAGAGCAGCGACAGCCCCACGCCACCGGCGGTGAGCCCGCCGACCGCCATCGCCGACACCACCGACAGCATGAACCAGCCGAAGGCGTCGTCGAGCGTGCCGGCGGCCAGGGTCAGCTGGCCGATGTTGCGGTGCAGCAGGTTCATGTCCATCAGGGTCTTGGCGATCACGGGCATCGCGCTCACGCCCATCGCGACGCCGAGGAAGAGCGCGAACACCAGCTTGGAGCCGTGGCCGGTGCCGAGCGAGCCGGGCAGCAGCCAGCCGGTGCCGACGCCGAACCCGAACGGGATGATCAGGCCGAACAGGCTGACCCGGATCGCGGTGGCGCCCCGGCGGCGGATCGCGGGCAGGTCGAGCTCGATGCCGGTGAGGCCGATGAGCAGCAGCACCCCGACCTGTCCGACGGCGTCGAGCATGTGGACCTGCTCCGGCCGGTGCGGCAGCAGCCAGTCGGAGAACCCGGGGGCCACCTTCTCCAGCAGCGACGGGCCGAGCAGCACCCCGGCGAGTAACTCACCGATCACCGCCGGCATGCCGAACCGGGTGGCGATCCGGCCGAGCAGGAGCGCCACACCGAGCAGCACCGTCACCTGCAGCAGGAACACCAGCAGCGAGTGCGCGTCGATCGGGGCGACCGGAGCGGCGGTGAGCAACGTCGGCATCAGACCTTCTCCAACGCGATGCCGGCCTTGATCCACTTACTGGACTCGATGGCGATGGCCAGCGCCCGGTCGCCGGCCGACATCCGCGGCAGGGCCCGCTCCAGCTGCAGGAACGGCAGCGCGTTGCCGGTGTTGCCGGTCTCGGCCACGCAGCTGACCTCCTGGGCCCGGGGCAGCTCGAGGGCGTCGCGGATCCGCGCGGTCATCCGGCCGGACAGCTGCGGCGGCAGGAGGTAGTCCACATCGGACTCGTCCCAGTCGAGGTGGTCGAGGACCTCGTGCAGTACCTCCACCGCCATCTTCGGCACCGACTCCTCGATGGCCTTGTAGTCCTCGCTGACCGCCGGGCGGTCGCTGTTGCGATCGGCCCGGCCGTACCATTCGATGCTCTGTCCGGGCTCCCGGTTCATCCCGACCAGGCGCAGGTAGACCTGCCGGATGACGGCCGAGTTGCGGGCCGGGCGGGTGCTGAGCACGGCCGCGCCCGCGCCGTCGCCGAACAGCACCCCGTTGACCTGTTCGGACGGCTGCATGCTCTCAAAGTTGAGGCTGAGGTCGATGTGCTTGGCGCAGGAGTCCGCCCCGATGACCAGGGCGGTGCGGGCTGGGCCGGCGGTGAGCATGGCCTGCGCCACGTCCAGCGCCTGGATCGCGCCCGTGCAGCCGGACTGCAGCTGGTAGGTGGGCACGTTGTCGATGCCGAGCCGGTCGGCGATCATGTTCACCGTCGTCGGCATGAGCATCTCCGGCGACGCCGTGCCCAGCACGATGAAGTCGATGTCGCCGCTGTCCAGGCCCGCGGCGGCCAGCGCCCGGGTGCTCGCGCTGACGCCGAGGTCGGTGAGCGTCGTGTGGACGGCGCCGGTCTCCAGGTCGACCGCGAAGTGGCGGTTGTGGGTGCCGATGAAGGTGTCGATCCACTGTTCCCACACAGCGGGGACCTTGAGTCGGCGGACCAGCGTGGCGTTGTCGACCGGTGGGCCGGGCAACGCCGTGCCGACCGACAGCAGGTGAATGTCGGGCGCGGGCATGGCGATCCTCTCCGGAACTGTGTAGACGGCTCGGTGTTCGGCTCGGATTCGGCTCAGTTGTCGGCGATGCCGATGGCCCGGGACGGGCACAGCGGGGCGACCCGCTCCACGACCTCGGCGGCATCCGGGCCGGGGTCCTTGACGAGCAGCACGCGGCCGTCCTCGTCGCTCTGGTCGAACACGTCGGGCTCGGCCAGCACGCACTGCCCGGCCCCGACGCACCGCTCGCGGTCGATGCTGATCTGCACGGTTCCCCCTCCCGCGGTCACCACGTGACCGGAACTTCGTTGATGCCGTACACGTTGGCGTCGTGCTTGAACGACAGCTCGCCGACCGGCACGGCCAGCCGCAGCCCGGGAATGCGCCGGAACAGCGTGTTGAGCACGATCTCCAGCTCGAGCCGGGCCAGGTTCTGACCGAGGCACTGGTGCACCCCGTAGCCGAAGGCCACGTGGTGGCGGGCGCCGCGGCTGATGTCGAAGTCGTCGGGGTTCTCGAACGCCTCGGCGTCGCGGTTGGCCCCGCTGCCGATCGCGATGAGGCCCTCCCCGGCCCGGATCAGTGTCCCGGCGACCTCCATGTCGACCGTCGCCACGCGCGCCGTCGCCACGTCGAGGATGCTGAAGTACCGCAGCAGCTCTTCGACCGCTTTCGGCATGAGCGCCGGGTCGGCCCTGACCGCGGCCAGCTGCTCCGGATGCTCGAGCAGCGTCACGACGCCGAGCGAGATCATGTTGGCGGTGGTCTCGTGCCCGGCGAAGAGCAGCAGGCGGGCCATGCCGACCAGGTTGGTGTGGTCGAGCACGCCGCTCTCGCGGTTCTTCACGACGAGCCGGCCCAGCAGGTCGTCCTGCGGGTCCTCCTCGGCCGCGGTGACCAGCTTGTCCAGGTAGCCGACCAGCTCCTGGAACGTCGCGGCCCGCTGCTCGGGCGAGGTGGTGAAGTTGAGCAGCCGGGCGGTCCAGGTCTGGAACTGGTCGTGGTCGGCGTATGGCACACCCATCATCTCGCAGATCACCAGCGACGGCACCGGCAGCGACATCGCCTGCACCAGGTCCACCACCGGGCCGGCCTTCAGCATGTCGCTGACGAGCCCGTCGACCAGCTCGGTGATCCAGGGCCGCATGGTCTGCACCCGCTTGACCGTGAACTCCGGGATCACCAGCCGCCGGTGCGCGGTGTGCTCGGGCGGGTCGACGCCGATCAGCGTCTGCGGGATGGCCCGCAGCTGCTCCGGCGGCACCGACGCGAGCAGCGGGAAGTTGGGATGGGTGCGGTCCGAGGTGACCCGGGGGTCGACCAGGACCTCGCGTACGTTGCGGTGGCCGACGATGAGCCAGACAACCCGGCCGGTGGGCAGCGTGACCTTCGAGACGGGACTCTCGGCGCGCAGCTGTTCGTACTCGGCCGGAGGGTGGAACGGGCACGACCTTTGCATGGGAAAGGCCGGTGGCTGCGCGAAATCGACGTCGCTCATGCAGTTTAGCGTTCGCACAGTGGCTAAAGCTCGGCTTCTCCGGCCCTTCCCTTTAGCGCGGGGTAAGGGCCCGGCTGGGGCCGCACCGCAGGATCCGAGTATGAGCGAGTCTGTCGTCATCGCCGGCGCGGGGCCGGTCGGCCTGCTGCTGGCCTATGAGCTCGGCCTGGCCGGCGTCGAGGCGGTCGTCGTCGACGACAACCCCCAGCCCCGGGCCGACGCGCCCGGAGTGGCCCTGAACTCCGCCGTGGTCGAGCTGCTCAGCCAGCGCCCGCTGATGGACCTGCTGGAGGACGACGGCTTCGGCTTCCCGCAGGCGCACTTCGCCAACCTGTGGCTCGACCCGGCCCGGCTCACCGACCCGCACCCGTTCACCTTCACCGCCGTACAGTCCACAGTGGAGCGGCGGCTGGCCGAGGCGGCGACGAAGCTCGGCGCGCGGATCCGCCGCGGCGCGCCGGTCGTCGGCTTCGACGGCGACGAGGTCCACCTGGGCGACGGGGCCCGGCTGCCGTACCGCTACCTGGTCGGCTGCGACGGCGCCGACAGCACGGTCCGCCGCCTCGCCGGGATCGGCTTCCCCGGTGCCGACCACCCGTTCGACGGCATCACCGGCGACATCGAGATCGCGCCGGGCGACCCCCTCGCGGAGCTGGTCGGGGCCGGCTTCCACCCCGGTGGCCTGTTCACGCTCGCACCGACCGGGCCGGAGATCCTCGCCCTGGCCGACCCGGACGAGCCGCCGGACGGCCCGGTCGTGCTGCGCGTCATCGCCGGCGCGTTCGGCGCCGACCCGCCGGACCCGCAGGCTCCGCCCACCGTCGAGGAGCTGCACGCCCTGGCCGTGCGGGTGCTCGGCCGCCCGGTGACGTTCGGACCGGTGCGGTGGTTGGCCCGCTGGCGGCACCGCAGCCGGCAGGCGGCCGAATACCGCCGGGGGAACGTCTTCCTGGCCGGCGACGCCGCGCACGTGCAGTTCCCGCTGGGCGGCCTGGCCCTGAGCACCGGCCTGGAGGACGCGGTCAACCTCGGCTGGAAGCTCGCGGCGGCCGTCACCGGGCGGGCCCCCGCCGGCCTGCTCGACACCTACCACGCCGAGCGGCACCCGGTGGGCGCGCGGGTCCTGCTGGCCACCGAGGCGCAGACGCACCTGATGCATCCGTCGTCGCGGATCGGCCCGCTGCGCCAGATCCTGACCGAGCTGATCGGGATCGCGGGGGTGAACGAGTACTTCGTGCGGCTGGCCGGCGGGCTCGACAGCCGCTATCCGGTCTTCGGCGACGATCCCCACCCGCTGCTCGGCCGGCGCCTGCCCGACTACCGGGTGCGCACGCCGACCGGCCCGACCGGCGTCGCCGCGCTGCTGCACGAGGGGCGGGGCCTGCTGCTGCACATCGGCGACGGACCGGCCCCGGACATCTCGGGCTGGTCCGACCGGGTCGGCACGATCACCGTGTCCGCGGCCGAGGCTTTTCAGGCGGCATCGGTACTGCTCGTGCGCCCCGACGGCCGCATCGCGTTCGCGGCCGCCGATGCGGTGGGCCTCGACGACGCGCTGCGGACCTGGTTCGGCCCCGCCGTCTGAGGAGTCGTTCGCGGGCGGCGCGGAGATGCTCCGCGCCGCCCTTTCGCGCTCAGCCGGTGAAGGCGCCGCGGAGGTGCTCGGCCAGCCGGGCCGGGGTCGGGTGGTCGAAGATGGCGCTCGGCACCACCGGCACCCCGACGGTGCGCAGCCGGTTGGTCAGCTCCAGCGCGGTGAACGACGACAGCCCCAGGTCGAGGAAGCTGCCGTCGGCGTCGAGCGCGTCGGCCGACGGGTAGCCCAGCACGACCGCCGCGTGCGAGCGGACCAGCTGCAGCAGGATGCGCCGCTGCTCCGGCTCGGACGCCGTGGCCAGGCCGTGCAGGGCCGGGTCGGCGGCGGCCGCGGTGGTCCGCCGGGCGACCTCGGGCACGCCCCGCAGGAGCTGGCCCTCGCCGGCCGCGCCGAGCCCGGCGAGGAGCCGGTCCCAGTCGACGTCGGCGACGACGGTGGCCGCGTCGAGCAGCTGCGGTGCCCGGTCCACGACGGTCAGCACCGCGGACACCGGCATCGGCCGCAGTGCCTTCCCGCCGTCCCCGGTTCCCCCGGGCTCCGTGGTCGCTGCTGACGCCTCGGTCATGCCGGGGCCCAAGGCGACGGCGGCGCCAGGCAGACCGTCGGCGCGGCGTTGCCGGGCGAGGGCCTCCAGCGTCGCCTCCGCCGGGGCGTCGCTGTGCGCGCCCGGTTCGCCCAGCACGGCGGCCGCGGTGCTGAGGGTGAGGAACACGGTCAGGTCCAGCCCGCGGGTCGCCGCGTCCAGCGCGGTGGCCAGGCCGGTGTCGCGCAGCGACCGCTCCGCCGGGTCCAGGTCGAACCGGCCGGATGCCGCCGCGTGGGTGGACTCGGCGACGTGCAGCACCGCGGTCAGCGGGGACTCGCCGGGAAGCCCGCCGAGCGCCGGGCCCAGCGCGGCCCCGGCATCGGGCCCGGGTTCGACGGCGAGCACGGTGGTCGGCACGCCGCCGTCGGTGAGCTCGCCGGCCAGCTTCGTGACCGCCGGCGACCCGGCCTCCGCCGGTGGCGCCGTGAGCAGCAGCCGCGGTGCGCCGTGGGCCGCCAGGTGCCGGGCGATCAGGTCGGCCAGGGGCGTGTGCGCGTTGGTGACGAGGGCGGTGCCGGCCGCCATCCAGGCCCGGTCCGCGGTCAGGACCGGATCGGCCGCGACCCGGGTGCAGCGGCGGGCGAACAGGCCCGACCGGCGCAGCGCCAGCTGCCGGCCGCCGCCGTGCTCGGCGAGGGCGCCGGCCAGGCGCTGGCGGGCCTGGGCGTCGAGGTCGGCGGGCAGGTCGAGCAGCCCGGCCCGGTTGGCGGCACCCGGCGGCACGATCTCGGCCAGGCCCCAGACCGCCGACTGCGGCGGATGGCTCGGCCGGTCGGCCCGGGAGACGGACACCGCCCCGCAGGTGAGCATCCACAGCGGCGCGGTGACCGCGGCGAGCAGCGCGGCGTTGGCCGCGAGCCCCCGGGTGACGGCGGGCCGCTCGTCGAGTGGATCCTCGGCCAGAGCCAGCAGCGACACCACCGCCGCGGGAGCGTGCCGGCGCAGCAGCTCCGGCACGTCCTCGGCGGAGTCCAGGGTCGCCTCGACCACCTCGGCCCCCGCCTCGCGCAGCGCCTGCGCGGTCGCCGTGACCGCGCCGTGCTCGAGCTGCCCGGCGGGCGCGATGAGCAACCAGGTGCCGGTCGGCGCGCCGGCGGTGACGTGCGCCGCGGGTTCCCAGCCGATCCGATACCGCCAGCCCTGCTGCCGCCGCCAGCCCGACAGCGCCGGCAGCAGCGCGCGCAGGGCCTCGTGCTGCTCGTCGTCGATCTGCAGTGCACCGGCCAGCTCAGCCAGGTCGGCCCGGTCGACAGCGGCCCAGAATCCCGCCTCGGGGCCGTCGCGGTGCCCGGCCGGGCGAGCGGTGGCGGTCGGCGGCTCCAGCCAGTACCGCCGCCGCTGGAACGGGTACGTCGGCAGGTCGACGGCCGGTGCGGGCGCGTCGCCGAACAGCGGCTGCCAGCGGACGGTGACGCCGCGGACGTGCAGCTCGGCGAGGCCGCCGAGCAGCGTCTCGGGCTCCGGCCGGCGGGCCCGCATCAGCGCCGTCGCCGGGAGCTGCTCGGGCAGGCAGGCGGCGACCGCCGGGGTGAGCGCGGTGTCCGGGCCGACCTCGATGAAGCGGGTGACGCCGAGCCGGTCGAGCTCGGCGACGCCGTCGGCGAAGCGGACCGGGGCCCGGACGTGCTCGACCCAGTACTGCGCGGTGCTCAGCTCACCGTCGGCGGCGATCCGGCCGGTCAGGTTCGACACGATCGGCAGCCGCGGCGCGCCGTAGGTCAGCGCCCGGGCCACCTCGGCGAACGGGGCCAGCATCGGGTCCATCCGCGGCGAGTGGAACGCGTGGCTGACCCGGAGCCGCTTGACCCGGTGCCCGGCCGCCTTGAACCGGGCCATCAGGGCCAGCACCGGCTCCTCGTCGCCGGAGACCACTGTCGCGTTGGGCGCGTTGACGGCCGCGATCGCCACCCCGCCGGCGGACTCCCGCAGGGCGGCCCGCACGTCGTCCTCCGCGGCCTGGATCGAGGCCATCGCGCCGCCGGTCGGCAAGGCCTGCATCAGCCGGCCCCGGGCCGCGACCAGGTGCGCGGCGTCGGCCAGCGACAGCACGCCGGCGGCGTGGGCGGCGCTGATCTCGCCGATGGAGTGCCCGGCGACGTAGTCGGGCTCGACGCCGTGCGCACGCAGCAGGTGGAACAGCGCCGTCTCGACCGCGAAGATCCCGGCCTGGGCGTAGCCGGTCTGGTCGATCAGCTCGGCGTCGGCCGACCCCTCCGGCGCGAACATTACCTCGCGCAGCGGCCGCGGCAGGTGCGGGTCGAGGGCGTCGACGGCGGCGTCGAAGGCGGCGGCGTACACCGGAAATCGCTCGTACAGGCGGCGGCCCATCCCGGCGTGCTGCGAACCCTGCCCGGAGAACAGGAACGCCACCCGGCCGCCGCCGGACCGTCCGCTGTGGACACCGCCGGCCGGCTGTCCCTCGGCGAGGAAGGTGAGACGGCGCGCGAACTCCTCCGGCTCGGCCGCGACGACGACGGCCCGGTGCTCCCAGGTCGAGCGGCGGGCGGCGAGCGCGGCGCCGACGGCGGCCGGGTCGAGCTGCGGGTGCTCGGTCGCCAGCCGGGCCAGCCGCCGGGCCTGGTCCAGCAGCGCCGGGGCCGACTTGGCCGAGATCGCCCACGCGACCACGCCGCCCGGCTGCGGCTCCGCCGCCGGCTCGGGCGGCGGGGTGGGGGCCTGCTCGAGGATCAGGTGGGCGTTCGTGCCGCTGATGCCGAACGAGGAGACCCCGGCCCGGCGCGGGCGGTCCCGGTCGGGCCAGGGCGTCGCCTCGGTGAGCAGCGAAACCGCGCCCGCGGCCCAGTCGACGTGCGGCGTCGGCTCGTCGAGGTGCAGCGTCGGCGGCAGCATCCCGTGCCGCATCGCCATCACCATCTTGATGACCCCGGCGACACCGGCCGCGGCCTGCGTGTGGCCGAGGTTGGACTTCACCGAGCCCAGCAGCACCGGCTGGTCGGCCGGACGGTCCTGGCCGTAGGTGGCCAGCAGCGCCTGCGCCTCGATCGGGTCGCCGAGCGTGGTGCCGGTCCCGTGGGCCTCGACCGCGTCGACGTCGGCGCTGTTGAGCCGGGCGCTGGCCAGGGCCTGCCGGATGAGCCGCTCCTGCGCGGGGCCGTTGGGTGCGGTGAGGCCGTTGCTGGCGCCGTCCTGGTTGACCGCGCCGCCGCGCACGACCGCGAGCACGGTGTGGCCGTTGCGCTGGGCGTCGGAGAGGCGCTCCAGCAGCAGCAGGCCGACGCCCTCGCCCCAGCCGGTGCCGTCCGCGGCGGCCGCGAACGACTTGCACCGCCCGTCCGGCGCCAGCCCGCGCTGCCGGCTGAACTCGACGAACACCATCGGCGTCGACATCACGGTGACCCCGCCGGCCAGGGCCAGGCCGCACTCCCGCTGGCGCAGCGCCTGGCAGGCGAGGTGGATGGCGACCAGCGACGAGGAGCAGGCGGTGTCGACGGTGACCGCCGGGCCCTCGAGGCCCAGCGTGAACGACACCCGGCCCGACGCGACGCTGCCCGCGTTGCCGTTGCCGAGCATCCCCTCGAACTCCCCGGCCCCGCCGGCCAGCAGCCGGCTGCCGTAGTCGCTGTACATCACCCCGGCGTAGAGCCCGGTGGCGCTGCCGCGCAGCGACACCGGGTCGATGCCGGCCCGCTCGACGGTCTCCCACGCGACCTCCAGCAGCAGCCGCTGCTGCGGGTCGATGGCCAGCGCCTCGCGGGGGCTGATGCCGAAGAACTCCGCGTCGAAGTGGTCGGCGTCGTAGAGGAACCCGCCCTCCCGCGCGTAGCAGGTGCCCGGGTGATCGGGGTCCGGGTTGTACAGCTCCTCGGTGTTCCAGCCCCGATCGGCCGGGAACGCCGACACCGCGTCGCCGCCGGACGCCACGAACCGCCACAGGTCCTCGGCACTGCGCACCCCGCCCGGGTAGCGGCACCCGACCGACACGATCGCGATCGGCTCCTGCTGCCCGGACTCCACCTCCTGCAGGCGCTGCCGCGTCTGATGCAGGTCTGCGGTGACCCACTTCAGATAGTCGACCAGCTTCTGTTCGTTCGTCATCAGCTTCCCGTCCTTCAGGTCCGTCCGAGTTCCTTGTCGATGAAGTCGAAGATCTCGTCCACCGAGGCCGCCTGGATGCGCGCCGTCGTGTCCGCTTCGTCGTCGCCGGGGGAGTGGCTCCACTTGGCCGCGAGGGCCTGCAGCCGGGCGCTGATCCGGGTCCGGTCGGAGTCCTGCGGGTCGGCTGCGGCGAGCGCCGCCTCGAGCCGGTCGAGCTCGGTCAGGGCCGGGTGGACCAGCTCCGCCGGGGTGACCATGGTGCGCAGGTGGGTGGCGAGCGCCAACGTCGTCGGGTGGTCGAAGATCAGGGTGGCCGGCAGCCGCAGGCCGGTCGCCGTGTTGAGCCGGTTGCGCAGCTCCACGGCGGTCAGCGAGTCGAACCCGAGCTCCTGGAACGGCCGGTCCGGGTCGATCGTGTCCGGGCCCGCGTGGCCGAGCACCGTCGCGGTCTGCCGGCGCACCGTGTCCAGCACGATCCGCAGCTGCTCGGCGACGTCGCGGCCGGCGAGCTTCTGGGCCAGGTTCGGCCCGCCCTCGCCGGCCCGGCCGACCCGCACCAGGCCGCGCAGCACGTGCAGGACCAGGCCGGCCTTGGCCTGCTGGCGCAGGGCGGCCGGGTCGATCGCCGCGGCGACGCAGTGCGGGCGGCCGCTGCTCACGATCGTGTCGTACAGCCGGTGCGCGTGGTCCGGCGCGAGGGGCAGCATGCCGTTGCGGCCGAGCCGCCGCCGGTCGGCCCCGTCGAGCCCTTCGGTCAGCGCCGAGGCCGGCTGCCACAGCCCCCACGCGATGCTGACCGTGTTGGGCCGGTGCTGGGCGAGCGTGTCGAGAAAAGCGTTCGCCGCGGCATAGTTGCCCTGGCCGGGCGTGCCGAGCGTGCCGGCGATCGAGGAGTACAGCACCAGCCGGGTCGTCGCCGGCAGCAGCCGGTGCAGATGCCAGGCGGCGTCGACCTTCGGCCGCAGCACGGTCTCCACATGCTCGGGCGTCAGCGCCTCGATGGTGGAGTCCCGCAGTGCCCCGGCGGTGTGCACGACGGTGTCCGGCGCGCACGACTCCAGCAGCGCCCGCAGGTCGGCTTCGTCCGCGGCGTCGCAGGCGGCGACCGTGACGTCGGCGCCCAGCGCGGTCAGGGCGGCGGTGAGCTCGGCCGCGCCCGGCGCGGCCGGGCCCTGCCGGCTGGCCAGGACCAGGCGCTTGGCGCCGTGCCGGGTGACGAGGTGCTCGGCCAGCAGCGCGCCCAGGGTACCGGTGCCGCCGGTGATGAGTACCGTGCCGTCGCGGCCCATAGGTTCGGCCGGTTCGGCCGCCGCGTCGCGGGTGAGGCGCGGCGCGTGCAACCGGCCTTCGCGCAGCGCCAGCTGCGGCTCGTTGGCCAGCAGGGCACTGGGCAAGGCCTGCTCGGAGGCCTCGGTGTCGTCCGTGTCGACGATCGTGATCCGGCCCGGGTGCTCGCTCTGCGCGCTGCGTACGAGGCCCCAGACGGCGCCGGCCGGCAGGTCCCGGACCTCACCGACGGGCACCGCACCGTGGGTGACGATGACGAGGCGGCCGTCGCCGCGCAGGGTCTCCTGCAGCAGCGCCAGTGTCTCCGCGACGAGCCGGTGGGTGGCCGCGGGGACGTCCTCACCGGGCCGGCTGGCCAGGGTGACGTGCTCGGGCGCCGAGCCGTCGGTCTTCGCGAACGGCAGCTCGGCCCAGGACAGCGTGAACAGGCTGTTGCGGATCTCGGCGCCGGCCGCGGCCGGGCTCGCCTCCAGCGGGCGCGTGGCGACGGTGCCGACGGTCGCCGCGGGGGTGCCGTCGGGGCGGTACAGGTGCAGGGTGTGGTGGTTGCCGTTGGGTGTGAGCCGGACCCGCAGTGTGTGCTCGGCGGGCTGGTGGACGACGGCGTCGGAGAACGTGAACGGCAGCCGGACCGGGCCGCCGGCCGCGGCGTCGGTCAGCGCGATGGTGTGCAGGGCGGCGTCGAGCAGGGCCGGGTGGATGGCGTGCCCGGCGGTGCCGACGGCCTCGGGCAGCTGGATCTCCGCGTAGACGTCGGTGCCGTGCCGCCAGGCGGTGTGCAGGCCCTGGAAGGTCGGCCCGTACCCGAGCCCGGCATCGGTCAGCGCCTCGTAGAAGTCGTCGAGGTCGATGGGAGTGGCGCCGGCGGGCGGCCACGCGTGGATGGCCGGAGGCGGCGCGGACGTGGTTGTGAGGGTCGCGGTGGCGTGCTGGGTCCAGGGGTGGGCCTCGTCGGCGCCGGTCACCTCGGGCCGCGAGTGGATGGTGACGTCGGTGCCGGTCACGGCGACCTGGAGCTGGGTGGGGCCGGCGACGGTGAGCGGCGCCTGGAGGGTGAGCTCCTCGACACCGGGCGCGTCGACGTGGGTGCCGGCGTGCAGGGCCAGGTCGAGGACCGCCGTGCCGGGCAGGATGACGGTGCCGTGGACGGTGTGGTCGGCCAGCCAGGTCTGGGTGTTCGGGTCGAGTCGGCCGGTGAGGATGACGGTGTTCGTGGCCGGGGTCTCGATGGCGGTGGGGAGCAGGGGATGGTTCGTGGCCGTCTGGCCGAAGTGGTGGGCGTCGGCCTTGTGGACGGTTCGCAGCCAGTACGACTGCCGCTGGAACGGGTAGGTGGGCAGCGGAGTCGTGCCGCGGGGTGCGTCGGGCCAGGTGATGTCGGTGCCGTGGTGCCAGGCGGTGGCGGTGTTGGCGTAGATGGTGTCCCAGGTGCCCTGGTTGCGGCGCAGGGTTCCGAGGACGGTGTGGGGTTGGTTGTCCAGGGTGTCGTGGATGGGGTTGGTGAGGATGGGGTGGGGGCTGGCTTCGATGAAGGTGCGGTAGCCGTCGGTGTGGAGCTGTTCGATGGTGGCCTGCAGTCGCACGGGTTGGCGGAGGTTCTGATACCAGTAGTCGTTGGTGAGGGTGGCGGTGTCGAGGGGTTGGCCGGTGACGGTGGAGTAGAAGGCGGTGTGGCCGGCTGCGGGGGTGAGGCCGTCGAGTGCGGCGAGGATGCCGTGTTGCAGTGGTTCGATGTGGTGGCTGTGGCTGGGGTAGTCGACGTTGATGCGTCGGCTGCCGGGGTGGGCCGCCTGGAGGGCGTCCAGCTCGGCGACCGGGCCGCTGACGATGGTGGTGGCGGGGCCGTTGACGGCGGCGATGGCGGTGTTGGGTGGGAGGGTGATTGCGGTGTGGGGTTGGGGGATGGACAGCATGCTGCCGG
>NZ_JBITDU010000025.1:0-132626 GCF_044454505.1 Dactylosporangium sp. NPDC051541
ACACCGAACCCGTCGCCGCCGAACTGGCAGCGGCCTAACATCCAACCAACTGGATCTACGCTGGCCGTTCCTACACCACGCCAGCGGACGCGGCCCCTGCCTCGGGAGGAGGCTCGGTCATACTTTCCAATTCTCGCAGCGCTTGTCGCGCAGGGTTGGCGGCCGCAGGTGACGGCCCGAATCTGGTGTGGATATCGGTCTGATTACGAGTATGACGACGACGGCCGCTCTGCGGATCGACCCGACTTCCTTGGTTCGGTCCGGCTGGACCTCGCCGAACCGCATCTCATCGTGCCAGCCAATACACCGCCAGAGGATCCGTACGTCCTTCTGCCGTATGGCAACGCACTCCAGGTCACTGGCGAGGAAGCGCATCTGGAGACGCTGACGCCTTGGCTACGGTCGGAAGGCGAGGGGTGGATCTACGTCACGCTGCACGAGGTGCTGGAGCAGACGACTCGGTCGGTGCGGGCTGTTGTCGAAGTTAGAGTAAACGGCAGCGTCGGCGGAACGCTCACTCCGAAGATGAGTGGCGAGTATCTACCGGTGATACGGATGCTGGCCGAGCAGGGAACCGTCGCAGCGGCCCGCGCCATTCTCAAGGGCAATCGGATCAAGGCCGATATCGTCCTGCACGCTGCTCGCGCGAATCAGCTGTCAGGTGAGTGGCTCGACAAGATAGCGACCCAGCCTTCGGCGCCAGCCGACGATAATATGCGCTCCGCCCGGAGGGTGCCCGAGCTGGCCGCTGCCGCCAACGGGAGCAATGCCTTGACGCTCGAGGCGATTGAGGAGCCGGGGACTTGGCGGTTCAATCCGCCCCCTGGTTGGCCGCCGGCACCGCTGGGATGGACACCCTCTTCTGGCTGGCGTCCGGATCCTTCGTGGCCGGCCGCACCGCCGCGCTGGCTCTTCTGGCTGCCACAGACGCTGCCAGCCGGCGCGTTCGGCACTGACCCGCCACCCTGGTCGTAGCGCACCATCAGACGCAAGAGCGGTGGTTCAAGTAAGCCATAGTCACGTCCACTGGAGATCAACTTCGGCGGCCGTTCCCGATGGGAGGGCCGCCGAAGTTCGTTCACGGATGTCACATGGCCGAGATGGCCGCACCTGCGTCGTCACCGGCGACATGGCCGCCGGTCTAGGTCAGCGCGGCCGGTCGGGGGTGCTGGCAGGTGTGGCCCGCGCATGCCGCAGCCTGGCCGGTCTGCGGTACGTCGTCTTCCCGTTGCGCCAGCACGCATTCGACGTGGCCACTGGCTGCTCGACGACGGGCGGCCCGCGTGGACTGGCTAGCCGATCACCGTCGACCCGAGGGCCATCCGGTAGGCCCGGGCCGGCTTGCCGCTGCGGCCGGCCCCTTTAAGCAGCGGGTTGGCCTTGGCAGCCCGCGGTGGCTCAGGCGGCGGCAGGCACGCCAACTTGGATATTGCTGAAGTATGCACGAGCCGACCCGTCTCCGGCGGCGTGGGAAACCTCAACAGTCAGCTGCTGAAGATCGGCGCAACTCAATGGAATCACCAGATGTAGGACCGCCGACAGGCCGAACTGCTGATAGGGCGTTCGCTTGGAATCGAGCGCCTGGCCAATTCTCGAACATCCAACGGTATAGCCCAGCTTATTGGAGGCGTCGGCGATACCCAGTGCGACATCGGCTGCGAAGCACGTTATCGAAGGATTCCCCGGCAGGTGGACATTGAGGCGTACGTAACCTCCGCCTTTGCTGTTCGCCGGAGTGGAGAACTTCATTGCATCGCTGCTGGCATTGCCTTTCTCCAGTTTCTCGCCGGCGCCGTCCATAACGTATCCCCGGCCGGCTTCGTCAGTGGTCGGGGGTCCGTACGGCCACTCCTCGGGCTGCCATGAAGACTTCACGGTGAAGTTGGGCGACAAGTCAGTAAGGCGCTTCATCGAAGAGCTTGAGCATTTGCTGCCGCCCGTCTTGGCGGTGACGAATGCTCTGCTGCCGCCCGTCTTGGCGGGAACGAATGCCAGGTACCCCACCGCGGACAAGACGATCAGGATCGCGACGGCCATGGCCGAAAAACGCAAGAGCCTCCTCGCGATAGTTTTGTGCAGCCAGCGGGTGATCGGCACCAGGGCGGCCAGAAGTAAGATAATCGACAGGACTCGGAAAACGATGCGTAGCCATTCAGGCAGACCGTTAAAAATACTCACTGAACCCAGACTGATGCCAAGTAATGCATCAACGCGCCCAATCAAGATCCATAAGCGTTCCCGGACCCGTTCGGGCTTTCGGCCGGTCTTGCCGGCTGTGCCATCGAGGTCCGTGTCGTTACCCGCAGTCGTCGAGTCCGCATGAGCCTGTGCGATCTCCTCGTGAGGCTGATCGTCCATGTCGTCACAGTACTGAACCTGGCAAACGGAGCGAGGCCAGCTCGGGTTGGGATCGTCGCTCGCCGGGAGATCATCGAGCTGAACTTTGAGCCGCATTCCACGTAGTGACTGCCGTCGAGTCGGAACGGCATCGACTCGGACGCCAGGCTTCGGTGTATTCGACGAGCTCCAGCCTGCGGTCCCTGTGCTCGGAGCCGTTTGGAGACGATCTCAACCATCCAGGCGACAGTGGTGGGCCGAGTCCAGGCCGTATCGACCGGGATCGAGCCGGTCCTGACGACTTGATGGAGGTTGCCCCGATAATCATGATTAGCGGTCAGGTGTTCGTGGAGATCGCAGCGCCCGGCGACGGCGGTCCCCGGCTCGTCCTTCATGGTTCAAGTAGGCAAGCGGCAGCTCCACTGAAGATCAACTCGGCGGCACCATCCAGACCGGATGGGGCCGCCGAAGCGGTTCTGCGGAAACGCATGTCAGAGGCCGCCGTCCGCGAGCCTCCAGGCGCGTCGGAGGAGTCGTGCCTGGAGCGCCTCGACGGTTGGTCATCTAGCAGGGCCAACGGATGTTGCCGCGCAGCGGTTGAGGTTCGGCCCGTGTATATGCGGCGGCGTGCTCGGAGTCTCGGCGTCTGAGGGGATCGGCTGGCTGACGGGACCGGAACTGGTCGGATTGTTGTGTGCCGCGGTTGGCCAAACTACCCAGTTTGCTCGGGCTGGCGGATCTACAATAACCTGCGCGCATGCCTTCCGACGCCTCCGGCGACGATGCAGAAGATCTCGGTCGACCTTTGTTGATCGTCACGGCGCCTGAAGTGCTTCCCTTTCATCAGTTGACGCCGCAACGTTTTGAAAAACTGGTGCTCTCGCTCGTCGAGTTAATGCCGGAAGTCGAATATTGTCGGCAGTGGGGCAACGGCGGGCAGTCTCAGGGCGGAATCGATCTGTATGCGCCGCTGCGCTCGGCCGGCCAGGCCGACCGGCGATATGTGACAGTCCAGTGCCGTAATACGGCCGCGATGGGTCCGGCCGACATAGCCGCCTTGGTTCGGAAGTTCCGGTCCGGAAGATGGGTGAAAAAGTCGGAACTCTTCGTCCTGGCAACTCGGCAGGGGATTCGCAACACATTATTGCTCGAGGCCGTCGAAGCGGCGCGAGACAGCCTGGAAAGTTCCGGGGTTCGCTTCGAAATCTGGGACGGAGAGGCTCTGTCGCGCAGGCTTCGGACACTTCCTGGGATTGTTGAGGAGTTCTTCGGTGTGGAGGCTTCTCTTCGGTATTGCCCCGGTGCGAAGCGACCCGTGGCGAGGCCGGTTCGACGGACGATGCGTACTTCGGTGGCCGCCTTGGCGGTTGTCGCGGTAGCCGCTATAGCCGCCATCGTGGGCTGGCTCGCAAATCGCGGCGGGCCGACCGTACCGGACAGAATTACAGGCGCTAATGCAATCCGAATCGTGCAGGCGGTGCCGTCGGAGTCGGACGGATTTCTTCGGTTGAGCGTCGTCTTCGACAATCCGTCGAACGGTGCCGAAACCGTGACCGGAATTTCCTTGATTCTGAGCGTTGCCCATTGGAGTCCGTGGCTGTCCGGGCATGATTCCTACCGAATGTCGCCGACGGCTCTTCTGCAGAGACGCGACCCGGAAGGATTTACGTTCTCCGGTAGCGTGTCCGGCGCCGCTGGGGAAGCGGCGAATGAGGCCCATAATGCGCCCGGATCGCCGCATTCCGGGCCGCTTGTGGAACTGCGCGGCGAAGTCGACATGCGCTCTGGTCAACTTCCCGCTCTTCGGCTCAATTTCGACCCTACGACCGTTCTGGACCCGCAGGCGGTTACCGAACTTGCGTTAGAGCTTCCCAGTAGGATGATACTCAAGCGGGACGTCGGACCAGCCGGACAGGCGTCAGGAATTCAATCGGAATTCATCGCAGCATCATTACTGCCAACCGCGCCCCAGATAACTCGGATCGAAGTGGCGGCCCGAATTGGTGGCAGGGGACCCGCGGAACTCAGGCTGTGTTCTTCGAAAACACCGCCGCCCAGCAGCGGAATCTTGAGTTCGGCCACCGGTTTGTGGGAGAGCTGCTGAAACCTTAGGTTGTCATCCCCGGGGCGCACGGGTCGGCATCGATCGCGCAACGGCGAACTTCGTGCCCGCGTAAGTCGGGATTGAGCGGCCACGTGGGATGTGCTTGAGGTGGCCCGGGCGGTCTTCTCCGAACTGGGCCGCGCCTGGAATGCAGCTGGAACGGGTCGGACGATCTCGTCTGGGGCGTGGTCGGATAGGTGGAAGTCGACGTTCCGCCAGTAATTTCTTCATCGATTCGGTGCTGGAGGGCGATCGACGCCTTCTACGAGGACGTGATCCAGAATTTGAAGCCGTGGATGCCGGTGCCGCCGAAGCCGCGGCTTCCTGAGCAGACGATCCCGATCGAGGGAGGGCTTCGGAGCGTGCGCCGCTTGCGTCAGGGCGGTCGCGGCGTAGCAATCAAGGCGGTTGGCGTCCACGGACTGGCTGTCTTTAGCGTCGAGCGGTCGATTGGGGATTACCGGCGGGCTGGCGTACGGATAGAGGCAAGGGTCTTGCCGGTGCTGGCGACGAACCAGAAGTCGTAGCCGCTCCGATTCGGGGTCACGCCGGGCTTGAGCGCGGCGACGACCGCTTTTGCTGCGCCGCTGGGCGAGCGAAACCAGGCGCCAGGCAGTGGCGTTGACGTCACGGTCAGGCCGCTAGTCGTGGTGTCGAACACTCCCTCGACACGTTGACCTTGGTATGTCGCATAGACCGCCACACCATCTGGTGCTATCCGGTCAGGGCCCGCAGGTCCAGACCACTGGTGGAACTGCTCGACGAGAAAAGCGACAGCTTGCCCGTGCGTCAGCCCGCCCGTCCGGGCAATGAGCGTCAAGTCGCGAAACGTGGCGTCGTCGACCTCAATCTTCTCCACTGGAGGAGTGTACATCTAAAGTCAGAGAGTTCCGAAGAGAAGTTGACAACTCTTTGCTGCTCCAGTATGGTGCTTACGTCAACTACGTATGGCTACGATGTAGTCATGACGACTCCCCGATCGGTCCGGTTCGAGGAGGGGGTGCTCTCCCGCCTTGACCGATATGTCAAGGAACATCCAGGCTCGTCGTCATCGTCGGTCGCGAACATGTTTATCGACGAGTCCCTTCGGGCGTATGAGCATCCAGGCATCTTGTTCCGACCTGGTCCGACCGGGCGCCGAGCCGCACTGTCTGGAGGTCCGGACATCTGGGAGGTCATCGCGGCGCTGAACGCGATTCGCGATGACGATCCCGGCTTGGATGGGGACCGGCTGACGGAGGAACTGGCCACGGTCACAGGTCTCAGTGCCTCGGCCGTGGCGGTCGCGCTTAGGTATTACGTCGCCTATCCGGACGAGATCGACGAGCGTATAGCCGGCAACAAGGACGTTGCGGAGCGGGAGGAACAGTTGTGGACGGCCCAGCAGAATCTTCTGCGGCGACCGAAAGCCTAACGAATCTCCTACTTGACGAAATGTATCCGCCAACGCTGGCAAAACGGCTCCGTGACAGTGGCCATGATGTCGTGGCTGTGCTGGATATTGAGGTGGGCCTGGCATCCAGGTCCGATGAGGATGTCTTGGCTTGGGCTGCGCGGAACTACCGATGTGTGGTCACGGAAAACGTGAGTGACTTCGCGCGCCTGGCGTCACAAGGAGCTGCTCACTGCGGGCTTATTTTTGTGCCGGCGCGGCGGTATCCGCGGACAAGGAGCGGACTCGTCCGCCTCGGCGATGCCCTCGACGTGCTGCTTGCGTCGAAGCAACTCCCTGGCAAGGATGGCGTCACTTGGCTCGGCTCTGACCAGTGACGGCGACTACTCTGAGGCGTACGGGCGCGGTAACCCGATTCTCGGCGTTCGCCTTGCTGCGGTCGCCATACAGGAACCACCGTCAGGTCTGGTCGCACCGCTGTTCGACGCCGAAGTCGCGCGCAATCGCGTCGTTCGAAAATGACCTGCTCAGGCCCCGGTCGGACATCAAGTCGGTACTGTAAGTCGGACACTAAGTCGGTATTCCGCAGCTCATAGTGGGCCGGGAGCATGGACACCATGGTTCTTGGAGCACGCGCTCTGGCCGCGTCGGTCATGGCTGAGCTCGTGTCACTCGCTCGGCTTGGGGTGCTGCAATGGGTGCTTCGGAGTCAGCGGCGCACCAGGCGCTTGGCGCGGATTCTGTGGGCGCCGCGGCGCGGAGTGGGGAGGAGGCGGCGCTGAGCCCGGCCTCGATCTCATCGCTTCCGTACCGAGCTCGGCGCGCTCTGCCGCCCTGCTGCCGGCTCGTGGCGAGCGATGGCGCCGGCGCGGCGGGATTCACGCTAGGAGCAGGGCTACGTCGTACTTCTGGATGTGGGCGTCTCGGGTGACCAGGGTGAGCCCTTCGAGCTGGGCCTGGGCGATGAGCATCCGGTCGAACGGGTCGCGGTGGATCGGTGGCAGGCGTCCGGCCGCGATGGCGTGGGAGGAACTGATGTGCAGTTCGCGGAAGCCGCTGTCGCGGATGCGTTCTGGGAGGTCGGCCGGCCCAAGTTTCCCGATGGATTGCTTGATGGCAATTTCCCAGATTGTCGCGGCGCTGATGTAGACGTTGAGGTCTTGGTCGAGGCGGTCTTTGATGTCGGCGGCCAGAGTGTCGTCCTCGGTCAGCCACCACAGCACGACGTGTGTGTCGAGCAGCAAGCTCACGGCGTCAGCCCGAAGTCGTCGGCGATGCTGTCGTTGACCTCGGCGGAGTCCCAGTCGTCGGCGGCGACGAGCTGCCCGGCCAGCGATCCGCGGCCCGTGCGTTTGACACGCGGGTGCAGCGGGATCACCTTGGCGACCGGTGTGCCGGCGCGGCTGATGATGATTTCCTCACCGTGCTCCACGCGGTCGATGATCCGGGACAGGTTGGTCTTCGCATCGTGGATGTTGAACTGTGGAACGATCGCATCGCTCGACATGGCAACCCCCTTAGCTAAGAGCTTAGTCCGGCCTTCTGGGTACGGCTATGGCGTGCGTCAGGCCGACTCCGCCGGGTTCAAGTAGGCCATCCACCGCTGGCGCCCTTGCTCAGCGCGGGGGCGCTTCGCACGACCCACGCCCCCGCTAGGTGGGCCGTGCGGCGTGCTCGGACTGGCGACGTTCGCATCACCTAGCTCGCTGCCGCCAGCTTTGGGTGGCGGCCGTTGTTCGCTGGGCCGTTGTGGCGTGCGTGGGGCTTTGCGTGGTCACGTCCCGGGGTGTTGATTGAGAGGAGCTCGGACGGCATTTCGCGAATCTTCGCCGTGGCTGGAATGCGTAGCCGGAACGGGTCGGGAGATCTCTTCGGGGGCGTGGCCGGATGGGTGGAAGTTGATGTTCCCTTGACGGTTTGTTCTGCCGGATCGACTTGTGAACAGGGGTGTACGTTGCGTTAACCCCGATCGCGAGGAGTCTCCGTGTCTCAGGAAACGTGGCTTGCCGCTCGGCTCATTCCGACGTCTGGTATCAATGGCGCCGCCGAGCAGGAGCGGCGGGCGACGTCGGCGCTGCTGGCCGTTGTCAGTGCGGTCCGGGAATTCGGCCGGGCGCTGACGCAGCCGCTCGGAGCTCCGGCCGGCGCCGTGGAGACATACATCGAGGTGCCTTTCAAGCTTGGCGACCGTCAGCTCTTCCCCGACGGGCTGATCCGGGTGACGCGGGGCGGGCGCCGGTGGACAGCGCTTGTCGAGGTGAAGACCGGCGCCAACGAGCTCGAAGCGCAACAGCTGGAGAACTATCTCGACATCGCGCGTGATCAGGGGTTCGACGCGGTCGTCACGATCTCGAACGAGATTCCGCCGGTGCCGGGTCAGCACCCGACAGCCGTGGATCGGCGGAAGCTGAAGAAGGTCGCGCTGTTCCACATTCCGTGGTCCGAGATCCTCACGACGGCGGTCATGCAGAAGGAGTACCGCGGTGTCGCCGACCCGGATCAGGCGTGGATTCTCGGCGAGTTGATCCGCTATCTGGAGCACCCGAAGTCCGGTGCCATGGAGTTCAGCGACATGGGCCCCGCGTGGGTGTCGGTACGCGAGTCGGTCAGTGCGGGCACCCTCCGGCCGACCGACGCCACGGTTTCCCAGGTCGCCGGACGCTTCGACGCGCTGGTGCGTTACGCCGGGCTGCGGCTCGGCCGGCAGTTGGGCATCGAGGTCGTACCCGCCCTGGCCCGGCGCGAGGCCGCGGATCCGTCGCTGCGCATGCAGGCGCTGATCGCCCAGCTCTCGACGACCGGTTCGATGACCGGCGGGCTGCGCATCCCCGGCGCCGTCGGCCACCTTTACGTCACCGCCGACCTGCGGGCCGGCAAGATCGTGTGCCACGTCGACCTGGAAGCGCCGCGCGATGGACGGATCACGACGAAGGTGAACTGGCTGACGCGGCAGTTGCGCAACGCTCCCGAGACCCTGCGGATCGAGTCGTACGCGCTGCACGCGCGCGGGCCCGGCAACGCGGAGCTGCTGCGCACGGTCCGGGAGAACCCGGCCGCGCTGATCGGGGACCCGCCGAAGGATCTGCGCGCCTTTCGCGTCGCCCAGAACTCGGTCGCGGGCTCCAAGCGGGGTACGGGGCGGGGCGCGTTCATCGACTCGGTCCTCGAGGCGATCGACGCCTTCTACGAGGACGTGATTCAGAACCTGAAGCCATGGATGCCGGCGCCGCCGAAGCTGCGCTTGGCTGAGGAGACGATCCCGGTCGAGCCCGTCGCGCCTTCGTTGAGCTCCACCGCGATTTCTTCGCAGGACGGGCCCGAGCCGATGGAGGCCGGCCAGGAGGGTCTGCTGCGCAGCTGAGAAAGGGGCGGCGGCGGGGGGAGGACAGTTCCGGACTGAAGTGGGTTGCTTCGATGGGTTGCTCAGTATCGTGGGCTCGTGATCGAGCTGTTGTTCGAGGCTGGTGATCTGGCTCGGATTCGGTTTGCGCGGTCGCCCGTGCAGGAGCTTGTCAGCAGTTTGCGGATCTTCGGGCGGGCGGATCGGGTGCGGATGCATCGGGTTTGGGTGGAGGCTGTTCGGGGGGCGGTTGGGGGGCTCGGGCTCGAGTTGTTGCCGGCGTTGGTGAAGGACCCTCGTTATGTGCCGGACTTTCTGACGCCTCCGCCGGATCACGCGAGCATGACGTTCGCCGAGGAAGTGGACCGGGTCCGCGGCACTCCCGCGGTGGCGGTACGGGCACAGCTCGACCTGATGCGCAAAAGCGACGACGAAGCGCTGCTCGCGTTGTACGACGACCCGGAGCGGGAGCTCGGGCGGTTGGCGGGGGAGTTGCACGCCTACTGGGAGGTGGCCCTCGCGCCGGTTTGGGCTCGAGTCGTCGGGGTGCTCAACGCCGAGATCGGGTATCGGGCCGATCAGCTCACGTCCGGTGGTGTTGTTCGGGTGCTGGGGAACCTGCACCCCGAAGTCGAGTATGCCGAAGATGCGCTGCGGATTCTCTGGCCCACCTGGCAGTCGCGGAACAAGCTCGACGGGGGCGGGATGCTCCTGGTTCCGTGCGTGTTCGCCTGGCCATCGCTGCTGGTCGACACCGGGCCGCAAGCGCCGGCCCTCGTCTACAGCCCCCGTGGTGTCGGCAACGTCTGGGGCGAAACCCGGCGGACCGCGGACAAGCCCGTCGACGAGCTGCTCGGGCGGCGGCGGGCGAAGTTGCTGGCCTGGCTCGATCTTCCGCTGTCGACCACCCAGGTGGCTCGGGAGCTGGGGTTGAGTGCGGCCTCGGTGAGTGAGCATCTGACGGTGCTGCGACGGTCGGGGCTGGTCGCGTCGCGGCGGTCGGGGCGGCAGGTGCTGTACCAGCGAACCGCTCTTGGCACTGATCTTCTCGGGCAGAGCGGTTGACCATTCGGGGACAGGCGAATCGTGGAGCGGCCGCGCGGCGGCGTCGAGCATGGTCCGGGTCGAACACAGACCTGAGGAGGCTCGAATATGCGTGTGGTGAAGGTTCTGGGGCTGGCGGCGGTCCTCGTGGGAGTCGGCGCGGCGCCGGCGGCGGCTTCGCCCGGGAACGGGGGGTGGGAGCCGACGAGCACGCCGCCGTTCGTCATCCCGGCCGGGGCGGTGTGTTCGTTCGAGGTCAAAGGTGACATCGTCCGGGACCGCGAGCGGATGCGGACGCCGGCCACGTATGCCGACGGGTCGCCGAAGGTGCAGGACTTCGAGGGTGTGCTGGTGATCCGCTACACGAACACGAGCAACCACAAGACCGTCGTGCGGGACGCGACCGGCTCCATCCGGGTCTATTACCTGCCGGACGGTACCAAGATCCAGCAGTTGAAGGGCAACAACGCCCTGCCGGTCAAGGCGACCAACACCGGCTTCCCCGGCGGCGACTACATCACCCACGGCGACTTCGTAGTGATCGACCACCCCGATCACAGCCGGGAGGTGCCGGTCCAGCTCGGCACGATGGAGAACCTGTGTAAGACCCTCGGCTAATGGTGGACGACCGCGTCGCCGAGGGCTCCGTAGGGGCGGGTCGCGGTGCCGCACGAGCCCTTCGTGCGCTCGGCCGACACGGTGAGCATGCGGACCGAGGTCAGGTCCAGGTCGACGGCGACGGAGCGGCTGCGGCTCACGGTGTCGGTCAGGGCCGCCTTGCCGTCGAGCTCGATGATGAGCTTGGCCTGGACGTCGGCCGGGGCGGTGACGTCCAGGCCGGCCGTCGCGGTGAGGCGGTGCCACTTGCCGTCGAGCTGGTAGGTGGCGCTGGCCGCCTTGCCGTCGCAGCCGACCCAGAAGCCGGTCGACACCGGGAAGTGCCGGCCGTTGAGGGTGCTGTCGAGCTGCTGGCCGGAGGAGCCGACGTCGCTGGCGGCGATCGGGATGCGGGACAGCGGCCGGTCGTCGCCCGTGGCCGCCTCGCTGTCCGACCCGCTGCGGCCGAGCCAGGGGACGATGGTGGCGCCGGCGCAGACCATGACCAGTCCGGCGACGGCGGCGAGGCTGCTCAGGACGGTCAGGGCCCGGCCGGCCAGCCGCGCGGTCGCGCCGGGCGGGGTGGTCGTCATCGGTGCCATACCCACCGGGTGTACCTGCACGACGCGGTGCCAGGTGCCCGGGTCGACGGGGCCGGCGTAGTTGTGGAAGTCGCCACGGCTCAACCGGAACGGTGCCGACAGGTCGAGGTAGCTGGGCGACGTCGCGCGCCGGTCCCACGACTGCGTCGGGATCGGCACGTGATCGTGGCGCTGGCTCTTGTCCTGGCTGGTGATCTTCAGGACCTCGAAGGTCTGCCCGTCGCCGCGCAGCACCAGGCAGGGTCGGACCTTCTCGCCCGCGGTCTCCCGGAACGGCACCGCCGCCCACCAGACCTCGCCCGGCTGCGGATACCGCGGCGTGCGCTGCGGACTCCGGCCCTGCATGGAGCGGCCGACGAACCAGCCGACCACTCCCGCCACGAACAATACGACGCCGGACACCAGGACCCAGTTCGCGTGGATGTCGTCCTCCATCGATTCGCGGGCGAGACCGCGATCATCGCAGAGCCGGGCGTCCACACGAAAGTCAGGCGCGCCCCAGCAGCCGCTCCACGTCGGCCAGTTCCGCCGGTGTCAACGGGCCGTGGGCCAGTGCGCCGGCATTCTCTTCGACCTGAGCGACGGTGCGGCCGCCGGGAATAGGAACAGTGCGGGCGTCGTACGCCCACAGCCAGGCCAGAGCGCCCTGAGCCAGCGTCCGGCCGTCCGCGGTGAGAATGTCGCGGATCGCCGCGATGCGGGTAAGGAACGCTGGTGTTGGGCGGCCGTCGGTGAAGTACGTCATCCATTCGGGGCTCAGGCCCCGGACGTCATCGCGGGGGAGTTCGGACCCCGCGGTGTAACGGCCGCCCAGCAGGCCCATCGCGAGCGGGCCGCGGATGATGACGCCGAGGTCGTGCTTCGCGGCGACCGGCAGGACCTCGAACGAGCCGCGGAGCACCGACAGGTCGGCCTGGATCGTGGCGCAGCGCGGGCCGGCGGCGGCGAAGGCGTCGGCGCGCTCCGGGAAGTCGGTGCTCCAGCCGTAGGCGCGGATCAGCCCCTCGTCGACCAGCGACTCCAGCGTCGGGATGAGGTCGAGGGCCTGCGGGATCGGCAGGCTGTTGATGTGCAGCTGATACAGGTCGATGCGGTCGGTGTCGAGGCGGCGCAGGGACTCGCGGACGGAGCGCTGGACGTTGGCCGGTGTGCCGTCGTCGGGGCCGGTCTGGCGGGTCTCCTCGTCGAAGGTGGCGCCGAACTTCGTGGCGATCACGACCTCGTCGCGGCGCCCGGCCAGGGCGCGGGCCAGCACCTGCTCGCTATGGCCCGCGCCGTAGACGTTGGCGGTGTCGAAGAACGTGACGCCCAGTTCGAGGGCGCGGCGGACGGCCCGGATCGACTCCTCGTCGTCCACCTCGCCCCAGCCGAGGGGCTGCGCACCGGCCCAGAACGGGCCGCCGATCGCCCAGCAGCCCATCCCGAGTGCGCTGACCTCGATACCACTGCGGCCCAAGGAACGTGTATCCATGAGCCTCACGATTCCACCTGGAGCGCGCTCCAGGTCAAGCCGCCGCGAGTACCTCCCGCAGCCGCTGGGCGAATCCGGGCGGGTCCATCACGAAGGCGATGTGGCCGCCCGGGAACGGGAGCACCGCTTGGCCGAGCCGCTCGGCGAGGGCGTGGGAGGTGCGGTCCAGGAGCTGCCCGGCCGAGTCGGTGCCGAGTGCGACGCGCACCTTGGTCGGGCCGTCGCGCAGTACCGGAATGTCGGGCTCGAAATAGGTGGTGCCGCGCATCTCGTGGCGGAACCAGAAGGCCTCGTCGGCGAGCTGCTGCGCGTCCGGCTCGGGGCCGGGCGGCGGACCCTCGTGGATGTTCGCGTTGATCATGAACTTCTTCCAGGCGCCGGCCGGGTCGCCGGCCTCGTAGGTGGCGATGATGTCCTCGATGGCCGCGTCGCGCTCCGCCCGGTCCGGCAGCACCGCGTTGACGGGCGGCTCGTGGGCGATCACGGTGTGTGCGACGCCGGGGTGGTGCTGGGCCAGGGCGAGGGCGGTGACCGCGCCCCCGCTGGAGCCGAAGACCGCGGCCGGGCCGGCGTCGACGTGGGCGATGAGCCGGGCCAGATCGCCGGCCCGGGCCGCGGCCGTCGAGTCCGATTCCGGGATATCGAGCACGCTCGCGCCGATGCCCCGCGGATCGGTGGTCAGCACGGTATGGTCGGCGGCGAGCAGGTCGGCGACCGGTGCGAAGAAGCGCGTGCCCATCGGGGCGCCGACCAGCACCAGGAGCGGTCCGTGACCGCGAAGCTCGTAGTAGATCGCGGCATCCGAAACGCGCAGGGTGTCGTACTGCATGTGGGGACCTCCTTCTCTCAAGAAAGGAGACCGGTCCGATGCCGCAAACTCGTCGCTTGCTCGAGCCCGACTTCGCCGACGACCTCGCGCGCGCCCGGAAGGGTGACGACGACGCGTTCGCCCGCCTGGTCGCACCGCTGCGGGGCCAGCTGCACGCGCACTGCTATCGGATGCTCGGCTCGGTCCACGACGCCGACGACGCACTGCAGGACGCCCTGGTCCGGGCCTGGTTGGGGCTGCCGGGATACCAGGGGCGGGGCTCGCTGCGGGCCTGGCTCTTCACCGTCGCGACGCGGACGTGCCTCGACCTCGTCGCCGCCCGGGGCCGCCGGGCCCTGCCGATCGACCTGAGCCCGGCCGCCGACTCCGCCGCCGTCGACGAACGGCCCCGCACCGATGTCGCCTGGCTGGAGCCATACCCCGACGTCGTCTGCGAGCAGCGCGAGACGGTCGAGCTCGCCTTTGTCGCCGCGCTGCAGCACCTGCCCGGCAACCAGCGTGCCGCCCTGCTCCTGTTCGAGGTCCTCGGCTTCAGCGCGGCCGAGATCGCCGAGATCATGGCGACGACCGTCGGCTCGGTCAACTCGGCCCTGGCCCGGGCCCGCCGCACGCTCGCGGAGAAGGTCCCGCCGGCCGCGCAGCAGCCGACCTTGCGCCGCATCGGCGACGAGCGCATCCGCGGGATCGTCGCCGCCTACGCCACGGCGCTGGAGCACGGGGACGCGCCGGCGCTGGTCGCGCTGCTCACCGAGGACGTCACGTGGTCGATGCCGCCGCTGCCGAGCTGGTATCACGGACTGCCGGCGGTCACCGACTTCGCGATCCGCCTGCCGCTGTCGACGTGCGGCAGCTGGCGCCATCTGACGACGTTCGCCAATGCACAACCGGCGATCGCGTCCTATCGCCGCCCCGGCCCGGACGGCCCGCACGAGGCGTGGTCGCTGAACGTCCTGACGCTCCGCAACGACCAGATCGCCGAAATCACGTCCTTTCTCGACCCGGCCCTGTTCGCCCGATTCGGTCTGCCGGTGAGATTATAAAAACGCAACTGCGAAAAGCATTGAAAGGCGGTTTGGATTCCGGGGCCGCTTCGCTCCCGCCCCGGGCCGGGGGCTCCGCCCCCTGGGCCCCCAGCCGACCGCGAGTGGCGAGCAGCAGCACGACGGCCGCGGCCGTAGCGCCGATGAGCAAGGCGTGCAGCGAATCGCTGAACGCGTCCAGCGCGGGGAAGATCGCCGTCCAGGCCAATGAGAACAACGTGTTCACGTTGGCGTGGAAGAGCATGACCAACGGCAGGCTCTCACCGGTGCGGTTGAAGACCCACGTCATGACAATGCTCAACGGAACCGCCGCGACGATGAACTCCGCGGCGAGCCACCAGTCGACATCCGGCCAGCCGGCCCACTCGGTCAGGAACAGCGGCAGGTGCCAGGCGCCCCACAGCGGTCCCAGGATCAGCGAACCCGGCAACGAGCCGAAGCGGGACTGCAGCCGCGGCTGAGCGAAGTCGCGCCAGCCCGGTTCTTCGGCGACGCCGGTGGTCAGGAACTGCAGGACCAGGAGCGGCAGATAGGCCAGCAGGACGGCCCGGCCGGGGCTGCGCATATCGTCCAGCGCACCGGGAATGGGCAGCGTGGCCAGCACGCCGATCGCCGGCACCAGCACGAGAATCCCCAGGTACCACCGCCAGTTCACGCGCCAGCGGACCAGCCGGGCGGCCCAGCGGCGCAGGCCCGGGCGGCCCTCGGCGATCGCGGTCACGATGAGGGCCGACGTGATCGGGCCCAGATAGCCGCCCGGCAGCACGCCCAGCGTCTGGGAGCTGCCGAGGATCGCCGGGATGCGGATCGGGAGCAGGCCGAGACCGTTCTCCGAGAGGATGTACGGCAGCCACGCGAGCCAGGTGAGCGAGTAGGACAGCACGAAGTAGGACAGCAGTGGTCGGCGAGCAATCATGAGGCGGGAGCCAAACAGGCCGGCCGCGGTTCGCGCACTACACCTAGGTATACGCGGTGGAGTACAGCTGGGGACCTGGGCCGGCGGCACGCGGTTGCATAGCTTGAATGCCGTGCCACTGTTGCTGACCGTCCGCACCTGGCGGGCGCTTGCGTATCTGCTGACGACGTTGCCGGTCGTGGGCTTTGTCGCCGTACCATTGGCGTCCCTCGCTGTTCCGGCGGCGGTGTGCGTGCGCCGGATCGCGACCGGGGTCGCTCGGCCCACCGATGCGCTGCTGTTCGTCGCCGGGGCGCTCGCGATCGCCGCGGTCGCGCCGCCGGTGGCCTGGGTGCTGGCCGCGGTCGAGCGGCGGCGGCTGCGGATCGCCGACGACCGGCCGCTGGGGCCCCGGCCGCGGCCCTGGCTGTGGCGGGCGCTCGGCTACCTGGCGCTGTTCGTGACCGTGATTCCGCTGGTGTACGGCACGCTCACGGTCGTGCTCATGACGCTCACGGTCTTCGCGCTGAGCCCGCTACTTGTCCACAGTGGACCGATGGTGTTCGGCAGCGGGCGGATCACCACGGTGGCCGGGGCCGTGCCGTTCTCGATCGCCGCCTCGCTGGTGCTGCTCTTCGCCGCGCCGTACCTGCTCACGTGGGTCGCCGCGGTGCACGGGTCGCTCATCCGGGCGCTGCTGGCCGGTGCTGCCGACGAGCGGCTGCGGGCCGAGCTCGTCGAGGTGGCGCGGTCGCGGGCGCGGCTCGCCGACGCGTTCGAGGCCGAGCGGCACCGGATCGAGCGCGACCTGCACGACGGCGCGCAGCAGAAACTGATCGGTCTCACCCTGCAGCTCGGCCTGGCCCGCCTCGACCTGCCGCCCGACGCGGCCGCGACGACCGCCGTCACCACCGCGCACGAGCAGGCCAAGGAGCTCATGGTCGAGCTGCGGGAACTGATCCACGGCATCCGCCCGCAGGTGCTCGGCGACCTCGGCCTGCCGGCGGCGCTGCCGGAGCTCGCCGAGCGGTTCGCGGTGCCGGTGACCGTCGACGCCGACCTGCCGGACCGCCTGCCGCCGCACGTGGAGTCGACCGCGTACTTCGTCGTCGCCGAGGCCCTCACCAACGTCGCGAAACACAGCGCGGCCGCGTCCGCCTCCGTCCACGCCTTCGTGGATGCCGGGCGGCTCGTCGTGGAGGTCGTGGACAGCGGGCACGGTGGCGCCGATCCCGGGCGCGGCACCGGGCTCACCGGGCTGGCCGACCGCGTCGCCGTGGCCGACGGGCGGATGCTGCTGTCCAGCCCGCCCGGCGGCCCGACGGTGGTCCGGATCGAGCTTCCGGTGCGGGCGCTGTGAACGAACCGGCGGTTGCTGAGAGCCCCATCCGCGTCGTCCTGGCCGAGGACGGCGTGTTGCTCCGGGAGGGCCTGGCCGGGCTGCTGACCCGGTTCGGGTTCGCGGTCGTCGGCACCGCCGGGGACGCCGCCGAGCTGGTCGCGGCCGTGGAGGCGCACGGCCCCGACCTGGTGATCACCGACATCCGGATGCCGCCGACGTTCACCGATGAAGGACTTCGGGCGGCGGTACTGCTCCGCAAACGCGACCCGCGGCTGGCCGTGGTCGCGCTGAGCCAGTTCGTCCAGCACGCGTACGCCGCCGAACTCCTCGAGTCCCGGTCCGGGCAGGGCATCGGCTATCTGCTCAAGGACCGGGTCGTGGACGTCGAGGACTTCGTCGCGACCCTGCGCCGGGTCGCGGCGGGCGGCACGGTCCTCGACCCGGAGGTGATCCGCCGCCTCCTGGGCCGCCGCGCCGAGCCCCTGGCCGGCCTGTCGGCCCGCGAACGGGAAGTGCTCGCGGTGGTCGCCGAGGGCCACTCGAACACCGCGATCGCCCGCCGCCTGCACCTGTCCGAGGCGGCCGTGGCCAAGCACATCGGCAACATCTTCGCCAAGTTGACGCTGCCGCCCACCGAGGACTCCAACCGCCGTGTTCTGGCTGTTCTGATGTATCTGCAGCATCGCTAGATGCTGCCGTTGCTTCTTTGCTTTGCACCGTTTCCAAATACGGACGCCGAAGGGAGGCCCCCCAGGGCCTCCCGTTGTCTGGCGGGAGCTACGGTCGTGCCCACCGCGGACCCGAGTCCGCGCCTTTCGCTTTTTACGCTTGGACTTCGGCCGTCTGCGGCCGGGTCATCGGCCGGCGCCGGCTCGGCACGCCGAGCGTCGGATTGGCCACGCCCCAGGCCGCCCCTTTGCAGACCAGCTCCTTGTAGAAAGCGGCCAGGCGTCCGGTCAGAGCGGCCGAAACCGCACGGTCGTCGGCGGTCACATACTGAATCAGGCCCTCGCGCCGGCCCAGGGAAATGCACTGGTTGAAGTAGCGGACCGGCATATTCGGAATCTGGCCGCCGGTCAGCCGGGCCGCGATCGCGTCGGCCGCCTGCCACGCCGCCGGAGTCCCGGACGCGCACGACATCCGCAGCGGCTTGTCGCCCGGCCCCATCGCCCAGGCCGCGTCCCCGACCGCATAGACGTCCGGGTGCGACACCGAACGCATGGTCTTGTCGACCACGATCTGCCCGGACCCCGTGATCTCCAACGTGGTCGCGGCGGCAATCGGGTGTACAGCGAAGCCGCCGGTCCACACCGTGACGTCCGCCGGGATCTCGCCGGCCGCGGTGGCCACGTGATCGGCGGTCACCCGGGTCACGGTCGCGTGCTCGTGGACGGTGATGCCGAGCTTGGTGAAGACCTTGCGGAGGTGGCCGCGGCCCTTCGGGGCGAGCCAGTCGCCGAGCTCGCCGCTGGTGGCCAGGGCGACGTCCAGGTCGGGGCGGGCCTCCGCGATCTCGGTCGCGGCCTCGACGCCGGTCAGGCCGCCGCCGACCACCAGGATCGGCCGGCCGGCTCGGAGCGCGGCCAGCCGTCCGCGGAGGCGGAGGGCGCCGGGGCGGCTGGCGATCTCTTCGGCGTGCTCGGCCGTGCCGGAAACGCCCTGGCTGTTCCAGCCGCTGCCGAGGGCGTAGACGAGCGTGTCGTACTCGAGCTCGTCGCCGCCGCTGAGGGTGACCCGCCTGCGGTCGGCGTCGACCGCCTCGACCCGGGCGATCCGGACCTGGACGCCGGTGCCCTTGAACATCGCGGCGAGCGGGCGGGGCTTGAGGGCCTGGCCGGTCGCGAGCTGGTGCATCCGGACCCGCTCGACGAAGTCGGGCTCGGCGTTGACCAGGGTGATGGCGACGTCCTCCGGCCGCAGGCGCTTGGCCAGCCGGCCGGCCGCGATGGCCCCGGAGTAGCCGGCGCCGAGGACGATGATGCGGTGCTGCATGTCCGTGCTCCTGTCTCGCGCGGTGTGGCTCGTGTGTTTCGCTCCTTGTCGCTCCTTGAGCCGGATGGGCCGCGCTTTCCTGACAGGTACCGCCTGTGAAGCACCTCACATGGCTATGAACACTGGCTTTCCGTGGTCGCTTGCCGTCCAACGCTCCGTCGCGCGCTCGAGCTTGTCCGGGTTGACCTGGTTGAGGATCTGGCTGACGCCTTCCGAGGTGACGTCGAAGCTCATGATCCCGAAGACCCGCCCGCCGGCGATCGCGACGGCCCCCGGCCGGCCGTTGACGGTGGTCACATAGAGCTCGACCACGTCGCCGGCGATGGCCCGCTTCGCCGGCGCCGGCCGGAACAGGCCCCAGATGAACTTCGCGACCGCGACGGCGCCCTCGAACGCCTTGGCCCGGGCCGGGACCTTCCCGCCGCCGTCCCCGATCGAGACGGCGTCTGCGGTCAGCAGCTTCACCAGCGGCTCCGGCCGCCCGCTGGTCGCCGCGGCCAGGAACTCCTCCACGATCCGGCGGGCCTCGGCCGCGTCGACCGCGACCCGCGCCCGGCCCTGCGCGATGTGCTGCTTGGCCCGGTGGAAGACCTGCTGACTGGTGGCCTCGCTGATGTCGAGGAACTCGGCGATCTCCCGGTGCGGGTAGTCGAAGGCCTCACGCAGCACGTAGACGGCGCGCTCGTTGGGGGCGAGCCGCTCCATGAGCGTGAGGACGGCGTAGGAGACGGACTCCCGCTGCTCGGCCGTGTCGGCCGGGCCCAGCATCGGGTCGCCGGCCAGGAGCGGCTCCGGCAGCCACTGCCCGACGTAGGTCTCGCGCCGCACCCGGGCCGAGTTCAGCTGGTTGAGGCACAGGTTGGTGAGCACCTTCGTGAGCCACGCCTCGGGCACGTCGATCCGCCCGATGTCGGCCGCCTGCCAGCGCAGGAACGTCTCCTGGACGGCGTCCTCGGCCTCCGCGGCCGAGCCGAGCAGCCGATATCCGATGGCCTCCAGGCGGTGCCGGGAGGCCTCGAACCGCTCAACGTCCGCCGCGGTCAGCTCCATGCCGCGATGGTAGCCCCGAGTTTTACGGGCTGGTGCAGGTGACGGTCGGCGTCGTCGGCGTGCCGGTAGCCAGGAAGCCGAACGTCGTCGAGGCTCCCGCGGCCAGCCCGCCGTTGTAGGTCTCGTTGGTCACCGTGGCGGTGATGCCGCTCGTCGTGAGCCGGCCGTTCCAGACCTGGTTGACCGCCTGACCGCTGGCGAGCGTCCACCGGGTCGTCCAGCTGCTGATGACGGAAGCGCCGGCCTTGACCGTGACCTCACCCTGGAAGCCGCCGCCCCAGCTGTTGGTGGTCTTGTAGGTCGCGGTGCAGGCGCCACTCGCCGTTGTCTGGGTCGGGGTCGGGCTCGAGGTCCGGCTCGGAGTGGGACTCGCGCTGGCGCTCCGGGTGGCGCTGGGGCTCAGGGTCGGCGCGGGCCCGATCTGCCCGATCCAGTGGCTGTTCGCCGTCACCATCGTGAACGTGAGCGCCGGGCAGTCGAGCAGGCTGCCGTTCGCCGACGTGCTCGACGGGAACGAGTTGCCGGACGTGGCCGCCTGCCACGTGCCGTTGAGGTTGATCTCGATGCTGGAGGCCTCGAACTTGCGCCCCGACATCGAGCCGCAGTACCAGGCCTGGTTGGTCGCCGGGTTCCGCTCGGAGTAGATCTCGAAGATGTCCCAGCCGAACCCGGGGCTGTCCAGGTCGTACGCGCCGGAGTCGACGTAGAACGTGTCCCAGGCGGACGTCTTGTAGTTGTAGAGGTACCCGGTCCACTGATTGTTCGACGCGTTGGTCTTGTGGACGTCGGTGCGGTAGGCGGCGTACCCGTTGACCGATGTCGTGTAGGTGGCGAGGAAGTTGGCATCGATGTTGACCAGCTTGCCGACCCCGGGATTGCCCCCGCACCAGTCCCAGGCCCACAGCACCGGCCCGCTGCTCGTGTACGCCGTCGTCATCTCCATGCAGGCCCCGCCGGGCGACATGACCGTCGGCGAGTAGACGACATCCTGCCCGTGCGTGACCGCGGCCGACCCGGTGAACACGCTGTGGGTGGCCCGGATGCCCTGGTTGTTGGGCTGCTGGAACATGGTGCCCCAGGCCTCGTGCAGCACCGCCGCCAACGGCTGCGCCTGTGCGGCCGCCGCCACCCGCTGCTGCCGCTGCTCGGCCAGCTCCCGGAAGTGCACGCCCGCGGCCCCGGCCGCCGCCTGCGCGGCCGCCCCGGTCAACCCGGGCACCTCACCACCGATCCGATCCGGGTCAGCCGCCGCGGTGGTGACCGCCGCCGCGACGCCGGCGGCGGTGACGACGAGCGCTGTGGCGGTGGCCAGGACGAGCAAAGCTCGACGCATGTCTGTGCCTCCATACTTTTCGGCTAGCTCCACATACGGACAGCTAGGGGGGTCCGAAAACGTTGTCGGCAGAAGATAGGCTTGTATCTATTTCGCGTCAATCACACAGCGAAAACGCCTGATGAAACATGAAAGATGACCTTGCTGGTGTGTCCGCGCACAGACGATCGCCTCGCGGCGCCGGGGCCACGAGGCGATGACAGCATCGGTTGTCCGCGTCGGCAGTCGCGCAGACCGAAAGCCTGCCGGCCCGCAAACTGAAAGTCAGCGGGCCGGCAAATCGAAAGTCGGTAGTGGTCCCCGGCTCAGTAGCGGAAGCGGGACACCAGGGTCTGTAGCTCGTTCGACGTCGCGGCGAGAAGCTGGGCGGCCTTGGTGGTCTCGCCGATCGAGTCCGTGGTGCGGCGGGTGGCGTCCGAGACGCCGGCGATGGTGACGGCGATGTCGCCCGCGCCCTGGGCGGCGGTGGAGAGGGTGCGGTTCATCTCCTGCGTGGTCGCGGTCTGCTCCTCGACCGACGACGCGATCGTGAGCTGGATCGAGTTGATCCGCTCGATGATCCCGGAGATCTCGCCGATGGCGTCGACCGCGCGGGTCGTGTCGCTCTGGATGGCCTCGACGCGGTGGACGATGTCCTCGGTGGCCTTGGCGGTCTCCTGGGCCAGGTCCTTCACCTCGCTGGCGACCACGGCGAAGCCCTTGCCGGCCTCACCCGCGCGGGCCGCCTCGATCGTCGCGTTGAGGGCCAGCAGGTTCGTCTGCTCGGCGATCTGCGTGATCACCTTGACGACGGTGGCGATCTCGGTCGACGAGTCGCCCAGGCGCGACACGGTCTCGTTGGTCTGCGCCGCGACCTGCACGGCCTGCGCCGCGACCTGCGCCGCCTCCGAAGTCGACCGGCTGATCTCCCGGATCGACGAGCCCATCTCCTCCGCACCGGCCGACACGACGTGCAGACTGCTGGACACGGTGTCGGCGGTGGTGGCGACGGTACCGGCACGCGACGACGCGTCCTTCGCCGCGTGCTCAACCCCACCGGCGACCGCGTTGAGCTGGTCGGCGGCCCCGCGCAGCCCGGTGGCGTTGCGGGCCAGGCCGACCACGTCGTCGCGCAGGCGGGCGATACCCCGGTTCAGCGACGTCGCCATCTGGCCGATCTCGTCGTGGTCGACGACGTCGGAGGTGCGGGTGAGATCGCCGTCGGCGAGCCCGTCGGTCACCTGCGACACACCGCGGACGGCCTGCCGGATGCGGCTCGCGACGCGGAGGCCGAGGAACAGGCTCAGCAGTACGCCGACGGCGAGCACGATCGCGATGGTGGTCGTCGCGTCATTGGCCCGGGCGGCGCTGGACTTGGACGTCGCGTCGACGAACCGGTGCGCGGTGTCGCTCAGCGCCTTCTGGTCGTCGCCGAGGGCCCCGTAGAGCTGGTCATACTGGGTGACCACGGTCGCCAACTCGGCCGGCGTCGCCTTGGTGCGGTCGACGGCGATGAAGTCCGTGTACGCCTTCCAGTCCCCGGCCGCCTTCGTGACGACCGCAGCCGCCGCCGAGTCGTCGGCGAGCGCCCTCTGCAGCGTGCCGAGCGCATCCTCGACCGCCTGCTTGTTGCTGGCGAGCCCTGCTTGGATACGGTCCGCGAGCGACGGGTAGAGCCGCATGGCCGAGATGTTGCCGCTGAAGGCCTCGATACTCTTCCCGAACGACCCGGCCGCCTCGAACACTTGCAGACTCTTCCGCTGCGCCGCGTCAGCGTCAGCCTTGACACCCCGAACCGCCGAGATCCCAATCGTCCCGACCACAACACCGCAGGCGGTAGCCACAAGCACGACAGACGCGATCTTGGCCCGCACCGACCGGTTGTCAAACACGGAAAAGATACCCACGCCGCGCTAATCGGACGCCCAACAGCCCACCTGAGCAGAACCGCACCAGCTACCCACCCGAGACCCGGTGAAGCAGAAAGCGCCCGAACGCCAGTAGGCAGTCACCGCCCGCAACCCGCCAGAAGCCCGTCGCCCTGCTCCTCCAACTCCGACGAGCCCTTCCTCCGTGCCCACGGCGAGCCCGACGACCGAGAGCGGAGGTGACAGGCGCGATCACCGCAAGAGCAAAGCCGAAGCAGGGGTGCGGTGGCGGAAGCCCCGGCCGGGAAGCAAGCGCTTGCGCTTGCGCGAGGAATGTTGCCATCGCGAACGCGAAGGCGCTCCGTGCCTGCGCAGGGAGCGCCGATCGGTGGTTGGGCCGAGAGGACTCGAACCCCTGACTCCGGCCGCCAGGACCGGTCTTGCGACCGCCGCTGACGTGCGTGCGGGTCAGCGCCGCATCGTAGGGCGGGTTCTCCGTGACTTCCCGTCAGCACCGTGATCGGCTTCGAGTTGTGGGACGACGGATGTGGCACACGCTCTCTGACCCGGCGGTCGCCAGGCTCTGCATACGTCGCAGAACCGGAGGCGGATATCTAGTCGGGATCTGGCATGACGTCTGTAGCGGCGGCGGCACCAGGGTCTTCAGACGCTAGCAGGGCCAGAACATGTCCGCGGACAACCGACCTCGAGGCCCGAAGAGGCAGGTGCATACCTGCTTCTTCCAATATTTGCCTCATGTCAGCGAGGGTAAGTTTATCGATCGTAATGGCGCCTGTTCGCAATGCGTTCCGCGAGTCGATAGCTGGCCTGGGCCGGCGCCAGAAATTGCGGTCGATCGGGATAAACTTACGACCGGAGTTGGCTTCAATTTCTCGAATTAGTTCGACTTGGATCGCCGTAAGTTGGAATGCAAGTGCGTCCCCTTCGTGGTCGTGGATGGGCGTTGCCATCGTCCGGAACAAGTCGAGGTGCGAGGTCCTAGCTTGACGCAGGTGTGCAACGATGGCCTGCTCGCGAGATAGTTGGTGCGCCACTTGCTCCCGGTCGACACCGCTCAACTCTGTGGCTTCGCTGCGCTGAACTTCTTCAAGTGCTGCTAGCCGGGCTTCAGCCGATTTATACGCATTGTCAATTTTCATTGCTTCCTCCTGTAGTTGGAGGCGCAGTTGGTCGACAGCGTCGGGCGTGAAATGGTGGATAACATGAGAGCGCCTCGCTGCATTGGTTCTAATTGCATCTGTTTGTGCCAGCGTGGCGACGCTCACTTGTGCATTCAGCTCTGATTGGGCGTATATCAAGAAAGTCTTGGTCTGTAGCGCAATAAAGTCGGCGCCAGTGAATTCGTAAGCCTCTGACACCAGCTCGGGCAACGCACCAACTGATTTGCCTCTAATCTGCAAAAACCAATCAGCCTTTCCGTCCCGAGTGACAAGGATAAATGGAAGTGAGCGACGCTTTGCCTCCAGCAGGCTTTGATACCAAAGTAGGTAATCGCCGCATGGATCCTCCTTCGAAGCATCCTTGAAGCCAGGGGGGCGGCCGACGCGAACGCGCTCCTCTGCCTCTAGCCTGGCGACTTTTAGGTCATCGGGCGGCAATTGTTCGCCGACTCGGCCAGAGAACAGCGTCTGAAGCTCTTCCAGGACGGGATCGCTGCGCAAAATCGGTCCGAAACACCGTGGGCAGCCTGTAGTTCATTAATCCTTTCGGTGAGTTTTCCCAATGCGGCACCGACGGAGCCGGCGGTTCCCAATAGCTCGTCTGCTGCATTCTCATTCAATGCTACTCGGTTGATGAACTTTCGTAGTTGCTGCATTGCTGAATCTTCGTAGCTTTTTCTGAAATCCCCGACCGTCTTCACTACCTCGCTGTATGCATCGCCGTGGGAAGCAATGACGGTAAGCCGGTTGCGGTGAAACTCCAGTGCGACTTGGTGAGGTATCCACAGTCTGTCGCCTAGCGCCTTCAGGGCAGAAAAGAGTTCTAGCCTCGCCGCTTGGGTGTAGCGGTACGCATCTAGAAGGACATTGGTATCTACGACCACCAGTCCTTCTTTGAGCAAGCGGGCCGTTCGATCTCGATCGGGTGGAATCAGCGGAAGAAAGCCATCACTAAAATCGGCCACCACTTCCCCCTGCCCGATGACTTGGATGCGTCTATTTAGGATGGCATGAACTACGGTCCTTAGTAACCCATTTACGTGCAGGACGTGTCACCCGTACGGTTCACTTCGGAATGAAGCCGTCGAAAGTTCGAGTCGGCGAGAGGCGGCTGAGCGGTGGTCGGTGAAGACCGAGATGGACATGATGCGCGGCGACAAGCTCGACCCGGACGCGGGCAGCGTGCCGCTTCGGGAGTGCCTCGCCGCCGCGGTCAAGGTCGAGGAGCGGCCGATCGCGACCTTCGACCAGGTGTTCATCCTCGCGGCCGAGATTCAGCCGCGCTGTCGGTTGCTCGTGCTGCCGGCGACCTTGACGAAACGCGGTTCGGTGAGCTGATGGCGCTGCGCCGCCGGAGCATCGGCCTGGAGGCGATAGAGCTGTTGGTCCGGCGGGGCCACCATCGAACTGGAGGACGGTACCCAGTTCGACGCCCAATGAACTCATAGCCCACATCGCCACTCCACACTCAGGCTTCCGCGAGCGCTCAGAGCGAAGTGCACCCACGAGAAGTACCCCCGAAGCAGCACGAGCGAAGCCGAAGGCGAGCGGAGTGAAGGGAGGCCACGCAGACGAGGGCCACTGGGCGCGACGAATAGGGGCGTGGGTGGCCGAAGGCCCCCACCGGGGAGCAAACGCTTGCGTTTGCGCGAGGAATGCCACCATCGCAAACGCGAAGGCGCTCCGTGCCTGAGCAGGGAGCGCCGATCGATGGTGGAGTCGAGGGGACTCGAACCCCTGACCCCCACACTGCCAGTGTGGTGCGCTACCAGCTGCGCCACGACCCCATCTTGCGTGTTCCGCGCTTTCGCGCGGGCACTCACGGAATAGTACACACACCCGGCGACCGGGTCACATCGGGTATCCCTAGTTCTGCGTCGGGTCGGTTGGGTAGTGGGCGACCGCGGCCATCAGGCCGCCTTGGCGGCGTAGGACCATCTGCCACAGGTCGTCGGGGCGGGGGGCGAAGGCGTCGCTTGGGAGGGCGTCGAAGACGAACCAGGAGCCGCCTTCGATTTCGCGTTCGAGTTGGCCGGGGGACCAGCCCGCGTAGCCGGCGAAGACGCGGACGCCCAGGACGCCGGCTACGAGGAGGTCGGGGTCGCCGGAGAGGTCTACTGTGCCCACGGCGCCGGAGACGCGGTTGAAGCCGGCCAGGTCTTCTACGCCCGGGCGGGTGCGGGCCAGGCAGATGGCGGCTTCGGGTTGGACGGGGCCGCCTTCGAACACTACCGGCGGTTCACCCGCCAGGGCGCCCCAGCCGCCGAGGACGTCGGCGACCTGGACTTCCGTGGCTCGGTTGAGGACCACGCCCAGGGCGCCGCCCTCTTCGTGTGCGACTACCAGGACTACCGTGCGCTCGAAGTTCGGGTCGCGGAGCGCGGGCGTCGCCACCAGCAATCGCCCGGTCAACGACTCCATCGCCCTCCCTCGACGCTGCCTGCTGGTGCCGCGGCCACTCCCGGCATTTCTACCGGAATTTCCCGGTCTTGGTGACCCGCGTCCGGTCGGGGGCTCACCGACGTCCCCGTGCATAGACATCAGTCCCACCAACAAACAACCAGGGTCATGTCTCGCACCATAGCCTGACCCGCGCGTCCCGGTTAGGGTCTGTTCCGTGACCTCACTCGCGGACGTCGCCGTGATCGGCGGATCGGGGCTTTACGCACTGCTCGACGACGCTGAGGAACACGTGGTCGACACGCCTTATGGCCCACCGTCGGACCCGATCACCGTCGCGACCGTCGGAAAACGGCGGGTGGCGTTCCTGCCCCGGCACGGAAAGGATCACCGGTTTCCGCCGCATCGGATCCCCTATCGGGCGAACCTGTGGGCGCTGAAGGAGATCGGTGTGGCGCAGGTGCTGGCGCCGTGTGCGGTGGGTGGGCTGCGGCCGGAGCTGGGGCCGGGGACGTTCGTGGTGCCGGATCAGCTGATCGACCGCACGACGCACCGGACGCAGACGTTCTACGACGACGGTGCCGTGCACGTGAACTTCGCCGACCCATATTGTGCGAACGGGCGGGCCATCGTCGCCAAGACCGCGGCCGAGCACGACATCGAGACGCACAGCGGCACGATGGTGGTCGTGGAGGGGCCGCGGTTCTCGACGCGGGCGGAGTCGCGGTGGTTCACCTCGATCGGGGGCGCGGTCGTCAACATGACCGGGCATCCGGAGGCGGTGCTGGCCCGCGAGCTGGCGCTCTGCTACACCTCGATCGCCCTGGTCACGGACTTGGACGCGGGGGTCGAGGGCGAGCACGGGGTCACCCAGGAGGAGGTCTTCCGGGTGTTCCGGGAGAACACCGACCGGCTCCGCGGGCTGCTCCTCGACGTCATCCCGCGGTTGCCGGAGCAGCCGGATGACCCATGCCGGCACGCACTGGACGGTCTGCGCTAGGCAGCTTCACGACAAACCGGCACCCGGCACCGACATTGTCCGCCGAGACCGAGCCGTCGTGGGCCTCGACGAGTCCGCGGACGATCGCGAGTCCCAATCCACCCCCAACGCTTTTTTCGGGGGTACGGGCTGGAGCCCCGCGAAACGCCACGTCGAACACGCGGGGCAGGTCGGCCTCGGGTATCCCGCCGCACGTGTCGCTGACGGCGACCCAGCCACCCTCCGCGTCCTGGCCACCGGTGACGGTCACGGTGCCGTCGGGCGGGGTGTAGCGGATCGCGTTGCGGATGAGGTTGTTCACGACCCGGGAAAGTTCCGGGACCGACCCGCGGACGACGGGCCAGCCGGCGGCCGGTTCGGCGACGATGTTGATGTGTCCGGCCGCGGCGAGGGGGGTCGCGGAGGCGATCGCGTCGGAGACGACGTCGCCGAGCGGGACGTCCGACAGCGACAGCCGCAGTGCGCCGGCGTTGATCCGGGACAGTTCGAACAGGTCGTCGACGAGGGCGGCCATCCGGTCGGTCTCGGCGCTGATCCGGCGGTGGTAGTCGGCGACGGTCTCCGGGTCGGACACGACGCCGTCGTCGAGGGCCTCGGCCATCGCGCGCAGGCCGGCGAGGGGGGTGCGCAGGTCGTGTGACACCCACGCGACCAGCTCCCGCCGCCGGGCCTCGGCCTCCCGCTCCTGGTCCCGGGCCTCGGCCGCCCACATGCTGGCCCGGGCCAGGCGCCGACCGGCCAGGAGCCCCACGATGAGCGAGACGGTGGCCGCGGTGCCGACGACGATCAGCAGGACGTGCAGGTCGTGGTCGGAGATGAACATGCGCATGGCGGCGCCGATGACGCCGGCGAGCACGCTGAGCACGGTGATGAGCAGGATGACGACGATGTGCGCGGTGACGGAGCGGCGGCGCAGGGCCCGCAGCGCGGCCAGGCCGCCGAGGGCCACGGCCAGCGAGCCGGCCAGCGCCATCAGGAACGTGTGGATGACGTCACGCATATTCGTACCGGTAGCCGACGCCCCACACGGTGAGGATCCGCTTCGGCTCGGCCGGGTCGTCCTCGACCTTCTCCCGCAGGCGTCGCATGTGGACGGTGACGGTGGACTGGTCGCCGAAGGTCCAGCCCCAGACCTGCTCGAGGAGCTCGGCCCGGCGCAGGACCCGGCCCGGGTTGCGCATGAGGAACACCAGCAGGTCGAACTCGCGCACGGTGAGGGCCAGCTCCTGGCCGTGCAGCGTCGCGATCCGGCGGGCCGCGTCGACGTGCAGGTCGCCGTCGGCCAGCTCGGCCGGGGCGAGCGCCGGGGCCGGGGCGATGCGGCGCAGCACCGACTGGACCCGCAGCACCAGCTCGCGCGGGGAGAACGGCTTGGTGATGTAGTCGTCGGCCCCCAGCTCCAGGCCGAGCACGCGGTCGGACTCCTCGCCGAGCGCGGTCAGCATGATGATCGGCAGGCTCGGGTCCTGGGTCCGCAGCCGCCGGCAGACCTCGAGCCCGTCGATGCCGGGCAGCATCAGGTCGAGCACGACGAGGTCGGGGCGGTCGCGGCGGTACTCCTCCAGCGCCATCGGCCCGTCCCCGGCCAGCCGCACGCCGAAGTCGGCCCGCTCCAGGTATCGCCGCACGACGTCGCTGACGGTCGGGTCGTCGTCCACGACCAGTACGCGTTGCCCCATCGTTCGAGCGTAGAGCCCGAAGTATCAGGAGCCCCAGAAAAACCAGTGCCGTAAGCGAACCGTCAGGTCTCGCCGCCGAGGTCCGTCTCGTAGGCCTCGTACAGCAGGTCCGCGCCCCGCTGCCGGTGCTGCCACACCTCGCGGATGAGCCGGTCCGCGTGCCGGCGCACGGCCTCGGGCGGGTGCCGGTCCGACAGCCGGCCCTCGAGCTCGTCCAGCGCCGACCACATCGTGCGGTGGTCGCCGACGAGGTCATTGAGGTATGGGGCCAGCCGCGGCGCGTCGTCGATCACCCCCGCGTAGAGGCCGCTGGGCCCCTCGGTCGCCGCCACATGCCGGGCGAACGCCAACTTGAGCTGCGCCACCGCGTGGGTCACCGCGGGCCCGAATGCCGGGTCGCCGACCGGTGTCCGGATGGCGTGTTGCATGCCCTGAATGCCGCCGAGCAGTTCCATGCGCACCTCCCGCCCCCCATCCATGATGTGACGCGGGACACACCCATGGCAATGCCTCAGAGTGTGGGGATCTCTTCTGTTTCCGCAGCTGGGGCCTCGGTCATCCGGTGCAGCCAAGCGTTAACTATTGCCAAATCCTCCGTGCTGAACCCGCTGGAGAGCCGCGCCTCGACCGCCTGCACGGCCGGGACGGCCTCGTTGAGCCGGGCCCGGCCGGCGTCGGTCAGGAAGATCTGCTGGGAGCGGCGATCGGACGGGTGTGGCCGGCGCTCGACCAGGCCGGCCTTCTCCAGCCCGGTCAGCATCTCGTTGGCCGACTGCCGGGCGGTCGAGACCTTGCGGGCCACATCGGCCACGGACATCCCGGGGGACTCGTCGAGCAACAGCAGTGACGCGAACTGCGCCACCGACAGGTCGTGCTCGACCAGCGCCTCGGCGACCACCCCGCGCAGGGTGAGCCAGGCGTGGCGGACGAGGAACGTCGAGCAGGCGTCGATGGGGGCGGCCATTCGACTATTCTCCTCCACATGGCTATTGACAGGAACCTGCCAATCTTGCGAGTGTGACGACATGACCGTCAGGGACCTGTCAATCAGTCTAACCCGGCCGCGGCGCGTGTTGTCGGTGCTGGTGTTCGCCGCGGTACTGATCTGGATCGACACGACCATCCTGGGCATCGCCCTGGAGCGCATCGCCGACCCGCGCACCGGCCTGGGCGCGACCCCGGGCCAGCTCCAGTGGGCCGTCGGCTCCTACGCACTGCTCTTCGCCACCGCCCTGTTCGCCGCCGGCGCGCTCGGCGACCGCTACGGGCACCGCACGATCCTGGTGCTCGGCCTGCTCGTCTTCGGCGCGGCCTCCATCTGGGCCGCCTGGGCCGGCGGCGCCACCGGCCTGATCCTGGCCCGCGGCCTGATGGGCCTCGGCGGCGCGATGATGATGCCGACCTCGATGGCGATCATCGGGGCCACGTTCCCGCCCGAGCGCCGCGCGGGTGCGATCGCGATCTGGGCAGCGTCCAGCGGCGTCGGCGTCGCGCTCGGCCCGCTGCTCGGCGGGGTGCTCGTCGACCACTTCTGGTGGGGGTCGGTCTTCCTGGTGAACCTGCCCGTCGTGGCGCTGGCGCTGATCGGCATCGCACTGGCAGTACCAAATCCGAAGCTCGCACAGCGACGCCGTCCTGATCCCATTGGGCTCCTGCTGTCCACGGCCGGTCTGGCCGCCCTCGCCTATGGCCTCATCGAGGCCGGTCAGGACACCGACTGGACCCGCTGGACGGTGTGGGGCCCGGTCGCCGCCGGACTCGCCCTGCTGACACTGTTCACGGTGTTCGAGTGGCGCACGCCCGAGCCGTCGTTCGACCCCCGGCTGTTCCGCAGCTTCCGGTTCAGCGCCGGCAACCTCGCCCTGGCCGCGCTGTTCTTCGCGATCACCGGCCAGATGTTCTACGGCAACTTCTATCTGCAGGGTGCCCGCGGGATGAGCGCCCTGGACACGGGCTTCGCGTTCCTGCCCGGCGCGCTCGGCGTGGCGGCCGGCTCGGTCCTGGGCGCGCGGCTGGCCAAGCGGTTCGGGATCGCCTGGGTCAGCGGCGCCGGCCTCCTTGTGGTCGCGGCCGCGTTCCTGGCCAACCTGGCCTTCGACGTCGACACGCCGCTGGTGTGGTTCTGTCTCGTGGGTCTGGTCAGCGGTACCGCCATGGGCCTCACCATCGCCCCGACGTCCGCCGCGGTCATCGCCGCGTTGCCGCTGGACCGGATGGGCGCGGGGTCCGCGGTCAACAACACGCTCCGCCAGGTCGGCAGCGTCCTCGGCATCGCACTGCTGGGTACGGTGCTGACCACCTCGTATCGCGACCGCATCGCCCCGGCCCTGGCCGCGCTCCCGGACGCCGCCCGCGACGCCGCGGCCCCGTCGGCCGAGCACACCCGCGCGGTCGCCGACGCCCTGCACCGCCCGGACCTCACCCAGGCGGCCAACGACGCGTTCATCGCCGCGATGCACGTGACCGCCGCGTCGGCCGCTCTAGTGGCATTTCTGGGTGGGGTACTGCTCATCGTCGCCTTCTCGCGCCGAGCGAAGGGCCGCCCGGACGCCGCCGGTCCACGCCGTGAGGTAGTCGAGGCGGTCCCGCTCGGGAGCGGCGGCCGGACCGGCGGCTAAGACGGACCGTGCCACGCGCGGTCGCAGAGCCGGCGGGCCGACGGGTCGTCCGTGGGGATGCGGACCACCCGCGGCCCGGCCAGCTCGGACAGGGGGATGTGGTACGGGTGTTCGGCCCGCGGCACCAGCACCGCCACGTCCGGCCCGTGCTCGTCCGCGGGCACCAGGTAGGCCAGCGCGTCGGCGCCGAGCCGGGTCAGCGCCGCCCGCACCTCATCCAGGCCCGGCGGCTCCAGCGCCGGGTCGGCCAGCAGCCCCAGGCCGATCTCCAGGGCGGCGGCGGCTGCGGCGGCGTCGCCGTCGGCCAGGCTCCAGCGGGCGATCTCCGTCGCCTCGGTCATCGCGTGCCGGGCCGCGGACCGGGCGTCGTCGGGCCGCTCGTGCTCGCGGACGACGGCGACGTGGCCGTCCAGCGCGTGCCGGCCCCACCGGCGGGCCGCGGCCGCCCGGCCTGGGGTTCTGGTGTCGAGCCGGTAGGCCACGGCCAGCTCGTGGCTCACCATCGACCACAGCGGGTGGGTCGCGCCGCCGGCCAGTGCCGCGGCGTCCTCCAGGTGACCGATGGCCTCGGGCAGCCGCCCCGAGGCGCGGCCGAGCCGGAACAGCTGGGTCTCCATCTGGCCGAGCGAGGCCAGGTAGGTGATCCGCTTCGGGTCGTCGGCGGTGGCCAGGCCGAGCGCCGCCCGGATGCGGCCGGTACCCCGCTCCAGCAGTGCTCCGTCCTTGCGCTCGCCGGCCTGCGCGCACTCGGCCATGCCTTCGAGGAAGGCCCGCTCGGCCGGGGCGATCCCGAAGCCGTCCGGGATCTCCGGCACCGTCATGTCCAGGTTCTTGAGCTGCTCCAGCAGAGCGCGCAGCCGGTTGGCGGCGGGGTCGTCCAGCGGCAGCTGCTCGGCGATCGGCTCGGCCCGGCGCAGGATGCTCAGCGCGGTCGGGACGTCGAAGCGCTGCGCCGCGGCCATCGCCTCCTGGCCGAGCCGGATCAGCTCGGAGCGCAGCCAGTTGGAGCTGGGCGGGGGCACTTCGCGCCGGGCCCGCACCTCGGCCGCCACGCGGTCGGCGTCGGCCTGGGCGTCCAGGTCCGGCGCGGGCACCGCGAGCAGCGCGGCCCGATACTCGGCCACGAGCGGGCCGAGCTCGGGCGGTGCGGCGAGCCGGTCGAGAGCCTCCAGCGCCGCGCGCGGGCCGGTGCCGGGGCGCGCGAGCGTCTCCGCGGCCAGCGCCAGGCCGCGCAGGGTGTCGAGGGTCCCGGGGGCCTCAGGGTCGTCGGGCAGGTCGGGCAGGTCGAGCAGGTCGCGGAGCCGGGCCGGGTCGGCCGGGTGGCCGCGCCGGGCGGCCCGCAGCTGGGCCAGCACCAGGTGGCGGGCCACGGCGTCGCGGACCGGGCCGGCGACCGCGGAGCCGTCGAGGTCGGCCAGGGCCGCCCGCAGCTCGGTGCCGTCGCCGCCGAGCTCGTGCAGCCGGGCCCGGGCCGCGGCCCGCACCAGCAGCTGCAGGCCATTGGGGGTGAAGCCCGGCCCGGCGGTCAGCTCGGCCGCGGCCCTGGCCGCCTCCGCGCGGGACGCGCCCGCGAGCCGGCGGATCGCCTCGGCCGGCGCGGTGAGATCGAGCACGGTCGGCTCCTTCCTGTGGTCAGCGCCCGATGTGGACGAAACCCGCCCAGTTGGGCACGGCGGCCAGGTCCGTGGCGGCCAGTCCGGCGGTCAGCGCGGCGGGCACGTCCGCCGGGACCTCGCGGCCGGCGTCGAGCATCCACAGCTGGGCGCGGTGCAGCGCGTCCATCGGGGCGGCACCGGCGCGGAGGAAGTGGTGGAACATGTACATCAGCAGCGAGGTGGCCCGGTCGGGGACCCGCCAGAGACTGCTGATCACGGTGCGGGCCCCGGTGGCCAGGAAGGTCGCCGCGAGGCTGAACGCCTCGTCCCGCCCGCCCCGGCCCGCCACCCCCGTGTTGCAGGCGGCCAGGACGACCAGCCCGACCGGCCGCTGCCCGGCGACGGCCAGGATGCGCTCCGCGAAGAGCCGCTCCGCCCCGCTGAGCAGCAGATAGGCGGTGCCGGTCGGTGCCTCGCCGGGTGCCGGGTTGGCGTTGGCGCCGACCGGTTCGACCGCGCCGTGGCACGCCAGGTGCAGCACCGAGCCGGCCGCCGGGCCGGACAGCAGGCCCACGATGTCGTCGGCGGAGCCGGGGCCGGCCGGGCTGACGGTGCCGTCGGGCCGCCGGCCGACATAGCGGGCCCGCGGGTAGAACCGCTCCCGGATCGCCCACGCCTCGGCCCGCGCGGCCGGGAGGTCGGCGGCCGGATCGCCGGTGTCCGGGTCGCCGACGAACAGGCCGACGTCGCTCGGCGGCACCGGCGGCGCGGCCGCGGAGTCGCAGAGCAGCCGGGCGGAGAGGGCGTAGGTGAACACCGCGCGCTCCACGGCGTGCACCACACGGCCGTCCTCGACCGTCCGGGCCGCGTGCCACGGCACCAGGGCCAGCTCCCGCATGGGGATGAGCGCGATCCGCGGTAGCCGGCCGCCGGCGCCGGTGACCCGCTTGAGCACCGGCGACACGGCCGCCCGCCAGGCCCACGGGCCGACGTCGGCCTGGGCGGAGCCGGGGCGGAGGTCTCGCACCGCCGGGCCGCCCCGGACGAGGACCGTCAGATCGGGCATGAAGCCGCGCCGGATCTCCGGCAGGCCGACCACCTCGGGCGGCCGGTCGGCGTGGACGATGACCGCGGCGCCCAGGCCCTCGTCGCCCGGCACCAGATAGACCAGCGCGTCGAGGCCGAGGTCGCCCAGCGCCCGCCGCACCGCGTCCGGCGCCGGCGGGTCGAGCCGCCCGTCCTCCGCCAGGGTGTGCAGGATGCTGCGGCGCAGCTCCAGCGGCAGGGCGGTGACGTCGGCCGCGGCGATCGCCGCCCGCCACCGCGCGGCCAGGGCCGGCTCGCCCCGGGCCAGCAGCCGGTCCGCGACCGAGCGGTGCTCCGTCGCGGCGAACAGCATCAGGCTCCGGCCCGCGTCCAGCGCGGTCATCGCCGCCGCGGCGTCGTTGTCGTGGATGCACCAGCGGGCCACGTCGACGGCGTCGCTCGCGGCGTGCCCACCGGCGTTCGTGCGCTCCACCGTCCCGGTCTGCAGCAGGACACCCCAGGTGTGCCCGCGCAGGGCGGCGACCCCGGCCGCGCGCCCCCGCTCGGCGTGGCCGGCCAGCCGATACGCGTGCCCGAGGCCGAGCAGGGTGGTGGCCCACTGCGGATGGGCGGGCGACTCGGCGAGGGCCCGGGCCCGGCCCAGGGCGGAGAGCCCGTCGGCGAGATCGTCGGGGTCGTGGCGCTCCTCGTACCGCATGATGAGGGCGGCGCCGAGCAGCATCCGGTACTCCTGCTCGAACGGGCTCCCGACCGACAGCCCGGCGAGGGCGGCCCGCAGACGCTCGACACCCTGGTCACCGCCCACGCCGGGGCCGGCCAGGTCCATCACGCCGAGCATCGCCAGGTTGGAGCTGCGCTGCGCGGGGTCGGCACCCGGAAGGTCGGCCTGGGCCCGGACACGCTCCCGGTCGGCCGCCGTCAGGCCGGCCGCTTCGTGCAGCATGTGGATTCCGGCGCGGAGGGTGTCGACGATCGCGGCCGCGGACCCGCCCCGGAGCTCGGGCGGCAGGTCGGCGTAGAGGCGCTCGAGCCGGGCCAGCGCCGCCTCCGCCGCCGGCACGTCACCGCGGGCGAGCGACTGCATCGCCCCGAAGCTCTCGGCCAGCAGCGCCGCCCGGGGGCCGAGCCGAGGGTCGCCGGCGGTCGCGCGACTGAGCCCGGTCAGGGTGGTCACGGCCTCCTGCAGGCTGCCGAAGTCGCGATCGGTCAGCATCCGCTGGTAGTGCACGGCGGAGCGGGCGAGCGCGATCGTGTGGGCATACGGCTCCTCGTCGCCGACGACCGCCGCGCACCGGTCGATCTCGTCCAGCGCGGCGCCGAGATCCATCTGCCGCGCGCCCGGCTGGACCCGGCGCATGACGTGCATCGTGCGGACCGTCGCGGCCGCCTTGGCCCAGTTGGGCAGCGGCTCCGGGTCGGTGTCGGCGACGGCGGCGAGCGCGATCGCCTGGCGCGCGTCCGCTCCGACGAGCGCGCGTTGCAGCATCGTTGCCACCAGTACCGCCGCCAGCTTCGGACGGCCCGGCGCGTCGACCGGCAGTTGGTGGAAGTCGGCGACCGCGGCGTCGAGCTCGGCCGGACTGCCGCCGTGGTCGGAGACCCGGGTCGCGAGCAGCCAGGACCGGGCGAAGTGCCACGGCCAGCGCGCGGCCGCGCCCTCCAGCCGGATGGCCTCACCGGTGCGGGCGATGGCAGCCTCGAGCGGGTCCGTCACGTAGGTTTCTGACGGACCGTGTCAGCTCAGAGGGGCTCCTCGGACTCGTAGCAGGGGGTGGCCACGTTGACCCGCAGGGTGTCCGTGCCCTCGGGGGCGATCGAGATCATGACGCGGTCCGGGGTGGTGGCGTTCAGGGCGGTCGAGCCGTCGGTCGGGGCCGGGGCGACCGTGTACTGCTCGGCCGTGTAGTGCTGGCGCAGCTTCTCCAGGGCGGCCGGCTGCTGGTCGGCCGGGACCGGTAGGTCGCCGTAGGTGATGGCGGTGAACGTGTGGGTGCCGTCGCACGAGCCCAGCGTGCTCGTCGGGGTGCCGGCGGCCGGGACGCCCAGGGTGGTGGCGGCCTCGGTGCGGTACTTGTCGGCCAGGCCCTGGGCGTCGGCGTGCCGCATGGCCTTCACCGGGCCGGTGGCGGGGCCGGCCGGGGCGGAGGTGCCGGTGTCGTCGTTCGAGCAGCCGGCCACGATGCTCGCGGCCAGCAACAGACTCAGGATGCGCCTCACTGCACACTCCCAGAAAGCGAACGGAATCAGTTCAGGTCGTAGACGGTCGTCGAAATGTCGCGTGCGCACAGGTTGGTGATGATCAGCGGCTCGATCTGGGGCCAGCGGCCGCCGGCCAGGCCGGCGCCGATCCGGGGCAGGTGCACGGAGGCGCCGAGGGTGGCGGCATGACCGGCCAGGGCGTCCAGGCACCGGTTGAGGGCGTCGTAGCGGATGGGCGGGCCGTTGGAGCCGGTGCGCATCCCGTGCTGGCCGATCATGTTGGCGACCCAGATGTCGGGGCGGACCTGGATCACCCGCACCGCGCCCAGCCCGAAGTCGTTCCCGGCGCGGCCGCGGTGCCAGGCGCGGTAGTCGCGCTCCGGCTCCGGCCAGCGGCGGGACACCGCCAGCACGAAGCCCTTGCCCCAGCCGCCGAGGTCGTTGCAGACGTGCGCGATCACCTTCGGACCGGCGGCCTGAGGGCTGGTCGCGTCGCCCTGGACGTAGCGCAGCGGGAGCACGGCAGCAACCTACGTCAGACGACTCGGCGCGGCAGTACGAGGGCGAACGGGCGCGGGAAGCCCAGCGGCTCCACGTGCCGGTTGCGCAGATCGTCGACCGGGATGGTGGTCACCGCGCCGCGGGCCGGGTTGAAGCACCGGAGCTGCCCGTCGTCGTGGCCGACGATCAGGATCCAGTGGCGGGGGATCGTCTCGCCGATCAGCAGCGCGACCGGCCAGTCGGACTCGACGGCGGCGATGGCGGCGGGCAGGTCGGACGGGCGGAAATAGCGCCAGCCGTATCGGACCCCGAGGGCGGCGGCGTGCCGGGAGATGACGGCGGCCACGCCCCAGGGAGTGGTGCCGAGCTTGCGCGGCCAGAGGAAGTTGGCCGCCTTGTGGATGCGGTGCTGCTCCGCCGCGGGGTCGGTGATGGTCTCGCCGTAGCCGGGGTCGAGGGCGGCGGACGCCACGAGCGCGACGGTGGGGCCGCAGGTGAAACCGTCGGTCTGGCGCACGAAGGCGTAATCGGGCACGCAACGACGATAAACAGACCTCAGCCGCGGCGCAGGAGTCGTCCCACGGCGGCCATCATCTCGCTGGTCATCTCCTCGGCCCGGCCCTCCTGCGCACCGTTGTGCATGCAGTGGCGGGCGTGGTCGTCGAGCAGGCCGAGGGCCACCTTGTCCAGGGCGGCCTGGATCGCGCTGATCTGGGTGAGCACGTCGATGCAGTAGCGGTCCTCATCGACCATCTTCTCCACGCCGCGGACCTGGCCCTCGATGCGGCGCAGGCGGCCCTGGAGCTGATCCTTGGTGGCGGTGTACCCACGCGGCGTCGGCGCAGTCATGTGGCCAAGCATACCCGCGGCCGGCGAAACCCCCTGGGGGTATGAAACCGGGTCACAACCCTCAACCCGTGACCGGCTGCTGCCGATAACCCTCCCGTGGGGGAGTGGCTGACCAGACGCCTCTGGCTCGTCTGGTTGTTCGGAGCGAGCCTGGTGGCGGTGCTGTTCGCGCTGCTGCCGGCCGGCTCCGCCGTGGCCGACGGCGTCCACGTGACGGGCTCCGTCGTCTCCGCCGCGGCGCTGGTGTACGGCATCCGGCGCAACCGTCCCCAGGCCCGCGCGGTCTGGCACTGCTTCGCCCTCAGCGCCGTCACCTGGACCGTCGGTGACATCGCCTTCACCATCTACGCGCGGGGCGCCGGCACCGTCCCGTACCCTTCCGTGGCCGACGCCTGCTTCCTCGCCGCCTATCCGGCGCTCGCGGCCGGCATCTGGCTCGTCCTGCGCCGGCAGGGCCACGACCGGGCCGGCTGGATCGACGCCGGCATCGTCGCGATCGGCGCCGGCCTGCTGCTCTGGACGTTCGCCATGCGCCCGATCGTGCACACCCTGGACCTCACGGCCGGGCAGCGGGCCGTATCGCTGGCCTACCCGATCTGCGATGTGGTGCTGATCGCGTCGCTCGCGCGGATGCTGGCCGGGCGGCTCTCCCGCACGCCCGGCTTCTGGCTGCTGGCCGCGAGCCTGGTGCTGATGTTCGGGGCCGACGTGGTGTACACGGCGCTGTCGAGCTTCTCGACGGTGCCCAACGGGTTCGTGCGCACCGGGTGGCTGATGTCCGGTTCCGCGCTCGCCGCGGCCGCGCTCCACCCGTCCATGCGCGCACTGACCGAGACGACCGCCTGCACCGAGTCGTTGCTGTCACGCAAACGGCTGGCCGTACTCGCGGTCAGCTCCCTGGTCGCGCCCGCGCTGCTCGTCGGGCAGGGCCTGGCCGGCGTCGCGCACCTGGACTGGCTCGCCATCGGCGCCGTCGCCGCCGCCCTGTTCCTGCTGGTAGTGGTGCGGATGGCGGGGCTGGTGGGGCAGGTGCAGACCCAGGCCGACCAGCTCAGCGACCTCGCCATGCGCGACGACCTCACCGGCCTGCCCAACCGGCGGTTCCTGGAGGAGCTGATCCGCGGCGAGCTCGGCACCGACCGGCCGCTGCAGGTCGCGTTCATCGACCTCGACGACTTCAAGGGGATCAACGACGGGCTCGGGCACGCCGTCGGCGACCAGCTGCTGGCCGCGGTCGGCAAGCGGCTCACCGGGGCCCTGCGCCCGGGCGACGTGGTGGCCCGGCTGGGCGGCGACGAGTTCGCCGTCCTCATGCCGGACACGCGGCCGGCCGCGGCCGACGCCGTGGTCGGGGAGCTGGCCGCGACCCTGGCCCAGCCGGTCTTCGCCGGCGAGCACCACCTGCTCGTGCAGGCCGGGATCGGCGTCGCCGACGCCGACGGCACCCGGGACCCGTTCGAGCTGCTGCGCCGGGCCGACGTCGCGATGTACGCGGCGAAGGAGTCCAAGTCCCGCCAGGAGCGCTTCCGCCCCGAGCTGGACCAGCGGGCGGCCGAGCACGCCCGGCTCGGTGCGCAGCTGCGGGAGGCGATCGACCAGGGTCAGTTCCAGCTGGTGTACCAGCCGATCGTGGCCCTGCCGCGGGGCGAGATCGCGGGCGTGGAGGCCCTGATCCGCTGGCACCACCCGGAGCTCGGGTTCATGAGCCCGGCCGACTTCATCCCGGTCGCCGAGCGCAACGGGCAGATCGTCGAGCTGGGGGCGTGGATCCTGCTCGAGGCGTGCTCCCAGGCCGCGACCTGGATCGCCACCCTCGGCCGGGCGGCACCGGGCAAGGTGAGCGTCAACGTCTCGGCGCGGCAGCTCGCGGAGCCGGACTTCGCCGAGGTCGTGGCCGCGGTACTGGCTGCGACCGGTCTCCCCGCGGATCGACTGGCGATCGAGGTCACCGAGACCGCGGTGTTCGGGGGCGGGCGGGCGATCGAGGCGCTCGAGGGAGTACACCGGCTGGGGGTGCGCATTGCTCTTGACGACTTCGGCACCGGGCACTCGTCGCTCGGGCTCCTGCAGACGTGCCCGGTCGACATCCTCAAGGTCGACAAGTCGTTCGTCGACAACGTCACGATGGCCGGCCGGCACTCCGTCATCGCGACCGCGTTGATCAACGTGAGCGACGGGCTCAACCTGGAGGCGATCGCGGAGGGCGTGGAGACCGCGGAGCAGGCGGCCGAGCTGTACCGGCTGGGGTACCGGTACGCGCAGGGCTACCACTTCGGCCGCCCGACCCCTAGTCCCCAGTTCGCGTTGGAGTCGGCCGCGGCGTGAACGCCGGCCGGACCACACACGTGCGGCAGCGGGCCTCGTAGGTGTACGTCCCGTCGTCGGGCAGCGCCGTCGACGGCGGCAGCTCCCGGATCATCGGCTCGCCGTGCTCCAGCACCTGCGTGTAGACGGCCGAGAACGACCGGCAGCGGTCACACACCGCCCGCCGGTAGGTGACCGCGGCCGGCCCCAGCTCCAGCAGCGCCCGCACCGGCGCGAACAGCTCGCCGCGGTGATCGAGGTCGATGCCGGCGGCCACCACCCGGGTGCCCCTGATCAGCAGCTGCCGCACGACGTCCATGTCGGCGAGGGTGAACATGTGCACCTCGTCGATGCCGACGATGTCGAGCTCCTCGTCCAGCGCCGCCGCGAGGGACGTCGCCTTCACGGTCGCGAGGGCGGCACCGCTGCGCGAGACCACACCGGCGTCGCGCACGTGCCGGGCGCTCTGAAACACGCGGTGCCGCGCGTCCGTGTATTGCAGCGGTGAGAGCAGGCTCACAAGCTCCAGCGACTTACCGCTCTTCATCGGCCCGAGGACGAGGGTCAGATCCACCGCGCCACTCTAGGCGCACCCGGCGCGGTTGCGACATTTGCTCATAACGGGCAAGGTTGACGTATGCGTGGGGCGCGGCGATTGGCGATGGCTGTCTGCGCCCTCGTCCTCGCTCTGCCGTCCACAGTGGACCATGCCGCCGGCCGTCCGGCGGTGGCTTCGGTGGCCGTCGTTGAGCAGTCCACAGTGGACGATCCGGCCCCGGTCGCCGAGCCGGTGGCGGTTTTCGTCGACCGGATCTTGGTTGATCAGCCGCGGCTCGCCGGTCGGCCGGTCGGTGCAGTAGTAGGACGAGCCCCTCCTGGGTACCCGGTATGAGACGAACCCCTCCCTGACCGGTCTCGTTCCCCCCGAGGTGCCCAAGTCATGCAAAACTTCGCAAACGGTATGCAGCAGGCCCTGACCATCTGGCTCGCCCTGCTGGCCGCCGCCATCATCGCGTTCTTCGTGATGTCCCACATCAACCGCCGCGCGACCGGCGGCCCGTCCTGGTGGAGCCGCATCCGCAAGGCGATCCACAACCCGGACCGGAAGCGCGAGAAGCTCGCCAAGGCCGAGCGAAGTGCCAAAGAGATTCAGGAGCTGCAGCGGTACTGCACTGAACTCGGCGTGGCCGCCGAGCGCGCGACCTCGATGGCCGACCGCCGGCGCAACGAGTGGGAAGCCGCGCAGCGGACGCAGGAGGCCGCCTGGCGCGCCTTCGAGGAGGCCGAGCAGGACGTGCACCGCCTCCGCCGCGCCAACGCCTTCCCGCTGACCGAGGACGACCCGGAAAGCCGCCGCCGCCACCTGGTCCGCATGGTCAACGCCGCCCACGACCGCGGCGACATCTCCGCCTCCCACCTGGCCGACGCCCTGATGCACCGCAACGGCTGGGACCCGCAGGCCCACCCCTTCGCCCAGCAGATGATGCTCCGCAAGGTCATCGCGGACCGCAAGTTCCGCGCCTACCAGGAAGCCTCCGAGATCGAACGCCACGCCGCGAAGGCCGCCGACCTGGCCGCCGCGTCGAAGCGAAGCCTGGACGACGAGAAGTTCAACGCCGAACTCAAGCTCCGCAAGGCCACCGCCGTGACGCCGGAGAAGACCGCCTCCGCCCTGCAGGCCGCAACCGCCCGCTAGGACCGACTCGACTTGGCTCCACTCGCCGCGTGCGTACGTGCGGCGTGCGGGCGTGCGTGTTGTCCCGATAAGTCGGGCGCTCCGCACCACGACCCGCTAGGACCAGTTCGACCCGCTTGGACCGGCTCGGCTCGGCTCGCCGCGTGCGCGCGGGCGTGCTGTCCCGATAAGTCGGGCGCTCCGCGCCACGACTTATCGGATTTATCCGGCGACGGGCGACAAATCCGTTTCGGGTGCTCTGAGCGGAATTGGCCATGGCGAAGTGGTCAGGCGGTATGCCGCGGATTGTCAGCACCACGGGCTGACCGGACCAGACGAACAGCTCGCGACGCCCGACGCAGATCAACGCCGGCGCAGATCAACGCCCGGCTGCGCCGCGACCACCCCGGCCGAAGCGAGCTGCGCGTGTCCCACGAGACAGATCTACCAGGCGTTCTACGTCCAGGGCCGGACACACGCCAGTCCCGGTTCATCGGCGCCGGCTCGTGCAGCTCGAGGATCTGCGGCCGCTCCGCCGTCGACGGCGATGATGCCGCGGGAATGCCGTCGGCGTCGGTGACAACGGAGCATTTTCGGCCGCCTGTGCCTCGGTCGACCGGGGACCGGCCCGCGTGCGCTCACCGGACACGGCGTTGGTGATGCATCCGTCCGCGGCCCGGCCGGCGGTGTGCTCGCGAAGCTGGAAAACAGTCGAGGCCGGAGCACCCCCGGCAGGTGGCGCCCCGACCTCGACCGCATCACGGTTGCCGCTAGCTGACCACCCCAGCACCCAGGCAACTGCTCATGAGCAACGTTTGGCGTGACCGTGCGCCGGTGGACCATCCAGGGAGGCTTCCGGTTTTCCGGCGCCGGTCACAAGGAGAACTATCCGCCGCCGACCTGAGGGCCGCCCCAAACGGCGCTGTGAAGTTCCTGAGTGCGGCTCCGCGGGCCTCAGGCCACCCGGAGGCTCTCGCCCAGGACCCGCACGACGTCGCCCTTGTGCAGCTGCCGGCCGCGCCGGGTGTCCACCTCGCCGTTGACGGTGACTTCGCCGTCGAGGATCAGCTCCTTGCTCTCCCCGCCCGATTCCATGATGTCGGCCAGCTTCAGGAACTGCCCGAGCCGGATCATGTCGCCGCGGATCTCGATGTCTCTCACATCACGGAGCGTATGTTGTGCAGATCTCGTGACGGCGGCCGCCGGGGGGCGGCGGCTGGCCCTACGCTGCGGGCATGACGAAGGTGCGCATCTGGCTGGTGGTCTTCCTGGTGGGGCTGGTGGCCAGTGGGGTCACCGCGTTCCCGCTCGAGCACGAGGTGCGCTGGCTGCACCACCTGCTCGACGGTTCCCCCGCGCCGCAGGTGCTGGTCGACTGGATCGCACGGGTGGACCGGGGCATCACCGAGACCAATGACCAGTACCCCTTCATCATGTATGGCACCGACTGGCTCGCCTTCGCGCATCTCGTGATCGCGGCCGCGTTCTGGGGGCCGTTGCGCGATCCGGTGCGCAACATCTGGGTGATCGAGTGGGGCATGGTCGCCTGCGTCGGGGTCGTGCCGCTCGCGCTGTTCGCCGGGCCCGTGCGCGGCATCCCGCTCTGGTGGTCGGTGATCGACATCTCGTTCGGGGTCTTCGGGATCATCCCCTTGCTGATCGTGCGCCGGATGATCAAGCGGCTTCCGCAGGTCAGGGGCGACAACCAAGATGCTCCCGAAAAACCGTTGCAGGTGATCCACGGAGCTGGCTAGGTTGGTTGTACACGGGAAAGGAGGTGGTCCAAAGTTGTGTAGCAATGGGACTCGTGAGGTGGCTGTCCGCTAGTCGCCGTCCTCTGGACTCGCACTTCGTGTGTCCGCCCGGATGGCGGTCAGGCGAATACGAGACAGCAACCCAGCCCCCGAGGCTTTCCGGTGTAGTCCGACCGGCCCACGCGCCTAGCGCGGGAACCTCGGGGGCTGTTCCATTTATCCTGTGATCGTGATCGAAGCGAAGCGGTTACGTGAGCACGTCGAGGCACTCACCGCGCACGGCCCGCGGTTCGAGGACCTGCCCGGCGTGCCGGCCACCCTGCGTTACGCCACTGACCAGCTCAGTGCGATGGGGCTGAAGGTGCGCGTCGAGCGCTACGGGCGGGAGCTGCACGAGGTCAACCTCGTGGCCGAGATCGAGGGCGGGACCTCCGACGACGCGGTCGAGCTCTGCGCGCACTGGGACTCCGTCGAGAACAGTCCCGGCGCCGACGACAACGCGAGCGGCGTGGCCGGGGTGCTGGAGGCCGCGCGGGCCCTGCGCGACGCCGACCTGCCGGCCCGCACGATCCGGTTCTGCCTGTTCGGCGGGGAAGAGTCGCACTTCGACGGGAGCGCGGCGCACCAGGCGTTCATCACCGAGAAGACCGAGTCGATCGTGTTCGAGATGATCGGCTTCACCGGAGCGGCTCAGCGGCTGCCCGAGGAGCTCGCGGGCTTCCTGGAGGCGCCTGAGCGGGGCGACTTCATCGCGCTGGTCGCCGACGACAACTCCCAAGGGCTTCTGGCGCGGTTCGCGCGGCAGCTGGAAGTACCAACGCTGCCGCTTGTGCTTCCGGAGTTCGCCAAGGAAGTGGCGATGCGCAGTGACCACGTGCCGTATTGGGAGGCGGGCCGCCGCTCGCTGCTGGTGACGGACACGGCCGAGTATCGCAATCCGCACTATCACCACGAGTCCGACACCGCGGACACGCTCGACTACGACTTCGCGGCGGCCGTCGTCAAGGCCGCGGTCCGGACGATCACCGCGATCGCCCAGTGACGGCGTCGACCGGCTCGATCCGGCTGCTGATCGCCGACGACCAGGCCCTCGTGCGAGGTGCGCTCGCGGCCCTGCTCGACCTGGAGGCCGATCTCACCGTCGTCGCCGAGGTCGGGCGCGGGGACGAGGTCGTCGCGGCCGCCCGCGAGCACCGGCCCGACGTGGCCCTGCTCGACGTGGAGATGCCCGGCCTGGACGGGATCGCGGCCGCGGCGGCGCTGCGCAAGGCGCTGCCGTCCTGCAAGGTGCTCATGGTCACGACGTTCGGGCGGCCGGGGTACCTGCGCCGGGCGATGGCCGCGGGCGCCTCCGGGTTCGTGGTGAAGGACACGCCCGCGAAGCAGCTCGCCGACGCCGTGCGCCGCATCGCCCAGGGCCTGCGCGTGGTCGATCCGACCCTTGCCGCGGAGACCCTGGCCAGCGGCGACAGCCCCCTGACGCCCCGCGAGGCGGACGTGCTGCGGGCGGCCCGGGAGGGCGGCACCGTCGCCGACGTGGCCGGCCAGCTCGGACTGTCGGAGGGCACCGTGCGCAACCACCTGTCGGCCGCGATCGGCAAGACCGGCGCCCGCACCCGTGCCGAGGCCGTCCGCCTGGCCGACGAGAACGGCTGGCTGTGAGCGCTCCCACCGCCAGCAGCGCTTTCATGCGGGTGGATGGGCCCACCGAAGGGCTGAATGATTCCGTCTGGGGACGTAGAGTCGCGGCATGACCGCACCTCTCGCCAGCGGCCGCGACGCGGATGTATATGCGCTCGACGAGCGGCGAGTGCTCCGGCGTTACCGCCGCGGCGGGGATGTGACCGGAGAAGCGGCGATCATGCGGTACGTGTCGGACCACGGGTTCCCGGTGCCGCGCATTTATGAGGCCCACGGTGCCGACCTGGTCATGGAGCGCCTCGACGGCCCGACGATGATGGGCGCGCTGCGTGACGGCACCCTCGACCTGCACGCCGGGGCGACCGTGCTGGCCGACCTGCTGGAGCGGCTGCACAAGGTTCGGGTCCGCGCGGCCACCGACCCCGGCACCCGGATCCTGCACCTGGACCTGCACCCCGAAAACGTGATCATGACCGAGGGCGGCCCGGTGGTCATCGACTGGCGCAACAGCTGCGAGGGCCCGCCGGAGCTCGACGTGGCGATGACCGCGCTGATCATCGCCACCGTCGCCGTCCTGCCCGGCCACCAGTTCAACAACCACGCCGAGCCGTTCCTCGACACGCTGATGAGCTGCACCCGGGACAACCCGCTGTCGCAGCTGGAGGCGGCCGTGAAGCGCCGCTCCGCCGACCCCAACGTCACCGCCGACGAGAAGGCTCACCTGCACGAGGGCAAGCTGCTCGTCACCACGGCCGCCCGCGCGCGCTTCTGATCACCCGGCCGGGGCGGCGTCCGGGGCCGGTCGCGGCGCCACGCTTTCCCTCATGGAAGAACTCATCGTCCGTCAGGTGGACATCGGCGTCGCCGAGATGGACATCGCCGTCGACGATCAGCTCACCACCACCCGCGTCGTCGTGGAGCGCGCGACGGCGACCGACCGTCACGGGCGAAAAGATCGAGAGCTCATCCTGGTGTACGGCCTGGACGGCACCCGAGCCCGTGCCGCCGCACTCCACCGGGCCGCCGACTCTTGTTGAATGCTCAACTAAAGCGGTACTCTGGAAACATGAACGAGCTTCCCCTTCTCGAGCAGCACCTCGCCGCGACGGTTCCGGCGAGCCGTGAGCAGCGCGCGTGGACGCCCGAGGACGGGGCGCTGCCCAGCCTGTACATCAGCCACGGCGCCCCGCCGCTGCTGGAGGACGCGGCGTGGATGCGCCAGCTCTCCGACTGGGCGCTGGACCTGCCCAAGCCCAAGGCCATCCTCATCGTGAGCGCGCACTGGGAGTCGGCGCCGCTCGCGGTGTCGGCCACGCCCGCGAAGACCCCGCTGGTGTACGACTTCGGCGGGTTCAAGCCTGTCTTCTACACACTCAAGTACGAGACGCCCGACGCCATGGACCTGGCCCAGCGGGTCGCGGCCGTCATGCCCGACACGGAGCCCCTGCACGAGCACCGCAGCCGTGGCCTCGACCACGGCGCCTGGGTGCCGTTGATGGTCATGTACCCGCTCGCCGACGTCCCCGTGCTCCAGCTCAGCCTGCCCACCCACGACCCCGACCGGCTCCTCGAGCTCGGCCGCCGGCTGCGCCCCCTGCGCCAGGAGGGCGTCCTCGTGATCGGGTCCGGGTTCATGACCCATGGGCTGCCGTTCCTCAAGCGGGAACATTGGGGCGGGGGCGGTACCACTCCCGGCTGGTCTTCCGACTTCGACGCCTGGGCCGCCGACGCGCTCGCGAAGGGCGACGTCGACACCCTCAGCCGGTTCGCCAGCCAGGCCCCGGGCATGCCGTTCGCGCACCCGACGGTCGAGCACTACACGCCGCTGTTCGTCACCCTCGGCGCCGCCGATCAGCCGGACGCTCCGGTGCGGTCGGTCATCGAGGGGTACTTCATGGGGCTGTCAAAGCGCTCGCTGCAGACGGCCTAGCACTTTGCGCCGCGTGTCCGCCGACATCGTGTCGACCGCGACCTCGAGCCGGGGCAGCAGCTCCGACTCGAGGGTCAGCGCCCGGAACGCGAGCCCGGCCGTGACGTCGTGCGCCGGGGAGTACACGATCCGGATGTCGTCGCCGGCCCGCACCCGCCCCGGCGTGATCACCCGCAGGTAGGCCCCCGGCAGCGCGCGCTGCGTGAACGTCTTGATCCACCCCCGCTCACCCAGCCACCCCGCGAAGGTCCGGCACGGGATGCGCGGCGCTGTGACCTCCAGCACGGTCTCGTCGCCGACCAGCCACCGCTCGCCGATGCGGGCGCCGGTGACGTCGAGGCCGGCCGTCGTCAGATTCTCGCCGAACACGCCGTTGGCCAGGTCACGGCCCAGCTCCGCGCCCCACTTGTCGAGGTCTTCGCGGGCGTAGGCGTATACCGCCTGATCCGGACCCCCGTGGTGGCGCGTGTCCGCGACCCGGTCACCCGCCACACCCGTGGGCTCGGTCCCGCGCGGCCCCGGCACCGTGATCGCGACCGGCCCGTCGACCGGCTGCTTGTCGATGCCGGTCAGGGGCACGTCGGAGTGCGTGGTCGGCACGAGGGCGCCGACGTTCAGCGACAGCAGGTAGGCCACGACGGCCAACGTAGTGGTGAGGCGCGATGCCGAGCCATACGCCTTTCAGGCGTGAATCAGCGCGAGATCCTCGCCGGCGCGGATGCCGGGGCCGCCGACGGTACTGACCTCGCCACCGGGCCCCGCGTGCACGACCCGGGCCCCGGCGAGGTACCGCACGCTCATGTTCTCCGCGAAGTTCTTCCCGTTGGGCAGCCCGCCCGCGGCCATGATCGTGCCGATGTCGACACCCCACACCCGGTGCCCTTCGTGGCCCTCGCGGAACTGCACGGCCACGTCCCCGCTGAGGTAGGCGTCGTAGACGATCCGCACCCCGAGCTCGATCCGCAGCGCGAGCAGCAGGTCCTCGGTGGCGTTCGGGCCGGTCGCGGGCTTCTGGGCGAGCTCGACGCTCGACGACTCGATGGTGTCGGCACCCCAGGCGTGCTCATAGGTCAGCCGCTGCCCATTTGGCATTTCGATGTGGTACCCGACCTGCTCCGCCGCCACCACGCCGCCGTTCGGCGACCAGAGATGCGCCGCGGTGGCGGTGAGCCGCGCCCCGTCCCCGAGCGGCAGCTCGACCGGCTCGGACCCGACCCCGGTGATCGAAGCGCTGGCCACCCTGAACGTCGTGGCGACCGGCGTCCACCCATGGGTACCGTGCAGCAGCCCATCGATCTGCACCCGGTCCGGCCGCCGCCCGAGGCAAGCCGCGACGGCGTCGATGAGCCCGTCCTCACCCAGCCCGAAAAGCTCGACCTCGGCCTCGCCGGTCGGATGCCGATCCTCACCGTGGGCGTTGACGCTGGACGACGCATAACACTGCCCCGCAACGATCGACAGCTCAATGCCCATGACCGACTCCAGACAGATCACGCAACGTTACGTCCACGTTACATCTGGCCACGCCACCTTGACCTTGAAACCAGGACGGGTTCGATGCCCTTTCCGAGCCCTACGGCGTCAGGACCAGCTTCCCGCGCACGTTGCCCGTCCCGAGGAGCCGATGCGCGTCGGCCGCCTCGGCCAGCGGGAGCTCGCGGTGCAGGGCCACCCGCAGCAGCCCGCGGTCGGCCAGGTCGGCCAGCCAGCGCAGGTCGGCCGCGGACGGCGTGGGCGGCACGTAGCGGCCGCCGGCGGCGGTGATCGCCGGGTTCACCGTCGAGACCGCGCGCGGCGGGTCGGTGACCTCGCGGAGCACGGCCGCGGTCGTGTCCCCGCCGGCGAAGTCCACGGCCACGTCGACCGGCTCGGGCGCGATGACCGGCTCGGCGCCCAGTTCCCGCAGGAAGTCGTGGTCCTCCGGGGGAGCGGTGCCCAGGACGCGCTCCGCTCCCAGGGCGCGGGCGATCTGCACCGCGAAGTGGCCGGGGCCGCTCGCCGCGTCGTGCACGAGGACCACGTCGCCCTCCCCGGTGCCGGCCGCGCGGAGCGCTTGGAGTGCGGTCGCAGCCGCACGCGGTACCGCCGCCGCTTCGACAAAAGTGAGACCGGCGGGCTTGTGGGCGGCCGCTCGCTCGGGAACCGTGACCCGCTCCGCGTAGGCGCCGTCGGCCCACGCGTACACCTCGTCGCCCACCACGAACGCGGTGACCTCGGGGCCCCGGGCGACCACAACGCCGGCCACCTCCCGGCCGGGTACACCCTCGGGGCCCTCCAGGTCGGCCCGGTCCACGCCGGCGGCCCGGATCTCCAGCAGGAGCTGGTCCGGGGCCGGTCGCGGATCGGGCAGGTCCTGCAGGGCCAGGTGATGGTCTGCGGTGAGCGTGATCGCCTTCACGCCTCCATGTCTAGCGGCTCGCGGACCCGGGCGCAGGCGGATACGGCCAGGTCGAGGGAGGTGAGATACGGCAGCCCGGCCTGGGTGAGGCGGGGCACCACCCCGGCCGCGAGCCAGCCCGGGCCGCTCGCGCAGAACGTGGTGTCGGGGAAGCAGCCCGCGACTGTGAGCAGGCCGGCGGGGTCGGCGGTGTCCGCCGTTTGCGACCAGACAACGACGGTTGTGGGTACTGTCCGCTCGATCGCCAGGAACAAAGACTCCCACGGCAGGTCGGCGCCCAGCGCGAAGGTGCCGACCCGCAGCTCGAACAGGGCCGCGGACAGCGCCTTGAGCGCCAGGTCGTGCCGCTCGCCGGGCGCGCAGGCCAGCAGCACGTGGTTGCTGCGGATGTCGTCGTGGCGGGGCACGGTGACCAGGTCGAGCCCGCGGGCGATGCCCACGCTGAGGGTGTGCTCAGCCGCGATGTCGATCGGGCCCGGGCCGGCGACCACCCGGCGCAGGGCCGGGACGCAGGCCCCGGTCCAGGTCGCGGCGACACCGTGCCGCGCCGTCAGGGTGACGACGATGCCGGCGACGGCGCCGCAGTCCAGATCCCGGGCCGCGTCCACCAGGTCCAAGAGCCGCATACCCAGTCATTCGGCTGGATAGCGGCGCTTGGATGCAGCTTCTGTTCCCGGTCCTGCCGGTGTGGGCGGCAGGACCGGGCGGTCAGGCACTCTGCCGGCGCACCAGGGTGGTCGGCAGGACCGGCGGTTCGTCCCACGACTCGTTGCTCATCTGCGCGAGGAGCTGACGGGCCGCGGCCGCGCCGATCTCCTCGACCGGCTGCTTGATGGTGGTCAGCGGCGGCTGGGTGAACGCGGCGAGGGGCAGGTCGTCGAAGCCGACCAGGGCCACGTCCTCCGGGACCCGCCGGCCCGACTGGCGCAGTGCGTGCAGTGCCCCGACGGCCATCAGGTCGGACGCGCAGAACACGGCGTCGAGGTTGGGGCGATGATCCAGAAGCCGGGTCATCGCGTGTACTCCAGCCGGGCGGGTGAAGTCGCCGTACGCGATCGGGCCCGGGTCCAGTCCGGCGCGCTCGAGCCCCTCGCGGAACCCGGCGAGCCGGTCCACCCCGGCCGAGACGTCCGGCGGCCCGGCGATCGTGACGATCCGCCGGCGGCCCGTGCGGGCCAGGTACTCCACGGCCTGCCGGGCGCCACCCCGGTTGTCCGCGTCGACGTAGGACAGTGCGCTGCCCTGCAGCGGGCGGCCGATCAGGGTGACCGGGACGCCCAGGGCCGGGAGCGTGACGACGAGGGGGTGGCTGCTGCGGCAGTAGATCAGCATCACGCCGTCGATGTGGCCGCTGCTGAGGTAGCGCTGCAGCGATGCCGGCCGTTCACCCGCGGCCAGCAGCATGGGCATGTCCCGCTCGGCGAACGCGGCACTGGCGCCGGCCAGCACCCGGGAGTAGAACGGATCGGCGAAGAGGCGTGCGTTGGGTTCACACACCACGGCGGCGACGGAACGGGGGCGGCGGTCCACAGCGCGGGCGGCGCGCTGACGGACGTAACCGAGCTGATCAACGGCGTCGCGAACCTGCTGACGGGCGGTCGGCGAGACTCGGGCGGAGCCGTTGAGCACGCGTGAGGCAGTAGCGGAAGACACGCCGGCAAGGGCGGCGACGTGGGCGAGAGTGGGGTGTTCGGCGGTGTCACGCATGGGGGAGTGCGTGGGATCCAGCGTTTCTGGAGCGGCGGTAATCGACATCGCGACCTCCTCAGATAGCAAGTCGTCGATTTTGGGAGCGCTTCCATACCGCAGCGTCATACACGGTTTCTGCGGTGTCAACACGAGATTGCCGCAAGGTTTCGCGACCGGGGTTCTGTCTGTAAATTTCAGCGCCGCGCCGTGAGCCGGGTCTCCCTTGGGTCTGTACTGACTCCCTCCCGGTCTCTAGCCTGCTGAGGCAGGTAGATCTCTGACTTGGAGGCCCCGATGCGCGACTGGATCGCGGTGATCGTCGCCGTGCTGGGGGTGCTGCTGGTCCTCGCCGGCGCCGTGCTGATCGTTCTGCAGGCCCTCGGCGACCGCCCGGCGCGCCCGGCCCCGGTTGCCCCCGTCCCGGATAATCCGGACACCGCGCTGACCGAGCCGATCGCGGTGCCGGTGGCGGCCCTGCCGGCCGAGCCGATCAGCAGCCGGCTTTTCGGCGCGGTGAAAAGCCCGACTCCCGCCGATCGGCTGATCTTCTGGGGGATCATCTTGTTGGTGCTGGCCGCGATCGCGGCGGGCGCCATCAGCTTCGACTTCGGGGCCAAGGGCGGTAGCTGAACCCCAGCGATTTCGCGTCGGGCGAGAGGACTATTCTGCCTGCGGGGTGACTTGTTGATCGCTGGTGCGATCGCCCGGTCCCCTGCGGAGCTGGCTTGCCAGCTGGTTCAACAGCCTCAGGAGGCCTTTCGTGACCACCGTCGCACCGAAGCCGATCGTCACCAGGCCATGGCCGGTGCACCAGCCGGTCAAGGGCTCGGCGTTCGCTCGGCTGCTGCGCACCACGGACGCGAAGCAGATCGGCCTGATGTATCTCGTCACGTCGTTCGTGTTCTTCATGATCGGCGGGTTCATGGCGCTGCTCATGCGCGCCGAGCTCGCCCGTCCGGGCCTGCAGTTCCTCTCCCCTGAGCAGTACAACCAGCTGTTCACCATGCACGGCACGATCATGCTGCTGTTCTTCGCGACGCCGATCGTCTTCGCGTTCGCCAACTACATCACGCCGCTGCAGATCGGCGCCCCGGACGTCTCGTTCCCCCGGCTCAACGCGTTCGCCTACTGGCTCTACGCGTTCGGTGGCTCGATCACGCTGATCGGCTTCATCACGCCGGGCGGCGCCGCCGACTTCGGCTGGTTCGCCTACGCGCCGCTCAACAGCATCATCCACTCGCCCGGCGTCGGCTCCGACCTGTGGATCGTCGGCCTGGTGCTCTCCGGCCTCGGCACGATCCTCGGCGCCGTCAACATGATCACCACGGTGCTGACCCTGCGCGCGCCCGGCATGACGATGTTCCGGATGCCGATGTTCACCTGGAACATCCTGGTCACCAGCGTCCTGGTCATCATGGTCTTCCCGATCCTGGCGGCCGCGCTGCTGGCCCTGGAGGCCGACCGCCGCCTGGGCGCACACGTCTACGACGCCGAGACCGGCGGCGCGATGCTCTGGCAGCACCTCTTCTGGTTTTTCGGCCACCCCGAGGTCTACATCGTGGCGCTGCCGTTCTTCGGCATCATCACCGAGGTCATCCCGGTCTTCAGCCGCAAGCCGGTCTTCGGCTACAAGGGCCTCGTCGGCGCGACGATCGCGATCGGCGCCCTGTCGATGAGCGTGTGGGCCCACCACATGTTCGCCACGGGCCAGGTCCTGATGCCGTTCTTCTCGTTCCTGAGCTTCGTGATCGCGGTCCCGACCGGCATGAAGTTCTTCAACTGGATCGGCACGATGTGGCGGGGCCAGATCACCTTCGAGACACCGATGCTCTTCGCGATCGGCTTCCTGGTGACCTTCCTCTTCGGCGGCCTCTCCGGCGTGCTCCTGGCCAGCCCGCCGATCGACTTCCACGTGTCGGACACCTACTTCGTGGTCGCCCACTTCCACTACGTGCTCTTCGGCACGATCGTGTTCGCGGTCTACTCCGGCATCTACTTCTGGTTCCCGAAGATGACCGGCCGGATGCTCGACGACCGCCTGGGCAAGGTCCACTTCTGGCTGACCACGATCGGCTTCCACACCACGTTCCTGGTGCAGCACTGGCTCGGCACCCAGGGCATGCCCCGCCGCTACGCGGACTACCTGGCCACCGACGGCTTCACCACGCTGAACACGATCTCCACGATCGGCTCGTTCATCACCGGCCTGTCGACCCTGCCGTTCATCTGGAACGTCTGGAAGTCCTACAAGACCGGCCGCGTCGTCGAGGTCAACGACCCGTGGGGCCACGGCATGTCACTGGAGTGGGCCACGTCCTGCCCACCCCCACTGCGCAACTTCGACAGCATGCCGCGCATCCGCTCGGAGCGCCCCGCCTTCGACGCCCGCTTCCCCGCCCACGCCCCCGGCCACTCCCTGGACGCCCCACCCCCGGGCGGCGCCAAGCCACTGAGCGCCGAGGCCGACGGCGGAGCCTCCTACCAAGAACAGCGCTGACCCCGCTCGCCAACTCCACTGAGGACGCCCCCGGCCGCCAAGGCGCCCGGGGGTGTCCTCTTGCTACTCCCGGCCCTCACAACGCCCCAGAGGCGCCGTGAGACCCCTCGAAGCCCCACGCGAACCACAACCCCCCACCCAGCTCCCGGCCTCGGTCCGGCCGTGTATCCGATCTCTGCCCTCGCCGCTCGCCACTGGTGTTCTTCGATAAGTCGGGCGCTCCGCGCCGCGCCGCTTCTTCGATAAGTCGGGCGCTCCGCGCCGCGACTTATCGGATTTATCCGGCGTCGGGGCATATTTCCGATAAGTCGTGACACGAAGTGTCGGGACTGCAAGAGAAACGGCTCTGGCGCAGAAACGGTGGTGCCGGCCGATCGAGGTCGATGGCGGCGCGGACCACTGACGGCGGTGCGATCTTGCTTGGGTCAGAGCGCTGCTGCCGGAGCTGTCTTCGCTGCTCATCGATGAGGTGGTCGATGAGGGCCGGGTTGTGCGGGTGTCGGCGAGGACGCAGAGGACGCCGGTGGAGTGCCCAGCGTGTGGTGGACTGACCGGACGCGTTCATCCGTATCACCGTCGGCGGCTTGCTGCGCTGCCAGTTGCTGGGCGTGGCGTCGTGGTGGAATTGCGGTCCGAAGGTTGCGGTGCCTGACCGCGGACTGCCCGCAGCAGACGTTCCGCGAGCAGGTGCCTGAACTGACCACCCGGTGGGCGCGGCGGACCCGGCAGCTGACCGCGCTGGTCGGTGACCCCGCCGTCGTCGTGGCGGGGCCGGCGCGGCGGTGCTGCACCGCGTCGGTGTGCGGATCTCGCGAGGGTAAGCGGGCGGGGTAAGGCTGTATGGGCGGTTGGCGGGCCAAAGCCGGTGAACGACCACAGCAGACCGCTTCCAAGTGGCCGGCATCGCGGCGGCGGCGAGGTCACGTCCGATGCGCCTGCCAAGAAGGCCAGAGTTCCTGCGACCGGGACGACTCCGGTGTGGTCTTTGGCGGCGCTCAATGTGCGACTGGAACGCACGGCGCGCCCGCGGGCCCCTGAACCCGTGCCGAGGGGCGCTGCAGTACCACTGCGGACGGGAACGACCCCGTGGTGGAGGCGGTCGGGCGTCGCGTGGCGACCAGAGCCGCCTGGTGGTGCTCAAGTGCCGCGCAGTGGTGAAGATCAGTGGTGGCACAAGAGAAACATGACAGTCTTATGAAAAATCGCCGACGGTCACCCCGGAGGGTGATTCTGTGACGCTCCGTCAAGAGGGCGATACTCGGTGCCACTGACTGTGACGGCTCGAGCGCGGGAGCGCCGCCGCTGGGGTGTGGGCGGGGCGCTCCTCGCGCTGTCGTCAAGGAGTGCGGCCGGAGCCGAGAGAGGAACTACGTTCTGTAGCGGTCAGGCCGGCTGGGTCACCCCGCCGCGAGGGGCGGGGAGGCGGCCGGAGACCGTGCCGGGCGGGATCGGCACGCCGAGGATGTCGCTCACTCCCACCACCGCGAACAGGCGCGCGATGAAGGGGTTGGGCCGGCGAATGTCGAGCTTGACGCCCATGCTGTGGCAGATGCGCTTGGCAACGACGAGGGTGCCGATGCCGGTGGAGTCGAGGAAGGTGACCCCCGCGAGATCGATGACGAGGAGGTCGATGCTTCCGTCGAGCACTGAGCTCACCGAGGTGCGGAGCTCCTGAGCGGTCTCATAGTCGATTTCGCCACTCAGTGTCAGCACTGCCTCGCGCTGATCCGAGGGACGAGTCTCGATCGACAACTTCACGTGACCCTCCTGGTGCTGAGCCGTCCACCATGGACGACCCTTTGAGGTCCCGCAAGCGTAGCGAAGTCTAACCATTTTCGCCACGCTCCGTGTAGGTGCTCCTTACATAGAGACGTGAGGAACCCTCACATCAGTTGCTGCGGAACCGCTTGCCCGGATGACGGTACACGTCGGTTGTTACACGGCAAGTCCAGCCACGTGCCATCCGCCGCTCGGTCAACTCCCGGCCACGACCGGTTCACCGACCAAGGTCACTCCCGCTTCCCGCAGCTCTACCAGGGCGGATGCGGTCGTGGCGGGGGCGACCCCGGCGGTGAGGTCGAGCAGCACCGTCGTAACAAAGCCCTCACGCACCGCGTCGAGGGCCGTGGCCCGGACGCAGTGGTCCGTGGCGATCCCGACCACGTCGACCTCCGTGACCGCGCGCTCACGCAGCCAGTCGCCCAGACCCCGGCCGTCGGCCGCGCCTTCGAACCCGGAGTAGGCGGCGGCGTACGACCCCTTCTCGAAGATCGCCTCGATCCGCGCGGTGTCCAGGTTGGGGTGCAGGCCGATGCCGTCCGTGCCGACCACGCAGTGCACCGGCCAGGTGCTCACGTAGTCCGGGTGCTCCGCGAAGTGCGCGCCCGGGTCGATGTGGTGGTCCTGGGTGGCCACGACGTGGTCCCAGCGGCCGTCGGCCCCGCCGGCCAGCGCGGCCGAGATCTGCGCGGCGACTCCGGCCCCGCCGGTCACCGCGAGGGAGCCGCCCTCGCAGAAGTCGTTCTGCACGTCCACCACGATCAACGCCCGCGTCATGCGGTGCCTCCAGACATGATGACCGGAACGGCGGGGTCGCCGGCCGAGAGCTTGAGCCCCTCCCAGGGGATGGAGATGAGGCACTGGCGCAGGTGCTCGCGCGAGTCGGCCAGGGACGGCAGGCCGTCCACCTTCGCGCCGGCGCGCACCAGCGGGCGCTGCAGCACACGGTCGTGCGGCTGCGGCTCCGGTGTGCCGAGCGAGACGATGACCTCCTCGACCGCGGTGCCGGTCGGCTTGTGCCGGCGCACCGCGGTCTTACGGCCGCCGACCGTGCCCTTGTTCTCCGAGCGCTTGACGACCGGCCGGCCGTCGACCTCGACCAGCTTGTAGACCAGCCCGGCGGTCGGCGCGCCCGAGCCGACGACGACGGCCGTGCCGGCACCGTAGGCGTCGACCGGCTCCGCGGCCAGGGCGGCGATGGCGTACTCGTCCAGGTCACCCGACACGACGATCTGCGTGTCCGTGGCGCCCAGCGAGTCGAGCAGGGCCCGGGACTCGGACGCGAGCACCGACAGATCGCCGGAGTCGATCCGCACCGCCCGCAGGTCGGGTCCGGCCACCGCGATCGCGTTGCGGATGCCCTGCGCGATGTCGTAGGTGTCGACCAGCAGCGTGGTCTGCTTGCCCAGCGTCGCCACCTGGGAGGCGAACGCGGCCGGCTCCGAGTCGTGCAGCAGCGTGAACGCGTGCGCCGCGGTGCCGGTGGTGGGGATGTCGTAGCGCCGTCCGGCCTCGAGGTTGGAGGTGAACGCGAAGCCGGCGAGGTAGGCCGCCCGGGCCGCCGCGACCGCCGCCTCTTCCTGCGTGCGTCGCGAGCCCATCTCGATCACGGCCCGGCCGCGCGCCGCGGTGACCATGCGGGCCGCAGCCGCCGCGATCGCGCTGTCGTGGTTCAGTACCGACAAAATCAGCGTTTCCAGAACCACGCACTCGGCGAACGTCCCGCTCACCGTCAGGATCGGCGAGGCCGGGAAGAACAGCTCACCCTCCGCGTAGCCGTCGACGTCGCCGCTGAAGCGGTAGTTGGAGAGCCAGTCGGCGGTCAGGTCGTCCACGATGCCGCGCCCGCGCAGGAAGTCGACCTCGTCCGCGCCGAACCGGAAGTCGGCGATGAGGTCGAGCAGCCGCCCGGTGCCCGCGACGACGCCGTATCGCCGGCCGATCGGCAGGCGGCGCGCGAACACCTCGAACACGCACCGGCGGTCGGCGGTGCCGTCGCGCAGCGCGGCGGACAGCATCGTCAGCTCGTAGTGGTCGGTCAGCAGTGCGCTACTCGTCACCCGACCAACATATTGCACGAGTTATAGGACCGCGATCACTCCTCGGGCGGCAGGGAGCGCAAGGCGGCGGCGAGCTCGGCCCGGCCGGTCACGCCCAGCTTCGCGTAGACCCGCATGAGGTGGTTGTCGACCGTGCGCGAGGACAGGTACAGCTGATCGGCGATCTCCTTCGATGGCACCCCGGCCGCGGCCAGGCGGGCGATCTGGCGCTCCCGCCCGGTCAGCATCGGCTGCGGCACGACCAGGGCCGGCGTGACCGCCTGCGGGCACTCGACGCGCAGCTCGGCCAGGCGCTGGGCGGCCCGCGGGGTCTGCGGCGAGCGGATGCCGCGCAGCAGCGTCACCGCGCCCGCGGCGGCCTCGGCCGCGAAGAGGTGCAGCTGCATCTCGGCCAGCTCCTCGGCCACCGCGAGCAGCGCGCCGCCGTCCTCCTCGGCCATCGCCCGCACGTGCCAGGCCATGGCCGGGGCGAGCCGGCCCTCGACGGTCTGCGCGAGGGCGTTGATCCGCTCGTTGACCTCGGCCGCGAAGCCGAGGCGGCCCAGGTCGTAGAGGGCGAACATCTCGTGGGCGGCGAACCCGTCGCTGCGGTTGCGGGCGGCCAGCAGGCGCAGCACCTCGGCCGCGGTGGTCACGTCCCCGGCGGCGACGGCGACCCAGGCCCGGGCCTCCTCCAGCCAGGGGTACAGGACCTCCATGGAGCGGTAGTGAGCCTCCTCGGCCAGCGCGAACGCGGCCGCGGCCCCGGCCGCGTCGCCCTGCAGGGCGGCGGTGTGCGCGCGCTCGGCGTGGGCCAGGGCGACGAAGATCCGGCCGGTGGCGAGCATGGCGCTGGCCTGGCTGGCGGCCCGGCCGCCCTCCTGCAGGTGCCCGCGCAGCCGCGCGGCCTGGGCCCGGACGATCTGCAGGTAGCCGGAGCCGAGCAGGAAGTTGCCGGCGTCGGCCATGCCGGCGAACTCGGTGGCCACGATGGCGTCGACGGCCTCCAGGTCGGCGGCGAGGATCATGGCGGTGCCGCGGGCCAGTTCGATGCCGAGCTGGATCCACGGCACCTCGGCCCGCCACTGGGCCGCGTCGGCGTCGAGCAGGCCCATGGCCTTGACCGTCTGCACCGGGGTGCCCCGCATCGCCTGGAGGTGCCCCATGTTGCTGCGGGCCAGGGCCCGCGGCCCGGGCGCGGAGGCGGGGCTGTCCAGCACGGTCCGGGCCAGGGTCAGGGCCAGGCCGTAGTCGCCGCGGTGCAGGCGCATTGTCGACTCGACGGCCAGCACCAGGGAGCGCTCCCGCAGGTCGACGATCTTGTGGGCCTGGCGGTCCATCTCGTCGACGGTGGAGGAGTCGCCGACGCCCCAGTGCGAGGTGATGTGCCGGATCGCCAGCCAGCGGCTGCGCTGGCTCTCGTCGGAGATCTGGCCCTCGTTCCGGTCGAGCAGCAGCGCGCCCTCGTCCGGGCAGTTGGCGAACATCAGGATCGTGGCCAGGGTCTCGGCCGCATTGAACCCGCCGCCGGCCGCGACCGCGGCCCGGCCCAGCCGCATGGCCAGGGCCATGTCGTACGTCGCGAACGCCAGCCGGCACGCGTTGAGCAGCAGCACCGGGTCGCGGGCGGTGTCGCTGTCGAGCCGCCAGACGGCCACGCGCAGCAGGTCGTCGCGGCGGCGGGCGCCGCACTCCTCGACCAGTGAGGCCAGGTCGGCCAGCAGGCGGCGGAACCGGGTGACGGGGCAGCGGCGGCGCACGACCTCGCCGTAGAGCGGGTGGGCCAGCCGGACCGTCGTGCGCCGGTCCTCGACCACGACCCGGACCAGCTGCCGCTCCTCGGCGATCTCGACGGTGGCCATGTCGGTGGCCTTGACCAGCAGCGGCAGGCCGATCGGCTCGCCGAAGGCGACCAGCTCCAGCACGGCCCGCTCGGGCGGGGTGAGCTTGCCGATGCGGGCGTCGACGACCTCGGTCAGCGTCGGGGCCAGGTCGACCCGGCCGGTCCAGCGCTGCATGCCGTAGCTCTCGACGATCTCGCCGGCCGCGTGCGCGGCGATCACCAGCTCGCGCAGCAGCAGCGCGTTGCCCTGCGACAGCTGCCAGAGCCGGTCCACCGAGGCCGAGTCGACCGGGCCGCCGAGGACCTGCTGCAGCAGGTCCGAGGTCTCCTGGAGGGTGAGCGGCCCGAGCTCGATCCGCTCGACCAGGTCGTCCTTCCAGAGCGCGCTGATCGGGTCGTGCACCGGCTCGCCGGTGCGCACGGTGCCGATCACCGTGGCGTTCTCCGAACGGGCGACGTAATACACGAGCGCCGCCGACAGTGGATCGAGCAGGTGGGCGTCGTCGATCGCCACCACGATCGGGCGACCCGCGGCCTGGCGGTGCAGCGCGTCGACCGCCCAGCGCAGCAGACCGGCGGGGGAGCCGCCGGCGGGCTGGTCGGGCGGGAGCACCTGGGCCAGCCCGCCGAGCGGCAGACCGGCCGTGGCCGCGTTCGCGGTTGCCGTCCACACCGCGAGTCTGTCCTGGTCAAGGGTGTTGACGCCCTCGCGCAGCAATCGACTCTTGCCGATGCCAGGGGGCCCGCCGAGAATCAGGCCGCGACCGGTCGAACCGGACGCCGCCTCGGCGACTCGGATCAGTTCTGCGTTTCTGCCGACAAAGCTCCAGGGAGGCACCGTCGCAGCATATCGATACGTTGATTACTGCGCGTACCTGCGGACGCACGAACTTGAGTAGTGCGTTCGGCCCCAGTGAGTACCACGAACCCTGCTGTTGTAAGTGTCCGTTCACGTAGCGTTCCGATGCCCGCCCGCCAGCGCTGCCGCGCCGCGCGTGGAGGGCTCCTTCCCGGGCGTGCACAAGGAGGTCGCACATGGGCTTCGGGGTTATGCAGGCGCCGCTGATCGATCTGACCCTGACGTCAGCGCCGGGCTTCGGCGTCCCGACGAACGGGGGATCGGTGGCCGCCATGCCGGCCGGTGGTGTGTATGGCAGCCGGAATTACCGGCCGACCAGCGCCGCGTGGCAACCGCCCCAACGGTCCTGCGCGATCGTCGCCGGCACCGCCAGGTCCGGCAAGACGGCTCTGGTCAACGCCCTCATCCGGCGATCCGCGGAGCCGATCGAGGCCGGTGACGCGTGGCTGGTGTTCCGCCACGGCGACCGGTCGGAGGCGTGGGCCTACGTGCCCGGGCACCGCGAGCCGCGCCCGTTCCCGGAGCGCAGCTCGGCCAAGGGCCCCGTCCGCCCGGCCCGCCGGATCGAGGTCGCGCACCCGTCGCCGCTGCTCAAGCGGGTCGCCTTGATCGACACTCCCGGCCGCGGGGAGCTGGACCCGGCGGCCGCCGAGATCTCGCTCGACGCCGCCTTCGACGGCCTCGGCCTGCTCTTCGTGGTCGACGCGGCCGCCCCGCTGGCCCGGGCCGACCTCGACCTGCTCGGGGCCGCGGCCGATCGGCTGGAGCGCATCGCGTTCGTGCTCACCCGCATCGACCAGCACGACGAGTGGCCGGAGATGCTGGCCGCCAACCGGGCGCTGCTGGCCTCGCGCGGCTCGAAGCTGGCCACCGCGCCGTGGTTCCCGGTCTCGCTCGACCCGGCGTCCGTCTTCGGCGTGGCCGAGCTGCGCCACCAGCTCGAGGCCTGGGCCGACGAGCAGAGCGCGGCCGCCGAGGCGACCGCCGCCCGCACCGGAGGGGTCGCCGCGGTCACCGTCTCGGCCGACGACGGCTGGCCGGAGCACCTGGACCGGGAGATCCGGGCCCGCCGGCTGGCCGCGATCGAGCGGGTCTCGATCGACCTGGCCACCATCCACGTGCGCTGCGTGCAGGAGCTCGGCTCCGGCAAGGGCTGCCCCGAGCTGCCCCGCGTGCTCGACCGGCAGCTGCACGCGCTGTCCGTGCGCAGCACCCGTCAGCTGCACGCCGACACCCGCGAGGTGATCGGCACCGTCTTCGGCGCGCTGCTGGACGCCCCGGCGGATGAGCCGGTGCTGGCCCGCGTGGCCGCGGCCGCCCGCCGGGCCGTCGACTCGGCCCGCGACGAGGGCCGGGAGCGCGACCGGGCCCTGCTGGTGACCACCACTTCGGGTGTCGCCGCGCTCACCGGGGCCGGTGCCCTGGACAGCCTCTCCGCGACCGGGGCGGCCGAGCCGGAGGGCGCCGGGCGGGTGGTCTCGCCGCTGGGCATCGGGCTCAACGCCGGCTCGTATGCGATGTGGCAGGCGCGCCACGCCCCGGGCGGCCCCCCGAAGCTGCCGGACAAGAAGGACTGCCGCCGCTGGCTCCAGCACGCGCTGCGCGAGATCGAGGTCGAGCTGGGCCACGAGCTGAGCGAGCGCTACGCGGAGCTGCGGCAGGCCCTGTCGATCATCGCTGGAGACGCGGTCGACCATGGCGTGCTGCTCGCTTGATGGCACCATGTTGGTATGGCGGCGCCGCAGGTCCTACCGATCGAAGAGACTCACGTCGAGGTTGATGAGGTGCCCCAGACCGACCGTCCGTGGGTGACGGTGGTCTGGAACGACCCGGTCAACCTCATGAGCTACGTGACCTGGGTCCTGCAGAAGCTGTTCGGATACAGCAAAGAGAAGGCCGAACGCCTCATGCTCGACGTGCATCAGAAGGGCAAGGCGATCGTGACCAGCGGGGCACGCGAGAAAATGGAGTACGACGCTTCCCGCCTGCAGGCCCACGGGCTCTGGGCGACAGTGGAGCAGTCGTGACGATGTTCGTGCGCGCCGGCACGGTGTGCGTGGCCCGGTTCGGCCCGGGCGAGGCCGCGGTGCTCAACGAGGTCATGCTCGAGGTGATCACCCTGCTCTCCGAGGGCTTCGACCGCACCGATCCGGTCATCGAGCGGCTTTTCCCCGATGTGTACCGCGATGACCCCGCGCTTTCGGCGGAGCTGCGGCGGTACACAGAAGATGATCTTCGCTCGTCGAAGCTGGAGCAGGCCGCACTGCTGCTCGACGCCCTGCCGGTCGAGGGGGGCGAGGTGGCGCTGGACGAGGAGCAGGCCGAGGCCTGGCTGCGGTCCCTGACCGACGTCCGGCTGACGCTCGGGCTCCGGCTCGGCATCGCCGACGACGACGTGGACATCGAGGCCGAACTGGACGAGGCCATCCTGAAGGACCCCACGTCAGCGCGGGTGGCCCAGCTTTCCGTCTACCAGTACCTGACCTATCTGCAGGAGTCCCTGGTCGGCGCGCTCATGGGTTGAGACGCCGGTCACGGGCGAGGGGCGTTCGGGTTTCGGTAGGCTGTTGGGCGTGCTGACCATCGACGCCGCGATCCTCGATGCGATCGTCGCGCACGCCCGCCGGGACCACCCGGACGAGGCGTGCGGGATCGTCGCGGGTCCGGCCGGCTCCGACCAGCCGGTGCGGCACGTGCCGATGGAAAACGCGGCCCGCTCCATGACCTTCTACGAGTTCGACTCGAAGGAGCAACTGCGGCTGTGGCGGGAGATGGACGACGCCGACGAGGAGCCGGTCGTGGTCTACCACTCGCACACCGCGACCGAGGCCTATCCGTCGCGCACGGACGTCTCGTTCGCCGGTGAGCCAAACGCGCACTACCTGCTCGTCTCCACCCGGGAGCCGGACGTGACCGAGGTCCGATCGTTCCGCATCGTGGACGGGGCCGTCACCGAGGAGCCGGTTCAGGTAGTTAATGCAGTCGTGGATCCGAATGCCGTCCAGCGGTACCTCTTCGGGCAGAGCCCGGCGACCGTCGACTACGAGTGTCAGACCGGCAGTTAATACGTGTCCGGATTTGACCCTTTTGTCCGTCGTTAACAGGAGAGACGAAGAATGGCTATCGAGGTTCGCATCCCCACCATCCTGCGCAGCTACACCGGCGGCGCCAAGACCGTCGAGGGCTCCGGCGACACCATCGCCGACCTGCTCACCGACCTCGACTCCCGGCACGCCGGCCTCCGGGACCGGCTGATCACGGGCGAGGGCGGCCTGCACCGGTTCGTCAACGTCTACATCAACGACGAGGACGTCCGCTTCCTCGGCGCGCTCGACGCGAAGCTCAACGACGGTGACTCCGTGACGATCCTGCCCGCGGTCGCGGGTGGCGCTTTCGCGTTCGCCGCCGCTCACGCCCTGCGGGGCTGATCGCGTGACGCGCTACGAGTCCCTGCTCGACGCGTGCGGCAACACGCCGCTGGTCGGCCTCCCGCGGCTCTCACCGAGCGCCGACGTGCGGCTGTGGGCCAAGCTCGAGGATCGCAACCCGACGGGGAGCGTCAAGGACCGCGTGGCGCTGTGGATGGTGAAGGCGGCCGAGGAAGCCGGCCGCCTTCGTCCCGGTGACACGATCATCGAGCCGACCAGCGGCAACACCGGCATCGCGCTGGCGATGGTGGCGAAGCTGCGGGGCTACCGGCTGGTCTGCGTGATGCCGGAGAACGTTTCCGCCGAGCGCACGGCCATACTGCGCATGTACGGCGCGGAGATCATCACCTCGCCGGCGGCCGGCGGCTCCAACCGGGCCGTCGCCGTCGCCAAGGAGATCGCGGCCGAGCATCCGGACTGGGTGATGCTCTACCAGTACGGCAACGAGGCCAACGCACGCGCCCACTACGAGTCGACCGGGCCGGAGATCCTGCGCGACCTGCCCACGATCACGCACTTCGTGGCCGGCCTGGGCACCACCGGCTCGCTGATGGGCGTGGGGCGATACCTCCGCGAAAAGGTGGAGGACATCGAGGTCATCGCGGCCGAGCCCCGCTACGGCGAGCTGGTCTACGGGCTGCGCAACCTCGACGAGGGCTACGTGCCGGAGCTGTACGACGCCCAAGTGCTCACCCGGCGCTTCTCCGTCGGCACGCAGGACTCGGTGCTGCGCACGCGGCAGCTGGTCGAGGTCGAGGGCATGTTCGTCGGCTTCTCCACCGGGGCCGTCCTGCACGCCGCGCTCGCCGTGGCCCACCAGGCGCTCAAGGCCGGCAAGCGGGCCGACGTGGTCTTCCTGGTGGCGGATGGCGGGTGGAAGTACCTCTCCACCGGCGCCTACGGCGGCACGTTGTCCGAGGCGGAGAACGCCCTCGAAGGCCAGCTCTGGGCTTGACTACAGCCCCGTCACGATCCAGCCGATCAGCAGCGTCACCGACGCCGTGCCCAGCAGCGCGTATGGGAGCCGGCGCCGGTGCACGCTGGCGAACGCGGCGATCGTGCAGGCCAGGCCGAACAGGCCGATGGTGATGACGACGGGGCCGTACCAGACCCGATACTCCGAGATGAGCCCCACGAACGCCCGCAGGGCCACCGCCATGCCCCCGAGGCCCAGCGCGGCCGCCCAGGCGCACACGGCGGCGATCTGACGGTTGTCCGGGCGCGGATCGGCCTCCGTGGGCAGCCGGAACGCGTCCGGCAGCTGCCGGCGCAGTCGCTTGGCCCGGGACACGTCAACCGACACGGTCGCCTCCTCTGTTACCGCCTCACTGCGTGCAACGAGCGAGGTAGTTGAGCGTGACGCGACCCTGTCACGTTGGCGACATCCGCCCCCCGATCTTTCGGCCTGGAACGCCTGTCCGGCGTAGGCTTCGCGCAGCGTGAACGGGCCAAAGCCGTGCCCAGCGCGGCCGGTCCGTGGATTGGATCTATCCTCACCTGACCGGTTCGATCCACGGTTCGTTCGAAGACGGGAGACGGCGGGTTGAGGGCAGCATCATGAGGCTCACGGTTCTCGGCTGCGCCGGCAGCTTCCCGGGGCCGGAGGCGCCCTGCTCCGCCTACCTCATCGAGGCGGAAGGTTTCCGCCTCCTGCTCGACTTCGGCCCCGGCTCGATGTCGGCGCTGCAGCGCTACGGCGACCTCTACGGCGTCGACGCGATCCTGCTGTCGCACCTGCACTGCGACCACATGCTCGACGCCTGCTCATACATCGTGGCCCGCCGCTACGCCCCGCCCGGGCCGTTCCCGCCGCTGCCGGTCTACGCGCCGGTCAACGCGCCCGAGCGGATCACGGCGGCCTACGGCGGCGAGAACGAGCCGATGTCGATCAGCGACGTCTACACCTTCTACGCGCTGCAGCCGGGCAGCTTCCCGATCGGCCCGTTCGGGGTGACCGTGGACCGGGTCAACCACCCCATCGAGACCTACGGTGTCCGGCTCGAGCACGGTGGCCGCGTGCTCACCTACTCGGCCGACACCGCGCCGTGCGAGCCGCTCATCCGGCTGGCCCAGGGTGCCGACGCGTTCCTGTGTGAGGCGAGTTACCTCGACGGGGTCGACAACCCTCCGGACCTGCACCTGACCGGCCGGGAAGCGGCCGAGCACGCCACCAAGGCCGGGGTCGGGCGGCTGCTGCTGACGCACCTGGTGCCCGCGTGGGGCAGCGAGGCACTCACGCTGGAGGCGGCATCGAGTGCCTTCTCTGGACCCATCGATATCGTCCGGCCCGGCGCGCGGTACGACATCTAAGGGTTTTCTAGGGGTCTTACCTCGCCCAAGGGACGACATTTAGGGACCCGTTTGCCGTCTGTCCAACCTACTGTGGCCGCATGCATGGACGCCGCCCTCATGGTCATGGCATGCGGATCGCGATCGTCACCGAATCGTTCCCGCCCGATGTGAACGGTGTGGCCCACTCCGTCGTCCGGGTCGCCGAACACCTCGTCGCGCGTGGCCACGAGCCGCTCGTGATCGCACCACAGCCGTCCTCCGGGGCGCGCTCGGTCACCGGCTCGTTCCCGTACCAGATCATCCGCGTGCCCTCGGTGGCCACGCCCGGCTATGGGACCTTCCGGCTGGGCCTGCCCAGCCGCCGCCTGGCCGCCGCGTTGAAGGCCCACAAGACCGACCTCGTGCACCTGGCCAGCCCCTTCGTGCTCGGCGCCCGCGGCATGACGGTGGCCGCGTCGCTGGGCCTGCCCACCGTGGCCGTCTACCAGACCGACGTGCCCGCCTACGCCCGCCTGTACTACAAGTCGAACCTCGGTGAGCAGACCGCCTGGCGCTGGCTGCGGCACATCCACAACGCCGCCGACCGGACCCTGGCCCCCTCGACCGCCTCCGCCACCGCCCTGCACACCCACGGCATCGAGCGGGTCTGGCTCTGGCGCCGCGGCGTCGACGCGGCCCGCTTCGACCCCGGGCACCGCTCATCCGCCCTGCGCCGCGCCGTGGCCGCCGAGGGTCAGGTCATCATCGGCTACGTCGGCCGCCTCGCCGTCGAGAAGCGCGTCGACCTGCTCGCGCCGGTCAGCCGCATCCCCGGCGTCCGCGTGGTCGTCGTCGGCGACGGGCCGGCCCGGGCCAACCTGGAGCGGGCCATGCCGGACGCGGTCTTCCTCGGCGAGCGCCGCGGCGACCAGCTGGCCCGGATCTTCGCCAGCCTCGACCTGTTCGTCCACACCGGCCCGTTCGAGACCTTCGGTCAGACCATTCAAGAAGCATTGGCGTCGGGGGTACCGGTAGTGGCTCCGGCCCAGGGCGGCCCGCTGGACCTGGTCGACGACGGCCGCACCGGCCTGCTCGTGCCGCCCGGCGACGCCCCGTCGTTGGTCGCCGCGGTCACGTCCCTGGTCGAGAACACCGAGCGGCGCCTGGCGATGGGTGTGGCCGCCCGCGTGGCGGTCGCCTCCCGGACCTGGTCGGCCGTCGGCGACGAATTGATCAAGCACTACGTGGATGTGCACAGTGGTGGCATCGCCGCTCGATCTGTTCCCATCCCCGCATGACATCTCGGATCGTGCGGCTCGCGAACTTCGTCATGCCGCGCTCTGGCGGGCTGCGGACGGCTCTGCACTCCCTCGGCGCCGGCTACCTCGCGGCCGGGCATGAGCCGATCCTGATCGTGCCCGGCGCCGAGTACGCGGACCAGATGACCTCCCAGGGCCGGGTGATCACGCTGCCCGGCCCGGTCGTCCCCGGCACCGGCGGCTACCGCGTGATCCTGGCCCGGCGGCGGCTGCAGAAGCTGCTGGAGGACCTCGAGCCCGACCGGCTCGAGGTCTCGGACCGGTTCACCCTGCGCTGGACCGGCCGCTGGGCCCGCGAGCGCGGCATCCCCGCCGTCATGGTCTCCCACGAGAGCCTGGCCGGCCTGCTGACGTTCGCCGGCCCGCTGGGCAACCCGTGGGCCAACATGCTCAACACCCGCAGCTTCCGCTCCTACGACAAGATCGTGTGCACGACGAGCTGGGCCGCCGGCGAGTTCCGCCGCATCGGCGCCGAGAACGTCGCCCAAGTGCCGCTCGGCGTCGACCTGGAGCTGTTCAACCCGTCCCGCTACGCCGCCGACCTGCGCGCCCGCTACGCCGAGCCGCACCAGGTCCTGCTCGTCCACTGCGGCCGGCTCTCCCAGGAGAAGCGGCCCGAGCGCTCCGTGGAGGCCCTCGTGGCCCTGCGCAAGCGCGGCGTCGACGCGGCCCTCGTCGTCGTCGGCGACGGCCCGCTGCGCGCCCGGCTCCAGGAGCAAGCTCGCGGGCACGCCGCGCACTTCATGGAGTTCGTCGCCGAGCGCACCGCGGTCGCGTCCCTGCTCGCCACCGCCGACGTCGTCATCGCGCCCGGCCCCATCGAGACCTTCGGACTGGCCGCGCTGGAGGCGCTCGCCTGCGGCACACCCGTCGTCGTCGACGCCGCGTCCGCACTGCCCGAAGTGGTCGGCCCCGCGGGCGTCGCCGTCACAAACGATTTTGCTGCGGGGGTACTGCAAGTGCTCGAGCGACCCGCACCCGCCCGACGGGCCGAGGCGCGGGCGCGGGCGGAGCAGTTCTCCTGGCCGGCCGCGGTGGCCGGCTTCCTCGCCGTGCACCACTCGCTCGTCCTGTCCGGAGCGGTCTCGTGACCCGGTGCCCGCTCGGACCCGCTTCCCGGGGGTGGATCCATGACCGTGTTCGCTGCTCTTGGTGACTCGACCACCGCGGGCTACGGCGACCGCGTCAAAGGCGGCTGGCGGGGCTGGGCGCCGATCCTGGCCCGGTCCCTCGGCGTCCGCCTGTACAACTGCTCCACCAGCGGCGCCCGCGCCCACGACATCGAGCGGGACCAGCTGCCCAGGGCCCTCGCGGTGCGGCCGGCCATCGCCGCCGTGCTCATCGGCACCAACGACACGCTGCGCGACCCGTTCGACGCCGCCCGGTTCGAAGGCCACCTCGACCGGAGCGTGGCCGCGCTGCGCGAGTCCGGAGCCGAGGTGATGACGATCCGGCTGCCCGCCCCCGGCGCCATCTTCGGCCTGCCCGGCCCCCTGGCCCGCCCGCTGGCCCGGCGCATGGTCGAGCTCAACGGCGCGGCCGACCGGGTCGCGGCCCGCTACGACACCCTGCACTTCAACGCGGCCGGGCACCCGGACTCATACCGGCCGGAGATGTGGAGCGTCGACCGCCTCCATCCCAGCGAGCGCGGCCACCGCTTCCTGGCCGGCTCCTACTACGACCTGCTCGAGGAGCGCGGCGTCGTCAAGGCGCTGCTGGCCGACGGGCTGGACCCGGCCCGCCCGACACCCGAGCCGACCAACCGCCCGCCGTCCAAGCTCGCACAGGCCCTGTGGCTCTCGACGGCCGGCACCCAGTGGATGATCCGCCGCTCCACCGACCTGCTGCCCGGCCTGACCCGCCTCGCCTGGTCCGAGTGGCGGCACGGCTCACCCGCGGCCGACCTCGATCTGCTCGATCCGGTTCCCGGGAAGGTCGCCTGAGCTTGCCGTCTGCGGCTTGACTAGGGTGTTCGGTATGGCCCGACCCGATGGACGCGTCTCCGACCAACTTCGACCCATATCGATCACTCGCCAGTGGAGCATGCACCCGGAAGGTTCCGTGCTCATCGAGTTCGGCAACACCCGCGTGCTGTGCACCGCCAGCGTCACCGAGGGCGTGCCGCGCTGGCGGAAGGGCTCCGGCCTGGGCTGGCTGACCGCCGAATACTCGATGCTGCCGCGCGCCACGACGACCCGCAGCGACCGGGAGAGCGTCAAGGGCAAGATCGGCGGCCGGACCCACGAGATCTCCCGCCTGATCGGCCGCAGCCTCCGCGCCACGATCGACCTCAAGGCCCTTGGTGAAAACTCGATCGTCCTGGACTGCGACGTCCTCCAGGCCGACGGCGGCACCCGCACGGCCGCCATCACCGGCGCCTACGTCGCCCTCCACGACGCCGTGGCCTGGCTGGCCACCCAGCGCAAACTGGCCGGCAAGCCCGCCGACGTCCTGCACCGCTCGGTCGCCGCGGTCAGCGTCGGCATCATCGGCGGCGAGCCAAGACTGGACCTCTGCTACGAGGAGGACGTCGTAGCCGACGTCGACATGAACGTCGTCTGCACCGGCACCGGCGACTTCGTCGAGGTCCAGGGCACCGGCGAGCAGGCCGTCTTCACCCGCGCCGAGCTGGACACCCTGGTCGACCTGGGCGCCCGCGGCTGCGCCGAGCTGACCACGCTGCAGCAGAAGGCGCTGGCCGGATGAACCTCCTGCTGGCCACCCGCAACAAGAAGAAGCTGATCGAACTCCGCCGCATCCTGGAGACGTCGGCCCCGCACGTCAACCTGCTCGGCTTGGACGACGTCGAGGCCTACCCGGAGTCCCCGGAGACCGGCCTGACGTTCGAGGAGAACGCTCTGCTGAAGGCCCGCGAGGCGGTCCAGAACACCGGCCTGCCCAGCATCGCCGACGACTCGGGCATCGCCGTGAACGCCCTGAACGGCATGCCCGGCGTCTTCTCAGCCCGCTGGTCCGGCCTCCCGAGCGGCGACCCGGACCGCGACAACGCCAACAACCGCCTGGTCCTGGCCCAGGTAGCCGACGTCCCCGACGAACACTTGGGCGCCGCCTTCGTCTGCGTGGCCGCCCTGGTCCACCCAGACGGCCGCGAACAGGTCTTCCGAGGCGAAATGCCAGGCCACCTGATCCGCACCCCCCGCGGCGAGGGCGGCTTCGGCTACGACCCAATCTTCGTAGCCGACGGCCACACCATCTCCACCGCCGAACTAACCCCCGAAGAAAAAGACGCAATCAGCCACCGAGGCAAGGCCTTCAGAGCCCTAGCCGCCGCCCTGTAACCGCCCCACCCCACCCGCTCTCCAGCCCCCACCGCCCTGGCTAGCTTGCTCGTCTTGTCCTCTGCCTGTGGGGCGCTGGGGCGTGCTTGCTCTCTCGCCCACGTGCTCGCTCGCCCGCCCGCTGTTTTGCTTGTCCGCTTGCTCTCTCGCTCACGTGCTCGCTTGTCCGCCCGCTGGTTTGCCTGTCCGCTTGCTCTCTTGCTCACGTGCTCGCTGGCTTGCGTGTCCGCTCGCTGGTCCGCTGGCTGCCTTGCTGGCTCGCTGGCTCCCTCCGCGCTCGGCCGCACGGCGTCATTGCTCCGCTGCGGCCGCCTCGGACTCGGCTCTTCCCCGAGCTGGTCCGCGGCGGCCGCTGCCCGAGCTGGTCCGCGGTGCCCTTTCCGTCGGGCCCGTTCGCGTCAAGCCAGTGTGCCCGCGGCCCGTTCGATCTCCCTTCGTAGCTCGCGCGACCCGACCAGCCCGCGCGCCGCCTCCATCACGGGGGCCAGGAACACGTCCGGCCCTGGCCCGCCCGCGAACTGCTCAACGGCCGCCACGACCAGCTTCGCGGCCGGCGACGGCATCAGCGGTGCTCGGAGCTGGATGCCGCGCACTCCGGACAGCATTTCGACGGCGAGGATGCTGCACAGGTTGTCCAGCACCGTCCGCAGCTTCTTGGTCGCGGCCCAGCCCATCGACACGTGGTCCTCCTGCATGCCCGACGTGGGCAGCGAGTCCACGCTCGCGGGGGCGGCCAGCCGGCGGTTCTCCGCGACGATCCCCGCCGCGGTGTACTGCGCGATCATCAGCCCCGAGTTGACCCCCGCGTCCGGCGTCAGGAATGGCGGCAGGTCCCGCGACCGCGTGACGTCCAGCAGCCGGTCGACCCGCCGCTCGGCGATCGCCCCGACCTCGGCCGCCGCGATCGCGAGGTAGTCCGCGGCGAACCCGAGCGGCGCCCCGTGGAAGTTCCCTGTCGACTCGACACGTCCGTCGGTGAGCACCACCGGGTTGTCCACAATCGACCGCAGCTCCCGCGCCGCCACCGTCGCCGCGAACTCGAGCGTGTCCCGCGCCGCCCCGGCTACCTGCGGCGCGCACCGCATCGAATATGCGTCCTGCACCGCATGCGCCAGGTCGTCCCGGTGCGAGTCCATGATCGGCGAGCCCTGCAGCAGCCGGTGGATGTTCGCCGCCGAGGCCGCCTGCCCCGGGTGCGGCCGGATCGTGTGCAGCTCGGGCATGAAGGGCCGGTCGGACCCGAGCATCGCCTCGATCGACAGCGCCGCCGTCACGTCGGCCATCGTGAACAGGTGCCGCGCGTCCTCGATGGCCATGAGCAGCATGCCCAGCATGCCGTCGGTACCGTTGATGAGCGCCAGCCCCTCCTTGGAGGACAGCTGGATCGGCGACACTCCGGCATCGAGCGCGCTCACCCGGGTGCCGTCCTTCGCCAGCACCCAGCCCTCGCCGATCAGCACCAGCGCACAGTGCGCCAGCGGGGCCAGGTCGCCGGACGCGCCGAGCGATCCGTGCTCGGGCACCCACGGCGTGATGTCGGCGTTGAGCAGCTCGACGAGTGCCTGCGCGACCTCAGGGCGTACCCCCGAACGCCCCATCGCCAGCGACCGGATCCGCAGCAGCATCATGGCCCGCACGACCTCGCGTGGCATCGGCGCACCGACTCCCGCCGCGTGCGAGCGGATCAGGGCGTGCTGCAGCTCCGCCCGCCGCTCCGGTGCGATGAACGTGTTGGCCAGCGCCCCGAACCCGGTGGACACCCCGTAGACCGGGCGTCCGTCCCGCTCGATCGCGTCGACGATGGACCGGCTCGCGCGCATGGCGTCGAGCGCGTCCGGCGCGAGGGTCACCCGCGCGTTGGCCCGGGCGACCGCGATCAGGTCGTCGGGACTGATGCCAGAGGCGGTGATGGTGATCAAACCAGCTCCCCATTGAGCACGACGTTGGTAATCAGCGGCACCCCAGGCCGGTAGGCCAGGTGCACGTGCGTGGGGGCGTCCAGCACGACGAGGTCGCCCCGCGCCCCGTAGGTCAGCCGCCCGATGTCGTCCCGGCGCAGCGCCGCCGCCCCGCCCCGCGTCGCCGCGGCCACGGCCTCGGCCGGCGTCATCGCCATCTCACGCACCGCGAGCGCGATGCAGAACGGCATGGACGTGGTGTAGGACGACCCCGGATTGCAGTCGGTGGCCAGCGCGACCGTCGCCCCCGCATCGATCAGCGCCCGAGCCGGCGGATACGGCGACCGCGTCGAGAACTCCGCCCCTGGCAGCAGCGTCGCGACGGTGCTGGACCGGGCCAGCGCCGCGATGTCGGCCGCCGACAGATGCGTGCAGTGATCGGCCGAGGCCGCCTGCAGTTCCACCGCCAGTTGTACTCCAGCCCCCTCCGACAGCTGGTTGGCGTGCACGCGCACACCCATCCCCGCGTCGGCGCCGACGGTCAGGATGGCCCGAGAATGATCCGCATCGAATGCCCCCCGCTCACAGAACACGTCGATCCACCGCGCCCCGGCCGCCCGCGCCGCCGACAGCATCGGCCCGCAGACCAGGCTCACGTAGTCGTCCGTCCGGTCCACGTATTCCGCCGGCACCACATGCGCCCCGAGGAACGTCGTCTCGCTCGTGAACTCCCGCGCGATCCGCAGCGACCGGGACTCGTCGGCGACGCTCAGCCCATACCCGGACTTGATCTCCATCGTGGTCGTGCCCTGCCGCAGCGCCTCCTGCCGCAGCCGCGCCACATTGCCGCGCAGCTGCTCGTCGTCGGCGGCCCGAGTCGCGCCGACGGTCGTCCGAATCCCCCCACCCGTATAAGGCTGCCCCGCCATCCGCGCCGCGAACTCCGCCGCGCGATCGCCCCCGAACACCAGATGCGAGTGGCTGTCGACAAACCCCGGCAACACCGCCGCCCCGTCCACGTCGAGCCGCGCATCGGCCATCGGCGTGTCCGCGGCCCGCCCGATCCACTCGACCCGCCGATCGTCGATGACGAGCGCCGCGTTCCGCCGGATGCCCAACGGCCCCTCACCCCACGCCGGATCGCCGGTGACGAGCTCCCCGATGTTGGTGACCAGCAGCGACCTCATCACGCGACCCCGATCCCAGTGCGGCGACCGGCTCCGCGGTCCGCCGAGGCCAGGGTGCCCGCCGGCGTCCCGCTCGAGGCCGTTGCGTCGGCGATCGGCAGCGACTTCATGACGCGACCTCGATCCGCTGGCGGCGACCGGCTCCGCGGTCCGCCGCGTCCAGAGTGCCCGCCGGCGTTCCGCTCGAGGCCGTCGCGTCGGCGACCAGCAGCGACCTCATGACGCGCCTTCAATCCGTCGGCGGCGGCTGACTCCGCGATCCACCGAGGCCGCCATGCTCTCCGGTGTCCCGTGCAGGGCTGTCGCGGTGGTGACGGGCTGGGACCTCATCGCGCGGCCCCGATCCGCTCGCGGTCGTCCGGTCCGAGTGCCGCGGGGGAGGCGTCCTCGTGGTCAGCCGTGGCCGAGATGGTCGCGAGGGCTTCGCTCAGGGCCGCCCCGACGTCCGGAATGGCGGTGTGTGCTCCGTCGCGGACGACCACCCGGCCGTCGACGAGCACGTGCCGGACGTCGGCCGCGGTGACCACGAACCCGATGGCCGCCGGGTCGCAGCCGGTCGTGCGGGGCGAGTCGAGCGCGACGGTGACCAGATCCGCCCGGCCCCCGACGGCGATGTTGCCGGCGTGCGGCCACCCGAGCGCCGCGTGCCCGGCGGCCGTCGCCGCACCGAGCAGCTCGGCGCCCGTGAAGTGTCCGCGGCGCTCGGTGTGCAGCCGCTCGTGCATCTCCACCCCGCGCACCTCCTCGAACAGGTCGATCACCGCGTGGCTGTCGCTGCCCAGGCTCAGTGGGCTGCCCGCGTCGACCAGCGCCCGCGCGGACCCGATCCCGTCGGCGAGGTCCCGCTCGGTCGTCGGGCAGAAGCACACCCCGGTGCCGCTGTCGCCGAGCTCCGTGCGGTCTGTGTCCGACAGGTGCGTCGCGTGTACGGCCGTGACCCGCCCGCCGAGCAGTCCCCGATCCGCGAGCAACTCCGTCGGCGTACACCCGTAAGCCGCCAGGCAGGCCTCGTTCTCCGCGCGCTGCTCCGAGAGGTGCACGTGGGTCGGCAGACCGTCCGTCTGCGCCGCGAACGCCGCCAGCGCATCGCCGGGCACGGCCCGCACACTGTGCGCCGCCGCCCCGATCCGGGCATGGGGCCGGCCCCGGAGCCGGTCGACCCGGTCCCACCAGGCATCGAACGACCCGTCACCGAACCGGAGTTGGACCCCCTCCAACGCCCGCCCGTCGACTCCCGCGGTCAGGTACAGCGTGTCGAGCAAGGTGATCCTGATCCCCGCGTCGGCGGCCGCGGCGATGAGCGCTTCACCCATCGCGTTGGGGTCCGTGTATCTGGCTCCGCCGGGCGCATGGTGCAGGTAGTGGAACTCGCCGACGCAGGTGATGCCCGCCAGCGCCATCTCGGCGTACACCGCGACGGCCAGCGCGTGATACGAGTCCGGATCGAGCGCCCCGGCCACCGCGTACATCTGCTCACGCCACGTCCAGAACGTCCCCCGCCCGCGCTGCGTCCGCCCCCGCAGCGCCCGATGGAACGCGTGCGAGTGGGCGTTGGCCAGCCCCGGCAGGGTGAGCCCGGCCAGCCGCACCGCACCGGTCGCCTCGGGCGCTTCGAGCGGCGTGTCCGGGCGCACCACGACGAACCGTCCGCCGGTGATCTCGACCAGCACGTTGTCGGCAACGCCGGTCGGCAGCCAGGCGTGCGCGCAGTGGTACCGCGTCACCGACATAGCCGGGCCAAAAGGTCGGTGAGCTTCTCGACGCCGATAGAGCAGTCGACGTCGGACGCCGACTCCTGTGGGGCGTGCGAGATGCCGGTCGGGTTGCGCACGAACAGCATCGCGGTGTCGACGTGGCCGGACAGCACACCCGCGTCGTGGCCGGCGCCGGTCGGCAGCACGGGCGCCCGGAGCTCGAGGGCGGCGAGCTTGCTGACGTCTCCTGTGAACCCGACCTCGCCGCTGTGCGACTCCGTGGCCATCGTGACGTGGGTGCCGTCGACCCGCGCCCGCTGCTCCGCCCGCTGCAGGATCGCGTCGACGAGCTTCTGCAGCGTTTCGCCGTCCGCGGCCCGGGCGTCCAGCCAGGCGGAGGCCCGGGTGGCGATGGCGTTGGTGGCGTTGGGCGCGGCCTCGACCCGGCCGACGGTGGCGTGGGCGCCGTGGGTCCGGGCGGCCTCGTCCGTCGCCAGCACCGTGTGTGCGAGCGTGAGCATCGGGTCGTGGCGGTCCGACATGCGCGTCGTGCCGGCGTGGTTGCCTTCACCGGTGAAGTCGAAGCGGTATCGCCCGTGGGGCCAGATGCCGCTGGCCACGCCGACCGGAGCGTTCAGATGGTCCAGCGCCCGCCCCTGTTCGACGTGGAGCTCGATGAACGCCCCGATGCGGGCCAGTCGCTCCGGATCGGGTCCGAGCCGGTCGGGGTCGAGCCCGGCCCGCCCGATGGCGTCGGCCAGCCAGATGCCGTCGCGGTCCCGCAGCCGCAACGCCTTGGCTGGGTCGAACGCGCCGGTCATCAGCCGTGAACCCAGGCACGGCACCCCGAAGCGCGCCCCTTCCTCCTCGGTGAACACGACCACCGCCACCGGCCGCGACGGCTTCACACCGCGCTCGCGGAGCCGGTCCACGGCGAGCAGCCCGGATACGACCCCGAGCGGCCCGTCAAAGGCGCCCCCGTGCGGGACGGAGTCGAGGTGGCTCCCGGTGACGACGGCCTCCTCCTGCTCCGGCTCGCCCCACCAGGCCCACAGGTTGCCGTTGCGGTCGATCTCCACTTCGAGATCGCGGTCGAGGGCCTCCTCGACGAACCACTCCCGGCACACCAGGTCGGTGTCCGTCCACGAGTGCCGGACGTAACCGCCGTCGTCACCGGCCCGGCCGATCGGGCTCAGCGACCCCCAAAGTGCGGCGAACCGCTCAGGGCTCGTCATGACCGCTCACCCGTCCCTTCACCGTTCGCTCGTGCGTCATTGGCCGGCGCCTCGCCCATGGGCACGCGGAGCCCGGCCGAGTCGGCGACCTCGGCCGCGTCCTCGTATCCGGCATCGACGTGCCGCAGGACGCCCATCGCCGGGTCGTTGGTGAGCACCCGCGCCAGCTTCTGCGCGGCGAGCTGAGTGCCGTCGGCCACCGAGACCTGGCCCGCGTGGATCGACCGGCCCATCCCGACGCCGCCGCCGTGGTGGATCGACACCCAGGAAGCGCCCGACGCGGTGTTGACCAGCGCGTTGAGCAGTGGCCAGTCGGCGATCGCGTCGGACCCGTCGCGCATCGCCTCGGTCTCCCGGTATGGCGAGGCAACCGAACCGGTGTCGAGGTGATCACGTCCGATGACGATCGGCGCCTCCAGCGTGCCGTCGGCGACCATCTCGTTGAACCGCAACCCCGCCCGGTCGCGCTCACCCTGCCCGAGCCAGCAGATCCGGGCCGGCAGCCCCTGGAACGCGACCCGCTCCCGCGCCATCGAGATCCAGCGGTGCAGCGAGGCGTTCTCCGGAAAGAGGTCGAGGATCGCCTGATCGGTGGCGGCGATGTCGGCCGGGTTGCCGGACAGTGCGGCCCACCGGAACGGACCCTTGCCCTGGCAGAAGAGCGGCCGAATGTACGCCGGGACGAAACCTGGGAACGCGAACGCCCGGTCGAACCCGCCCAGCTGGGCCTCGCCGCGGATCGAGTTGCCGTAGTCGAACACCTCGGCGCCCTGGTCGAGGAAGCCGACCATCGCCTCCACGTGCCGGGCCATCGACTCCCGGGCCCGATCGGTGAACTCTTCGGGCTTCTTCGCCGCGTAGTCGGCCGCTTCGCCGGGCTCGACCCCGACCGGGATGTAGGACAGGGGGTCGTGCGCCGAGGTCTGGTCGGTCACGATGTCGACCGCGACTCCGGTCCGCAGCAGCTCGGGCAGCAGCTCCGCGGCGTTGCCGACGACGCCCACCGACAGCGGCCGGCGGGCGGTCTTCGCCTCCTCCGCGAGCCGGACACCGGCCTCGAGCGAGTCGGCGACGACGTCGAGATAGCGGGTGGCGACCCGGCGCTCCAGGCGGGCCCGGTCGACATCGATGATCAGGCAGACGCCGTCGTTCATGGTGACCGCGAGGGGCTGAGCGCCGCCCATGCCCCCGCAGCCGGCGGTGATCGTGAGTGTCCCGGCCAGCGTGCCGCCGAACCGCTTCTCCGCCACTGCGGCGAACGTCTCGTAGGTGCCCTGCAGAATGCCCTGCGTGCCGATGTAGATCCACGATCCGGCGGTCATCTGGCCGTACATCGTCAGGCCCAGCGCTTCGAGCCGGCGGAACTCCGGCCAGTTGGCCCAGTCGCCGACGAGGTTCGAGTTGGCGATGAGCACCCGGGGCGCCCACTCGTGGGTCTGCAGCACCCCGATCGGCCGGCCCGACTGGACGAGCATGGTCTCGTCAGGCGCGAGCGTCGTCAGGGTGCGGACCAGGGCTCGGAACGACGGCCAGTCTCGCGCGGCCTTGCCGGTGCCTCCGTAGACCACCAGGTCTTGCGGACGTTCCGCGACGTCAGGGTCGAGGTTGTTCATGAGCATGCGCAGGGCGGCTTCCTGTTGCCATCCTCGCGCCGTCAACTGGGTGCCCCGAGGGGCACGGATTGCTTCCATGATTCTCCTCGGCTAGGGCAGGAATACCTGGCGGATGGCGGCAGAGCGCTCGAACGCCTCGAGCCGCTCCTGGGTGTCGGCCGGCGCGGAGTCGCACATCGCCTGCAGCAAGATCGTCACCATGGCCATCGGCGCGGTGTGCATGTCGAACACCAGTCGGGAGCCGACCGGAGCGGGCAGGACCACATCCGACTCCATGGCCGCCGGACTGACCGGCGAATCCGTCACGGTGACGACACGTAACCCCGCGGCCCGCGCCTCGCGCAGCGCGTCGACCGCCTCGCGCGGATATCGGGGCAGCACAAACGCCAGCATCGCAACTGCACCGGCCGCGCTTGCCTGTTCCAGGCGATCGGCGAGCAGGCTGCCCTGGTCATGCACGATTCGGACATCCGGGTGCACCTTGGCCGCGAAGTAGGCGAACGCGTCGGCGAGGGCCGTGGCCGCTCGCATGCCGAGCACCGGCAACGGCCGGCTCTCCATCAGCAGGCGGCCCGCCTCGACCAGCGGGGTGGGGTCTTTCAACGTGTCGGTGAGCTGCCGCAGGTTGGCGATCTCATCGCCGAGTGCCTGCTCGAACTGGCTGATCGGGGCCATCTCGGTGAGCTCGTCTACCGTGGATGGCCCGTGCCGGTAGCCGTCGATCGACACTCGTAGCTGATCGCGGAGCGCGGGATAGCCCTCGAACCCCAGTGCCGTGGCGAACCGCGTCACGGATGGCTGGCTCACGCCGGCGAGCGAGGCCAGGTCTCCGCTGGAGAGATAGCCGGCCTGCCCGGCGTGCTCGACCAGGATGCGCGCGATGCGGCGCTGGACGGGCGTCAGACGCTGCCCGTCGAAGAGGTCGAGTATCCGCTGGCGCGGGGATGAGGTCATGGACCAGAATGTAAGTCGACTTTCAGGCTTGCGTCAAGTGCATGGAGTCATTCAGAATGTTGGCGGGAAGGGAGGACGACATGCGACTCTCAAAACGTGCGGCTGAGCTACCTAGCGACCTACCCGATCAAGAGCTGCTACCGCGTCGAGGTGGACACGGCAGAAGTGGAGCCCTGGGGTCTTGCCGGCGACCGCCGGTGGATCGTGGTGGACGAGGCGGCCAAGCTGGTCACGCAGCGGCAGTGTCCGTCGATGGGGCGGATTCGGCCGCGATACACCGAGCTGGGTCTCGTGCTCGAAGCGGCCGGCGCCGAGCCGCTGGAGGTGCCGTATCCGGTCGCTGCGCTCGGCAATATCAAACACTTCCACGAATGGATCGCCGCGACCTCCGCGGGGGAGGTCGCGGACCACTGGATCTCACAGGTGATCGGGCGGCCGGTCCGCCTGTTCCATCTCGACGACCCGACCCGGCGGGCGGTCCACCCGGAGTATGGCACCGCCGAGGACCGGGTGAGCTTCGCCGACGGATTTCCGGTGCTCCTGGCCAACGAGGCCTCGCTGCAGGCGGTCAACGACTGGCTGGCCGAGGATGGCGAGGAGCCTGTCGAGATGACGCGGTTCCGGCCCAACGCCGTCGTCTCCGGCGCGCCGGCCTGGGCGGAGGACGAGTGGATCGGCCGGCGGATCGCCATCGGCGACGTGCCGTTCCGGGTGCCGAAGCACTGCGACCGCTGTGTGCTGACCACCATCGACCCGGAGACGGGCGAGAAGGGCCGCCAGCCGCTGCGCGTGCTGGCCAAGCACCGGCGATTCCCAAGTGGACTGCTGTTCGCCGTCAACCTCATCCCGGACGCGCGCGGAAAGATCGCGATCGGCGACGAGATCACGGTGCTCTGACGGCTCGCGCGGGGTAGGGATGCGAACGGAATTCGGACACTAGCGCCGAGAGCACGCCGAGCACTGGGGCGAAAGCGGCATAACACGCCGCCGGGGATGGCGAGCGGGACATGATCAGCCCGTGATGCCCGTCCGGGTGCGGCCCCATCTTGCCGAGATTCTCGACAACACGCGTCACGTCGTCGTGATGTTCAGCGTGCTCGGAGACCTGCTGCCCGACCCGGCCGCAGTGGCGCAGCAGGTCAGGGAAATGCTGCAGGAGTTCGGCCATGAGATGTCGATTCTCGTGGGTGCGAGCGACAACCCGTTCGACGTGATGGCTGAGGCGTACCAGGTATCGGAGGAGGTGGGGCGCAGAGCGGAGCAGTTGATCCACGACGCGGAGGTCGACGCGGCGGGCTGGGTGCCCGTGACGACCGGGACCGTCGAGTTGCTCGAGGCATGCCGGGCGACGGGGCGTTCGGTCGCCGTGTATGCGCCGCACAGCGAGTCAGCGGTCGGGCGGCACCTGCATCGGCTTGGGCTGCGGGATCTGGCTGGGCCGGTGATGGGGCGGGGGTTCGCGACACGGAACGTGGCCCGTGCGGCGGCGAGGCCCGGATTCGCTACCCGGGACTCGGTTCAAGCGGCAGCGAGACCTGGATTCGCTGCTCGCGAGTCGGTTCAAGCTGCGGCGAGACCCGGATTCCCTACCCGGGACTCGGTCCAAGTGGAGGCGGCTGCGCCTGAGCTCGGTGGGCGGGAGTTAACCCAAGCGGCGGCGGGGTCTGGGTTTGGTGGGCGGGACTCGGCTCAGGCGGCGGCGGGGGTGGCTGCGCCTGAGTTCGCTGGGTGGGAGTCGGCTCAGGCGGCGGCGGAGCCTGGGTTCGGTGGGCGGGAGCCGGTTCACGGGGCGGCTGCGAGGCTAGGGGCTGCTGCGTGGGAGTCGGTTGAGCTGACGGCGGGGCGGCGGTTCGTGGTGCGGGAATCGGCCGAGGTGGTGGCGGGGCGGGGTGTCGTGGTGCCGGAGCTGGCTGAGTCGGTGGTGGGGGTTGGGGGCCCGACTCGAGGGGTTGCGGGGCGGACGTTGGGGCCGGTGTTTGATGCGCTTGGGGTTCGGGCTGAGGAGACGGCGGTGGTGTGTGCGACGTTTTCGGCTATGTCGGCGGCGCAGTGGGCTGGGGCCCATGCGATCGGTGTGGAGTGGGTTCGGGAGCCGCGGAAGGTTTTGCATGGTGGGGAAGGGCGTAATGCGGTTGTGCGGTCGTTGGCGGCGTTGGCTGGGGCTCTGCGGGAGTGTGGATTGCCGTCGGAGATGCTCTGAGATCTCCCGGTGGACGTGGGGCGGCTCGTTCGGCGCCGTCACGAGCTTCGTTAATCCATTCAGCGGCAGCTTCGACGCCCACGCCGACGACTAGGTGCTCGTCGGGCGGGGCTGGCAGCCGCAGCCGCAGCCGCAGCCGCCGCAGCCGCCGCCGCCGCCGCCGCAGCCGCAGCCGTCGTCGTCGTCGTCGCCGTCGTCGTCGTCGTCGTCGCAGCCGTCGCAGCCGCCGCCGTCGTCGCAGCCGTCGTCGTCGTCGCCGTCGCCGTCGTCGTCGTCGCAGCCGTCGCAGCCGCCGCCGTCGTCGCAGCCGTCGTCGTCGTCGTCGTCGTCGCAGCCGCCGCCGCCGCCGTCGTCGTCGTCGTCGCAGCCGCCGCCGTCGTCGTCGTCGTCGTCGTCGTCGCCGTCGTCGTCGTCGTCGCCGCCGTCGCAGCCGCAGCCGTCGTCGTCGCAGCCGTCGTCGTCGCAGCCGTCGTCGTCGTCGTCGTCGTCGTCGCCGTCGCCGTCGTCGCCGTCGTCGTCGTCGCCGTCGTCGCCGTCGTCGTCGTCGTCGCCGTCGTCGTCGCCGTCGTCGTCGTCGCCGTCGTCGTCGCCGTCGTCGTCGCAGCCGCCGCAGCCGCCGTCGCAGCCGCAGCCGCCGTCGCAGCCGCAGCCGTGGTCGTCGCCGTCGCCGCGTCGGTTGAGCTAGGGGGTTGAGCTAGGGGGTTGAGCGAAGAGATTGCGAGAAGAGGTGGAGCTAGGAGTGGGTGGGCACGGGTGCGGTCGGAGTAGCTGGGACTGGTTTGCGGCTGCTTGGCGGGTGGCGGGCTGGCAAGATCACGGGCGAAAACACACTGGTAATGTGGGTGAAACGGTTGGTGCCTAGGCTCACTTCATGGCGGACATCTTCGATGAATACTCGATGTCCGGGACCATGTTCGACGCCTGGGACGAGATGTTTGAGCGGCCCGGGCAGCCACGGTCCCCGTATCGGTCGCTGTTCGCCGCGCTGCAGCCGCTCGCGCCGGCTGACCTGCGGTTTCGCGCTGATCAGCTCGCCCGGGTGTTCACCGATCGTGGGGTCACCTTCGCCTACGCCGGTGAAGAGCGGCCGTTTCCCCTGGACCTGATACCCCGGATTCTGGACGCCGCCGAGTGGGATCTCATCACGGCGGCGGTGCGGCAGCGGGTCAAGGCGCTCGAAGCGTTCCTCGCCGACATTTACGGGGCGGGGCGGGTGCTCGCCGACGGGGTCGTGCCGCGGAAGCTGGTCACGACCAGTGCGCACTTTCATCGGCAGGCGTACGGGATCGAGCCGCCCAACGGGGTACGAGTGCACATCAGCGGGGTGGACCTCGTGCGGGACGAGGCGGGGCGGTTCCGGGTGCTCGAGGACAACCTGCGGATTCCCAGCGGGGTGTCGTACGTCATCGAGAACCGGCGGGCGCTCACCCACACGATGCCGGCGCTGTTCGCCGATGCTCGGGTGAGGCCCGTCGACGACTACCCGGCCCGGCTGCTCGCGGCGCTGCGGGCGGCGGCGCCCGAAGGGGTTGACGATCCGACCGTCGTGGTGCTGACGCCCGGGGTGTACAACGCCGCGTACTTCGAGCATGCGCTGCTGGCCCGGCTGATGGGGGTTGAGCTCGTCGAAGGGCGCGACCTCGTGTGCAGCGGCAACCGGGTGCGGATGCGGACCACGCAGGGGGAGCGGGCGGTGCACGTCGTGTACCGCCGGGTCGACGACGACTTCATCGACCCGCTGCACTTCCGGCCCGACTCGGTGATCGGCTGCCCGGGGATCGTGAACGCGGCCCGGGCCGGGCAGGTGACGCTGGCCAACGCGGTCGGCAACGGGGTGGCCGACGACAAGCTCCTGTACACGTACGTGCCGGACCTGATCCGGTACTACCTGTCGGAGGAGCCGCTGATCGACAACGTGGAGACCTACCGGCTGGACGATCGCGACCCCGACGTACTCCACGACGTCCTCGGCCGCCTCGACCAGCTGGTGCTCAAACCCGTCGACGGGGCCGGCGGCAAGGGGATCGTGATCGGGCCGCAGGCCTCCGAGGAGACCCTGGCCACGCTGCGGCGGGCGGTCGAGAAGGACCCGCGGGGCTGGATCGCGCAGCGGCCGGTGGCGCTGTCGACGTCGCCGACGCTGCTCGGGGACCGGGTCGCGCCGCGCCACATCGACCTGCGGCCGTTCGCGGTCAACGACGGCAACGAGATCTGGCTGCTGCCGGGCGGGCTGACCCGGGTCGCGCTGCCCGAGGGGGCGCTCGTGGTCAACTCCAGCCAAGGTGGCGGGTCGAAGGACACCTGGGTCCTCGCGCACCCCGGCGAGCCCGCGCCGCCGCCGCAGCCCCGGATCGGGAGCGAGCCGCGCGACGCCGGCGGCAGCAGCCCGCGCGACAGCGGACCGGCGGCCACGCAGATGGCCGGACAGCAGCAGTAGGGGAGGGTCGATGCTCAGCCGGATCGCCGAATCGCTGTTCTGGATCGGCCGCTACATCGAGCGGGCCGACGACACCGCCCGAATTCTCGACGCGTTCCTGGGGCGGCTGCTCGAGGACCCGTGGGCCGACGAGGACGCGGCCTGCCGCAGCCTCATGTCGATCCTCGGCGCGCCCGTCCCGCAGGATCGGCGGCTGACCACCGGAGACGTACTGGAGCTGCTGGCCTTCGACGCCGAGGACCCCAGCGCGATCTCCGGCGCGATCGTCGCGGCCCGGGACAACGCCCGCGGGGTGCGCGAGACGATCTCCAGCGAGATGTGGGAGTGCCTCAACGTCACCTGGCACACCCTCGCCGCGCGCCGGCTCGCGGCCGAGCGGCTGGGGCCGACGGTGTTCCTGAGTTACGTGCGCGAGCGTGCCGCGGTGCTCAACGGCCTGGCCGAGTCGACGATGAGCCGCGACGACGGCTGGCGGTTCCTGGTGCTCGGGCGCAGCCTGGAGCGGGTCGACATGACCGCGCGGCTGCTGTCGATCCAGACGAACACTTCGGACGAGGTGACGGGCTGGCGGACGGTACTGCGTTCATGCGGAGCCGACGAGGCGTTCCTGCGCACGCACGGCGGCACCTTCGACCCGCAGCGGGTGACGGAATTCCTCCTGCTCGACCGGCTGTTTCCGCGATCCGCGCTGCATGCGCTCGGTACCGCCGAACAATGTCTTATCGATCTTGCACCCACGACCGAACGGGCGGGCGTCACCGATGCCGCCCGCAGGCCCATCGGCCAGATCCGCACCCGGCTGGAGTATGCCGACACCACAACGCTGCTGGCCGAGCTCCCGCAGCACCTCCGCGCGCTCCAGCAGACCTGTGCCACGGCCAGCGCCGCGATCACCGCCCGATACTTCCCGCAGTCCACGCCCGTCACCTGGGGCACCGTCGCATGGGGTGGTTCATGAACTGGCGCCTGAAGATCCGCCACGTCACCGGCTACAAGTACGCGGGCCCGGTCTCCGCCTCCTACAACGAGGCCCGGCTCACGCCGCTGACCCTGCCGTGGCAGACGACGCTCTTCAGCCAGGTCGAGGTGACGCCGGGCGCGACGACGTACCGCTACCACGACTACTGGGCCACCCAGGTCACCGCGTTCGACCTGCACCGCCCGCACCAGCAGCTGCGCGTGGTCTCCAGCAGCCTGGTCGAGGTGACGCCGCCCCCGGCCCCCGCGTTCTTCCTCGGCTGGGCCAACCTCGACACCGATGCCGTCGTGGACGCGCACGCCGAGTTCCTGGCCTCGTCGCGTCTCACCGCCGTCGCGCCCGAGCTGGTCGAGCAGGTGTGGTCGGCGGCCGGCTCCAGCGACCCGACGGAGTCGGCCGAGGCCGTCTCGCACTGGGTGCGGGAGCAGGTCGCGTACGTGCCCGGCTCCACCGGGGTGCAGACCAGCGCCCAAGAGGCCTGGGACCTGCGCAAGGGCGTCTGCCAGGACATCGCGCACCTGACCGTCGGCCTGCTGCGGGCCCGGGGGATTCCGGCGCGGTACGTGTCCGGCTACCTGCATCCGAAGGTCGAGGCCGAGGTGGGGGAGACGGTCGCCGGCCAGAGCCACGCCTGGGTCGAGTGGTGGGCGGGGGAGTGGACCGGCTTCGACCCGACCAACGGGGTGGCGGTCGGCCCGCGGCACGTCGTGGTGGCCCGGGGTCGTGACTACGATGACGTACCGCCACTACGCGGTGTGTATCACGGTGCGCCCAGCAAGCATCTGGGAGTCACGGTGGAGATAACGCGGCTCGCCTGAGTATTGTGTCTCTCGGTTGCAGCGGGGCCGTAGCCCAATGGCAGAGGCACATGGTTTAGGTCCATGCCAGTGTGAGTTCGACTCTCACCGGCCCCACACTCAGGCGAATGCTGTCCGCGGAGAGCGCGGACCGGGTCGTGTGGCATGTCGGCTCCGGAGCCGAGCCCCGGAAACCCCACGTGCAGTGTCCCAGTTCTGACTCAGGCGAATGCTGTCCGCGGAGAGCGCGGACCGGGTCGTGTGGCATGTCGGCTCCGGAGCCGAGCCCCCGGAAACCCTGCGGTCAAGTGCGCGCAGTGTCCCAGCGTCGGCGCGGGGAAAAAAGTGAAATAGGGCTGTGATCCACCTCGTACACTCGGCGCATTATGACGAAGCTGAATCAGATCATCGCAGTCGAGAAGGGCGTGAAGTCGCGCTCGTTCCAGGAGCTCACCGAGGCTCACCACGCACTGCAGAAGCAGCCGCTGCTGGCCGGCATCTCCCGCACCTACCGCCCGAAGGACGAAGAGGGCGAGCAGCTCCCGCCGGAGTCGACCCGCGTCCAGGTGAAGGCCGAGGAGGTCCTCCGCCAGACGGCGACCATCCTCACCCGCCTGTTCGACGTGACCGCCACGAAGGACTGGACGAACTGCGTGGCCCGCGCGGACGTCACGGTCGACGGCGAGGTCCTCCTGCGCGAGGTGCCGGTGTCCTACTTGCTCTTCCTCGAGAAGCAGCTGGCCGACATGCTCACCTTCGTGCGGAAGCTCCCGATCCTCGACGCGGCCGAGACCTGGGTCTATGACGCCTCGGCGGACACGTACGCCACCGAGCCGACCCAGACGACCCGCACGAAGAAGATCCCCCGCAACCACGTCAAGGCCGAGGCCACCGAGAAGCACCCGGCCCAGGTCGAGGTGTACTACGAGGACGTGGTGATCGGCTACTGGAAGACGGTGAAGTTCTCCGGCGCCATGCCGGCCAAGCGCGTCAACGAGCTCGTGGAGCGCGTCGAGAAGCTGCAGGCGGCCGTGAAGTTCGCGCGCGAGGAGGCCAACGGGGTCGCCGTGGTCGAGCAGGAGACCGGCGAGAAGGTGTTCCGCTACCTCTTCGGCGCCTGACGGCAAGCTGGATAACTCGCTTGGCGGCGGCCGGGATTGGATCTAGAATCGGCAGTGCGCAAGGAGCGCAGACTGAACCTGAGGCTCAGTTTGACAGGTGCGCGCGGTGTCAATGTGGAGGTTCGATTCCTTCCGCCGCCATCAACGTGGCGGTGTAGCCCAATGGCAGAGGCGGCCGCGGGAGCCGAAACACAAACTCAACTTCTCGCTCCAGTCTGAGCATTCGCCGCCGAACGCCGGATCAATCGAACGGGACGCCAGTCGTCGAGGTTGCGGGTTCAACTCCCGCTCGGTCCTCTCCATGGGCCGATAGCTCAATCGCAGAGCGCGACGTCAGAATCTGATCTACGTTCTTCAAACGTCGCCGGCGTGAGCAATTGGGCGGCAAGCCGAGGCCCGGTGGATGGATACTCCACCGGGCTTCACCAACTCACAAGCGGCAAAGCTTCACCAACCAAGAAGCGGACAAGCTTCACAAACCAAAAGCTTCAAACGAAAAGCCGGATCCGGATTCCGGGGCCGCTTCGCTCCCGCCCCGGGCAGGGGGCTCCGCGCCCCCCACACCCCCTGCGACGTCAGCTGTCCAGTCCGAGGTCCTTGCGCAACTTGGCAACGTGACCCGTGGCCCGGACGTTGTACAGGGCCCGCTCGATGTTGCCCTTCTCGTCGATCACGAACGTCGAGCGAATGACACCCAGGATCGTCCGCCCGTAGTTCTGCTTCTCGCCATAAGCACCGTAGGCCCGCAGCACCGCCCGATCCGGGTCGGAAACGAGCGGGAACGTGATCGCGTCCCGCTCCCGGAACTTGGCCAGCTTCGCGGGGGCGTCCGGCGAGATCCCGACAACCTCGTAGCCGGCCGCCTGCAGTGACGCCAGGCTGTCGCGGAAGTCGCACGCCTGCTTGGTGCAGCCGGGAGTCATCGCGGCCGGGTATGCATAGAGGACGACCTTCCGCCCGCGCAGGTCAGCGAGCGACAGGGGCTCGTCCTGGTCCGTCTGCAGCGTGAACTCAGGGGCCACGTCGCCCGGTTCTAAGCGCGTCGTCGTCATGGCCCAGACTCTACCGCGAGGGTATGACAAATCGCGGACCGTCCATCTCCGGCTACGCAAAGCGACAAACCAAGATGCCGGGAACTTTCCAGGGGTGACCCGCGACCACCTCAAGATGACCGGCGCGAAATCATGACCTCATGAACCACCGCAGATGGTCCGTACCCCTGGCGATGCTCCTCGGCGCCCTGGCCATCCTCGTGCTGCCCGCCGCGCCCGCCAGCGCGCACGCGGAGCTCGAAAAGACCGCGCCGGTCGCCGGGACCGTCCTCGACCAACTGCCGGGCGAGGTGACCCTCAGCTTCAGCGAGCAGGTCCGCCTGGTCGCCGACAAGATCAAGGTCACCGCCCCGGACGGCAGCCGGGCCGACACCGGCAAGCCCGTCGTGCGCGACCAGGAGCTCGTGATCCCGCTGAAGTCCGGCGGCCCCAAGGGCACCTACCTGGTCAGCTACCGCGTCATCTCGGCCGACAGCCACCCGGTCGCGGGCGGCTACAGCTTCTCGTTCGGCCAGCCCTCGGCCACTCCCAACGCGAACAGCGGCGCCAACTCCGACGCCGTCACCGACCAGCTGGTCAAGAACGCGATGTCGGCCGCCCGCTTCCTCGGGTTCGCCGGCCTCGTCCTGCTGATCGGGCCCACCCTGATCCTGTTCGCCCTCTGGCCGCGGCGGCTGTCCACCCGCGACCCCGGCCGCCTGGCGCTGATCGGGGCCGGGGTGCTCGCCGCGAGCACGATCCTGGAGCTGTACATCCAGATCCCCTACACCGCCGGGACGTCCTTGTTCGACGTGAGCGGCGCCGCGGCCGAGGAGGTTCTCGGCACGCCGTTCGGGGCCGCGCACCTGGTCCGCCTGGGGGTCGTGCTCGCCGCCGTCATCCTGCTCCGGCCGGTCATCTCGGGCCGGGCGAGCAAGATCGACCAGACGCTGCTGATCATCCTCGGGGTCGTGGGCCTGGCCACCTGGCCGATCTCCGGGCACCCCAGCGCCTCGCCGGTGCCGACCCTCACCGTGGTCGCCGACGCGGCCCACCTCGCCTCGATGTCGATCTGGCTCGGCGGCCTGGTGATGCTGTTCGGCTTCCTGCTGCGCCGGGCCAACACCCGGGAGCTGGCCGCGATCGTGCCGGTGTGGTCGGGCTGGGCGCTGTTCGCGATCACCGTCCTGGTGCTGGCCGGCACCGCACAGGCGCTCGTGGAGATCGGCACCCTGGACGCGCTGACCGGCACGTTGTACGGCCAGATCGTCATGATCAAGGTCGTGCTCCTGGCACTCGTGGTGGCCGTCGCGGCGTATTCCCGCAGCATCACCAACCGTCGCTTCGTCCCGCAGCCGGTGGCCACCGCCGCCGACGACGACGACCAGAGTGAGGATGGGGACGCGGACGCGGACGGCGAGGACGATTACGCGGACGGCGAGGACGATTACGCGGAGGCGCGCGAGCAGGCGGTCGAGCCGCCGAAGATCGAGGACCGCGACCGCCGCCGCCTGCGGACCGCGGTGATCATCGAGGTCGGGATCGCGGTCGTCGTGCTGCTCATGACCTCGGTCCTGGTCCAGACCAGCCCGGCGCGGGCGGGTCAGGGCGACGGGCCACCCGGACCGTTCGACACCGTGGTCTCCACCAGCCTGCTGAAGCTGCAGGTCGACATCTCGCCGGCCACTGTCGGTCAGAACTCCATCCACGTGTACGCGGTCAAGTCCGACGGTTCCGGGCCGCAGGCGGTGGTCGAGTGGAAGGCGACCGCCGCCCTGCCCGCGAAGGGGATCGAGCCGCTGACCGTGCCGATGCTCGGGATCAGCGATGACCACGCGATCGGCCAGGTGTCGCTGGTGTCCGCGGGCACCTGGGAGTTCAAGTTCACGGCGCGGGTCGACGACCTGAACCAGACCACCGTCACAGTGCAGGTGCCCGTGAAGTAGTACAAATGCCGCCACGTTCTGTGTTTCCGACGGATACGCGCAGTATCCGCCCGAATTGCCAGTAATGTCGGACTGGTAACGCCGGGGGGAAGAGGGGCCGCTGCCATGGTCGTGCGTCTGGTTCGGGCGGGTGTCGGCGCGCTGCTGCTGCTCATCGCGGTGCCGCTGGCTCTTGCCGGTGGCGGACTCCTGATGGCCATGGAGCACCGCGCGGACGATGACACGTTCACGGCGCACCTCGAGCGGGTTCGCGCCGACGGCGCCGCCGTGGTGGTGCCCGACGTCGACGCGCTGTTGCGGACCGACGCGCCGTTCGCGCGGGGTGGGCAGACAACGCTCAGCCTGTCGGCCGTCGGGTCCGGCGGCCCGCTCTTCATCGGGCTCGGCCCCGAGACGGCCGTCCGCGAGTACCTCGACGGGCAGCCCTACTCCCGCATCAGCCGGGTCCGCCTCGCCCGCGGCCCGCTCCCGGTCGAGCTGGCCCCCGAGGCTGCCGCCCGCACCGCCAGCCAGACCGCCGTCACCGGCGACGGCGCCCCGGCCCCGGTAACCCCGGACGCCCCGATCGACCCGGCGGCCGCGAACCCGGCCCCGCCGGCCGACCCGGCCCCGCCCGTCGACCCGGCCGCCGCTGCGAACCCGGCCCCGCCCGTCGACCCCGCCGCTGCCGCTGCGACCGCGACCCCGGCCGGGGCCGAGGCCAAGAGCCCGGCGGCCGCGAAGTTCTGGATCGCGCGCAGCGAGCTGAAGGCCGGTGTGGCCCGGCTCACGTGGTCGCCCTCGGCCCTGCGGGGCAAGCACTTGGCGCTCGTCGTGATGCGTGCCGACGGTACCCCCGGAATCGATGCTCTTATCACCGCGCGCCTGGCGCCGGCTTGGCTCGGGCCCACCACCGGCGGTTTGCTCATGCTCGGCTCCGCGCTGTTCTTCCTGGCGCTGGTCACCCTCGCGTGGCCGCAGGGCCGCCCGGCCCCGGCGACCGCGGGCGGGCGCGAGGCGATCCCGCTGCCCGTCCTCCCGGCCCAGCCCACCTCCGAAGAGGACGAGGCCACGCCGGAGGAGTCGGAAGCCGCGGCCCCGATCGTGGCCAACGAGCGGGTCATGGCCACACTGGCCGACGTGCTGGCGGCGGCGGACGCCGAGAAGGAGCCGGGGCCGGCGGCCAAGGCCGAGGAGAAGGTCGAGAAGAAGGCCGAGGACCCGCTGTTCGCCGAGTGCGAACTGGACCGGCCGGCTCTCCAGGACGCCGACTTCGACGACCACGGCCCGATCGACCTGCCGCCGCTGCCGGCGATGCCCAACATCGAGCTGCACTTCACCTGGGCCCCGCTCGCCGCGGCCGAGGACACCGCTGAGTCCGGATCCGCCGCGCGCTGAGTGACGCACGCCACATCGGAGCCGAGATTTGGTAACGAGAAGGCGCAGTCTGGGTGGTCCGCAGGGCCGAGGAGTGAGAAGTCGGTCAGATGAACACTAGGCTGTCCGGTGTGGGTGATCTTTTGGTCTGGATCGACTGTGAGATGACAGGGCTCGATCTGGGGAAGGACGCGCTGATCGAAGTCGCAGCGCTGGTGACCGACCCGGATCTCAACGTGCTCGGCGAAGGCGTCGACGTGGTGATCCACGCCGACGACGCGGCACTGGACGGGATGCTCGAGGTCGTGCGGGACATGCACGGCAAGTCGGGCCTCACCGAAGCCGTGCGCGCCTCCGCCGTCACGGTGGCCGAGGCCGAGGACCTCATCATGTCCTACATCACAGAGCACGTCCGCGATCCGCGCACCGCACCGCTGTGCGGCAACTCGATCGCCACCGACCGTGGCTTCCTGGCCCGGGACATGCCGCGCCTCGATCACCACCTGCACTACCGGATGATCGACGTCTCCTCGATCAAGGAGCTGTGCCGCCGCTGGTATCCGCGGGTCTACTTCGGCCAGCCGCCCAAAGGCCTCGCCCACCGCGCCCTCGCCGACATCCGCGAGAGCATCCGCGAGCTGGAGTACTACCGCCGCACGCTCTTCGTGCCGCTCCCCGGCCCGGACGTCGAAACCGCCAAGGGGATCGCGGCCGAGTTGAGCCGGGAAAGCGACACGAACGCGTCATAACCCTGTCGACGAACCCCGCTCCCCATGCCCTACTATTAGCGGGCGAGTTCATGGTGGCTGTAGCTCAGTTGGCAGAGCACCGGGTTGTGGTCCCGGGTGTCGTGGGTTCAAATCCCATCAGTCACCCCATGGAAGCGGTCGACGTTTCCGCAGTTCGGCCCCGGTCTTCGGACCGGGGCCGCTGTCGTTTCGGGGCTTCGCTGGGCAACCGCGGTCCGTGCTTCGTCCGTGGCGTCGTAGGGAAGCCGTGTTCCGTGCTCCGTGCTTCGTCCGTGGCGTCGTAGGGAAGTCGCGTTCCGTGTTCCGCGCTTCGTCTGCGGCGTCGGTGGAAATCGGGTTCCGTGCTTCGTCTGCGGCGTCGCTGGGAAATCGCGTGCCGCGGCCGGTGCGCGAACGAGCCAACGAAACCGGCCCCCGTCCGTGGACGAGGGCCGGTCGGGCCGTGCGGAAGCGCTGGAGCCGTTTATCCGATCGGCAGCAGCGCCAGGCGGCCGTGGTACTCGTTGCCGATCCGCTCCGTGTCCGAACCCACCAGCAGCCCCTGCGGCGTCGCCAGCAGGGCACGGGCGCCGATGCCGCGCGGGTTGCGCTTCGGGTTCCAGTCCGTCGCCTTGCCCGTCTGCGGGTTGATGGCGGCGATACCGGGCCGCGAGACCGCACCGGGGCCGGCCGTCTCCTTGCCCTCCGGGTTGTCCATCCAGCGCTGGTGGCCACCGACGTACACCGCGGCACCGGTGTCAGCGACGGAGTACAGCGAATCCCCGCCCGTCCAGTTGACCCAGAGCGGCTTGTGCAGGCCGTTGCCGCGCAGGTCGAAGCGGGCCGCCGTGTCGCACATCAGGTGGTCGCCCCACTTGCGGCCGGTCGACACGATCGTCGCGAACGTCCCCGTCGGGTCGAAGTCGATGCCGCGCAGGTAGGTCTCGAAGCCGGCTCGGCACTCGTGGGCGTACGCGTCGGTGTACCAGTCGGCCAGGCGCACCGCGCCCCCGCTGGGCATGTCGACCATCACGACCTGGGCCCGCCACTGGCCGGCCGCCTGCTCCACCGCGCCGACCGCGGCCAGCCGGGTGCCGTCCGGGGTGAGGGCCAGGTCCTCGAGCTTGACCCGGCTCAGATGCGGCGCGGCCAGCTTCAGGTCGAAGGCCGGGTCGACGGCGCCGGTCGTGGCGTTGAGCCGGGCCAGGCCGATCCGGGTCGTCGCACCGATGGCGCTGAACGAGCCGGCGACGTACAGCCACGGGCCCTGCGCGATGATGCTGCGGCTGTCGCCCCAGTTGATCGTGGCGGTGAAGGCCGGGACCTGGCTGCCATCGGCCAGGTTGAGCTGGGCCAGGCCGCGGTGGTCGACGCCGGCGATGCGCTTGAACTGCCCACCCGCGTAGACGGTGTTGTTGGGGCCGGTGGCCAGCGTGAACACCGGCGCGTCGGGCTGCGGCGCGAACGGCAGGACTTCACCGGTCGAAGCGCGATAAGCGAAGAGATTTTTCCGGTTGTACTTCACCTTGCGCGCGGCATCGGTGACGGTATTGAAATCCCCGCCGACCACCACGGTGTCACCGACCAGCGCGAACGAACGGACCTCGCCGTCGAGCACGTTCGGGGTGTAGTCGACCGGGTTGATCGACACCTGGGCTTGCTGGTTCAGCGCGGCGGAGGCGGGAATGGCGACCGCGAAAGCGGCCAGTGCTGTGGCGGCAGCGGCGATCAGGCGTCGGCGCATGCAGGCGTCTCCTCGGTCGTTTTCGTATGCCAGACCGTGCCGCCGGACACGGCGGCACATAGTCAGGACAACGCAAGACGTGGTGAAAGGAGACGCAAACTACGCTAAAGCACCTGAATGGTCTGATTGTCCGATTCGTTCGGGTCCTCGGCGTTGACCATGAAGTGCGCGGCCCGCTCCAGGTAGTCCCACAGGACGGCCTCCTGCTCGGGCGGGAGCTGGATCGCCTCGACGGCCCGGCGCATCTGCCGCAGCCAGGCGTCCCGCTCGGCCGAGGCGATCCGGAACGGCGCGTGGCGCATCCGCAGCCGCGGGTGGCCGCGGTTCTCCGAATACGTCGTCGGGCCGCCCCAGTATTGGATCAGGAACAGGCGAAACCGCTCGTTGGCCGGGCCGAGGTCCTCTTCCGGGTACAACGGCCGCAGGATGGGGTCCTCAGCCACGCCGGCGTAGAACTCGTCGACCAGTTTGCGGAAGGTCGGCTCGCCGCCGACGAGCTCGTAGAAGTTGGGGGACGTCACGCCATCAACTATGCCGCGCCGCCTGTGAGGGCGGTGCGGGCGGGAGGCCGCCGAGGTCCGTGGTCCGCTCGCTGAGGTCGACCGTGCGCTCGGCCGGGTCGGCCATCGGGGGCTCGCGGCGCGCCGACGGACCGGGGGACGGGCGGCGGCGGGGCGGCAGCGGTACCCGGGCCAGGTCGATCGTGACCTCGCCGAGGTCCTCGATGTTCTTGTGATCGGCGGCGGCGTATTGCTCGGCCGCGACCCGCACCTTGTTGGCCGCGATCGCGTCGGCGATGGTCGCCTTCGCGGGCCAGGAGGCGATGATCAGGACGGTGAGGCCGAGCCCGAAGATCCCGAAGTAGCCGACGACGTCCGGCAGCGGGTAGTGGGTCGCCAGCCAGCCGGTGAGCATGATCGAGCCGCCCTGCAGCAGGTGCACGCCGCCCTGCATGACCCCGAAGGCGCGGGCCCGATACGACGGCGGGAGCACCTGGACGAACAGTCCGTTGCCGGCCGGGAAGGTGATGGCGAGCGAGGCGCCGGCGACGAGCGTCATCAGGACGATCGTCGGCAGGCCGGGGTTGAGCAGGGCCGGGACCAGCGCGAGCGGGGTGATCAGGGCCATCGGCCGGATCAGCGCGACCCGGCGCTGCGGTGGCAGGAACCAGGTCACCAGGGCGCTGCCGATCACGAACCCGGCGGCGGCCGCGGTCATGATGGCGCCGAACCCGAACGCGTCGGGCTTGTGCGCCAGGTGGGCGGCCCAGGCCGCGGCCAGGCCCTCGGGGACGACGCCGAAGCAGACGCCGGCGAAGACCACCAGCGCGATGGAGCGCATGACCGGGGACCGGAAGACGACCCGGTAGCCGTCGGCCGCCTCGCGCAGCAGGTGGGTGCGCTCGTGAACCTTCAGCGCCGGCTGGCGCTCCTTGACGGCCAGGGCGAGCAGCCCGGCGGAGATGGCGAAGGTCGCACCGTTGAGCAGCAGCGCGAGGGAGCCGTTGTAGGCGGCCAGGGTGGCGCCGACCGCGTAGCCGGCGATGAGTGAGATCTGGCCGGTGGTGCGGCTCAGGGTGACCGCGGTGACGTACTGCTCTCCCTGCAGCAGCTGCGGTGTGAGCGCCGAGCGGGAGGCGTCGAACGGCGGGCTCAGCAGCGCGTTGGCGAACAGCAGCAGGATGATCAGACTGATGTGCAGGCCGGGGAGCGCGGCCAGGATGACCATGAGCACGGCCCGGATCAGGTCGCAGCCGATCATCGTCCGCCGATAGGGGTGGCGCTCGGCCCAGGCCGACAGCAGCGCCCCGACCCCGAGCCACGGCAGGTAGCTGACCGCGAACGCGGCCGCCGACCAGACCGGCGAGTTGGTCTGCCGGTAGACGAGCGCGACCACAGCCGCGCGGGCCACGTTGTCGCCCAGGCTGGACTGCGCCTGCGCCGCGAACAACGCGGCGAACTCCCGGTTGGCCAGCGTCTCGCGGACCGTCGCCGGGCGTTTAGCGGACTCGTCGGGAGTCGACACCGGCAGAGCCCCCTTCCCTCGGTCGCGACAGCTGAACGTTCGCGGGCGCGGCCGAACCGGACATTGCCGCCCGAGAGGGGTCAACGGCGGCGGACCGGGACACTGTGCAGCGATGCACCTGAACGAACGGACGATAACCGACTGACCACCCGACGCGCGACCCTACCCTCCGGGTTGATCACAGATGACCGCGAGATCGGGCAAATACCACCGATCGGTACAGAGGTCGCTGTATGGCCACATGGAAAACGTTTGCAGTGTTGCAACATGCGCTTGGGATCTGACTTGTCGGGCGTCGGGGTATAAATCCGAAAAGTCCAATCACGGAGTGTCGGACTTTTCGAGCGCCCGTGTCGAGCGCCTGTGTCGAGCGCCTGTGTCGAGCGCCTGTGTCGAGCGCCTGTGTCGAGCGCCTGTGTCGAGCGCCCGCGTCGAGCGTCCGAGCAGCAGTGGCACGTGGCGGCGTCGGGCAACGGCGGCGAGCGGCAAGCGAAGGGGCGTCGGACAGCGGCGGCGGGCAGTGAGCAACAGCGGCAGGCGGCAGCGGGCGGCAAGCAACAGGGCTGGGGCGGTGAGCGGCCGGACCGGCGGCCTCAGCCTCGGCCGAGCGAGCGGGTCGGCCGAGGCTGGGGTTGGCGCTGGGTTCAGGTCAGGTGGGGCCGGCCTGGCCGGTTTCGGCGCCGTCGCCATTCGCGGGGCGGATGTACATGCGGGCGGCGGTCAGTTGGGCTGTGATGCCGGCCCGCTCCAAGGATTCGGTCGTGCGGCGGCGTAGTTCGCGGCCGATGCGCCACTGGGCCTCGTTCGACGTCTTCACCGTCACGCGCAGGACGGCGCCCTCGGCGGTCAGTTGCTCGACGCCCAGGACCTTCGGCGGGTCCATGAAGTCGTCGGCGAAGTCGGTGTCGGCCGCGAACTGGTCGACGGTCTCCTGCAGGACGGCGGTGGCCTGGTCGACGGAGACGAAGCCGACCGGTACGTCGATGTTGACGACGGCCCAGCCCTGGCTCTTGTTGCCGACGCGGACGATTTCGCCGTTGCGGACGTACCAGACGATGCCGGTGCCGTCGCGGACGGTCGTGATGCGCAGGCCGACGGCCTCCACGGTGCCGGTGACCTCGCCGACGTCGACCACGTCACCGACGCCGTACTGGTCCTCCAGCAGCATGAACAGCCCAGCGATGAAGTCTTTCACCAGGTTCTGCGCGCCGAAGCCGATGGCCAGGCCCGCGATGCCGGCGCTGGCCAGCAGCGGGCCGAGGTTGATGCCGATCTCGCCGAGGACCAGCATCGTGGCGATCGAGAACACGACGGCCGAGGCGATGCTGCGCAGCACCGAACCGAGGGCCCGGGCGCGCTGGTTGCGCCGCTCCGAGGGGGCGGTGAGGGTGGGCAGCCGCCGGCGCAGGGGCCGCAGGATCGAGCCGCCGTTGTCGTTGTCGGCCACCGTGTGCTTGATCAGGCGGTCGATGGCCCGGTGGATGAGCGCCCGGATGATCAGTGCCACGATGATGATCGCGATGATCGTCAGCGGTTTGACCAGCACCCAGTAGCTGCTCTCGGCCAGCCATTTGTTCTTGGTCTGGTCGTAGACGAAGTCGCAGAGGCCCGATTCGGCAGCACAGCTCGGCTTGGAGCCGGGCGTCTCCTCGAAGGGCATTGCGATGGGGCTGATCACATGGCTCCTTGTGGCAAACCAGGGCGAACCGGGGTAAGTCCGCGCAAACAACAGGGGGAACCGGGGAAGGTTCACTTGCCGGCCGCAAATAGTACGTGCAATCCGAGGATCTATCAGGGACGATTAGCCCACGGACCACCGCCGGTGGGGCCGCAACCTAGCCTCACACGGCCATTTCCAGGGAGACTTCCTTCACGTACTAGGGGGACGGCGCGATGCCTGACATACGACCCGCACGAGTATCGGGTGCGCTGGTGCTGAATGCCACCTACGAGCCGCTGTGTGTCGTGTCTGTCAGACGTGCCACCATCTTGGTCCTGACGTCGAAGGCCGTGTGCGTCGCCGACGGTGACGGGATCCTCCACAGTGCGATGAACGAGCTGCCGGTGCCGTCCGTGGTCCGGCTCACCCGCTACGTCCGGGTGCCCTACCGCACGCACATAGGCCTCTCCCGCCGCGGAATATTCGCGCGGGACGGATGGCGTTGCGCCTACTGCCGCGGCCCGGCCGAGACCATCGACCACGTGATGCCACGCAGCCGGGGCGGCCGCCACGCTTGGGAAAACGTCGTAGCGGCCTGCGCCCGCTGCAACCACACAAAAGGTGACAAAACGCCAGCCGAACTCGGCTGGCGTTTGCATGCCAGCCCCATAGCGCCCAAGGGCGTCGCGTGGCGGGTCCTCGGCCACCGCACCCCGGACCCGCGCTGGGCGGACTGGCTCGACTTACCGGTGGACGGCGTGCCGCAAGCGGCATAGACGGCGTGCGCAAGCGGCATAGACGGCGTGCACGGCGTGCCGCAAGCGGCGTAGACGGCGTGCCGCAAGCGGCATAGACGGCGTGCACGGCGTGCCGCAAGCGGCATAAAGGCAGGGGCGAAAAACGCGGACTCGGGTCCGCGGTGGGCGCGACCGTTGCTCCCGCCAGACACCGGTCGGCGCCAGGGCGCCTCCCTTCGGCGTCCGCGGTAAACGCGGCCGAAAACCAAAGACCGAAGCGCCTCACGTCACGCGGCTCAGCGTGGCGTCGAACGACAGATGCGTGCCCGACTCGACGATGGACCGGAGCCGGGTCATGCCCTCATGCACGTCGACGAACCGGGTGTAGAGGGGCGCCAGGCCGATCCGGAGCCGGTCCGGCGTGCGGAAGTCCGGGATCACCTTCGCGGCCTTGAGCGCCTGGCACATCTGCCAGGCCTCGGGCGAGTGGAACGTCACATGGCTGCCGCGGACCGCCGAATCCCGGGGACTCGCGAGCGCCAGACGATCACCCAACCACGCTGAAGCCAGGTCGATCGCGTAGTCGGTGAGCTGGGCACCCTTCAACGCCACGGCGTCGATCCCGGCCTCGGCCGTGATGCGCGCGCCCTCCAGCGCCGCGTAGCCGCCGAGCACGGGTGGAGTACCCACCAGGAATCGGTCTATGGAAGTTGCCGGATCGTAGCCGGGCGCCATCGCGAACTGGTCCCGGCGGCCGAACCAGCCCCAGATCGGCTGCCGCAGCGCGGCCTGCAGCTCCTGACGGACGTACAGGAACGCCGGGGCGCCCGGGCCGGCGTTGAGGTACTTGTACGTGCACCCCACCGCCAGATCCGCCCCCGACTCGTGCAGGGGCACCCGGACCGCCCCCGCGGAGTGGCACAGATCCCACAGTGTGAGGGCGCCCACCCGGTGCGCGGCCGTGGTGATCGCCACCATGTCGGCGATCGCGCCCGAGCGGTAGGCGACGTGCGACAGGCAGACCAGGGCCACGTCGTCGTCCAGCGCCGCGGCCACCCGGGCCGGGTCCACGCCCGCGTCGATGTCGGTCTCGACCAGCCGCAGCTCCAGCCCGCGGGCCGCGGCCAGACCTTCCAGCACGTAGCGGTCGGTGGGGAAGTTGTCGTCGTCGGTGACGATCACGCGGCGGCCGGGCCGGGCGTCGAGGGCGGCGGCGGCCAGCTTGTACACGTTCACGCTGGTCGAGTCCGAGAGCACGACCTCGCCCGGACGCACGTGCAGTACCCCCGAAGCCAGAAGATCTCCGACTGAGCGGGCCAGGTCGATCCACGTGTCCCAGCCGCGGATCAGGTCGTGACCCCATTCGCGGTCGACGGCGTCGCGGAGCCGCTCGCGAGTGGCCAGGGGTAGGCGACCCAGGGAGTTGCCGTCGAAGTACACCAGATCGCTGTCCGTTATATGGAATCTCGACCGATAATGTCCGATCGGGTCCTCGGTGTCGAGTGATTCGGCATACTGGCGCGAGTGGTCCATGTCTGCGACGGTAGGCCCCCGGCAACCGGCTGGTCATCGCCGCCCGCTAACGTGAAGCCGGTCTTTTAGTCCCTTCGACGCCTGGGGGCGTTGAGCTTGTCCATCATCGAGACGACGCTGATCTTCGCCGGGATTCCGGTCGCGATCATCCTGCTCATTTCGGGCGCCGTCCTCGCGGGGGGTGCCCGGCCCAGCCGGCGCTACCGGCCCGGGCGTGCGTTCGAGTTCACGCCCGTCTGGTTCCTGGCCGCGCCCGAGCAGCAGGCCGCGGTGGCGCACGCCCGCGAGCTCACCGGTGTCCGGCGGGCCGAGCTGACCGCCGGCGGCGACGACGCCACCACCGAGTGGTCGGGCGACAAGTCCCAGCCGCAAGTCATCGGAGGCGCAAGTGACCGGTGGTAACTCGGCCGGCCTGTCCGGCCGGCCCGAAGTCCTCAACGGCCCGTTCACGACGCGCCAGCTGCTCCGCCTGGACGAGGCGCTGCGCCTGGCCGACGCGTCGACCGGGCTGACGTTCAGCATCTACGTCGGCGACCTCGAGGAGCCGGCCCGGGCCTACGCCGAGAAGCTGCACGGCCAGCTCGCCGACCCGGCGCTGTCGGTCCTCATCGCGCTGTCGCCCAACCAGCGCCTCCTGGAGATCGTGACCGGCACCGACGCCCGCCGCCGCCTCCCGGACCGCGCCGCGAAGCTGGCCGCCCTGTCGATGGCCGCGGCCTTCGGCGGCGGCGACCTCGCGGGCGGCCTCGTGTCCGGCCTGGCCCAGCTCGCGGACCACGCCGGCAAGCACTAGGCCGCGCCCGCGCCGATCTGGCTCAGCTCGCGGCCGACGCCGGCAAGCATTGAGTCGCGCCCGCGCCGGTCTGGGTGGGCGCCGTGACCACGGTCTCGGTGGTGCCGACGGTGGCTCAGCTCGCGGACCACGCCGGCAAGCACTGGGTCGCGCCCGCGCCGGTCTGGCTCAGCTCGCGGACCACGCCGGCAAGCACTGGGTCGCGCCCGCGCCGGTCTGGGTGGGCGCCGTGACCACGGTCTCGGTGGTGCCGACGGTGGCTCAGCTCGCGGACCGCGCCGGCAAGCACCAGGCCGCGTCCGCGCCGGCAAGCACAACTAGGCCGCGCCGGCGCCGGTCCGGCCACCGCGCCGCCTTGGTCGAGGCGGCCGCAGCCACAGCACCGAACGGACCAAACGAAAGTGGCCGCAGCCCCAGCACCGCACCAGCCAACGAAAGCGGCCGCAGTCAAAGCACCGAACGGACCAAACGAAAGCGGCCGCAGCCCCAGCACCGCACCAGCCAACGAAAGCGGCCGCAGTCAAAGCACCGCACGAGCCAAACGAAAGCGGCTGCAGCCCCAGCACCGCACCGGACATACGAAAGCGCCGCACTCGGAGATCTGAGTGCGGCGCTTCTTCGTAACTCGCGTGCGTCAGGAAGCCTCGGCGTCCTTGGCGCGGGCCTTGAGGGCGCGGACGATGCCGTCGCGGCCCTCGCCCACCAGCCGGCGCAGCGGGGCCGGCTTGTCCGGGGTGGCCAGCCAGGCCTCGGTGCGGGCCACCGTCTCTTCGCTCACCTGGTAGGCCGGGTAGGCGATCTCGACGAACTCGGCCGCCGGCTCGCTGTCCCGCGACTCCCACACCGGCAGCAGCGCGTCGAAGTAGGACGGCACGAACGGCGCCGTCAGCTTCGTCTGGGCCGAGTGCTGGAAGCCCTGCAGCAGCGAGCGCTGCAGCCAGTTGGGCAGCGAGTGGTCCTCGGTGAGCCGACGCCAGGTCTCGGCCTTCGACTCGGCCGTCGGGACCAGGGCCCGGGCCAGCGCGGCCTGGCGCTCGCCGGAGGCCGTGCGGTCGCGGTCGAGCTCGGCCTCGATGTCGGCCGGGTCGGCGGCGCCGTTGGCGATCAGCGCGTGCAGGATGCCCCAGCGCAGGTCGGCCTGGATGGTCAGGCCGTCCGGCACGTCCTCGCCGCGCAGCCAGCCGGCGAGCACCGCCAGGTCGGCCTCGCTGCGGGCCGCGGCCGCGAACGAGCGGGCCCAGGCCAGCTGGAAGCCGCTGCCCGACTCGGCCGTGCGCAGCGCCGAGCGGGCGGTCTCGGCCAGCTGGGTCCAGCCCTGCGGGGTCCAGGCCGGGTCGGCGTAGAAGACCAGCGCCGACTGGGCCTGGCGGATGGTCGCGGTCACCAGATTGATGTCGCGCTCGCGGGGCAGGCCGGTCGCGACCAGCTTGACGTAGTCGCGGGCGGCGAGCTCGGCGTCGCGGACCATGTCCCACGAGGCCGACCAGACCAGGGCCCGGGCCAGGGAGTTGTCCAGCCCGTCGATGTGGTCGACGACGACGGCCATGGACGCCGGGTCGAGGCGCAGTTTGGCGTAGGTCAGGTCGTCGTCGTTGAGCAGCAGCACGTCGGCCGCCCGGACGCCGGCCAGCGCGGCGATCTCGGTCTGCTCTCCATCTATATCGGCCTCCATCGGGGAGCGGCGCACGAGCGCGCCGTCGACCAGGTCGTAGAGGCCGATGCCGATCCGGTGGGTGCGCAGCGTCGGGTAGGCGGCCGGGGCCTCCTGGTGCACCACGACCCGCTCGTAGGTGCCGTCGGCGGCCGTGGTGATCTCCGGCCGCAGCGTGTTGACCTGGGCCGTCTCCAGCCACTGGGCGGCGAACTTGCGCAGCTCCTTGCCGCTGGCCGTCTCCAGGGCGGTGAGGAGGTCGTCGAAGGTGGCGTTGCCCCACTGGTTCTGCTGGAAGTAGGCGCGCAGGCCGCGGCGGAACGGGTCGATGCCCACGTAGGCGACGAGCTGCTTGATGACGCTGGCGCCCTTGGCGTAGGTGATGCCGTCGAAGTTGACCTCGACCGCCTCGACGTCGGGCATCTCGGTGTAGACCGGGTGGGTCGAGGACAGCTGGTCCTGGCGATAGCCCCAGTTCTTGCGGACCGACAGGAACGTCGTCCAGGCGTCGGTGAACCGGGTCGCGTTGGCGTTGCACCAGTGGCTGGCCCACTCCGCGAACGACTCGTTGAGCCAGAGGTCGTCCCACCAGCGCATGGTGACGAGGTCGCCGAACCACATGTGTGCGAGCTCGTGCAGGATCGTGTTGGCCCGCTGCTCGTATTCGAAGTCGGTGACCGGCGAGCGGAAGATGTAGTGCTGCTCGGCGTGGACCACGCAGCCGAAGTTCTCCATCGCGCCGGCGTTGAACTCCGGGGAGTACACCTGGTCGTACTTCGGCAGCGGATAGCGGATCCCGAACTCTTCGTGGAAGAAGTCGAAGCCCTGCTTGGTGACCAGGTTGATCTCATCGGCGTCGAGATACTGCCGCATCGACTGCCGGCAGAACACGCCCAGGTCGATGCCGTCGTGCGTGTCGCGGACCTCGTGGTAGGGCCCGGCGCAGACGGCGGTGATGTAGGTGCTCATCCGCGGCGTCGGCTGGAAGTGCCGGACCAGCCCCTCCTGCCGCTCCAGCGGCATGTTGGAGATGACCTTCCAGTGCTTCGGCGCGGTGACCCGGAAGGTGAACTCCGCCTTGAGGTCGGGCTGGTCGAAGCACGCGAAGGCGCGCTGGGCGTCGGCCGTCTCGAACTGGCTGTAGAGATACACCTCCTTGTCCACCGGGTCGACGCTGCGGTGCAGGCCCTGTCCGGTCGTCGAGTAGGCGAACTCCGCCTCCACGACCAGCACGTTGTCGGCCTGGAGCCCGGGCAGGGGCAGGCCGCGGTCGGTGGCCCAGCCGCTGACGTCCACCGGCTCGCCGTTGAGCGTCGCGCTGTGCACCGCCGCCGCGGCGACCTCGATGAAGGTCTCGGCGCCCGGCTCCTGGCAGGAGAACCGAACCTCACTGGTCGACCGGAACGTGCCTTCCCCGGGATTTCCGGCGCCGTCGGTCAGGTCGAGGCTGATGTCATACGCCGTCACGCCGAGCAGGCGGGCCCGCTCGACCGCTTCGACCTGGCGTAGGTTGCGTACACCGGCCACGTGTCGTCTCCTGTCGTTCGCTGTGGCCGTCCCCGTCGACGGCGTCAACCCGAGTGTTCCATGCTCAAGGAGGACACTGGGGGAGTGGCTCAGGTCACCAATGCCCGAAGTGGTCCGTGTCGGCGTCGTTGAGTAAGGATCGAACCGCATTCCCGGCTCTTTCACTAGAGAGGTGGTCACCGTCGTGGCCGAAGACCGCGTCACCGCCGACATGTGGTTCGACCCGCGCTGCCCGTGGGCCTGGATCACCTCCCGCTGGCTGCTGGAGGTCGAGCAGGTCCGCCCCGTCGACATCCGTTTCCACGTGATGAGCCTCTCGATCCTCAACGAGGGCCGCGACGACCTTCCCGAGCAATACAAGGAGGGTCTGGCAAAGGGTTGGGGCCCCGTCCGCGTCGCCATCGCCGCCGAGCAGAAGTTCGGTAATGATGTGCTTCGTCCCCTTTATACCGCTCTCGGGAACCGGATCCACCACGACAAGCAGGAACTCGGCGACGAGCTCTACCGCGCCGCGCTCCAGGAGGCCGGCCTGCCGGTCGACCTCGCGCAGTACGCCGACTCGACCGAGTTCGACGCGCAGCTGCGGGAGAGCCACTTCGGCGGCATGAACCCGGTCGGCATGGACGTCGGCACCCCGGTCATCCACGTGCCCGGCCCCGAGGGCAAGATCATCGCGTTCTTCGGCCCCGTCGTCACCCCGCGCCCGAAGGGCGAGGCCGCCGGCCGGCTGTGGGACGGCACGCTGCTGGTCGCCGGCACCCCCGGGTTCTTCGAGATCAAGCGCACCCGCGACGTGGGCCCGGTCTTCGACTGACGGCGGCAGGAGTAGCCTGCCTACCTGTGCGGCAGTTTCTTACCCCCCGGTGGGTGCTCGGGCATGCCCTGACGCTCGCCGGGGTCGCCGTGTGTCTGGCCGCCATGGCGTGGCAATACCGGCGGGCCACCGCGGGCAACATGCTCAGCTGGGCCTATACGGTGCAGTGGCCGCTGTTCGCGGTCTTCGTGGTCTTCCTCTGGGTGCGCGCCGTCCGCGATGCCCGCGGGGTCCGGACGCCCAAACCGGGGCCGGCGCCGCTGCGGCCGATCCAGCGCCCGGCGCCGGTGGACGATGTGGAAGATCCGGAGCTGTCGCAGTACAACCGGATGCTGGCCTGGCTCGCCGCCAACCCCGACCGCCGCCCCAAGGACTTCCCGGGATGAATCCATGAACCTGCGCCCCGCGCTCACCCGCTACCGGATCGTGGCCTGGATCGTCGGCGTGCTGCTGATCGTCCTCACCGTCGGCACCGTGCTGAAGTACACGACCGACAACGAGACGATCGTGGCGCTCGTCGGGCCCGCGCACGGCTTCCTCTACATGGTGTATCTCGTGCTCGCGGCCGACCTCGCCCGCCGGGCCCGCTGGAAGCTCGGGTTCACGGTCCTGGTGCTGCTGGCGGGAACGGTGCCGTTCCTGTCTTTCGTGGCCGAACGCGTTGTCACGCACCGGGTCCGGGCGGCCGCGGCGGAGCCGGTGCGCACCACGGTCTGAGTATTCGCCGCAAGTTTCCTGTCGGCGCGTGCGGGGCATTCCTTGTGTGCAAGCGATTCGCGCGAAGGGAGCCCACCGTGGGGATGGAAGTCCGGCTTTCGCTTTCCCTGCCGCGGGACTCCACGACGGTACCGCTGACCCGCCGGGTCCTCGACGCCGCGCTCGCGGTCTTCTCGGTCACCAAGGACTGCCGGGAGGACATCGGGCTGGCGGTGGGCGAGGCGTGCGCCAACGCGGTCCAGCACGCCGAGCGCGGAGCCGACTACGAGGTGACGGTCACCATTCAGGAAGACCGCTGCATCATCGATGTGGTCGACGACGGCGTTGGCGTCGAGGCTTTGGCGGTACAGCAAGACGTCGATCCGGACGCGGAGAGCGGCCGCGGCCTCAAGATCATTCACGCGCTGGCCGACATCGTGGAGTTTCGCCGCCGCCAGCCGCGGGGCATGGCCCTGCGAATCGTCAAGCTGCTCACCCGGACGACCCCCGCCTTCTCGTAGGAAAGTACCGAGTTCGTGCCGGGTCGCCGACTGAACTCTCGCCCGGTCGAATCCGTGTTGTTCTCTGGAATCGCACCACTGGTGCGTCACCCGCAGGAATGAGTGCCGTTGCATCTCGTGACGACACATTCTGGAGAGAGCCGAGATCATGTCTGACACCCGCTGGACCGTCCAGGACTCGACCTGGAAGGACGAGCTGCCCGAGCTCCCCGAGGACGTGAGCGCGCTCCTCGCGCCGCCCGTCGTCGTGTGCGCCGGCGCGATCGTGCGTGGCGGCCGCCGCCGCACTGCGGGACGGGCAAACCCCCGTGCCGTGGCCCGTATGTCCTGACCTATAGCGTCTTGCGTATGACGGTTGCGTACCCGATCGCCCACGCCTGGCTCTCCACCGGAGGGACCGGCGCGCAGAACTACGACGAGTTCGCCGACGACGCGGAGATCACCGCGATCATCGCCGCCAACCCCGCCAGCGCCCTCGCGGTGGAGATGCCGCACCGGGCCCCGCAGAGCGTCGGCCGCCCGTTCCTCGACTGCCTGCCCGACGCCGTCGAGCGCTTGCGGGCGGCGAAGGACGACGGCCACTACGCACCCGCCACCGACGTCGTGGTGCTCTACCGGATCACCGCCCCGGACGGCGCCCGCGCCTACGGCCTGTGGTGCATGATCGCCACCGACCAGATCTCGACCAGCGCCGACGAGCCCGGCGCCGTGATCCGCAACGAGGACGTCTTCATCGAGAAGGTCCGCGAGCGGGTGGCGCTGGCCGAGGCCACCAAGCACCTGCTGTCGCCGGTCCTGCTGCTGCAGACGGCCCACGGTGAGGCGCTGCACGCCGCTCTCGCCCAGGCCGTGGCCGACGCCGGCCGGCCCGCCGTGACCGACGTCGACCCGTCCGGGCGCGCCCACGAGATCTGGGCCGTCGCCGCCGGCACGACCCGCGACCGGCTCCTGGCCCTCGCGGGCGGCGGTGAGCTCGTCGTCGCCGACGGCAACCACCGCTCCCTCGCCGCCCAGACCGCCGGCTACGAGCGATTCCTGGCCGTCGTCACCACCCCGGAATCGGTGGCGATCCAGCCGTACAACCGGCTCGTCTCGGAACTTCCGTTCTTCGAGGGGCTCACCATCGAGCCGCTCCCGGGCCCGGCCGATGTGCCGGCCGTCGGCGGGCGCGTGCACCTCTACACCCGCGAGGGTTCGTGGGCGGCGACGCTGCCGAAGGCCGACGGCGCCAGTGTCGTCGACAACCTCGACCACGCCCTCGTCGAGCGCCGCCTGTTCGGGGAGACGCTGGGCCTGGAGCCGGGCGACAAGCGGATCACGTACGTCGGCGGCGACTACCCGGCCGAGTGGCTGCGTGGCGAGGTCGACGCCGGCCGGGCCGAGCTGGCCGTGCTCATCGCCCCGGTGACCGTCGACGACTTCGTGGCGGTCAACCTGGCCCGGCAGAAGATGCCGCGCAAGAGCACCTGGTTCACCCCGAAGGCCCGGGCCGGCCTCGTGGTGGCTCAGCTCGACGAGCTTTAGGTCGGCTCGGCTCAGCTCGATTCGTTCTCGTCACCCGATCGTGATACACACTAGGCCGCTGTACCAACGGGCCTGGGGTGTGTGTACATGCAGATGCAGATCTTCATCGCGGCAATGATCGCCGCGTTCGGCATCGGCGCCTTCGCCGCCGCCGCGCTCGTCTGGGACCGCCGGAGAATCCTGCGGCTCAAGACGGGCGTGACGGCCGGCTGGGTGTTCGGCCTCGTCCTGCTGGGCGGTGGGTTGCTGGCGGGTTCGTGCCTGGGACTGATCAGGCTCTGACAGACTGCCGGGTATGCGCGTCTACCTTGGTTCGGACCACGCCGGCTATGAGCTGAAAGTGCACCTGGTCAGCGCTCTGGGGCTGCAGGGCTACGAGGTCGTGGACGTCGGACCGGCGAAGTATGACCCCGACGACGACTACCCGGTCTTCTGCTTCCACACGGGGGCCCGGGTGGTCGCCGACCCCGGCACGCTCGGCGTGGTGATCGGCGGCTCCGGCAACGGCGAGCAGATCGCCGCCAACAAGGTCCCCGGCGTGCGGGCCGCCCTGGCCTGGAACGTCGAGACCGCCCAGCTCGCCCGCGAGCACAACGACGCCAACATCGTGGCGATCGGCGCCCGCCAGCACACGCTGGACGAGGCGACCACGCTGGTGACCACGTTCCTGTCGACGAAGTTCTCCGAGAACCCGCGCCACGCCCGCCGCATCGCGCAGGTTCTCGAGTACGACAACTCCCGCGTGCTGCCGGCCCTGCCCTGAGCCCGGCTTGTCCGCGGCTCGGCTCTGTCCGCGGCCCGGCTTGTCCGTGTCGGCTTGTCCGCGGCTCGGCTTGTCCGTGCCGTTGACCGCGGCCCGGGGGGTGCAGGGGGCGGAGCCCCTTGCCCGGGGCGGGAGCGAAGCGGCTCCGGAATCCAGACTTCCTTTGTTTTTTCGGTTTATTCCGTTTTTCTGCGCTGCCGGGGGATGTCGGTGAACCGCGGGATGATCGCGGTGGAGCTGGCGTCCCCTCTGGTCTCCGGCTCGTTCGGGATCTTCGGCATGATGATCGTCGCGCCCACGTCCTCGTGCTGGCCGGAGCCGCGGGCCGCGAGGTGCTCCTTGAGCAGCGCCCGCGGAATCTCCATGGTGATGTCGCCGGAGTAGTGCGGCGTGACCGCCTGGGGCAGCGGCTGCTTGCGCTTCGCCACCGCCTCCTGCTCGAGGCTCATCGCCTTGGCCTGGCTGCGCTCCAGCCGCGCGTCCAGCCGCCACAGCACCAGCGGCAGCAGGCAGACGATCAACGCCACGACCGGCCACAGCAGCGAGGCCGGGGCCGCGTAGTCCCGCACGAACGACACCACGACCAGCGCGATGATCAGCACCAGCCAGCCGAGATGGTTGCGGAACGTGCGCAGCCCGTCACGGGAGCTGCTCTCGCCCTTCGGCGTCACCACGAACCGGGCCGGCCGCCGGAACATCGTGCTCAGCAGCTGTACGGCGTAGATCGGCGCCGCGATGATCGACATCAGCATGCCTTTGATCCCGCGCGAGTCGGCCGGTTCGTAGGGGCTGACGTTGTACTGCCGGTTGTTGATGTACAGCCAGAAGGAGAACGCGGTGGCATCGACGTAGAGCGCGAACCACAGCTGCGGCGAGATGGTCATGCCGCTCACGCCGAGCCCCAGGAACAGGGCCGCGTTGAGGATGCCGAGCAGCCAGCCGAGCGCCATCGACGGGTAGAACGTGGTGATGAGCGTGTAATGCAGCATCCCCCCGGGGGAGAGCCGCCAGAACCGCCGCCAGTAGGTCTTGAGCAGGATCTCGAACGTCCCGCGGGACCACCGGCGCTGCTGGCTGAAGTAGTCGCTCCAGCTCGACGGGCCCTCGCCGGCCGAGAGGACGTCCGGGGTGTACACCGACTTCCAGCGCTTGCCCGTCTCCGGGTTGCGGGTCGTGTGCATCATCAGCCCGGTCGCCATGTCCTCGGTGATCGAGTCGGACAGCCCGCCGATGCTCCGCAGTGCCGAGATGCGGATCGCGTTGTTCGTCCCGACCAGCATCGAGGTGCCGTATCGGTTGGCCGCCCGCTGGATCACGCTGTGGAACGGGAACTGCTGCGACTCCGCGGCCCGGGTGACGAACGCCTCGCCGTTCTTGTAGCACTGCGGCCCGATCGCGTAGGCCACGTCGGGGTCGCGGAAGTATCCGACGATCCGCTCGGCGAAGTTGGCCAGCGGCACGTGGTCGGGGTCCACGGCTAGCAGGATGTCGTAGTCGTCGCCGTGCGAGTCGACCCAGGCGTTGTAGTTGCCGTGCTTGGTCTTGGCCTTGAAGGGCCCTTTGGGCCGGTTGTACCGCCGGCTGTTCTTCCGGGTGAAGTGCCGGATGCCGAGCTCGTCGCACATCGCCTTGACGGCGTCGTCGTCGCCCTCGTCGAGCAGCCAGATGTCGAACACGCCCCGGTGCCGGATCCGCTTGGCCGCCCGCATCGTCTCGCGCACGACCGCGATCGGCTCCTTGCTCGGCACGATCGTGGTCAGGAACGCCAGCCGCAGCCGCGGATCGGGGGTCACCGGGATCGGGTCCCGCGCGATGATCGAGGCCAGCGACAGCGACAGCACGTTGATCAGCCGCAGCAGCTCGACGAGCGCGATCGTCACGATGACGAACACGTTCGCGATCCCGGCCGCCTGGGCCGTGGGCCCCGGGTTGGTCTGCGCGAAGTGCGCCGGCTGCAGCAGCCAGACGCAGAAGATCACCTCGAAGCAGATGTTGAGCAGCGCGATGAGCACCGAGCGGCTGATCGTGCGCTGCTGCGGCCGGTACTTGACCCGGTACGGCTCGCCGACGGGCGGCGGCGTCAGGGGTCCGGCGAGCCGGCTGAAGGTCTCCAGCCGCGCCCAGGACCGCCCGAAGACCGGAATCTCGAACTCGTCCGCCACTGGACCCTCTCGCTGCGTCTCGGGTGTGCTGCTTCTCGATTTGGGGGCTACCCGACCGCCCCAGAGCATAGGTCACCTCCCGGTTGCCGACATCCGCCGTGATGTCGGTAACCCATGCCGGGTGATGCACTGCGTTACCCTCCCGTGGTGGCGGCTCGCGCGGTGACCTTGGCCCTGGCCCTTGCCGTGCTCGCCGGCTGCTCGTCCACGGAGGTGCCGCCCGCCCCGGCGACCTCGGCGGCCGCGGCCTACCAGAACTGCAAGCCGGCATCCCCCGGCTTCTTCGTCGACCCCAACAGCGCCGCCGTCCTGCAGGTCCAGCGCTGGGAGGGCCAGCAGCGCGCCGACGATGCCACCGCTCTCCGGAAGATCGCCGACCGCCCCGTGGCGACCTGGACGAGTGACGGACCGAACACGGTGGGTGCCTATGTGGACGGGGTCCTGGGCTGCGCGGCGACGCAGGGCCAGGAGCCGGTCCTGGTGGCGTACAACATCCCGCACCGCGACTGCGGCAACTTCTCCTCGGGCGGTGCCGCGTCGCCGGACGAGTACAAGACGTGGATCCGCAACTTCGCCGCGGGCATCCGCAAACGCCCCGTCACCGTCATCCTGGAGCCGGACGCGGTGGCCCACGCGGTCGAGGGCTGCGAGAGCGAGGAGCGCTACACGCTGCTGGCCGATGCGGTGACCGTCCTGAAGGCCACCGGCACGGCCAAGGTCTACGTGGACGCCGGCAACCCCCGCTGGATCACCGACGTGCGGAAGCTGGCCGACGCCCTGCAGCGCTCGGGCATCGCGAAGGCCGACGGATTCTCCCTCAACGTCGCCAACTTCGTGACGACCGCGGACAACATTGCGTACGGCCGCCAGGTCTCCGACGCCGTGCCGAACAAACCGCACTTCGTCATCGACACCAGCCGCAACGGCGCCGGCCCGCTGGACGGCGCCGGCGACGTCAACGGCGGCCCGCGCTGGTGCAACCCGCCGGGCCGGCTCCTGGGCGCGCCCCCGACGAAGAACACCGGCGACCCCCGCGCGGACGCGCTGCTGTGGATCAAACGCCCCGGCGAGTCGGACGGCGCCTGCCGCCCCGGCGAGCCGGAGGCCGGCCAGTGGTGGCCCGACTACGCCCTGGACCTCGCCAAACGCTCGGGCTGAGCGGTCACCGCCCCACCGCCGCGGCCGATGTGGTGGCCGCACTCCTGGCCGCGCTCTACGCGCAGGAGCCGACCTGGGCCCACGCCGCCCTCGACTTCGAACCCCACCTGCGCCTGCTGCTGCGAGCCACCGCGATCGGCCTGGTCCGACTGGGTCAGGGCGCCGCTACCGAGACCCACTTCGCCTCGGACGGGACGCCGTCCTTGTTGATGAAGAAGAGCATGTAGGGGCCCGGCGGCATCAGGCTGGCCGACGTCGGCAGGGTGACCGTGATCGCGCCCTGGGCCTGGGTGATGTCCAGGGCCAGCGAGCGCTGCTCCGTGTTGAGCATGTGCGTGGCGGCGCTCGGGCGGATCAGGCGGGCGGAGGTGATGTCGCGGGACGCGGTGGTGTAGGTCGCCGACTGGCCCGGCTTGAGGTCGGTCGGGCCGTTGCCGACCGAGGGGCGGCCGCCGTCGTGGTACAGGTACGGCGGGGTGTAGATCTCCATGCGCTGCTCGAACTGGCCGGTGATGGAGTTCTTCTTGTCGCGGTACAGCGGGTCCGAGCCCACGGTCAGCACGCGACCGTCGGGCAGGAGGACCGCCGCGCTGTGGTAGTTGCGGCCCACGTGCGGGTCGGCGGCGTAGGTCAGCGTGTTGGTGTCGGGGTGGTAGATGCGGGCCGTGTGGTTGTCGGAGGCGAAGCGGCCCCGGTAGTCCGCGGCGCCGTTCGTGATCAGGACGGTGTCGTCCGGGAGCTGGACCAGACTGGGGTACCGCGTCTTGTCGGGCAGGCTCGGGCCGGGCACGAAGTGCGGGTTGTCGCCGTCCAGCTTGATGATGTCGATCCGGCTCGTCGCCTTGGTCGACTCGCCGACCCCGCCACCGCCGACGACCATGACGGTCTGGTTCTGCACCGGGCCGACCCACGCCGACATGCTCGTCTCCAGCATGTCCGGGTCGCGCAGGCCCTGGACCGTCGTGAAGTTGTTGTTCGTCAGGTCCCAGAAGCCGGGGGCGCGGCCCTTGTCGGCCGGGCCGTAGCCGGAGTTGGAGCCGGAGAAGAACAGGACGTTGTCGCGGGCGGTCTGGAACAGGGCCGGGTAGGTCGGGAAGTAGTGGTTGAGGTCGCTGCGGACCGTCCACTGCTTGGTCTTCGGGTCGTAGACCTCGTTCTTCGACCCGTCGACGACCAGGCCGCTGCCGTCGAGGCCGGAGACCGCGAGCACCGAGCCGTCGGAGAGCCCGGTCAGGGTCGGGTACCAGCGCTTCTCGTGCATGTCGGCGACCCGCTCGTACTGCTCGGTCGCCGGGTTGAACTCGTAGGTCTCCTTGCGGCCCTGGTAGTCCTGCTTGTCCATCGTGATCTTGTCGGCCAGCGCGTAGAAGTTGTGGTGGTCGGTGCCGTCCAGACCCTCGAACTCGTACTGCGCCTTGTGGTCGACCACGTAGTCCGGGCCCTCCGCGGCGGCGTCGACCCAGGCCTTGACCTCACCCGCGGTGATCACGGTCTTGGGCTGGTCGCCGACCTTGTGCGGCGGGTAGACGATCTTCGTCGCGGCGGGGACGGTGACGTCGTCGCCGAGGGTGTACTTGTGGCCGTCGGCGGCGACCAGCACGGTGCCCTTCGCGAAGGTCCGCGACTCGGCCGGGGACTCGTTCTTGATCGTCATCGTGCCGCCGGCCCGCTTGACGTCCTGCTCGAGCACCTCGTAACGCAGGGTCCCGCCCGCGACCAGCAGCTTGCCGTCCGGCAGGAACGCGTGCCCGGCGCAGAACAGGTCGGTCGGGGTCGGCACGAGCGTGGTGTGCCCGTTGACCGGGTCGAACACCAGGGTCTTGAAGGTCCCGGCCTGGAACTGCTCGCGATCGTTGCCGGAGCCGGCGATGAGCAGGATGCGCCCGGACGGCAGCATGGCCGCGTGGATCGCGTTCACCCGCTGACCCTTCGGCAGCTCGACGACCTGCCAGAAGCCATTCGCGGCTTTGTACTCCGGGCTGTTGATCTTCCGCTCGTGGAGCCAGTCGACCGTCGCGTTGTACAGCGGCGGGACATTGGCCACCCCGAGCACTCCGGCGGCGACGAGGGGCAGGACGATCTTGCGGCGGATCCAGGACGGCACGAACAACGGGGTTGCCTCTTCCGGTGTTGCGTTTGTCAGGCGCTGCCCACCGTAGGCCGCCGCCTCACCCGCATCAACCCGGCTGTTCTACCCCTATTCGCACAGCCACCAAGCCGCTACTGGACGTGCAAACTCATGAATCCCCCGTCGGGGTATAAATCCGAAATGTCGGGCAAGCGAAGCGCCCGACATTTCGTAGAGGTGACGTTGAGAACTTGTGCGGGGCGTTCGACGGGGTGTCTCAGCCGAGGTCTGGCGGAGACGGCTGATACCTGCCGTCGGGATCACGGCCATGTCCCCGGGGCTGGTGTACGAATCGCCCACCTTTGCGGTGGTTGAGGGGATGGAGGCGGTCACGCCTGATCGCGGCTCGGCGTCACCCGATCTGCTGCGTTCGATGGTGAAGACCTTTGCCGAGGCGTTGATGTCGGCAGAGGCCGACGCGTCCACACCCTGGCGTTCCTGCTCTCCCTGACCGTCCGGGGTCTGACCGGCGTCAAAGGCGTCAAACTGGTGGTCTCCGACGCCCATCGCGGGCTGGTCTCGGCGATCGGCGGCGCGCTGCCCGGACCAGCTGGCAGCCCATCGTCAGCCGGTAGGAGAGCGGCGGCCAGGCCGGGTCAGCTCCTCGCGTGGCACCCAGCCGCGCCGGATGATCTGCAGGTCCCGCTCGGCCGCTTCGATGTCGGCGTCGGTCGGCCGCGCCGCGTCCCGGGCCCGCAGCGCCGCCGACACGCTCACCTGCGAGGCGCCGCCACCGACGAGGCCGCGCAGGCCGCGCTCCGAGACCACCTCGTCGTGATGGTGGTGATGGTGGTGGTGCTCGTCGTGGTGGACCGGGGGGTGGTGGTGCTCGTCCTCCGGCGCCGCCGGGTGCGCGGCCTCGGCCGGCTCGGGGTCATGGACGCTGGCGGTCATCGCGAACGTCTCCGACAGTTCGGCCAGGTGGTGGGGCGACGGCGGCCGGGGTGCCGGGGCCGGTTTGGGCGCCTCGGCGGGCGGCGGCTCCTCGGCGACCACCGGCGGCGGCACCGGCTCGGCCGGCGGCTCTTCCGGGATCAGCTCTTCCGCCATGGGGGCGGGACTCACCGGCTGATGTTGCCGCATGCGCCGCCGCCGGCGCTGAATCCCACCCATCTCCCGAATCTACCGCCTCCACCCCACCCGTCCGAGGGATCAGAAAATTTCGATCGAGTACGGCGCGATCGGCCACCCGAACGCCGTGCTCGCGGCGGCCACGGCCCCGGGGCGGTGCTCCTGGACGCGGCCCGCGAGGTGCAGGGCGCCCAGGCGGGTGCCGCCCAGGTACACCGCGCCCAGCTCGGCGATGCCCAGCGTGAAGTCGGGTTCGCCGTCGGCCGGGGTGCAGTTGACCAGGGCGCCGCCGGCGCGGACCTGCAGCCGCCAGCGGCCCGCGTTGCCGGGCAGCAGGTCGTCGGTGACTTCGAGCACCACGTCGACCGGGGCGGCGTACTTGCGCGCGGTGAGTGCCCGCGGCAGGTCCCGGATGCGCAGCCACAGGCCGTCGGCCGAGTGCCCGCCGAGCGCGGCCGGCTCGTTGACCAGGTGGAACAGCGGGTCGTCGGCGCTGGTCAGGCCCTGGACGAGGGTGCGGGCGAGGTCGACGCGCAGCAGGAACCGATACAGCTCCGCGTAGGCCGCCGGCGTGCCCGCGACCACCTCGATGACGTTGACCTCCATCTTCGGGCCGGTGTCGCTCCACTCCGGGCGGACCCGGTACCGCGCGTAACCCTCGACGAGCCCGTCCGGGTTCTCGTAGAGCACCGCCCGGGCCTTGGTGGCGCCCCCGCGGTCGCTCTCCGGGTCGCTCGTCAGGTGCCGCCACCATCGTTCGTCGCGGCTCGACCAGCCGGGCTTGGTCGCGAGCACGGTGGAGTACACCTCGGAAAGCTCTTTGATGAGCTCGGACGGCACCCCGTCGCGCAGCCTCCCGCCGGCCGGTGGGGCGGTGATCTGCAGCTCCCGGCGGTCGGCCCGCATGGTCACGTTCTGTGCGGCCATGCCGTAGCCGTACCGGCCGTACAGGCGGCCCTCCGAGGCCCACAGCACCGCCACGGCCTCGGGCACGGTCCGCAGCTGCTCGGTCATCAGCCGGCGCAGGAGACCGTTGCGGGTGTGCACGGCGGACACGGCGACGCCGGTCACGTGGGCGGCCGGGATCACCGCACCCGGGATCGCCAGGTCGCGGGTGAAGGCGGCCGCGGTCGCCACGACCTGTCCGTCATGTTCGAAGAGGTGGTTGCGCTCCGCCTCGAAGACCAGGCGCCGGGTCGAGTTCGGGTCGGGGTCCCCCGTGTTCGCGAACGCCTCGCGGCGCAGGCTGACCAGCGCGTCGAGATCCGTCTCCGTGGCCGTGCGGAGGACATAGTCGGTCATCGGTTGTGTCTACCTCGTGACCTGGGCTCGGCGCGACCGATTTGCGCGCTCGTTACTCTCGGAAGCGTATGGGGGCGGCACGACAATGCTGGGGGGAGCGACACGATGACGCAGGGTGCGCTGCTGGACCTGGTGTGCGGTCCGGCGAGCCCTTTGCCGGAGACGTTCCAGCGCTACCGTCTGGTGGCCCATCTGGGCTCGGGCGGCCAGGCCGACGTGTATCGCGCCGTGCGCGTCTCGGGCGGTGTGACCTCGGCGCCGATGACGGTGAAGGTCTTCCGCGTCGACCCGCAGCGCCCGATCGCCGACGAGCTGCGCTCGTGGGACAAGGGCGACGCGGCGCTCATGGATCTCAACAACCGGGGCGTGCCGGGCATCTGCCGGCGCGCGGACGGTTTCTACGGCCCGCCACCGCACCGCCCGACGGAGCGGCCGGCGCCCGGTGACGCGGTGCCCTACCAGGTCTACGACTACCTGCACGGGGTGAACCTGCGCGAATACGTCGTGAACCGCAGTGCGGCGCAACCGGGTGCGCGCCGGCTGAACGCCGTCTCGGCTTTGAAAACCTTGGCGGTGGTACTGCAACAGCTCCACAACCCGCAGGAGAGCAGCGCCACCCCGGTCCTGCACATGGACGTGAAGCCGTCGAACGTGATGGTCCTGGCCACCGGGGAGGTGCGCCTGATCGACTTCACCGGAGCGCGCTACTTCCGCGAGGAAGAGATCACCCAGATCGCCTACACCCCCGAGTCGGGCGGCCCGGAGGCGTTCGGCGGGGTGAAGCACGTCGGACCGGCGTATGACGTGCACGGCTTCGGCGCGGTGGCCTACTTCATGGTCACCGGCGCCTACCCCCGCGTCGACGGCCGCAGCGACGTCGGCGGCCAGCCCGACGCGTCGCCGCCGCCGTGGAGCGTGCTGCGCCGGCACCCGCTGCTGGAGCGCATCCCGTCCCTGCGCGACCACCTGCACCTGCCGCTGGCCGACCGCCCCGCCGACCGCCCGCAGACCCGCGACCTGCAGTCGTGGACGCTGCACCTGGCCGAGCTGGTCCGCCGGGCCGGTCTGCCCGACGTGGGCTGCGACTGGCACGAGGTCGACGCGGCCGACACGGGCAAGGTCGTCGGGCGGGCCCGGCCGTCCATCAGCGGCACCGAGACCGACGCCTACCAGCGCATCGAGCGCCTGGAGCGGGAGCTGGTGTCGCTCCGCTCGGGCAGTCTGCCGCCGACCGCCATGTACCAGGCGGCCCCGCCCGTGTCGGCCCCGCCGGTCTCCGCCCCGCCCGTCTCGGTGGCACCGGTCTCGTCTGGAGGAGTGGCAGTGAACGCTGAGGGAGTACCGCAGATGCGGGGCCGGGCCAAGGTCATCCCGCGCTCCGCACCGGAGCCGACCGGCATGATGGACCTCGCCCCCGAAGAGGACCACCGCCCCCGCTACACCCCACCCCGCGGCGAGCGCTCCCGCCAGCTCAAGATCGGCTGGGAGCTCACCGGCACCGGCGCGATCATCGCCTTCATCTGCTGGGCTCTGTGGGCTCTGGACAGCGAGGGCAACCTCAGCGGCCCGTTCATCGCGTTCCTGGTCGTCCTCGGCGTTGCCGTCGGCGTGTTCGCGCTGGCCCGGCTGCTGGGCCGGCTGATCCTCGAGCAGCGCCTGGGCCGCCCCCGCCGCTCGGCCAAGGGCGCACACGCGCTGACCGGCCTGTTCCTGGCCGCGTCGGGCTTCGCCTACCTGCGCGAGGTCGGCTGGGCCGTGGACTTCTACCACTGGGTGACGAGGCTCTTCTAGTGAGGTTCTGGCGCCGCCGCCGCCCCTTGGCCTTCAAGGGCCTGGTCAACTTCCGGGACCTGGGCGGCCACCCGGCCGACGGCGGCACCGTCCGCTCCGGCGTCCTGTTCCGCAGCGACTCCCTGGCCTACGCCACCCCCGGCGACGCCGACCGCCTGGTCCGCGACCTGGGCCTGTCCACCGTGATCGACCTGCGCGGCGAATACGAGGTGTCCCAACTGGGCCGCGGCCTCCTGGCCGACGCCGAGGTCGACTACTACCCGGCCCCGATCGCCGACGTCAGCGGCGCCGAAGACCTGGTCGGCCACTACGTGGCGATGCTCACGGAGAAGGGCCCCGTCCTGGCCGCCACGGTCCGCCACCTGTCCTGCGCGGGCACCCTCCCGGCCGTCTTCCACTGCGAGGCCGGCTGCGACCGCACCGGCGTTCTGGCCGCCGTCGTCCTGGGCCTGCTGGGCGTGCCGGACGACAGGATCGCCGCCGACTACGCCGCGACCGCCGCCGCGATGCCGATCATCCACGAACGCGTAGCCGTGGTCGTGGACCGGCTGGGCCTGCCCCCGCGCCCGGTGACCCGGCCGGCCTGGGAGCCGGAGGCGGCACTGATGACCCACATGCTCGACCTGGTACGCGACCGCTGGGGCACCATGGAAGGCTGGGCCGACGCATACGGCCTGACCTCCGACGACCTGACCGCCCTACGCAAAAACCTCGTCGCGCCCGCCTGAGGCCACCGAGACGGGGTCGGCCGGGGCGTGGGCCGGCATCGGGCGGGCGTTCAGCAGGGCGGTGTAGTCGCGCTGCGCCGCGTCCAGCACCATCCGCCACGCCTGATCACCGATCGGCTGGCGGACGGGGCGGTCCTCGGAGGCGACCAGCCGGAGTACCGCGTCCGCGAAGTCGGCCGGCGCGCCGGAGATCGGGAGTGACTTGAGGGCCCGTACGCCGGCGTGGACGGGTGAGGTCACGGCGGAGTACGCGGGGACGTGCTCGGCCGACTCGGTCAGGGACACGCCCCACTCGGTGGCGTACATGCCGGGCTCGACGGCAGTCACGTGGACCCCGCTGCCGGCGAGCTCGAGCGCCAGTGTCTCGACCATGCCCTCGAGGGCGAACTTCGACACCGCATACGCCCCCAGGCCCGGCATGGCGACGCGGCCGGCGGTGGAGGAGACCATCACGATGTCGCCGAAGCCCTGGGCCCGCATCAGGGGCAGCACCATGCGGGTCAGGCGCCACGGTGCGATGAGGTTGACCGCCAGCTGCGCTTCCAGCTCGGCGTCCGTGACCTCTTCGACGGCGCCGAAGTGCCCGACACCGGCGTTGTTCACGAGGACATCCACGCCGCCGTAGCGGGCCAGTGCGGCGTGCACGGCGTTGTGGCAGTCGTCGGGGTCACGTACGTCCAGGACGCACGTGGCGAGCGTTCTGGGGTACCGGTCCCGCAGGTCCTCGAGGGTTTCCGGATGCCGGGCCGTGGCCAGTACCTGCTGTCCGGAGGCGGCGACCGCCTCGGCGAGGGCGCGCCCCAGGCCGGTGGAGCAACCAGTGATCAACCAGCGACGAGTCATGTTCGACATAGTGACTCTCAGTATCCGCCGCCCGACAGTCCGAGAAACGTGAATGACAATCATTCAGGGCGGTTTCCGTCGTTCGGGTACCCTCCTCAAACATTTCCGTGTCCCTCGAAAAATGGCGGGCCAAGTACCCTTGACCCGTGCGCTCGCTGGGAGAGCTGATCTCCGACGACCGGTCCGCCTGGGCGGAGATCGAAGCGGCGGTCTCCGGCTCGCCATACGCGATCGAGCTGCTGCCCGCCGACCCCGACCGCGCCGCCGCGTGCCTGCACCGGCTGCAGGTCGCCACCACGTCCTGGCTGGGGGCCCTGGTCTACCGCAGCGGCGGCCTGATCGTCGACGGCGGCTGGCTGCGGGTGCTCGGATCCGGCCGGCCGAGCCGCCGGCTGGCCGACATCCACGAGGTCAACGCCCTCTTCGACGCGGCCGGGCTGGTCGTGGCCCAGGACATCCTCGGCGGCGAGTTCGTGTGGCGGCAGGGGGAGACGCGCCCGGAGCCGACGATCCACTACTTCGCGCCCGACACCCTGGGCTGGGAGGACCTCACGCTCGGATACACCGACTGGCTCTACGCCATGCTCGCCGGCGCCGCCGACCGGTTCTACCTGAGCTGGCGCTGGCCGGGCTGGCGGGACGAGGTGGCCGCCTGCCCGTTCGACACCGGCCTGAGCACCGTGCCGCCGCTGTTCTCGAAGGACGGCCGCGACCTCGACGGCATGAGCCGCCGCCCGGTCGCGATGGCCGAGCTGCTGAGCGTCAAGTACGACATGGCCGACCGGCTGGGCGCATGAGACTCGCCCGGAACGACACCGGCCGGACACAGGGCGACAACGCGATCGTCCTGCTCCACGGTGGCGGGAGCGGCCGGGGCACCTGGGACGCGTTCACCCGGCAGGTACGAGGGCGGCGCGTCATCGCCCCGGACCTGCGCGGTCATGGGGAAAGCCCGCGCTGTGAGCAGTACCCCCTGCGTGGCTATGCCGACGACGTGATCGAACTGCTCGGCGAACTCGGGCTCGAGGCGCCGGTGCTCGTCGGCCACAGTCTGGGCGGCTTCACGGCGACCCTGGTCGCGCAGCGGCGCCCGGATCTGGTCGGCCGCTTGGTGCTCGAGGACCCGCCCGCCCCTCCGCGCACCGGCGTGCGGTCCGGCGGCTTCTCGCGCGCGAAGCTCGCCCTTTCGGGGCTGGCCGGCGGCCTCTCCCGGCGCCGCTTCGACCGCAACGCCCTCATGTCGGCCATCCATCAGCTGCGGGAGCCGAATCCGGCCTGGTGGGAGGGGTTACAGACAATACAAGCGCCTTCGTTGGTACTGTCCGGAGGCCCCAAAAGCCACATACCGCCCGCGAGTCTGGAGGCGGTCGCCGCGGCGATCCCGGTCGCCGAGCTGGTGACGATCCCGGTCGGGCACCGCATCCACAGCACGGCCCCGGAGGAGTTCGCCGCGGTCGTGCTGCGATTCCTGTCCGGATGAGGCGGCCGGCCCCGACGTAGCCCACGAAGACACCGCCCGCGCCGGGCGCCGAACGAAGGGGCCAACCGTGAAGTACATGATCCTGAGCTACGCCTCGCAGCGCGACTACGACGCCATGGCCGGCCGGCCCGGTGAGACGCCGTGGAAGCCGGAGGACTTCGCCGCGATGGGCAAGTTCATGGCCGAGTTCAACGCCGAACTGGAGGCGAACGGCGAGCTCGTCGAGACCCGCGCCCTGGACGCGCCGGTGCACACCCGCCGGGTCGGTGGCGCGCCCGCGCTGGTGACCGACGGGCCGTACGCGGAGACGCAGGAGGTGCTGGCCGGCTACTGGATCGTGGAGTGCGACAGCTTCGACCGCGCGACCCAGATCGCCCAGCGGCTGGGGGAGTGCCCGGCCCCGCCGGAGGTCGCCGCCACCGCGTACGCCGACGTCCGCCCCGTCGTCGAGTCCTCGGGCGAGCTCGGCTTCTGATGCCCGGCCCGGCTCCCGAGGACCTGCTGCGCGAGCTGGCGCCGCAGGTCCTCGGGGCGCTGGTCCGCCGGTACGGGCACTTCGACCTGGCCGAGGACGCCGTCCAGGAGGCGCTGCTGGCCGCGTCCCGGCAGTGGCCGGCCGACCCGCCCGCCGATCCGCGGGCCTGGCTCATCGCGGTCGCCGCGCGCCGCCTCACCGACCTCCTGCGGGCCGACCAGGCTCGGCGGCGCCGGGAGGAGACGGTGTTCCGGCTGGCGCACGCGGTACACCCGGAGATCACCGACGTCGATGACTCCCTGGTGCTGCTGTTCATGTGCTGCCACCCGGCCCTCAAGCCCGAGGCCCAGCTGGCCCTCACCCTGCGGGCGGTCGGCGGTCTGAGCACGGCCGAGGTCGCGCGCGCGTTCCTGGTGCCGGAAGAGACGATGACCCGGCGCATCAGCCGCGCCAAACTCCGGATCAAAGCGAGTGGACTGCCGTTCTCGTTGCCTCCGGCGGCCGATCTTTCGGTGGTACTGCATGTGCTGTACCTCATGTTCAACGAGGGCTACACGGCCACGCGCGGTGACGCGCTGCACCGCCCCGACCTGGCCGCCGAGGCGATCCGCCTGACCCGGCTGGCCGTCCGCCTGCAGCCCGAGCATCTGGAGGCGGCCGGCCTGCTGGCCCTGATGCTGCTGACCGACGCCCGGCGTGAGGCCCGTACCGCCGCCGACGGCTCTTTGGTGCCGATGGAATCGCAGGACCGCTCGCTGTGGAACGCCGGGCAGATCGCCGAGGGCATCGCACTGATCACCGCGACCCTTCCGCGCGGCGTGCCGGGCCCGTACCAGCTGCAGGCGGCGATCGCGGCGGTACACGACGAGGCTCCGACGGCCGCGCAGACCGACTGGCCGCAGATCGTGGCCCTCTACGAGCTGCTGCGGCGCCGCTCCCCGGGCCCGATGGTCACGCTGAACTACGCCGTCGCGGTGGCGATGGCCCGGGGTCCGGCCGCGGGTCTGCCGCTGCTGGACGAGCTGACCGCGCTCGAGAGCGACCACCGCCTGCACGCCGTCCGCGCCCACCTGCTGGAGCTGTCCGGCGACCGCCCGGCCGCCCGGGCCGCGTTCCTGAAGGCGGCCGCGCTGGCCGGCACGCTGCCCCAGCGCCGCTATTTGAACGCGCGGGCGGCCGCGATACCGGATCCTCAGGCACGATCCGGGCGTTTTCCCAGGTTGTGGCTGCTTTAGCACGCATGTTCGACTAGCCTCGGCGGTCATGAAGATCGAGACCTGCGCCGCCACGAAGACCACGACCACCGCGACCGGCGACGTGGAGGTCCGCTGCACCAAACCGACCGGCCACGACACGCCTCACGAGGCGAAACTCGGCGCATTTCCAATTCGGTGGCGATAACCGGTACGATCTGGGCGGCTCGCAGCCATCCCGTGCATTTTGCATGTGAAAGGGAGCGCTGCCGCCATGGAGCCGAAGTATGCCGCGGTCCTGACGACCCTCCAGGAGCGAATCGCCAACGGCCATCTGCCGGCCGGCACCCTCCTGCCGAGCGAGTCCCAGCTCACCCGCGAGTTCCGGACGTCCCGCTCGACCGTGGTCCGCGCCCTGCGCCACCTCCGCCACCAGGGCTGGGTCGTCGGCCAGCAGGGCAAGGGCCGCGTGATCCTGGGCCGCCCGGTGACGGCGCTGTCGGCCTTGCCCAGGCGGGTGCAGTACCTCCTGCAGGCCGACCGCCACGCCGAGTGCCTGGGCGTCTACCGCATGCCGGCGACCCCGCGCATAGCCGCCACCCTGTGCGTCAACCAGGGCACCGACGTCTTCGGCGCCCGCTACCGCCTGACCACCCTCGGCACCACCCCGATGGCGCTGACCACGGTGTTCACCGCGGTCCGCCTCCCGCAGGAGCGAGACCTGCTGGCGCAGCTCGAGTCGACCGCGGGCCGCCGCCCCCACCGGGTCATCGAACGCCTGGGCGCCCGCCTGTCCACCGCCGCCGAGGCCGACGCCCTGTCCCTACCCCAACCCCGCAGCGTCGCCGTGGCCCTGCTGACCGTCCACGACGCCGGCGACCGCCCATACCTGGTGGTCGACGCGATCCTGTCCCGCGAGTCGGCGGAGCTGACCGAGACCTACGAAATCTAGGCCGGACATACGAAATCTGGGCCGCCATCGACGATCGTGCCCCCGCCATGCCCGACCGAACGACCCAAATCGGTCAATGTTCCCTGCTCAAGTTGCCGCATTGGTCCACCTTGGCCAAGGTTGGTCGGGAGGCCCGCGGCTTCCTTGGGGAGGGGAACATGATCGGACTGCTGCAAGCCCTGCTACGAACGCTCCGCGGCCAGTGGCGAGGCCGCCCCCTGACCAATGAACAACCAACCGGCTGCCGCCGCCTGAGCCCCGACGAGGTCTGACCCGCGGCTCACCCTCAACCGCAGCCCCCGCCGCCCGCCGACTCCACCGTCAAGGCGAACGAGCCGGGCGCAACGCCGAGCACCAACGCGATGGCTTCCCGCGCCACGCCCTCGGCATCACGGACCCGCCGGACCTGCCCCATCCTTCCTCACCTGCCTTCCCAGGTCACGCACGATTCGGTGCGCGGTTGAACCTGCTCTACCCAAGTGACGACGCCGCGGCGGTGACGGGTCAGTGGGTTCCCCTGGAAAGCGTTACGGTTGCGGCCGCCCTGACTCAGGCTGCTCCGGCCCTGGTATCCCGTCTCAGCGCACGTATTACGCCAGACGTTCATGCGTACTACACTGCGAGGGTACCCATGCCGCACATCAAGATCCTGCTGGTCCAGTGGGACGCCAACACGGTCTACGCGACCAAGCGCGCGACCCGCATCGAGATCGATGAGGTCTTCTTCAACCGCCCGAGCATCCGCACCAACCTCCGCGGCCGCGTGGCGACGCACGTGGCGTCCGGTGTCACGGACGCGGGCCGCAAGCTGACCGTGGCGTTCATCTACATCGCGGCGACGAACACGGCATACCCGATCACAGCCTGGGAGCAGAGATGAGCAAGCGCGAGGAGACCGACGAGGTCACCGGTCTGAGCCTGGCCGCCATGGAAGCCGCCGCCGAGGACCTGTACGAGCATCGGGGCGAGGTCGCCGGCGCCGAGGTCGAGAGCGAGCCGGTCCCCGTGATTCGTTCGGTGGTTTCCGTCCGGTTCGGCCGCGGCGAGCTGGACCGCATCGAAGCCGCCGCCAATGCGGTCGGCCAGCCCCTGTCGACCTACATCCGCAACGCCGCCCTGGCTACCTCGGCGGCGATCGACCTCGAAGCCGCCCGGCGCGAGCTGCGCACGGCCACGAAAGCACTCGACGAACTCCGCCGCCGGCTGGGCAGCGTCGCATGAGCTCCGAGCCGGCCGGCCCTCGCCCCTGGGTGCCGGGGGCGGGGTGGGCTCGGCTGCGGCGGGAGCTGCCGCACCTGGTGCCGGAGCTCACCGACGACGACCTGCGCAAGGCCGACGAGCTGAGCGCCGAAGCCGACCGGCGCCGCGATGAAGGCCGGCCGCACTTGTAGCGAGCAAGTGGTCAGGGAAGTGTCGAACGAGCCTCGTCGCGCGCATAGGTTCGTAGGTCGTGCTGGTTTTCGACGTCACCGCGCTGGAAGCGCTGTTCTCTTCGCATCCGCCGGTGTGGGCGCTGCTGCGGCGGGCCGATCAGGGGCTGGTGCGGCTTGCCTTTCCGGCTCTCACGCTCATCGAAGCCGGAACGGTCCTCGGCGTCTCGGCCGCGGTGTGGGAGCCGTTCCTATGGATTCCGGCGGTCACCGTGCCGCCCCTGAGCGCGGCCGCCGCGATCGAGATCAGCACGTGGCCGGGCACGCCCGGGATGAGACATGCGCTGTGGGAGGCCCGGCACAGGCACTGCCCACTGGTCACCCGCCGCCCAGAGTTGTACGCACCGGAAACGGTCGACATTCAAGTCGTCTAGCGCACTGCGGAATTGCTATAACGCTTACGGTGGTAGCTGAAATAAATGCAGGTCGCGCGATCGTTTGTTCACAGGGCCACAAGGCCCTGACCTGCGGATTCGGTAGTCCCATTCGAGTTCCAGGATGACGAAACCCCCTCTGAGGCCTACCTTATGAACCATGACCCGAACTCCCGAACCCGCAGGCCCGCGCCAGTGGACGCCGGGTGCCGGCCTGGAGCGGTTCAAGCGCGAGACAAACCTCGTCCCGGAGTTGACCCAAGCGGATTTCGACAAGGCCGAGGCCCTCATCGCGGCCGCCAACAAACGCGACGCGGAAGAGTCGGCAAAGCACCAGCGCGCGGCCTGACATCTGTCCGTAGAGCCCTACGGCCGCCCTTTTCCGCGCTCCCGGCCATCCACGGCGTCCGATAGCGTCTAGCCCGTGCTGGTCCTCGACACCACGGCCCTGGAAGCGCTCTTCCACTCCCATCCGCCACTCTGGGCGCTGCTGGACCTGGCCGACCAGGGCCAAACCCGCCTGGGCTTCCCGGTCCTGGCCGTCGTGGAGGCCGGCTCCGCCCTCGGCGCGTCAGCCGCACACTGGGAGCCGTTCCAGTGGATCGAGACGATCGACTTCCTGCCTTTGGAAGAGGCCGTAGCGGTGGAGATCTCTGCCTGGCAGGGAACTTTCGGCGCCCGGCACGCATTGTGGGAAGCCCGCCACATGGCCTGCCCGCTCGTAACCCGCCGCCCAGACCTGTACGCCCCGGGCCAGGCCGAAATCCACGTCGTGTAAGCCCAGCCGACGCCCGACCCGCGATGACGCACCGCCGCCGCGATCGCGAGCGAAGAACCGGCACGCTACTGGCACGCCACTGGCACGGCGGCGACAACAGGGTCGCGATCAACCTCAGCCGGAGCGCTCGTGGCGATCCGGGCGGGCACGTCGAGTACCCCCGCCGCAAGATTGAACCAGAAGACTTTGTGCTGGTCAGCGCCCTTGGTGCGGTGTTGCGGGGGCGTGGGTGGAGCGTGCTCCCCCTGGGAATGGAAACAGAGAGCGGGCGATGAGAATCGAACTCACACCGTCAGTTTGGAAGACTGAAGCTCTGCCATTGAGCTACGCCCGCGTCGCGCCTCCCGCCGGGAGGTGCTGCCCCAGCGTACCCAATCATCGTCCTCTCGGTCAGCGCCGGGGGTCCACCCTGTGCGACACCGGCATACCGAGCGGCGCCCTCCCCGGCGGAGCGCATACACTTGCCGACGCACACCACCGGGGTGTAGCGCAGTTTGGTAGCGCACTCGCTTTGGGAGCGAGGGGCCGTGGGTTCAAATCCCGCCACCCCGACCGGGAACGACAAGCGTGCCGTCAGGCTAACCACATGTCCGTAGTACGAGGGAGAACGTTCTGTGAAGAGCACCGTCGAGACCCTGAGCCCGACTCGCGTGCGGCTCGAAATCGAGGTGCCGTTCGCTGAGCTCGAGCCGAGCCTCAAGAAGGCGTACCGCGAGATCGGGTCCCAGGTCAGCATCCCGGGGTTCCGGCGGGGGAAGGTGCCCTCGGCCGTCATCGACCAGCGGGTCGGGCGCGGGGCGGTGCTCAACGAGGCCGTCCAGGAGGTCATTCCCACGCAGATCCTCGCCGCGGTGCGCGAGCACGAGGTGAAGACGCTCGGGCGGCCCGAGGTCGAGATCACGGAGTTCGCCGACGGGCAGCCGTTGAAGTTCACGGCTGAGGTGGATGTGCGGCCGGAGATCACGCTGCCGGACATGAGTGACATCACCGTGACCGTCGACGCGCTGACGATCTCCGAGGATGACGTCGACGAGCAGCTCAAGGGGCTGCGGGACCGGTTCGCGACGCTCAAGACGGTTGAGCGGACGGCGCTGGTCGGGGACTACGTGCAGATTGACCTGGTCGCGAAGGTCGACGGCGAAGAGGTGCCGGGCGGCAGCGCGACCAACGTCTCGCACGAGGTCGGCAGCGGGCAGCTCGTGCCGGGGCTGGACGACGTGCTGGTCGGCATGGGGGCCGGTGACTCGACGACGTTCACCACGCAGCTGGTGGGCGGGGAGTTCGAGGGGCGCGACGCCGAGGTCTCGGTGAGCGTGAAGTCGGTCAAGGACAAGCAGCTGCCCCCGGTGGATGACGAGTTCGCACAGCTCGCCAGCGAGTTCGACACCCTGGACGAGCTCAAGGGCGACCTGCGGGAGCGGCTCACCCGGGTGAAGCGCATGGAGCAGCTGTATTCCGCGCGTGACCTCGCGCTCAAGGCGGTCATCGACGCGACCGAGGTCCCCGCGCCCGAGGGCGTCGTGAAGGACGAGGTCGAGTCGCGGAAGGAGTCGATGAACGACCAGCTCCAGCGGATCGGGGCCTCGTTCGACGACTACCTGCAGACCGAGGGCAAGACCGAGGAGGAGATGGACGCCGAGCTCAACGAGGCGGCCGTCGAGGGCGTGAAGGTGCAGCTGGTGCTCGACACCCTGGCCGACGCCGAGGACATCCAGGTCAGCGACGACGAGTTCGGGCACGAGATCGTGCACCGGGCGCAGCGGGCCGGGGTCGGGCCGCAGCAGTACTACGACCAGCTGGTGCAGGCCGGTGTGGCCGGCGCCGTCTTCGGTGACGTGCGCCGCGGCAAGGCGCTGGGGATCGTGCTCGAGCGGGTGAAGATCGTGGACAGCGACGGTGCCGCGCTCAGCCTGGACGACCTGCGTGGGTCGGTTGACGACCACGAGGGTCACGATCACGGCGACCACGAGGGTCACAACCACTAACGTTGTAGGCCGGGGCAAAAGCCCCGGCCTTCACCACGGTGCGCTCATAGCGAAATGCGGTGAGCACGGGAAGCTGACGCCCCTTGCACCGGTTAGGGTCGGCAAGTACAAGACTCTTGCGAAGGGCTGCCATGACCGACCTGCATATTCCAGCGTCGCCATTCAGTCCCGCGCCCCACGGGCGCGGTCGGGGCGCGGACTCGAGCCTGACGCTCGACGACTCGGTGTTCAACCGGTTGCTCAAGGAACGGATCATCTTCCTGGGCAGCGAGGTCAACGACCAGGTTGCCAACCGGATCTGCGCTCAGATGCTGCTGCTCGCCGCCGAGGACGACGAGCGCGACATCTGGCTCTACATCAACTCGCCCGGTGGCTCCGTCTACTCGGGCATGGCGATCTACGACATCATGCAGTTCGTCACCAATGACGTGGCGACTGTCGCGATGGGCATGGCCGCCTCGATGGGCCAGCTCCTGCTGTGTGCCGGAGCGGCGGGCAAGCGCATGGCGCTGCCGCACGCGCGGATCATGATGCACCAGCCGTCCGGTGGCATCGGGGGCACCGCCTCTGACATCGCCATCCAGGCCGAGCAGATGCTCTACACGAAGCGCATGTTCCAGGAGCGCGTGTCGCACCACACCGGTCAGACGCTCGAGCAGATCGAGTCGGACTCGGACCGTGACCGCTGGTTCACCGCCGAAGAGGCGCGGGACTACGGCTTCATCGACAAGGTGATCACCGGGGCCCAGCAGGCTCCGGAAGGCGCCGGAACCCTGGCCTGAGGAGCGAAGCCATGACCGATCTGAGCCTGCCCCCGGCGCTGCGCGAGGTGCACAACCGCTACATCCTGCCGTCCTACGTCGAGCGCACGTCGTATGGCATCAAGGAGACCAACCCTTACAACAAGCTGTTCGAGGACCGGATCATCTTCCTCGGCGTGCAGATCGACGACGCGTCGGCCAACGACGTGATGGCGCAGCTGCTGACGCTGGAGAGCACCGAGCCGGACCGCGACATCACGCTGTACATCAACTCGCCCGGCGGCTCGTTCACGGCCATGACGGCGATCTACGACACGATGCTCTACGTCCGGCCCGACATCCTCACGGTGTGCCTGGGCCAGGCCGCGAGCGCGGCCGCGGTGCTGCTCGCGGCCGGGACGCCGGGCAAGCGTCTGGCGCTGCCCCACTCGCGCATCATCATCCACCAGCCGGCCACCGAGGGCGGCTACGGGCAGGGCTCGGACATCGAGATCCAGGCCCGGGAGATCATGCGGATGCGGACCCAGCTCGAGGACATGGTGTCGCACCACTCCGGTCAGCCGGTCGAGAAGGTCCGCAAGGACATCGACCGTGACAAGATCCTCACGGCGGACGAGGCCAAAGAGTACGGCCTGGTCGACAACGTGCTGGTCAGCCGGAAGAAGTCCAGTCTGGTCTCGTCGGGCAGCTGACGCCTATCCGTGCAACACCCCATCGGCTCGCCCTAACCTGGAGGTTGGGCGAGCCGATGGAGTTGTCGGGGAAGCGGCGTCGGGAGGCTGGCCAAAAAGACACCCCCGCGCAGGGGGTCGGAATACGGGCCACCACCAGGTAACGTCAAGGCAAGCAGCCATTGCGGCCGCTGAGCCGCTCACGCGGTGAAGCAAGATTGCGATCCGGACGCAGCGTCCGGCCGAAGGCAGGGAGATCGTAGGTGGCACGGATCGGCGACGGCGGCGACCTACTGAAGTGCTCCTTCTGTGGCAAGTCGCAGAAGCAGGTGAAGAAGCTGATCGCCGGCCCCGGCGTCTACATCTGCGACGAGTGCATTGATCTCTGCAACGAGATCATCGAAGAAGAGCTGGCGGAGTCGGGCGACGTCAAGTTTGACGAGCTCCCCAAGCCGATGGAGATCTGCTCCTTCCTCGACCAGTACGTGGTCGGGCAGGACCAAGCCAAGAAGGCCCTCGCGGTAGCGGTATACAACCACTACAAGCGCGTGCAGGCCGAGTCCGGCGGCAGCGGGGGCAGCGACGGCGTCGAGCTGGCCAAGTCCAACATCCTGCTCATCGGCCCCACCGGGTGCGGCAAGACCCACCTGGCCCAGACGCTCGCGCGCATGCTCAACGTGCCGTTCGCGATCGCCGACGCCACCGCGCTCACGGAAGCCGGATATGTCGGCGAGGACGTCGAGAACATCCTGCTGAAGCTGATCCAGGCGGCCGACTACGACATCCGCCGCGCCGAGACCGGCATCGTCTACATCGACGAGGTCGACAAGATCGCGCGGAAGTCGGAAAACCCGTCGATCACCCGCGACGTGTCCGGCGAGGGCGTTCAGCAAGCACTGCTGAAAATCATCGAGGGTACTGTCGCAAACGTGCCGCCGCAGGGCGGACGCAAGCACCCGCACCAGGAGTTCATCCAGATCGACACGTCCAACGTGCTCTTCATCTGCGGTGGTGCCTTCGCCGGCCTCGACCGGATCGTGCAGCAGCGGGTCGGCAAGGGCGGCACCGGCTTCGGTGCCAACCTCCGCTCGATCACCGAGAAGAACGCGGACGACGCCTTCGGTGACGTGATGCCGGAGGACATGCTCAAGTTCGGCCTGATCCCCGAGTTCATCGGGCGGCTGCCGGTCATCACGAGCGTCAAGAGCCTCGACCGCGACGCGCTGGTCAAGATCCTCACTGAGCCGCGCAACGCGCTCGTGCGGCAATACCAGCGGCTGTTCGAACTCGACGGGGTCGAGCTGGAGTTCGCGCCCGAGGCCCTCGAGTCGATCGCGGACCAGGCCATCCTGCGCGGCACCGGAGCCCGCGGGCTGCGGGCCATCATGGAGGAGGTCCTCCTCTCCGTGATGTACGAGGTGCCGAGCAACCCGAACATCGCCCGGGTGCAGATAACCCGCGAGGTGGTGCTCGAGAAGGTCATCCCGACGATCGTGCCGCGGGACCTGGGTGCGCATCGAGTCGGCCGACGCCGGGCCGACCGCGAGGAGAAGTCCGCCTGACTTGATGGGGTGCCGGGATGCGGGTTGCCGTATGTCAGCTCAACGCGCGCGACGACCGGGCTGAGAACCTCAAGGCGGCCCGAAACCTCCTCCAGCGGGCTGCCGACGGGGGAGCGGACCTCGCGGTGCTCCCGGAGTACGTGGACTACCTCGGGCGAGCGCACACCGCGCCCGCGCCGGAGTCCGTCGACGGGGAGTTCGGCACCTTCTTCGCCGATGCCGCGCGGGAGCTCGGGATGTGGGTCCACGCCGGCTCGTTCCACGAGACCGGGCCCGACCCCGAGCACACCTACAACACAACGCTGGTCTTCGATCGATCCGGCACGCTCGCCGCGACCTATCGAAAGATCCACCTCTATGATGTCGAGATTCCGGGCCGCGTCTCCTACCACGAATCGGCGACCGTCTCGCCCGGTCAGTCGACGAGCATCGTCGATATCGAACGGATCCGGCTCGGCCTGTCGATCTGTTATGACCTGCGATTTCCGGAGTTGTACCGCCAGCTCGCGATCGAAGGCGCAAACGTCCTCGTCGTGCCGGCGGCGTTCATGCTCCACACCGGCCGGGACCACTGGGAGATTCTGCTCCGCGCCCGAGCCATCGAAGATCAGTGTTACGTGCTCGCGGCCGGGCAGATCGGCAACCACGACCCCGACCGGACCTGCTTCGGGCGGAGCATGGTCATCGACCCGTGGGGGACGGTCATCGCTCAGGCCCCCGATGTCGTCGGCGTGACGTTCGCCGATCTTGATCTCGAGCGGCTCGCCGAGATCCGCGAGACGCTACCGAGCCTCGCCAACCGCCGGCTCTGAGTCGCTTCCCACCTGTGTGGGAGCGGCGCCTCATGGTGAGGCGGGCGAAGACGAGTCGTGGGGCTTGTCCGGTGTCGCGCCGATGAGGTTCGGCAACACCGGAGCACTGCGATCGGTCCGCCCTACCCCGTCGAGAGTCGGCTCAAACCTCGCGATACCCCGTTTGGGCAGCCGATTTGACTCTGGCAGCGGGCCTCCGTAAGGTTCTCCAAGTCCGAGGGGGTGGGCGGAAACGCCCGGTTCGTCGGATTGGTACCACCAGGGCGGTGCGGAAAGCGATTTGCGAACGCGAAGCCGACCGGGTAAGGTACTCCAGCCGGTAGGGAAACGGACGAGCTCGCAAGAGCAGGTCGGCCTACCGAAACCCCGAGCAGATCTGGCGCCCGAAACGGCGCGGATGAGCTGTGCGGGGATGCGGTTCAGGAAGTTGAAGAAGCGGAAAACGCGGACTTGACAGAACGAACCGGGCTGGTAAGGTAGACAAGCCGGACGCGAGCCGGGCGGGCAAGACGAGCGACAAGCTCCACTGCCGGTCGGTGCGAACGGATCTCCCGAAACAAGATCGCCGGAAACGGTGGCCTTGCTATGCTCGGGAAAAGGCCGCTGGAAGTGAAGAGATCCGACAGGGTCTTGACAACGGAAAGCGACCTGGTAAAGTAGAGAAGTTGCCCCGGATGAGGCGAGCGAGTGATCGCGGACCGAAACGGTGTGTGTTGGTTGTTTGAGAACTCAACAGGGTGCTTGTTAAGCCAGTGCCAATAGATATACCCCGTGGCATGGGCTGCGCTTCTTCGGA
>NZ_JBITDU010000026.1:0-115106 GCF_044454505.1 Dactylosporangium sp. NPDC051541
GACCGAGGTACAGCAGTCATACCCCTGATTGTCTTACCCGCCAACCCGATCGACCGGCAGCGACTCACCGAGAACCCGAAAGATCTTTAATGGCTGCCGCAGCATTGGATCGAGACGATGTGCTCCTCGCCGCTGGCGACCTCGCCCGTCAAGCCACGTACGCACAGTCTGTGGGCACCGCGTACTGCAGCATCGAGTTCAACGCCGATCAGGCGTGCGGAATCAGCAAACTGCTGTGGAACACGGCCCGCCGCTACAACGGTCTTCTCCGCGGAGGCAGCCAGAGCCTCAACAACGCTTACGAGCCAGTGACCGGCTACCTGACCGGGATTGCGATCGAGCTAGCCACGTACTGCCAGAACAAGACCGGGCAGGACCCACTGCCCGGACGCAGGTAGCGCTGACGCCTCACAGCCCGCGATGTCGGTGATCCTCGCCCGCACGACCGGCGATTCACACCGGGAGTCAGCGGCACTGACGAGGCTTCGAACGTCCGCTTCGATCACCCGCACGCAGTCCGACTGGGCGTTCGCCGAGTGGGCCGGGCTTCGCAACCGAGCACCAGCAGTGGCGCCAGGTCGACATCGCCGCGTTACCAGCCTACAACGCACGCGTCGCCGCAGGCCAACGCCGAAAGCCCGGTGAAATCAAATGATCTTGGTTTCCGGACATGCCGCTGCGCGGGCGCGGCAATGGACAGGCGCTCGTCACCGATGGTGAGTGGCTCGACGGAGCCAAAGCTTCGCGCGCTGGGTGCTGGCGATCAGTCGCCGGTGCCCGGCGTGAAGTCGGGTCTGCGGCGGTACGTGACCGTCGCGCGCGGGCAGCGCTCCCGCCAGGCCTCGATCATGGCCTTGCGCTGTTCGGGGGTCTGGACGGCCGGGCCGCTGACGTAGCGGGCGCCCGAGACGGTCCGCAGGCCGAGCCAGGTGTAGGTCGTCGACTGCTTGGTGTCCGGGTCGTAGGGCTGCAGCTGCGAGCTGACCCGGACCTCGGCTACCTCGTCCAGCGGCACCTCGGCGACGGCGCGGAAACGGCGCCGGCCGATGAGCCTCCAGCGCAGGTCACGGAACCGGTTCTCCTGGAACGGCCGCCAGTCCGTCAGGCTCATACCGCCGATGATGGCAGATCGGCGCAGCGGCGGATCACAGCTGCCGCGCCGCCAGTAGTTCGCCGACGATGCCGGGGCTCATGACCGTGTGCCGCCGATGCCGAGGGCGGCCGCGTCCAGATGGGCTCGCGTGTTGCCGAGGTGGACGCCGCCGGCCGGCACGAAGCGCGGCCGGCAACGCCCGAGCAGCTTGGAGCGGGTCAATCCCGATCCGGGAGATCCTCGTCGCCGTCGAGCTCCCGCTCGACCTGTGCGGTGCGGTCGGCGCGCTCCTCCGACTCCTTCTTGAGCTGATCGAACTCCTCGTCCGCCCGCTGGATTGGGTCGTCCACATTGGCGGCCTCTGGCTCAGTCATGCTCGGTTCGTACCCGCAGCCTTGCCCCTACAAACGATCCGATCCGACCGGTTCACCTGCGTGAAATGCGGCCGGGGCGCCGCAGCCCGCGCCGCGATCCCTATGCGCCGTGCACACGTGAGGTCGCAGCCACCCGTGCGCCCGCGACCTCCCGGCGGCCGATCTCAGCATTCTCGAGACCGGCCACTTCGCCCTGGAGGAGCACGCGGAGGTGATCGCCGGGCACATCCGCCCGTTTGCGGCCGACGTGGTCTAGCCGGCCAGGCGGTGCAGCAGGAGGCGTTGCTGGCGGGCGTAGGCGCGCTGGCCGAGCTGGCGGAGCTGCTCGCGGCTGCGGGCGCCGCGCAGGTAGTGGTCGAGGGGCTCGCCGGCGTCGCCGAGCTTCTCGTCGTCGGTGGGCAGGGCGGCGTTGGCGGCCAGGCGGTAGGCGCCGGCCCGGCCCGGGACCGCCTCGATCGGCAGGCCGGCCGCGGTCAGCAGGTCGATGTCCAGGTAGATGGTGCGCACGTCGACGCCGAAGCGGCAGGACAGGGCCGCGGCCGAGACCCACGGGCGGGAGCGCAGCTGCAGGAGGATCCCGACGTGCCGCGCGTGCCGGGCGCTCATGAGGCGACCAGCAGGGCCTGCAGGGCGGCGGCCTGCGTGCGCCAGTCCGGGGGAGAGGTCGGGCTCGCCCAGCGCGAACCGATGCGGTTCATCGGGTCGCGGGTCGACCACAGCGACGTGGCCTGGGTGTTGGCGAAGGTCTGGAACTGGCCGGCTTCGGCGAGGTACCGCATGAACACGCCCTTGAATTGTTTCTGGTTGTCATCACAGGACTGGCTGGGGTCGCAGGACTCGGTCAGAACGCCGTTCTGCACGAGGGTGGAGCTCAGTGCGCTGCTGCCGAGGCGGCGGGCGGTGTCCACATAGGACGCCGTGCCGGTGGCTCGGTACAGTTCCATCGCGGCGCCGATCGCGAGGCCCTGGTTGTAGGTCCACACGGTCTGGCCGTTGTTGCGGCAGTCGCCGGTCAGGCCGTCGTTGACCAGGCCGGCGCCGTTGATGAGGCCGCTGTTCTGCAGCCAGTTCCAGCCGGTGACGGCCTTGCCGAGCCAGGCCGTGTCGCCGGCGATGCGGTTGTGCAGCGCGGCGGTGAGGCGCAGGTAGAGGCCGATCGTGACGGCGTTCTTGTAGGTGCGCTCGCGGTCCCACCACACGCCGCCGCCGCACGTGGAGGTGTCCCAGAAGCCGGCGACGTAGTTCGCGATCGTGACGGCTTCCTGCAGATACACGGCGTCGTGCGTCAGGTCGTAGGCGTCCAGCCAGGTGAGGCCCCACCACGCGGTGTCGTCGATCGAGCGGCTGATGAAGTGGCCCTCGATCGGGTCGCTGGAGCGGCCGCCGGCCGGGAAGGCGAGGCGGTTGACGTCGAAGGTGCGGCGAACGGCCCAGGCGTAGGTCTGGTCGCCGGTCCTGCGGATGTACTGGATGACGGTGCTGAGCGCGACCGCCGAGTTCCACCAGCTCGACGGATACCACGCCGGGAAGGGGTCATAGGAGTACATCAGCGCGTCGGCCGCGGCCCGAGCTCGGGAAGAACCTGGCCGGGCCCACGCGGTGCAGGCGCCGTTCTGGCCCTCGACCGCTCGGCCGCAGGCGCGCACCGACCCGCCGTACAGCAGCGAAGTCGGTTCTGTGCTGTTGAAACGGTTGGTGCGGCCGCTCGTCGTGCGGCCGAGGGAGGAGCCGCCGGGCCAGCTCGCGCCGGCGTCGAAGGAGCGGTCCAGCCAGACCTCGTCGCCGGTGCGGTTGTTGGTGATGGTGCCCCAGGCCAGGCCGGCCGCGTCGAAGTGCAGAGCGATCGTGCGGCCGCTGAGCGTGACCGATCGGACCGGGTCGGCGTCCGCCCCGCCGGTCGCGTTGTCGCAGGTCGCGGTGCACAGCGGCGAGTGGACCCAGGCGGTGCAGGCCACGCCGTGGGCGTCGGCGCACACGCGGATCATCCCGCGGCGGTGGTGGGAGGGGTCGGCCAGGTTGTACATGAGGGTGCGGGTGCCGGTCCAGCCGGCCGGGATCGCGGCCTTGCCGAGCAGGCCGTCCCAGGTGGCGCCGCCGTCGAAGGTGCGGTCCAGCCACACCGACTCGTCCTGGGTGCCGGCGTCGATGGAGCCCCAGGCCAGGCCGTCCAGGTCGGACAGGTGCAGGACGATCCGGCGGTTGTTGATGAGCAGGGTGGGGAGCGGGAACGTCTCCTGGCGGGCCTGGGACGGGTCGCGGGTGTCGCAGTACTGAGCGCAGACGGCGGTCGCCGCCTGCGCGGTCGCGGTGGGCGCGACGGCGAGGTCGGCGGCGGCGAGGAGCAGGACGGCGAAAGTTCTGTGGATGGCGGCCACGTTAAACTTCCTTTACAGAAAGCGCTCTCACAACGTTGTACGTGGATCGCGGACCGGCCGTCAACAGGCAGTCAGCCTGCCAGTTAGAGGGCGCGGACGTCGGCGTCCGTCAATGCCCGGGTCCACACCCGGACCTGGTCGATGCGGCCGGGGAAGTGGTCGGCGTTAGCACCGTTCCACTTGCCCCGGCCGATCGTGAACGCCCCGCCCGCCGCCCAGGACGCGCCCATGGCGGCATCCGCCACGAGCACGCCGTCGGCGTAGAGCCGCAGCCGGCCGGCGGACGCATCGCGCACCCCCACGAGATGCGTCCAGCCGTCGACGCGCGGCGGGAACGGCGACACCGCCCGGGTCGCCGCGGCGTTCGCACTGTCGGCGGCGACCATCGCGAACGCCCACGCGTTGTCCGCCGCCGAGTACTGCAGGTAGAAGCCGCTCTGCGTCGCGCCGTCCTGCGCCGCCACCGTGGCGAAGTTCGACACCGCCGCGAGCTGCACCCAGGCCGAGACGGAGAAGCTCGCCGCGGTGTCGACGAGCCGCGCCGCCGTCGCGAACCCGGTGCTGCCGTTGAGCTGCAGCCCCGAGCCGCTGTAGCCGCCGCCGAGCGCCGCGCCCCCACTGAGGGTCAGGGCCGCGTCGGCCGCATCGAACTCGAACGCCGCGACCCGGCTCGTGGCCAGGCCCGCGGCGGCGGCGATCGTGGTGGCCGGCAGCGCGTGGTCGTAGGCGCGCACGTCCGCGACGGTCCCGGCGAAGGTGTCGGCGGCGGCCCCGTTCCACTTGCCTCGGCCGGTGACGAGCGGGCCGGTGGCCGGCCAGCCGCTGGCGAAGGAGGCCTGCCCCTGCAATGCGCCGTTGACGTACAGGCGCAGCTGCCCGGCCTCCGCGTCGTACACCCCGGCCAGGTGCACGGCCGTGTTCAGGACCGGCGCCGCCGTCGACAGCGCCCGGGTGGAGGCGGCATTGTCGGCGTCGGCCGCGGTCATCGCGAACGCCCACCGCTGGTCGCTGCCGGAGTACTGCAGGTAGAACCCGCTGACCCGGCTCCCGTCCTGGCTGAGCGCGGTCCGGAACCCGGTGAGGTCGCTCGGGTTCACGCGGGCCATGACCGTGAACGAGTTGTCGCCGCGCACGACGTCGGTCAGGCCGCCGGGCCGGTGGCGCAGGGTGAGCAGCGCCAGGGTCGCACCCATGACCGGCCGGGCGGTGAAGCCGTTCGCGTTGCCGCTGTCGGTGTCGTGCCAGTCGCTGAACGGCACGCGCGACGGTGTGGAGTTCGCGAACGTGTACGCCTTCGCGATGAACATGTCCCGCGCGGCCGTCTGCCCCGTGAGCCAGGCCGCCGTGAACAACTCCCAGTCGACCTTCGTGTAGGTGTGCCGGGGATCGAGCGGGACCCCGTAGGCGTGCTGGTGCTGCAGGTACCAGTTCGCCTCCTCGGCCGCGATCGCCGGCGGCACCAGGTTGGTCCCGACGACCCGATCGGCGTAGCCGTTGTACTTCAGGCTCCACGTCGAGTCGGCGCCGTCATAGGTGAGCTTGAGGTGCCCGTTGACGCGGCCCATCGAGACCCATTGCGAGATGTACTGCCTGGCGACGCCCGAATACGTCGACGTCTGCCCGGCCCAGCGCGCGATCGAGTGCATGGCCCCGATCCCGACGATGCCCTTCAGCGCCAGGTTCACGCTGTGCGCGATGAACCCGGTGAAGTCGTCGGTCTGGTTCTGGTTGCCGGGGTCGGGCAGGTTCGCGACGAGGTAGTCGGCCCAGCTCTTGAGCTTCGCGTAGTGCGCCGACGCGTACGCGGACGCCTTGGCCGCCGGCATCCGGGTCAGCAGCGTGGCGACCATGATGAGCATGTTCGCCGACTCCTCGACCGGCATGTCCTCCTCGTCCTGGCCGATGCGGCCGAACGCGTTGGGATACACGCCGAGGTCGTGCGGGGCGAACGGCTTGTCGAAGCCCTGCACCTCGGTGTAGTCGAAGATCGGCGCGAGGAGCAGCTCCAGCCAGCGCGGGCTGACCTGCAGGTAGGCCGGGAACGCCGGGTAGATGAGGTCGACGGTGCTGAAGTCGCCGTTGGAGGATATCTCCTTGAGCATCACCCAGGGCGCGCCGTTGCGGCTGACCAGTTCGGTGCCGCCGAAGGCCTGGCGGAGCACCAGGGCGCACAGCGCCGCGTACTGGTCGTTCGCCGCCTCCTTGGCCGCCGCGGTGAGCTGGGCATCGAGGGCGGCGCCGAGCGCTTTCGCGGTCGCGAGATCGGCCCGGAACCAGGCGAGCATGTCCGGCCACGTCGCCCACTGCGTGCGCCAGTACGGGTCGAGCGGCGTGCCGAGATAGGACACGGCCGGGGTGCGCACATGGCCGATGACGAAGACGACCGGGCCGCTGCCGGCCGCGGTGACGGCGCCCAGCGCGCGGTTGAACGCGAACACCGGCCAGCTCGCGTTGATGGCCCGGGGCTGGTTGGCGTCGGCCGTGTTGGGCAGGGCGCCGGTGTTCGCGGCCGCCGCCCGCACGGTGGCGTCGGCACCGGTCTGCCAGGTCAGCCCGGCCACGTCGTCGGTGCTGAACACGACGGTGCCCCACGACGCCTGGTCGTTGAACTCGGCCAGCACGGACGGGGCGGAGGGCTGGAACGAGTGCGCGCGCTGGGTGCCGGCGGTCTGGGTGGACCAGGAGATCTGCTTCGCCCGGTCGCCGTGGGCCCACTCGCCGGAGACGTCGACGTAGAGGCTGACCTGGTGTGAGCCGCTGTCCGTGGCCGTCGCGGTGATGCTGAGGTACGACATCGGCACCGACTGGCGGCGCAGGCTGGCCGGGTCGACGGGGGAGAAGAACTCGACGTCGAGGCGGACCGGCCCGGCCGTGATGGTGAACGTCGACCTGGTCGCGGTCACGGTGAGGGAGGTCTGGTTCGCGAGGGGCCAGCCGCCGGACGGGGCGCCCATGAAGACATACGGCTGGCCGTCGACCCGCACGATGCCGGTCATCGCGGTGACCGCGCCGGCCCAGAACGTCGGCCAGTTGCCGGGCAGGTTGTCGGCCCGCAGCCACGTCGACAGATACGGCGAGCGCACGGCCAGGGGCGTGGCCGGCGGGCGGATCGGGCTGAACGTGGTCGCGGCGTGGGCCGCCTCGGCCTCGGTGAAGATCAGCGTCCCCGCCACCCCGCCGAGGGCGGCCAGGCGGAACAGGTCGCGGCGAGTGGGGTGCATCGGGGGGTTCACGTGACGTAGCAAACATTTTCCAATGCAACGTGTCAACGATCCCCGTGAATTTTCATTGGTACCTGTTTGAAGTTGTTGAGTCTGCGAAACTCCGACGGCACTTCTGCCAATGATTGACAGATTGACGGATTGATACAACCCGAACGCTCGCGGGCCGCCTCTACCCTGTGACCGCCAGCCGAAGGGACCCTGTGCGTTGCGACCGGAGCTCGAACAGGACTACACGCAGTACGTGACGGCCAAGCTGCCGCGCCTGCACCGCATCGCGTACCAGCTCGTCGGCGACCGCCACCGGGCCGACGACGCCGTGCAGGACGCGCTGACCACGCTGTACCAGAAGTGGGTCCGGGTCCGTGAGGTGCAGAACCTTGACGCGTACGTGCACACCATGGTCGTGCGGGCGGCGCTGAACGACCGGCGCCGGCTCTGGTCCAAGGTCCTGCTCTGGGACCGCCCGCCGGACGTGGCCCGGGAGGAGTCCGCCTCGGCCGACGTCGAGCGGCAGGTGCTCCTGCGCGACGCGCTGCGGGCGCTGCCGGACGGCCAGCGCACGGTCGTGGTGCTGCGGTTCCTGTGCGACCTGCCGGTCGAGGAGGTGGCGGCCGTGCTCGGCCGCTCGGAGGGGACGGTCAAGAGCCAGACCTCCCACGGCATCCGGGCGCTGCGCCGGCTGCTCAACGTCGAGGACTTCTTCGTGCTGAACGGCGGTGCCGCGTGAACCCGTTGCAGGAGCTGCACGACCTGGACGCGCCGGGCACCGAACTGACCGCCGAGGGACTGGTCCGGGCCGGGCGGGACCGCGTACGTCGGCGTCGCCGCGCGGCGATGATCAGTACCACCGCCGCCGTGGCTCTGATCTTGACGGCCGGTGTAGCGGCACTCGCCGCGGTCCGGCCCCCGGTCGAGCCCGACCCCGCGCCGATGTATCCGCAGCCGACATCGAGCGCGCCGGGCTGCCGGGCGCAGTGGCTGCCGGTGCCGAAGGGCACCGAGACGAGCCAGCCGCTCGTGGACTCGACCGGGCTCTGGGCGGCGGCCGAGGCCGACGGCGGCTACAGCCTGGTGATCTGGCGCGACGGCGCCGTGGCGGCCGAGGTGCCGGCGCTGGAGCACTCCATGTTCAGCATCGTCGGGATCAGCGCGACCGGGTCCGTCCTGGTGGCCCGGGCCCACCGCTGGAGGATCATCACCCCCGGCCGCTCCGAGACCGTGGAGCTCAGCCTGCCGCCGGACGCCAATCCGAGCGGGAAGGCCGACGTCACCGGCATGAACGCGGCCGGCGACGTCGTCGGCTACGCGACGTTCGCGGACGGGCAGCGGGCGATGCTCTGGCGCCACGGCGACGGGGGCCGGCCGACGGTGCTGGCGACGCCGGAGGGGCTGGCGTCGGCCGCGTTCACGATCGCCGACAACGGCTCGATCGGTGGCTACGTGGACGACCACAAGGCCAGCCGCCGGCCCTACGTCTGGCGGGCCGACGGCACCGGCCTGGTGCTGCCCATGCCGGACGACGTGCCCAACGGCTCCGTCAGCGAACTGGTCGGCGACCGGGCGGTGGACTTCGCCCGGGGCCTCTGGTGGCAGTTGTCGGAGGAGCCGGGCGGGCCGGAGCCGCAGTGGCTGGCGACCGGCTCCGGCGGCGGCCGGGTCATGGCCGCCGACGGCACCATCGCGGTCGGCACCGGCGGCGACGCCGTGCTGTGGGGCAGCGGCGGGACGGTGCGGCTGCCCGCGCAGCCGGGCTTCGAGCGCTACTACGTGAGCGGCATGAGCGCGGACGGGCGGGTGATCGCCGGGTCGGCCGTGGACGAGGCGGCGGCGAGCGCGGGGCGGCCGCTGCGCTGGGTGTGCGGAGCGTGACGAGCCCCTGACCTGCTCGTGTATTGACAAATGTTGACCAAACGCGGATCAGGGACTATGAATGTCCATCGAGAGCGCTCTCCCGTCCTCACCGCCACCGAACGGGAGACACCATGCCCCGACCCTTGGTCGACCGGCTACTCGCCGGCGCGGGAGCGGCCCTCCTGGGCAGCACCCTCGCCGTCGTGCAGTTCGCGGCCCCCGCCCAGGCCGCCGACCTCAACCTGACCCAATACGTGAACCCGCTGATCGGCACGGACGACAGCAACTCGCCCAACCCGGTCGGCGGCGGCGCGGGCGGTAGCACCTACCCCGGTGCCACCGTCCCCTTCGGCATGCTGCAGTTCAGTCCGGACACCCCGACCGCCTCGCCGTCCGGGTACCGCGACAAGGACCGCACCATCGAGGAGTTCAGCCTCACCCACTTCGACGGGGCCGGCTGCGCCAACAACGAGGACATCGGCCTGCTGCCGGTCACCGGCGCGCTCGGCTCCTCGCCCGGCACCGCGTGGACCAGCTACGCGTCGGCGTACACGAAGAGCAACGAGGTCGCCCAGGCCGGCTACTACAAGAACCGGCTGGACAAGTACTCGACGAACGTCGAGACGACCACGACCACCCGCACCGGCGTCGTGCGCCTGACGTTCCCGTCCAACACCCAGTCCCGGCTGCTCATCAACACCAGCCGCAGCGCCACGGGCAACCGGACCGGCAACATCAGCATCTCCGGCAGCACCGCCACCGGCATGGTGACGGCCGGCGGGTTCTGCGGCTCGTCGAAGACCTACCCGATCTACTTCTCGATCAAGTTCGACCGGGCCCCCGCCTCCGTCGGCACCTGGAGCGGCGGCACGATCAGCAACGGCTCGACGAGCACGTCCGGCGTCAACACCGGCGGCTTCTTCACCTGGGACACGACGTCCAACGCGACGGTCAACGCCCAGATCGGCGTCTCGTTCGTCAGCGCCGCCAACGCGACCGCGAACCTCACCGCCGAGACGGCCTCGTTCGACACCGCGCGGACCAATGCCGGCAACGCCTGGAACAGCGCCCTGAACAAGATCCAGGTGAGCGGCGGCAGCGCCACCGACCTGCAGAAGTTCTACACGTCGCTGTATCACGTGCTGCAGAGCCCGAACGTCTCCAGCGACACCAACGGGCAGTACCGCGGCTTCGACAACGCGATCCACTCCGCGACCCACAACGTGTATCAGAACTACTCGGGCTGGGACATCTACCGCTCGTGGGCCGCGCTCGTCGCGTTCATCGCCCCCGACATCACCAGCGACATCATGAAGTCGATGGTCCTCGACGGCCAGCAGGGCGGCCTGCTGCCCAAGTGGTCGCAGCAGACCAACGAGGACTTCGTCATGACCGGTGACCCGGGCCCGATCATCGTCGGCAGTGCCTACGCGTTCGGCGCCCGCAACTTCGACACCGCGGCCGCGCTGCAGCTGATGAAGAACGCGATCGCCGGCCAGGGCGCGCAGGGCTCGCCGATCCGCGGGCGCGAGGCGGAGTACGAGTCGAAGAAGTACATCCCCGGTGCGCCCTCGGACTCCATGGAATACTCGGCCGCGGACTTCGCGGTGGCCAAGTTCGCCCAGTCGCTCGGCGACACCGCGACCTACAACTCGGCGATGACGCGGGCACAGTACTGGCGCAACACCTTCAACACCGAGTCGCAGTTCATCCACCCGCGCAACAGCGACGGCACCTGGCCCTGGCCGCTCAACCCGGCCCAGGAGAGCCCGTTCACCGAGGGCAACGCCGCGCAGTACACGTGGATGACGACGTACAACTTCGCCGGCCTGATCAACCTCATGGGCGGCCCGCAGACCGCCAAGCAGCGCCTCGACCACCACTTCACCGAGCTCAACGCCGGCCTGTCGCGGCCGTACTTCTACCTCGGCAACGAGCCCGAGCACGGCGTGCCGTGGGCGTACAACTTCGCGCAGTACCCGGCCGGTGCCTCCTCGGCGGTGCGGCGGGTCATGAGCGAGCAGTTCACCACCGGCGCCGGCGGCCTGCCCGGCAACGACGACCTGGGCGCCACCTCGGCCTGGTACGTCTGGTCGGCGCTCGGCATGTACCCGGCCACCCCGGGTGCGGACACCCTGGCCATCAACGGCCCGTCGTTCTCGTCGATCCTCATCCAGCGGCCCGGCGGCAACGTCACGATCAACGGCGGCAGCGCGACCTCGCAGTACGTGCAGAGCGTGTCGCTCAACGGCGGTGCGGTGTCGAAGAACTTCATCCGGTACCCCGACCTCGCCGCCGGTGGCACCCTGACCTACACGATGGGCACGTCGCCGTCGTCGTGGGGCACGGGCGCCGGTGACGTCCCGCCGTCGTTCACCGACGGTGCCACGCAGCCGGCCACCCCGCCGAACCTGGGCACCAACCTGGCCCTGGGCAAGACGGCCACCGGCTCGGCGACCTGCGCCGCCGCTGAAAGTGCCGACAAGGCCGTCGACGGTACTCTGCAGAACAACTCGAAGTTCTGCTCGTCCGCGGCCACGAAGTTCCTGCAGGTCGACCTCGGTTCAAACCAGAGCGTCGGCGCTGTGGTACTGAAACACGCGGGCCTGGGCGCGGAGAACACCGGCTGGAACACCGGCGCCTTCACGATCTCCACCAGCACGGACGGCACGAACTGGTCGGCCGCGGCCACGGTCTCGGGCAACCGCACGAGCCGGACCCTCAACCAGTTCACGGCCCGCACCGCCCGCTACGTGAAGGTCGACATCACCACGCCCGCCAACGACGGCAACACCGCGGCGCGCATCTACGAGTTCGAGGTCTACGGCGCCGCGACCGGCGGCAACCTCCTGCTCAACAAGGCGGCCACGGCCGACTCCTCCTGCGCCGCCAGCGAGGGACCGGAGAAGGCGGTCAACGGCTCCGTCTCCGGCGGCAACTCCGACAAGTGGTGCTCGACCGGCGCGTCGAAATTCCTGCAGGTCGACATGGGCGCGGCCAACCACCTGAGCTCGATCGTGGTCCGCCACGCGGGCGCCGGCGGCGAGTCGGCGACCTGGGACACCAAGGACTTCGACCTGCAGGTGTCCTCGGACGGCAGCACCTGGACGACGGTGGCCTCGCCGCGCGGCAACACCGCGGACGTGACCACGCACGCGGTGAACGTCACCGGCCGCTACGTCCGGCTCAACGTCATCACCCCGACCCAGACCACCGACGGGGCGGCCCGCATCTACGAGCTGGAGGCGTACGCCTAGTTTTCGGGAGGGTTTCTGAAGAGGGGGACGGCCGTCGCGGCCGTCCCCCTCCTCGCGTTCATGGACGGCGCTTCCGATTCGGGCACCGTCAGCATATGCTGACGACATGACCGCCGCTGCCGACCTTGACCGCGTGGTGAACGGCGACGACCCGGACACCGCCCTGGAGGCGGTGGCCCGCCTGCGCCGGCTGCTGGAGCAGCTGGAGGCCGAACACGTGGCCAGGGCCAGGCAAGCCGGCCGGTCGTGGCAGGAGATCGCCGCCCGGCTCGGCGTGACCAAACAGACGGTGCACCGCAAGTACCGCGGCCGAGAGGAGCTTTAGATGTTCCGAGGAGACCACGCCGATCTGCACCGGGCCGTGAATGGCGCCCTGGTGCAGGCCCGGGCGCTGGGCCACCCGCGCACCGGCAGCGAACACCTGCTGCTGTCGCTGAGCGCGTCGACCCACCCGGTGGCCACGATCCTGCACCGGTACGGCGCGGCCGAGGCGGCCCTGCACCCGGCGGTGTGCGCGGCCGCCCCACTCGGGGCCGGCGCGGCGGCCGACCGTGAAACCCTGGCCCCGCTGGCGATCGACGTGGACCGTTTCCTGGCCGGCCTGACCCCGTCCGTGCTGGACCGCCCACCGGCGCGCGAACCGCGGCTGCCGTTCGGCGCGGCGAAGGCCCGCCGCCACTGCGCACGCCTGAACCCGCCACTGGGTCTGGACTCCCAGGCCGCGATCGAGGCCTCGCTGCGCCTGGCGCTGGCCCGCCGGGAACGCGACCACCGCCCCGAGCACCTGGCGCTGACGCTCGTGGCCCTGGACCCGGGCGCGGCCTGGACCCTTCGCACCGCGGGTGTGGACGCGCGGGCCCTCCTCGCCGCGCTGCGGGCCGCCTTCCCGCCACCGAACCGCAACGCCCTGCTGCGCGCCGACCGGCACCTGGGCCGCCGCTCGAGAGCCCGTGACGTGATCCGCCGCTACCAGCACACGACGGGCCGCGCGGTCACCACCCCGGCCGCGCTGCCCGCCCTGATCGTCTGATCGCGACCGGCCCGGCCGTCCCGATCATGGCCATTGTCCGAAAGATGCAGAGCCGACTTTCGGGCGTTTTCGGCAAATCCGCTGGTCAGCGGCGGGCAGTGGCCGAACGAACATGTTCGTCGAAGCGCGTCGATTGACACCCGTCATGCCCATGGCAACACTCCTCGCCAGGTTCGGACCGGAGACGCCGCCACGTCCGGCGCTCGACACCGTAGGAGAGGAAGCCCCCATGAGTTCGAAAGTCAGGAGGGCCGGGCTCGCAGTCTTTGCCGCCGCCCTGGCCCTCACCGGAGCCGTGTACGGCGTGGCGAGGTCGCCCGCGGCCAACGCCGCGACGCAGCTGACCGCTCCCCAGCTGGTCGCCGACATGGGCGCCGGGTGGAACCTCGGCAATCAGCTGGAGGCCAACGCCAACGGCATCCCCAGCGAGACGGCCTGGGGCAACCCGGTCATCACCCAGGCGCTCATCGACCGGGTGAAGGCGTCGGGCTTCAAGACGATCCGCATCCCCGTCTCCTACCTGGGCAAGATCGGGGCGGCGCCGAACTACACCGTCGACGCGGCCTGGCTGACCCGGATCCAGGAGGTCGTGAACTACGCCTACAACTCCGGCCTCTACGTGCTGATCAACATGCACGGCGACGGCTACAAGAGCGTCGGCGGCTCCTGGCTGATCTGCGACGCGTCGGACCAGACCACGATCAAGGCCAAGTATCAGAAGGTCTGGCAGCAGATCGCGACGAAGTTCGCGAGCTTCAACGACCATCTGATCTTCGAGTCGATGAACGAGGAGTTCGACGGGCAGTACGGCAACCCCACCCAGCCGTGCTACCAGAACATCGTCGCCTACAACCAGATCTTCGTCGACACCGTCCGGCAGACCGGCGGCACCAACGCCTCGCGATGGCTGCTCATTCCGGGCTGGAACACCAACATCGAGTACACCACCGGCAGCTATGGCTTCTCACTGCCCACCGACACCCACCGGTCGTCGTCCATCCCCAGCGGCGAGCAGCGAATCATGATCTCCGTGCACTACTACGACCCCTGGGACTTCAACGGCCAGGAGGACGGCAACATCACGCAGTGGGGCGCGGCCGCGACCAACCCGGCCAAGAAGTCGACCTGGGGCCAGGAAGACTACATGGACGCCACCCTGAAGAAGATGTACGACACCTTCGTCACCAAGGGCTATCCGTTCTTCGTCGGTGAGTACGGCTCGGTCGACAAGACGTCGGCCGACTCGGCGAACAACACCTACCGCGCCAACTTCGCCAAGGCCCTGGTCGCCACCGCGAAGAAGTACGGCGGGGCGACCGCCTACTGGGACAACGGCTACAACGGCCAGTACGGCTTCGGCCTGTTCAACCGCAGCAACAACACCGTGACCCAGCAGAGCATCATCAGCGCCATCATCACCGCCGCCGGCAGCACGCCACCGTCCACGCCGCCGGTCTCGTCCTCGCCGTCGCGTTCGGTCTCGCCGTCGCCCTCGCGCTCGGTCTCGACGTCGCCTTCACGCTCGACGAGCAGCAGCCCGGGCGGCGCCGGCGCCTGCCGGGTCGTCAACGCGGTCAACGCCTGGAACACCGGCCTGACCAACAACATCACGATCACCAACACGGGCAGCACCGCGATCAGCGGCTGGAGCCTCGCCTTCACCCTGCCCGCCGGCCAGACCATCACCGGCGGCTGGAGCGCCACCTACGCTCCGACCAGCGGCGCGGTGACCGCGACGAACGTCAGCTACAACGGCGTTCTCGCCCCGGGCGCCTCCACCACCATCGGCTACCAGGCCACCCACACCGGCAACGCCGGCGTGCCCACCGGCTTCAAGCTCAACGGCTCCACCTGCAGCTGAACCACCGACAGCCAGCACCGATCGGGCCGGACAGTCTCCACCGTCCGGCCCGATCCGGCTACGGATGCAGATAGTCCTCGTCGGAGACGCCGGCGATCGCGGCCAGGTCGGCCTCCGGCAGGCCCAGCGCTTCGGCGAGGTACCGGACGAGCTTGGGGTGCGGCCGGAGGCCGCCGCTGCCCAGCCACCGGACCGTCGACATCGAGAGCCCCGCCTCGCGCGCCAGATCCCGCGCCGTGCTCCGGCGGTTGGCCATCAGCACCTGCAGCAGCGGGCCGAACGGGTGCGGGTCCTGGACGCCGGCCGGGCGGAGCGCAGGTGCGATGACAGTGTCGCCGACCTTCGCCTCGAAGCGGCGCATGATGCTGCCCTCGAACCGGATGCGGCCGAAGAACGACAGCTCGTGCCCCGCCCCGTCGGTGAGCGTCGCCGGCACGGACACCTCGGTGTATCGCTTCAGCGGCCCGCCCGGATAGCCGGGCATCTCGTGGGCCTCGACCAGCTCGACCTTTGTGACTCGGCAGTCCCGGTTCCACCACGGCAGGTCGTCCAGCAGTTCGTTGAGGAACGGGATCAAGGGCGCCAGGTCGACCGGCTCCAGTTGCTGGTTGTGGTCGAATCGGGGCCAGTAGGTGAGGGCCGCGAGCACCGCGGGGCTCAGCACCCGGTCGTCGGTCGGCATCGGCGGTACCCCTTCGTATGGCGGTGTGCTGTACGGTAGCCGACGGCGATCGAGGGCCGCCGGTGCTTCCATGGCGGCATGACCCGACACCTGGCCCGGCTGGTGGTGCTCCTGCTCGCGCTCGCCACCGGTGGCGTGGCCGCCGCCGCGCCGGCCGTCGCCGCCATCAATGACCGGATCGGGTTCGTGCTGTGGGGCCGCGGCGGCGTGCAATTCGGCAGTTCGTACCCGCCGGCCTGGGGTCCGACGACGGTCACGCCCGGGCCGCCCGGCGAGTTCGAGATCGTGTTCCCCACCGAGGGGCTGCCGGGCGGGGTCGTGCACGTGACCGCGATCAACGACACGCCACACTGGTGCCAGGCCACCGGCTGGGCCTCGGTCGGCGTCGACGAGCACGTGGGCATCGCCTGCTTCAAGGTCACCGCGGCCGGGCCGGTGCCGGACCACACCGCGTTCACCGCGTTCTTCGAGCGCAGCTCCGGGCCGGTCCTCGCACTCGATCCGTTCGGATACGTGGATGCGCTGCCGACCGGCGCGGTGATCGATCAGATCAACACGGGCGGCCTGACCAACACGGTGACGCCGGTGGGGGTCGGGCACTGGGTGGTGCGCATGCCCGGCATGGGTACGGCCGGTCCGCTCGACGGCAGCGTCCAGGTCACCGCGGTGTCGCCGGCCGCACATCCGGTGCGCTGCAAGCCGTCCCGGTGGGCCTCGGCGGGCAGCGGCCAGGTCGTGGACGTGGTGTGCTTCGACGGCTTAAGCGGTGCGCTCGTGGACAGCCGGTTCGCGGTGACGTACCAGTTCCGGCACGCCCTGTTCGGCGGTGTCCCCTCGTTCAAGTTCGGCTACCTGTTGCAGGGCCCGCCGCTCGGCCCGGCGGCCACGAACTTCAACTCCGTGACCGGCGGCAGCGGCAACATCTCCGGATCGGTCGTCACCGGCATCACGACCGTGCGGTTCCCCGCGCTCGGCATCGACCCGGACAACGTGCAGGTGACGGCCGTGGGCGCGAACCCGAATTTCTGTGCCCTGCCCGCCCCGTGGACGCACCCGGCCCTGACCACCGACACCATCGCGACCGTGAACTGCTACGACCCGGCCGGCAACAAGGTCAGCAGCGGCTTCACCATCACCGCCTTCTCATACTGAGCCCCCGGACCTTCCGCACGGACTACCGGTCACCGGTCGGGAAGGCTGAGGATGTAGGCGGCCGTCACCGCCACCCCCCGGTCCTCGTCGCGGGCCAGCGCGGCCAGCGCGTTGTGCGCGGTGGTCCCGGGGATCCCGGCGAGCGCCTGCGTCAACCGCCGCCGGACGGCCGGGTCGTCCGCAATCGCGTCGCCCGCGGGAGCGTCGGCGGTGGGCGTTTCGCCGCGGCTGTGGGTGATTCGTTCGTTGATCGCGGCGGCGATCTGCTCGGCTCGGGTGGGGTCGGCGGCGAGGGTGGACAGGGCGTCGGAGGCCTCCACGTCGTTGGCCTCGTCGACGATCATGTCGATGAGGGTCGGGATGGTTTCCGGGACGCCGCGTGGGCCGAGTGTGAGGGCGGCGTAGCGGCGGACGGCGGTGTCGTCGTTCGTCAGGGCCGTGCGCAGCAGGTCGTCGGCCAGGTCGGCGGGGAACTCGACGATGCACTGGACGGCGCGGCGGCGGATGTCGGGCGTAGGGGAGTCGAGGGCTGCGGCCAGGCGTGGCAGGCCGCCCTCGCCGGACTGGGCGAGGGCCCAGCGCAGCGAGCCGGCCACGTTGGGGTCGGTCTCGTGCAGGGCGGCCTCGACCAAAGCCTCGATCGGCATCTCGTCGGCGGAGGCCGAGGCCGAGGCGAGCGCGGCCCGCTGGCGCCGCGCGGCGCTCTCCGAGCCGAGCGCCTGCATGAGCGCCACGATCTGCAGGACGTCGCCCCAGTCGCCGGGCTCCGCGGCGCCGATCTGCCAGAGCCGGGTGAGCAGCTCGTTTTCGCGGGCGATGCGGTCCTGGGTCTGCCGGATGAGGTCGTCGACGAGCGCGGCGGGCCGGAAGCCGGGGTCGTCGAGGGCGCGCTTCACGTCCCGCAACGACAGCCCCAGCGAGCGCAGGCTCTCGATGTGGAAGATGCGCCGGATGTCCTCGTCGGCGTACTCCCGATAGCCCGACCCGCTGCGACCCGTCGGGCGGACCAGGCCGAGCGACTCGTAGTGCCGCAGCATTCGAGCGCTCACCCCGGACCGCCGGGCCACGTCACCGATCAGCACCGCCGCCGTCACCTCTCCCCGTTACTTCCCGGGCCCCAGTGCGTCGACCCGTTTCGCCTCGTTGACCGCGAGCTCGAAGCCGGCGTCCGGGTCGCGCAGCAGCCGTTGCGTGGCGATCGCGTGCTGCCGTATCCGCAGGTCGGGGTCGGTCAGCCGGGCGTGCAGGGCCGGAATGATTGTCTCACCCAGCGCGACCAGGGCCCGGCTGAGGCTCAGCTGCAGCTCCCGGTCGCCCCGCCCGAACTGGGTGGCGAGGATCCGCAGCAGCTCGGGCTCCTCACCCTCCGGCACGAGCACGACCGCGGCCCGCCAGGCGGTGCGGGCGACCTCGTCGTCGGGGCTGGTCAGCAGTTCGGGCGTGATCGCCGGCCAGGCCCGCCGGTCCCCGATCTTCGACAGGGTGTGCAGGGCCTGGCTGCGGGCCTGGGACCGGTCCGACCGCACCTGCTCGACCAGCATCGGGACCGTCAGGTCGGCCGGGTGCCGGATCAACGCCCAGGTCAGCGTCTCCCGCACGTAGAAGTCGGGCTCGACCGCGCACCGTTCGATGAGCCGGCCGACATACCCCGGGTCCGGGTGCGTTCCGATCGCCAGCGCGGCCCGCACCCGTACCGATGCATCCTTGCTCTCCAGAGCCTCTATCGCGTTTCCCACGAGACCCAGTGAAGACCTTGCCACAGTGACAAGGTCAAGCCCGAGCGTGCAGCCATTCCAGCGCGGCAACCCCTTGCCGCATGGCCGAAATGTGTCCGGCGTCCGGAATGATCCGCAGCTCCGCCCCCGCAATGCGCTCCGACAGCCAGGTGGCGTGCGCGGCCGGCACCATCCGGTCGATCGCACCGTGGATCAGCAGCACCGGGCCTGAGATGGCGGCCGGCTCGAACCCCCAGGCGCTCGTCGCGGCCAGGTCGTCGTCGATCAGCCCACCCGGCCCCATCAGCAGCGCCGGCGGCACGATCTGGTCGAACCACGCCCAGTCCGACTCGAGCGCCGCCCAGTCCACGGCCTGGAAGCCGATGTCCTCCTGCCCGGTCGCCGCGGCCAGCGAGCGCTCCTTGGCCGCGCGGCCTTCCCGGGCCGCCCGCAGCGAATCCGCGGACCCGTCGGCCATGCCGCCGTACCACTGGAAGCCGCTCTCGATCGAAGGCTCGAACGGGGCCAGGCCGGAGACGCTCACGGCCGCGACGACCCGGTCGGGCAGCAACGCCGCGCAGGCGAGGGCGTGTGCACCGCCCCCGGAGTGGCCCATGACCGTGAACCGGGTGACCCCGGCCGCGTCGGCGACGGCCGCCACGTCCGCGGCCACGTCCCCGATCCGCCGCCCCGGCATCGGGCTCGACGCGCCGTAGCCGGGCCGCGAGTGCGACAGCCAGCGCAGCCCGAGCCGGTCGGCCGCCGCGAACAGCGGCTCCGGCGGCTCGCCGATGTTGGGTGTCCCGTGGTGCCAGTAGACGACCGGCCCGTCGCCGCCGCTGTCGTACGCGTGCAGCAGCCGCCCGTCGCCGAGCTCGACCCCAAACTCCGTGATCACGACGCCGAGCTTAGGGCCTCTGCTACGTTGGGCGCCCGTGAGCAAAGTGATCGACCGGGCGATCGAGGCGGTCCGCGCGGGCGGCGGCACGGTCCTGGACCTGTCCGGCCGCCGGCTCCGCGAGCTGCCGCCGGCCGTCCGGACCCTCACCGGGCTGACGGCGCTGCGCCTGCGGGAGTGCCGCCTGACCGCACTGCCGGACTGGCTGGCCGACCTCACGGATCTCGCCGAGCTCGATGTCTCGGGCAACCGGATCACCGACTTCCCCGATGCGGTCACGCACCTCGTCAACCTGACGGACCTGCGCTTCTGGGGCAACGGCCTCACCTACGTGCCGGCGACATTGCTGAGCCTCACGAAGCTCGAACGGCTCGATCTGTCCGGCAACCAGCTGACGGTGCTGCGACCGATGCCGGCGAGCCTGGCCGAGCTCAACCTCTCCGGCAACCGCCTGGCCGAGCTGCCGCCCTGGATCGGCGGCCTCGAGCACCTGACCCGGCTCGAGGCGGCGAACAATCGCCTTACCCGGCTGCCACCGCTCGGCCACGCCCTCACCGAACTCGTCCTGTCCGGCAACGAGCTGACCGAGCTGCCCGCGCAGCTCGGCGACCTCACCGCCCTGACCCGCCTCGAGCTGGACCACAATCACCTCACCCGCCTGCCGGAGACGATCGGCAATCTGACCGCGCTCACCCGGTTCAATGCCGGCGCAAACGATTTGGGGGTACTGCCGGAGACGACGAACGGCCTGCAGAACCTCACCGAACTCCGCCTCACCATGAACCAGCTGACCGAGGTTCCGGAGGCGCTCGGCGAACTGCGCGCCCTCACCACCCTAGACCTCGCCCACAACCGGCTCACGGCGCTGCCGCCGACCATCGGGGACCTCACCAACCTCACCGAGCTCCGCGTGCACGGCAACCGCCTCAGTGCGGTACCCCCGGAAATCGGCTCTTGCACTCGCCTCACCCACCTCGCGCTGTGGGGCAACCGGCTGACGGAGCTGCCGGCGACGATCGGTAGCCTCACCGGCCTCAGCGAGCTGATCCTGGCCGCCAACCAGCTCACGACGCTGCCGTCGACGGTGCGCGACCTCACCGGGCTGACCCAGCTGGACCTCGCCGACAACCGGCTGCGCGAACTCCCGGCCGCGATCCGGCCCCTCACCGCCCTGAACTGGCTGTTCCTGGACCACAACCAGCTCGCCGCGCTGCCGGACTGGATCGGCGAGCTCACCGCCGTGACCGCGCTGCGCCTGACCGGCAATCAGCTCACCAGCCTCCCGGCGGCGATCGGCAACCTCACCCGGCTGACCCAGCTCGGCCTGGGCGGCAATCGGCTCGGCGACCTGCCCGACGAGGCCCGCAACCTCACCGAACTCAGTGGGCTCTCCCTCAACGGCAACCGGCTCACCGCGCTGCCGGACTGGCTGGCCGACCTCACCGCCCTGACCCAGCTCGACCTGGCCGAGAACCAGCTCACTGCCCTGCCGCCCCGGATCGGCAATCTCACCGCCCTGTCGACCCTGGACCTGCGCGACAACCGGATCGCCGAGCTGCCCGGCTCATTCGCCGACCTGGCCAACCTCACCTGGCTCGACGTCTCCGGCAACCCCCTGCCCGGCCTCCCGCCCAACGCCCCCGAGTGGGGCCCCGCGACGCGCTGAGGCGAACCGGGCCGCGAACCTGGCGGTGAACAGGTCGGCCCCCTTGCGCTCGTAGACGGTCTCCGCAGTGGCCGCGGCCACGCCGCCGCCCGGGGCCGGCAGCTGACCGACGCCGCCGCTCGTTCCCAACGGCAGCAGGATTCGCCGCTCGGGCGTCGGCGTGTACACGGTCGACGGCGGCTCCCCGGCGAGCTGGGTCCGGATGTTCTGGACGACGGCCTCGGCGTGGACCATCGCGTAGGAGGCCATCTTCGGGTCGGGGAGCGCGGTGATGTCGCCGATCGCGTACACGTGGTCATATCCGTGCACGTTGAGCCGCTCACCGACCGGCACCGTCCCGGCCGCGGTCAACGCCACGAGCCGCCCGTCGGCCAGGTAGCCGGTGTTGACCTCGACGCCGAACGCCCGGAACACCAGGTCGGCGTCCGGCCGCGCGGCCGGGTCCGCACCCAGCCGGAGCACGATGCCGAGCGCGTCCAGCCGCCGGTGCAGCTCGGCCCGCACCGCGGGCAGGAAGCCGGGCAGCAGCTCCGGGCCCCGGTCGACGATGACCACGGACTTGTCCGGCCACACCTCCTTGATCTCCCCGGCCAGCTCCAGCCCGACCGGCCCGGCGCCGACGATCAGCACGCGATCGGCCGCGGCCAGCTCCTTGTGCGTCGCCCGGAGATCGTCCAGCTGCTGGTCGATGCTCGTCGACGAGGGGTGCGGCTTGGCCGGGTACGGATACCCGGACCCGGTCGCCAGGACCAGATAGTCGCCGTCGACCCGCCGCCCCGACGCGAGCGTGACGCCGGCCGGGTCCACGGAGACGGCCCGGTCGCGAATGACCCGGCCCCGCTCCAGCAGATTCGCGAATGGAAAGAATGCATTCGGCGCGAAGTCCGGCTGGGTCAGGGCCCGCAGCGACGCCGCCGCGTTGACGAACCCCTCCCGCGGATCGACGAGCGTGACGTCGGCCGTGCCGTCGAGGGCGGCCGCGACCAGCGCGCCGCCGTACCCGCCGCCGACCACGACCACGCGAGTTGACGCGTCAACTTGAGACATGCGGCAACTGTAGGCGCGTCCGAGTTGATGCGTCAACTAGGCTGTCGGCATGGAACCGGGGGAGTGGGCGCTCTGGAACGACTGGATGCGGGCTCAGCGCCTGCTCGCCCGGGAGCTGGACCGCGCCCTGCAACGCGACTACGGCATCTCCAAGGCGGAGTTCAGCGTCCTGGTGACCCTGCACCAGACGCCGAAAGACCGCCTGCGCGTCGGCGAGCTGGCCGAGTCGCTGGGCTGGGAGAAGAGCCGCGTCGCCCACCAGCTGACCCGCATGGAGCAGCGCGAGCTGGTCGAGCGGACCGACTCCGGCGGCCGCCGCATCGACGTCGGCCTCACCGCCAAGGGCCGCGACGTCGTGCAGCAGGCCATCGGCGGGCACGCCGAAAACATTCGCGAATACTTCTTCGAGCCGCTCACGCCGGAGCAGACCGATGCGATCCAGGCCTGGAGCCGGCAGATCCTGGACCGCATCGAGCCGTGACCGCGTGAATCCCTGACCGCGTCGATGCGGCGGACCGCATCGAGCCCGGACCGATCAGCAGGCGGCGTCCGCGCCGGCCACGTTCACCGCTGTCCACGCCCGCTGCACGGCCTTGTACTCGGCGCCGCACGAGCCGTACAGGTCGGCCGCCGCGGACAGCGTGTAGGCGCGGGCGGTGTTGCCCGGGTTGGCGGCGTTGACGTACGACGTGCTCGACGTGAAGTAGACGTCCAGCGCCCGGTACCAGATCGCCGCCGCCTTGTCCCGGCCGATCCCGGTCACCGCGCCCGCGCCACCGCAGACCGGGCTGGTGCCGAACGCCGTCTTCCCGGTGCCCTCGGCCAGGTCGAAGAAGAAGTGGTTGGCGACACCGGAAGAGTAGTGCACGTCGACGTCCTTTGTGGACGCCGACCAGCAGCTGTGCGAGACGCCGTCCAGGGCCGGGTTGTACATGTACCGCAGCGGCGTCCCGTTCCCGTTGATGTCGATCTTCTCGGCGATCAAGTAGTCGCCGGAGTCATTGGTGTTCGCGGCGTAGAACTCGACCATCGTGCCGAAGATGTCGCTGGTCGCCTCGTTCAGCCCGCCCGACTCGCCGGCGTATGTGAGGTCGTCCGGCACGCTGTTCTGCGTCACACCGTGCGTCATCTCGTGCGCGGCCACGTCCAGCTCGACGACCGGGTGGGCGTTGCCCCGGCCGTCGCCGTAGTTCATCTGCTTGCCGTCCCAGAACGCGCCCTCGAGCTGGTCGCCGACGTGCACGCGGGACACGACACCGCGCCCGTTGTTCGCGATGCCCTTACGGCCGAACGATTTCAGGTAGTAGTCGTACGTCAGCTGCGCGCCGTACGCGGCGTCGACCGCGGCCGTCTGCGGGTCGTCGGCCTTCCCGGTGCCCCACGTGTTGTCCGCGTCGCTCAGCTGCGCGCATGATCCGCTGTCGGTGTGCTGCAGGTCGCACACGGACGCACGTCCGCGCGTCTGGTCGACCAGCCGGAACTGGCTGCCGAACCGCTGCGTCTCGACCGTCACCGGCCCGCTGTACAGGCTGTGCCCGGTCCCGGCGACCGGCTCGATCTCGTCCCACCGCCCGATCACGTCGCCGGAGACGGCATCGGTCAGCACGTGCAGCCGCGACGGCGTCTTTCCGTCCCGGGCCGTGCCGACGACCACGTTCTCCCAGGCCAGCCGCCCGGTCCCGGTGGAGGCCTCGACGAGCAGCCGCTGCCCCCGCAGCTGACTGACCGCCCCGGTGAACTGCGTCCGCGCCTTCGCGGCGGCGTCCGCGGCCGACACCTTGGGCACGGTGCCGAGTTTCAAGGGCGACACAAGACCGTTCGAGCTTCCCCGGTACTGCCCGTTCGCGCCGACATGCACGATGACGTCCCCGCCGTACACCGGAAGCCCGTGGTATGTCCGCGTGTAGCGCACATGTTTGTCGCCGTTCGCGTCCGGCCGCAACGCGAAGTATCCGAACGAGTCCTCGGGCGCGGCCTGCACGTCGGCGAGGTGCGAGTCGAGCAGCTTGCGCACGGGTGCGGCGGCGGCCGGCTCCGCCTCGGGGCTGGGCGAGGTGTCGGCGTCGAGCGGGTCGGTCTCGGCCCCGGCGCCGGTCTGGCTCGGCCCGGGGGAGGTGTTCGCCGCGTTGTTCACGGCCTTGGGCGCGTTCTCGCAACCGGCCAGGGCGACTGCCGAGACCGCAACAGCTATGAGTGCACGGCGAACGGTTGACATGACCGTATGCCTACGCGCCGGCGCCCGTATCGGTCGGTCGCGCCGCCGACTCTGGCACAAAGCCGCGAGTCTTCGTGTTCGTTGACACTTTGTCTAGCTAATTGTACGAAGTGTCAAGTAACGTGGGCCCGTGGACAGTGCAGCAGCGATCTTCGCCGCGCTGCGCCCGGTCGTGGAGGGCCTGGCGCAGACGTTCGGCCGCACCTGTGAGGTGGTCCTGCACGACTACTCCGACACCGAGCACTCGGTGGTGGCCGTCGGCGGCGACGTGACCGGTCGCCGCCCCGGTGACGCGATGAGCCAGATCGGCCTGCGGGTCCTCGCGGCCGGCGACGCGGCCGTCAACGAGGTGAACTACCTGACCCGCACGGCCGACGGGCGCACCCTCAAGTGCTCCACCTTTCCGCTGCGGGGCCCCGACGGCGCGCTGCTCGGCGCGTTGTGCGTGAACGTCGACGTCAGCGCCCTGTCCCGGGCCGCCGAGCTGCTCACCGAGCTGTCCGGCCGGGCCCCGGACGGCGAGCGGCTGCCGGTCACCGTCTTCTCCGGCGACCTCGACCAGGTGCTGGCGTCGGTCGTCGCCGACAGCGAGCGCGAGACGGGCCGGCCGGTCCACCGGCTGACCCGCGCGGAGCGGCTGCACGTCATCCGGCGCCTGCGGGCCGCCGGTGTCTTCGCGATCCGGGGAGCACCGGGCCGGATCGCGAAGCAGTTCGGCATCTCCCGGGCCGCCCTCTACAACGACCTGGGCGCGATCGCGGAGGAAGGAAAGCTCGATGCGGCTGCTGAGTGAGCGGCGATCGGCGGCGCTGGTGAACGACGAACTGGCCCTGGCCGCGGCCCGGGAGGCGTTCCTGGCCGCCCGCGACGGTGCGACGTTCCCCGTCGTCGTGGCACACGGCAGCGACCCGGCGAACCGATTCACCGTCAAGTCCGGGGCGATGCCCGCCGGCGCCGGCGTCAAGATCGGCAGCTACTGGCCCGGCAACGACGCGCTCGGCCTGGCCCGGCACGGCTCGGTGGTGATCGTGCTGGACCAGCGCACCGGCCGGGTGGCCGCCGTCGTCGAAGCGGCCGCCGCCAACGCCTACCGGACCGCGGCCGCCGACGCCCTCGCCGTGCAGGCCCTGGCCCGCGCCGACGCGCGGGTGCTGACCGTGATCGGAGCCGGCCACCAGGCCCTGCACGAGGCGCGGGCGGTCGCGAAGGTGCGCCCGATCGACACCATCCTCATCGCCGGGCGGCGCCCGGCCGCCGCCGAGGACCTGGCCCGCCGGCTGCGGGCGGTGACCACGGCGAGCGTCGCGGTCGCCGGCGTCGAGGACGGCTGCCGCGCGGCCGACGTGCTGGTGACCGCCACCACCGCCCGGCAGCCGCTGTTCGCGGCCGAGTGGGTCCGGCCCGGCACCCACGTCTCGGCGATGGGCGCCGACGCCGCCGGCAAGCAGGAGCTGCCGACCGGCCTCTACGCCCGGGCCCGGCTGTTCTGCGACCTCACCGAGCAGTCCCGCACGATCGGCGAGCTCCAGCACGCACCCGCCACCGCCGCGATCACCGCGCTCGGCGACGTCCTGCACGGCACCGCGGCCGGCCGGACCGGCGCCGACGACATCACCGTCTTCGACAGCTCGGGCTTCGCGCTGCAGGACCTGGCCCTGGCCGCCGCCCTGCTCGCCGAGGACGCCCGGACGACCGCCGCGAGTGAGGACCGATGACCACGCTGACCAACCCGTCGACCCCGTTCGCCGTCGTCGACCGGGACCGCCTCGACCGCAACATCGCCCGGCTGCGGGCCCACCTCGCCGCGCTCGGCGTGCCGCTGCGGCTGCACGTCAAGACGTCCAAGTCGATCGATGTCAGCGCCCGGGTCTTCGCCGACGGGCCCGGCCCGATCACCGTCTCCACCCTCGCCGAGGCCGAGCACTTCGCCGACGCCGGATACACCGACATCCTCTACGCCGTCGGCCTCGCCCCGGACAAGCTGGACCGGGTGGTGGCGCTGCGCCGGCGCGGCGTCGACCTGATCGTCCTCATCGACGCGCTCGTCCAGGCCGAGGCGGTCGCGGCCGCTTCCCGCGCCGCCGGCCTGCGGATCCCGGCCCTGATCGAGATCGACTGCGACGGGCACCGCGGCGGGCTCGCCGCGACCGACCCCCGGCTCATCGACATCGGCCGCGCGCTGCACGACGGCGGCGGGGAACTGCGCGGCGTGCTCGACCACGCCGGGGAGTCCTACTTCTCCGCCACCGCCGGCGAGCAGAGCCGGGACGCCGATCAGGAGCGGCTCGCCGTCGTGCGGGCCGCCGAAGCGCTGCGGGCCGCCGGTCTGCCGAGCCCCGTGGTCAGCGTCGGATCGACCCCGACCGCCCACACCGGCACCGCCCTCGCCGGCGTGACCGAGGTCCGGGCCGGCAACTTCGTCTTCTTCGACCTCGTCATGGCCGGCATCGGCGTCTGCGCCGTGGAGGACATCGCCCTGTCGGTCGCCGTCACCGTCATCGGCCACCGGCCCGACAAGGGCTGGATCCTCACCGACGGCGGGTGGATGGCCACCTCCCGCGACCGCGGCACCGCCGCCCAGCCCGTCGACCAGGGCTACGGCCTCGTCACCGACCTCGCCGGCCGGCTCATCCCGGACCTGCTCATGACCGCCGCCAGCCAGGAGCACGGCACCCTGGCGCTGCGCCCGGGCACCGCCGGGCCGCTGCCGGACCTGCCGATCGGCACGCGGCTGCGCATCCTGCCCAACCACGCCTGCGCCACCGCCGCCCAGCACGACCGATACGCGGTCGTCGCCGGCCCGGCGGGCGACGACGGCGCGCCCCGGCTCGTCGGCGCCTGGCCGCGCCACAACGGCTGGTGACACCGGTGCGCAACATGATCGCGCTGCGGTGTGCCGCGTGCGGGCACACCCACCGCCTGGACGAGCTGGCCTGGCGCTGCGGGCACTGCCACGGCGTGCTCGACCTGACCGGGTTCACGCCGGCCGTGCCGGACCTCGGCTCGCTCGCCGGGCGCCGGCCGAGCCTGTGGCGCTACGCCGAAGCGCTCCCGATCGGCGAACCGCTCGATTTCACCATGGGCGAGGGCATGACACCGCTGGTCACCGCGCCCGGGCCGGCCGGGGTCGCCCTGAAGGTCGACTACCTGATGCCGACCGGGTCCTTCAAGGACCGGGGCGCGGTCCTGCTGGCGGCGCTGGCCGCCCGGCTCGGCGTCGCCCGGCTCATGGCCGACAGCAGCGGCAACGCCGGGACCGCCGTCGCCGCGTACGCGGCCCGGGCCGGCATCGCCTGCGACGTGTATGTCCCGGCGAGCACGTCGGCCGGCAAGGTCGCACAGTTGCGCGCCTACGGCGCCGCCGTCCACCAGATCCCCGGCACCCGCGAGGACACCGCCGAGGCCGCCACCAGGGCCGCCGGCGAGCCCGGCGTCTTCTACGCCAGCCACGTCTACCACCCGTTCTTCCTGCACGGCACCAAGACCTACGTCTTCGAGCTGTGGGAGCAGCTCGGCGGGCGGCTGCCCGGCACGCTGGTGCTGCCGGTCGGCAACGGCACGCTGGTCCTGGGCGCCTACCTCGGCGTCGTCGAACTGCGCGACCAGGGGCTCATCGACCGGCTCCCGCGGATCGTCGCCGTCCAGGCGGCCGGCTGCGCGCCGCTGGCCACCGCGTTCGCCGCCGGCCGGCCGGCGCCGGTCGACATCATCGCGGAGGGCACGGTCGCGGAGGGCATCGCCATCGCCCGGCCCGCCCGCGGCCGGCAGATCCTCGACGCCGTCCGGGCCACCGGGGGCGCGATCGTCACCGTCACCGACGAGCAGGTCCACGCCGCCCACGACGACCTCGCCCGCGCGGGCCTCTACGTCGAACCGACGTCGGCGGTGTGCTGGGCCGCGATCCAGGCCGGCCTGATCGACGCGCCGCCGCCCGGCGACGGCCGGCCCGCCGTCGTCGCCCCGCTGTGCGGCACCGGCCTCAAGTCCAAGCCGCCGGCCTGACGCCCTCAGCCGATCGCGCGGGTGGGCCAGGTCGACGGGGCGTTCAGGTCGCGGCTCGGCGTCAGGCGGGTGGCGTACCAGCTCGCCTCCTCGACGGTGAACCAGTCGGCCGGGTCGGTCTCGTAGTTCGAGATGTAGAGGTCGATGCCGGCGAAGTCGGCGATCCACAGGCCGTTGGCGAAGGAGCCGGAGCCGGTGCGCCACTGCGCGGGATAGCCGGCCACCTGGCGGTCGGCGGCGAACGAGCTCGGGCTGCTCCCGGTCGGGGTCTCGTCGCTGTCGGCCCAGATGAACACCGTGCGGTCGTCGGCGCGATGGAGCGTCAGGCCCGAGTACACCCACACCGTCCCCGGGGTTCCGGCGCGGCGGATCGCCGTCTGACACTCGGTCCAGCGGGCGCCCTCGGGCAGCGCGGACAGGCGCAGCGGCATCACGCAGCGTTGCGTCACGCCGAACCGGACCGCGTCGGTGACCTGCGGCAGGAGGTCGCGATCGAGGGCATTGAGGACGGTCAGGCCCTCGATGCCGTCGCGTTGCCAGCGCAGGTTGCCGGTGCCGGAGCCGTTGCTCATCGCGTCGTACCGGTCGGCGCGCTCGGCGGTGTCGGCGAGCCAGATCGTGACGATCGCCTTGCGGTCGTTGTCCTGGCCGACGAAGCGTTCGTAGCCGTTGCCCGAAACCCATTCGGTGACGGTGATCCGATCGGCCAGCACCGGCGGCAGCCGGGTCAGGTCGACGTCGAAGTGCAGCAGGGCGCGGTCGGTGCCGATCGGGGCGGGCGGGGCCGCGGTCTCCAGCGGCAGCGTCGTGTTCCCGCTACCCACCGTGATGGGCAAGAACACCAACAAAGCGACGATCGCGGCGGTACCGACGACAAATCTGCGGCGCCGAATCGTCTTCCCGCGCCGGGCCGCCCGCTCGGCCAGACCGGTGATCGTCCGGGTCTTCGCGGCCCGCTCGGCCAGGGTGGCCGTGAGCCGGCTCTCGAGGTCGGTCATGGCGTCGTGGCCTCCTGGTAGGCGGCGCGCAGGCGGTGCAGCGCGCGCATGGCATGGGTACGCACGGTGACCGCGCTGCAGTCGAGGATGCGGGCGATCGTCGGGTCGTCGAGGTCCTCGTAGTAGCGCAGGACGACCACGGCCCGCTGCTGGTCGGGCAGGTCCCGGATAAGCCGCCACAGCGCGTCGCGCTCAGCGGCCTCCGCATCGACCGCGCCACTTTCGTCAATGTCGACGAATATCAACCTGGGTGCGTCGATGTCGACGATGCCGACGACCTCGCGGTTGCGCCGCCGCCGCCACCACGAACGGGACGCGTTGAGCACGAGACGGCGCAGGTACACGTCCGGGTCGTCGCCGCGCCGGATGTGGGCCCAGCGCAGGTACGCCTTGGTCAGCGCGTCCTGCACCAGGTCCTCGGCCCGGTGCTCGTCGCCGGTGAGCAGCGCCGCGAACCGCACCAGCGCCTGCCCCCGCGCGGCGACATACTCCTCGAACGTCACACCACACAGAGTCCTCGCCGCGGCGGCCGTGTTGACCGCCGATCGGGGAAACTTTTGCGGGTGGAGCACGTGACATACCCGAAGATCCCGGCCGTGCTGGCCGGCGCCTCGTCAGCGGGCCCGTGGATCGCGACCGAGAAGATTCACGGTGCGCAGCTGGTGGTCGCCTACGACGGCACTGTCCTGCGGGTCGGCAAGCGCAAGGCGTGGCTGCGCGACGACGAGCCGTTCTTCGGCTGGCAGCTGCTCCGGTCGACGTTGGAGCGCACGGCCCGCGTCTGTTTGCAAAGCAGCAAAACGGTTCGCTTGTACGGTGAGCTCTACGGCGGTCACTATCCGGGAACGCCGCCCGAGCCCGCCGCGAGTCCCGTGCAGACCGGCGTGTGGTACAGCCCGCGGATCCGGTTCGCCCTGTTCGACGTGGTCAGCGACGACGGCCCGGCCTGGCTGTACTCGGAGCTCGCGACGGCCGCCGCGGAGGGCGGGGCCGACGTGGTACCCCTCCTCGCCCGCGGCACCAGGTCCACGGTCGACGCCGTGCCGGTCCGCTACCCGACCCGGGTGCCGGCCATGCTCGGCCTGCCGCCGCTCGAGGGCAACCTCGCCGAGGGTGTGGTCCTGCGTCCCGACGCCCGCCTGCCCCTGACGGCCCGGCCCGTGCTCAAACGCAAGATCCCCGAGTTCGACGAGGCCCGCTTCGGCGACGCCCGGCCCTGGGACCCGCACATCGCCCCGGCCGACGTCGGCCCGCTCGCCGCGGCACTGGTCAACCCGGCCCGGATCGCCGGTGCCCGCTCCAAGGTCGGCCCGGACGACCCCGTGGCGCTGGAGGAGGAGCTGGTCCTCGACGTGATGATCGACCTGGTGGACGCGTTGCCGATGCTCGGCGCCCGCGACGATCTGGAGCCCCGGGTGCGGGCCGCGGTGGTGGCACGTTTCCGGGATTCAACCCCTACGGGTTCCCCGTAACGTTCTTCTCAACAGCGACACCAACCAAACTTCCCAGGGGGAACCGAAGATGAGCGACTACGACACCGGCGACACGGGCTACGACGGCGGCCACGAGGTCGACTACGGCCAGTACTCGGCCGGTCAGGAGCACGACGCGTTGGACCAGCTGCACCAGGCCAACGGCTCGGAGGCTGACTACAACAACCAGTTCAACGTGTACGAGAACGACCACCACGCGGCTGAGTCGACGGACTTCGCGCAGGGCAACCACGTCGAGGTCGACCAGCCCTACGGTGCGCACTACGAGCAGGACAACTACACGAACTTCAGCCACGACGCGTCCGAGGACGACCACGTCTTCGCCGCCGAGGGCAGCGAGTCCTCGCACCAGGCCGAGTTCTCCGAGCTCGACGCCCTGCAGCAGCGCTTCGACGGCGCCTTCGCCCACGGCACCGAGTACCACGCCGAGGGTGGCGAGGGCCAGTACGGCGTCGCTGCCAAGTAACCCGCCGCAACCCCTGGCTCAAGGCCGGCCACCCTCGTTGGTGGCCGGCCTTCGCCGCGTCTACCGGCAGTTCCAGCGATACGCCCCGGCCGGCTCGCCCTCGGTGACGAACCCGACGACCGTGCCGTCGTTCGCGGCTCCGGTGATCTGGATGTGCGTGCTGCCCTTCGGCATCGGCAGCCGGGTGACCCCGCGGTCCGTCCACAGCACGGCGTAGTTCTGCACGTGGACCACCACAGTGCCGTCCGGCAGCAGCCCCGCCGCGCCGATGCTCGGATGCCCGGCCTCGATCGGCTGGACCTGACCGGTGCGCAGGTTCCAGCGGACCGACTCCGGCTCGGCGTTGCCGACCCGCCGCCCGTCCGGCCGCACGTGCGTGTCGGCGAGCACATCGACCGTGCCCTGGGCCCATTCGCCGGCGATCCGGACCGCGATCCCGCCCGGCTTCCCGGCCGGGACGTCGAGGACGTGGCCGCCGCCGTCGGCGTTCCACAGGAACGGTGCCGCGCCGTTGCCGATGCTGCCGACGATCCGCCCGTCCGCGGCGATCCCGTACGCCGACGAACCGCCGGCGGCCAGGGGACCGATCGCGATGCCGGCCGGGATGGCCAGCGGCTGCGGCTCGTTCCACTTCCCGTATCGCCAGACGACCGCCTGGAACGTGTTGCCGGGCATCCGGGCGTCGCCGACGACGTCGCCGGTGTCGTTGATCGCGGCGGCCCGGACGTCGAGAGCGCCCGGCGGCGGGCTGAGCCGGACGGTCATGCGGTTCTCGATGACGAACGCGCCGGACTCGGTGTCGGTGTCGTTCGTCGCGTTGCCGATGATCGTCCCGTTGCCGTTGACCCCGGTCACGATCAGCTTCTGCGCCGACGATCGGACCGTGCTCAGACCCTCCGGGCCGAGGACGTTCACGGTGCCGATCGCCGTCGTCGGAGTACCCGCGAAATAATGTCCGGCCGCGTCGACCGCGACCCAGGCCGGCGCGCCCAGCTCGGGCAGCGGCACCGCCTGGCACGACCGCACCGACGGTGACGGGGACGAGGACGGCGGAGGCTGGACCGGGTCCGGCCGCACCGGCTCGGGCCGCACCGCCGCGAGCGCGGCCCCGCCGACGACGACCACCACGGCGGCGGCCGCGGCCACCACCGTCGCCGCTTGGCGCCGCCGCACCCGGGCCCGGCCGCCGGCGATGACCGCGCCGACCTGGACGCGGCTGTCCGGCACGTCCTCACGCATGAGATTCGCGAATGGGTTGTCGTTCATGCCACGCTCCTCGAGGTCGGCTCCGCGGACGTCCCCAGCTCCCGCCGGAGCGCGTCGAGCCCCCGGGCGGTGTGCGCCTTGACCGTGCCCTCGGCCAGCCCGAGCAGCTGCGCGACCTCGAGAACCGGGCGGTCGCACAGGAACCGCAGGACGAGCACGGTCCGCTGGCGTTCCGGCAGGCTTCGCAGCGCCGCCCGCAGCAGCATCCGCTGCTCGATCTCCGGGCCGGCGGACGCGACGGCCACGTCCGGCGTCACCGGCGACAGCCGCACCCGGGCCAGCCACCGCCGCCGATCACGAAAACATTCGCGAACGACCATCGTGTGGACGTACCCGTCGAGGTTCTCGATCTCATGCACCCGCCCCCACCGCGCGTAGAGCACGGTCAACGAGTGCTGCACGGCGTCATCGGCCCGATCCCGATCGCCGAGCAGGTGATACGCGACGCGGTGCAGCGTCTGTTTTCGGCTCGCGACGAACTGCGCGAAATCTTCTTCCCGGTCCGGGCGCACGTGATGGGTTCCTCCTCCGGCCAGTGGGCGGTTCACCCGGTATGAGCCGACGCGGCCCGGAAGGGTTTACCGCCGACCCCGGCAATTCCCCGGCCGCTGACGAAAGCGGCGATCACCGCGCCGAGCGTACCGAGACCCGAACGCCCGGCCCGGCCGGCGTTCGGTGGGAGACTGCGGGGATGGGTGAGCCGCTGCTGCTGTTGCTGCATGGGTTGGGCGCGACCGGGGCCGTGTGGGCGGGGTGGGAGCCGGCCCTGCGCGATCGGTGGCCGGGCCGCTGGCGGGCGCCGGATCTGCCTGGCCACGGCAAGGCGGCGGGGCTTTCCGAATATTCGTTCGAGGGGCTGGCCGACGCGCTGGTGCCGCTGGTGGAGCCGGGCACCGTGGTGATGGGCCACTCGCTCGGGGGTGTGGTCGGGCTCGCGCTGGCCGCCCGGGCTCCGGTGGCCGCGGTGGTCGGGCTGGGGATCAAGGTCGCCTGGAGCGCCGAGGAGCTGGACCGCGCCCGGGCACTCGCGCAGCGGCCGGTCACCTGGTTCGCCACGCGCGAGGAGGCCGTCGCCCGGCATCTGCGGGTGTCGGGTTTGGCCGGGCTGGTCGCCGAGGATGATCCGGCGGCCCTGGACGGGGTGCGGGAAGCAGACGGGCGGTGGCGGCTCGCCCTGGACCCGGCGGCGTTCGGGGTCGGGGCGCCGGACATGGACGCGTTGGTTGCTGGGGCATCGCACGTTGTGCTGGCGCGGGGGGAGCTCGACCCGATGAACACCGATGCGCAGCTCGCGTCGTACGGGACTTCGGTCGTGACGCTGGCCGGGCTGGGGCACAACGCGCACGTGGAAAGCCCCCGGCAGTGCATGACACTGCTAGAGGCATTGCGCTGAACGTGTCGGTCCGCGATGGAAGAGGACGGGCAGGCAGCTACGCGCACTCGCCGGTTCGCAGGTCCTTGATGAGGGACTCGAAGGTGGGGGAGTCGGGGAACGGCTTCTTCTCGGCGATCTTCAGCCAGCCCCAGGAGCGGTAGTGATCGCGAGCGGGATTGTCTGGTCTGACGAAGAGGTTGGCGACAAGTTCCGACCGGTGCCCAAGCAGCCTGTCCATAATACGCCGGCCGTATCCCCGGTTCTGATAGGTGGGATCGACTGCGAACTCGTTGAAAATGAAGACCGGCTGCGTCTCAGGCGGGACGGGAAAACCGGGCAGCGCCGTCCGAATCTCCTTCCAGATGTCCACTGAGCGATCCGCGGTGCGGGTGCAGCCGAATGCGTATCCGATCAGTTGGTCGTCGACATAGCCGCCCACAAAGTCGAATCCCGGCGCCCGGGAGTACATATCGGCGAGGCGCTGCCAGAAGCGATCGGGATGAGAGAACGGGTCGGCGGCGATGCGGCCGGTATTCGCGGCAACGTATATCGGCTCGACTTCCCCTCGCATCGTCAAGACAGCGGCGGCGTCGCGGCGTCGGAGTGCGAATCCATCGATATCCACGGGAGTGTCCAAGCCTCCTGCGAGATTGTGGGGCTAGGCTTCGGTCGCCGCCTGCGCGGTCAGGTAGTTCGCAAACTCGGCACAAGCGGCTTGGGCGCGCTGATGCTCGGACGCTGAAGCCAGCACCGTGTGGGCGCCATCGATGACGGGGCGAACGTGATGAGAACTCGGAAGCTTTGACATCGTCTGCTGGGCGTACTGCAACCCGCCCACCGGGTCGCCGGCGGTAACCATGCACAGCGCTCGGTGCAGGTTGATCTGCGCGACCGCGCGAACATGGCTGGGCAGATACTCCCGCAAAGCCTCTTCCTGAGCGTTGTACGCGTCCGCCAGTGAGCCGCAGCGGGCGTGCACGTAGCTCGCCGTGAACAAGTACTTCGTGTGTGGCCATTGCAGATCCGACTCCCGATCGCGTACCGCCGTCATTTCGGTCGGTAGCTTGGAGTAGATGCCGTCTAGCTGCTCGAGCACCGTCCGCGCCTCCTTTGCCATGCTTGCTGCGGCGAAGGCCTGGGCTTTGCCGCTCATGAAGGAGGGCAGCGCTGACATCTCGGACTTGGCGGCGATCGGCTCCGTCCGGTCGACGAGCCTCAGGATGTCATTGATATCGCGGCGGTCGTAGAGCGCGCGGATTATCTCCTGCCCGCGGACCCACAACACGGTGGCCGGATCGCCGGATCTATCCGCGACTTGGCTGGCCGCACGCCACCATCTGCGGGCGCCGGCGAGGTCGCCCAGATTGGAGGTGGTCTTCGCCATGAAGGTCGCCAGCACGGCGCCAATACGCCGAAGCCTCTCCCGCTGTGCGGCGGTGCCGGCCTGGGCGGTGCCAAGCTGGACGACGAGTATATCGGCGGTGAGACGTTGCCGCAGTTCTGCCGGTGATGTCACGAGGTAGTCGACCCCGTAGTCAAGAACAATCTGGTCCAGCTCGTCGATGTCGAGGCCGGCGTCGGTGTCCATCGAGGCGGAGAGCAGGGCGTGGCGGGCGGTCTCACTGCTCAGGAGCGAAGCAATCGGGCCGGCCGCAGTGGACGCGACTCCGAACGCAGCAGCGGTAGTGGCCAGCGATATGAGGCTTCGTCGCTTCATGACTTCTGACGGTACGTCGCTTTCGACGCTGTCGACAGGGAGGCCGGCCGACTGTGAACTGCCACCGGCTCGACCGCTGGTGTTCGTCGTGGCAACTGCGGAGGGCACCTCGTCCTTCGTTGCGGATGTAGGCGCGAGACCGAGGGCGTGGCGTGCGTGGTCGGGCATTGTGAGGCCCTCGGCGACGCGCGTGATGACGTCCTGTGCGGTGACTCGACGTTGGCCGCGCACGATGTTGCTGATATGGCTTTGCGTCATGCCGACCGCGGCGCCGATACGGGTCTGGCTGTATCCGCGTTTCGCGATGAGGTGGAACAGGGCGCCGAAGTCGCGATGGTCGAGGGCGGTGCGGACTTCGGCGCGTTGCCAGAACTCGGCGGGCAAACGAACGGATCCGAATGCATCGGTTGGCATGACGATTTCCCCGGGGCGGTCGACTCTTCGCTGCAGCGTACCTGTCGGCAGGAGGTGATGAGCACCCGTCTGTGCCAGTGGTTGACCTATGTCAATGAACCCGGCGCGCTATCCCGCCTTGGCATACCACCTTGGGCTGGGTGCGGGCGACATGCCCTGTCAGGGTTCACACGTGACCGGACGGCGTGGCCGCGAGGATCCTGCGGTGACGTGCTGGCGGAATGAAAGGAGGGTTGCTGGTGAACGCACGAGAGCTTTCGCGTGACATGGCTGCGCAGCTACCTGGGCCGCGGCCGATGACTGTTGTCGCCTTACCCGAGAACGGCTGGCTTGGTGCACGGGTCCTTGAGCCACAGGAGGCGAAGCGGCTTGGGCTACCACCCGGTGCCGTCGTTCTCGACCTTCATGGCGCCGATGGCAGTGTGCGGGTGTTGCCGGCTGATCGGTTCGCCGTCAGATCGCCGTGGACCGACGCTGCGTCATGGGTTCCATCATGATTGACCACGAGTCGGGAATCCCGTTGTATCTGCAGGTCGCCGACGCGCTGCGGAAGCGCATCACGACCGGCGAGATTGCCGCCGGCGCCGAATTGCTCAGTGAATCAGAAATCGCAGCGGTCTGCGGCGTGAGCCGTGAGGTGGTCCGCAAGGGCCTCACCGTGCTCCGATCCGAGGGGCTGATTGTGTCGGTTCGCGGCCGTCGATCCGCGGTGCGACGGGAACTGCCGGTCGAGCAGGTGTCGGTGGTCGGACCGGCACGGGTCACGGCCCGGATGCCGACGCCGGTGGAGCGCGATCGGTTCGGGATGGTGGAGGGTGTGCCGCTGCTGCTTGTCAGGGCCGGAGGAGGCGAAATGTTGTACCCGGCCGATCGGGTCGAGGTGTGCATGTTGTCGCACGGGGCGGAGACCAGGGGTGGGCCCCGGTGACGCTGGCCCGGCTTGAGCACAATGCGTACGTCGAAACCCCCTGCGGCGCGTGACGTTGCGGACGCCTACCGCTGCACGTGCCGGCCCGCGATGAAGCGCGGACGGGCCGGCAGCTTTTCCGATTCGGAACGCTGCCTACGGCGGCATCGTGGCCGCCGGCTACGAGTTAAGGGCCCATTCGGGCGGCCCAGCGTAGGCCGCCCAGCAGATGTTGGAGGACGGCTGGCTCTTCGTAGGACTCGGTCGTGTGGCCGAGCGCGGTGTAGAACGAGCGCCCGCCGAGGTGTTCGTGGCACCAGGCCAGCGGGTGGTCCGGGCCCATGGTGCCGCCCTCGTACGACGACTCGTCGGCGCGCAGCAGCACGCGGACCGACGGCCGCGGGTTCGTGCGGAAGTCGTACCACTCGTCGGTGCGCGTCCACACCTCCGGCAGGTGGGCGGTCGAGGCGTGGGCCCGGTCCTCGACGATGATGCGCGCCGGTTGGACGTGTGGATGGCGGTCGAACCAGGCGCCGATCAGCGTGCCGAAGAACGGCCACTCGTACTCCGTCGTCGCCGCGCCGTGGATGCCGGCGAACCCGCCACCGGCGCGGACGAAGGACTCCAGCGCGGCGCGGGCGGCCGGGCCGCCGATGCTGCCGCTGGTGCTGAGCAACGCCACCGCCGTGAACCGGTCGAGCTCGTCGAACACCGCCGGGTCCTCGGTCGCCTCGACGTCGAACCGGTGGGTGCGGCCGAGGGTCCGCAGCGCGGCGACTCCGGCCGGGATGGAGTCGTGGCGGTAGTCGGTCGTGCGGCTGTACACCAGAATCCGCAGTCTCATGTAACCGTATCCTACAGCTCCTTGACTGTTAAAGACGCATGTGGTCCCATCGATCACTGTAAACGCTTTAATAGCGTCCGGCCGGCGCCGACACCCCTTCCTCGCTGGCCCGTCCACCTGCGTGCTCTCCGAGGAGTTGACTCGCATTGGCTCAGATCAGCCGACGTTCGGTGCTCACCGTCGCGGCCGCCGCCGGAACCGCGGCGGCCGTCCCCCTGGCCCGCGGCGCCCAGGCATCCGCGGCCCCGCCGCAACCCGACCCGGACATCGTCTACACCGGCCATGACCCGGTCCCGTTGCACTGGCTCGAGAATGTGGCCCCGGCCGAGCTCGCGGCCGGAGCGACCTGGGGTGTCCCGTGGCCGCGCGGCGCGTTCGCCCCGGGCCAGCAGTTCTCGCTCACCGCCGAGGGCGGCGCGACGGTACCCCTGCAGTCGTGGACGACGGGGTTCTGGCCGGACGGCTCGGTCAAGTGGACCGCCCACGCCATCAGCGGTGCCGCCCCGCGCGCCGCCACCTACAGCCTCGCCGCCGGCGCGCCCGCCGCCGCGGCCGCGGCGGTCACCGTCCAGCCGGGCAAGCAGATCGTGGTCAGCACCGGCGCCATCACCGTCGCCTTCAACCGCGCGGGCGGCACCGTCGTGGACACCATCAAGCGCGGCGACACCGTGATCGCCCGCGACGGCCGGCTCGTCGCATCCGTGCAGGACAAGCCGAGCAGCGACCAGCCCGCAACCATCAAAACCGAGGCCTTCACGGGTACTGTCGAAGCCGTCACCGTCGAACAGAGCGGCCCGGTGCGGGCCGTTGTCCGGGTCGAGGGCCGGCACCAGCAGGGCAAGCGGCGCTGGCTGCCGTTCGTGCTGCGCTTCTACATCTATGCGGGCTCGGACGCGATCCGGGTTGTGCACTCGCTCACGTTCGACGGTGATGAGCGCAAGGACTTCATCAATGGCCTCGGCGTGCAGTTCACGGTGCCGATGCGCGCAGAACAGTACAACCGCCACGTTCGCTTTGCGGGGACCGGCGCCGGCGTGCTGGCCGAGGCGGTGCAGGGCATCACCGGCCTGCGCCGCGATCCGGGCGCGGCCGTGCGCCAGGCCCAGTACGAGGGCCGTGCGACCCCCGATGCGTCCACTTGGGACACTCGCGTCACCACGCGCCTGCAGTACATCCCGGCGTTCGGCGACTACAGCCTGCGCCAGCTCACCGCCAACGGTTTCGAGATCGCCAAGCGCACCAGGCCCGGGCACAGCTGGGTCCGGGTCGACGGCGGCGAACGCGCGTCCGGCCTGGCCTACGTCGGCACCCCGGGCGGCGGCCTCGCCTTCGGCATGCGCAACTTCTGGCAGCTGCACCCGACCGAGCTCGAGATCGGCGGGGCCGCGACCGACAACGCCACGGCCACCGTCTGGCTCTGGTCACCGCGCGCGGCCGCGATGGACCTGCGGTTCTACCACGACGGCCTGGGCCAGGACACCTACCCGGAGCAGCTGGAGGGCCTCGAGATCACCTACGAGGACTACGAGCCCGGCTTCGGCTCCCCGTACGGCATCGCCCGCACCACCGAGCTGATGTTCTGGGCCCTGGGCGCGACGCCGACGACCGCGCGATTCGCCGAGCTGGCGGCGGCCAACCGGACCCCGCCGCTGCTGGTCAGCAGCCCCCAGCACAACCACGCGGCCGGCGTCTTCGGCTCGTGGGCACCGGTCGACCGCACGGTGCCGGCGAAGGCCGCCCTCGAGGACCGGCTCGACCAGCTGCACCGCTTCCACCTCAGCCAGGTCGATCAGCACAACTGGTACGGCTTCTGGGACTACGGCGACATCATGCACACCTACGACCCGACCCGGCACACCTGGTGCTACGACGTCGGCGGCTACGCCTGGGACAACTCCGAGCTCTCCAGCGACCTGTGGCTGTGGTACCACTACCTGCGCTCCGGCGACGCCACCGCGTTCCGCTTCGCCGAGGCGATGACCCGCCACACCGGCGAGGTCGACATGTACCACCTCGGCAAGTACAAAGGGCTCGGCACCCGCCACGGCGTCATGCACTGGGCCGACAGCGCCAAACAGGTCCGCATCTCCAACGCCGGATACAAGCGCTTCTTGTACTTCCTGACCGCCGACGAGCGCGTCGGCGACGTGCTGCACTCGCTCATCGACGCCGACAAGACGTTCCTCGTCCTCGACCCGCTGCGCAAGATCCGCACCGCGCCGTACACGCCGGACCCGGCCGCTCTCGCGATCGGCACCACCACCGACTGGGGCTCCCTCGCGATGGCCTGGCTGACCGAGTGGGAGCGCGGCGGCGACCCGATCGCCCGGACCAAGCTGCTCAACGGGGCGAGCACCATCGCGGCGTTGCCCAACGGCTGGGCCCAGGGCGGCGACCCGAAGTGCGACCTGGCCGACGGGAAGTACGCGCCGATGACCGAGCGCAGCGTCTCCGTCGGTGCGCTGAGCTCCGTCTTCGGCCTCATCGAGGTGATGACCGAGCTGATCGCGCTCACCGGCGACGCCGCCGTCAAGCAGCAGTGGGTCACGTTCTGCCGGCTGTACAACGCACCGGCCGCCGACCAGCTCGCCGCCACCGGCGCGTCCTGGGGCAACCTGAACCTGCGCCAGGCGTATGCCCGCGCCACCGCCTACGCCGCCGCGCAGCTCGGCGACCCCGCCCTGGCCAAGCGGGCCTGGCAGGAGCTGCGCACCGGCGCCAACGGCTACCCGGACTCGATGTCGTTCGCGTCCCGGCGCGTCGAGGGCTCCGCCGTGCTCAACCCCGTCGACGAGGCCGGCTTCTTCACCAACGCCAGCGCCCAGTACGGCCTGGCCGCCTTCCAGGTCCTGGCCCTGGTCGGTGACCAGATCTGATCCGGCTATGCGGTCACCGGGCGGACCGAGTCCCGGACGACCACGTGCGTGCCCAGCACCACGTGGTCGTCCACGGCGTCGCGGTCGCGCCGCAGGGCCAGGCGCACCGCCGTCCGCCCGAGCTCGTCGTGCGGCAGGTGCACCGTCGTGAGCCCGATGTCCACCGCCGGCGGCAGGTCGTCGTAGCCCATCAGGGAGATGTCCTCGGGGATGCGCAGCCCGCGTTCGAGCAGCGCCTGCCGGGCTCCCGCGGCGATCTGGTCGTTGGCGGCGAACACCGCGGTGAAGTCCGGCTCGCCGGCCCGCAGCCGCTCGCGCATGAGCCGGTGCCCCTCGGCTCGCTCCAGCGTCGCCCCGTCGACCCGCAGCCCGGCGTCGAAGGGCACGCCGTAGCCGTCGAGGGCGTCGCGGTACCCGGAAAGGCGCCCCTCCGAGGTGGTGTAGCCGGGCTTGTGGCCGAGGTAGAGGATGCGCCGGTGCCCGGCCGAGAGCAGGTGGCCGGTCGCCGCTCGGGCGCCTCCCGCGTTGTCGTACTCGACCACGATCGCGGGCACGTCCGGCCCGAGCGACGGCCGGCCGCAGAGGACGAGCTGCGAGCCGGCGGAGGCGAGCGCGTGCGCGTATTCGGCCATGCGTTTGCGGTATTCGTCGCTGTCGACCACGTTGCCGACGAGGATCACCGCGTCGGCGTGCTCCTCCTGCATGAGCTTGACCGCGCCGAGCTCCCGCCGCAGGTCGCCGCCGGTGGTGCTGATCAGGACGAGCCGGCCCTCCTGCGCGGCCTGGGTCTCCACGGCCTGGGCCACGTAGGCGTAGAACGGCGACACGACGGAGTTGAGGATGATCGCGACGTTCTTGGTGCTGATCCCGGCCAGGGCCCGGGCGTGGCTGTTGGCGACGTAGCCGAGATCGCGCACGGCCCGCATCACCTTGCTGCGGGTCACGGGCGCGCTCGGGTAGGTCCCGCCCAGGACCCGCGACACGGTGGCGATCGACACGCCGGCGGCCGAGGCCACGTCCCGGATGGTCGCCCGGCGGCTGGCGTCCGGCGGCGCGGGCCGACGTGCCATCGAACCTCCCGTGTAACAGGAATGAAAGCGATTACACGAAGTTTTCACGGTGGTACCGCGGCCTGTCAAACCACGCGCCGTCGGCGCTCCTCAGGCGATCAGGGTGAGCTGGGCCTCGCTCACCGCGCCGTGCAAGGGCTCGCCGCGCAGCAGGCGGTCGATCTCGGCGGTGGCGAACTCGCCGAGGCGGCGCAGCTCCCGGCCCTGCGCGCCGGCGATGTGCGGGGTGACGAACACGTTGTCCAGCCGCAGCAGGGGATGGCCGGCCGGCAGCGGCTCGGGCTCGGTGACGTCGAGGATGGCGGAGATCCGGCCGGTCGCGCACTGCCGGGTGAGGGCCTCGGTGTCGACGAGGGCGCCGCGGGCCGTGTTCACGAGGACGGCTCCGTCGCGGAGCAGGGCGAGGCGGCGGGCGTCGATGAGGTGGCGGGTCTCCGGCAGCGACGGTGCGTGGATGCTGAGCAGGTCGCTGCGCCGGCACAGGGTGTCGAGGTCGACCAGCTCGGCCCCGAGCCGGGCCGCCTCGGCCGCGGTGATGTGCGGGTCGTACAGCAGCGGTCGTACGTCGTAGGTGGCCAGCCGCTCCAGCACCAGCCGGCCGATCCGCGACGCGCCGATGATGCCGACGGTGCAGCCCAGCAGGCCGGTGGCGGTCGAGCCGTCGCCGCGCTGTTCGGCGGCGTAGCGGCGGCCGCGGGTGAACGCCTGCTTCGAGCCGAGCACCAGCATCGCGACGGTGTATTCGGCGACGGGGACCGCGTTGGCGGCGGCGGCCGTCGACACGGTCAGCCCCCGGCTGAACACGACCGGGTCCAGCAGTTTCTTGATGGTACCGGCGGCATGAACGCAGGCCCGCAGTCGCGGCGCGAGGTCGAGGACCGCCGCGTCGATGTGCGGGCAGCCCCACCCGGAGATCAGGATCTCGGCCCGGCCCAGCGCCGCCACCGCGGCCGGGTCGCCGAACGAGGTCACGGTGAGGGCCGGGTCGATGTCGACGAGCCGGCACAGGCGGTCCAGGACGTCGGGTGGGAAGGCGCCGTCCCGCGCCCACGGCGCGAGGGCGAACACTGCGTGGGGTCGACGGGGCACTGGCACGCTCCTAAAGTCGGCCTATGTAAACGTTTCCGCGCCAAGCCACGCTACCACCAGCTGCTGTACTTGACGGAGTTTGTGTAACCGTTTTATCTTCGTGGCCACCGTGTTTCCCTTGTGATGCGCGACCGGCCTGGAAGGTGTTGGGCGGATGGCGATGACACAGCTCAGAACCGATGCCGAGGCCCCCGCCGAGCCTCCGGCCGCTCCGTCACCCCGGCGCCGTCTGCGCACCGATCGGGTGCTGCTCCTGCTGGCGGTCCCCGGGCTGCTGTACTTCCTGGTCTTCCACTACGGCTCGCTGTTCGGCAACGTGCTGGCGTTCCAGCGTTACGTGCCGTTCCTCGGCATCGGCGGCAGCCAGTGGGTCGGCCTGGACAACTTCCAGCGGATGTTCGCCGACCCGCGGTTCTGGAGCGCGGTCGGCAACACGCTGCTCATCGCCGTGCTGCAGCTGGTCTTCTTCTTCCCGGCGCCCCTCGCCCTCGCGCTGCTGCTGCACAGCATCGCCGGTGACGTGCTGCGGCGGTTCGTGCAGAGCGTGGTGTACCTGCCGCACTTCCTGTCGTGGGTGATCGTCATCGCGCTGTTCCAGCACATGCTCGGCGGCGCCGGCGTCCTCAACGGCGCGCTGGCCGACCTCGGCGTCGGCGGCGTCCACATCATCGGCGATCCGGACCTGTACCGGCCGCTCGTGGTGGCGCAGGTGATCTGGAAGGAGTGCGGCTGGGCGACGATCATCTTCCTGGCCGCGCTGACCCAGGTCGACCAGCAGCTCTACGAGGCCTCGGCGATGGACGGGGCGAGCTGGGGCCGGCGGCTGTGGCACGTCACCCTGCCCTCGATCCGGCCGGTCATCGTCCTGCTGCTCGTGCTGCGGCTCGGCGAGTTCCTGTCCATCGGCTTCGAGCAGTTCTTCCTGCAGCGCCAGGCCGTCGGGCCGGAGGTCGGCGAGGTGCTCGACACGTTCGTCTACTACGCCGGCTTCGCCGACGGCGACTTCGGCTACGCGGCCGCGGTCGGCCTGTTCAAGGGCGTCATCGGCGTCGCGCTCATCTACGCCGCGAACAAGATCGCGCACCGGCTCGGCGAGCAGGGGGTGTACAGGGGATGAGCAAGGCCGCATACCCCGCGTGGCAGGGGCGACCGAGCCTCGCCGTGCGGGCGCTCAAGGGCGTCGCCCTGGCCGTCATCGTGCTGCTCGTGCTGTTGCCGATGTGGACGGTCCTGGCCACGAGCCTGGCCGACCCGCAGGAGGTCATCCGCAGCGGCGGCTGGGTCATCTGGCCGCGGGACTGGTCCACCGAGGCCTACGACGCCGTGCTGCGCGGCGGCATCGTGACCCGCGCGCTGCTGGTCAGCGCCGGCGTCACCATTGTCGGTACCGCCCTGAGCCTGGCCTGCACCATCGGCCTGGCCTACACGCTGAGCCGGCCGCGGGTCTACGGCGGCAAGCCGATGCTGCTGCTCGTGCTCTTCACGTTCCTGTTCCCGCCGGGCATGGTGCCGCTGTTCCTCGTCGTGCGCGGCACCGGCCTGTTCGACCAGTACGCCGCGCTGATCCTGCCGTTCCTCGTCAACGTGTTCAACCTCGTGGTGATGCGCGGGTTCTTCCAGTCGATCCCGGCCGAGCTGCTCGACGCCGCCCGGATCGACGGCGCCGGCGAGTTCGCCATCCTGCGCCGCGTCGTGCTGCCGCTGTCCCGCGCCGTCATCGCGGTCATCGGGCTGTTCTACGCGGTCGCGTACTGGAACCGGTTCTTCGAGGCCATCATCTACTTCAACGACCAGACCCGCTGGCCCATCGGCACGGTGCTGCGCCAGTACGTCACCGGCGGCGCGGCGATGACCGAATACAGCGCCGAGGCGGCGGGCGCCTCCCCGCAGTCGATCCAGATGGCCGTGGTCGTCCTGGCCACGCTGCCGATCGTCTGCGTCTACCCGTTCGTGCAGCGGTACTTCGTCAAGGGCGTGCTCACCGGCGCCCTCAAGGCATAGCGCACCTCACCTCACACCCCAGGAAGAGGATCAGCGTGTCCATGTATTTGCAGCGCCGCAGCCTGTTCAAGCTCGCCGGCGCCGGCCTGATCGGCGCGCCCCTGCTGGCCGCGTGCGGCGACGGCGGCGGCCCGGCGGACGTCTCCAATGCGAACAAGGACCTCGTCCCCTGGCCGGCGTACGTGCCGTTCAACGGCCCGAAGCCGGACGGCCCGGGCACCGACACCGGCGTCCAGCCGCTCTACCTGAGCTATCCGCAGCAGGTCAAACCCTCCGTCTCGGAGACCGTCGGCGACGGCTCCAAGGTGACCGCGATGGTCATCACGTTCGCGGCCCCGCCCCGGCCGGTTGGGGACAACCAGTTCTGGCAGGCGGTGAACAAGGCGCTCAACGTCGAGCTGAACGTCATCGTGGTGCCCGACGCCGAGTACGGCCAGAAGATGACGACGCTGATGGCCTCCGGCAACGACCTGCCCGACATCATCATGTTCACCAACCTGGCGCTGCCCAACGCGCTGGAGTTCGTGCAGGCCAAGTGCGCCGACCTGTCCGGCCACCTCGGCGGCGACGCGGTGAAGCAGTACCCGAACATCGCCAACATCCCGCCGTACGCCTGGAAGGGCATGGGCCGCGTCGGCGGGCGGATCTACGGCGTGCCGCTGGAGCGGCCGAAGCCCGCGAACAGCCTGTTCGTCAACCGCACCATGCTGGACCAGGCGGGCGTCCCCCTGGAGTGGAACAAGGACCAGTACCTCGAGGCGATGCGCAGGCTCACCCGGGACCGCAAGTGGGGCATCGGCTGGTCCAAGACACTCTTCAGCGGGCTCGGCGCGATCACCTACCACGCCGGCTCGCTCGGCGCGCCCAACACCTGGGCCGAATCCGGCGGCACGTTCACGCACACGATCGCCACCCCGCAGTTCGAGCAGGCCCTCGACGTGATGCGGCAGATCGTCGCGGCCGGCGCGCACTACCCCGACAGCCTCACGGCCAGCATCACCGACGTGAAGACCCAGTTCGCCAACGGCAGCCTCGCCTCGATGAGCGACGGGTTCGGCGCGCTGGCGCTGCAGAGCCTGACCACCATCAACAACCGGTTCGAACTCGGCCTCGGCCGGCCCTACGGGCCGAACGCCACGCCGTGGCAGGGCGCCGGCATGTTCGGCTTCGCCACGTTCAAGAAGGCCGACGACGCGCGCATCAAGCTGCTGCTGCGAATCGTCAACTACCTCAGCGCGCCGTTCGGGTCCAGCGAGTACGAGCTGGCCAACTACGGCGTCGAGGGCAAGCACTTCACCAAGGACGGCAACGGCATCAAGACGCTGCCGCTGTACGACTCGGAGAACAGCAACCTGCTGCCGACGCGGTACATCGGCACCGCGCCGTCGGTGATCTACCTGCCCGGCTTCCCGGCCGTCGCGAAGTCCGCCTACGAGTGGGAGAAGGCGACGATGCCCAAGGCCGTGCCGGACGCGTCCGTCGGGCTCCGGTCGGCGACCCTGAGCGCGAAGGGCGCCCAGCTCAACCAGATCATCGGCGACGGCATCGCCGCGGTCACCTTCGGCCGCAAGGACCTGGCCGCGTGGAAGGACGTCGTCGCGCAGTGGCGCCAGGCCGGCGGCGACCAGGTCGCCGCCGAGCTGGCCAAGGAGCGGCAGGCCGCCGCGAACTAGCGGGTCAGCGGCCGGACCGACTGCCGGACGACCACGTGCGTGCCCAGCACCACGTGGTCCTCCGCGCGGTCCGGCGCGCGGCCCAGGGCCAGCCGGACGGCGGTGCGGCCGAGCTCGTCGTGGGGCAGGTGCACGGTGGTCAGGCCGATGTCGGCGGCCGGCGGCAGGTCGTCGTAGCCGACCAGCGAGACGTCCTCGGGCACCCGCAGCCCGTGCCCCAGCAGGGCCTGCCGCGCGCCGGCGGCGAGCTGGTCGTTGGCGGCGAACACCGCGGTGAAGTCCGGCGCCCCGGCCCGCAGCCGTTCGCGCATCAGCCGGTAACCCTCGGCGCGCTCCAGGTTGACGCCGGTGACCTCGAGGGACTCGTCGGGCTCGACACCGTGGGCGGCCAGTCCCGCGCGGTAGCCGGCCAGGCGCCCCTCCGATGTCGTGAACCCGGGCTTGTGCCCCAGGTAGAGGATGCGCCGGTGCCCGGCCGAGAGCAGGTGGGCGGTGGCCGCCCGGGCACCGCCCGCGTTGTCGTACTCGACCGCGATCGCCGGCACCCGCGGGCCGAGCGGCGGCCGGCCGCACAGCACCAGCCGGGAGGCGGCGGCGGCCAGCGCGTGCGCGTATTCGGCCATCCGCCGGCGGTACTCGTCGTTGTCCACGACGTTGCCGACGAGGATCACCGCGTCGGTGTGCTCCTGCAGCATCAGCTTGACCGCGGCGAGTTCCCGGTGCAGGTCGCCCCCGGTGGTGCTGATGAGGCAGAGCCGGCCCTCCTCGGCGGCCTGCGACTCGACCGCCTGCGCGATGTGGCCGTAGAACGGCGAGACCACCGAGTTGACGACGATGGCCACGTTGCGGGTGCTGATGCCGGCCAGGGCCCGGGCGTGGCTGTTCGCGACGTATCCGAGGTCGCGCACCGCGCGCTGGACCCGGGTCCGGGTCGCCGTCGCGCTCGGCTGCCCGCCGAGCACCCGGGAGACCGTGGCGATCGAGACGCCGGCGGACCGGGCCACGTCACGGATGGTGGGGCGGGTGCCCGCCTCCGGCTCCCGAGGCCGGCGTCCCATCGCACCTCCAAGTGTCGAACACCACGACCGGCTCAGAACCAGGAGCAATTCGCACGTGTACCGTCGTCCCGTCCGCCATCGCCAGCGTCAGCCGGTCGTCGCCCGCCCGCAGCACCTGCGGCCGTCCGGCGGCCGGGAAGTGCCCGCCGGCCAGGACGATGACGCTGCAGTAGAGGCGGGCACCACCGGCGTGGTCGGCCAGCAGGTAGGGCGTCGCCGTGTGCGGGCCGAACGCGGTGGCGTCGCGGGCCCGGGCGACTCCGGCCGCGGTGAATCCGGCCAGTGGCCGGGCCAGGCTGACGAGGCCGCCGGCCCGGACCGTGGCGGCCTCGCCGTCGCCGGCCGGCGGCTGTGGTCCGGAGAGCGGATGGCCGCCCTCGCGGACCTGGTGCCCGGCCGGTGCCTCCACGAGGTGCACGCGGACCTCGTGCGGCCCGTCGACGACGGAGACCGTGGTCACGCGGACGGCGCCGTCGGTGTAGCGGGAGGCGGCGTAGCCGGCGGCGTCCGTGGCGATGCGCTCGATCCGGCGGCGCTGCGACACGCTGCCGTCGGGCGCGATGACGGCCAGGTGGCCGTCGACGGCGTCGCCGGCGTCGAGCACCGGGCCGGTGGCGGTGGTGTAGGCCAGCCGCACGTAGTTGGGGTCGGGCCGGGCACCGTGCTGCGGCCGGTCGGCTCGATCGCTGCCGTGGTTGACCAGCCGCACGATGCCGTCGTCGCGGGTGGTGTGCAGCAGCCAGCCGGGCGCCGGCAGCGCGAGGACGGTGTCCGCGGTGTCGATCGGCGCCGGCCGTTCCGGGACCGTCCACACCGGATGGTCGGCCGGCAGCAGGAGTCCGAGGAAGGCTTTGGCCGCCCAGTACGGCGAGCCGGGGCCGGAGTAGCGCTGGGCCATCGGCGGGAACTCGTGATACCAGCCGAGGGTCAGCAGCCCCCGCTCGTCGGGCGCGCCGCGCTCGACGAAGTGCCGCAGCGCGCCGCTGGCGATCCGGCGGGTCACGCCCGGCTCGAGCGGGGTGGCCTCGGTCAGCGCACCGAGCCACAGCGGGGCGACCGTGGCGAACCGGTAGGTGAGCGACCGGCCCTGGTGCACCGGTGCGCCGTCGGCGGCGAAGAAGTGCTGATACTGGGCCAGGAACAGCCGCAGCCGGTCCGCGTAGCGCGCGGCGCGGCCCCGGTCGCCGCTCATCCGGGCCCACAGCATCGGGTACAGGTGCAGGGCCCAGCCGTTGTAGTAGTCGAAATTGTGGCCGGTGCCGTCGCTGTACCAGCCGTCGCCGGCGTACCAGGCCTCCACGCGGTCCAGCCCGCCGGTGATCTCGGCCGGGTCGTGCAGCGCGCCGACGTTGGCCAGGAACTGCTCCACCACGACCTTGAACAGCACCCAGTTGCTGTCCGGCGTGCGCCGGCCGATGCAGCCGGCGAGCCAGGCGACGACCCGCTCCCGAGCGGACGGCGGGAGCCGGTCGAAGATCCACGGGCGGGTCTCGTGCAGCGCCAAGGCGATCGAGGCGGCCTCGACCAGCTGCTGCGACATGTCGACCGGCGGTGGCCAGGCGAACGGATGCGCGGGGTCGGTGCCGGCCGTCAGGCCGCGGGTGTACCGATCGATGAGCTGCGCGGGCGGCTGCGGACCGGAGCCGGCGATGCGGAATGCGGCGAGCAGGAACGTGCGGGCGAAGCCTTCGAGGCCGTCGCTGATGACGCCGGCCCGGCTCGCGCGGCCGGGCAGGCGGATCTGTGCGTGGTCCGGGCCGGCGAACGGGGTGACGGCATCGAGCAGCCGGTCCGCGACGGCCTCCCAGTGTGCCCGGGTCCAGCCGGTGATCGGGGACCGCTGCCGGTCCGGGGGAGGCAGCGCAATCGCCATGGGAACGCATATTACGTCGCGGCGACGCGGACCTCCATACCTTCGGTGTAAACGGTTACGACCTGTGGAGCGCGTAACTTTCAGGGCCGTCTTGACATCTACTGGAAACGGTTACTAGCGTCGCGACCACCTTCGCAGCGGCGCCCGTCGATGCGTCAACGATCTCTTTCGCGAGGTGTACCGATGTCACACGAAGCGCAGCTCCCCGGCGACGGACTCCGCCGCCGATCCATCCTGCTGGGCGCCGCGGCTGGAGCCGGCGCGCTCGCCCTGGGCGGCACGGTGCTCGGCGGCCGGGCCGATGCGGCCACCACCTTTGTCAAGGGCGCGGACGTCAGCTGGCTGCCGCAGATGGAAGCCCGGGGCTACGTATGGAAGGACAAGAACGGCGTCCAGCGGGACCTGTTGTCGATCCTCAAGGACTACGGCATCACCGCGGTGAGCCTGCGCACGTGGGTCGACCCGTCCAGCGACCCGGCCAACGGGCACTGCGGCATCGAGGAGACCGCGCAGCTGGCCCAGCGGGCCAAGAACGCCGGCCTGCAGGTGCTCGTCGGCTTCCATTTCGGCGACACCTGGAACTCGGTCGGTGTGCAGAACCCGCCGAAGGCGTGGTCCGGTATGACCTACGCGCAGATGCTGCAGGCCATGTACGACTACGTGTACCACTCCTGCAACGTCATCAAGTACTACGGCGTGACCCCGGGCTGGATCAAGATCGGCAACGAGTCGAACTCGGGCATCTGCAAGCCGACCGGCAGCATCAGCAAGCCGGCCCAGATGACCGGGCTGCTCAACGCCGCGTACGACATGTCCAAGCAGGTCTTCCCGGGCACGCCGGTGCTGGTCCACCTGGCCCAGCCGCAGAACCTCGCGAGCGTGCAGAACTTCCTCGACGCCTACCGGGCCAACGGCGGCCGGTGGGACATCACCGGGCTGTCCTCCTACGGCCAGGGCGGCAACGTGCCCGGGATCCTGGCGAACATGAAGACCATCCAGGCCGGCTACGGCAAGCCGGTCATGCAGGTCGAGTACGGCGGACCGGTGGGCAAGCCGACGCAGGTGCGCGACTCGTTGAAGGCGTTCGTCACCGGGATCAAAGGCTTCGGCGGCCTGGGCACGTTCTTCTGGGAGCCCGAGGGCTACCCGTCGTTCAACGGCTACAACAGCTCCGCCTGGGACGAGTCCACCCGCCGCCCGACTGCGGCCCTCGACGGCTTCCTCGGCACGTGAGCGAGGCCTGACCCATGACCTCACCCTCACGCCGCCTCATCGGTGGCCTGGTCACCGCGCTGGTCCTGGCCACATCTGTGGTGCTCACCATCGCGGCGGCCGATGCCGCAGCGGCCGGCACGCGGTCGGTCCTGCCGTTCGACCAGGGCTGGCTGTTCCACTACGGTGACGCGTCGGGCGCGCAGGCGCCGGCCTACGCCGACACCGCCTGGCGGCACGTCGACGTCCCGCACGACTGGAGCATCGAGGGCCCGAACCCGCCGGCGGACCCGTTCGCCCAGAGCGCGCCCAGCACCGGCCGTGGCGGCTACCTGCCGTCCGGGATCGGCTGGTACCGCAAGCACTTCACCCTCGCCGCGACGCCCGCCGACCGCAAGATCTTCGCCGAGTTCGACGGCGTCATGGCCAACGCGAGCGTCTACGTGAACGGCACCCTGATCGGCACCCATCCGTACGGTTACACCAGCTTCCGCTACGACATCACGGCCGCGGCGAAGACCGGCGGCGCCGACAACGTCATCGCCGTGAAGACCGACACCAGCCAGCAGCCCGCCGAACGGTTCTACACCGGCGCCGGCATCACCCGCGACGTCCGCCTGCTCACGACCGACCCGATCCACGTCGACCAGTGGGCCACCTACGTCACCACACCCCAGGTCAGCACGGCCGCGGCCACCGTCCACGCCCAGACCACCGTGGTCAACAACGGCAACATCGCCGCCGACGTCAGCGTGCGTGGCGCCCTGCGGGACCCGTCCGGCACCGCACTGCCGACGGTCACCACCGGGACGAAAACCATCGCCGCCGGCGCCGCCGCCACGTTCGCCTACGACGTGCCGGTCAGCAACCCGCGACTGTGGGACCTGCAAAGCCCGAAGTTGTACTCCCTGACGACCAGCGTCCTCATGAGCGGGACCGCCGTCGACGACGACGTCACCTCCGTCGGCATCCGAAGCCTCACGTTCAACGCGGCGAGCGGGATGAGCCTCAACGGCAAGAGCGTGAAGTTCCAGGGCGTGGCCCTGCACCAGGACTACCACGCGCTGGGCACGGCCGTGCCGCAGCGGGCGATGCAGCGACGCCTGGCCCAGCTCAAGGCCCTCGGCGTCAACGCCATCCGGACCGCTCACGACCCGCCGAGCCCGGCGCTGCTCGAACTCACCGACCGGATGGGGTTCCTCGTCCTGGACGAGTTCTTCGACGTGTGGACGGCGCACAAGTACGCCGACGTCGGTGACTACGCAGCCTCCTTCAACCGCACCGCGGCCGCGCCCACCGGCACGCCCGCGGTGCCCGGCGCGACCGGCTCCGTGCCGTGGTACCAGGTCGACGCCACGAGCATCGTCATGCGCGACCGCAACCACCCCAGCGTCGCGATGTGGAGCACCGGCAACGAGATCCGCGACTCCCTGGCGACCCGGACCCCGCTGCTGACCCGCATGGTCGCGATATCGCACGCCTTGGACCCCGGCCGCCCGGTCACCCAGGCGCTGTTCCGGCCGAGTGACAGCGGCGACGTCACCGGCGCGACCCGCACCATCGTCGACGTGTTCGGCGGCAACTACCGGCCGGCCGAAGTCATCCAGGCGGCGGGCATGGCCCCGGCCCGGCCGGGCCTGTTCACCGAGATGGGCACCGACACCTCGAACTGGACGACCGCGAAGAACACCCCGAGCATCACCGGGCTGTTCGTCTGGACCGGCGCCGCGTACCTCGGCGAGGCCGACGGCCTCTGGCCCAGCGTCGAAAGCGGCTTCGGCCTCCTCGACGCCGTCGGCACCGTCCGCCCGATCGGCTACACCTGGCAGAAGGCCTGGGGCGCACCCATCACCACACCACCGGCCACCGGCACCACCGCCAACCGGATGCTGCTCACCCCCGACCACACCACCGTCTCGACCGACAACAACGACGTCTCCTACGTCAAGGCCACCGTCGCCGACGCCTCCGGACGGGTCGTGACCGGCTCCTCCGCCGCCGTCACGTTCACCGTCAGCGGGCCGGGCGTGATCGTGGCCGTCGACAGCGGCAGCCCCGCGCACGAGAGCTTCCGCGGCAACGTCCGTAAGGCCTACCAGGGCATCGCCTACGCCCTGGTCCGCGCCACCGGACCCGGCACCGTCACGGTGACCGCGACGGCCGCCGGCCTGACGACGGGAACGACCACCCTGACCGGGACCACCGCACCGTTCGTGGCCTGCACCGGCAGCTGCGATTGACGCGTGCGACACATCCATAGCGGCACCCGAAGGCTTGGAGCAACCCGATGCAACGACGTAAACCGGCGATCCGTGCCGTGCTCATCACGGCGGCCGTCGCCGCGGTCCCCGTCACCCTCGTCGCCATCGCGATGGGCGAGGCGTCCGCGAGCCAGACGTACTACGTCGCCCCCGGCGGCAACGACGGCGCCGCCGGGACGCAGGCCGCGCCCTGGGCGAGCATCGCCAAGGCCCAGTCGGTGGCGCAGGCCGGCGACATCGTCTACTTCCGCGGCGGCACCTACGCGTACACGAAGGCGAACAGCACCTGCCCGAGCCAGACCGGCCGGGTCGACGCCGTCACCCTGAACAAGAGCGGCACCTCCGGCAGCCCCATCCGCTACTGGGCCTACCCGGGCGAGAAGCCGGTCTTCGACTTCTCCCGGGTGACCGACGACTGCCGGATCAAGGGCTTCGACGTCACCGGCAACTACCTGCACCTGAAGGGCCTCGAGGTCACCGGGGTCCGGCAGAACAACACCCTCAACCACGAGTCCTGGGCCGTCTGGATCTCCGGCAGCAACAACACCTTCGAACAGCTCGACATCCACCACACCATGGGCACCGGGCTGTTCATCAACGCCGGGGCCGGCAACCTGGTGCTCAACAGCGACTCGCACGACAACTACGACTCGAAGTCGTCCAACGGCGCGGGGGAGAGCGGCGACGGGTTCGGCGCGCACTACATGACCGCCGGCTCGCCGAGCAACGTGTTCCGGGGCGACCGGGCCTGGAACAACTCCGACGACGGGTTCGACCTCATCGACGCCTACGCACCGGTGACCATCGAGAACTCCTGGGCCTGGAAGAACGGCTACGTCCCGGGCACGACGACGGCGGCCGGCAACGGCAACGGGTTCAAGGCCGGCGGCTACGGCGGCGACTACGACGCCGCGGCGGTCAAGCACACGGTGCGCTTCTCGGTGGCGTTCACCAACCGGGCGGCGGGCTTCTACGCCAACCACCATCCGGTGGCGAACGACTACTTCAACAACACGAGCTACGGCAACCACCCCGACTTCAACATGCTCGGCGTCGACTCCAGCGGCGCCGCGGTCGGACGGGGGAACCTGCGCAACAACATCGCCTACACCGGCACGCTGACGTCCAACATGTCCGGCACCAGCAGCGCGAACAACTCCTGGGACCTCGGCGTCACGCTCAACGACGCGCAGTTCGCGAGCGTGTCGACCGCCGGCTGGGACGCGGCCCGCCCGGCCGACGGCAGCCTGCCGGTCCGGCCCAACCTGCGCCTCGCCGCGACCAGCTCGCTGATCGACCGAGGTGCGAACGTGGGCCTGCCGTACAACGGGGCGGCCCCGGACCTCGGCGCGTTCGAGACGGGAGCATCGACACCGCCGCCGTCGGGCCGCTACGAGGCGGAGACGGCGCCGGCGGTGTGCACGGGCAAGATCGACACGAAGCACGCGGGCTACTCCGGCAGCGGCTTCTGCGACGGTACCGCCGCGATCGGTGCCTATGCCCAGTTCACGGTCGACGCATCGGCGCCGGCTCCGGCCACGGTGGCAGTGCGATTCGCCAATGGTACTGCCAGCACGCGGCCGGCGAACCTGGTCGTCAACGGCAGCACGGTCGGCACTGTGTCGTTCGAGCCGACCGGCGCCTGGACGACGTGGTCCACCAAGACGCTGAGCGTATCGCTCAAGGCCGGCGGCAACACGATCAGGCTCGACCCGACCACCGCGGACGGCCTGCCGAACGTCGACTGCCTCGACGTGTCGTAGGGGTCCGCGGAGCGTGGCCGGCGCAGGCATCGCGGACGCCTGCGCCGGCACTGCTCGACGGGCACTCAGTTGCGGGACCAGCGTTGGTTGTCGCCGCCGGTGCAGGTCCAGATCTCCAGCAGGGTGCCGTTGGCGGTGCCGTGCGCGGTCGCGTCCAGGCACTTGCCGGAGCCGGCGCCGACGACGGTGCCGTCGGGGTTGACGGTCCATTGCTGGTTCCCGCCGTTGTTGCAGTCCCAGATCTGCACCTTCGCTCCGTCCGCCGTGGACGCTCCGTCGACGTCGAGGCACTTGTTGCCGTACACCTGGAGCTGGTTGGAAGCGGTTTGCAGGAATGTCTGGTTGGCGCCGCCGTTGCAGTCCCACAGTGCCAGTTGGGTGCCGTTCGTCTGGGACAGGGCGGGGACGTCGGCGCAGCGGCCGGACTCGGCGCCGCGCAGGACGCTCAGGACCGGGCCGGCGTTGGCGGTCACGTTCAGGTTGTCGAACTGGTCGGTCTGGTAGCCGATGACCCCGACGCCGGCTTGGCCGCTGCCGTAGGAGAAGTCGTTCGCGGTGCCGACGACCGTGCCGTCGATCGTCGCCGTGATCTGCGCGCCGGAGAAGCCCAGTCGCAGGTTGTGCCATGAGTTCAGGCCGAGCGCGCTGCGCGTGCCGGACGTGAGCGTTGTGTTCGCGTTGCCGGTGTCGTGTTTGACGATCGACCAGGCGCCCGTTTCGGACACGCGCAGCTGGTACGCGGCCTGCCGGTTCTGCGGACGTTGCTGCACGTTCGCGCGGCCGAGCAGCGTGATCGTGCCCGCCTGTTGCAGGTTCACGTCCAGGCTGACCGTGTAGTTCGTCCAGGCCGGGTCGCCGATGAGCGTGTAGGCGTCGCTGTCGTCCTGCCAGTTGATCGGGCGCTGCGGGGCCACCTGCTGCAGGCACGTTCCGGTGCGGCCGCCGGCGCAGGTGCGCGTTTCGAACGAACCTTGCATGTCTTCGGTGTAGCGCGGCTGTTTGCGCACCGCGTAGCCGTCGAAGGTGTCGGAGTACGGCAGTGCGAGCGCGTGTCCGGCCGGGCTCGCGGCGGTGCCCTTGGCCTGGCCGCTGGTCGTGCTGAGCGTGTAGATGCGGTTCGGCTGCATGGTCAGGCTGTACGTGCCGCTGCCGGACGGGACGATGTCCGGTTGGTGCACGAACCAGTCGTTCGGGTTCGTCGAGCCCATGTCCGTTGTCCATACGTGCACGGCGCCGGGGCTCAGATCGCCGGAAACGGTCACGTTGACGGTCTGCGTGGACGTCGTGCCGCTCGTCTCGTACACCGTCGTGTAGTCGGTGTTGTTCGTCGACTTGAGCGACACGTAGCTGCCGTTCGCGCGGTTGCCGCCCAGATAGCCGCTGGCCGAGCTGTTCAGGTACTTCCAGCCGGGCGCGGTGAACTGCGCGTAGTGCGCGTTCGCCCACAGGTTGCGGCCGATCCGGTACGCGCCCGACCACGGCGAGCCGGCGTCCATCAGCCCGACGGTGGCGTAGGGCAGGTTCGGGGTGATGGCGGCGATGAGCGGCCAGTTCATGTAGCCGGAGATCTCCGCGTCGAGGTAGCCGCGGTTGACCGTGCGGATGTAGGGCACGACCCCGGCCATGTCGTCCTGCGACCCGAACTCACTGGCCCACAACGGTTTGCCGCTGCTTCGTGCGTTCGCGGTGGTACTGCATGAGTCCGCCGCCGACAGATAGCCGCACACGTAGTGATTGCCGAGCACACCGACCGCGCTCTTCAGCGCCGGGTCCCCGGCGAACTCGTCGGCCATGCCCCAGCCGCTGTCGTCGCCGACGATCTGCACCGCACCGAAACCCGCGTTGTTCAGGCTCGTCCGCAGGCTCTTGTACCAGCCGGAGTCGTGGCCGCGCTCGTTCCAGCCGCCGAGGTAGTGCACGGTGATGCCGTGGCCCTTGGCGCAGTTCAGCCACGCGATGTCGTAGTCGATCATGTCCTGGGACCAGAAGTTGCCGTTGCCGATCCAGCCGGGCGCGGCCCACGGCAGCGCGACGATCCGGAGGTTCGGGTTGCGGGCCAGGGCCTGCTCGCCGAGCCAGAACTCGTAGCCGACGTTGCAGTTGACGTCGCCGCGCACGTGCTCGTGGCTGGGTTCGGCGCCATCGGTGGAGTTCGCGTCGCCGCCGATCTCCAGCTTCAGCAGCTGCACGGCCGCGCCGTAATTCGGTTTGAACAGGTAGTCGAGGATCTGGCCGCGCTGCGGCTCCGGGTAGTCGACGAGCAGGCGGGAGTTGCCGCCTCCGCCGCTGATCGCGCCGACGCCGTCGAACGTCCGGCCGGTGATGCCGCCGTTGAGCGCGATCGTCGTGGTCGCCGCGGAGGCGGGCGTGGCGGAGCTCAGCACGGCCGTCAGCACGGTGGCGGCGGCGACGGTCAGGGCGGTGGTCAGTGAAACGGCACGCATGGGTGCCCTCCTCGGGTTGGCGGACCCAGGCGTCTGGCATCGTGCGCTTGTACAGCGACTTCTGTCAATACTTTGCCGAACTTGCCATCGAGGTCTGGCGATGTTCACGTGAGCGGTGCTAGCGTGTGTCCATTCGTGCTGTTGAAAGGTTTCAATGGCCGTGCTCACTCATGCTTTCGTTTGCTCGTTTGCTCGTTTGCTCGTTCGTCCGTCCGTTCGCTCGCTTGCTCGTCCGTCCGCTTGCTCGTCCGTCCGCTTGCTCGTCCGTCCGCTCGCTCGTCCGTTTGCTCGCTCGCTCGTTCGTTCGTGAAGGGACACCGCCATGTTCGTTCACCTCCGGGCCGTACTGTGCCTGGCCGCTGTTCTTGCCCTTCCACCGGCCGCGATCGCCACCCCTGTCGCGGCCGCATCGGCGGCACCGCTCGCTGCGGAGGTGTCCGTCGCCGACCTGCGGGTGAACAATGCGACCGACCCGCTCGGGATCGACGGCGGACGGCCCAGTCTGAGCTGGCGGCTGACGTCGGCGGTCAACGGCGAGCGGCAGACGGCGTACCGGGTGCTCGTCGCCGGCAGCGCCAGTGGTCTGGTCCCCGGCGGCGCGGATGTGTGGGACAGCGGCAAGGTGACGAGCGGCGAGTCGATCGGCGTGCCGTTCGGCGGGCCGGCGCTGCAACCGGCGCGCATCTACTTCTGGGCCGTGCAGGTGTGGGACGCCAACGACCAGCCGTCGGCGTGGAGTGCGGCCGCCCGCTGGGAGACCGTGCTGTTCACGTCCGCGGACTGGAAGGGCGCCCAGTGGATCAGCCCGGACACCGCGACGACCGCCGCGCCGATGCTGCGGACCGGGTTCACGCTGCCGGCGAAGACGATCGCGTCGGCCCGCGCGTACGTCGACGGGCTCGGCTTCTACGAGCTGCGGCTCAACGGGGCCAAGGTCGGCGACCAGGTGCTCGCCCCGGCGAACACGCCGTACGCCCAGCGGAGTCTGTACAGCACCTACGATGTCACGGCCGCCCTGCGCGCCGGGGACAACGCGGTCGGGCTGTGGCTCGGCGACGGCTACGGGCCGCGGTTCAGCCCGTACGGCTTCCGGTGGACCGGGCCTCGGCAGGCGATAATGCTGCTCGATGTGGCGTTCGCCGACGGCACGTACCAGACGGTCACGACGAGTCCGGCCTGGCGGTGGCAGACCGGGCCGATCACCGCGAACGACATCTACGCGGGGGAGTCCTACGACGCCCGGCTCGAGCGGCCCGGCTGGGACCGGTCCAGCTTCAACGATGCCGGCTGGGCCTCTACACGTACCGTCGCCGCTCCGTCCGCTGCTTTGACCGCGGCCACGTTGCCGCCCATGCGGGTGGTGGCGACGCGGGCGGCCGTGCGGCTCACCCAGCCGCAGCCGGGCGTGTGGGTGTACGACTTCGGGCAGAACATCGCCGGCTGGGCGCGGCTGCGCGTGCAGGGGCCGGGCGGGACGACCGTGCGAATGCGCACAGCCGAGGAGCTGCTGGCCAACGGGATGCTCGACCCGGCCACGAACCGCAACGCCGCTTCCACCGACGCGTACACCCTGGCCGGGACCGGCGCGACCGAGACGTACGAGCCGCGGTTCACCTACCACGGGTTTCGGTATGTGGAGGTGACCGGCTACCCGGGAACGCCGGCGATGAGCGCGCTCGATGCACGGGTCGTGCACGCCGACGTGCGCGCCACGGGCACGTTCAGCTCGTCCGACGCGCTGCTCAACCAAGTCTGGCAGAACAACCGCTGGGCGATCCTGAACAACTCGATGAGCATCCCGACCGACAACCCGGTCCGCGACGAGCGCACCCCGCCGGGCATGGACGTGCAGGCCTATCACGACGCGTCCATTCGCGAATTCGGGATGAACGGCTTCTACGCCAACTACCTGGCCGACATGCCACCCGGCACGGCGCTGCCCAGCGACGCGTCGAACGCACAGCAGCCCGACATGGGCGGTGACCAGGTCATGCTCGCCTGGGCGCTGTACGAGCAGTACGGCGACCGCGACACTCTGGCCCTGCACTACCCGGCCATGAAACGGTTCGTCGACACGAATGCCGCGAATGTTCCCGGCTACATCTGGACGACCGGTTTCGGCGACTGGTGCCCGCCGGACCTCGGCCCGAACGCGAACGGCGGCCAGGGCAATCCGAGCGCGGGCGCCTGCCAGAGTGAGGTCTCCATCGTCAACACCGCGCTGTCGTACCGCCAGGCGCAGACCGTCGCCAACGCGGCCACGGCCCTGGGCAGCCCGGCCGACGCGACCCGATACAGCCAGCTCGCCGAGAACATCAAGGCCGCGTTCAACACCCGGTTCCTCAACGCCGACGGTGCCAGCTACGGCAGCGGCCGGCAGACGACGAGCGTCCTGCCGCTCGCGTTCGGCCTGGTGCCTGACGCGAACGTGACCGCGGTCGGGGCGCGGCTCGTCGACACCATCCTCAACCGCAACGGCGGCCACCTCGACACCGGCATCTTCGGCACCCGCTTCCTCGTCGACGCCCTGGCCCGCATCGGCCGGATCGACGTGGCGCTGACCGTGCTCGACTCCACGTCGTACCCGGGTTTCGGCTACGAGATCGGGCGGGGCGCGACGACGCCGTGGGAGCAGTGGACGTACGCCTCGAACATGGAGACGCACGACCACGCCATGTTCGCCGGGATCAACGCCTCGTTCTACACACAGTTCGCGGGCATCCGGCCGACCGGTCCGGGGTACTTCACGTTCGTCGTCGACCCCGAGATCCCGCCCGGGCTGCAGCGCGCCGCGGCGTCGATCGACAGCGTTCGCGGTACCGTCGCCAGTTCCTGGTCCGTGTCCGGATCCACCGTGGCGCTCACCGTGAGCGTCCCGGTCGGGGCTGTCGCGACGGTGCACGTTCCCGCCTTCGGCGCCGCGGACACGGTGTCGACCGTGGGCTCCGGCACGTGGCAGTTCACCGGGACCGTCGCCCCGGTGGCCGTCACCGTGCTCCCGGGCGCGTGGCCGCGGTGCGCGACGGAGACGGGAACGTGCACATTCGCGAATACCGCCACGGTGGCGTTCGGGGCCGGTGGACGTTACGCCTACGGGACATTCACGAATGGGACGGCCTGCGGCAACGGCGTGTTCGGTGACCCCGTGCCGAATGTCGCCAAGGCCTGTTACGTCGCGGCGCCGCCGTCCGCCGCAGACACGTGGACACAGTGTGCGACCGAAACGAACACCTGCGCGTTCGCGGGGACGATGACGGTCGCGTACGGCGCCGCCGGCCAGTTCCGCTACGCCACGCTGAGCGGCGGGGCGTCGTGCACGAATGCGGTGTTCGGCGACCCGATCTCCGGCACGGCCAAGGCGTGCTATGTTTCGGGGCCGCCGCCGGGTGCGACGACCTGGACACCGTGCGCGGACGAGACCCGGACGACGTGCGCGTTCACCGGCGTGCGAGGGGTGGCGTTCGGTGCGTCCGGCCACTACGTGTACCGCCGTGTCACGGGCGGCACTCCGTGTACGAACGCCGTGTTCGGCGACCCGATCCCGGGCACCGCGAAGGTCTGCTATCTCCAATGAGTCCGGTTCGGTTAGCGTGTCGCGGTGACACGGGGGCGATTGAACGCGCTGATTGAGGCTTGCATTCTGGTGGTCGGCGGCCTGGTGTTCGTGTTCGGGCAGCAGCTGGGCGGGCGTCCGGCTTCGACGGCATTCGCGAATGCTCGTTCGCTGCAGTCGGCGGAGCGGTGGCTGCACATCGACGTCGAACCGGCGATGAACGAGTGGCTGACCGGGCATCCGTGGCTGATCGTGGCCGCGGTGTGCGTGTATCGGCTCTACTACGTCGTCCTGCTCGGCGTGGTGGTGTTCGTGTTCGTGCGGCACAGCGAGGTGTTCGTGCACGTCCGGCGGGTGATGGTGGCCATGGCGCTGCTCGTGCTGCCCGTGTACTGGGCCGTGCCGATGGCGCCGCCGCGGTTCGCCGTGCCCGGGGTCGTGGACATCGTGGCTGAGCATGACCTGTGGGGGCGGCCCGCGTCCGGTGCTGTCGACTATGGACAACTGCACTTCACGGCCATGCCGAGCATGCACACCGGGTGGTCGCTGTGGTGCGCGTATGCGGTGTGGACGGCGCTGCGGGGCCGCCATCCGCGGGCGGCGCTGCTCGCGTGGGTGTTTCCGCTGATCATGATCGCGGTGGTGTTCACGACCGGGAACCATTTCATGCTCGATGTTGTCGGCAGTTGCCTGTTGCTGCTCGCGGCGGTCGGTGCGGCGGTTGGGTGGGACTACCTGGTGCGCAGAGTACGCAGCGCGCGGGTGAGCGCGGATGTGCGCGACTGAGCGGTTCGGGCCTTGAGCATGGGTAGGAACAGGGCGTACCGGGCGCTGCGGGTCAGCGCCGTGAAGGCGGCCGCGGCCTGCGGATCCGTGGCCAGGGCGGCGGTCAGGTCGGCCGGGATCCCGGCGGTGGCCTGGGACGGGTAGGCCGACTGCCAGCGGCCGTCCGCTTTGGCGGCTTCGATTTCGGCCCGGCCGCCTGCGCGCATCCGGCCGGCGGATTCGAGGGCTTCGGCCCTGGCCACGTTGACCTGGGACCAGGGGCTGCCGGCGCGCCTGTGGGAGTACCGCTGCCGGAAGTGGCTTGTGCTGTGGCTTTTGCGGTGGCTGTCGATCCACCCGTGGCAGATGGCGACGTCGCCGGCCTCGTCCGCGGTCAGGCCCTCATGGCCCTTGCGGGCCACGAGCAGCCAGATCTCCGGTGTGGTGGCGCCTGGACCGGCCAGCCAGGCGTCGAACTCGTCGATGGTGGTGATCGGGTTCATGCCTTGGCCAGCATTTCGAGGTAGTGCGGGTTGTGCATGATGCCGAGCAGGTTGCCGAACGGGTCCTGCACGATGGCGGTGATGAAGTTCCGGCCACGATGCTGCAACGGCTCGTGCACGGTCGCGCCCAGGGCGAGCAGGCGGGTGAGCGTGGCTTGCACGTTGTCGGTGTGCCAGTACAGGATCGCGCCTGTTGCTGTGGCCGTTTGTGTCGCTGTCGTCGTGTGTATTGCGGTTGCTGCTGTCGTTGCCGCGGGCTCGCCGGTGGTGGGGCGTGCCTTCGCCTGACCGGCGCGCTGGTCTGCCTCCTCCGCTTCCTCTTGGCTGGTGCGCGGGCCTGTCTCCTTCTCGTCCTCTTGGCTGGTGCGCGGGCCTGTCTCCTTCTCGTCCTCTTGGCTGGTGCGCGGGCCTGTCTCCTTCTGGTCCTCCTGGCCGGCGCGCGGGCCTGTCTCCTCATCGCCCTCTTGGCCGGCGCGGGCGGATGCTTCGCCTGCAGTGTCGGAGATCGAAGTCGCGATCAGGCCCAGCTCGGCCTGGTGGTCACCGATGCGCCACTCGGCGTAGCCGTCGCGGCGGAAGTACGGTTCCACGCCGGTGACCTCGGTGTACCAGGCGCACGCGGCGGGCAGGTCGGCGGTGAAGTAGCTGACGGTGGCCATGCCTCGCAATGTCATACCGGCACGCTAACCAGCATTGCGGCACGTTAGGTTCCTAATATGCTGGAGACTTCCGTTCGGGTGCTGAAACTGCTGGCGCTGCTGCAGCGGCGGCGGGAATGGGGCGGCGCCGAGCTGGCCGAGCGGCTCGGGGTGACCGGGCGGACCGTGCGCAACGACGTGGACCGGCTGCGGCAGCTCGGATACCAGATCGACGCCACCACCGGGCGGGGCGGCGGTTACCGGCTCGGCGCCGGGGCCGCGCTGCCACCGCTGGTGCTCGACGACGACGAGGCGGTCGCCGTGGCCGTGGGACTGCGGGCGGCCGCGGCGGGCAGCGTCGCCGGGATCGAGGACGCGTCACTCGGCGCGCTGACGAAACTCGAGCAGACGCTGCCGCGGCGGCTGCGGGCCCGGGTGGACGCGCTCAAGCAGGCCACCGTGTCCGCGGCCGGCGGCGGGCCGGTGGTCGACCTGGACACGCTGACCCGTATCGCGGCGGCCGCGCACGAACATTCGCGAATGCGTTTCGAGTATGCCGCGCACGGCGGCGACACGAGTGCGCGCGACGTCGAACCGCACACGCTCGTGTACACGGGCCGGCGGTGGTACCTGCTCGCCTGGGACAGCGACCGGCGCGACTGGCGCACATTCCGGGCCGACCGCATCACACTGTTGCCCGACGACGGCCCGCCGCAGCGGTTCATCCCGCGCGAGCCGCCCGGCGGCGACGCGGCCGCGTACGTGCTGCGCCGTGTGGTCGATGCGCCGCACCGCTACAAGGTACGAATACGATTCGCGGCACCGGCCGCGGTCATCGCCGAACGCAGCACCCCGACGTCGGGCCGCATCACACCCCTCAGCGCCGACGAGTGCGAACTGGTCACCGGCAACGACTCGCTGTTCGACCTGGTGACATACCTCGGCAAGTTCGACGTACCGTTCACCGTCCTCGAACCACCCGAACTGCGCGCTTTCCTGCGCACTTTGGCCGGCCGGTATCAGGCGGCGGCCGGCGACGTGTGAGGCCGGCCGCGCGATTGCCGCACCTCGTGATCCCCTCGGCCGGGGCGCTCTTGGGCCGCCGCCAGCTATGAGGCCTGCCGGACCATGCGCTGCAACACGGTCGGCGCAGCGGTTCCGGGTTGATGCGCAGTTCGCCGAGTACGTGCACGGCGACGCACTCGCTCTGATCCAGCAGGCCGAGCAGCAGGTGTCCGGTGTCGATGTCGTGGTGTTCGAGTGCGTCCGCCTCGCGCCGGGCCAGCTCCAGAGCATTGCGGGCCCGCGGACTGAAGTAGGGCCGCGGGACCTGGAACCGCCCGGAGCCGAACGTGTCGTCGGGGCGGCGTTGGATCTCGGCGACATCGATGCCGACGGCGGCGAGGGCGTCCTTCGCCGGGCGGCTGCCGGTCGCGGCGACCGCGGACTCCTCCAGGACCTGGGCGGCGCGTCTGTCGCGACAGTGAGACCAACGGGGGCCTACCAGTGCAGCCTGCCGACAATTGCGGGACCGTCGCGGTAGTCCGAGAAGCGCGGGACCGTCGCGGGAGCCCGTCAACCGCGGGGTGTCGCGGGTCCGACTACCGCGGGGCTGTCAAGGTGGCCTGGCGCCATAGACTGCCGGGCATGCGGGGACGGTTTGACAATCTTCGACGGATCGAGGCGCTCGACCCGGTCGCGGACCACCTTGAGATTCATCGGCTGACGTTGACCGAGGAGTTTCCGTGGGACATGCGCATGGCGTTCAACCTGGCGTTCAATCGCTCATTCGCACTGCCGCGGGTTGCGAAACTGTTGTGCGAAACGGGCACGATCCTGCGTGCGCCGCGCAAACGGGCTGACGATACGGGCATCATCATGTACGAAATCCTGTTGCACGGGCCCGATTCCGCGCGCGGGAGGCTGGCGGTGCAGCGGCTCAACGCGGCCCATCGGCGGTTCACGCTCGACAACGGGGACAGCGTCTACGTCATCGCGGCGCTGGTGGTCGTGCCGATGCGATGGCTGCAACGGTACGGCTGGCGACGGCCGCACGAGCACGAACGGGAGGCGGCGGCCGTGTTCTACCGTCGCGTCGGCCAACTGATGGGCGTGCGCGACCTGCCCGCAGGCTACTCCGCGTTCGCGAATGCATTCGACGAGTACGAACGCGCGAATCTCCACCACACACCCGAGGCCGCGCGGATCGAGCGCACGACCCGCGACCTGCTGCGCGGGCGCATCCCGGGGCCGCTGCGCGGGATGGCCGACGCGCTCATCGGGACGCTGTACGACGAACAGTTGCGCACGGCGTACGACCTGGCCCGGCCCCCGCTGCTCGCCCGAGCGTTCGTGCACCTGTCGCTGCGCATTAGGGCACTGCTACTCCGCTTCGCCCGACCGCGCCCGACCCCACTGTTCGCGAACGGCATCGTCACGAAGACCTATCCGAACGGCTATGAGCTGGCGAAAGTCGGTTCGGCGGTAGGATCGTAGGTGTGCGAGAGCTGACGTCCGAGCGGCTGTGGCTGCGCGAATGGCGCGATGACGATGCTCCGTTCGTGTTGGACATGTGCTCGCGGTGGGAAGTGCAGCGCTGGATCGGGGCCAATCCGCGCATGCTCACCGACCTCGATGACGCCCGCGCGACGATCGCCCGCTGGCGCGGCTACGACGACGGGCTGCGCGGTGTGTGGTCGATCCGGCGTCGTGAGGACGGGGCGCCGCTCGGGACGCTGCTGCTCATCGGCATCCTCGCGTCGAGGGCGGACCTGCCGCTCAAGCCGTCCGGGGAGACGGAGATCGGCTGGTACCTCCACCCGGACGCGTGGGGACACGGCTACGCCACCGAGGCCGCGCGGCTCGTCCTCGACCACGGGTTCGCGGGCGGGCTGGAAACGATTTTCGCGGTGACGTACCCGGAGAATCGCGCGTCGCAATCCGTTTGCACCCGGCTCGGCATGCGCCATGAAGGGCAGACCGACCGGTACTACAACATGACCTGTGAGCTGTTCAGCGCAACGTGGCCTGCGAGTTCCACCGCGGCATGACCGGCGAATTGTTCAGCGCAACGTGGCCCGCGAGTTCCACCGCGGCATGACCGGCGAATCGTTCAGCGCGGCACGACCTGTGAGTTATTGACCGCAATGCTTTCAGGGTTGCGGGCGGCCTCGACCGCGACTGTTTCCAGGCCTCGCAGCAGGGCCTCGGCGTCGTCGGGGGCGATGACATGCGTGTCGCAGAAGATGATCGCCTGTGTCGCGCCTGGCAGTTCGTCGATGTGCACGATGAGCGGTTCGAACGGTACGTCCTGCCGGGTTGTCCAAGTGAACGTGCCCGGCTCGACCTCGTCCAGGTCCTTCAGCGGCGCCCCGGCGATCGCGGCGTCGTCGCGGCGGTCGTTGAAGTAGCACGGCAGTTGCAGGCCGGGGCGGTCGGCGGACACCCGGTCGATGAGCGCGTCCAGGCCGGCCGGGTCGTAGTAGGCATGTTTGTATGTGCTCATCGCCGACTTGCGGGCCCGTTCGAACGCTTCCGCGAATGTCGTGCCGGCGACGTCCAGTCGGCACAGGCCGTACTGCGCGAGCATGCACACCACGCGGTCCAGGCCCGGCCGGAACCGGTTGTTCACCATCGGCCGCACCACGACCGGGTCCAGCCCGGTGACCCGGGCCAGCGCGATCGCGAACACGGCCAGGAGCACCGGCGCGGCCGCGATCCCGGTCCGGGCCGCGATCGTGCGCAGTGCGGTGCTGAGCAGGGGCGACTGGAATTCGCCGCGCCAGTGCCGCGGTGACTGCGGTGCGCGTGACCGGGGGTACCGTCGCAGCGGCATTTCCCGGAGGATCGCCTCCCAGTGCCGCAGCGTCATCGCGTGCTGCCGCTGCCCGGATGCGCCCGCCTGCCATTCGGCCTGTTGCCGTGGTTGCAGGTCCGGCACCGGCGTTTCGGGGCGTTTGTCGAGCTCCTCGAGCAGTACCCCGGTGCCGAACCCGTCGGTGACGAGGTGGCACATGACCACCACGAGATGGGTGAACGTGTCGTCCTTGCGCACGACGGCCATGCGGATCGGCCAGTCCCGCTCAAAATCGAACGCATCGTTCTGCAGCTTCAGGCGGATGCGCTCAGCGAGCTCCGCCGGGTCGTCGTCGGGCCCGGCGTCGAAGACGTCGAGGCCGACCTCGCCCTCGGCCGCCACGACCTGCACGGGTGAGCCGTCATTCGCGAAACGCAATCGGGTGCGGGCGGTGGGGAAGCGGCTCATGAGGTACCACAGCCGCTCCTGCACGTCCTTGAGCGTTGTGCCGTCGGGCAGGGCGCCCCAGGCGCCGTTGGGAATCCATGACTGCTGGCGGACCATCGCCCGCCAGATGTCCTGCTGCCCCCACGAAAGCGGGCCCTCGCCGGCCCCTTCCCCGGCGAACGCCACCAGCACCCGCTCGGCCACGTCGGTCATCCGGCCCCACCCCTCATCGGCGACACTGGATGCTATGCACGCGACCGAACTTGATCACATCGGTTCGCCGACCGATGTTCTTCCTGTGCATGTGGAGGTGCCGAATCCGGTCAGCGAATACCATGCGCGAATATAGTTTCAGGCCAGTAGGCGGTTCAGGGCGTCCGGGCGGTCCAAGGGGACGATGTGCCCGCACCGTTCGAGGAGCTCGCCGCTGAGGGTTTCGGTGATCGGTTCGAGCTGGTGGTACAGCCGCTGACCGACCACGTCGCCACCCAGAGCGACCGTCGGAACACGCAGCCGGGTGTCGGCCAGTGCGGCCTGGAGCAGCTCGGCAGTGCGCCCCATCGCCCGGTAGAAGCCGAATCCCGCGGCCAGCCGGGCGCGGCCGCGGTAGGCGTCGATGAGCGATGTGCGCAGCCGCGGGTCGTCGATGCTGCGCAGGAACCAGCCCAGGTATTCGTTCTCGCGGCCGGCGATGAGCGTTTCCGGCAGATCGGGGACGGCGTGGAAACCGAACCACCACGGCGGGGCCGGGAAGCCGCCGGGGAGGCCGGGCAGGGTGCCCTCCATGACGACCAGGCGGGAGATCCGTTCCGGCTGCCGGAGTGCCATGAGCACCGCGGTCGGCACGGACGCGTCGATCGCGGCCAGCTCCACCGGGCCGGCACCCAGGTGGTCCAGGACGCCGAACAGGTCGTCCGCGGCGGTCGCGGCGTCGAATCCGTCGTCCGCTTCGGCACTGTCGCCCAGTCCACGCAGGTCAGGCACGATGATCCGGCGGCCCGGCGGCCGGACGCGAGCCCAGATCCTGCCCGTGTGCGGCCAGCCGTGCAGCAGCATCAGCGGCGGCCCGGAGCCGTCGACCCGCACCGCCAGCTCGGTCCCGTTCGTGGCGAGCAGCATCGTTCCGGCCTGGTCAGTAGGCTTGTTCATATCTGATCACCTTGGGGGCGGCACCCGTGCAAGATCAAGAAGGCACTTCACCGGCACCAGGTGAGCGCGGGGTAACCGGTGACCTGTTCGACCCCGCCTGCCCGACCCGGGAACTGCTCGACCGGATCGGCGACCGCTGGACGTCGATGCTCGTGAAAGTGCTGGCCGAGGTGTACCCGCACGAACGTGGCTTCGCCGAACTGCGCCGAGTCGTGCCGGGCATATCGAACAAGATGTTGTCGCAGACCTTGCAGCATCTGACCGCCGACGGTCTGGTCGTCCGCCGTGTCGAAGCTTCCGTGCCGCCGCGGACCTGGTACGCCCTGACGCCCCTCGGGCAGAGCCTCGACGAACCTCTGGCCGCGGTCCGCGCCTGGGCCGAGACGAACATGCCCGCCGTCCGCACCGCCCGGCAGCGGTAGTCCTCAGCAATGCCGGGCTGCGCACCGCACAGCGCCGCTCGTGGCGACGAACCTTCCTGCCACGGGCGGACGGCTGCACCCGGCGTGGGTCGCCACCCAGGGCCCAGCGCGGCGACCCGCCGCTCGAGGACGAGCCCCAGCGCCAGGACCCTCGGTTGCCCTACCGGTGCGGTGGATGAACAGCAGCACGCCATGTCTCAGCGCTGACCACGTGACACCCGGCCGGCAACTTCGAGCAGCCGGGTGTCAACAACGTCGTGACCGGACACAGCTAGGGCAGCAGGGCGTCGTCCACCACCGTTGTACCGTTGGCGGCCACCACGACCGGGTCCGCGTTCGCCGACGAGCGCTTCCCCGTCGCCCACTGCACCTGCGTCTCCGTCTCGAACCGCACCGCGTACGTGCCGGGCCAGGTGGTCACGAACCAGGTGCCGTCGTCGGCCGTGGTCGCCTCGAACTGCCGCCCGCGTGCGGTGTCGTAGACGACCACGGCGCTGCCCGCCGACGGCTGGCCCGCGGCGTCGGTCAGCCGGCCCCGGACCAGCCCGGTTAGCCGTTGCCGCTCGTCCACGAACACCGTCTGGCCGGCGTTCACCCGCACGGGCCGGGTCGCGCTCTGCGATTCGGCCCCGCCGAGCCACTGGTCAAGACCGGTGCCGGACGGTACGACGAACTTGACGGTGTAGCTGCCCGGGTACGGGCTCAGCCGGAACGTGCCGTCCGCAGCGGTCCAGTTGCTCACCGACTCCGCGGTGTTGGTCTGCGAATAGGCGTAGACGACCACATTGGGCACCGGTATCCCGTTGCGGGTGAACCGTCCGACGATGGCGCCCGAGGGGAACAGCCGCTCATTGACGGTGGTGTGCTGGCCGGCTGTGACGGTGACCGGGTTCGCCTGGGTGTAGCTGCGCTGCCGGTACGCCCACTGGATGGTGGCGCCGCGTTCGGCGGCCGCGACCGCCACCCGCACCTGCCCCGACGGTGGGTAACCGAACTGGTATGCACCGTTGGCGCCGGTCAGCACGGTGGCGAGCGGGCTGCCGCCGGTTATCGGGTACACCTGGACCCGGGCGCCGGAAGCGGGCCGGCCCGAGTCGGTGGTGATCCGGCCGCCGAGTGTGCCGTGCGGCATCACCGACTCGTGGACCGTCGTCTCCGCGCCGGCCGCTACGGTGATCGGCGCCGCCGAGCCAGGTTCGGCCACGGACGGGTGGAACTGCACGAGGCCGCCGGGCAGCCGGAATCGCAGTGCATAGGTCTGGGGCGACACGTCGGCGAACCGGAACGCTCCGGTGGTGTCGGTGCTGGTCTGCTTGATCGCCACGCCGTAGGGCAGTAGCAGCAGGTCGACCCCCGCGTCGGCCACCGTGACGGTCCCATCGGTCAGCGTGCCCGCGACGCTGCCGATCGTGACCGAATCGGCGTGCGCGGCGGCCGGGGTGAGGGACAGTGCGACGGCGAGGCCGAGGACGAGGGTGCGGGCGAGGCGGCGGGGCCGGATGAACATCTGGGCCTCCTGGCAGGCGGGGCGACCGGGGCGCCGGTCGTTGCGTTGCGCGGCGACGGTCGCGGGAAGATGCGGAGCTGGGTCAACAGGCGCGCGCGCAGATTCTCATGCCGGACTGCGCCCCGTAGTACGCCGGTTTACGGGCGCCGGCCGCGTCGAACAGCAGGGGTGTCAGGCCGGCGCGCCAGGAGTCCGGGTCGCGTACACCCCAGACTGTGATACCGGTGCAGCGTGACACCGCGATACAGGCGCTGACGACCCGGCGGTACCCATCGGACTGCGTTGATCCCGAACCGCCGACGTCGAGCTCGGTGACCTCCACGTCCACGCCGAGCGACGCGAAGGCCGCGACGGTGCGCACGTAGGTGCCGGGAATCGCCGCGGCGCTGAGGAAGTGGCTCTCCATTCCGACGCAATCGATCGGCACACCACGGGCCTTGAAGTCACGGACCTGGTTGTAGACGGCCTGCGTCTTGGCCAGGCCGAGGTCCTCGATGCCGAAGTCGTTGTAGCAGAGCCGGGCGCCGGGATCGGCCATCCGGGCGGCCCGGAACGCCACCTCGAGGTATGAGGGCCCGACGCGGTTCGCGAACACCGACGGCCGGACGGCGCCGTTGTCGGCGAACGCCTCGCTGACCACGTCCCAGGTCGCGATTCGGCCGCGGAAGTGGCTCATGGTCGCCGCGATGTGGTTGCGCAGCGCCACGACGGCATCGTCGGCGGTGCCGATCTGGGCCACCCAGGCGACATGGTCGGCGCTCGGCGACACCAGACCGCGACCGCGGACGGCGGCGCCCTGGGACCGGGCGTGGTCGGCCACCCGGTCGGCGGCGGCGAAGGCGAACTGGTTGCGGGCGGGCTCCACCGCATCCCACTCCAGCGCGTTCTCCGGGGTCATGGAGTTGAACTCCCGATCGAGGATCCGGGTGTAATCCCCGTCGGTGAGCTTGGCCGGCTGAACAGCCGCGCCGAAGTAGCGACCGCGGGCGGCGGCGTCCGCACCGAGGCCCGTCGCGGCGGCGGCCACGCCGGGGACCGCGATCGCGCCGGTCAGGGTCAGCACCCCGACGGCACCGATGACGAGAACGCGATGCCAGCGCCCGCTCCGGCGGCCGGGTGAGCCGTTCACCATGGTTTCCCCTCCGCCGGCCGACACACTTCGACGTCGGCCGATGTTAAGGGCATCGACGCACGTGAGCGAACACCCGGGCCGCTCCGGCATCGAAATCCGCACCGTCCGGCCCCCGTGGCGCATGTAACGTTCAGAGCCGGCCAGGCATGGTGATGCCTACACCGGTGCCTGCCCTTCACGCTGGGCGGCGGGCGGCGACGATGAGGAAGTTCGGCAGGTGGACGTAGGCGTCGATGGCCTCAGGGCCGGTGGCGGCGGCTTCCACGGGCAGGGAGGGCTCGGCGATTTCGGTCAGGTGGCAGCCGAGGGCGATGAGCTGGTTGAGGTACGCGGACAGTGGGCGGTGGAAATCGGTTCCGCTCGGGCCGGGGATTTCGTACTCGTCCAGGTAGCGGTTTGTGCGGTACTCGCCGTGCATGCGCCAGGTTGACCAGAGTTCCTCGAAGCACGGGTGATTGACGGTGAACACGAACAGCCCGCCCGGCTTGAGCGCTTGGACGCAAGCGTGCATGGCGCCTTGCCAATCCGGGATGGCTGGGAGCACCATGCTGCAGACGACGGCGTCGAAATGTGTTCCGAGGTCGGGTAATGCGCACAGGTCGGCCTGGATGTACCGGATGCCGAGCGGTGCTCGGGACTCGTGTTCCGTGGCGAATTCGAACAAGGACCGGCCGGGCTCGACGCCGACGACCTCCGCCCCTCGAGAGGCCAGCATGCGGCTGAGGTAGCCGTTGCCGCAGCCGGCGTCAAGAATCCTGCGGGCCGTCGGCGCCGTCAAAGTCGTGGTGTTCGCACTGGTCATCGCGGTTGTGCTGGCCTCCGCGGCGGTTGTGCTCGTTGCCGTGCCGGGCAGGAATTCGCCGAGCAGCCGTAGCAGGACCGGGTTGATTAGATGGCGTTTCGCGAAGTCGCCGTCCTCGGCCATCGCCTCGAGCGCCTCTCGGGGCATCGTGCCCCAGCGCTGAATGGCCTTCTCGTTGGTCCACTCCGTCATGCTGGTGCCCTCCACGCCGCGGCGGATCAGTTCCGTCCAGCTCGCCCGGGCCGGCTCGGGGATATTGGCGCACTACAAGCCCATTGGACGAGCTCGGCGACGGCGGGCGGTCAGGCCGGCACTCTCGCGGTTGCGGCCCAGGCCAGGGCGGTGATCGTGATCGGGCCCTGAGTTGGCAACTGGCTTGCGCATTGGGCACGCAGGGCGTCGCGGTGGACGGTATCCAGACCGCGCACGTAGTCGCCGGCCGGGCCGACGCCCAAGGTGTACGGCTCCCACCAGGCGGCGAAGTCGGCGTACGTCACCTCGACCGACAGGCCGGTGGACTCCACAAAGGACAGTCCGGCCGCCGTGAACAGCTCGGCCAGGTGGCCCTCCCGCGCGCCGGCCAGGCCGGACTCGTCGCGGGCGGCGGGATCCAGGTGCCGGACGGCCCGCCAGAACAGCGACACCGGGCCGCCGCCACCGGCGTGGTCCCACACGCACGCCGCCACGACGCCGCCGGGGCGCGTGACGCGGGCCATCTCGTGCAAACCGGCGACCGGATCGGCCATGAAGTGCACGACCAGTTGCGCAAGTGCACAATCAAATTCGCCGCTCTGGTACGGCAAATGCTCGGCCGAACCCAAACGCACATCGATCTCAGGGAAGCGAGCACGCGCGGCGGCGACGAACGCCTCCGACGGGTCGACGGCCGCCACCGCGGTCGCACCCAGCCGCGTCACGAGCTCGTTCGTGAGCGCGCCCGTCCCGGCCCCGACATCGAGCACCCGCTGCCCGGGCACCACACCGGCCAGATCCGCGAACCGGGTGGCGAGCGGCGCCGAGAACCGCCCCATGAACCGCTCGTAAGCATCGGCGGCGACCTCGAAACTCACGACCGCACCGCAGACAGGTCGTACCACCAGGTCTCGAGTTCGTCGTCGAGGACCTCGAGCTGCTCGGCCGTCGGCCGGTAGCCCTCCGGCAGTTCGACGGCCGCGGCGCCCGTGCTGACCATGAGCGCGCGCAACTCGCGCACCGACGGGTTCGCCTCCAGGTCCTCCGGTGTGAGCGGCGTTCCGCCTACGAGGTTGGCGTGGCCCAGGCCGTACCAGAGGGCGATGAGCTCCGGGTCGTCGCCGGACCGGGCCAGCTCCAGCACCACGTCGACCAGCCGGATCGCGTGCGGCGGAACGGCGTCGGGGCCTTCGAGGCGGCCGGCTTCGACCATGCGCTGCCACATCGGCGTGCCGGCCTCGCAGTAGAGCCACGGCGGGTCGACGTAGCCGTCCGGCAGGCCCGGGTCGTACGCGTCGTCCTCGTCGAAGCCCGGGCCGAGCTCGGTGAACTCGGTGATGCCGACGTGCTCCGGGAAGTCGGCCTGCGGGAACCGGTATGTGTGCCGGCGGCGCACCAGGATCTCCTCGACGCGGCCCATCGTGTTCGAGCAGTCGAAGTCGCGCTGGAAGGCGTACAGCGCGGTGAACCAGTCGCGCGGCCGGTCGTCGTCGGCCGGGGCGAGCTTGTCGAGAGCCTGGATCGAGTCGGACACCAGGTCCTCGATCACGTGCATGGACATGCGAGCAGCGTAACGTGTTCGATCGTGTTGGTTTTGAACGTAGTCATCGACATCTCTTGACGGTTGCTGAGGATATTTGTTCAGATGAGTGCACTCTTGACGCTCCGCCATCGCCGAAGGGGCACTCCTCCATGCGAAGACTGGGACGAATTCTCACTGCCGGGGCGCTGGCCGCCGGCCTGACCATCCCGGCCGGGGCGGCCGCCGCGGCGCCGCCGGCCGATGCCGGGACCGGGTGGCACGCCGGCATCCCGCCGCTGGCCACGAAGTGGACCTCGAAGGTCGGGCCGGACAACGCGCTGCCCGAGTATCCGCGGCCCCAGCTGACCCGCGACAAGTGGCAGAACCTCAACGGCGTCTGGGAGTTTGCCCGCGCCGACGCCGGGCAGGCCGTCCCCACCAGCCAGACCCTCGCCGAGCGCGTGCTCGTGCCCTACCCGATCGAGTCCGCGCTGTCCGGCATCCAACGGCACGAGGACCGGATGTGGTACCGCCGCACGTTCACGGTCCCCAAAAACTGGAAGGTCGGCGAAGGTCAGCGGCTGCAGGTGCACTTCGGCGCCGTCGACTACGACGCGAAAGTATTCGTGAACGGCACGCAGGTCGCCACGCACCGCGGCGGGTACGACGGGTTCGACGTCGACGTCACCGACGCGCTCAACGGCACCGGCACCCAGGAGCTCATCGTCTGGGCCGAGGACCTGACCGACGCCACCGGCCAGCCCATCGGCAAGCAGCGGCGCACCTCCGACCACGGCATCTTCTACCAGGGCAGCTCCGGCATCTGGCGGACCGTGTGGATGGAGCCGGTCCCGGCGGCCTCGATCAGCGGCCTGTCCACCACTCCCGACGTGGCCGGCAGCGCGCTCAAGCTCACCGCGACCGTGGCCGGCGGCGGCACGAACCTGAAGGTGAAGGCCGTTGCCAAGGACGGCAACAAGGTCGTGGGAACGGTGACGGGAACTCCTGGAACCGAGCTGCGACTGGCAGTACCGAAGCCGAAGCTTTGGTCTCCTGACAATCCGTTCCTGTATGACCTGCAGGTGACGCTCGTCGACGGCGGCAACAAGACGGTCGACACCGTCGGCTCCTACTTCGGCATGCGGCAGATCGGCACGGCCAAGGGTGCCGACGGCAAGCTGCGGATCGCCCTCAACGGCAAGATCCTGTTCAATCTGGCCAACCTCGACCAGGGCTTCTGGCCGGACGGGCTCTACACCGCGCCGACCGACGCCGCGCTGAAGTGGGACCTCGAGCAGGACAAGGCGATGGGGTTCAACGCGGTGCGCAAGCACATCAAGGTGGAGCCGGACCGCTGGTACTACTGGGCGGACAAGCTCGGCCTCATGATCTGGCAGGACATGCCGGCCGCGAACACCGGACCGATTCCGGCCGACTGGCGCGCTCAGTTCGAGAACGAATTGCACGAAATGGTTCGCGAACACAGTTCGTTCACGTCGATCGTCGCCTGGGTGCCGTTCAACGAGGGCTGGGGCGAGTGGGACCGCACCGCCACCGGCCGGATCGCCGACGACGTCAAGGCCCAGGACCCGACCCGGCTGGTCGACGCCCACAGCGGCGTGAACTGCTGCAATTCCCACGGCGACTCGGGCCGCGGCGATGTCATCGACTTCCACCAGTACCTCGGCCCGGCCTCACCGGCGCCGTCGGGGGACCGGGTGTCGATCGACGGCGAGCACGGCGGGTACGGCCTCAAGACGTCCAACCACATGTGGTTCGGCGACGGCCAGGCCTACGAAATGGAGCCCGACTCGGCCACGCTGACGCGAAAGTATGTGGAAAACCAGGAGGCCGTCATCACCTCGGCCAAGCGGTGCGGGATCAGCGCCTCCATCTACACCCAGATCACCGACGTCGAGGCCGAGCTCAACGGCTTCTTCACCTACGACCGCCAGGTCACCAAGATGGACCTCAAGCAGGTCAAGAAGGTCAACCAGAAGATCATCGCGCAGGCCGACGGCTCGATCACGAACATCCCGCAGCCGCCGCCGGGCACGCCCGGCCTGACCGGCATCACGTTCTACCCCCTGGACGAATCCGCCGGTACGGTCGCCGCGGACACGGTCGCCGGCAACAACGCGAACCTCGTCAACGGCGCGGCTTTCGTGGCCGCCCACACGGCTAACGGGGTCTCCCTAGACGGCGGCTCGCAGTACCTCGACACCGGCAAGCCGTTGCTGAACACCGCCTCCGACTACTCGGCCGCGGCGTGGGTGAAGCTCGACAAGGCCGACGGCGGCTTCCAGACCGTCGTCAGCCAGGACGGCCCGTCCAACAGCGACTTCTACCTGCAGTACTCCGGCGCCGACCAGCGCTTCGCGATGAGCTTCGCCGGTGTCCGCGCGCTCGCACCGGTGAAGCCGAACGTCGGCCAGTGGTACCACCTCGTCGGCGTGCGCGACACGGTCAAGGGTGAGCTGCGGCTGTATGTCGACGGCGAGCTGGCCGGCACCGCGAGCGCCTGCCTGCCGCAGTCCGGCCCGACCGGCAACACGGTCATCGGGCGCGGCAAGTATGGCGGCAACCCGGTGGACTACCTCGACGGTACCGTCGACCAGGTCCACCTGTACGACCGCGCACTCAGCGCGGACGAGATCCGCCAGCTGTTCACCTCGAACAACTGAAACGAGCAACAACCGCGCATGCCGACGGCGGGCCCCAGCACCGGGGCCCGCCGTTCGGTTTCCCGCCGACAAACAGGTCGGCTTTGACCAGCCTCGCGGCTCGCCGGCTGGCGACGTGATCGGCCCGTGGCTCGCCGGGCGGCGGTGTGATGGGTCCGGTGCCCTTCAGCGCGCCGGCGCCGGCATCACGCTGGCCACCGCCGGCATCAGTTGCGCCACCGTGGGCATCACGCTGCGCCACCGCCGCGCTCGGCGTCGTGCTGCTGACGTCCAGATAGGCCCGCGCACCATCGGCGGCACGGAAAGACGGTCACCCGTCCACGTCGAAGCGAACGATCACGATCTCGTCGCTCGCCTGCAGGTCCGGGTAGTAGTCGCGCAGGCCGGGCAGGACGGCGGCGGCGCTCGGGAAGCCGTCCTCCCGCGCCTCGTCGTCGGTGATGCCCGCGATGGGCTTGGCGACGGTGGAGATGATGCGTCCGGGCAGGGACACCTCGTCGTCGGCCTCGAACACCAGCAGCGCCGGCCCGACCTGCACGGGATCGTTGAAGCGCATCGTCACCCGCTTGCGGCCGGCGCGGACGGCGGGCAGGTGTGCGGTCCGGAACCGCAGCCGCTGCATCTGCTGGCGCTCCCACTGGTAGGTGTGCGGCAGGAGCCCGGCGATCGGCTCGATCCGGGTGCCCTCAACGGTCGGGACGATGACGTGGATGCCCGGGTGGTAGTCGGCGAGGACCTGGCGGTCGCGGCCGCACGGGGCGAGCACGCCTCGACCGGCGTCGCCGACGGCGACGATCAGCCGGGGGGCCCGGGCGCCGGCGGTGCGGGCCACCGCGAGGGCCACGAGTTCGGCGCAGGGGCCGCCGGTGAAGTGGTACAGGTTGAGGCTTACGTGGATGCGGCCGTGCTCGTCCAGGACGGCGGCCGCGACGGTGTGGATGTTGCCGTCGCCGCCGGCGCGCAGGGCCGCACGAGCGGCCGTGACCAGGTCGGTCTCGGCGGCGGCGAGGTCGGTTGCGGGCATGGTCATGCGCCGAGGACGAGCAGGTCGCTGTCCATCGTGATCGGCCCCGGGGTGTCGCCGGCCGCGACCGCGCGGTCCAGGGCCGCGAACCCCTGCTCGATCTCGTCGGCGGTCAGGTGCTCGAAGGTGGAGATGGCCCGCAGCCGCAGTCGCTGGGCGTAGGTGGCGAGGTCGGGGGCGGCCGTCTCGCGTATCCGGTCGAGGCCGAGCACCGTCAGGCCGGCCGCCTCGAACAGCTCGGTCACCTCCGTGAGCGTCGGAAACATCTGTTGCTCGACGCGCCGCGCACCGGGGATGAACCGATGCCACAGCAGGTCGGGCATGCGGTCGGAGAACGTGCTGCGGATGAAGACCCGCCCACCGGGCCGCAGCACGCGACGGATCTCCGCCACGGCGCGCCGGCGGTCGGTGCAGTGGTGGAACACGAGGAACATCAGCACGAGGTCGCAGGTCCGGTCGGGCAGCGGGATGACCTCCGCGCGGCCCGCCAGGTATTGGACGCCGGGATGCCGGGCGTCCTGCTCGGCGCGCTGCCGCATGCGCTCGGACGGCTCGACACCGTAGACCCGGCCGCCGAACGTCTCGGCCAGGATCGGCGTGAACCGGCCCGTGCCCGAACCCAGGTCCAGTGCGGTCGAAGGCTTCGACGCACCCGCCCACCTGGCGAATACTTCGGACCAGAGCCGCGCCGTCTCCGCGGGCAACGCCCGCCCGGCCGAATACACCGCATGTTGCCGGTCGTCGTAGTCGACGCGCTCCAACATTGCGACCATCCTCCGCGCGGGTGGCGAACCGGGCATTGCCGCACATAGTACCGGCGCCGATACCATCGGGGCCGTGCTGCTGGTGCTGTGCTTCGTGCCGTTCATCGCATTGACGCTCTGGGGCGTCTTGTCGCCGCGCTCGCAGTGGGAGCGGCTGCAGGCCTGGGCCCACCGCCGCCCCGAGGCCAACGAGCCCAGCGCCGCCGCCTTCACCGTCGCCCGGGTCGCCAACGGCGTCGTCCTGATCGCGCTGGTCGCGGGGGCCGTCGGCCTGGCCACACATGGCGGGACGTCCACCGCCGCGCCCGCACCTGTCACCACGCCCTCCGGCAACGCCGCGTCGAGCTCGTCCGGGACCCGGTCCGAGACCCGCGCGGCCTTCGACGCCGACGTGGCCGTGCTGCAAAGCTCCGTGAGTCAGGTGGCCGCGCCGCCGGCGAACGCCCACCCGGTGCCGATCCAGCGGTATCAGCCGGTCCCGGACGGCTGGCGGCCGCCGGCGTGGCTGCCGCCGTTCCAGACGCTGCCCGCCGGCACCGGCCTCGTCGTGTCGGTCGCTGCCGGCTCGGCGCCGTCGGCGGTGGTGGTCCAGGAGACGGCGGAGCGGGTCACCGTCAGCGTCTACAGCGGCTGCGGCACCTGCGCCACCGCCGCGCCCCGCCCTGGTCAACCGGTCGAGGTGTCGCTCGTCGCCGTCCGCCTGGACGGGCCGTTGGGCACCCGGCCGGTCATCGACGGCAGCACCGGCGCCGCCGTCTCCTGAACTCAGATCCGCGCCTTGCGCAGACCGTGATTGATGGCGAACGCCGCCACCAGCGTGATGGCGACGTCGACGATGACGGCGGTGTGGATGCCGCCCAGCACGTCCGACCGGGTCGCCGCCACCGCGCTCACCAGCGGAATGCCGACCGTGATCGCGACCTGCTGCGTCAACGTGCTCAGCCCGGTCGCGAGGCCCTGCTCCTCATCCGGCAGGCCGGACGTCGCCGTCACCGTGTAGGCGACGATCGCCGCGATGTGCCCGAAGAACCCGATGCTCAGCAGCACCACGAGCGGCACGTACATCGCCCGGTCGGCCCCGAGCGCGACCAGGCCCAGGAACGCCAGGCCCTGCACGGCCAGCCCGCCGACCAGCGTGAGGCGGCGCCCGAGCCGCCCGAGCAGCCGCCCGCCGAGCACGCCCGCGAGGACGGCCACGAGCCCGGGAACGGCGAACGCCAGCCCGGTCGCGAGGGCCGAGAACCCGAGCACCTCCTGCAGGTAGATGGTGCCGAGGAACACCACGGCGCTGCCCATCGCGAACACCACCAGGCCGCCGAGGTTGCCCCACCGCACGGTCGGCCGCCGCAGGATCCGCACCGGGGCCAGGGGCGAGACCGCCCGCCGTTCGATGAACCAGAACGCGGCCAGCAGCACGGCCGCGCCCGCGACGGCGAGTACGGACCCCTGGGTGATGCCGAACACGAGCAGCAACAACCCGAGCGTGACGGTGACGGCGCCGGGCAGGTCGAGTCGCGGCCGCTGCGGCGTGCGGGAAGCGTCCACCACAAATGGTGTGACACAAACAATGATCAGCGCCACGGGTACATTCAGCAGGAACGCCCACCGCCAGCCGAACACGTCGGCCAGGACCCCGCCGAGCAGTGCCCCGGTCGTGAAGCCGCTGGACAGCAGCGCGCCGTTGAGGCCGAGCGCCCGGTCGCGCCGCGGCCCCTCCGAGAACGAGGTGGTGAGCAACGACAACGCGGCCGGGGTGGCCATCGCGGCCGCGAAGCCCTGCAGCACGCGGGCGGTGAGCAGCGTCGGCTGGTTCTGCGCGAAGCCGCCGAGCAGTGAGGCGGCGACCAGCAGGGCCAGGCCGGTCAGGAACAGCCGCCGCCGGCCGAACAGGTCACCGATCCGGCCGAACAGCAGCGTGAACCCGGCCGCCGGCAGCGCGAACGCGGTCGCCACCCACTGCAGGTGCTCGAGGCTGAAGTGCAGCCCGGCGCCGATGGCGGGCAGTGCGACGTTGAGGATCGAGAAGTCGACGGCGAGCATGAACTGGGCGCCGAGCAGGACCAGCAGCGTCACCCGCTGGCGGGAGGACAGGCGCACCGGTGCGGCGTCGAGTGTTGCGGTCATGCGGCCCAGCCTCAAACGGACCGGGCCGTTGCAGAAAGCCCCGCGGCATTGGTACCACCAGCAGTGGCAGGCTATCGCCAGAGCGTCCGGTGATACTGGTAGGCGTGGACGGTCTCGGGGGATTCCTGCAGTCGCGGCGGGCCGTGCTCCGCCCCGAAGACGTCGGCCTGCTCTCCTACGGTGAGCGGCGGCGGGTGTCCGGCCTGCGCCGCGAGGAGCTTGCCCAGCTGGCCGGGGTCAGCGTCTCCTACTACATCCGCCTCGAGCAGGGCCAGAGCCAGAACGCCTCCGACGAGGTCCTGGCCGCCCTGGCCCGGGCCCTGCGGCTGTCCGAGACCGAGCGTGAGCACCTGTTCACCCTCGCCCGGCCCGGCTCGCCGGTCCCGCACCGGGAACGGCCCGACGTCGAGCACGTGCGGCCCGGCGTGCGGCAGCTCATCGGGGCCATGGACGACGTGCCGGCCGTGGTCCTGGGCCGCTTCGGCGACGTCCTGGCCTGGAACCGGATGGGGCACGCGTTCCTCGCCGGCCACGTCGACCCGGCCCGCGCCGACCAGCCTGGCAACCGGCCCAACAAGGTCCGGATGCTGTTCCTCGACGCCCACATGCGGGAGCTGTACGTCGACTGGCTCGACAAGGCCCGCGAGTCCGTCGCCTACCTGCGGATGCTCGTCGCCCGGCACGTCGAGGACCCGAAGCTGGCCGAGCTGATCGGGGACCTTTGCGTGCGCAGCACCGAGTTCGCGCGGCTGTGGGCCACCCACGAGGTCAGCGAGTGCGACCCGCACGTGCGCCGGTTCCGCCACCCGCTCGTCGGCCGGCTGACGCTCACGCAGGAGGTCATGCGCCCGGACGCGTCCGATCAGCTGTTCCTGACGTGGACGGCCGAGTCCGGCTCCCCGTCCGAGGCGGCGCTCAACCTGCTGTCGCGGGCCGCCCGCGGCATCTGAGGGCGTGGACGCGGCCGTCGCATTGATAGGCTTCGTTGATGCGGGACCAGCAGACGCTCCGGGACGTGCTGCCCGGGCAGTGGAGGGTGCTGGCGACGACGTTCCCGATGTGGCTCTCGGGCCGCCGCCGGCAACCGATGTTCCGCTACGGGCTCCTGGCCGCCGATCCGCTCACGGTGAGCGACCAAGTCACATACCGTACCCCCGGAAATGCCGTGAAAAAGATTGAAGGCGTTGACCGGTTCGATCCGCGGACCGGCGTGTTCACCTGGCGCGGGCGCGGTCTGCTCAAGGCGCTCAGCAGCCGGTGGCGGGTCGAACACCTCAGTGACGACCGGGACCTGATCGTGCTGTCGTTCGCGCGGTCGCTGGTCACGCCGGCCGGGCAGGACGTCATCGGGCGCGGTGACGGTGCGCGGCCGGACGCGCGGGAGCGGATTCCGGCCGGGATCGCCGACCCGGGGCTGCGGTGGCTGCCATGACCACGATGCTGCGACCGCCGCCCGCGGTGCCCGGCGTGCCGGTGCTCGGCAACGCGCTGCGGATGATGGGCGACGTCCAGCAGTTCTTCGTCGACAGCTACCGGGAGATGGGGCCGGTGTTCCGGGTCCGGGCCCTCAACCAGTCGTTCGTCATCATGGCCGGTGCGGCCGCCAACCGGTTCCTGCTCGAACGCGGCGAGGCGGTGTTCACCAGCGAGGAGAGCTTCGGCGGGCTCGACCGCGAGTTCGGGATGCGGGTCCACGTGCTGCGCGGCCGGCCGCACCGGGAGCTGCGGAAGATCCTGGCCGCCGGGCTCTCCCGGGACCTGCTCGCCGCCCGCTGGGACGCGATCACGGCCGAGAGCGAACGCATCCTCGACGGCTGGGCCGGGAAGCCGGCGATCGGGGCGGTCGACGCGTGTCAGCGGCTCGCGGCGGCGCAGCTGTCGATCGCCTACACCGGGGCCAGCTCGGCTGCCCGGTTCGAGACCCTCCGGTCGGCTTTCGAGCTGGTCCTCGACGTCACCATCGCCGGGAAATGGCCGGCGGCGACGCTGCGGTGGCCGGGCTACCGCCGGGCCCGGGCCGAGATCCACCGGTTCGCCCGCGCCGCGCTGGCCGAGCGGGCGGCGGCCGGTCCCGGTACGGCCCCGCCGGACCTGCTCGACCTGGCCCTGGCCGCCCCGTACCCGCCGGACGTGCAGGCGGGCATGGCGTTGCAGGGGTACTTCGCGGGCGTCAACACGGTCGCGTACCTCTACAGCTTCATGATCGACGTGCTGCTGCGCAACCCCGAGGTGCTGGCCCGGGTGACCGCCGAGGTGGACGCCGCCGGCCCGCTCACCTTCGAGCGGCTCCGCGACCTGCCGGCCCTGCACGGCCTGGTGATGGAGACGCTGCGGGTCTACCCGCCGGCCCCCGGGTCCGCGCGGACCGCCGTCGAGCCCTTCGACTTCGAAGGCTTCCACATCGAGGCCGGCCGGCGCGTCCTGGTCGCCACCTGCGTCACCCACCAACTGCCCGAGCACTTCCCGGACCCGCGGCGTTTCGACCTCGACCGCGACTTCACGGCCGGGCGCAGGGCCGCCGTCTACGCCCCGTTCTCCGTCGGCGGGCACACCTGCCTCGGCGCCGGCATGACCCAGGTCCTGGCCGTGGCGACGGTCGCGATGCTGCTCCGCCGGCTGCGGCTGGCCCCGGCCCGGCCGGGCCGCCCGCTGCGGATCACGGCCACACCCGGCCCGAACCCCGGCCGCCGGTTCCAAATCTCGGCCACCCCGCGACCCGCCTGAGCTCAACGGATGATGCCGTCCGGCCACCTGGCTGGATAGGTTGCCGCGGTGCAACGATTAGGCGCGGTGCTCCTGGCGATGCTCATCCTGGCCGCGGGGTGCGAGCGGTCGCCCGAGGCCGCGGCCCCGCCACCGGCCGAGCAGCGGCAGCCGCCGCCGCAGCTGGCCGCGTCGCGCATCCCCATGACGCACGGGCTGTCGATGATCGGCGTCGACGCCGGCGGCGGGCCCGTGCAGGCCGACGAGAGCACCGCCATGGGCCAGCCGGCATCATGGTCGCGCAACCTCGTCGTCACCGCGTCGCCGTCCTACCGGCACGCCCTCGCCCGCAAGAGCGGCAAAGCCGTCGTCGTCGGCCTCGACAGCGAGGTCAGCACCCTGGGCGAGGACATCGCCCCGACGGCCGCGAACACGAACCTCGCGTTCTCCCCGGACGAGCGCTGGCTCGCCTGGCCCGGGCGCGACGGGGTCGAGGTCGCCGAGCTCGTCGCCGGGCAGGCCCGCGGCCACGACGCGCCGTTCCCGGCCGCGGCCGGCCGGGCCGCCAAGTTCGCCGGCTGGACCGTCGACAACCGGCTCATCGTCGCCGGCGACAAGGCGCTCTACACGATGACCGTCGACGGCAAGGACACCAAGCAGGTCGCCGACGCGGTCCTGACCGGCGGCGACACCGGCGGCGGCCTGCAGTCCATCGCCCACTCCTACGTCCAGGTCAACCCGGTCACCGGCGAGCTCGCCTACACCGACAAGGACCCGGCCACCCGCCAGCCGCGGCTCGTCATCACCGACGCCTCGTTCCAGCCGAAACGGACGGTGCCGCGGCGGTCCCTGAGCAACTTCACCGCCGACGGCAAGTTCTACGCCGGGCAGGGCCTCGGCACCGCCGACGACGTCCGGCTGGTGTGCGCGTGGGAGTCGGGGGAGTGCCGCGAACTGCCGCAGTACACCCTGCTGAGCCCCTGGCCGAACGGCCTCCTGCCGATGCAGCCCGCCTCCGGCACCCAGCGGATCACCGCGCTGTTCGACCCGGCCACCGGCCGGCAGCAGCCCCCACCGGCCGCGTTCAAGGTCGTCGACACACCCCGCGAGGTCCTGCCGACCGGCCTCGTGCAGCTGCTGTCGAAAGTCGCGCCGACCGGCTGAAACACGAGTGGCCCGCACCGTGCGGTGCGGGCCACGAACGAAACCGGAGTCAGTCCTCGTCGCGGGGCGGGTCGGCCAGGGGCCAGCCGCCGGCCGCGAGGTGGGCCGAGACCCGCACGACGTCCTCGGGCGTGGCGTTCTGCAGCACCTCGTCCTTGATCATCGCCTCGATGTCCTCGGTGGTGATGACCTCGCCGGTGGTTGAGTGCTCGGCGAGCTCGCGGGCGATCTTGCGGACCTCGTCCTCGGTGAGCTTGCGGCGCAGGATGCCGAGCAGGGCCACGTAGTCCTGCTTGGGCACGCCGGTCGGGTAGCCGGCCCGGAGCCAGGCCACGGCGCGGACCATGAAGTTGGAGCGGGACTCGCCCATCGATTCCCCTAGTGCTTGTCGACGATCGTCGGGTAGATGTGCTCGAAGCTCAGCATCTTGCCGAAGCCGCTGGCGACGATGAAGGTGATGCCCAGCGCGACGCCGAGCAGCACCACGATGAAGCACACCCAGCCGAGGACGGTGCCGATCGGCTGCGCCTTGGCGGCCGTGCCGTCCTGGGAGACCTCGGCCGCGCCGCCCGCACCCCAGGCGAGGGAGCGCACGCCGAGCGCGAACAGGGTCGGCAGGCCGGCGCCCAGGAGCAGCCCGACGAGCAGGACCTTCCAGGCGGCCTGGAGCGCGAACTGCAGATTCTGCGACATCAGGCTGCCACCTCGGTCTTCGCCAGCTCGTCGCGCTGGTTGGGGTTCTCCCACTCGTCGTTGACGTTGTTGTGGTCGACCGGCTTCTTGCGCGAGTGCCAGTACATGTACCCGGCCAGCGCGACGAGAATCAGGAAGACCACGATGGCGCCGGCCAGGCCGCCGACGAGGTGGCCGACCCACCACATCACGGCGCCGACGACGGCGGCCGCGGGCAGGGTGATGAGCCAGGCCAGGACCATGCGGCCGGCCACGGACCAGCGGACCTGGGCGCCGGGCTTGCCGACGCCGGTGCCGAGGATCGAGCCGGTCGCCACGTGCGTCGTGGACAGGGCGAAGCCGAGGTGGCTGGAGACCAGGATGACCGCGGCCGAGGACGCCTCGGCGGCCATGCCCTGCGGCGGTGCGATCTCGACGAGGCCCTTGCCGAGCGTGCGGATGATCCGCCAGCCGCCGAGGTAGGTGCCCAGGGCGATGGCCAGGGCACACGCGGCCTTGACCCAGAACGGGATGTTCTTGGTGTCGGTCCAGTCGCCGGTCGCGATCAGCGCGAGGGTGATGACGCCCATCGTTTTTTGGGCGTCATTGGTACCGTGCGCGAGCGACACCAGCGACGCGGAGCCGATCTGGCCCCAGCGGAAGCCGTTGTCGGTGAACCGGGCGGCGACGCCGACGACGACCTTGTAGATCAGCCAGGTGCCGACGGCGGCGATGACGCCCGCGATGACCGGCGACATGATGGCCGGCAGCAGGACCTTCCCGACGAGGCCGTCGAGCTTGGTGCCGTTGCCGTTCCAGTTGACCCCGGCCCAGCCCAGGCCCGCGATCGACGCGCCGACGAGGCCGCCGAACAGCGCGTGCGAGGAGCTGGACGGCAGGCCCAGCAGCCAGGTCAACAGGTTCCAGACGATGCCGCCGACCAGGCCGGCCAGGACGATGAGGAGAAGTGCGGACCCGCCGCCCTCGAGCAGGGTCGCCTTCGGTGTGCCGTCGGAGTTCTGGATCTTGACCACCGCGTTGGTGACGGTGAGCGCGACCTCGACACTGAGGAAGGCGCCGACGAGATTCAGGATGCCCGAGAGCAGCACAGCGGTCTTCGGCCGCAGCGCTTTCGTCGCGATGGACGTGGCCATCGCGTTGGCGGTGTCGTGGAAGCCGTTGGTGAAGTCGAACCCGAGGGCGGTGACGATCACCAGAACGAGCACCACGGTTGTTTCTGTCACGCATTGATCGTCGCGCCGTTTCGCAGGTCACGACAGTGCTGAAGGGCCCTGTGGCAAGGGTTCGGCTGCCGTCCATCTGTCGTTAACCCGGGCGTGGGCTACAGGGCGGCCTCGATCTTCGGGAGGCTGCTGCGGGCCACCGCGGCCGCGCCGGTCTGGAACTGCTGCTGATCCTGCGCGGTGAAGGGGGAGTTGTCGGAGCGGATCGCCCGGAACGTCACCTCGAGCGACAGGTTGGCGTCCTGGACGATGACCCGCAGGTCGTAGACGCTGCTCTGGGCCTGCGGCCGGGCGATCAGCATGGCGTCGTCGCCGAGGCCGGCCAGCTTCTGCTGCAGCGTGCCGACGGCCGGGCTGGCCGTGAGGTACCGCTGATAGCCGGCGGCGTCGTGGGCGTCGTCCCACATCGTCACGAAACTGAAGACACTGTACTTCGTGCTCCGCTCGCCGGCCGCCTTGTCCTTCTCGGCGAGGTCCAGGGAGCAGCTGGCCGTGGCCGTGTCGCCGGTCGACTTCGGCTCCGTCTCCTCCTGCTGCGAGTCGGCGACCACCGCGTGGGTCGCGGTGTAGGCGCTGACGTCGATGAACCGGCACAGGTGCTCCGGGATCTTCTGCTGGTCGAACGAGGGCGGCCGCCGCGTCGGCGTGGCGGTGGCGCTCGCGGTCGCGCCGGGCGCGGCGGTGCCGCCGGGGCTGCGGTCCCGCGTCACCAGGAGCACGATCCCGGTCGCGGCGAGGACGGCGAAGAGGGCCACCCCCGCCCAGGCCCCCCACTGCCGGGCCGGGCGGGCCGCAGCGGGCGCCGGGGCCGCGGCCGCGGCCGGGATCGGCCGGGCCGGCGGCGCGGGGTCGAGGCTCAGGTGCGCGGCGCCGTCGGCCACCACCAGCTCGGGGTTCTCGAGCACGATCGGGGCCGCGCCGAGCGCGGTGTGCAACAGTGTCGCGACCAGCGGGATCCGGCTTCCGCCGCCGATCGGGAACACCGTCACCGGCTGCCCGCCGACCAGCCGCTGGGCCCGTTCCACGGTCGGCTCCAGGATCGGCCGGGCCAGCCGCTCCAGCTCCTCCCGGCCCAGCGGCACGTCCAGGCCCAGGTCCGGCAGGTGCACGATCGTCGACGAAGCCCGGGAGAGCATCTCCTTGGCCGAGCGCACCTCGTTCCAGAGAGCGCGGGTCGGCCGCAGCTCGGCGTGCAGCCCCTGCAGATGCGCGACGACAGCCGCGTCGATGTCGAGGCCGCCGACGTTGTCCAGGCCGTCGGAGGCGACGGTGGTGTAGCCGCCGTGGGTGCGGCGCAGCAGGGTCAGGTCGCAGGTGCCGGCGCCGAGGTCGTACACCAGCAGCAGGCCGCCGTCGGGGACCGGGGTCGCGAACGCGGCGGCCGCGGCGATCGGCTCCGGGACGGTGTCCACCTGCCGGAGTCCGGCCGCGGCGGCCGCGGCGGAGAGGGCCCAGCGGCGCCGGGGACCCCAGCCGACGGGGTGCGTCAGGGTCACCGGGGGCACGGCCCCGGCCACCCGGGCGGCCTCGGCCGCGACCCGCCGCAGGGTCGCCGTCAGCAGCGTCCCGACGGGGATCTCGGCCCCGCCGAGCAGGACGCCGGTGTCGTCGATGCGCCGCTTCGGGTTGGGCTCGAACCGCTCGGGCGCGGCGTGCGCGAGGTGCTCGGCGTCGCGCCCGGTGTGCAGCAAACCGTCGGTGCCGAACAGGACGGCCGAGGACAGCAGCGGTGACCCGTCGAACAGCAGCGGCAGCACCCGCCCGTCCGGCCCCCGCAGCATGGCGACCGTTGTCGATGTCCCGAGGTCCACGCCCAGCCGATATTCCCCCATGGACTCAAAACCATAGGCGATCCGGTGCGGTACAAATAGGCATGACGTACACCCCGGGGGAGACGGCCGAGCGGAGCGGGTTCTCGCTCGACACGCTGCGGTACTACGAGCGGATCGGGCTGCTCGACAGTGTCGAGCGCAACGCGGGCGGGCAGCGCGTGTTCAACGACGACGATCTGGCCTGGCTCGGCATCCTGCGGTGCCTGCGGGACACCGGCATGCCGATCGCCATGATGCTGCGCTACGCCGAGCTCGCGCGGGGTGGTGAGGCCACCTTCCGGGAGCGGGCGGAGCTGCTCGAGGAGCACGACCGGGAGATCGAGTCCAAGATCGCGGCGCTGCGCGACGAGCAGGTGCGAATCCGGGAGAAGATCGAGTGGTACCGGGCGAACGTTCACATCGCGGCGAGTGTCGATGTGGGCTGGGCGTAATTCTGGACGCGATCTCGGTGTGACACGCGTGTAACGCTTCGTTTGTACCGTCGGCGCGTGATGCAGACCCGCACGGTCTGTTCCTACTGCGGGGTCGGCTGCGGCATGGTCCTCGACGTGGCGACGGACCCCGACGGCCGCCGCCGCGTGCTCAAGGTGCTCGGCGACAAGGAGCACCCGGCCAACGCCGGCCGCCTGTGCACCAAGGGCGCGACAAGCGCGGAGATGCTCGCCGGCCCGGGCCGCCTGGAAACCGCCCAGGTGCGGACAAATCGCAGCGAAGACCGACAAGCGACAAGCGTCGACGAGGCGATCGAGTACACCGCGCACAAGCTCAAAGCCATCATCGACGAGCACGGCCCGGACGCGGTCGCCATCTACGTGTCCGGGCAGATGACGCTCGAGGCGCAGTACCTGGCGAACAAGCTGGCCAAGGGCTTCATCCGGACCAACCAGATCGAGTCCAACTCCCGGCTGTGCATGGCCAGCGCCGGCAGTGGCTACAAGCTCTCCCTCGGCGCCGACGGCCCGCCCGGCTCCTACGACGACTTCGACCGCGCCGACCTGTTCTTCGTCATCGGCTCCAACATGGCCGACTGCCACCCGATCCTGCACCTGCGCATGCTCGACCGGATCAAGGCCGGCGCGAAGCTCATCGTCGCCGACCCGCGCCGCACCGCCACCGCCGACAAGGCCGACCTGTTCCTGCCCGTCCGCCCTGGCACCGACCTGGCCCTGCTCAACGGCATCCTGCACCTGCTGGTCGCGGGCGGCCACATCGACGAGGCGTTCATCGCCGCGCACACCGAGGGCTGGGACGCGATGCCGGCGTTCCTGGCCGACTACACCCCGGAGCGGGTCGCGGCCATCACCGGGCTGTCCACCGCCGACATCGCGAAGGCCGCCGAGCTCATCGCGGCCGCCGGCGAGTGGATGAGCTGCTGGACGATGGGCCTCAACCAGAGCACCCACGGCACCTGGAACACCAATGCGCTGATCAACCTGCACCTGGCCACCGGCGCGATCGGCCGGCCCGGCAGCGGCCCGTTCTCGCTCACCGGCCAGCCCAACGCGATGGGCGGCCGCGAGATGGGCTACATGGGCCCGGGCCTGCCGGGGCAGCGCTCGGTGCTGGTCGACGCGGATCGTGCGTTCGTCGAACGAGCGTGGGGACTTCCCGGGGGTACCGTCAGCAAGGCGGTCGGCAAAGGAACGGTCGAACTGTTTCAGCGTATGGCCGCCGGCGACGTCAAGGCCTGCTGGATCATCTGCACCAACCCGGTCGCGTCCGTCGGCAACCGCCGGACCGTGATCGAGGGCCTCGAACGGGCCGAGCTCGTCATCACCCAGGACGCCTACGCCGAGACGGAGACGAACCGGTACGCCGACGTCGTCCTGCCCGCCGCGATGTGGTCCGAGATCGACGGCGTGATGATCAACTCCGAGCGCAACCTGACCCTGGTCAGTGCCGTCGCCGACCCGCCCGGCCAGGCCCTCGCGGACTGGGAGCTGATCGCCCGGGTCGCGGTCGCGATGGGCTACGGCGACGCGTTCCGCTACGACTCGGCCGAGGACGTGTTCGCCGAGATCCGCGGCTTTCACAACCCGCAGACCGGCTACGACCTGCGCGGCGTCAGCTACGAGCGGCTCCGCGGCGGTTCGGTGCAGTGGCCGGCCGCACCGGACAGTGACCGGCGCAACCCGATCCGTTACCGCAACGGCGGCGGGTCCGGGTTCACGTTCGCCACCGCGAGCGGCCGGGCCGTGTTCTTCCCCCGCCCGCACCTCGACCCGGCCGAGTTGCCCGACGACGACTATCCGTTCGTGCTCAACACCGGCCGCGTGCAGCACCAGTGGCACACGCTCACCAAGACCGGCCGGGTGGGCAAGCTCAACAAGCTCAACCCCGGCCCGTTCGTCGAGGTCAACCCGGCCGACGCCGCGCGGCTCGGGATCGCCGGCGGCGACCGCGTGGAACTCGCCTCGCGCCGGGGCCGGGCGGTGCTGCCGGCGACCGTCACGGACCGGGTGATGCCGGGGCACTGCTTCGCGCCGTTCCACTGGAACGACGTGTTCGGCGCCGACCTCGCCGTCAACGCGGTCACCTCCGACGCCGTCGACCCGATCTCGTTCCAGCCCGAGCTGAAGGTGTGCGCGGTCGCGCTGACCCGCGTCGAGTCCACTGTGGAGTCGAGTGGGTCGACTGTGGACGCGCCGGGGCTCGACCTCGCCGCGCCACGACTGTCCGATGTGGAGCGGATGTATCTGGCCGGGCTGATCGCCGCGCTGGCCGCCAACCCGCCCGGGCCCGGGTTCGTGCCGACGCTGCCCGCGGGTGCGCCGTTCGACGAGGTCAAGGGGGCCTGGGTCAACGGGTACCTGGCCGGCACCTACCACCGGCCGGGTGCTGCGGCGGTTGGTCAGAGCTCAGTGCGTACCATCGAAATCCTTTGGGCGTCGCAGACCGGCAATGCCGAAGAACTCGCCGCGCACGTGAGCCGGCGGCTGACCGGCGAGGGGTGGCGGGCCAATCTCCGGGGGATGACCGCGGCCGCGGGGGAGCTGCTGCACGGTGGCAACGATCTCCTGGTCATCACCAGCACGTTCGGGGACGGGGACGCGCCCGACAACGGGGCCGCGTTCTGGGACTCGCTGCAGGCCGACGCGCCGCGGCTCGACGGGCGCCGATACGCGGTGCTCGCGCTGGGCGACTCCAGCTACGCCGACTTCTGCGGCCACGGCCGCCGCCTCGACGCCCGCCTCACCGAGCTCGGCGGCCAGCGGCTCACCGACCGGGTCGACCTGGAGCCCGGCGACTTCGAAACCGCCGCCGACGGCTGGCTCGACACCGTCCTGCAGGCCCTGCGCACCTCGGCCGCGAAAGGTCCGGCGCTGCGCAAGGCCGGCCGCGGCGAGGTCGTCACCGCCACCCTGCACGGCAACCGGTGGCTCAGCCGGCCCGGCTCCGCGAAAGAGGTTCGCGAATTCATCTTCGACGTCGGCCCGGACTTCGGCTACGCGGCCGGCGACGCCATCGGCGTGTGGCCCGTCAACGACGCCGACCTCGTCGACGAGTGGCTCGCCGTCACCGGCCTCGACCCGCTGGCCACGGTCGACGTCGGCGGCGAGATCGAGCTGCGCGAGGCGCTGCGGCACCGCCTCGACATCACCCGGATCACGCCCGACCTCATGCGCTTCATCGGCGACCGCAGCGCCGACCCGGCCATGCGAACCCTGCTGCGCCCCGACAACCAGGGTGAGCTGGCGAAGTACAGCTGGGGCCGCCAGGCCGTCGACATCGTCGCCGAACACGCGGTCAAGGCGACGCCGCAGGAGTGGATCGGCGTGCTGAAGCGGTTGCAGCCGCGGCAGTACTCGATCTCGTCCTCGCCGCTGCTGTCGCCGACCCGGGTCGCCACCACGGTTTCGGTCGTTCGTTTCGGTATTCGTAAAGGGGTCTGCTCGACATTCCTGGCCGACGCCCCGGCCGACGCCGACGTGCGCGTGTTCCTGCAGCGCTCCCCGCACTTCCGCCCGCCCGCCGACGACGCCGCCCCGATCATCATGATCGGCCCCGGCACCGGCGTGGCCCCGTTCCTGGCCTTCCTGCAGGAGCGCCGGGCCCGCGGCGCCCGCGGCCGCAACTGGCTGTTCTTCGGCGAACAGCGCCGCGCCACCGACTTCTACTACGAGCAGGACCTGGCCGCCTTGTCCGAAGACGGCATCCTGACCCGCCTGGACGTGGCGTTCTCCCGCGACCAGCGAACCAAGGTGTACGTCCAGGACCGCATGCGCGAACACGGCGCACAACTGTGGGCCTGGCTGCAGGACGGCGCATACGTATATGTCTGCGGCGACGCCACCCGCATGGCGAAAGACGTCGACGTGACCCTCCGCGAGATAGCCGCCGCCCACGGCAACCTCGACGGCGCCGCGTACGTCAAACAACTGACCGCCGAGAAGCGCTACCTACGCGACGTGTACTGACCGCTACCGCCGTGCCTATGCTCGCCCTCGGCCCTGCCGGCCTGACCCCCTCGCCACTACCTCAGCAGCCGCAGCGACCGCTCGCGGACTTCCGTGTAGCGTTCGTGCACCTGCGCAGTGGCGGCGGCGGGCAGGTCCTCGGCCGTGAGCGGCCACTGTGGCGGCTCGGCGCCGCCGGACAGGGCCCAGGCCGCCTGGCGGGCCGCGCCGCGCGCGACGTACTCGGCGGGGCTCGGCACGCTCACCGGCGCGGCGAACAGCGCCGGTGCGATCGCCCGGACCGCGCGGGACTTGGCCGCGCCGCCGATCAGCAGCACCCGGTCGACCGGGGTGCCCTGGGCGCGCAGCGCGTCGAGCGCGTCGGCGAGGCCGCCGAGCATGCCCTCCACCGCCGCCCGCGCCAGGTTCGCCGGCGACGCGTTTGCCCGGGTCAGCCCGGCGAGCAGGCCGCGGGCGCCGGGGAGGTTGGGGGTGCGCTCCCCGTCCAGGTACGGCAGGAGCGTCAACCCGCCCGCGCCCGGCCGCGCCGAGAGCGCCAGCTCGTCGAACTCGGTCGGCGACCGGCCCAGCAGGTGGGCGACGGTGCCCAGCACCCGGGCCGCGTTGAGCGTGCACACCAGCGGCAGGAACCGGCCGGTCGCGTCGGCGTAGCCGGCCACCAGCCCGCTCGCGTCGGCGGGCGGAGTCTCGCTCAGCCCGAACGCGCAGCCTGAGGTGCCCAGCGACACCACCACGTCGCCGGGGCGCAGACCGACGCCGAGCGCCGCGGCCATGGTGTCACCGGTGCCGGCGGCGAGCACCGCGCCGGAGGCGGTCTCGCCGACCGTCTCGGCCGGCCCGGCGACCCGGGGCAGCGCCAGGTCCCGGCCGAACGCGAGCCGCACCAGGTCCCGGCGGTACGCTCCGGCCGCCGGCGACCAGTATCCGGTGCCGGAGGCGTCGCCGCGATCGGTCGTCACCTCGCCCGGGTCCGCGCGCAGCCGGTGGGTGAGCCAGTCGTGCGGCAGCAGCACCGTGGTGGTCCGGGCCGCCGGCTCCGGCTCGGCGCGGGCGAACCAGCGCAGCTTGGTGACCGTGAAGCTGGCCACCGGCACCAGCCCGACCGCGTCGGCCCAGGCTTGCGGGCCGCCGAACTCGGCGGTGAGGTCGGCCGCGGCGCGGGCCGAGCGGATGTCGTTCCAGAGCACGGCGGGGCGCACCACGGCGCCGGCCTCGTCGAGACAGATCATGCCCTGCTGCTGCCCGCCGACGCCGATGGCCGCGACACCGTCCAGCAGGCCGGCGCTGGCCCGCTCGTATGCGGCCCACCACCGGCGCGGATCGACCTCGGTGCCGTCGGGGTGCGGCGCGCGGCCCTCGCGGAGCACGTGGCCGGTGTCCGCGTCGCACACCACGACCTTCGTCGACTGCGTCGAGGAGTCGACCCCCGCCACCAGCGTCATCGCCCGACTGTACGCATCCTCGACCGGTTAGTTCAAGTTCCTTCCAAACCCGTTGGAGCAAATGGCTGGACATCGATGGCGTTGTTCGGAATGGTCGAATGATGCTCTGGGACGAGGAGACCGCGGCCAATTACGACACGCCCGGGGAAGGAATGTTCGCGGCGGATGTTGTCGAGCCCGCCGTTGCCCGGCTGGCTGAGCTGGCCGGGGGTGGGGCGGCGCTGGAATTCGCCATCGGGACCGGGCGGATCGGGGTGCCGTTGCGGGCCGCCGGGGTGCCGGTGACCGGGATCGAGCTTTCCGGGCCGATGTTGCGGCGGCTCCGGGAGAAGGCCGACGAGGCGACGATTCCGGTTGTCGTCGGGGATATGGCGACCGCGTCGGCGTCCGGGCAGTACACCCTCGTGTATTTGGTGTTCAACACCATCAGCAATCTGCTGACGCAGGCGGAGCAGGTCGAGTGTTTCCGCAACGCGGCGCGGCATCTGGTGGCCGGTGGGCGGTTCGTGATCGAGCTTTGGGTGCCGGAGCTGCGCAAGCTGCCGCCCGGGCAGTCGGCCGTGGTGTTCGGGGCGGAGCCGGGCTATCTCGGGCTCGACACCTACGACGTGCTCAACCAGCGCGTCGTGTCGCACCACTTCGACTTCGACTTCGACGGGTCGCGGGCGGCGCGGCTGTCGCGCAGCCCGCACCGCTACATCTGGCCGGCCGAGCTGGACCTCATGGGGCAGCTCGCCGGGTTCACGCTGGAGTCGCGGCACGCCGACTGGGCCGGGGCCGAGTTCACCGCCGACTCCCGGTCGCACGTGTCGGTGTATCGGCGGCCGCTCAAGGAGCAGTAGTCAGGCCAGGCCGTAGACCGTCCGGTGACCGGCCGACCAGGCGACCACCGCACCGGGCGCGACCGTCAGCATCCGCTCGGGGCTCGGCGGCAGGTCGCCGCCCAGCGCCAGCTCGGCCGAGCCGGCCGGCTGCCCGGCGGGCAGCGTGAACGACTCCAGGCGCAGCGTGTCACCGGCGGTCCGGCACAGCCGCAGGAGACCGGCGGGCGTCAGCAGCGGCGACCGGCAGCGGGTGGCGGGGTCGCGGGCCGGTTCGGGCCGGTCCGTGCCGGTGGCGACGTCGTGCACGAGAACGTCCGGGCCGGCCGTCGGCGGCCGGCCCTCGGGGTAGTAGTCCAGCAGCGGGAAGTTGCGGTCGGGCACCCGGATCGCGTGGCGCGGGGCCGCCGTGTACAACACCGCGCCGGTTTCGATGTCGAGCAGGATACTGGCGTCGATGCTGGCCGCACCGGAGCCGAGCACCATCCAGGACCGGCGCTCCCGGTCCGTCGCCCGGGTCAGCACGGTCCGCCACCGCTCCCGGCCCGTCGCCTCGTCCAAGCCGACGGCGAGGTCGGGACGGGCCGGATCGGCGCAGGTCATCAGCAGCACCGGGCCGGCCCGGGTCAGCAGCTGCTCGAGGGGCCGGTCGAGCCGGCAGCCGTCCGGTGCCCGCCACGTCCAGGCCTCGCCGCCCGCCTCCAGCCAGGTCGCCCGGATGCGCTGCGGATCGAAGTCCAGCCACACCCGGTTCTGCGGCCGGGCCACCCGGTCATGCACCGTCTCGTCGGTTTCCAGGACCGCGCCGGTGTACGCGTCGAATGTGACGACCAACGTGTGCCGCCCGCCGTTGCGGGACGAGAAGATCGCGATCAGCCGGGAACCGTCGGGTGTCGTCACGACGTCGGTGACGGTGGTGCCGGGCCGGCGGTACGTCCAGCGGACCGCGCCGTCGCGCCCGGCCAGCGCGGTCAGCCCGTCGCGCAGCCGGACGACGGCCCCGGCTCCGGCGGCCACGACACCGACCGGGTCGGACGGGGCCGTCCACGTCCAGCGCACGCCGCCGACGACCGCGGGCACTTCGGGGGCGGCGACGGCGTCCGTGGTCGTGGCCCGGACCGGGGTCAGCCGCACCGCCGCGAAGTCGGCCAGCACCAGCACCGGCACGAGCAGGAGGCCGGCCAGCCACCCGCGCACCAGCGGCCGGCGCGGCAACGCGTCCGGCTCCGCGCCGGAGCCGGGCAGGCCGAGCGCCACACCGGCCAGCAGCAGCAGGAACCCGGCGGCCACCAGCGCCGGCCGCGGCCCCGGCAGCCCGCTGGTGAGGTCGTTGACGGCCCGGGGCACCGCCCAGAGCGCCCCGGCCAGCGCGAGCCCGCCGGTGAACAGCAGCGAGCGGCGCGGCGGCACCGTGGCCCCGGCCGGCCGGCCCGGCCGGGGCCAGCAGCGCCCGAGCAGCCACACCACCGAGAGTTCGAGCAGCACCGTCCCCGCGATCAGGTAGCGCCACGCCGGACCGTCCGCGTACACCGGCCCGGCCGGCACGAACAACGCCGTGCCGGCGGCCACCGCCCCGCCCACCACGAACGCGCCGGACAGCGCGCGGCCAAGCGATCTCCTCATGCGCCCATTGAACAAAACGCATGCACTACCGCAGGGCCAGCCAGGCTTCGCGGCGGTGGCGTTGTTCGGCGGGGTCGGCGACCGGGGCGGCGGCCAGAAGGCGGGCGGTGTAGGGGTGCTCCGGGGCGGTCAGTACCTGAGTGGCCGGGCCCAGTTCGACGACCTCGCCGCGCAGCATGACGGCGACGCGGTCGGCGACCCGGGCTATGACGGACAGGTCGTGGCTGATGAAGACGGCGGCGAAGCCGTGTTCGTCCTGCAGGCGGTGGAAGAGGTCCAGGATCTTCGCCTGGACGGAGACGTCCAGGGCGCTGGTCGGTTCGTCGGCGATGAGCAGCGCGGGGTGCAGGGCCAGGGCGCGGGCCAGGGCCACCCGCTGGCGCTGGCCGCCGGAGAGCTCGTGCGGGTAGCGGGTGCGGAAGGCGGCGGGGAGTTCGACCGACCGCAGGAGTTCGTCGACCCGGGCGGTCAAGGCGGCGCCGCGCAGGACCCGGTGCAGTTCGAACGGTTCGGCGATGCTCGCACCCACGGTGTTGCGCGGGTTGAGGGTGGACGCCGGGTCCTGGAAGACCACTCCGACCCGGCGTCTGGCCGCCCGCAACGCCGCCCGGTCGAGCTTCGCCAGGTCGGTGCCCAGCAGCTCGACCGTGCCCGTCGCCGGGGTCAGCAGGCCGGTCATGAGGTTGGCCAGGGTGCTCTTGCCGGACCCGGACTCGCCGACCAGGCCGAGGACCTCACCCGGGCGCACGTCCAGCGTCACGTTGTCGACGGCGTGGACGGCGGGAGCCCGGAACCGTCCACTGTAGATCGCGCTCGCACCGGCAAGCTGTACAATCGGAGCCGCTTCTGTCCTGGGTTTGGTCGTTGCCTTGGCTTTTCCCGCCACCGCCCCCAGCAGCTCCCGGGTGTAGTCGGCCGTGGGCGCGGTGAACAAGGTCCGCACGTCGTTCTGTTCGACGATCCGGCCGTCGCGCATGACGACGACCCGGTCGGCCAGGTCCGCGACCACGCCCATGTCGTGGGTGATGAGCAGGAGCGACATGCCGAGCCGGGCGCGCAGGCCGCGCAGCAGTTCGAGAACCTCGGCCTGCACGGTCACGTCCAGGGCGGTGGTGGGCTCGTCGGCGATGAGCACGGCCGGGTCGTTGGCGATGGCCATCGCGATGACGACCCGTTGCAGCTGGCCGCCCGACAGTTCGTGCGGATACGAACGAGCGGCGCGGGCCGGGTCGGTGAGGCCGGCCAGGGTGAGCAGTTCGACGGTGCGCGCGCGGGCCTGCCGGGCCGTGGTCCGGCGGTGGGCGCGGACGGCCTCGGCGACCTGGAAGCCGCAGGTGAGGACCGGGTTCAGGGCACTCATCGGCTCCTGGAAGATCATCGCTACGTCGTTGCCGCGGATGGCCCGGCGGCGCGCCGGCGCGACCGTGAGCAGGTCCACGCCGTCGAGGCCGGCCGCGCCGGTCACGTGGGCGCTGCCGGGCAGCAGGCCCAGCAGCGACAGGGCGGTGACGGTCTTGCCGGAGCCGGACTCGCCGACGAGCGCGAGCACCTCGCCGCGGCCGACGGTGAAGCTCACGTCGTGGACCACCGGGCGGCCCGCGAAGCTCACCTGGAGCCCGCGGACCGCCAGCAGCGGATCGTTCATCGAGTGAGCCCGACCTGCAGGTAGTTGGGGTACGCCGGGAAGTCCGGGATCGCGAACCCGGTGACGCCCGAGCCGTGCAGGAACGAGTTGCGGGTGAAGATGAGCGGCACGACCGGGGAGTCCTGCATGATGCGCCGGTCCAGCTGCGCCCACTTCTTCGCCGCCTCGGCCGGGTCGACGGTGCTCTGCGCCTCCTCGATCAGGCGGTCCACCTCCGGGCTGCTGTACCGCGAACTGTTGTAGGCCCCGTTGCCGATCTCCGAGGTCGCGAACAGCGGCTGCAGGTTCGCGTTCGGGCTGGGGAAGTCCGGCTGCCAGGAGGTCAGCACCAGGTCGTAGTCGGCGGTGTTGCCGGTCGTGGCCTCCTCGAACGCGTCGGAGTCCAGGGTCTTGATGGTCACCTTGATCCCGGCCCGGGCCAGCCCGGCCTGGATCGCCTGCGCCTTGGCCGCGTAGTCGTTGGCGTTGGAGGCGACCAGCACCAGGTTGTCCAGGCCGCCCGGCAGGCCCGCCTCGGTCAGCAGCGCCTTGGCCTTGGCCGGGTCGCCGGCCGGCGGTGCCGGGTACAGGTCGAACTTCTCCCGGCCGGCGATGCCGTCGGTGATGAGGGTGGTCGCGACGTCACCGGCGAGCGCGGCGCTGCCGGCCGAGGCGACCTGGTAGGCGCCCTTGTCCACCGCGTACTGGAACGCCTGACGGACCTTCGGGTCGGTCAGCTTGCCGCGGGTCGTGTTGATCGCGAGGTAGGCCAGCGCTCCGGACTTGGAGGTGACGACCCGCTGCTTGGCCGCCGCGTTGCCCTGCACCTGGGCCAGCTGGGCCGGGGCGACGAACGGCAGCCCGAACGCGAACTTGTCGTTGCCGGAGTCGTCGATGAGCCGCTTGGAGATGACGCTTGACTGCTGGCCGAGCTGGAACACGACCTCGTCGGGCAGCCCGCCGCGGATCGGGTCGGTCTCCTTCGACCAGTTCGGGTTGCGCTGCAGCCGGATCTCGACGCCGGATTGGTACTTCGTCACCTGATACGGCCCCGAGGCGATCGGGTGCTCGCCGTAGGTGGCCTCGTTGCCCTTGCCCTTCGGCACCGGCGCGAACGCGGGCGTGCTCGCGACCCACGGCCAGTCACCGTACGCGCGGGCCAGGTGGAACACGATCGTCTTCGCGTCCGGCGTCTCGATCGACGTCAGGTCCTTGCCCTCGAACGGCCCGCGATAGGTGGCCCCGCTGTCCAGCAGCGCTTTGTGATACGCCAGGCCGCCGGAGAACGCCGGGGTGAACGACCGCTCCACACCCCAGCGGACATCGGCCGACGTGATCGGGGAGCCGTCGCTGAACTTCAGCCCGTCCTTGAGCGTGTACGTCCATGTCTTGCCGCCGTCGCTGACCTTGCCGGTGTTGGTGGCCAGATCGGGCACGACCGTGGTCGTCTTGCCCGGGGCGCCGTCCCAGGCGGTCAGTCTCCGGTGCACGAGTCCGAGCGAGGTGATCGGCAGGCTCGAGCTCTTGCCCGGGTCGAAGAGGTTGGTGGCCCGGTCCGACAGCACGTAGAGCGTGCCGCCGGCCTTGGCCGGGCCGGACGCCGCGGGCTCGGCCGCCTCGTTGGCGCCGCAGCCGGCGAGCAGGCCGGTGAGTGCGAACGCGGCCAGCAGTGCACGAATACGCATGTGCCCTCCCTGGAGAACTAGTTGCGGGTGCGCGGATCGAGCAGGCCGTAGACGATGTCGACGGCGAAGTTGCACACGACGACCAGCAGCGCGGCGAACAACGTGCAACCGAGCAGCAGGGGTACGTCCAGTTCGTGCACGGCCCCGATGATGAGCGCGCCGATGCCGGGCATGCCGAACACGCGCTCGGTGATGACCGCCCCGCCGAGCAGCGAGCCGAGGTCGATGCCGAAGAGCGTCACGACCGGCAGCAGGACGTTGCGCAGCGCGTGGTAGCCGACGACCCGGCGCTCGGTGAGGCCCTTGGCCCGGGCCGTGCGGATGTAGTCCTCGCCGAACGCCTCGATCATCTGACCGCGGGTCAGGCGGGCGTAGAGCGCGGCGTGCACGTAGGCGAGGACCAGCCACGGCAGGATCAGGTGCCAGGCCCAGTCGACCGGGCTCTCGGTGAACGGCACGTAGCCGTGCACGGGCACCATGTCGAGGGTGAACCCGAACACCAGGATGCCGAGCAGGCCCAGCAGGTAGGTCGGCGCGGACACGCCCGCGACGGAGCCGGCCATCACGATCCGGTCGACGAAGGTGCCCCGGCGGGTGGCCGCGAGGACGCCGGTGCCGACGCCGAGCAGCAGCCACAGTACCGCCGCGCCCAAAGCCAGTGACGCGGTGACCGGTGCGTGACTGGAGATGAGGTCGATGACCTGGGCGTTCTGCTGGAAGGAGTAGCCGAAGCACGGGGCCGGGCAGTGGATCGCGGCCGGCCCTTCGCCGAACGTCCGCCCGGTGAAGACGCCGCCGAGGAAGTCCAGCAGCTGCCGCCACCAGGGTTCGCCGAAGCCCATGAAGTCGCGCGCCACCGCGAGGTTCTCGGGTGTGCAGGGCCGGCCGCAGGCCAGCCGGGCCGGGTCGGCCGGCAGCAGGTAGAACACCAGGTAGCTGATGAACGCGATGACCAGCAGGACGATGAGCAGACCGGCGAGCCGGCCGGCGAGGAACCGGGCCGCCCGCATCAGCGCCGCCCGCCGGTCAGGATCGGCATCTGCGGGTCGAACGCGTCGCGCAGGCCGTCGCCGAGCAGGTTCAGGGCCAGGGTGGCCAGGAACAGCGCGCCGCCCGGGAACAGCAGGAACATCGGGTCGGTCGACACCCAGTCGACGGCGTCGCCGATGGAGCGGCCCCAGCTCGGCTGCGGCGGCGGGATCCCGGCCCCGAGGAACGACAGCGCGGCCTCGGCCCCGATGCGCTCCGGCACCAGCAGCGTCGCCACCACGATGATCGGCACCCACAGGTTCGGCAGGATCTGGCGGCGCAGTACCTGCCCGGTGCCGGCCCCCATGACCCGCGAGGCCGACACGAAGTTGCGTCGCCGCAGGGTCAGCGTCTGCGCCCGCACCACCCGGGCCACCCGTGGCCAGCCGAAGAACCCGAGCAGCACGATGAGCAGCAGCGGCCGGGGGAAACTCAGCGGCGCCACGGCCCCCAGAGCGATCATGAAGATGAGATAGGGAAAACCGAACATGACGTCGGCGGTACGGCTCACAAGCCGGTCCGTCCAGCCACCGAGATAGCCGGCGGCCATGCCCAGCAGCACGCCGAGCGCCACCGACACGGCGGTGGCGGCCAGCCCGATCAGCAGCGAGGTCCGGGCACCGTAGGCGACGATCGCGAACAGGTCCCGCCCGGTCAGCGGCTCGACCCCGAACCAGTGCGCGCCGCTCATGCCCCCGAAGTCGCCGGGCGGCCCGCCGGTGGCCGGGTCGAGGGCGTCGTTGTGGTAGGTGTACGGGTCCTGGCCCTCGACCGCGGTGAGCAGGTCGGCGGCCGCGGCGAGCAGGCCCAGCAGCGCGATGGTGACCGCACCGGCCAGGGCCCAGCGGTCGTGCCGCAGCGCCCGCCGGATGGTTCCCGCCACGGACGGCGACAACCGCTCCGACGCCGGTTCCTGGTCCGACGTCTGTGTCGGGTTTCCCATTTCTCCTACTTGCATGATAGGAACGTGGGCGGGATGGGGTCGATGTCCCGTATTGAGTCTGTCGGTCCGGATCATCAAAATCAAGTATGGAAATGTAACGATGATCTGGGTCATATTCCGGCTCGGGCGTGCGCTACCTTGCGTTCGTGATCGGCCCCGACATGCGCCGGCGACGGCTCCTGCGGCCCGTCGTCGACGGGCTGGTGGCGCTGGCCGCGGTCCTGTATCTCACCGCCGCGATGGCGGACGGGGACGACGCACCGGCGGTCGCCGCCTCACCCACGGCCGCCGCACCGTCGGCCGCGGCCACCCCGGTGAGTTCCGCGGCCGCGCCGGTGAGTCCGGAACGGGCGGTCGAGGAGCGCGTCCAACGCACGCTCGACGCGCAGAGCCGGGCGCTGCTCGCCGGTGACCTCGAGACCTACCTGAAGCCGGTGCACTCCTCGCTGCGGGAGCAGTTCACGCTGCGGTTCGGCTCACTGCGGGCGCTCGGCGTGGCGGCCTGGACCGCGCGGGTGGCGGAACGACCCCGAGCCGAAGGCAACGACCGCTGGTCGATGATCGTCGAGATCCGCTACTGCCTCGCCGCCGCCGACTGCGCGCCGACCTCGCTCGTGCTGAACAGCACCTGGTCGGTCGGGGCCCTCCCGCCCGTCATCGTCGAGTTCGAACGCACCGTGCTGCCCTGGGACCTGACCCCGCTGCAGGCCGTCTCCGGCCGCCGGGTCATCGTCGCCGGTCCGGCCGAGACCGCCGGTCGGCTGCCGTTCTTCCGCACGGCGGCCGACCGCGCGGCCGACATCGCAGACCGCTACGCCCGCTGGGACCCGGCGCCGAAACGGTACGTCGTGTTCGTCGCGGCGCCGGAGCAGTGGGCCACCTGGTGGAACGGCACCACGGAAACCATCGACGCGTATGCCGAAGGGTCCAAAGGGATCGTGGTGAAGGCGGCCGAGAGCCAGGACGACGGCCTGGTCAACCTGCTGACCCACGAGTTCGCCCACGTGCTGAGCCTCGGCGACAACGGCGCCGACGGCCGGGACTGGTGGCTGTCCGAAGGCTTCGCCGAGTATGTCGCCGACCGCGACGGCAGCTGGACGAAGAACCGGCTTCCGCGCGTGCGCCGGTTCGTCGGCGACGGCCGGTGGGATGGCACCGTGACCCTGGCCGCACCCCCGAAGGGCACCACGGCCGCCGACCGCATCGCCCGCTACGGCATCGCCCTGCTGACCGTCACCTGCCTGGCCGGCCACTTCGGCGAGGACAAGCTGGTCGCCTTCTTCACCGCGGTCATCCGCAACCGCTCCGATCCACCGGCGGCGTCACCGGGCACGCTCGGCGCGGACTGGCCCGGCGTCGCCACCGCCTGCGCGGCCGAGGTCCGCAGCCGGGCCGCCTGACCGGACTCAGCGCCCGGGCGGCCCGTAGATCTCGCACATGCGGCGCATGATCTCGCGCATCGAGGTGCCGCGGGGGACGCCGTACATCGTGCCGGGGGCGTCGAGCTTCTCCTGCACCGCCCAGAGCTCGTCGTGCCGGTCGGGCGGGAACAGCTGCGCGGGACGCCCGGCCGCGATCCAGCCGATCGGCACGACGGTGTCCGGCGGCAGCTCCGAGTTCACGTGCAGGACGCTGTTGATCCGCAGTTCGCTGCGGGTGCCGGCCCGCGACCCGGGAAACATGGACACGCCGGTGGCGATGAACACCTCATCCTCGACCACGGCCCCGTTGAGGTGCGCGTGCGGCCCGACGAGCACGGCGTCCCCGACGCGCACCGGAAACCCCTCCCGCCCGCGCAGGACGGCGTTCTCCATCACGATCACATCAGCGCCGAGGACGACCGGCCCGTGATCACCGTTGAGGACCGCACCGTGCAAGACCCGCGACCGCAGCCCGATCGTGACGTCGCCGGTCACGACCGCGCTGGGCGCGACCCAGGCCTCGTCGCGCGACTCGCTCACGCCGCCAATGTAGCAAGATCCGCGCCTGACCCAAGGCCTCGAACAACCGCTCGGCGCCCAGCCCGGGGCCGCGGCCCGCCGCGCTGCCGTCCTCGAGCGATGCGGAGTTGGAGGCGATCGAGCTGGCCCGCCGGATCGAGGCGAGCGACGTCAGTGACGGCACCTTGCGGCGGCTGGAGGATGCGGCCGACCGGATGGCGATGTGCTACGCCGGCACGCCGCCCGATGAGCTGTTGCCGCAGGTCCGGCGCTACCTCTCGTACGTGACCGGGCTGACCGACGTCCGGATGACCATCGACGCACAACGCCGCCTGCTTGTCGTCGGCGGCTGGCTGTCGCTGCTCGCGGCGACCCTGCACATCGACCTGCGTCAGCGGGCGGCGGCCGAAGCCTGGTTGACCACGGGGGAGCAGATGGCGGCCCATGCGGGGCACGACGAGATCCGGGCCTGGTGCCTGGAGACCCAGGCCTGGGCCGTATTGACCGACGGCCGGTTCGCGGAGGCGCTCGCGCTGGCGCAACAGGCGCGGGCGATCGCTCCGGCCGGCAGTTCGGCCCTGATCCAGGCGACGGCGCAGCAAGGCCGGGCCTGGGCCCGGATGGGCAATGCGGCCGAGACCCGCGACGCGCTGGAGCGAGTCGCCCGTCTGGTCAGCAACCTGCCGACGCCCGAACATCCCGAGCATCACTACCGCTACGACCCGACGAAGGCCGTCGCCTACACCGCTACAACCCTGGCGTGGGTCGGCGATCCGGCGGCCGAGGGATTCGCCCGTGCCGCCATCGACGAACTGCTGTCCGAGCCCGGCGGCCGGCCCCGGCCGCGTCGAGTCGCGTCGGCCCGGCTCGATCTGGCGCTCGCGCTGCTGGCGGCCGACCGCCCGGACGAGGCCAGCGCGGAAGCGCTGGCCGCCGTCACCTCCGGGCGCATCGTGCCGTCGAACTGGTGGCGCGCGACCGAAGTCCTGACCGGCGTCGAGCGGAGTGGTGTCAGCGACGCGAAGGAACTGCGCGAGGCCTGCCGCGCGTTCCGGCCGGCTCGGCGTGAGCTGACGAGCTGACCTGTCCGCCCCGCCCGGACAGTCGCGGACATCGACGGACACGGCAGTGGTTCTCAGCGTCCTGTCCGAACGCAAGACTGTGGATGGGCAGTTGCTCACCACCGTCTCGGCGGTCCGCAGGAGGACACACATGAACTCGTCGGAGCTTGTGCGCCTCGGAACGCTCGATGCGCGGGGAGTCCGTGCTCGAATTGCGTGCGCCGATGGCGACGCCGTGATGCTCGTCGACGACGGCGACGTGGAGGTCGAGTTCACCTCGGGCGCCGGGGGTTCGTGCGCTACGACGTCGCCGCCACCACGGTGCTGCGGGCGCTGGCGGTGCTGCGAGAGGAGGGGTTGATCCAAACCCGAGGCGGCGTCGGCTTCTGGATTCGGCCTCGGCCCAACCAAACGCTCGTGACGCTGGTGAGGTCCGACCGGCTTTCCGCCCGGATGCCGACTCCCAACGAATCGACGCAGCTCGACATGCCGCGCGGAGTGCCAGTACTGGAAGTGCGGCATGCCGACGGCACGGTCGAGGTCTTCCCCGCCGATCGGTTCGCGGCACAACTTGAGCCCCAGGCCGCCCACGGCTCGTGAGCCCCGACGGGTCAGGCGCCATCTGCTGCGGGCTGCTGCCTGTGCTCGTCGGAACGCGATGCCCCCTCAGCTCGAAGCAGAGGGGGCATCGTGCGGGTATCGGCGCTCAGGAGTAGGGGCCGGGGGTCAGGATTTCGTTGGTCAGGGTCCAGGCGGTGAACAGCACCACCGCGGCCGTGATCGCGTGGCCGGCGCGGGGCCTCGTGGTGGTGATGCGGGCGATGATCCAGCCGGCCACGACCAGCAGGGCCGGGAGGGCGTGGAACATCAGGCGGTCCGCGATCAGGCCGATGCCCCACGCGAACGCCACCGCCGCGGCGGCGGTCAGGGCGGCGGCGAGCACCGTGGCCCGTTGCGGGTCGGTGAGGGCGGCGAGGCGGACGCGCAGCAGCACGGCGGTGACGGCCAGGGCGGTGACGAGGAGCAGGGCGGTCATGCAGATGGTGAACAGCTCGCGGCCCGTGTTGAGGGTCATGTCGTGGACGCCGCGCCAGAGCGGTCCGGGGCCCTGCTTGGCCGCTATCGGGAGCCAGATGAACTCGTCGTAGAGCTTCGACTCCTGGTTGTAGTAGTCGCCGGTGACGAGTTTGCACACGGCGATCCACGCCAGTTGGGGCGCGGCGAAGGCGGCGATGCACGCGGTCAGGGCCAGCCAGCGGCGTTGGTACAGCAGGATCAGCCCGGCGACGGCGGCCGTGATGAGGAAGCTGCCGTACACCAGCGACGCCACGCCGGCCGCCAGCCCGGCCAGGGCCGGCCACCGCCACGACGCCGACCGGGACAGCAGCAGCCGGCGGCCGACGAGGACGGTCGCGGCCGGGACGAGCAGCGCGAACGTCTGCTGGTGCGGTGTCCACGTGAACGCGGTCGTGATGCCGTTGACGGCCAGGAACGCGCACAGGGCGACACTGGCCGGGCCGGGGGTGCCGAGCCGAGCCAGCTGCCAGGCCAGCAGCGCGATCGCGGCGGCGGTCGCGGCCAGGTTGATGGCCACCAGGGGGAACTGGGCGCGGTCCGGCATCTTGTACAGGCGGTCCAGGCGCAGTGCGTGCGCGACGGGGCCGATCGTGCGCTCGGCGAGCGCGGACAGGGCCACGTATCCGGGGCGGGACTGGCGCGGGTTGTGGTAGTCGAGGACGTCGCGGGGGTGGTGGGCCAGGCGCATGAACTCGTGGGAGTCGCAGTTCAGCGGGTAGGCCATGGCCCGGTTGACATGGACCGGCTCGGCGCAGAACGGATTGTCGGCCATCGGTCCCAGCAGCACCAGGTTGGCCCCGATCACGGCACCGGCCACGCCGCCGAGGATCAGCCAGCGGCGCCTGGTCCGGCGCTCGGGGGAGACCGGCGAGTCCAGCGCCGGGCGGCGAGCCTCCACAATGCACAGCCCGGCCAGCAGGACGGCTCCGGCGGCGCCCCACAGCCACCAGTACACCGCAATGGGCCCCTGATAGCAGCCCTTCTGACCGGGCGGGCAGCCGTAGCGGGTGGCCTGCGCCGACCACAGGTACCACATCCAGCCGGCGCACCAGCCGGCCAGCAGCCACGTCGAAACGCGCCGGTGCCAGGGCGTGTGGCTGGATACGCTTGCGGCCGGGGCATCGGCATCGACGGCGCTGAGCATGCGGCGCACATTATCAATTGACGCCCGTGCCCGGCTGCCCCGTTATCCCGGAGCCGTCAGCGGGGCTGGCCGGCGTGGTTGATCAGGTCAGCCAGGGTGACCGCGTCGAGGTAGTCGAGGCGGACGCGGTTGGCGCGGTCCCACAGGCTGTGCAGGCGTTCGATGGCGCGGTCGGGCGGCAGGTCGTGGCCCGGCGGCGGGTCCTGGCCGGGGCCGTCGAGGCGGCGGACGATCTCGCCCAAGGTCAGGGCGGTCGCCGGGTGGGCCAGGGCGTAGCCGCCGCCGGTGCCGCGCTGGACCTGGACCAGGTCCGCGCGGCGCAGGTCGGCGAGCAGGTCGTACAGGTAGCCGGGCGGGATGTCCTGGGCGTCGGCGACGTCCTGGGCCTTGACCGTCTGCGGGGCGGCACCGGCCAGGACGACGAGGGCCCGGATCGAGTACTCGATGCGCTTCGGAAGCATCTGGCGCCAGACTAGGCGGCGGCGAGGGTTCGGGCCTCGGCAGACGGGCTGAAGTACACCGTGTCGCCGGGCTTGACGTCGATGGCCTTGGCGCCGGCCCGGGTCAGCTGGGCCCACACCTCCCGTTCGCCCGCGCGGGCTTCGACGCGGACCTCGAAGCCGAGCGATACAACCCGAGTGACGGTGGCGGGGGTACCGCCTGGTTCGCGCGACAGCGCCACATCGTGCGGGCGCACGAGTTGGCCGTCGAGGTGGGTGACGGGGCCGAGGAAGCTCATCACGAACGGGTTGGCCGGGTTCTCGTAGATGTCGTGCGGGGTGCCGATCTGCTGCACGATGCCGTCGGCGAGCACGACGATCGAGTCGGAGACGTCGAGCGCCTCTTCCTGGTCGTGCGTGACGAACACGGTCGTGACGTGCACTTCGTCGTGCAGGCGGCGCAGCCAGGTGCGCAGCTCCTTGCGCACTTGCGCGTCCAGCGCACCGAACGGCTCGTCGAGCAACAGGACCTCGGGCTCGGGGGCGAGGGCGCGGGCCAGGGCCATGCGCTGGCGCTGGCCGCCGGAGAGCTGGGCCGGGTAGCGGTCGGCGAACTGGTCGAGGTGGACGAGTTCGAGCAGTTCCATCACGCGCTTGCGGATGTCGGCCTTCGGGCGGCGGCGCACCTCGAGGCCGAAGGCGACATTGCGGTACACCGTCAGATGTTTGAATGCGGCGTAATGCTGGAACACGAAGCCGACGTTGCGCCGCTGCGGGGTGAGGACTGTCGCGTCCACGTCGTTGATGCGCACGGTGCCGGTGTCGGGGCGCTCCAGGCCGGCGATGACGCGCAGCAGCGTCGACTTGCCGCCGCCGGACGGGCCGAGCAGCGCGGTCAGCGAGCCGGAGGCGATGTCGACGGAGATGTCGCGCAGGACCGAGGTCTTGCCGAACGACTTGTTGACGTCGCGGACTTCGATGGCCATCAGGCGTTCTCTTTCGGCCGCAGGAGCTTGGTGATGAGCAGGATGACGATGGCGATCAGGGCCAGGGCGCTGGCGGTAGTGAACGCCGCGGTCTGGTCGTAGTTCTGGTAGCGCTCCTCGACGAACAGCGTCGCGGTCTGCGTCTGCCCGACGAGGCGGCCGGAGACGACGGCGACGGCGCCGTACTCGCCGAGCGCGCGGGCCAGGCAGAGCACCACGCCGTAGCCGAGCGCGGCCCGGATGCCGGGGATCGTGATGCGCAGGAACGTCTGCCAGCGCGACGCGCCGAGGGTGTGCGCGGCCTGCTCCTGCTCGTCGCCCATCTCCTCCAGGACGGGGACGATGGCCCGCACGACCAGCGGCAGCGACACGAAGATGGTCGCCAGGACCATGCCGGGCAGCGAGAAGATGATCTGCAGCCCGTTGTCCTCCAGCCAGCCGCCGACGGGTGCGAACTTGCCGTACACCAGGATCAGGGCGAGGCCGACGACGACGGGGGACACCGCCAGGGGCAGGTCGATCAGGGCGCCGAACAGGCGCTTGCCCGGGAAGCGGCTGCGGACCAGCAGCATCGCGGCGAGGACCCCGAACAGGGTGTTGGCCAGCACCGCCCAGATCGCCACCGAGATCGTGACGGCGAAGGCGTGGGTGGCGTTGGCCGACGTGAGCGTGTCGAGGACCCGCTGCAGGCCGTGGTCGAAGGTCCGCCAGATGATCAGGCCGACCGGCAGGACCAGCAGGAACAGCAGGTACACCAGGGCGAGGACGCGCAACGGATACTTAGCCACGGCGGGCACTCCAGCGCTGGAAGAGGTCGAGGGCGATCAGCACGATGAACGCGACGATGAGCAGCACGGTCGAGATGGCGGCCGCGGATGTCGTGTCGTCGCTCTCGATGCGTCCGAAGATGTTCACCGCGGACACCTGGGTCTCGAACGGGATGCTGCCGGTGAGCAGGTTCGTCGAGCCGTATTCGGCGATCGCGCGGGTGAAGGCCAGGCCGGCGCCCGAGATCATGGCCGGGGCCAGGTTGGGCAGGATGATCCGGCGGAATGTCGTGAACGGGGAGGCGCCGAGGGAGTACGCGGCCTGCTCCATGTCCTTGTCCAGCTCGCGCAGGACGGGCTGCACGGTGCGCACGACGAACGGCAGGGTCACGAACAGCAGCGCCACGCCGACGCTCAGCCGGGTGTAGGCGATGTTGATGCCCAGGGGGCTGTTCGTGCCGTACAGGGCGAGCAGCACCAGGCCCGCGACGATCGTGGGCAGCGCGAACGGCAGGTCGATGAGGGTGTCGACGATGCCCTTGCCGAAGAAGTGGTCGCGTTCCAGGACCCAGGCGATGACGGTACCCATGACGACGTTGATCAGGGCCACGATGAGCGATGCGCCGACCGTCAGCTTGAGCGCGGCCCAGGCGTCCGGGGTCTGCACGGCCCGCCAGAACGTGTCCCAGCCGCCCTCGGTCGAGCGCCAGACGACGGCGGCGAGGGGGATGAGCACGATCAGGCTCAGGTAGAGCACGGCGGTGCCGAGGCTGAGCGCCGTCCCTACCGGTGCTCGGCGCCGGCCGCGGGGCGCGGCAACCGGGGTCGCGCCCGCATCCAGCGGGGACGGCCCCGAAGGGCCCGGCTCGGTGCCGGGCCCCGCGGGATCGGTGGTCGTGGTCATCGCTACTTGGACGCCGCAGCGCTCGGGGCGGCCGAGGTCGAGATGCCCAGCTTCTGCTCGATGGAGGCCATCACGCTCTGGCCCGGGTCGAACAGCTCCTTGTTCACCTTCGACCAGCCGCCCAGGTCACCGATGGTGAACAGGCCGGACGGGGCCGGGAAGTTGCCGCCGGCGTCCTTGACGACCGGGCGGTAGAAGTTGTCGGCCCAGATCTTCTGCGCGTCCTTGGAGTGCAGCCACTCGACGAACGCCTTGGCCTCGGCCGGGTGGGCGCTGTTGGTGGTCACCGCGATCGGGTTCTCGATCAGGATCGTGTCGTCCGGCACGGTGTAGTCGACGGCCTGGCCGTTCTTCTGGGCGAAGAGCGCCTCGTTCTCGTAGGAGATGAACGCGTCGCCCTTGCCGCTGGTGAAGGTCTGCAGCGACGCGCGGCCGCTGTTGTCCTGCACCGGGACGTTCTTGAACAGCGCGTCGAGGTAGGTGGCCCCGGCCGCCGCCTCCTTGCCCTTGTTCGTCTTGGCACCGTAGGCGGCCAGGATGTTCCACTTGGCGCCGCCGGAGGTGAACGGGTTTGGCGTGAGCACCTGCACGCCCGGCTTGGTCAGGTCGTCCCACGTCTTGAGGTTCTTCGGGTTGCCCTTGCGGGTGCCGATGACCGCGACGGAGTCGGTGATCATGCCCTTGTACTGGTCGGAGTTCCAGCTCGCGTCGACGAGCTTGGCGGTCACCAGGCGGGTGATGTCCGGCTCCAGCGAGAACGCGACGATGTCGGCCTTGAGGCCGCTGGCCACCGCGCGGCTCTGGTCGCCGGAGGCGCCGTAGGACTGCGTGAACTTGACGTTCTTGCCGGCGTCGGTCTTGTTGTAGGCGGCGATGAGCGCCTCGTAGGCCGCCTGCGGGGTCGAGTAGGCGACCAGGGAGAGCGTGACCGCGCCGCCGCTGTCGGCGGAGGTCGAGTTGTCGGCGGTGCCGGCGCAGGCGCTCAGCGCGGTCCCGGAGAGGAGTAACGCTGTACTGACAGCGAGCACGCGGGTACGCAGCTTCACGGAGCCATCCTCGGAGTCAAAGTCTAGGTTGTCTACTTAGTGAGTAGGTAATGTAGTGAACACGGGCGGCATTCGTCAATCCCACTCAGCAGATGGGATTAGTCCGCTTGGGTCGCGCGTGCTGGATCGTCCGGTCAGGCGGGCCGGTCGGGCAGCACGCGCTCCTCGTGATCGAGCTCGCGCTCCAGCCGCCGCAGCGCCTCGTCCGGCAACGTGCCGGCGTCCCGGCGCCGCAGCAGCTCCTCCCGCTGCGCCTCGATCGCCAGCCGCCGGATCCGCAGGCCGGCCTCATAGCGCTCCGACACCGGCAGCTCGTCCGAGTCCGCGCTGTTCAGAACGTCGAGCCTGTGTTGGTACCGTCGCAGCCGCTCCTGCAACTTGCGCCGGAGGGACTCGATCTCGGCCCGCTCGCCCGGCTCGTCCTGCTCGAGGTCGTCGAGGCGATCCAGGGCCGCGTGCACCGCGGCCGCCCGGGCCTCGTTACGCATCGTGGCCTCGTCGACCGCGTTGTGCCGCAGCTTCAGCAGCCGCACCAGCGGCGCGAACGTCAGCCCCTGCCCGACCAGTGTGACCAGCACCACCACGAACGTGCAGAACAGCAGCAGGTCCCGATCCGGGAACGCCGCGCCGGAGTCGGTCGTCAGCGGGATCGTGAACACGGCCGCGAGACTGATCACACCCCGGGTCCCGGCCCAGCTCAGGGCCGCGATCTCGCGCGGGTGCAGCCCCTCGTCCTCCCGCCGCAGCAGCAGGTGCATCGCCTGGGTCAGGATCAGCCACACCGGCCGCAGCAGCAGCGTGACCCCGACCGAGACGGCCAGGGCGATGGCGATCGTGCCGCCGCTGTACTGCTTGAGCCCGCGCAGCACCTCCGGCAGCTGCTGCCCGATGAGCAGGAAGACCAGCCCCTCCAGCACGAAGTCGATCAGCCGCCACACCGCACTCGTCTGCAGCCGGCTCGCCCCGGTCCCCGACCGCGGTGTGTCGTGCCCCACGATCAGCCCCGCGACGACCACCGCCAGCACGCCGGACACGTGCAGCTTCTCGCCGGCCAGGTAGGCGATGAACGGCGTGGCCAGGGAGATCGCGTTGGCCAGCAGCGCGTCCCGGGCGATCGGCCGCAGCAGGCGCACGGCGAAGGCGACGACGACGCCGACCGCGGTACCCCCGACCGCGGCGAGGAGGAACCGACCGGCCGCCGACGGGAACGAGAAGTGCCCGTTCACAGCGGCCGCGACCGCCACGTTGAGGATCGTCAGCGCGGTCGCGTCGTTGAGCAGCCCCTCACCCTGGATGATCGTGATCAGCCGCGGCGGCAGCCCCACCTTGCGCCCGACGGCGAGCGCCGCCACCGGGTCGGGCGGCGCCGCCGCGGCCCCGACGGCCACCCCGGCGGCCAGGGTCGCCCCGGTCACGAACAGCGCGAACCCGGCCCCGATGAGCATCGCCGTGGCCAGCACCAGCAGCACCGACAGCCCGATGACGATCCGCAGGTTGTTGCGGATGGCGAGCAGGGACGAGTCCAGGGCCGCGGAGTACAGCAGCGGCGGCAGGATGAACGTGAGCACGATGTGCGGGTCGAGCTCGAGATTGGGCCCGGGCAGCACCGCGTAGAGAATCCCGATGACGGGCAGCAGCGCCGCCCCGGGCAGCCCGGTCTTCTCCCCGACCCACCGCACGGCCGCCACGACAGCGAGCGCACTCAGCCCCAGCAGCAGCAACGTCTCCGGATTCACGTATCGACCCTATGCCAGGTTGCGTATTGCCCGGGCGGATTGTGAGCCTGGGGCGGCCGTGAGAAAGACGACCTGTTGATCGTCGTTCGGCACTTCCAGGACGTCGCAGTCGACGTCGAGGCGGCCCAGGCTCGGGTGTTCGAAGGTCTTCGAGCGGTGGCCCGGGGTGCGGACCGGGTTCAGGCTCCAGATGTGCCGGAACTCCGCGCTGGCCCGCAGGTCGGTCAGGAGCTGCCGCAGGCGTTCGTCGTGCGGGTAGCGGTCGGCGGCGGCGCGGAGACGGGCGACCGCGATGTGCCCGAACTCCTCGGAGCCGGTGCTCGGCATCGACTGCTGGATGAAGCGCCGCCGGGCCAGGTTGGGCTCGGTGGACAGGCTCGTGAGCAGGGCCTCGGCCAGCGGGTTCCAGGCGATCACGTCGTACGTGGCCGAGGTCACCACCGCCGCCGTGTCCTCGAGGCGGTGCAGGAGAGCGGCGACGTGGGGGCGGACGGTGCGGCTCGGGCCGGGCGGGGCGGCCGGGGCGGTGCCGGCCAGGCGGAACAGGTGGGTGCGTTCGGCGTGGTTGAGGCGCAGGGCGGTGGTGAGCGCGTCGAGGATCTGCCGGGACGGGTGGGGGCCGCGGGCCTGTTCGAGGCGCGCGTAGTACTCCACCGACATCGAGGCCAGCCCCGCGACCTCCTCGCGCCGCAGGCCAGGGGTCTTGCGCCGGGGGCCGGTGGGCAGGCCGACGTCGCCGGGGCGCAGGGCCTCGCGCCGGTCCCGCAGGAACCGCCCGAGCTCGGTCCGGGCCATGCCGCGTCACCTCATTTCACGACCCAGGCCTCGTTTGTACCTGGAATGGTTGTTCAGTGCCCACGAGGCTGACTGTATGAACAACTTTTCCACGGCATTGGTCACCGGGGCCAACAAGGGGATCGGCCGCCACATCGCCCAGCAGCTCGCCGACGCCGGCCTGACCGTCTACGTCGGGTCCCGGGACCGTGCGCGGGGCGAGGCGGCGGCCCGGGAGATCGGTGCGAACGCCCGGGCGGTGCAGCTCGACGTGACCGACCCCGGCAGCGTCGCGGCCGCGGTCGAGGCGGTGCCGGAGCTGGACATTCTGGTCAACAACGCCGGGATCATGGTCGACGGCGCCGCCCCGCCGGACGCGACAGTCGATTCGTTCCGGCGAACGTACGAGACGAATGTATTCGCGGTGCTGGCGGTGACGAACGCGTTCCTGCCGGCCCTGCGCCGGTCCGCGCATCCGCGGATCGTGAACATCTCCAGCGGCACGGGCTCGCTCACCTGGAGCGCGCCGGGGCCCGAGCAGGCATTCGCGAATACCGGGGCCGGGGTCGCCGGGGGCGGGGCCGCGTACCGCTCGTCGAAGACCGCCCTGAACGCGCTGACGCTGTTCTACGCCCAGGCCCTGCCCGAGTTCCGGATCAACGCGCTCGCCCCGGGGCTGCGCCGCACCGACCTGAACGAGCGGGCGGCCGCGGCCGACGGCGACCCGGGCGAGGCCGCGGCGGCCGCGGTCAAGCTGGCGCTGCTCGACGACGACGGCCCGACCGGGGTGTTCCACCAGTTCGACGGCACCACCGCACCGTGGTAGCGATCTATTCTTGAACGGTGACCCTGGCGGACGCTCACGCGCGCATCCTGGCCGATCCGCACGGTGACGAGCCCCGGCTGGCCTACGCCGACCTGGTCGAGGCGACGTTCCCGGAGCACGCGTGGCTGATCCGGGAGCAGGTGGCGTACGTCCACGACCGCACCGCCAACGTCGACTGGCCGCCGCGCCGCACCACCACGATGTACTCGCAGTCCCGCAAACTCATGTGGCGCCTCGTCCCCGACGCCGTGCGTGACCTGCTCGGCGACGGCTTCGAGGTGCGGCGCGGCTTCATCGAGAGCGTGACCCTCCCGTTCGCCGCGCTGCCACCCGCCCTGTCCCGGCTCGTCGCCGCCCTCCCGCTGCGCCGGCTCCGCCTGACCGGGGCCACCGCGGCCGCGATGTCCGGCCTCGCGGACGTCGCCGACCTGCTGCCGGGCCTCGGGCAGCTGCGCGGGCTGTCCCTGGAGCGCGAGCCGATCGGCGACCGGGGCCTGGCCGCCCTGCCGCCGCTGCCGGGGCTGCGCTGGCTGGACCTGACCGGGACCGGCGTCACGGCTGTCGGCCTGGAGGCGCTGGCGGCGTCTCCGCACTTTCCGTCCCTGCGGTTCGTGCGGGCCGACCGGGAGCTGCGCCTGAACCCGGAGCCGGCGTACGACTGGGACGGCACCCCCGTCTGGATCACCGAGGCCACCCTGGCCGCGGAGCTGGGCGCCCGCCACGACCGGCCGTGGCTGCACCGCGGCACCGCCGACGTCCGCGACTCCAGCTACGTGGGCCCCAACTTCGACGAGGTCTGACCGCCGTCTTTCGGCGAGCTCTGACCGCCGTCTTTCGGCGAGCTCTAGTGTTCTGAGTCGTTGATTCGTTGGTAGATTGCTGACGTGGGTGATGGTCGTGGTCCGAAGCTTGCTCCGCTGGAACTGACGGCTGCGGAGC
>NZ_JBITDU010000027.1:0-92311 GCF_044454505.1 Dactylosporangium sp. NPDC051541
AACCCGGCATCCCACGACCCGACCAGCTCAACATCGACCACAACCAGTCAACGAGCCAGCACGAGCGGAGCCACGACCTGCCGTTGCAGTACTAATCGGCGAGATGTACGACGCGGCCCACTCACCGGTAGTCAAGCCCCAGACCGACGTCCTGCGGGCGCTGGCCGAGGGCGCTGTCTACGTCAAGGCTCAAGTCGGCACGCAGGCGACGGACCAGCCGGTACCCAAGGTGCTGTACATCGCGACGGACGGGCTGAGCAACACCGGCTGTGCCGACCTCCGGGGCGCGGCGATCGGCGACCTCAGCGCGATTCCGGCGATGGTGACGGCCTGCAAGCCCGAGTTGCCGGAACTCGACACCAGCTACACCATCAATTTCATCGGCATCGGCAACGCCGGGGACGGCTGGCCGGACATCAAAACTCCCCAGCGCACCTGGCTGGTCAGTCTCTGGAAGGCCCTGTGCGAGGCCACCAAGGCCACCTGCACCGAGCCGGCCTCCGCCAAGCCCGCCAGCGCGGTGGCGACGGGCATGGAGCTGCTGGCGGATGCTGATGTGCTGATGCCTCAGATATCGATCAAACCGGGCAATCCGACCGTGCTCTCAATCCCGGCACCGCTGCTCTTCGACGTCGACTCGTATCAACTCGCGAACGGGCGGGCCCAGGATGCACTCGCCGATGCGGTCAAGTTCCTGCGAACCGTGGCCTACAGCCGTGTCGTCGTCGCCGGGCACACCGACTCGACCGGGACGCCCGAGCACAATCGGACACTCTCCGAGCAGCGGGCGAACGCCGTTGCCGACGCGCTGCGGGCTCAGCAGATCACCAACATCAGCGCGGCCGGCCATGCCTCGTCCCAGCCGGCCTGCTCGCCGGAGTACACCAACGGCCAGCCGGATCGCGAGAAGATGGCATGCAACCGGCGGGTCGAAATCATCGTCTACACCTGATTTCGGAGCCTCGATGAGCGACATTTCTCCAGTAGTCGCGCCCGATCCGTTCGCACAATGCCCCTCGGGCTGCGTGTGCGGAGTGCGCGAGCTGATCGCACGCCAACACGAACAAGGCCCGCGCGACGCCGACGAGATCGATGCCGCGGAGATGCGGGCGCTGCTCGGGGCTGTGCGCAACGGCTACGAAACCGTGCGCGCGGATCCTCGGCTCGTGGAGCGCCGACATGCGGCGATCACGACCTACAGCCGGGCCCGCCGTTACCTCAACCGCATGCGAAGCGCCCTCGGGGAGCAGCGAGTAGGCCGGGCTGCGGCTGATTTCGAACGGGTGCGGGAACGCGCCGCGGCCGTGGGTCGGCGCCGACCGGCGTGGTTGCGGCTGCTGCGGTGGCCGGTCGTCGCCGGCATCGGGCTGTTCGATGTCTGGTACTTCAGCCAGGTCTTCCGCTACTTGACGTCCCAGACCGGCGACGCCGTCGAAGGCGGCGAGCGCCAAGTCACGGTTATGCTCGAGACGGCTGTAGCCGTGATACCAGGCCTCGTCCTGGCCGTCGTGATCGCCGCGTCGGCTGAGTTGCTACTACGGCCACTGCGCACGTGGCGCGAGGCCGCGTTCCGGCGCCCCGAGCCAGTGGCTGCGCCGGGCCATGGGGCACGACTGGTCCACGCGCTCGGCGCCTTCGGCCGATGGTTGCTCCGGCTGGCCTGGTGGCTGCTCCCCGTCGTCTTCGTGTCGTTCCTGCTGCTCGTCATCGCGGTGTGGGCCGCGCTGCGGGCGAAGTACCCGACCCCACCGTCCAACGGCTACCCGCTCGTGTCGGTGATGCTGCTCATCGTGCTGCTCGCCGTCGGAACGATGGCGGTGAAGATTTTGGCCGACGACCCGGTGGCGGACGAGCTTTCCGCAACGCGCCGGCGTCTCTGGCGACTGCGGTTCGGCCACCGGTGGAAGTCGTGGCGAGCCGACCGTCTCATCGATGCCTACGACTCGGCCTGGAGTGATCTGCGGACGCTGCGCGACGACCTGCAGGGCCTCCTGCGAGTCAAGATGCTCTCGGCGTGGGAGGGTTTCATCCTCCGCGTCCGGTCGCTGCATCGGATGACGGGCAATGTCACTGCAGTACCGTGGTCGGCCGACGACGAGCGTCCCGATGTCCTGCAGGAGTTCGTAGGCGTGCCGCAGCCGACGATGGAATTCGGCCCACTTATAGAGATCTGCCGCCTCATCAATGAGCGCGAGCCCGACGAACTGCGCCGCGAATGGCGTGAGCTCAATGAGCAGTACACCGAGCAATTTTCCGGCCAGCCCGGGGAACGCCCCGGTATGGACTTGGCCCCGGTCGAACCGCGCGGCTGAAGCAGCCGGGCCGGAACCGTAAGGCCGTAACGGTTACAGTAAGTTGCCGAACGCCGCGCAGATCCTGCGCGGCGTTCGGCGTTATGGGATACGGACGGCTACAACCGCTGGCCGGCCCGGCGGCGGCCGACGAGGCGGCGCAGCCCGAGGCCGAGCACCAGCAGGACGACGCCGATCCCCACGGTCGTGCTCGTCGCGGCCCCGGTCACGGCCAGGCCCCCGCCCGGCGGCGCGGCCGGCGCGGCCGTGGTGGCACCGGCGCCGGCGGTGGACGCGCCGGACACGTTCACCGCCCGGACCTGGACCTGATACGCGGTGGCGGCCGAGACGCCGGCCACGCTGCCCGCCAGCCGGCCGCCCGAGGCGGTCGTCGCGAGGGTCGTCCAGGTGACGCCGCCGTCGAGGCTCACCTCGTAGCCGGTGATCGGGGTACTGCCGGCGTCGACCGGCGGCTGGAACGACACGTTCAGGGTGGTGCCGGAGACCGCGGCCCGCACGTCGCGCGGCGCGCTCGGCGCCTCGGGGCCGATCCGGTCGACGGTGTTGTTGTCACTGTGCGCGGCGTACACGACGCCGGCGTCGTTGACGGTGAGCCCTTCGGACTGGCGCATCGCCGAGGCCAGGGCCGGGCCGTTGTACGTGGGCAGGCCGTACGTGCCGTTGCCGGCGATCACGGTCAGCTGGCCGTCGGCGCTGATCTTCGAGATCTGGCCGGTGTCCCAGTTGGAGACGTACACGTTGCCGGCCGAGTCGGCGTCCAGGCCGTTGGGGTGGCGCAGCGTGGTGGCGGTCGCGACGCCGTCGGTGATCGTGCCGCTGCAGGAGTTGTTCCCGGCGAAAATGCTCAAGGTCCCGGCCGGGGTCACCTTCAGCACGTCGCACGAGGTGGTGTCGGTGATGAACAGGTTCCCGGCGCCGTCGACGGCCGCGTTGTTGGGGCTCATCGGCGAGGACGTCGCGGGGCCGGGCACGTTGGGGCCGGTACCCCCGGTGCCTGCAACAATGCTCAGCACACCTCCGGGCGTCACTTTGAAGACGTTCTTCGGTGTTGAGTTGACGATGTAGACGTTGCCGGCGGTGTCGGCGGCCAGTGCGTATGGGATCGGCACGGGCGTGCTGAGGGCCGGCCCGGGCACGACGGCACCGTTCGTGCCGTTGCCGGCGAAGTAGGACAGCTGCCCGGACGCGTCGACCTTCACGACGCGGCGGCTGCCCGGGTCGGCGAGGTACGTGTTGCCGGAGTCGTCGTGCGCCAGCCCCTGCAGCGCCACGAACGGCGAGCCGGCGGCGGCGCCCGGAACGATGGCCCCCGCGGTGCCGGCGCCGGCGATGACGGACAGGCTGCCGGCGGCGTCGACCTTGTAGGCCCGCCGGGAGCCGTAGTCGACGAAGTACAGGTTGCCGGAGTCGTCGCGGTCGATCTGGTACGGGTAGTTGAGCGGCGAGCTCAACGCCGGCCCGGGCACGGCCGTGCCGCTCGAGCCGTTGGCGTTGCCGGCGATCCGCGTGATGACGGCGACCGGTGGGGGCGCCGCGGCCACCGGCGCGCCCGGGACGACCGCGACCACCACACCGACAGCGGCCGCCGCCGCCCACCACCGCCGCACCGTCCCGAACACTTTGCTCTGCGCCTTCAACGTGCCTCCACCTGCCGGTGTGCTGACCGATACCAGCCACACCAACGGCACTGGGCCGGTTAAGTAACGAACATACCTTTTATCCGTTTTTAGCAGCGTCGGCTACGGTACTGCCATGACGCAGGACGAGGTGCTGGCGTACTTCGACACGCTGTCCAACTGGGGCCGCTGGGGCGACGACGACGAGCGCGGGACGCTCAACCACATCACCGACGAGGTCCGGCTCGCGGCGGCGCGGGCCGTGCGCCATGGCCGCAGCGTCTCGTGCGCCTGGGAAGTGGCCGTGCCGGCGGAGATGGAGCGCGCGACAACGAAGTGCCCGTGCGCCGCCGACATGCCGGGCGCCGAGCACATGCCGGCGAACTTCCGCAACGACCGGCACTGGGGCTTCTCCACGGAGCGGCTCGGCATCACCTTCCACGGCAACACCATCACGCACCTGGACTCGCCGTGCCACATCTTTTGGGACGGCCGGACATACAACGGCCGGCCCCACGAACTGGTCGACACCGCGACCGGCTCGGCCTGGGCGGCGGTCACGGCGGCGGCGGACGGCATCGTCACCCGCGGTGTCCTGCTGGACATCGCCAGGCTCCGCGACGTGCCCTGGCTGGAGCCCGGCGAGGGTGTGACGCCCGACGACCTGGAGGCGGCCGAGCGCCGCCAGGGCGTGCGGGTGGGCCCTGGCGACGCGGTGCTCCTGCGGACCGGCTACGGCCGCGCCCGCCACGAGTCGGGCCCGGCGAACGGCTTCACCCAGGCCGGCTGGCACGCCTCGAGCCTGCCCTGGCTGCACGAACGCCGGGTCGCCCTGATCGGCGCCGACACCCCGCAGGACGTCCAGCCGTCGGGCTACCCGGCCATCCTGATGCCGGTCCACGCGGTGAGCCTGGTAGCGATGGGCCTGTGGCTCCTGGACAACTGCGACCTGGAGGCCTGCGCGACGACCGCCGCCGACCTGGCCCAGTGGGACTTCCACTTGGCGGTCGCCCCGGTCCGCTTCGCCGGCACGTCGGGCAGTCCGGTCAACCCGATCGCCACGTTCTGATCGTTCCGTTCAGCCGCGCGACCGGGGCAGGCAGCACTTCTTGTACTTGCTCCCGGACCCGCACCAGCACGCCCCGTTACGCTCCGGCGGCCAGCCGATCAGCCCCGACCCGTCGGCCAACTGCCGGGCGTAACCGTTGCGGGTCTTCGGATCGCCCGGGTCGCCATCCCCGCCGGCATACCGGGTGAGCCCGGCGACGGTCCCCGGCAGCAGCGTCAGCCCGGTCCGCCCGGTGCCCGCCCGCCGGACCAGCTCCCGCTCCAGGCGAGCCCGGTGCAGATCCCAGCTCTCCCCGTAAGACGCGGTCAGCTCCGGCCACTGCGCCACGAGCTTCTCGAACTCGGCCTGCGTCCAGAACAACAGGTCATCATCGGCCTCAGCCGCCGCCACCCCGGTGTTGGCCAGCTTGTTCTCCAGCCGCTCAGCCAGATTGTCGTGCGCATCATGCTGCCGCCCGATGATGTGCCGCACCCGATGCCGCTGCTGCAACAAGAAGAACAGCAGCCCAGCATCGTCCGGGTTGGCCGGCTCAGCCGCCCCCCGCTCAGCCAGCGCCGCCTTGACCGCCTCGGTCAACCACTCCTCAGCGACAAGGTCCCGCCCACCGGCCGCCAACGCCGCACTCAGGTAAGCAGCGGCGTCGGGATACTGCCCGAGCAGGGGCCGCAACTCCTCAAGCTCAGCCAGGGCCTCGTCATCCCGCCCAACCCGAAACAGGACCCGAGCCCGCAACGCCCGAGCGGCCCCAGCCTCACTGTCATCCCGCCCCGAGTAGGCCGCAACCCCGCGCTCCACATACCGCAGGGCAGCATCAAGCTTCGACCGACTCTCCGCGATCTCAGCCGCCAGCACAAACGCCAACCCGGCATCCTGCGGATCAGCGAGCAACCCGCCATCGGCGGCCCCAGCCAACTCCGCCGCCACGCCAAGCGGATCAGCCACCCCGAGCGCGGTCCGCCGAATCTCGCGAAGCTCCGCGCCAGTAAGCCCAGCTTTTGTCAACACACCAGTACGCTACTGCGCCCCCTCCCCCGCCCGCCGTAGATCTGAGTCTCACCCCCCAACCCGACGGCGCCCGAAGCCGCCGACCGACGCCGACCTGCCGGCGAACCCCGGCAAGCACTCCCGGACAACGGCGGGTCATCCGCGATGCGCTATGGCGTCGCTGGGCGCCCCGCTGGTTCGCAGCCCAGCCCCGCGCGACCTGGACTCACGGCGGAGATCGTGCGGGGGCGTGGACGGAGGCAAGGCCTCCCCCGCCGCGCCAACGGCGCAAATGTCGCAGTGGGGCGCACGATGCACCATACGAACCCGTCGATCAAGGTCGTCGGTGCCAGACTCGCAGGTCTCCGAGTCGACCAGAGCCGTACGGCGTCATGATCTGGACCGAACACGAGCGACCGTCGCCGGCGATCTAGTAGGCACGTCTTCGGCCATGAATTTCGTAATGCTGGCCTATGAAGCCTCGCCTTCGAGGTCAGGCTCCGGACCCTCACAACATCCGATGTGGGCCACCCAGGCGAACATGCGCGGTGATCGTTCTCGATAGGCGGCGTTGTAACGATGCCGCCCTTCAAGCAGGAAGTACCGACTCTCGCGTGCACCCGGCGCCGGTATCAGAAGTCCCTGACCATCCGGCGCGTGGATCAGGACGACGGCCGGGAGCGGAACACCGGACCGAATGCTTGATCGAATACTCTCGATCTCGGCAATCCCATCAAGATCTTCTGGATCGTCATGAAGCTGGAACTCGTTGATCTCGGCAACCGGAAGATCCTCCTTGCGAAAGCACCGCAGGTCCTCACTGGCGCCACCGTAGCCAGCCAGGTTTCGACCGTTGAGTCATGATGGTGATCCGGCACCTGTGCGTTCAGTTCCGCCAGGCTCCACCAACGGGTGCTGTTCACCAGGGCAGCGTAGTTAACGATGCGCCCCCTTGCGAACGCGAGAGTGGACGGCACATCGCCCGCCATCATTGCCCGCCCGCGTCGCCGCTGACTCGAAACAAGACGAACACCCAGTTCGACAGCGCGCGGCGTACACGACAGGGTTATTCAGACCGTTGCGGGCATCGCCGTGCGAAGGACCGGCAGCAGATCAGACCTACACCGACAATCCCCGGCCAGCGGCGCAGAGAAATACGTGTGCGGTGGCGGTCGCTCAGACGGGTTCCGAAGCGATCAGGTCATCAACGGCGAGTTCGACGTCGGCATACCGAACGGAGATGTATTCACCGTGCAGGTATTCGACCCGAGTCCGGTAGCCCGTCGCGATGGGTCCAGTGTGTTCGTAGATCGCCTCTTGGGTGATCACCCAGTAGACGGCATAGCCGGCCTGGCCATAGAGCTTAGCCTTGACATTTAGGTCTTGGATTGTGGTCTCGACGACCAATAGCACATCGGACGCCTCCCACACTGAGAGCCGCGTCCCGATGGTCCCCACCGGCTCCGCTTTCGCCCGCCGAACCCAGCAGTCGGGATCGGGCAGCGAGCCCCCGGGTAGGCAGCGTCGCTGTCGTTACCCGCACGCCGGTCCGTGGCAGCAATGCCAGCACCTGGCCAACCGCGTCGCCGTGCCAAGATCCGATCACCACTGGCCAGATCTCTCCTTCAACGAGTTCTACCCGGTGGTTGAAAGCCCTTGCTTCCCAGGCACGCACGAACTCGCTCTGGCTCCATCGGTAGGCGAGCGCGGGCTGGGTCATGGATGTATGCCTACCAACGAGCACTGCCATGGTTCGGGGTGAAATCCGCCCGCTGGGCGCGGTTCCAACCCGACCCGAAGGCGACCAGCCGAGTCACACGAACGCCCCGCGCCTGCTCAAGTGCCGAGCTATGTTCAGTCCAACCCGTGCAGACACCACCAGCGTCGACCTGGACCTAAGGCTGGACCCCAGCCCCCACGCCGGGTGACAACTGCCAGCTGTCCAGCCACGGTGAGCTGGCCAGCGTCAGCGCAGCCAGTGGACGCGCAGCGGCCATGGGGGCCGCGGGTGGGCACCCCCGCCGCGCGGAACGCGCAGAGATACAGCGTGGGCCGCCAGGGACTCGAAACCTGAACCTACGGAGTTAGGGCAGTGGGTCGAGCGCACGCCAGCACCTGGCACCCGAGCGGAACGAGTCGTACAATTTTTTGTACGTCAGCACTCAGGGGGACTTGTGCGCACCGTCAGCTATTCGGAGGTCCGGCAGAACCTCGCCAAGGTCTTGGACCAGGTCGTCGACGACGCGGAGGAGGTCGTGGTGACCCGCTCCGGCCACGAGGCTGCGGTCATCATCTCCTTGCGTGAGTACGAGTCCTTGAAGGAGACGGCCTACCTAATGGCCAGCCCCGCCAATGCCCGCCGCCTCAACGAGGCGATCGAGGAACTCCGCGCCGGCGGCGGTGAAATGCACGACCTGATCGACCCCGACTCAGCCGCGTGAAGGTCCAGTTCGCCTCCCGCGGCTGGGAGGACTACCCGAGCTGGCAGCAGGACCGGCAAATGCTGCGCAGGGTCAACACGCTGATCGAAGATATCCGGCGCAACGGCCACCAGGGCATCGGTAAGCCCGAGCAGCTCCGCGGCAACTGGGCCGGCTTCTGGTCCCGCCGGATCGACCAGGAGCATCGGTTGGTGTACCGGATCGTCGATGACGTGGTGCAGATCGCGCAATGCCGCTACCACTACCAGTAGCACCCAACCGCCGGCCTCAGCCAAGACGGCTCCGGCTTCGGCGCTCCCGCGTTCCGGCTCACCGCCGCCGGCCTCGCGCACGTCCGCGCAATGCGCCAGCGCCGCGACGACCCGGCGCAGCGTGCCGGGGCCTGCCGAACCGCGCTGCTCCGAGGACGCCCAACACGAGGGAGCTCGCTTCACTGAGGTTGGAATTCAACACGCGGTCGCATACCTAGCGAACAAGAATCTGATCAAAGGTGTCAGCGTCGCAGGAATGCGCGGCCCCGTCCGGGCCGAGATCACCACCGAAGGAATCGACTGCGTGACCGACTGGTCCGGAGACGTCGCCCGCTTTCTGCACGACAAACGCGGCTACGGGCCGACCACCAATTACCACGGCCCGGTATTCAACGCGAAAGCCGACGGCAACCAGTTCGCCTGGCAAAACCGGGACGTCACGCAAATCACCGGTCACGGCCTGTCCGCGCAGGATCAGCAGGACGTCCGGACGTCGCCGATGAGATCGCCGGGGAGATCGTCCAGGACCAGCCGAACCCCGGCCGGCTCCGCCGCGCTGGCGCCGCAATCCGCGGACTCCTATGGCCCGTTGTAACCGGTGCGGTCGCCGGTGTCAGCGACGAGGTCCGCGAGGAAGCTGGCAAGCAGGTCGAGCAGATCACGTCGGCGCTGACGTAGCGTCCTGTCGGCAATGGGGGCGCCTGGCGCAAACCGGCGCATAGATGGTTGCGGCTCGTGCGCTGATCATCCGCGCGGTCTGCTTTTGCACTATTGACCGTCGAACGACGCCTTCACAGCGTGGTGTGCGCGGGCATTGGCATCGGCGCGTTGCTGACGGGCAACGTCCGGATGTTGGGGGCGAAACGGCGAGGGCGCGGCCGGTTGGAACCGGCCGCGCCCCCTTTGGTGCTGTGGTGCTTAGTGGTGCACCGGGTACAGCGGCTCACGGGCGGCGGTGACGCTCGTGTCGGCGCGGAGGGTCTGCGCCTGGGCGGCTGCGGCGGTCGCGGTCGGGTCGGGCTGCGGGAGGGCGTCGCAGCTCTTGTCGGGGCGGTCGCCCGACTTGCGCTGCGGGAGCTTGCCCGTGGCCAGGTAGTCCGCGATCGTGTTGTCGATGCACTCGTTGCCGTTGAGCGAGTTGGCGTGCGTGGTCTGGCCGACCTCGGCCAGCAGGGCGCTGTGCGGGAACAGGCGACGGGCCTGCAGGCTGCCCTCGAACGGCGTGGCCGCGTCGAGGGTGGTGCCGACGAACAGGACGCTCTTGACCTTCGAGCCGTCGACCTTGACCGGCTTCTGCGCCTTGGCCGGCCAGTAGAGGCACGGCGCGTTGAACCAGGCGTTGGACCAGGTCATGTACGGGGCCTTGAGGAACGTGAGCCAGTTGTCGCGCTCCCACTTGCTCCAGCTCTGCGGCCACTGGACGTCGGTGCACTGCACCGCGTTGTAGACCGCGAAGCCGTTGTCGTCGCCGGGGGCGATGTAGTTGTTGTAGGCGTCGACGATGACCGCGGTGTTGCGGTCGTTGGCCCAGCCCGCGAAGGCGTCGGCCAGCTCCAGCCACGTCGACTGGTAGTAGCCGGCGTAGAGGAAGATGTCCGTCCACTCGCTGGCGCCCACCACGCCGCCGGCCGGGGCCAGGCGGAGCTTCTGCTGCTCGGCGTACCAGCGCAGTTCGACCTGCTTGGCCGTCTTGCCCAGGTGGTACACGCTGTCGTACTTCGCCAGCCAGCCGAACCAGATTTCCTCGTTGCGCTGGAAGTTGGTGTCCTGGTCGAGGTTGGCCTCGTACCACACCTTGCGCACGTCGACGTTGCCGTCGAGGACCATGCGGCGGACGTTGTTCGGGTACAGCGTGCCGTAGACCTGGCCCAGGTAGGTGCCGTACGAGAAGCCGTAGTAGTTGATCTGCTTCGCGCTCAGCGCCTTGCGGATCGACTCCATGTCGTTGACCGAGTCGACCGTGGTCATGTGGTTGAGCAGGTCACCGCCGGCCTTGCCGCAAGCCTGGGCGTAGCCCTTGGACTTGCTCAGCCAGAGGTTCTCGAGGCCCTTGTTCCACGGGATGTACTCGGGGCGCGGACCGGCGAAGTAGTTGTCGTCGCAGTGCAGTGCCGGAACGCTGGAGCCGACGCCGCGAGGGTCGAAGCCGATCCAGTCGTAGGCCTCGCCCGCGCCGTTGGGCACGAACTCGCCGAGGACCGACAGCGTCAGCCCGGACCCGCCGGGGCCGCCCGGGTTGACCAGCATGACGCCCTGGTAGTCCTTGTCCGCGACCTTGTGCTTGATACGCGAGACCGCGATCTGGATCTTCTTGCCGTTGGGCTTGCTGTAGTCGAGGGGGACGCTGAGCAGGCCACACTCGGCGCCGCGGCGCTGCAGGCCCGGGCTCTCGCACTGACCCCACGGGATGGAGGCCGAGTAGCCGTCCGTGCTCGGTGCGCCGGGCGCGGCCAGGGCGCTCGTCGCCGGCGCGAGTGCCGCGACCAGTGTCGCGGCGGTGAAGAGGACCAGCCCCTTCACGGTTCTGTTCGTCAAGACAACCCTCCCAAATCTGCCCAAATCTTTGCAGTGGCCAGCTGATTCGGGTCAAACAATGTCACGCCGATGCTTTCGGCCCCGGCAGCCGCGCGGAAGTCGTAACACCCTTTCTTCCACCCGCGAAAACCGATGTCCGGCAACCGGCGAACTCCGGTACAACGGACGGATGCTGCGTAAGTACCCGCGAACCCCCCATGTGCAGGGGTCGCGCCTGCAGCCCGGCGACCACGACCTCGCCCAGGTGCCGTTCGCCGAGCTGGCCGGGCGGACGCTGGTCGTGGAGGAGAAGCTCGACGGGGCCAACGCCGCGATCAGCTTCGATGCCGACGGCACGCTGCGGCTGCAGTCGCGCGGTCACTACCTGTCAGGTGGGCCGCGGGAAAAGCAGTTCGCCCCGTTCAAGGCCTGGGCGGCGGGGACGCGATACGGCCTGTGGCCCGTGCTCCGGGATCGTTTCATCGTGTACGGCGAGTGGCTCTACGCGAAGCACACCGTCTTCTACGACGCGTTGCCGCACCACTTCTGCGAATTCGACGTCTACGACCGTCAATCCGAAGTATTCCTGTCGACTTCCCGCCGCCGCGAGTTGCTGGCCGGCCTCGGGATCGCGTCGGTGCCGGTGCTGGCCGAGGACGTCTTCACCGACCTCGCCACCCTGACCAAGCTGGCCGGACCGTCGACGTGCCGGACGGGCGGCTGGCGGGACGCGCTGCGCGAGGCGGCGCTCACGGGTGGCGCCGATCCGGACCGGGTGGTGCGCGAGACGGACATGTCGGAGGAGATGGAGGGCCTATATCTCAAGCTCGAGGACGCCGGCACGGTGCTGGGCCGCTACAAGTGGGTCCGCCCGAGCTTCCACACCGCGATCCTGGACTCGGGCAGCCACTGGCAGGACCGTCCGATCGTGGCCAACCGGGTCAGGTCATGAACGTTGTCGACGAGGCGCTGACCCTGCTGGACGCGGGCGAGCACAAGGCGCGGCGCATCCTGTGGGAGCGGGGAGTGCCGATCGCCTTCCGAGAAGCGATTGCGGCATTGGTACAGCACCAGCGGCTGCCCTTCGGCGCACTCGAACGCCCCGATCTGGACCGGGTCCTGTTCCGGATCAGCCTGGTCGCCCGCAACGACGATCTGGCGGCGGTGGCGGCCGCGACCGCTGGTGGCGATGAAGCGCTCCTGACGGAAGTCGCGCTTTTCAGGCAGTACACCCGGGAAATCGGCTGTTTGGATCGTCCACGGCAATTCCCGTCGGACCATGCGCGGTTCGAGTATTTCCGCACGCCCGGCCGCGACCCGGCCTATGCCGCCTTCGACGACACGACCTGCACCGTGACCGTGATGTCCGGACTGCCGGGCGCCGGTAAGGACCACTGGGTCGCGGCCAGCCGGCCCGGCGTGCCCGTGATCAGCCTGGACGATCTGCGCGAGGAGCTCGGCGTGCGGCCGACCGGGGACCAGGGGCCGGTGGTGGCGGCCGCGTATGCCCGGGCCAAGGAGCACCTGCGGGCCGGGCGGGGGTACGTCTGGAACGCGACGAACCTGACCCGCGCGCTCCGGGCCCGCAGCGTCGCGGTGGCCGCGGACTACCGCGCGCGGGTCGAGGTGGTCAGCGTCGAGGCGCCACCGGACGTCGTGCACCGGCGCAATCTGGCCCGGGCGCGGACCGTACCGCCGGCCGTGATCGACCGGATGGCCGGGCGCTGGGAGGTGCCAGACCCGGCCGAGGGCCACTCGGTGCTCTGGGTGGACAACACCTAGCCCTAGCGGCTGGTGATGCGCTGGCGCTGCATGGCCAGGGCCTGCAGGGCCGATGAGCGGATCAGCAGGAGCGGGTTGAGCGGCTCGTTGGCCTTGATCGCGCGGGCGTAGGGGCGGTTCTCCACGGCCCAGCCGTTGTGGATGTCGTACTCGATCGACAGCGACCCGTTGCGGGCCATCTGGTAGTCCAGCAGCACGCCGGGGCCGAGCGAGCGGGTGGCGATCTCACCGGCCATGTGCGGGATCGGCGAGAAGAAGAACGCGACCTTGGGCACCGGCTGGAACAGGTCCACGTCGACCAGGTCGAAGACGCCGACCGGCTGGTACATGCCGTGCGAGTCGTGGATGCACAGGCCGGCGCTGAGCTCGGTCCGGCCGGTGTTGTCGATCTCCATGTGCCCGGCCGGGCCGCCCGGGGTCACGATGCCGGCGCCGTCGTTGCCCGAGACCGTGAGGACGCTGCCGAGCGGGGCCGGGTAGTTGTGCGTGGCGACCACCTTGGTGCTCGGCGCGTGCGCCATCTTGCGCGAGGTGTACATCGAGAACGTCTCGGTCCACGAGAGTTCCATATGGCGCTCGAGGTAGTGCGCGGAGAGCCAGATCGTCGGTGCGCCGCTCGCCGAGGTGGCGATCGCGTGGAGCCCGAAGAGCGCGAAGTGGTGGTCGCGCAGCTGGTCGATCGTGGCCTCGTTGATATCGATCGTGAGTTTGTGCTGCTCCACGCTGTCCTCCTGGGTTGAAAACGGGCCCTTGGAGGACAGTGTGGAGCGGATGGGTTGCACAGTCGGGGCAATCAGTGAAAATCCCTCACGATGGCCTCGGCGGCCTGCCGGAGCTCGTGTTCGTCGGGGAGCCAGGCGTTGGCGATGTCCGGGTGGAGGCTGCTCCGGGCGATCTCCAGGAGCCGGTGACTCACCTCCTCCACGGACTCGCCGTGGTAGTCGTTCTGGATGACTTCGGCGGCGCGTTGCAGCGCCGAGGAAAGCTGGGCCTCCAGCGGCTCCTGCAGCCGCTGGACGGCGGGGTCGGCGCCGTCGGCTTCAATGTGGACGTGCAGCTCCTGCATGGCCGTGGTATTGCCCCGTCCGGACGATTTTCAAGCGGTGGTCTTTTGTATTTTATGCGGCAATTGACCGCATTGGCCGGTGGCGCCGCCCGGTATAGGTCGCGCGGACCTCGGCCAAGGCCCACGCCATGCGGGCCACGGCCGTCTCGGGGTGGTCCCCGAACTCGCCGGCGACCCGGGCCGCGCAGCCCTGCACGCCCATCCGCCGCAGGGTCGCGGCGACCGCGCCGCGGATCTCGCCCCGGGCCGGGCATTGCGATGACTGCAGGTCCGAGGCGAACAGTGCCTCGGCCCGAACGGCTTCGAATGTGGTGGTTGTAGCCATCTCGCACCTCCTGTGCGCCTCGGTGGTCCTTACTGACATTCACGGTAGAGAGACCGCTACGGTTCGGGCTCCCGGTTTCATGCCAGCGTCGTCTGCCCGTCACTTTGCGTTGATCGGCTAGCAGGGTGCAGGGGTGGCATGGCTGTGACAGGGTGGAACGGTGTCCCTTCCTGTGGGTAGCGCCACCAGCGCACCGTTGCCGTTGCACCGGGCGGCGCGCATCGAGGACGCGTTCCACGCGGTCCTCGAGCGGCGCCTGCGCCGACGGGGCTGGACGGTCGCGGTAACCGCCTATACCGGCTACGGCTCCGCGGCCACCGAGACCAAGCCGGGCTGGGTCCGCGTGCTCGGCCGGGTCCTGCTGGCCCGGATCGACCCCAAGCCGGGCAAGCGGCTGAAGAAGCTGCGGGGCTGGCGCTCGTTCACGGCCGTATCGGTCAGCAACGCCCTGGTGCGCATCGAGGCCGGCGGGCAGACCTGCGAGGTGCGCTGCGACCGCGGCGGGTTCATCGACGTGGTGATCGAGGCCGACCTGGCCCCGGGCTGGGGCAAGGTCACCCTGCAGAGCGAGGACAGCGCGGCCGTCGAGGCACCGATCCGGATCATCGACCCGGCCGCCACCCGGCTCGGCGTCATCTCCGACGTCGACGACACGGTCATGGTCACCACGCTGCCGCGGCCGCTGCTGGCCGCCTGGAACACCTTCGTGCTCGATGAACATGCCCGCGCGTCGGTGCCCGGCATGGCCGTCCTGTACGAGCGGCTGGTCAACGCCAACCCCGGCGCGCCCGTCTTCTACCTCTCCACCGGCGCCTGGAACGTGGCCGCGACCCTCACCCGGTTCCTGTCCCGGCACCTGTACCCGGCCGGCCCGCTCCTGCTCACCGACTGGGGGCCGCAGCCGGACCGGTTCTTCCGCAGCGGCCAGGCACACAAGCGGGCCTCGCTGTCCCGGCTGGCCCAGGAGTTCCCGGACATCCGCTGGCTCCTGGTCGGCGACGACGGCCAGCACGACCCGGAGATCTACGCCGAGTTCGCGGCCGAGCACCCCGACTCGATCGCCGCAGTCGCGATCCGGCACCTCTCGCCGGCCGAGACGGTGCTCGCCGGCGGCTTCCCGGGCGTGGCCGGCTCACCGCGGCGCTTCCCGCCCAACGACCACCGCTGGCTCAGCGCTCCGGACGGCGCGGGGCTATGGCGTCTTCTGCGGGATACGGAGATCCTCTAGCTTCCGGATGAGGTCCTGCAGCACCCGCTCGGACTGCTCGTGCGGGACCTGGCAGGTGCCGGCGGCGAGATGGCCACCGCCGCCGTACTGCAGCATGACCGAGCCGATGTCGACCGGCGACGAGCGGTCCAGGATCGACTTGCCGCAGGCGAAGACCGTGTTGAGCTTCTGCTTGCCCCAGATCACGTGGATGGAGACGCGGGCCTGCGGGAACAGCGCGTACACCATGAAGCGGTTCCCGGCGTAGATCGTCTCCTCGTCGCGCAGGTCGACGACGACCACGTCCCCGTGCATGGTCGACACCCGGCGCAGCTGGTCGTTGAACAGCTCCTGCTGCTCGCGGAACAGTTCGGCCCGCTCGGCGACGTCCGGCAGGGCCAGGATCTCCTCGACGTCCTGGTGGTCGATGCAGGCGTCGATGAGCTGCATCATCAGCTGATAGTTGGAGATCCGGAACTGCCGGAAGCGGCCCAGGCCGGTGCGGCTGTCCATGAGGAAGTTCAGCAGAGTCCACCCGGTCGGCTGCAGAATTTCGGTTATGTCGTACTGTGCCGAATCCGCCCGGTCCACGGCCTCCATCAGCTCCGCGGAGACGTGCGGGAAGCGCTCGGCCCCGCCGAAGTGGTCGTAGATCACCCGGGCCGCGGACGGCGCCTCGGCGTCGATGACGTGATTGGTGGCCTGGCCGTGCTGGTTCCGCTGCGCGCGCAGCGTCTCCGAGTGGTGATGGTCGAAGACCATGTGCGCGCCCGGGGCATAGGGCAGGTTCGTCAGGATGTCCGTCGGGCCGACCTCGACCGCGCCGTCCTGCACGTCCTTCGGGTGCACGAACGTGATGTCGCCGATGAGGTCGAGCTGGCGCAGGAGCACTGCGCAGACCAGTCCGTCGAAGTCGCTGCGGGTCACGAGACGGTACTTCACTGCAATACCCCTAAGCACAAACGGCCGGTCGACGGTTACCCCATCGGCCGGCCGTGCGTGTAGGTGAGCGGTTTCGTGGATCTCGCTACAAGATCGACAGGTGCACGTGGTTCGTGTGGTCACTGGAGGGGTCGCCGGCGACGCCGCTGTAATGGTGCCAGCCGACTGCCGGGGTCCAGATCTGTTTGAACCAGATCACGTACATCACGCCGAGCTGGGTGGCGTTCTTGACGAAGTAGGCCGCGAGGTTGCTGCCATACACGAAGTCGTCACCGGCGGCGACGCCACCGAAGCCCGTCTTCGTCTGCACCGAGAAGTCGCAGGCGCGACCCTTCGGGTGCTCGTAGGGCCCGCTCGGGCGGAAGCACGAGACGAACCGCTTGAAGTTGGACTTCTGCGCCTCCTGCATGGCGTGCAGCATGCGCGGGGTGATGCAGCCGGTGGTGGTGGGGTCGTCGACGTTGCACTTCTCCGTCGGCAGCGACCCGTTGGCGTTGCGCGGCACCGCGTCGGCGGTGGGCAGGTTGGCGCTGACGAAGCCCTTGCTCGGGCCGCCGGCCAGCGCGAGCGCCTTCTCGGCGTCCTTCTTCTTCTGCTCCATCGTGGCGACCTGCTGCTGCTGCGCGGCGACCTCGTCGTCGAGGGCCTTCTTCTGCGCCGCCTGCTGCTCCTTCAACAACTTGAAGTCGTGGAGCAGGTGGTCGTTGTGGTGGGCGATCTGGTTGATGGAGCCGGCCCGCTCGGCGAAGCTGTCCGGGCTGTCGGAGTCCATCAGCGCGGCGATGGTCGTCAGCGGGCCGGTGCGGTAGGCCGCGACGGCGATCGCCTCCACCTGCTCCTGGATCGAGGCCAGCTGGGCCTCGGTCGCCTGGAGCTGCGTGGTGAGCTCGGCCTGGTGTTTGACGGAGGCGTCGAACTTCGCCTTCGCGTCGGTCCAGGCCCGGGTGCTGTCGTCGAGCACGGAGCCCAGGGTCGGGTTGGCGCTGGAGCCCTCGTCGCCGGTGTCGCCACCGGGCTCGGCCGCGGCGGGTGTGGCGGCGAGCCCCCCGAGCACCAAGGCCGCCAGCAGCGCCACGAACACGCTTCGGTAGGGATGTCGCGATGACATCTGGTTCGTTGTTCCTTCCGTCGGCCGCCGACCGAGTTAGCTGACGGGTTCGGGACGGAACGACCCCTACCATCCCTCCGCCGGTGGGCGGAGGGGCGGATTCACCCCAACGTTACGGTGGGTCCCCGGCTCGCCACGGTGCGGCGATTAGGCGGCAGCCCCGCCCGGCACCGGGGGCGGTGCCCTCGTGGACGTGACCGTGGGTCACTGTACCCAGGGCTTGGATTTCCCGCACCGCACCGTTTGTGCGGAGCTGGCCGTCCCCGATTGCCCGTGATGCGGATCACTTTCTTCGGTTGTCGTACGTGGTTACGGCCTGACAGCGCGTGATGGTTCAACGCAACCGTAAATATTCTTCATAAAGCTATTTCGTGCGCTCCTTCCGGCGCCCGGGACTGGTCCTCTGGGCGGGTCTTCCGGAATTGAAGGAGTGATCAGGTGTCGAGAGTGCGCCTACTGGCGATGCTCGCCGCGGTGACCATCGTGGGCGGGGTGGTCGCGGTCTTCAACATGCTGCCCGCGTCGGCCGCCGCTTGCAGCCCCGCGTGGCAGGCTTCGGCGGTCTACACCGGGGGCGCGACGGTCTCCCGCAACGGTCACAACTTCCTCGCGAAGTGGTGGACGCAGAACGAGGCCCCGCCCGGCAACACCGGCGTGTGGCAGGACCAGGGCGCCTGTGGCGGCTCCTCCACCGGCGGTGGCGGCGCCCCGGCGACCGGTAGCGCGGGCGGCTGCAGCTTCCCGGCCTGGGTCCAGGGCAAGAACTACGCGACCGGTGACATCGTGAAGTTCACCGACGGCAAGTTCTACATCGCCGAGCACGAGAACCCGGGCTACAGCCCGGTGATCAGCACCTGGTTCTGGGACCCGTACACCTGCTCCGGTGGCGGCACGGGCGGTGGCCCGACCGGTGGCACCACCACCCCGCCCCCTTCGACCAGCGGCTTCGTGGTCAGCGAGGCGCAGTTCAACCAGATGTTCCCTTCCCGTAACTCCTTCTACAGTTACTCGGGCCTGGTCGCCGCGTTGAAGGCGTACCCCGCCTTCGCCGGCACGGGCTCGGACGCGCAGAAGAAGCAGGAGGCCGCCGCCTTCCTGGCCAACGTGAACCACGAGACCGGTGGCCTGGTCTACGTGGTCGAGCAGAACACCGCGAACTACCCCCACTACTGCGACACCAGCCAGTCCTACGGCTGCCCGGCCGGCCAGGCGTCGTACTACGGCCGCGGCCCGATCCAGCTGTCGTGGAACTTCAACTACAAGGCCGCCGGTGACGCCCTGGGCATCGACCTGCTGCACAACCCGAACCTGGTCCAGACCGACTCGGCCGTGGCCTGGAAGACCGCCCTCTGGTACTGGAACACCCAGAGCGGCCCCGGCACCATGACGCCGCACAACGCGATGGTCAACGGCGCCGGCTTCGGCGAGACGATCCGCAGCATCAACGGCAGCCTCGAGTGCGGCGGCCGCAACCCGGCGCAGGTTCAGAGCCGCGTGGACGCATACCAGCGCTTCGTGTCGATCCTGGGCACGGGCGTGGGGGCGGGCGCTCTGAGCTGCTGATCTTTCCCGGTTGATTCCGGCGGCGGCCTCCCTGGGGTGTGGGGGCCGCCGCCGGAGCGTTTGCGAATGGCGCGAAATTTTACGAGCGGACCGGGCCGAAAGTTCAGAGACGGCGTGGAAATCGCCCGAACGGATGAGCCTCTCCGGGTCGACATCGACAAGGATGGGCACGATCTTTGCCGCTCGGCAGAGGCCATCGCCCCGTCCACATAAGACGCTTACCATGGGGAGAGTCACAAAGTGTCTTTGGTTCGCCGAGCCGGTCGCTCGGTCCTGGCCGGAATCGCCGTAACGGCCGTCGCCACTGCAGCGACCCTCATCCACGCGGGAGCCGCGTCCGCCGCCGCTCCCGCCGACGCGAAGAAGCAGCAGCACCCGAGCGTCGCCAAGAAGTCCGAGACGAGCGTCATCAAGGACAGCTACGTCGTGCTGTTCAAGTCCGGCGTGAGCGCGGCCAAGGTCGACGCGAGCGCCGCGGCGCTGACCAAGCAGTTCGGTGGTTCGGTCACCCACACCTACAAGAACTCCGTTCACGGCTTCGCGGCGAACATGAACGCGGAGCAGGCCAAGAAGCTGGCCGGCCACGCCGATGTGGCGCTGGTCGAGCCCAACCGCACGCTGAAGGCCAGCGACACCCAGGTCAACCCGCCGTCGTGGGGGCTCGACCGGATCGACGCGATCTTCGCGCCGCTGAACAAGCGGTACAACTACCCGAACACGGCGGGCAACGTGCACGCCTACGTCATCGACTCGGGTATCCGCACCACGCACACGGAGTTCGGCGGCCGCGCCACCAGCGGCTACGACTTCATCGACAACGACACGAACGCCGATGACTGCCTCGGTCACGGCACGCACGTCGCCGGCACCATCGGCGGCACCAACTACGGCGTCGCCAAGCAGGTCAAGCTGGTGGCCGTGCGCGTGCTCGGCTGTGACGGCTTCGGCACCACCGCGCAGGTCGTCGCCGGCATCGACTGGGTGACCGCCAACGCGATCAAGCCGGCCGTGGCCAACATGAGCCTCGGCGGCGACGCCGACGTCGCGATCGACAACGCCGTGCAGGCCTCGATCAGCTCCGGTATCACCTACGCCGTCGCGGCCGGCAACGAGCACGACAACGCCTGCAACCACTCGCCGGCGCGGGTTCCCACGGCGCTGACGGTCGGTGCGGCGAACGAGATCGACTTCCGCACGGACTTCTCCAACTACGGGCCGTGTGTGGACCTGCACGCGCCGGGGCACGCCATCCCGTCGTCGTTCAACACGAGTGACACCGCGATCGTCAAGGAGAGCGGCACCTCGATGGCGAGCCCGCACGTCGCGGGCGCGGCCGCACTGGCGCTCGGCACCAACCCGACGTGGACGCCCACCCAGGTGAGCAACTACATCGTCTACGGTGCGACCCGCCGGACCGTGCGCAACACCGCGGGGATCGCGGGGACCACCACCCCCCTCGCCACCACCGACACGATGCTGCGCATCGGCGAGCAGGCGGTTCCGCTCGCCTCTGGCCTGCGTTCGCTGGTCAACGGCAAGAACATCTCCGTCGGCGCGAACGGCGTCCAGCCGATCATGGCCAGCTCGCCCGTCGCGACCATGGGCGACCAGGAAAAGTTCACCATCGTCAGCGGCGGGACCGGCTACATCGCGTTCGCGTCGTGGGTGAACGGCAAGTACATCAGCGCCACGGCCGGCGGCACCGGCTCGCTGATCGCCAACGCCAGCACGATCACGGACGCCGAGCGGTTCCAGGCGACCATTCAGGGTGACGGCACGGTGGTCCTGATGAACAAGCTGACCGGCAAGTACGTCACCGTCCCGAACGGCGGCAACAGCCCGCTGGTCGCGACGGCCAGCACGATCACCACCACCGAGAAGTTCATCTGGGCTTCACCGGCGCCGGTCGTCGCGCTGCGCGCGCAGGTCAACAGCAAGCTCGTCACCACGCCGAACGGCGGCGCCAACCCGCTGATCGCCTCGGTGAACGCGACCGCGTCCACCTACCTCGAGCAGTTCGACGTGCTCGACCTCGGTGACGACGGCATCGCGCTGCGGGCCCACTCCAACAAGAAGTACGTGTCGATCACCGGCTCCGGTCTCTACACCGGTCCGCTGACGGCCAACTCCACCACCTACGACAGCGGCTACCTCCAGAAGTTCTGGGTGCTCCACGACAGTGAGGGCGTCGTGCTGATGTCCCAGTGGAGCGGCTACCTGGTGCAGGCGCCGAACGCCGGCAACTCGCCACTGGCCGCCCAGTTCGACTGGGACGTGAACGACATCGACCCGTCGGTGCTCTTCAACCTCGAGCCGATGAGCGTCAACTGACCGAAATGGTCCGATAGCACAGCGCGAGCGGCGGGCCGCCGGGGCACCTTCCCGGCGGCCCGTCCGTGTCGCAAAGGACCTTTTGCCGGGCGCTTTTCGAGATACCGGCAATTCGTCCGAAATGGTCGCTTTCCGCGCAAATGCGGTAACGGTCCGGAGTTGGCCCACTAGCGGAACGGCCGCCGCGGTCGAATACTATTCGCTGCACGTAGCCGGGGGAGTGAAAATGCAGCCCAACGTTCCATTTCGCCTCATCGAGGTGCTAGGCACCTCGCGGGTCGGCAAAGTGTGGGCGGGTATGGACCCGGCGGGCCGCCAGCTGACCGTTGCGGTGCTCGACGCGGGCGCCGCCGCCGACCCGCGGTGGCGCGGGGCGTTCGAGTCGGCCGCTCGGGCGACGACGCAGCCCCACGGCGGCCCGATGCCCGTGATCGGCGCCGACTTCGCCGCGCCCGCGCCCTGGGTCGCCATGCTCGCGGACGGTGGCCCCGGCGCCGTGCGGGTGTTCCAGACCCTCGGCGTCGAGTGGATTCCGGCCGCCCCGGCCGGTCCGCCCGCCCCCGTGCCCGCAGACCAGGCGAGCCGGTGGGCGACCGGGCCACAGCCGCTTGTCCCCGCGCCGCCGCCCGTGTCGCCGCCGCCCGTATCGGCGCCGCCCGTGTCGGCGCCGCCGGTCGTCCCGGCTGCGGACCGGCCGACCGAGGTGCTCCCGGCGTTCCCGCCGCCGATCCCCGCGCTGCCGCTGCCGCCCGGCTACCAGGCGCCGGTCTCCGGTGCGGCCGGCTATCCGCCCGTCTCCGGCCCGCCCGGCTATCAGCCGCCGGTATCGGGCGCGGGGGTCTACCCGCCCGTCTCGGGCGCGGCCGGCTATCCGCCCGTCTCCGGTGCGGCCGGCTATCCGCCGGTGTCCGGCCCGCCCGGATACCAGCCCGAGCGGCCGGTGTCCGCGCAGCCGCAGCGGCAGCCGTGGGACGACCAGGGCCCGTCGGCGTTCGGCGACGAGTCGCCCTATCCGCCGCTCGGTGACGTCAACGCGCCCCGGCCCCGCGGCCGCATGTGGGCCGTGATCGCCGCGGTCGCCGTGCTGGTGGTCCTGGTCGGCGGTGGGACCGTCCTGTGGCTGACCGTGTTCAAGGACGGCGGCACGACCCCCGTGGCCCAGCCGTCGACCCAGTCGTCGGCTCAGCCGTCGTTGTCGCCGCCGATGGTGGCCACGCCGTCACCGGGCCAGCCCGGCCTCGAGCCGCCGCGGGTGGGCGACTGGCCGAAGTGGCCCGTGTTCGACGCGGGCACCAACCCGAAGCCCAAGGCCCTGAACGGCACCGGTCTCACGATCGCGGTGCCGTCATACTGGATCTGCACGCAGGCGGGGGCCGCCGAGGGCACCACGCGATACACCTGCGGGGCGACGAACAGCAAGGGCGACGAGGTGGGCGGCGAGATCATCGTCCGCACCTGCGCGGCGCCGTGCGACGCCGAAGGCCGCGACCGGATGCGCAAGGTCGAGGAGGCGTGGGGCCAGCAGTGGCGCTACGCCGGCGACTCCGCGTTCCTGGCCGAGACGAAGACCGTCAACGGCGGCGATCGTTACGGCCTGGTCGTCGTGGCGTTCTGGCCGAGCACGGCCGGCGGCGCCGTGGACCGCGAGGTGGTGCTGCGGATGACGGCTCCGGGGACGTGGACGGACGAGATCCGCAAGGTGGCGAACGCAACCAAAGACGCCGCGAAGTTCTAGGCGCGACGGCCACCATGTCCGAACGCGAGACCCTGCCCTCCGGGGAAGGCCGGCCGAAGAAGGGCACCGTCTATCGTTCGTCCCTGGTCAAGCCGCCGCCCGCGGTCGGCACCGCACGACCGGTCCCGCCGGCCGCACCCGCCCCGCCCGTAGTCCCATCCCCGCCTGTAAGCCCACCCCCGCCGGTAGGCCCACCCCCGCCGGCGCAGCCACCGGTACCGGAGCCCGAGCCCCCTGATCAGAAGGGCCGGTCCGGCACCCATCGCCACCCCGACGCAGGCTCGTCCAAGGCGATCATCGAAGACCTGGGCGAGAGCGGCGCCGCGGCCGCCAGATGGACCTGGGTGACCCAGCGCCGGCACCTGCCCCTCGCCGTGCTGGTCTTCACCATCGGCGTCGCGCCGATCGCCCTGCTCCCGTCCGAAAGCCCCATCTACGCCGGCATCGCCAACATCGCACCCACGATCCACACCTACACGCTGGCCCTGATCGGCGCGCTCGCGATCGCCGTGTGGCGCGCGCCCGCCGACGCCCGCACCGCGCTGCTGCTCTGGGCGCCGCTGCTGGTGTGGCTGCTGGTGCTGGCGCCGACCGCGTGGGGCGGCTCGGCCCGGACCTGGTCCGGCGTGCTGCAGCTGAGCCTGGGCGCCGGGGCCTTCATCGTCGGGCGGCTCTGGGCCGCCCGGGACCGCCGCTTCGGGGTGCTGAGCTGGCTGTTCGCGGCCGTGGCGTGGGCACAGCTGCTCGCGGCCGCGCTCGCCGTGGTCGGACTGCCGCTGCGCCGCATCGAGGGCGCCCAGTCGCTGGACATCAAGGGCCGGGCCACCGCGCTCACAGCGCACCCCGGCGAGCTGTCCAAGCTGCTGTTCTTCTGCGCGGTGTGCGTCCTGCTGCTGCCGCAGCGGCGCGGCGCGGCCCGCTGGCTCGTCTGGTCGACCCTCGGCGCGATCTTCGTCGGGGTCTTCCTCAGCGAGAGCCGCACCGTGCTGGTCGCCGTCGTCGGCCTGGTCGGCCTGTCGGTCCTCCTCGAGCTCATCGGCGGGCGCTGGCAGCGCCGGCACCTCGTCGTCGTCGGGCTGACCGCGCTGCTCGGCACCGCGTCCCTGCCGTGGCTCATCGAACGCTTCTCGGCCGACCCGGCCGGCGGCGACCGCGAGCACCTGCTCGACGTCGCGCTGAAGACCATCGGCGCCCACCCGGTGGCCGGTGTCGGCGTGAACGGATACGTCGCCGTCGTCGGCCAGACGGACCGGCTCACCCAGACCGGCGTGCCGGTGCACAGCATGTTCCTCCTCAGCGTCGCCGAGCTCGGCGTCCTCGGCGCGGTGGCGCTGTGGCTGCCGCTGGGCCTGATCATCGTCCGGGCCGTGCGGCGCCTCTGGCAGACCCGGGGCGCCGACCCGGCGGCGCGGGTCCTGGTCAGCGCCGTGCCCGGCATCTGCCTGATCGGCGTGACCGGCTGGGGGCTCATGCAGGGCCCCTATTTGTTGGTACTGCTGCTCGTGACCGGCTACATCGGTGCGCGAATAGGGACGGATGATGACGCTGGCTGACACCGTCACGGCCGAGCCGCAGGAGCGCCGCCCGTCGCTGAAGGTCGCGTCCGGCCTGCTCGGCGTGGCCACCATCTTCACCCGGGTGAGCGTCCTGCTGGTGCTGGCCCTGCTGACCAGGGACGCGGGCGCGGCGTCGGTCGGCTACTACGGCCTGGCCACCCTCACCGCCTCCTTCGTCGCCGCCGGCCTGTCCCTCGGCGTGCCGATGTACCTGACCCGCGACGTGGCCGCCGGTGCGGTCAGCCGCGCCCAGGCCGCCCGCATCCACGTCGGCCGGTTGATGGTCCTCGCCGCCGCCACCGCGGTGGCCTATCCGATCATCGGCCTCACCGTGCCCGGCGAGATCGTGGCGGGCTTCTTCCTGTTCCTCGTGTCGAGCGTGCTGGAGCAGTGGAACGACACCGCCTGGGTGCTCATCCGCGGCACCCGCAAGGCGTGGGCCGAGGCGCTGACCAACGGCGTCGCCGGGATCGCGCTCGTCGCCGTCTGCGCGGCCGACACCTGGCTGTTCGACGGCCTGACGTTCACCGACGCCGCCCTCTACTTCGTGGTCATCGCCGCGCTGCGCTCGGCCGCGGCCGTCGTCGCGTCCGGCCTGTGGCGGCAGCTGCGCACACCCGCCCACGTCGCGTGGATCGCCCAGATCAGGAGCGCGCTGCCGTACTACGCCTCCGACCTGCTCGGGCTCATGTACTTCCGCGGCAGCGTGTTCGTGCTGGCCCTGTTCGTATCCGCGGCCCAGGTCGGCGAGTACGTCGCCGCGTCCGCGCTGGTCAACCCCGCGGTGCAGGTCGCCGCCTCCATGGGGGTCGGTGCGCTGGCCTACGCCGGGCGGCTCGCCGGCGACGGCGCGAGCGACGAGCCCGGCGCGATCTTCCGGTTCTTCCGCGGCACCGGGTTCGCCGCGGCCGGCGGGCTGCTCATCGGTCTGCCGCTGGCGACCTTCGTCCTCTTCGGGGCCGACGCCGGGCACACACCGGAGCTGACCGCGATCCTCGCGCTGTTCCTGGCGCTGCGGTTCGCCAACTACGGCCTGTCGGCGATCCTGCTCTCCGCCGGTGGAGCCGGCAGCCGCCTGCTCGTCCTGGTGTACAGCATCGTCGGCAACGTGGTGCTCAACGTCCTGCTGGCCGGGCCGTTCGGCGCGTACGGCGCGGCGTGGGCCACCGTGCTGACCGAGCTGGTCGTCGCGGCCTCGATGCTGTGGTTCATCCGGGATCGGGCCCTGGTCCGGCTCGTCGTCCCGGCGACCGTCGTCGTCGGCGCCCTCGGCGTCGTGCTCGTCGCGTTCCTGTCCTGGTCGACGACCGTCGCGGCGGTCGTCACCGGAGTCCTGTTCCTGGCCCTCGGCGGCGCCGGCTTCCTGCCCCGGCCCCAGCGGGGTGTCCACCGGGCACCGAGCATCATGAAGGAGTACGTGTGAGGGTCGGGATCGTCGGCTGGTTCGGGTCGGACAACCTGGGCGACGAGATGCTGCTGCGCTCGCTCATCACCTGCGTCCGGGCCGCGGAACCGCAAGCGTCGTTCGTCGTGCTGTGCCCGGACCCGCAGCGGGTCGCGCAGCTGCACGAGGTCGACAGCATCCACATGCCGACCCTGCGCGGCGGCCCCGGCACCCGGGAGCGGCAGTCCACCGCCCAGAAGGCGCTGCGCGAATGCGACGTCCTGTGCATCGGGCCGGGCACCGTGTTCCAGGAGCGTTCGCACAACCTGCCGTGGCCCGGCACGCTCCCGCTCTTCGCCCGCATCGTCGGGATGGCCCGGGCCGCCGGCACTCCGGTCGCCGTCACCGGCGCGGCCGTGCGTGAGGGCGGCACCCCGCTCGGCAAGCAGCTGCTGCGCGGCATCGGCGCCGCCTGCACCGCCGTCGGTGTCCGGGACGCCCGCAGTGCCGGATACTTCGGCCGGTCGGCCCGGGTCATCGGGGACATGGCCTACACGTTGCCGCTGCCGGCAGTACCCCCGCAGCCTTTCCATCAGCCGCGGTTCGGTGTCTCGATGCGGCCCCTCGCCGACGGTGTCGAAGGTCCGCTGCTCGCGGCGATCCACGGGTGCGGCGAACGGCTCCGGGCCGACGGCTGGACCGGGCAGTTCCTGTCCATGGCCTACGGCCGGGGCGCGCAGGGCGAGAACGACACCACCATCTACGAGCGCGAGTTCAGCCGGGTGATGGAGCTGGCGCCGAGCCCGCTGGACACCGGTGGCCCGCTGTCGGCGTCGCTGGACCGGTGGCTCGTCACCCTGGCCGGCAACCAGCTTGTGCTGGGCACCCGGCTGCACGCGGCGCTGCTGGCCGTGGCGCTCGGGGTGCCGACGGTCGCCATCGCATACGAACGGAAGGTCAACGACGCGTTCGTCGACCTGGGCCTGGAGCGCTACGTGGTCCAGCCCGACGTCGACGCCGCCACCCTCTACCGGGTCGCCGCCGAGACCGCCGCGGCCCGCGACGAGTTTCAGAAGGCCGCCCTGCGGGTCGCCGATCAGGGCGCCGTCTCCCGGTCGTTCGTCGAGTCGGTGCTGCGGGGGCTGAAGAAGTGACCCGGGTCCTGCTGCTCTCGCCGTTCGCGCCGAACGCCAGCCACAACCACGCCGCCGCCGACACCATCGTGCAGCTCGTGCCGCGCCTGGCGCAGCGGACCGAGCTGTTCGTCTACGCTCCGGGCGGCTCCGAGGACACCGGCGCGCCATACACGATGCTGCGGCCGTCGTGGACGCCCCAGCCCGGGGTGCGCGACCGGCTCGGCCGGCGGCCGGCGTGGCTGCGCCAGGCGTGGCCGCACGCCGCCAACGAGGAGGTCGACACGCTCGTCCGGCGGCTCCAGCCGGACGTCGTGCACGCCGAGTACCTGCAGGGCGCCGAGGCGCTGCGAAACCGGCGCAACTCGGTCCTCGGCCTGCACGACATCACCGAGAACGTGATGGCCCAGTCCTACCGGGCCTCCTCCGGCCTGGCCCGTCCCTATCGCCTGGCCGAGCTGGTCCGGACGCGGACGTTCGAGCGGGCCGCGATCCGCGGCGCCGGCGCGGTCCTGACCCTGTCCGACGCCGACCACAAGGTCGCCTCCGCGCTCAACCCCAACACGCTGCTGGCCCGGCCCGGCGTCGAGGTCGGCCCCGTCGCCTGGGCGCCCCCGCCGCCGGCCGCCGCCGGCCCGCGGCTGGTGTTCGCGGGTGCGATGTGGCGGCGGGCCAACGTGCTGGTGGCGCAGTACCTGGCCGGCGAGGTGATGCCGCAGGTGTGGCGGGACTTCCCGGCCGCGCAGCTGCGGATCGTCGGCGCCGACCCCACCGACGAGGTCACCCAGCTCGGCGTGGCCGACGGCCGGATCGTCGTCACCGGCGCGGTGCCGGACCTGCGCGACGAGATGCTGCAGGCCCATGCCGTCGTCGTCCCGTCGATCGTCGGGGGCGGTGTGCTCATGAAGGTCGTGCACGCGATGGCGCTGGGCTGCCCGGTGGTGACCTCACCGGGACCGGCCGACTCCGTGCGCGGGGACGCGTCGATGCTCTTCACCGGGGAGACCGCCGAGGAGCTCGCCGCCGCGATCGGCACCGCCCTGCACTCGCCCGAGGACGCGGCCGCGCGCGGCGCCCGGGCCCGCGAACACATCCGCCGGACGTTCCGCTGGGAGGACACCGTGGAGGCCTACCTCGCCGCCTACAAGATCGCGGGTGCGCGATGAAGGTCGCGGCGGTCATCGTTTCCTACAACTCGAGCGCCGAGCTCCCGCGGAGCCTCGGTGCGCTCCGCGCGCTGCCGCTGGCTCGCATCATCGTGGCCGACAACGGGTCGAAGGACGACAGCGTCGAGGTCGCCCGGCAGTACACCGAGCACGTGCTCCAGCTGGCCAACGACGGCTTCGGCGCGGGCAACAACGCGGCCGTGGCCACCGTGCCGGACGCCGACGCCTACCTGCTGCTCAACCCCGACGCGGCGATCGCACCCGACGACTTCGCCCGGCTCGTCGCGGCCCTGGCCGAGGACCCGAAGCTGGGCCTGGTCGGGCCGATGATGCGCTACCCGGACGGCCGATACGGCGTCGCGTCCGGCTCGGAGCCGAGCATGGCCAAGGAGTGGCTGGCGGCGCTGCGGGTCGACCACGCCGTGCCCGCCGGCGTCAAGCGGGCGCTGGCCAACTCGACGCTGCTGCGCTCCAAAATCAAGATGCTCGACTACGTCGCGGTCGAGCCGTCGCCCGAGACGCGGCCCGTGGACTGGGTGTCCGGCTTCTGCATGCTGGTGCGCGCGGACGCCTTCCGCGCCGTCAACGGCTTCGACGAGCAGTTCTTCCTGTACTTCGAGGACGTCGACCTCTGCGTCCGGCTGCGCGCCGCGGGCTGGGGCGTCGCCACCGTGGGCTCCAGCGTCGCGGAGCACACGGAGAGCACGAGCACCGGTGCCGTCGGCAAGAACCAGCTGTACCGCGACGGCATGGACACCTACTTCAACCAGCACGGCACGCGGGTCCAGCGCCTGCTCGCCAAGGCCTTGAGGAAGTCACCGGTATGAAGATTCTGTTCGTCGCGCCGTGGATCCCGGCCCCGGTGCGACCGCGCAGCCTGGTCATCATGAAGCTGCTCAACGAGCGGCACGACGTGCGCTTCCTCGGCCTCGCCAAGGACGACGCGGAGGCCGTGCTGGCCGCCAAGCTGCCGGTGCGGGAGGCGCCGGTGCTCGTGCACAACCCGACGGCGGGGTCGCTGGCCCGCACGGCCGTCGCGCTCGGCACCGGCGCGTCCCTGCAGACCGGCTACGCCAACCCCGGCCGCCTCACCGCCGAGCTGAAGCGGCTCATCGCCGAGTGGCGGCCGGATGCGGTCCACCTCAATGTGTTTCGCACCGCCCACCTGGTCGAGGAGTGCGGGGACACTCCCGTGATCATCGACCTGGACGAGTTCCGCAGCGAGTACTACGAGCAGCTGGCCGAGACCGGCCCGAACGTCGCCTGGCGGATGATCGGTCGCGTGGAGCAGCGCCGGATGGGCGCGCGGGAGGCCGAGCTGGTCCGGATGGGCGTGCCGATCATCCTGTCCGCACCGGCGCTGACCGGTGAGCTGCCGCCGAACACGTTCGTGGTGCGCAGCCCCTACGACTACACGCCCCAGCCGCGGCAGCCCCAGCCGCGCCCGACCGTCCTGTTCGTCGGCCGGCTCACGTACGAGGCCAACGTCAACGGCCTCATGTGGTTCATCCGCGAATGCTGGCCGCAGATCCGGCGCGCGGTGCCGGCCGCGCTGCTGCGGATCGTCGGCGAGGCGCCGCCGAAGGACATCCAGGCACTGGCCGGCGACGACATCGAGGTCATCGGCGACGTGCCGTCGGTCGACCCGTACTACGCGGCCGCGGACGTGGCGATCGCGCCGATCTTCCGCGGTACCGGCATCCAGATGAAGGTGATCCAGTCGCTCGCGGCCGAGGTGCCGACCGTCACCACCCGGATGGTCGCGGCCCGCGCCGGCGTGGCCGACGGCGTGCACGTCCGCACGGCCGACGATCCGGCCGGCTGGGTCGCGGCGACGAGTGCGCTGCTCGCGAACCCGGCGGACGCTCGGCGGATGGCGGCCGCGGGCCGGGAGTGGGCCGTCGCCAACCACGGCACCGACGCGGTCCGGGCCCAGCTGGCGGCCGCATATCGATCGCTGAGCACGCCGATCCCGCAACAACGACGTAGATTGGCCCAATGGTCGCAGACGTCGCACTGATGCTCCGGCGGTCGGGTTTCGGCCCGACCGCCGAGGAGCTGACGGCTGCGCGCAGCGCCGGATATGCCGCCACCCTCGACGCGCTGACCGCTCCGGTCGCCCCTGACGTGGGCGCATCCAACTCGCCGGTGCCCGACATCGGCGTCGACCCGCTCGTCGGCCTGGCCAACCCGACCCCGGCGCAGCGCACCGCCGCCGAAACCAAGCGGGGCGAGCAGCTCGCCGCCATCACGCGGTGGTGGCTGGACCGGCTCACCACCGCCGACCACCAGACCATGGAGAAGCTCGTCTTCTTCTGGCACGGACACTGGGCGACCTCGGTCAAGAAGGTCATCCGCCCCCAGCTGATGCTGCTGCAGCACCTGACGCTGCGCTCGTCGCTCAATTTCGGTGCGATGGCACACGCGATGGTCCATGACCCCGCCCTCGTGTTCTGGCTCGACGGGCAGGCCAACACCAGGACCGCGCCCAACGAGAACCTCGGGCGCGAGCTGCTGGAGCTGTTCACCTGCGGCATCGGCACCTACACGGAGCAGGACGTGAAGGAGGCCGGCCGCGCGCTCACCGGCTGGCGGATCGACTTCGACAAGGCCCGCACGTTCTTCGCGCCGCAGTCCGCCGACCCGGGCATGAAGACGATCCTCGGCGTCACGAAGGCGTTCGACGCGACCGCCCTCGTCGACCTCGTGCTGACCAACCCCCAGTGCCCGCGCTTCATCGCCGCCCGGCTCTGGTATCGATACGCCTCGCCGACCACGCCGGTGCCCGCGGCGGCCCAGCAGGCCATGGTGGACGCCTTCCCCGACTCGATGAAGATGCTGCGCGCCCTGCTGGCCTCCGACGACTTCCAGCAGACCGCCGGCAACCTGGTCAAACAGCCGGTCGAGTGGTTCGTCGGTGCGATGCGCCAGCTGCAGCTGCGCCCGGCCGCGCTCGACACGGCCGCGCTCGGGCAGGTGCTGTATCACCTGGACCGCCTCGGCCAGGTGCCCTTCGCACCGCCGAGCGTCGGTGGCTGGCCGGCCGGAGCCGCGTGGCTGACGCCCGGCACCGCGCAGACCCGGCTGAGCCTCGCCGCCCGGATCGCCGGGATGGCCGACGTGCGGCGCCTCGACCCCACGTCGCTGGCCTACCTGCTCGCGGTCGACACCTGGAGCGACCGGACCTACGCGGCGTTGAAGAAGGCGACCGACCCCCGGCGCCTGCTGATGCTCGGCCTGATCAGCCCTGAGTATGTGGTGACCTGACATGGACCTGTTGACCCGCCGCAAGTTCCTGATGGCCTCCGGCGTCGCCGGGGCCGTCGCCGCCGGCGCGGGCGCCGTCACCTGGAAGACGCTGATGAAGTCGGCGCCCGCCGACGGTCACGTGGCCGGGGCGAAAACCCCAAAGCTGGTGCTGCTGACCTTGTACGGCGGCAACGACGGACTCAACACGCTGGTGCCCTACAGCGATCCGCTGTACCACTCCCTGCGCCCCGGGCTGGCATACGCGCCGGAGCAGGTGCTGAAGCTGGACGACGAGTTCGGCTTCAACCCGGTGCTCAAGGGCATGCAGCGGCTCTGGAAGGACCAGCAGCTCACGGTCGTGCGCGGGGTGGGATACCCGCACCCGGACCGCAGCCACTTCCGCTCGATGGACATCTGGCAGACGGCATCGCCGACCCACCCCATCGACACCGGCTGGGTCGGCCGCTGGATGGACGCCAACGAAGCCCCGGCCGAGGCGGCCGTGAGCTTCGAATCCGTGCTGCCGCCGCTGCTGGCCGGGCGGACCCGCTCCGGAGCCTGCATGGGCATCGGCGGGCTCCAACTGCCGGACGGCATCACCACCGAGATGGTGTCGGCCTTCAGCCGCGACCGCCGCGACGACACGGCGATGCGGGCCCGCGCGGCCAACGTCTACGCCGACCTGATCCGGGTCGACGAGCTGGTCCGGGCCGCGGAGAAGACGGTGCCGTTCGACCCCGACGCGTCGAAGGACTCGTCCGCCACCGGCACCGGCGGCGCCAACGCCCTCGCCGCGCAGCTCGCGCTGGTCGCCCGGTGCATCGAGAGCAACGTGCCGACGCAGGTCTACTCGGTCAGCCTGGGCGGCTTCGACACCCACGCCGGGGAGCGGCCCGGCCACGAGCTGCTGCTCGGGCAGCTCGACAGCGCGCTCACCAACTTCGTGACCCGGATGGCCAAGACCGAGAACGGCCGCCTCGTGACGGTGGTGGTCTACAGCGAGTTCGGCCGGCGGGTGCGGGGCAACGCCTCGGAGGGCACCGACCACGGCACCGCGGGGCCGGTCTTCGTCGCCGGTTCGCGGGTGGCCGGGGGGTTCCTGGGGGAGCAGCCCAGCCTCAAGGACCTCGACGACGGCGACCTGAAGGCGACCGTCGACTTCCGGGACATCTTTGGCTCGCTGCTGGCGTCGGTGCTTGACGCGGAGCCGGCGAAGTTTCTGGAAGGCTATGAGGCGAAGCTGCTGCCGCTCCTGCGCCCGGAGTAGTGGTCGCGGCCGTCTGACGTCGCAGGGGTGCAGGGGGCGTGAGCCCCTTGCCCGGGGCGGGAGCGAAGCGGCCCCGGAATCCCCTACCGCTTTCGGCTTTTGCTCTTTCCGTTTTGTCCCTTTTGGCCGCCGTACCGCTATTTGCTGCCGCCGCCGCGGAACACTTCGCTGACGGTGCGGAGCACGACCTTGATGTCGAGCCACAGCGACCAGTTCTCGGCGTAATAGTTGTCGAAGCGCGCCCGGTCGGAGATCGGGGTGTCGCCGCGCAGGCCGCTGACCTGCGCCAGGCCGGTGAGGCCGACCGGCACCCGGTGACGCATCGAATACTCGGGGTGCTCGGCGCTGAACTGCTCGACGAAGAACGGCCGCTCCGGTCGCGGGCCGACCACGGTCATGTCCCCGCGCACGATGTTCCACAACTGCGGCAGCTCGTCGATCGACGTCTTGCGGATGAACCGGCCGACCGGGCCGACCCGCTTGTCGTTGGCGATCGACCAGTTGGTCTGCGACTCCTGCTCGTTCACCGGGCGCATCGAGCGGAACTTGAGCAGCTCGAAGGGCACGCCGTTGAGCCCGATCCGCTCCTGCCGGAAGATGATGCCGCGGCCGCCCTCGAGCCGGACCGCGATCGCGGTCAGCAGCAGCAGCGGGCTCAGCACGATGAGGATGATGCCGCTGACGATGAGGTCGAAGGCACGCTTCGCCCAGCGCTGCAGCCCGGTCAGCGAGGTGCTCCGGATGCGCACGACCGGGATCGCGCCGATGTGGTCGGAGATGCCCTGCGTGCGGGTGCCCCACATCCTCGGCACCACCCACAGGTCCCGGGACGAGCAGAGCGGCAGGTGCAGCGTGTCCATGAGCTCCGGCTCCGGGCACTCGGTGTCGGCCACGATGATGACATCGCAGTTGACGACCGGGATGATCTGCTCGATCTCGTCGAGCGTCCCGATCGGCACCATCGGCCCGGTCGCCTCCGGGATGTCGACGCTGCCCGCGAAGCGGAGCCCGTATTGCGGGTAGCGGCGCACCAGGCGGGCCAGCTCGAGCGCGGTCGGGCCGCTGCCGATGATCAGCGCGTTGTGCTCCACCCAGCGATTGCGGCGGGCCAGGACCGTGAGCGCCAGCGTCAGCGTGCGGCCCAGGATGACGAGCGGACCGGCGACCGCCACCGACCGCAGGAGGCTGGCGACATAGTCGAGCGAGTCGTGCCGCAGCGCCGCGATGATGGCCACGACGGCCGCCGAGGCGAGCATTCGCACGCACAAGCCGGGCAGCTCGTCGAGGATGCTCACGTGCCGGCGGGGCCGGTAGTGACCGCCGACGGCGAAGATGATCACCGTCAGCGCGGCGGTGAAGATGGTGCCCTTCCAGTACGCATAGGTGAACAGCAGCGGCGAGCACAGGGCCAGCAGGTCCACCGGCGCCGTCAGCATCCAGGCGCGCAGCGACCGGGTGCGGCTGGACCGGGTCGAGATCGCATACGGCAGGACCGTCGTGGAGATCGACGGCTTCGGCCGGCCCGCGGGCCGGCTTCGCTGGTCGGCCGGCTCGGCGCCGCCCGACCGCTGCCGCGGCACCCCGGTCGACTCCGCCGGCGGCCCGGAGCCGACGACCGGCAGCTCGGTCGTCTCGTCGAGACGCGCGTGCTTGCCGTAGGGGGGAAGATCATTGGCAATCAACGGTTTGCTCCCCGTGGACGGTGAATGCCGTGCCGAACCGTTACTTCTTCTGCGGCGTTGCCAGGATCTCTTTGACGGAGTCGCGGCGGACCGCGTCGAACAGGGTCTTGTCGGCCTCGTTGTCCGCGTAGACGACGCTCTCGCTGCCCTCCATGCCGGTCCCCTTCGTCGGAACGGTGATGAAGGTGAGGCCCTCGCCGCGCACGCCCTTGAGCTCGTTGGCCATGTCGAAGATGGACAGCGTCTGGTCGACGGAGACGGCATTGGCGGTCGCGCGGAGGAAGCTGTTGAGCTTCGTCGGACTGCTCAGCAGCCCGCCGGACGAGGCCTTGTCCAGGATCGCCCGGATGACCTGCTGCTGGTGGCGGATGCGGGCGAAGTCGCCGTCGGCGAACTGCTTGCGCTGCCGGGAGTAGTCAAGGGCCGTGGCGCCGTCCATCTGCGTGACGCCCTTGGTGAACTGCCGGTAGGGCGGGTGGATCGACTTGAAGTTGGACTCGACGTCGATGGTGACACCGCCGAGCGCGTCCACGATCTGTTGGAAGCCGGAGAAGTCGATGATGACGACGTGGTCGATGCGCACACCGCTGAACTGCTCGACGGTCTGGACCATGAGCGGCAGGCCGCCCCAGGCGTAGGAGGCGTTGATCTTCGCCGTCCGGCCGCCGTTCTTGCCGTCCTGCGACTTGGGCACGGGCACCCAGGTGTCGCGCGGGATCGAGATCAGCTGGGCGCTGCTGCGGTCCTGCGGAATGTGGGCCACGATGATCGTGTCGCTGCGCGAGCCGCTGGTGCTGTCCGGGTCGCGGGAGTCGCTGCCGAGCAGCAGCAGGTTCTTCGCGTCGGCGGCGGCGGCCGGCTTCTGCGGGCGGTTCTCCTCCGGCACGCCGTTGAAGGCGTCGACGCGGTCGATGCCCTTCTCCACGGAGCGCGCGTAGAGCCCGAGGGCGACGGTCGACGCGCCGACGACCATGAGCAGGGCGGTCAGGACGATGAGGGTGATGCGCCAGCCGCGCTTCATCCGCTTCTTGGGACGGGGTGCCGGCTTCTCGCCCAACGCCTCTTGGCCGTCGAGCTGCTCGGTGACACTCTCCGTGATCCTGGACCGCGATGGCATGGGCGCATCATAGTGAGACAACTTGCATGACGGTGCCCTGCAAAAACGGCCATACGCGTACAATTTTCGCGAATTTCGCGGTCAATGTGACAAAAATATCGCGGCTTTGCCCGGCGCGGCGGTTTGAAGATCAACCGGCGGCCGCGTCGTGCACGGCCTTGGCTACGTAGGGTCCGAGCGTGCGGCTGAACGTCCCGGTGATGTGCCCCACCGTGTCCCGATACGCGATCACGTTGCCGATCACGGCCGGGCAGACCTTCGCGTCGCAGAAGAACGGCCGCAGGTCCACGACCGCCGCCCCCGGCACCTGAGCCGCCGCCGCGACCAGCGCGTCGGTCTCCGCGTAGGCCCGCGACACCGGGGTGCCGCAGTCGTTGCCCCGGACGGAGAAGTTGACCCGCCGCACGCATTGCAGAGCGGCGTCGGTGACGCCCGGGTTGTCGAGCACGACCACGATCTTCGTCCCGCGGGCGGCGACGGGTTTCCAGGCCTCGGCGTACATCCGCGAGACCCAGGCTTTGTCCTTGGCCGTCTTCTGGCGGGCCGCGGTGACGATGACGATGTCGTAGCGCGGACCGGAGACCAGCCGCTGCTGGATGTCGCGCATCGCCGCGTCGCAGCTGCTGCCGGTGCCGGAGCGGATCCACTGGCAGCCCCAGCCGACGTAGCTGTCGAGCTTCCACCGCAGCGCCGGCAGCTGGGTGCGCAGCCCCGGCAGCAGCATCGCGGCGTGACTGTCCCCGAGCAGCGCGACCGACAGGGTGCCGGTGCCCGCCTCGCCGTAGGAGCAGGTGCGCATCGGCGACTTCTCGGCGATCCAGCAGTCGAACGCCCCCGCGGTGTCCTTCGTCAGGTCGGCCGGCGCCGGCAGCACGAAGTTCCCCTGCACCTTGGGGCAGCCCAGGCTCGCGTCGCGGACGGCCGCGCCCAGGCACCGATCCGCGCCGGCCGGCGGCTTGGCGTCCGCCGGCGTCGCGTTCCACACCGGCGCGGCCGCGCCGACGGCCACGACCAGCAGCAGCCCAACAGCGATGGCACCGGGCCGCAGGACGGCGAACCGATGCGGCCGGGGCGCCCGATGCGCCGCCGGCCGGGCCGGCGCCGGCGCGGCCGTCCGGCGGCCCCAGGTGGCCTTGCGCAGCGGGTCCTCGACGCCGTGATAGGAGGCCACGGACAGTGCGGCGATGACGACGGCCGCGATCAGGTAGTAGGACAGGCTGTCGCTGGGCATGAGCGCCGCCAGCAGCACGACGACCGGGAAGTGCCAGAGGTAGAGCGAGTAGGAGACGTCGCCGATGTACCGGCTGACCGGGTTGGTGAGCGGCCACAGATAGGGCTGGTCACCGCCGGCGCCGGCCGCGATGACCAGGGCGGTGGCGAGCACGGGCAGCGCCGCCCACGGTGCCGGGAAGCCGGGCGCCGCCGGGACGACGAACAGCGACACCACGATGCCGGCCAGACCCAGCCAGCCGAGCACCGTGCGGACCGCCACCGACCGGATGGCCAGGGCGCCGCCGAGGACCGCGACGAGCGCGCCGACACCGAGCTCCCAGGCGCGGGAGAACGTCGAGAAGTATGCGACCGTCGGCGCGGCGTGGGTCTCCCACATCGCCCACCCGAACGAGCCGACGGTGATCGCCCCGATCGTCGCGCCGATCACCAGCCGCCGGGTACGTGGCCCCCAGGCCAGGCGCCGAACCCCGACCAGCAGGATGCCGAGCATCAGCCAGGGCCACACGACGTAGTACTGCTCCTCGACGGCGAGAGACCAGAAGTGCTGTACCGGCGACGGCGGCAGCCCCTCCTGGAAGTAGTCGGTACCTTCCCGGGCGAAGCGCCAGTTGGCCACGAACAGCACCGACGCGCGCACGTCCCGCACCATCTGCCCGAACCGCACCGCGTCGAGCAGGAAATACCCGGCGACGACAGTACTGGCGAGCACGAGCACTGACGCCGGAATGATCCGCTTTATCCGCCGAACATAGAAACCACGAAACGAGATCGTCCCGGTACGGTCATGCTCGCGCAGCAGCAGCGACGTGATGAGGTATCCGGAGATGACGAAGAAGACATCGACACCGACGAACCCGCCCGACGGCTGACGCAGCAGGTGGTCAGCGATCACGGGGAGCACCGCCACCGCCCGCAACCCCTGCACGTCGGGCCGGAACACACGCGGCTTCGACACCGGCACCGCCCGCCCCGGCCCCACCACCTGCTCCTCCGTCATGCCCCCGACCGACATCGGACCCCGTCTCCCCTCCGCGCAGCACGCCCGCCGTGCCGGTGGGCGCGCAGAGAGTGTGCCGCATCGTGATCGCAGACCACCAGAGAGCCCCGCGCCGCCAGGCCGTTCAGAGGCCTCTGAACTGCGCAAACGTCGATAGCCGGAAAGTCGTTGCAGGCACGGGCGGGGCGCCCGGTACCCTGTAAACCTCGGGCTGCTAGCTCAATGGCAGAGCTGCGGACTTTTAATCCGTAGGTTCAGGGTTCGAGTCCCTGGCGGCCCACGCTGTATCTCTGCGCGTTCCGCGCGGCGGGGGTGCCCACCCGCGGCCCCCATGGCCGCTGCGCGTCCACTGGCTGCGCTGACGCTGGCCAGCTCACCGGCTCCCATTGCGGGTCAGAGCTGCTTCAGAGCCGACGCCGGATGCGACCGACCATCACGTCCAGGTCGACGGGCTTCCAGTGCGCCGATCCGCTGAGCTGATGCCGGCGGGCAGGCCGATTGCGAGGTCGTTACAGGGCGAGTTGGTCGATCGTCAGACCCACATCGTTGAGGATGCCGCGGAGCGTGCCTTTGGCCACGTCGCGATTGCCGTGGACCGGGACCGTGGTGCCGCGTCCATCCGGGTGCCGCATGATGTGGTGGCTGCCGCTGACCCTTGCCGCGTTGAAGCCTTGACGCTCCTGTGCTTGACGACACGAGCGCCTGGAACTGGCGGGACTGGCGGCATCAAGCGGCCAGGGTGATGGACAGTTCGCGGGGAACACCGAACTCCTCGATCAGGCCCAGGAGCGCCTCGCGGAGGTCCTCCAGCGCCGCGTCCTCGGTGTCGCCCTCGCCGTGGGCGCCGACGCCGGGGCGGAGTTGTGCGTGAGCGCACCAGACCCCGTCTTCGTCACGTTCGACGACGACCGGCACGGTGACGGTACGCGGTTCTGCCATGCCACAACCATAACGTCGCCGGCGGGCGGGCCGCGAGGACGACGGGATTGCCAGCGGAGTTGACAGGTGGCGCCGATCGAACCGCGCATCAGGTCCGTGAACCGCCGGGCGGCGCTTGGAAACGCGGGGTACGGCGGTTTTCGGTTGTCCCTCGCCTGCTCGTTGACCTGCCGTTCAAACGATAAGTAAACCGGAATCCAACGTTGCCGTGTAAGGCTCCCCGCACGTTTTCTGAATGGGGGATTTCACGTGCTTCGAAAGCGACTCGTTCAATCTGTGATCGCGTTGGTGCTGCTTGGCCTGGTGACGGTGCTGCCGCAGGCGCCGGCGCAGGCGGCCGGGAATGTTTACGGGCCCTATTTTTTGATGAATTGGAACTCCGTCACCGGGGCCGCGCAGTGCCTGGCTGACCCGGGCGCGAGCACGGGCAACAACGTCCAGCAGATTCTGTGGAACTGCGGCAGCAGCGGTCAGAAGTTCAGCAACGAGACCGCCGTGACCAATACGGATTACTGGACCTTCAACTACGCCAACGGCAAGTGCCTGGCTCCGCAGTTCTCCTCGTACGGGGCGGCGATCGTCCAGACCGGGTGCACCACCGCGACCACTGGACGGTGGGCCTACGACAAGGTCAGGGACAGCAGCAATCCCATCTGCGTCACGTTCCCGAGCACCGGCGTGCAGCACTGCACGACCCTGGCCTTCAGGATCCGTAACCTCAACAGCGGCATGTGCATCGCCTCGCAGCTTGACCAGGTGACGGCCGGCACGAAGCTGGTGCAGTACTACTGCGACGACCGGTACACCAACGTCTGGCTGCAGTTCGCGGCCTGACCGGAAAACGCGCGGTCCACGCCGCCCGCGGATGGGCGGCGTGGACCGGCTGGCCGTCGTTACTGCTGGACGATGAACTCGACGCGGCGGTTGACGGAGTTGGCGGCCGGGTCGGTGCCCTGGACCTTGGGGCGGCTCTCGCCGAAGCCCTTTGACGTCAGGCGGTCGGCGGCGATGCCCAGGGAGACCAGGTTGTCCAGGACTGTGCGGGCGCGGGTTTCGCTCAGGGTCTGGTTGCGCTCCGCGGTGCCCGTCAGGTCGGTGTGGCCCTCGATGCTCACCTTGATGTTCGGGTTGGCCTTGAGGATCGACGCCGCGTTTTCGACCACGGCTCGGCCCTGTGGGGTCAGGGTGGCGCTGTTGTTCTCGAACTCCACCGTCGGCAGGGCGACCAGCTGCGTCTGGACCTGCTCGGGGGCGGCGGCCTGGCCCACGACCAGCTCATTCTTCACGGAGCCGGACTTCGCGGCGGCCTTCGCGGCCGTCTCCGCCCGGTCCTTGACGTCCTGTGACGGGACCGTGCCGGTCAACGTGATCACGTTTTCGGTCAGGTCGACGACCCCGGCCTTGGTGTCCTTGCCCAGGGCGGAGATGACCGCGCCGAGGCCGGCGAGGTCGGTGTCGGCGGCGGTGCGGGCCGCGTCGACGGTGATGGTGTCCTGGACGTTCTCCGCGCCGAAGGCCGCCTTCGCCGCGTCGGCCAGCTTGGTGTGGTCGCTCTCGGCCGGCACGGTGCCGGTCAGCGTGACCTTGCCGCTGTCCACCAGGAGCTTCACCGACACCGATTTGAGCTGCTGCTGTACCGCCGGCGTATCGGTCTTCGGCGGAGCCTGGACCTCGACCACACGGACGCCGTCGATGGCCAGGGTGACGTCGCGGGCCTTGTCCTTCTCGTCGGCCGAGCCCACCTTGACGGTGCCGTCGCGGCCCACGAACGTGACGTCCGCGTCGATGCCGGCATTGGTGAGCGCGACCTTCGTGCGGTCGGTGAGGTTGTCCTCAATGGAGTGTCGGTGCGGCACCTCGGTGGCGACGGCCAGCGCCAGGAGGCCGACGACGGCCACGCCGATCGGGATCCAGGGGTTTCGCTTGCGCACGACCCAGCGCGAGCCGCTGGTCGTGGTCGTCCGGGTCGTACCCGCCATCAGGACCGTCCGGTGTCGCGGCCGGCCACCAGCCGCCGGGTGAGGTCGGCGAAGCCCTCCTCGTCCCCGTCGGCGAGGTGCCGGGCCTGCCGGGCCCACGTCACGATGCTGGGCGCGAACCGCAGGCCGGCCGCCTCGATCATCGAGCGCAGCGTGTCGACGTCGGCGTCGGCCAGCTGCCGGTAGGTCCGGATGCCACCCGCGATGAGGGCCGCGGACATCTTCGGCCCGATGCCTTCGATCCGCCGCAGGTTGTCCGGCTCGACGTTCTCAACCGCCACCGCCTGTGCCGGAACAACCACCGGCGCTTCCGCAACGACGGGCTCGGGCTCAGCCGCGAAGGGTTCTTCAACAACGGGCTCGGGATCTTCAACATCCGGCTCGGGCTCAGGCTCAACCGCGACAGGCTCAGGCGTGACGACAACCGGCGCGGGCTCTTCAACAACCGGCGCGGGCTCTTCAACAACCGGCTCAGGCTCGGCAACGGGGGTTTTGGCGGTGACCTCGCGGCCCGCGATCAAGCGGGTGGTCAGAGCCTTGAAGCCGGCCTCGTCCCCGTCGGCCAGCAGCCGGGCCTGCTGCGACCACGTCCCGATGCTCGGCGCGAACCGCAGGTTGGCCCGCTCCAGCGCGTTTTCCAGCTCACCGCGGTCGGCCGCGGCCAGCTGGGAGTAGGTCGAGATGCCGGCCGCGCGAAGGGCCGCCGCGATCTTCGGCCCGATGCCCTCGATGCGCTCCAGCTCGTCAGCCGGGGCCGGCTCTTCTTCGGCCGCGAAGGCCGACTCGACGTCCGCCACCAGGGCCGCGTCAACCGGCTCCGGCTCGGAATCAGCCGCTTCGACAACGGGCTCCGACTCGACCGCGACCGGCTCAACGGCGACCGGCTCAACAGCGACCGGCTCTTCAACGACCGGCTCGGCCTCGACAACCGGCTCCGGCTCAAGCTCGACAACCGGCTCTTCAACAACCGGCTCAGGCTCAGACGAATGCTCGGCCAGCACGACCGGCGAAGGGGCAGGCTCGGCCACCGGCTCCGGGTCGGCCAGCGCCGCCGCGATCGGGGCCGCGGTGACGGGAGCCGGCTCGGCCGCCGAAGCGGTGACCGACGAGGACGCCGATGAGGAAGCGGCGGGCGAGGAGGAAGTGATGGACTCGGACGAAGAGGAGCGGACCCGGCGCAGGCGCAGGCCCCACCAGAGGTAGCCGACCAGCAGACCGAGCAGGAAGGCGAGCAGAATCAATAGGAGTGACTGGCCGGTGTACCAGACCACGAAAGGCCTCCGGGGGCGAAGTGACCTACGCGTCGCAAGCGCGTGAAGAGGAAGTTTGCGGGCAGCCTTCCATACCTGGTGAGCGCGCAACAGAGGGGCCGGACCGGGTCGTCATCGCGTCGAAGAGCCGGCCGAAAGACGTTTTCGCAGATAGCGGGCCTTCGAAGGGGCTCATCCGGTGTCCGTCCGACCGGAGGGCCGAGAGAAAATCGAAACGGACGGGTGCTGAACCTCACCACAACTGGAGGCGACGGAGTAATGGGGAAGACGACTCGGGTGCTTGCCTGGACCGCGGTGGCCGCCGCGGCCGGTGGCGTCGCGTGGGCTCTGCGTGACCTTCCGGCGCAGCTGGGCGCGGTCCCGGCGGGGGCGCGGGCGGACCGGATGCGGCGCTCGCCGCAGTACGGCGACGGGCGGTTCGTCAACACCGTGCCGGCCGACATCCTCCCGCCGCATGCGATGCGCGACGCCTTCGTCGAGCTGCTCACGGGCAAACAGCGCCGCAAGCCGCTGGGCGCGATCCCGGTGCGACGGCCGGAGCTCGGCGGGCGGCTGGACCCGGACGGGCTGCACGTGACCTGGCTGGGGCACTCGACGGCCCTGGTCGAGATCGAGGGCGTCCGCGTCCTGTTCGACCCGGTGTGGAGCGACCGCTGCTCGCCGACCTCGTTCGCGGGGCCGAAGCGCCTGCATGCGGTACCGCTGCCGATTGATGAGCTGCCCCGGATCGACGCCGTGGTCATTTCGCACGACCATTACGACCACCTGGACTTCGCGTCGATCAAAGCACTGCAAAAAACCCAGCAGGCGCCTTTTCTGGTACCGCTCGGCGTCGGCGCGCACCTGGAGCGCTGGGGCGTCCCGGAGGACCGCCTGGTCGAGCTGGACTGGGACGAGTCGGCCGAGGTGGGCGGGGTCACGCTGACGGCGACCGCAGCCCGGCACTTCTCCGGCCGCAAGTTCACCCGCGACGGCACCCTGTGGGCGTCGTGGGTCGTGAAGGGGGCGCGCCGGAGCCTGTTCTACACGGGTGACTCGGGCTACTTCGACGGCTACAAGCGCATCGGTGAGCAGCACGGCCCGTTCGACGCGTCGCTGATCCAGGTCGGGGCCTACAACGACGCCTGGCCGGACATCCACATGATGCCCGAGGACGGCGCCAGCGCACATCTCGACGTGCGGGCGCGGGTGCTGATCCCGCTGCACTGGTGCACCTTCAACCTGGCTCTGCACGCGTGGTCGGAGCCGGTCGAGCGGCTGACCGAGGAGGCTCGGGCCCGCGACATCGAGCTTGTCATCCCGCGCCCAGGTGACCGGGTGAACATCGACGCGTTACCGGCTCTTGAACCGTGGTGGCGCGCTATTGCGTGACGTTTAAATCCGCAGCTCAGACCACGTGTTGCGGCTCACCTGCCAGGACCCGACAAATCCCTGGCCGGGCTCCGGGCGGCGGCGTACTGTATCGATACAGAAGGACTGAATCGATGCAGAGGGGAGGGATCACTGATCATGGCGGCCACGCTGCAGACCATCGCCGACGAGCTGGGCGTGTCGCGGAGCACCGTCTCCAACGCCTACAGCCGGCCGGATCAGCTCTCCCCCGAGCTGCGGTCCCGGATCCTCGCGGCGGCCGAGCGGCTGGGCTACTCGGGCCCCAACCCGACGGCCCGGTCGCTGCGCCGGGGCAAGGTCAACGCGATCGGTGTGCTGCTCACCGACAACCTGTCGATGGCGTTCACCGACCCTTACGCGGTGGCCTACCTGCGCGGGCTGGCCGAGGCCGCCTCGCCCCGTGAGACCTCGCTGCTGCTGCTCAACCTGCCCAAGGACGAGGAGGCCGGCCGGCGGGTGGTCAGCAACGCCGCCGTCGACGCGTTCTGCCTCTACTGCGTGCCCGACTGGCACGGCGCGCTGGAGCTGATCCGGGCCCGGGGCGTGCCGATCGTGATCGGCGAGGACCCGGAGGCGTTCGGCCCCGACGCCGGCTACGTCGGCATCGACGAGCGCGCGGCCGCGCGCCGGCTCGGCGACCACATCGCCCAGCTCGGCCACCGCGACGTCGCGATCGTCGCGCACTGGATCGTGCACGGCGGCGTGACCGGCCCGGTCGACGCCGACCCGGACGCGCTGCGCTACTACGTCACCGGCCAGCGGGTGCGCGGGTTCCGCGACGCCCTGCTCGCGGCCGGTGTGCCGTGGGAGCGGGTGCTGCTCATCAACGCGGCCGACAACGGCCGCGACGAGGGCGCGGCCGCGGCCGCACACGCGCTGGACCGGCTGGACCGGGCCACCGCGATCCTGACCACCTCCGACGTCCTCGCGCTCGGCGTGCTCGACGCGCTGCGCGTGCGGGGCCTGCGCCCCGGCCGGGACGTTTCGGTCACCGGCTTCGACGACATTCCCGAAGCCGAGCCGGCCGGCCTCACCACCATCCGCCAGCCCAGCGTCGAGCGCGGGCGGCTGGCGGGCGAGCTCCTGCTCGACCCGCCCGAAGACCCGGCGCAGCGCCACCTGACGCTGCCCGTATCCCTGGTGGTCAGAGCGACCACCGGGCCCAACCACCAGATCTAGGAGAACTGTGATGACCCCCATCGCGATGTTCGTCTCGCTCGAGGCCGTCCGCGCCGAGGCCCACTCCGCGCTGCCGAACGCCCCGGTCGTCGACGACCGCCGCCCGGAGTCGGCCACGATGAAGAAGGTGCGCGGCTTCACCGCTCGCACGCTGCGCGCGGCCGCCGACCGAGTCGAGCCCACGCCGGCCCTGACCTACGGCTAAGTTCCGGCGCCCGGTAACGATGGGCGGACCCAACCACGGGTGCCGCCCGGCTACCAAGCGCCCGGTAAGTGGTACCGGCTTGTGAACCGACGCCGGTGCTGAAGCAGTCGAGGGAGACAGACCACCGTCTGTCTCCCTCGCTGTTTGTGCGGCCTCAGGGCAGTACCCCCGAAAAAAAGCACTAATGCACTTCTGCCGACTCCAGCGGCTCGAGCCGGGCGGTGTTCGCGCGGGCGCCGAGGCCGATCGCCTCATAGTCCTGGCGGTTCAGGGCGCGCAGGATCAGCGCCCAGATGATGCCGATGACCGCGGCCACCCCGTAGGCCGCCGGGAACGCCCAGACCGCGGCGTTCTCGGTGCCGGGCGCGAAGCCGAGCAGCAGGCCGAAGTTGTCGAAGACCTGCCACATCACGTAGGCGAGGGCGAGCGTGGCCAGGATCGGGGCGATGAGCCGGGACCAGGCGCCCTCCCCGCGGCCGTCGCGGATGAAGTAGAAGATCACCGAGAGGGACGTGGCCGCGACCAGCAGCAGCACGCCGACGCCGCCGGCGGTGCCGAGCCAGAAGAACAGGTTGACCAGCGGGTCCCAGCCGGCCACGGCGAACAGGACCACCACGGCCGCCGCGATGATCGTCTGGAACAGCGAGCCGGCCATCGGGGCGCCCGAGCGGGCCCGGGTGCGGCCGAAGAACGACGGGAGCACCCGCTCACGGCCGAGCGCGAACGCGTATCGGGCGGTGGTGTTGTGGTAGCTCAGCGCGGCCGCGGCGATGCTGGTGATCAGCAGGACCGTGCCGACGTCGCCGGCCCAGCTGCCGCTGGCCGCGATCAGCGCCGGGAAGAACGGGCCGCCCGTGTCGAGCGAGTCCCGGGCCTGGGCGACGGTCTGGTCGACGCCCATGCTCGCGGAGGCCGCCCAGCTGGTGAGCGAGTAGGACAGGAACATCACCGCGAGGCCGAGGAAGGTGGCCAGGGCCACCGTGCGGTTCTTGCTGCGGGCCTCCTCGGCGAAGACCGGTGCCGCCTCGAAGCCGACGAACGCCGTGGTCGCGACCGCGAAGGCGGGGCCCGCGCTGTCCTGCAGCGCGCTCCACGTCCACGGCTCGAAGCTGAGCGAGCCGCCGGCCGGGTGGCTGAAGAAGATGACGTCGAAGATCGTCACCACGATCAGCTCGGCGCCGAGCAGGATCATGAGGACCTTGCTGTTGACGTCGACGCGCAGCAGGCCGAGGACCGCGACGAAGAGCCACAGCACCAGCGCGACGACCCACCAGTTGACCTTGAGCTGCGCCTTGTCGGCCAGGAACTGGGAGAGGAAGGCGCCGAACGCACCGTACAGGCCGACCTGCAGCAGGTTGTAGGCGATCAGCGCGACCATCGCGCCGCCGACGCCCAGCGGCCGGCCGAGGCCCTGCGCGATGTACGAGTAGAAGGCGCCCGCGTTGGTGATGTGCCGCGACATCGCGACGTAGCCGAAGCTGAACAGCGCCAGGATCACCGCGATGATCAGGAAGGCGAGGGGGAAGCCGGTCGTGCCGACCACGCCCCAGCCGGTCGAGACGAGCGCGCCCACGACCATCAGCGGCGCGGCCGCGGTCAGGGCGAACATGATGACGGACGGCACACCCAGGCGGTCGCGGGCCAGCGCCTGGGATACCACGCTGGGCCGCGCAGGCGGCGGTACGGACATCGATCCTCCAAGGGGGTTTTGCGGGTGCTACCCGCGTTGTGACAGCACCGCGTCGCCGACCGCCGACTCGACCTGCAGGACCAGGTCGCGCAGCGGCGGCGGCAGGGCGCCGACCGTGTGTTGGACGCGGCGGCCACCGCCGGGCTCGCCATCCCAGAGGACGTGCCCGGTCAGGCCGGTCGCATCGGCGAGCCCGGCCAGGGTCGCGTCGGCCACGCGCATCGGTTCCGAGCCGGTGATCAGCCGCCGCAGCCGCACCACGCGGCCGGTCGGGAGGTTGACGTCGACCGGCAGCCATCGGGTGGAGGAGCGCAGCAGCCGCCGCACCTGGGTCTGCTCCACCAGGCCGACCCGGGCCAGCCGGGCCCCGACCTGCTCGACCGCGGTCCGGCCGAGGAACTGCAGCCAGGTCCGCACCTCGCGGTGCTGCACCTCGGCGATCATCGTGGCCAGGTTGGTGTGCGCGAGCGGGTCCGGCGGAGGCTCCCCGCTCAGCACCCGCAGCCGCGCACCCTCGACCGTGATCCGCTGGTCCAGCACCAGCTCACCGAGCATCGCCCCGGCCAGCCCGGTCTCCACCGCGCGGGCGGACAGCCGCGACCGGCCGTCCCGGTCGTCGTGCGCAATCAGAAAGAAGTCATCGGCCAGCAGCATCGACCGTGTACCTCGTCACCCAATCATTCGGCCCAACGCCCCGGGGTCCCCGAAACCCGAGATAACGACAATTAGGGCCCGAAAGACCGTGCGACCCAACGCGAAAGCATGCACTGCGCATTGACGGACCGCAACACCTCGATCGCAAAATCGGAGTTACGCCCGTAATGATTACCGCATTGACTGTCCGGAATTTCCCGAAGCGGGTGGTACTGCGGCTTCGGCGGCCTCGTCCACGGCCTCCAGAAGATCGCCCAGGGCGTAGCCGCCGTCGTGGCGGACGCCGTTGAGGAAGAATGTCGGGGTGCCGCCCACCCCGCTGCGCACACCGCCGACGAGATCCCGGCGGACCCGGTCCAGGTATAGGTGGGCGCCGACCTCGTCACCGATCTCGGCCGCGGGCAGCCCGAGCCGCTCGACGCCGACCATGAGCCGGCGCGGGTTGATCCCCTCCTGGTTGGCGAACAGCCAGTCGCGCATCGGCCAGAAGGCGCCCCGCTCGGCGGCCGCCTCGGCCACCTCGGCCGCGAGGTCCGCGTAGGGGTGCACGTTCGTCAGCGGGAAGTGCCGGAAGGTGTACCGGACCCGCGCACCGCGCAGCCGGAGCAGGTCCCGCAGGATCGCGTAGGTCATGGCGCAGTACGGGCACTGGAAGTCGCCGTACTCGACCAGCGACACGGGCGCGTTGGCCGGACCGAGCGTGTGGTCGTCGGGGCCGACCGGGACCGTCAACCGGGGCACGGTGACCTGGAAGGGCGTGGTGGTCATGCCTCAAACGGTTCGCCACGAGCGGGCGTGAGGCGTCACTAGACCAGGGCGACGCTCGACACCAGCAGCGGGCTGCCGGTGCAGCCGGTCTCCCGATTCGGGTCGGGGACGCCGGTGGCCTGCACCCGCTGACCGTCGCGCAGCTGGGCCGCGGCCGGGCCGATCAGCACCCAGTTGAGCTGCTCGGTGACCACCTCGACGCACGTGCCGGTGATGCGCACCGTGCCCTTGGCGACGACCTGCTGAAAAGCGTCAAGGGGCGGCTCGGAGAGGGTTTTCAGCGGGCGCGGTGTGGTCGGCGCGGGATTTGACGGTACCAATGCCGCTTGATCGGTCTTTTCCGTTTTCTCGGTTTTTTCGGTTCTTTCGCCGCACCCCGCCAGCAGCGCAACGGCGAGGAGGAGGCCCAGGGTGGCTTTCATACCCACTTGGACCTCCTCCCGCGTAGTTCGGTTCCCGATCAGCCGATAACCAGGACCGCCTGCGACGTGCCGTTCTCCAGCAGCGCGAAGATCTTCACGCCGTTCTTCTGAACCTTGACGCCGTAGAAGGTGTTGGTCGCCGGGTACTCCCGGTAGTAGCTCTTGCTGTCGTCGAACAGCGGGTTACCCCACTGGCCGCCCAGCGTGCTCGGCGTGTTGGCCGCCCCCGAGTGCAGGGTGAACGAGTCCGTCTTCGCGAACGAGAACGGCGCGTCGAAGCCCTGGATGCGCGGCCGCCACGGCGTGCCGTCCGGCTTGAGCATCAGGTCCGGGTGCGAGTCGATCGGCAGGATCTCGCCCTCACCGGGGTGCTGGCTGGTGTTGTTGTCGGTCTGCGAGAGGTCCCAGTAGGTGACCAGCAGGCCGGTCTCGTACGGGAAGTGCTCGACCCACTGCGGCTTGTCAGCGAAGCCGAAGTTGTACGGGCCGGTCTTCATGTACTTGTCGAACGACTCGTACGTGCGGTGCGAGGCGATGTAGTAGTTGTCGTACTCGTTGGTCAGCGACGCGCCGACGGCGGTGAAGCCGACCGCGGTCCAGCCGTTGAGCCCGTTCTCGGCACCGTCGGCGAACACCGTGGTGCCACCGTTGGTGATCTTGATGTCGTCGGCGAAGAAGCCGAGACCACCGGCGGCGATGTCGGTCGAGTAGCGGAAGCGCAGCCCGACCGTCTTGCCCGCGAACGCGGACAGGTCGAACGTCGCCGGCACCCAGCCGTTGCTCTTGTCGTCGATACCGCCCGGCTCTTCCGGCGCGTTGCTGATCGAGCCCGTGATCGGCGTGAAGCCGGCGCCGCTGTCGACCTCGACATAGGCGTAGTCGCACTTGTCGGTGCCACACTGCTCGATGTCCCAGTTGGCCTGGAACGTCAGCGATGTGGTCCCGGCCGGGATCGCAACGCTGCGGGTCAGCGTGTTCTCGAGCGAGTCGCCCTTGCCGCTCCACCACGACTTGGTGCCCTCCGGCGGTGTCGCCAGCTGCGTCGTGACCTTCTTCTTCGGCAGGTTGACGATGACCGCCTGGTCCTTCTTGCTGTTGTACTCGTGCGGGCCGAGGTCGACCAGCTTGGTCTGCCCGGTCTTGACGGTCGTGTAGTCCAGCCAGCCCAGCTGCAGCTTGTCCCACGCGCCGAGGTCGGCCGCACGGGTCGCGATCCCGTTGTCGCTGGGCAGGCTGACCCGGCTCTGCGCCATGATGGTCCACCAGCTCACCGGGTTCTCGGCGTTGCCGCCGGCGCCCGAGGTGTCGTAGTGGTCCGGCAGGCCGAGGTCGTGGCCGTACTCGTGGGCGAAGACGCTCAGGCCGCCGTTCTCCGGCTGCATCGTGTAGTCGCTGACCCACAGGCCGGTGGTGCCGACCTGCACGCCACCGCGCTTGTTGTTCGCCGGGCCGGTGGTGTTGTTCGAGAAGGCCTTCGACCGGTGGCTCCAGATCGCGTCCTCACCGAAGATCGGATCACCGTCGGCCTGGTCGCCGCCGGCGTGGACGATCTGGAAGTGGTCGATGTAGCCGTCGGGCTCGTTGAAGTCGCCGTCGTTGTCGTAGTCGTTGCGGTCCCACTGGTCGTATGAGGCCAGCGTCGCCTTGATGTCGGCGTCCGACTTGCCCTGCGCGTGCTGCGAGTCGACCCAGGCCTGGATGCCGTCCTGGACGAGGTTGTAGCTGTTGCTGCAGATGTTGGCCGTGCAGACCTTCGTCGGGTCGCCCACGTAGTTGCTGCGGCCGTAGCGGGCCTCGTTGTAGGGGACCTTCACCCAGTCCGAGACCATGCCCTCGACGCTGTACCGGCCGGAGGACTGCTTCTCGTAGTACGTCTTGAGCGACTCCACTCCGTTGCCGGAGGCGAAGTACATGTTCTCGAAGTACTGCTTGCTGAAGTCCGCGCGCCAGATGGTCGAGTTGTCCTTCGAGCGGTCCGGCTGCGGAATCTGGTTGTGCAGCGGGCCGTCGAACTTCTGCGGGCCCGGGATGGCCGGGTTGGTGTCCTGGTCCGGGTAGCCGTCGGCCCGGCCGTTGCCGAACTCGGCCAGCACCACGAAGATCTTGTCGGTCTTCTCCCGGCCCAGCTCGACGTACTTGTCGACGTGACCCCGGCGGCGATCGGCCTTGCCGACCTGGACGACCGTGCTCGCGCCTCGCTTCTGCGGCGTCGCCTGACCCTTGAGCACCTGCGAGATGGCCACCTCACGGGTGTCTCGCGATTTCTGCTCGTCGGCGGTGATCAGCTCGTCGGAGGGCGACGAGGCGTCGAAGGTTGGTGCCTGCTTCGCCGGCACGGCCTGGGCCGCACCCCCGCCGACGAACACCCCCATCCCCGACGCGAGCGTGAGACTCAGCAGTCCCACGGTCAACTTACGCACAGGTACCTCCCTGGTGGGGCAATCAACACCGAGGCCCTGCGTCGATGCCTCGATGCACCTGTCGCGGAAGACTAGGTGTTCATCGTGGCGCTCGAAGATCAACAGTGGGGTATGCGCATAGTTGCAAGGGTCAACGCGAGGGTGTACCCCCGTCATCTTCGCTCATTGAGCCCGATCCCTGAGGGCATCGAGATCATGGACGACCACGTGGAGTCGCCCGGTCTGGATCAAGCCCTCCTCACGCAGCGTGCGCAACGCCTTCGTCACCGCCTCGCGCGACGAGCCCGTCCAGCCGGCCAGCTCGTCCTGCGACAGCGGCAGACTGATCCGGATCCCCTCCTCCGGCGTCTGCTCGCCGAACCGCTCCGCCAGCTCGACCAGCCGGGCCGCCACCCGCCCCGTCGTGTCGAAGGCGCCGAACTCGATCCGCTTGCGGTCGGCGTCGCGCAGGCGGCGGGTGAGCTCGCGCATCAGCAGGAACGAGATCCGGGCGTGCCCCAGGAGGTACCGCTCGAAATCGGGGGACGGCACCGAGAGCGCCGTGACCGGCTCCAAGGCCGTCACGCTGGCCGACATCGGCCCGCCGTCGATCGCCGACAGCTCGCCGAGCAGCGCGCCCGGCCCCCGCACCGCCAGCACCACCTCCGTGCCCGACGCCGTGTCGGACGAGACCTTGACCCGCCCGGCCCGCAGAATCACCACCGCCTCCGAGCGACTCGCCTCCCGGAAGATCACCGCGCCCCGCCGCCACTGCCGGCGATGCCCCGCCGCCTCCAACGCGGCCTGCTCGTCGGCGTGCAGAAGATCGAAGAACTCGGTCACGCCAGCGCCTCCACCACGTAAGCCCGTACCGTCTGCACGCGCCCCTTCACCTCCAGCTCGCCCAGCGGCGTGGCGGTGACCTGCTTGGCGATCGCGTCATAGGTGACCCCGCCGATCACCACCTGCCCCGGCTCGGCGATCGTCTGCAGCCGCGCCGCCACGTTCACCGCGTCGCCCATCGCGTTGAACCCGCGCAGCAGCTCACTGCCGATGTTGCCGACCAGCGCCGGCCCGGTGTTGGCCCCGACCCGGAACCGCGGCCAGTCCGGGTGCCCCTCCGCGATCTCCCGCACCGCGTCCTGCATCTGCAGCGCCGCCCGCACCGCCCGGGCCTCGTGATCGTCCTGCCGCGCGGGCGCGTTGAACAGCGCCAGCAGCGCATCGCCGACGAACTGCACGATCGTCCCGCCATTGTCGAGAATGCACGGGACAGCGACGCCGTGATACCGATTGAGCATCTCCACGATGTCGCCCGGCTCGACCGCCTCGGAAAACGTCGTGAAGCCGCGCAGATCCGCGAACAATGCCGTGACGTCGACGAGCCGCCCGCCGAGCGCCGCCTGGTCCGGATCGGCGAGCAGCGCGGCCGCCACGTCCGGGGACATGTACTGGCGGAACAGGGTGGAGAGTTCGCCGTACAGCCGCGCGTTCTCGAGCCCGATCGACAGCTGGTGCGCGAGCGTCTGCCGGACCTCCGGCCGGATCTTGTCACTGATGGCGACCGCCCCGGCCAGCTGACCCTTGACCGTCAGCGGGAGCGCACCGTCGAGTTTTTCCAGCGTTCCGTCGCTTTTCAGGGCGATTTCGATGGTACCGAATGAGTCTCGGACGGTCTCGATCGTCTTGCGGATGAACTCGTCCTCGCCCGTCTGCACTTCCGCCTGCTCGCCCACTGCCACCAGCGACTTGAGCTGCCCCGACAGCTCCCGCTCGGCGACCAGGGCGGCGGCCGCCCGGTCCAGGATCTCGGCCTGCTTCTCGGTCAGCCCGAACCGCTCGGCCATCCGCGCCGCCAACCGCTCCGGCGCCGCCCCCTGCTCCGACTCCTGCAGCGCGGCCACGAGTTCCTCCAGCGCTTTTTCATACTGCTGCCTGATCTGGCGGTTGGTCGCGGCCAGCGCGATCCCGTCGAAGAGGCCGGCGGCGCTTCCTTCGCGGCGGTACTGCACGTAGGCGCTGTAAGCCACGAAGAGGAACGCGGCGGTCAGGATGAGGTGCCACTCCCACCACGACAGCCGCCACTTGTCGGCCAGCGTCACCGTCACCATGGCCTCGGCCAGCAGCACGAACGAGGTGACGACCGAGATCAGCACGGCGCTCGGACTCTTCTTGTACAGCAGGTAGAACCGAATCGCGGCCACCGCATACAGCACGACGGCCGCCCATGACACCCAGACCAGCGGCCCCTCGACGTCGCGGATCTGATCCTGCCGCGACAACGGCGGCAGGTCCGACAGCGACCACACGATCCACACGAACAGCAGCAGCCCGAGCGCGATCCGCAGGCCCGACTGCCACCTCGTGATCGTGCCCGGCAGCCTCAGCGACGACAACACCGCCAGCACCGACCCGATGATCAGCCCGACCGCCATCGACTGGTCGAAGCCGGCGTTGGGGTGCCCGATGAGCACCCCCGGCGTGGCGAGCGCGTGCGCGAAGAGGAACCCGGCCGCGGCCAGGAACACCAGCGACACGAGGAACAGCCGCCCATCGCCCCGCCGCTTCGCCGCGACACTCATCGCCACACCGACGACGACGTTGATCGCCGCCACCACCATGACGAGCCAGAAGTGCGCCTCGTGGTGCTGCCAGATCTCGTCGGCGCCCGGCTGGCTGAGCAGCAGCCAGAGCCCGACGAGCGGCAACGCGAGATGCGCCGCCCAGACGATGACGCGTGGCATCTCAGCCCCCTGGATCTTGTCTTTGCTCGTTCGGACATCGGCCGCGATAAGGGTCGCATCTCCGCCGTCGATCTGGTCGGTCTCGTTCTGGACATTCACGGCATCCCGGTTGTGCGTCTTTAGACGCAGACACGCCCGGCGAACCTCGGTCTCATGGATACGAAGTCAACCTGTGGGAGTTTCCGATGAAATTCAAGGCACCGCTCATCACTCTGGCCGCCGGCCTGGCGGTCGCCGGCGTGCTCTACGGCGCCAACGTCAACTTGAGCCGCGGCCTGCCCAAGAACAACGCCGCCGCGACCCAGACCCCGCCCGCGGCCACCATCGCACCAACCCCGGCCCCGACGCCGACCCCGTCCGCGGCCAAGTCCTCGGCCCCCGCCGCCGGCAACGGCTCCGGCCTGGCCGGGCAGCAGGGCACGATCACGTACGCCGGCGCGGTGGACGGCGGCGCGGCTTCCCTCGGCGTCGTGGTCAACAACGGCAAGGCGATCGCCTACGTCTGCGACGGCCGCGCCGCCGAGTCCTGGATGGACGGCGAGATGGCCAACGGCGAGGCGCAGTTGAACAGCGCCAAGGCCACCGGCACGCTGACCGGCACCTACACCGCCACCCAGATCAAGGGCACGGTCACCGCCGGCTCGAAGACGTGGACCTTCACGATCAAGGCCGTAGCCCCTCCGTCGGGTCTCTACCGCTCCCAGTCCAGCCTCCGCAACAAGCTGGACGCGAGCTGGGTCGTCTACGACGGCAAGCAGGTAGGCGTCGAGAAGCGCAACGGCGCCCTCCAACCGGCCCCGCCGTTCGACGTGAACAGCAAAACCGCCCAGGTAGACGGCACCAACGTGACCATCGAACCCACCAGCCCCGCGACCGGATACTGAGCCAGGAGCCCCGACATGAGCGCCCCGATCAACGACCCCGCCGACAACGCGGCCGCGATCCCGGCACCACCTCCAGGCCCGGAAACCCCGAACAAGCGCCTAGAGTTCCCTCCCATTCCCGACTTGGGCCCCCTACCCCCCTCAGGCGCGACCCAGTTCCCCTATCCACCCCCACAGTCCTTCACAGTCGACCCCCTTTACTCCAACCACCCCCCGCAGACCTCCCCCACCAGTTCAGCCCCCGTGAGTTCCCCAATCCCAGTCAGCCCGTCAATCCCGTTCAATCCCAACGCCCCGGTCAGCTCCCCAGCTCCGGTGAGCTCAACCCCCATCAGCGTCCCGTACCCGGTAAGCCCCTCAGCCCCAGCCATGTCCCCAACCACCGGCGCACCTCTAACCGCCCCATCCCCAAGCACCGCCTTCCCGGCCGGCGGAACCTCCAGCGCCGGCTATCCGGCCGACGGAGTCTCAAACGCCGGCTATTCGGCCGACCGAACCTCGAGCGCCGGCTATCCGGCCGACGGAATCTCCAGCGCCAACTTTCCGGCCAACGCCTCGACGCCCGGCCTCGCACCGGCCGGTGTCCCAACGTCGGCTATCTCGGCCAGCTTCTCAACCGCGACCGCCTCGAGGACCGGCGCACCGACCACCGATGTCTCGCCAGCCGCCGGCCCGGCACTGCCCGCCCCTTCAACCACCGCGAAGTCCTCGACCACGCTCATCGTCCCGTTCCTGGTCGCCTGCCTGGTAGCCGCCGGCCTAGGCGTCTACGGCAAGCTCCACGAGCCGACGGGCGTCGCCGTGAACATCGCCGGCTTCTCGAGCCCGGCGACGGTCAAGGTCTGGCTGGCCACCCTCGCCTTCGTCCTGGCCATCGTCCAGTTGTTCACCGCCCTCGTGATGTACGGCAAGATCCCCACCTTCGCCAACGCCAAGTGGCTCGGCCCGGTCCACCGTTGGTCCGGCCGCCTGGCCTTCCTGGCCTCCATTCCCGTGGCGCTGCACTGCCTCTACGCGCTCGGCTTCGGCGACTACAACACCCGCGTACTCCTCCACTCACTACTCGGCTGCTTCTTCTACGGAGCGTTCGCCGCCAAGATGCTCGTCCTCGCCAAGAAGGGCGTCCCCAGCTGGGCGCTGCCAGTCCTGGGCGGCCTGGTCTTCACCGCGCTGTCCGGCCTGTTCGTCACCTCCGCTCTGTGGTTCTTCACCACGTTCGGCGTCAAGCTCTGAAAGGGGCTGGAAGAACCATGAGCACCCCAACCCGACGTACCTTCCTGGCCGGCGCCGGCGCGGCGAGCCTTGCCACAGCCCTCTCGGGCTGCGCCGCCTACGGGGTGGACAGCGCCAACGCGCAGGGCGGCAACGCCGGCCCCGAGGACGGCCCAGCCCAGAACGCCACCGACGGCAACGGCCCGAGCGGCGCCGGCACCGACCCGAACACCGCCGCAGCGAACGGCTCCAGCCCGAACGGCTCCGGCGGCGGCACGGTCGGAGGCTTCGCCCGCACCGCCGACATCCCGGTAGGCGGCGGCCGGATCTTCCCCAACCAGAAGCTCGTGGTGACCCAGCCGGTAGCAGGCACCTTCCGCTGCTTCACCGCCGTCTGCACCCACGCCGGCTGCGTGGTGGGCGAGGTCACGGAGGGCACGATCAACTGCGCCTGCCACGGCAGCCGTTTCAAGGTCGCCGACGGTTCCGTAGCAGCCGGCCCAGCCAAGAAGGCCCTGGCCGCCGTAGCCATCAAGGTAGCGGGCGACGCCATCTCCAAAGCTTGACTCCCACAGGGTCGACCGCCCGCCGGCTGTCCACATCGGACACCGGCGGGCGTTCGGCTGTTCGATGAGTCGAACCGCATTGTCCGCTAGCACCGACCACCGGACCCGGACCCTCACGGTCAAGCCGGAGGAGGCGATGCCGATGGAAGAGACGACGCTGACGAAAGAGGCGGTCCTGACGGAAGAGGCGATGCTGGCGTCGCACAGCGAGGAGTCCACCGCCGGACGTGCACGCCGCCCGGCGCCGGCGTCCCCGCAGCACTTGTCATTCCTCATGACGACATCCGAATCACCCGCTCGCGCAACATCCGCCCGACGCGCACACCGCCCAGCACCGACGCCCCCGCAGCACTTGCCATTCCTCATGACGACATCCGAATCACCCGCTCGCGCAACATCCGCCCGACGCGCACACCGCCCAGCACCGACGCCCCCGCAGCACTTGTCACTGCTCATGACGACATCCGAATCGCCCGCTCGCGCAACATCCGCCGAGTGGGAAGCACGCCGGCCAGGAGCGCCAGCACCAGACACAGCGCAACGACTCCACCGATGACCGACCACGGCACTACCAGCTCGACCGCCGCTCCGACCTGCTGGCTCAGCCCGGCCCGGATGCTGACCAGCGCCCCGAATGCGACCACTCCGCCGAGCACCGCCCCGATGAGCACGACCAGCACCGACTCCGCCGCGACGTACCCGGCCACCTGCCGCCGAGTCGCCCCCGCCAGCCGCATCACCCGCAGATCGGCCGCGCGCCCCTGTGCCGCCATCAGCAGCGTGTTCGCGACCGCGATCGCTCCGTATCCGGCCGACACGGCGATCAGCATCAGCGTGAACACCCACACCAGCCGGTCCTCGGCGCTGTCCGCTTCAGCCGCCCACGTGACCAGGCTGACCACCCGCGCCCCGACACCGGTCGGCACGCTGACCGACCCCTCGGAAGGCAGATACACGGCCGACGTCAACGCCGACAGATCATGCCGTCGCACGGTTTGCCGATCCAGCAGCACATCGGCCCGTATCGACCGATCGGCCACCACCGCCACGACCCGCAGCGGCACCAGCTCCCCGTCCGCGAACACCACCGCGTAGGCGTCCCCCACCGCGCGATGCGCCGACTCCGACACCACAACAGTGTCCGCGCCGCTCAGCTCGGCGAGCGACCCGGAGATCACCTGAGCCCCTCGATCGGCCCTGTTGAACGCCGCGGTGTCCACGCCGAGCGCACTCCACGCCCGCATCGGCAGACCACTCGCCTCATCCGGCGCGAACACCGTGGTCGGCAGCATCGCCGCCCCTGGCACCCCCGCTACGGCTGCGTCGGACAACCCCGGCGTCCGGTCCGGCACCAGCACATCTCCGGCGTCGACGTCGGCGGCCCGCCCCGACGCATACGCCGCCGTCGTCGTCTGCACCATCCCGGCGACGAGCACCGCAAAGGCCACGGTCAGCAGCACGGGTGCGGCCGTCGACGCCGTCCGCCGAGCCGCAGTGAGCGCCCCCTGCCGCACCAGCAGGCCGACCGCGCCCCCGCCACGCTGGAACGGCAGTTGCCACAGCCGCACGATCGGCGGTACCGCAGCCGGTGCCAGCGCCACCATCCCGCTCACCAGGGCAATCGCGCTGTACAGCGCGAACGAGGCCCCATCCTGCGCATCGTCCGCAGTCGCCGTCCCCACGGCAAACGCGATCCCCAACACCACCAGCGCTCCGCCGACACCCCACCGGAGCCGCCCCATCGGCCGCTGCTCGACAGCCGCCTCCCGCAACGCCTCCAACGGCCGCACCCGCGCTGCCCGCCGGGCCGCCGACCACGCCCCGAGCAGCGCGACCACCGGTCCGAGCAGCAGCCCGACCAAGAGCGGCAGCACGCTGTATCGCACCTCATAAGTCGCCGGCTCGAGCCCCGCCCCGACCAGGAGCCGCCCCACCACCGGCGCGACCGCAGCGCCGAGGATCACTCCGAGCACAGCCCCGACGCCACCGACGAGCAGCGCCTCACCGAACACCATCCGCCGCACCTGCCGCGGCGTAGCTCCGACCGCTCGCAGCAGCCCAAGCTCCCGCCTCCGCTGCGCGACCGTGAACGCGAACGTCGACGCCACCACGAACACTGTGACGAACCCGGCGAGCGCCGACACCCCGGTGAGCACCTGCATGCCGATCCACCGCGCACGTGCGTCGTCCCGTGGCTCCAGCACTCCGCGCTCGTCGCCGCTGAGCACCTTCCCGTCGCCTCCGACAGCCTCGCGCGCGGCCGCCGCGACAGTGCCCGGATCCGCGCCCGGCTCGAGCACCAGCCCGATCGCCCGCACGCCGGGCGCCAGCTGCGCCGCCACGTCGTCCGCGACCAGATAGCCGGGCGCATCGACGAGCCCGCTCACCGTGTATCGCGCCGGCCCGGTCGCCATCAGCAGCGTCACCGAGCCCCCCGGCTGAATGCCGAGGTGCTGGTCGACCACGACCTCACCCGGTCCCCGCGGAGGTGCTCCGGCCACGAGCGCGAGCCCACCGAGCCGAGCCGAGGACCATCCATGCCCTTCGTACGTGTCCTGCCGCTGCCCCTCCACCACCGGTGGCCGCCCATTGACCAGTGCCTGCACATAGAAGACTCGGTCAGGCACGGCGAGCGCGACGCCAGCTACCGCGTCGAGGCGTCGACTCAGCTCATCCGCTTTGGCCGCCGACCACGGCACCGTCGGCGGAAAGGCCTCGGCCGGACTTCCGCTCTGCGGCGCTTGGACCAGAACCGGTGCGCCGGCCAGCCGATCCGGAGTCTTCGGCCGGCCCGCGACGAGCAGCAGCAGCGCCAGCACGACGAGCGCGACTCCGATCGCCACCGCGACAAGCGCGCCGCCCATCCGGCGGATCTTCACCACGACTCCCCCAGGTGGCCCGCGCCCCACCGCTGCGCCTCGGTGCCCGACCCTGTGGTCCCCGGCCCGTTCTGGTCTTCCAGGTGCGTGGTCCGGGCCGCGATCTCCTCGGCCGTGAGCGGGTGCCGGATGTCGTCGGCGACGCGGCCGTCGGCGAGGAACACGACCCGGTCGGCGCGGGCGGCGGCCACCGGGTCATGGGTCACCATCACCACCGTTTGCCGGTGCTCGTCGACGAGTGCGCGGAGCAGATCGAGGATCTGCCGTGACGTCGCGCTGTCCAGAGCACCGGTCGGCTCGTCGGCGAACACGACCGCCGGGCGGCTGATCAGTGCCCGTGCGACGGCCACCCGCTGCTGCTCACCGCCGGAGAGCTCGCTCGGGCGATGCCGGAGCCGATCGGCCAGCCCGACCGCGGTCAGTGCGGCCACCACGTCAGCAGCCGGTGGACGGCGCCCGGCCAGACGTATCGGCAGGGAGACGTTCTGCTCGGCGGTGAGAGTCGAGACCAGGTTGAACGCCTGGAAAACGAACCCGATCCGGTCGCGCCGCAGCCGGGTGAGACCGTCCTCCGAGAGATCGTTGAGCACAACGCCGTCAACCACCACCGAGCCGCCGACCGGGCGATCGAGACCGGCCGCGCAATGCAGCAGTGTCGACTTGCCGGACCCCGACGGACCCATCACCGCCGTGAACGTGCCGCGCTCGAATGCCACCGAAACACCGTCGAGCGCGACGAGTTGCCGGTCGCCGTCACCGTAGGCGGCTCGGACCTCATCCAAAACAACGGTCTGCGTCGTCGTCATGGCCGAAACGATCCCGTGCCGGGCCGACCTCGCGCATCGGACTGGGATGGACACTTTTCGTTCGGCCTACTGTGGTACGCCGAGCGCAAAACGGCCTGCTTCTCATACCTGGGTATGACGGCTCCCAGGCCGACGCGCAAACCCAGCCAACCCACTACCGTCGTCCGCATGGAACTCCCCCCGCTCATCACCAGGCGGCTGACGCTGAGAGGTCTCTACGCGCTCGACGCTGTCGGCGCCGTGGCCTCCACGCTGCTTTGCTACTGGGCGGCGCGGGCAGTGCCGACGGACGGTACCCCCGACGAGCCCTTCTGGGTATCAATGTTCATCGCCTTGGCGATCGGCCTGCCAGTCGCCACCCGGCGGCGCTGGCCATACCGGTCGGCCGGCACGGCGACGGTCGCGGCGGTGGTAGGACTGGCCTTCGAGATCATTCCGGCGTTCGCGGCAGTCGCCCCGTTGTTCGCGCTGGCACTGGTTTTCTATGTGTTCAGTTCCATCGCACGGGACTTGAAGGCCTTCTTCTTCATGTTCACCAGCTCAGTGCTGGTCGGCGGGAGCTTGGCCGGACCGATGGTCCTCGGAGAACCCAACACCTCGCCGAACGACGACACCCCTCCTTGGGTGCTGGCCTTCCTGCTGGCCATGCTCGTCATTTCGTTCGCCAGCATGATCGGATACGCGGCGGGCGAGCGACGTGCGCAAGCCGCCCAGCGCAACGACCAACTGGTGCAGCAGGCGACCGTCGAAGAGCGCCTCCGGGTGGCTCGGGAACTGCACGACGTCATCGCGCACACCATGACGCTGATCGTGGTGAAGGCCTCGATCGGCAACCACGTCGCCGAGGCCGACCCGCGCGAGGCCCGCGACGCACTTCAGGTCATCGAGACAGCCGGTCGAGCCGCGATGCTCGAGGTGCGGCGGGTGTTGGACATGCTGCGGGAGGACACGCCGTACGCACCGGCGCCCGGCCTCGACGACATCCCGGCCCTCGTCGAACTCGCCTCGATGGGTGGAGTCGAAGTTGAGCTCAACATGGACCGGCCCACGGAGCCGGCGGTCGAGGAGGCACCGGAGTCGGTTGGGCTGGCGGTGTACCGGATCGTGCAGGAGGCGATCACCAACGTGGTCAAGCACGCGGCGCCGGCTCGGTGTCAGGTGAACATCGTGGTACGCGCGGACGGGGTGCAGATCGAGGTCGACGACGACGGGAAGCGGCCCGCGCGCACGAGCGGGACCAAGACCGGGCACGGGCTGATCGGGATGCGGGAACGGGTGGCGCTGCACGGAGGGACGTTCAGCGCCGGGCCGCGGGCCGAAGGCGGCTTCTCGGTGCGGGCGCTGCTGCCGGCTGGGGGTGTGGCTTGATTCGGGTGTTGATTGCGGACGATCAGGCGTTGCTGCGGGGGAGTTTTCGGGCGTTGGTTGACCTCAGTGGGGACTGCACGACCGTAGGGGAGGCTGGTACCGGGAGTGAGGCGGTGCGGCTTGTTGCTGAGGTGCGGCCTGATGTGGTGCTCATGGACGTTCGGATGCCGGAGATGAACGGGATTGACGCGACTCGGCTCATCTCGGGGAATCCGGAGCTGGGCGGTGTGAAGGTGCTGATGCTTACCACGTTTGATCTGGATGAGTACGTCTATGGGGCGTTGCGGGCGGGGGCCAGTGGGTTTCTGTTGAAGGACACGCCGCCGGCCGAGTTGCTGAACGCTATCCGGGTTGTGGCGGCTGGGGACGGGTTGTTGTCGCCCTCGGTTACTCGGCGGCTCATTTTTGAGTTTGCTCGGCGGCCCAGGCCGGAGCGGCCGATACCGCGGCGGTTGGACGGGGTTACCGAGCGGGAGAAAGAGGTGCTCAGGCTGGTTGGGCTCGGGCTTTCCAACAATGAGATCGCCGCGCATCTTGGGTTGAGTCTGGCCACCGTCAAGACGCATGTCGGGCGGATTCTGGCCAAGCTTGAGGTGCGGGATCGGGCGCAGTTAGTGATCGTCGCGTATGAGACCGGGCTGGTCGAGGTGAGTCTTTAGGCTGCGCCCTCGACCCCGCCACCGGCCGGTCCGGCGCCGCCAGGCACGCAGCTACGCACGCTGTCGGCACGCAGCCATGCACGCCGCCAGCACGCTGCCACGCACGCCGCCAGCCACAGCCGGCACGCTGCCACGCACGCTGACGGGCACGCCGCCAGCACGCCGCCAACCACGCTGCCACGCACGCCGCCAACCACGCCGCCAGGCACGCCGCCAGCCACGGCCGGCACGCTGCCACGCACGCCGCCAGCCACGGCCGGCACGCCGCCAGGCACGCCGCCAGCCACGGCCGGCACGCTGCCACGCACGCCGCCAGCCACGGCCGGCACGCTGCCAGGCACGCCGCCAGCCACGGCCGGCACGCTGCCATGCACGCTGCCATGCACGCCGCCAGCCACGGTCGGCACGCGTTGGCACGCTGCTAGGGGCCGCCGGCACGCGGCCAGCCACGCCCCCGCATCGCATCGATCACCGGATGCAAGTTCTCCTCCGGAGGATGCCACGGCGGGCGGCTGCGCGGGGTCAGCGGAGCAAGGGGAGTTCCACGCGGAAGGTGGCGCCCTTGGAGGGGGCGGTTTTCAAGGAGACGTTGCCGCCGTGGGCGGCTACCAAGGCCGCGACGATCGACAGGCCCAGGCCGGAGCCGCCCAGGGCTCGGGTCCGGCTCGGGTCGGTGCGGTAGAAGCGTTCGAAGACCCTTGCCGCGTCGTCCTCCGTCATGCCGGGGCCGTTGTCGGCCACCTCCAGGATTGCCTGGTCGCCCTCCGTGCCCACAAAGACGGTCACCTCGGTGCCGGCCGGCGTGTGGTTCAAGGCGTTGGACAGGAGGTTCTGCAGGATCTGGCGCAGGCGAGTCTCGTCGCCCAGGACGATGGGAGCTTCCGTGTCGGCGTCGGCGTCTTCGCTGTTCGGTGTACGGAGACGTAGGCGGTGGTCGGTGGCGGTCACCCGGGCGTCGATCAAGGCATCCGTGGCCAACGAGAGCAGGTCCACCGGCTTCTTCTCCAGCGGACGCTGCTGGTCCATCCGGGCCAGCAGCAGCAGGTCGTCGACCAGCAGGCCCATGCGGGTGGCGTGGTGTTCGATGCGGCGGATGTTGTCGTCGTTCTGGCCCGACTGGCGGTGGAGTTCGGCGAAGCCACGGATCGAGGTCAGTGGGGTGCGCAGTTCGTGGGAGGCGTCGGCGACGAAGCGGCGCATCCGGCCCTCCGAGGCCAGAGCCGACTGCTCGGAAGCCAGGGCGGCCTGCTCGGAAGCCAGCGCGGCCTCCTCCGAGGCCCGGCGCTCGTCGAACGCGGTCTCGATCTGGCCCAGCATGGTGTTGAGCGCCTGCGCCAAGCCGCCCACCTCGGTGCGGGGGTCGGCCTCGGGGACGCGGCGGCTCAGGTCGCCGGCCGCGATCGCCTCCGCGGTCTCTTCGACCTCGACCAGGGGGCGGAGGCTGGAGCGGACCAGGAGGTACGCGACGACGGCCAGGACCAGCAGGACGAAGCCGCCGATCGTCGCGCTCATCACCACCTGGCGGGAGACGGTGCTGTCGACCTCGTCGAGGCTGATGGCGACCACGACCGGGCTGTGGCGCCGCACATTGCCGTGCGGGTCGAGGGTGACCTGGTAGGCGTAGAGGACTCGCCAGTTGTGGCCGCTGTCGTTGACCGGATCGACGGTGGCGTAGCTGCCCGCGGTGTTGTCCGAGAGCTTCGCGAGACCGCCGCTGACGGCCTCCCAGGAAGTGGGGACGGCCGGGCGGTTGTCGGGGTCGCTGGCGTTCGGGTTGAAGTTGCTCTGGGCGAACGTACCGTCGGCCAGGGTGCACATCACGTAGTAGCCGTTGCGCTGGACCGGGGCGCGCACCGGGCCGCCGCCGGCCGGGCCGCCGTTGCCGCCCTTGAACGGGTTGGCCGACAGCAGGCCGTCGCACGTGCCCGTCTCCTGGCTGACGCTGTCCAGGAGCTGGGCGTCGACGCGGTCGATCAGGTAGTCCCGCGTGCTGATGACGCCGGCCGTGCCGGTTGTCACGAGGGCCGCTGCCAGCAGGACGAGCATGAGTACGACCAGCTTGACGCGGAGCGGCCAGGATTTCATGTGCGTGGCAGCCGCAGCGAGTAGCCGACGCCGCGGAGGGTCTGCAGGAGGCGGGGCTCGGTGGTGTCGATCTTCTTGCGCAGGTAGGAGACGTAGGACTCGACCACGCCGGCGTCGCCGCCGAAGTCGTACTGCCACACGTGGTCCAGGATCTGCGCCTTGGACAGCACGCGGCCCGGGTTCGTCATAAAGTATCGCAGCAGCTTGAACTCGGTCGGGGAGAGCTGCACCTCCTGACCGGCCTTGAACACCTCGTGGGTGTCCTCGTCGAGCTCGATGTCGGCGAACGTCAGGCGGGACGTCTGCGCGGACGCGCCGCCCGCCGGGTCGGCCACCCGGCGCAGGACGGCCTGGATGCGGGCCAGGATCTCGGAGAGGCTGAAGGGCTTGGTGACGTAGTCGTCGCCGCCCAGAGTCAAGCCCTTGATCTTGTCCTCGGTGGCGTCACGGGCGGTGAGGAACAGGACGGGCACACGGGTGCCCTCGCCGCGGAGTTTGCGCAGCACCTCGAAGCCGTCGAGCTCGGGCATCATGACGTCGAGCAGGATCATGTCGGGGCGGAACTTCCGGGCCTCCTCCATCGCCTGCCGGCCGCTGGTGGCGCTGGCGACGTCGTACCCGTGGTACTTGAGGCTCGCGGAGAGCAGTTCGACGATGTCGGGCTCGTCGTCGACCACAAGCAGCCGCGTCATGATTCGCTCCAAGTTGCGTCAGAGTTCCCTTGTCAACTACGAGCCTGCCGCCACTACCTGACGCAACGATGCGGTTTCCCTGAAAACCAGCTGTGAACGGCCTGGAACGGCCGGCGGCGCCCCGCAGAAAACGAGGCGCCCCCACAAACCCGACAAAACGCAAACAATACCTAAAACCGAAAAATCCGAAAAATCCGAAATGCGCAGGATTCCGGAGCCGCTTCGCTCCCGCCCCGGGCCGGGGGCTCCGCCCCCTGCACCCCCGGCCGGCGTACTACTCCCGCACTTCGTCAGCGGGAGCGATGTCCGAAGTCTCCGGCGCCTCGGCGGGACGGAGCCACTGCCAGAGCAGGAACAGCAGCCCCAGGACCAGCATCCCCAGCCCGATCCAGAGATTGATCCGTACCCCCGCAGCTTTATCAATCTCTTCCTGCGAGTCGAAGATCCCCAGGATCGTCACGATCACCCCGTAGACCGTGAACAGCCCACCGATCACCCGGCGCACGTCGAACAGCCGAGCCGCCCGGGCGGTGTCGACCTTCTGCGAGTCGTCAGTCATAGCAAACACCCCCTACAGGAACGGCAGGTAGAACGCGAAGGCCAGCACCAGGGCGGCCGAGCCGAGCAGCACCGGCGAGCGGTACCAGGCGGTATCACCGGCGATGGCGTCGGCCGACAGGTCGTGCCGGCCCACGCCGTAGACGAGCCCGTCGAGCTCGGAGTCGGGCTTCGGCCGGGTCAGCGGCGTGACGATGATGGCGACGATGGCCACGGTCACGAACGCGATGCCGGCTCCCCAGAACGATTCGTCCAGGTCGGAGCCGAACGTGAACCAGCCGAACCACTTGTACCCGGCGTACGTGATGAACGCGGCCACCGTGCCCAGCAGCAGGCTCCAGAACCCGGCCCAGGCCGTCATCCGCTTCCAGAACATGCCGATGATGAAGGCACCGAACAGCGGGGCGTTGAACAGCGAGAACAGCGCCTGGATGTAGTCCATGATGTTGCTGTAGCCGGACGCGATGAACGCGGTGCCGATGCCGATCACGACGCCGACGACGGTGATGATGCGGCCGACCCGCAGGTAGTAGCCGTCGGGCTTGTCCTTGGCGACGTACTCCTGCCAGATGTCGTAGGAGAACACGGTGTTGAAGCCGGACACGTTGGCCGCCATGCCCGCCATGAACGAGGCGAGCAGCCCGGTCACGGCGATGCCGAGCACACCGTTGGGCAGGAAGTCGCGCATGAGCAGCGGGACGGCGTTGTTGTACTGCAGGTCACCCGTGTCGGCACCGAGCCCCTTGACGGTGACCAGCGCGACGAGCCCGGGGATGACGGTGACGAAGGGGATCAGCAGTTTCGGGTAGGCCGCGATGATCGGCGTGCGCCGGGCCGCGCTCATGTTGCGGGCCGACAGTCCCCGCTGGACCTCGGCGAAGTTCGTCGTCCAGTAGCCGAAGGACAGCACGAACCCGAGGCCGAACACGATGCCCCACCACGGCGCGCCGAGCGGGTTGTCGCTGGTGCCGGTGCCGGCCCAGGTGTGCAGGCCGGCGTCGCCGAGCTTGGTGCTGTTGCGGACCGCGTCGAAGAGCCCGTCGATGCCGCCGAGCTTGACCAGGCCGACGATGGCGATGGGCAGCAGGCCGGCGATGATCACGAAGAACTGCAGGACCTCGTTGTAGATGGCGCTGGAGAGGCCACCCAGGGTGATGTAGGCCAGGACGATGGCGGCACCGACGATGATCGCAATCCACAGCGGCCAGCCGAGCAGGGCCTGCATGATCAGGGCGAGCGCGTAGAGGTTGACGCCCGCGATCAGGACCTGCGCGAGCGCGAACGACAGAGCGTTGAGCAGGTGCGCGGGGCGGTTGAAGCGCCGCCGCATGAACTCGGGGACGCTGCGCACCTTGGAGCCGTAGTAGAAGGGCATCATGACGATGCCGAGGAAGACCATGGCCGGCACGGCGCCGATCCAGTAGTAGTGGACGGTCATCAGGCCGTACTTGGCGCCGTTGGCGGCCATGCCCAGGATCTCCAGGGCACCCAGGTTGGCGGAGACGAACGCCAGGCCGGTCACCCAGGCGGGGAGTGAGCGGCCGGACAGGAAGAAGTCCACACTGTTGCGGATGGAGCGGCGGGCGGCGAGGCCCACCCCCAGGACGGTGATGAAGTAGAGCGCCAGCAGGACGTAGTCCATCGCGTCCATCTGCAGGCGCAGCCCATCGGCGAGTGTCTGCACCCGTTCCTCCCCTTTCCCCGGTACGAGTGGAGCGTCGAGGCTCCTACCCAGCCAGGGACGGGGATCAAACCCATATAATCAACTTAAATGATTCGCGAGTATGGATACTAAATCCGCCGCCGCATACGGTTTGTCCAGGAAAGCGTCACATCCGGCGTCCATGGCCGCGGCCTTCTCGTGCGGCAGGACGCTCGCGGTCAGTGCGATCACGGTCGGCCGCGCGGGGGCCTCGTTGAGCTCGGCCGCCAGCGACAGCCCGCTGCCATCGGGCAGGTTGACGTCCAGCAGGACCAGGTCCACGTCATGCGCGGCGAGCGCGCTGCGGGCATCGGCGATCGACCCGGCTTCAAGCAGATCCGCATCGTGTACTGCCGGTGTGTCCGCGCGCGCCAGGATGGCCCGGACGAGCACGCGGTTGAGCTCCTCATCCTCCACCAACAGGACCGTGCTCACCGGGCCGCTCCCTTCTGCCGCACACCGGGCGTGGCGCTCAGGTCGATCCACTCGCGGACCCCGTCGGCCGCGGAGCCGCGCGGCACCGTGCCGATCACCTTGCCGGTCAGCCGCCGCCGGTCGGCGTCGGACAGGTCGGGCGCGGTGAGCGCGAGCACCGGGATGCCCTGGGTCCGCGGCTCCTGGTCCAGGCCCGAGAGCAGCGCGAACCCGTCGACGTCCGGCATCTGCAGGTCGCAGATGATCAGATCGAAGCGCCGGTCGCGGGAGAGCCGCAGCCCCTCGGCGCCGTCGTCGCAGGTGACGACGTCGATCCCGGCCTCCGTCAGCTGCCGTTCGACGACCGCCCGGGTGGTGTCGTCGCGGTCGACCACCAGTACCGACGCCGAATCATGGGCCAGGGCGGGCATGATGTGCCGGGCCAGCTGGGCCAGCATGGCGTCGTGGTCGACGGGCTTGACGAAGAAGTCGGCCGCGCCCAGGGCCAGCCCGGCCCGCCGGTCGTCGATGATCGTGGTGAAGAAGACCGGGATGGCGTGCAGCGCCGGGTCGTGCTTGAGGCGCTTGATCACATCCCAGCCGTCGAGGCCGGGCAGGATCACGTCGAGCAGGATCGCGTCCGGGTGCCAGGCGCCGGCCTCGGCCAGGCCCGCCTCGCCGTTGGCCGCGGTGCGCACCTCGTAGCCGGCCCCGGCCAGGTAGGCCCGGAGCAGCTCGGCCGAGCGGGCGTCGTCGTCGACCACGAGCACCCGGCCCCGGGCGGTGCCGCCGGCGTGCGCCGCCGGCTCGGTGCCGGGGCCGGCCTGCGGGAGGTCGGCGGCGGGCAGGCGGACCGTGAACCGGCTGCCCTCTCCCGGCGTCGACTCGACGCCGATCGAGCCGCCGTGGGCCTCGACCAGCCGGCGGGTCAGCGCGAGCCCGAGCCCGGTGCCGGCCTTGCGCTGGGTCGCGGTGCCGAGCTGCTGAAACTCCTCGAAGATCCGCTCCCGGTCGGCCGGCTCGATGCCGATGCCGCTGTCGGCCACGGTGATCGCCACGTCCTCGGGCCCCGGCACGGCCGTGATCGAGATCAGGCCGTCCTCGGGCGTGAACTTGATGGCGTTGGAGAGCAGGTTGTCGAGGATCTGCCGCAGCCTCAGCGGGTCCGCGCGCACCGCGGCCGTCGCCGGGACGTCGAGGTACACCCGCAGCCCTTTGCGATCGGTGAGTGGCCGCAGCGTGGTGATGATGTCGGCCACCGCCCCGTCGAGCGAGATCGACTCGGCATTGAGCTCCATCCGGCCGGACTCGACCTTGGCCAGGTCCAGGACGTCGTTGATCAGCCCGAGCAGGTGCCGGCCGCTGCTGTGCACGTGGTCGACCCACTCCGCCGGCACGCTGCGGCGGTCACCCTCGGGCCGCTCGGCCCGCATGAGGTCGCTGAAGCCGATGATCGCGTTGAGCGGCGTCCGCAGCTCGTGGCTCATGCCGGCCAGGAAGTCGCTCTTGGCCTGGCTGGCGTGGGTGAGCGCGGCGACGGACGTGGCCAGCCGGTCGGCCAGGTCGCGCTGCTCGGCCAGCACCGCACCGCGCTCGGCCAGCACCCGGGCCTGGCCGGCCAGGACGGCGGTGAGGCGCAGGTCGTCGGCGCTGAACAGCGCGCGGTAGCGGTCCAGGATCAGCACCGTGCCGATCTCCGGCACCGTCAGCGCGGTCGCGAACCGGGTGCCGGTGGCCACGGCGAGCGGGTGGCCCTTCGGCAGCCGGACCGCGCGGCCGGCCGTGGCGAGCGCGTGCATGTCGAACTCGAGGCGCTCGTGCGGCAGGTGCGTGCCGGAGCGGCAGACCGCGGCCCGGCGTTCGCCGTGTTCGTCCAGGAGCAGGACGGCGTCGGTACCGGTCGTGTCGTGCACCACCTGCACGAAGCGCCGCCACACCTGGCCGGTGCTCACGTCGGCCGGCAGCCGCTGCAGATCCTCGGTCGCCTCGTACCACGCCGTCGCCGACATGACCCGGCGCAGCCGGCCGGGCGGGACGAAGGCCAGCAGGTACAGCACCGCGGCGACCAGCCCGACGAGCCGCCCGCCCGGCTGCCACCACACCTGCCGGCCCGAGTACTGGGTCGCCGCGGTGAACAGCATCAGCAGCATCACCGGGAACAGGTAGGTGGCGATCGCGGCCAGCCGCAGCCGGGCCTTCCCCGCTCCGGACCGGCGCGCGGCCGCCCGCAGCAGCATGGTGCCGGCGATCAGCTCGGTGACCGTGAAGGCTCCGGCGAGCAGCACCAGGTAGGGCTGGGTCAGCGGCCGCGGCGCGGCGCTCACCGCCACGACACTGGCGACCAGGAACACCAGCAGCGAGCCCTCGAGCCAGCGCGGCACCCGGCCGAGGCGCGCGGTGAGCCGCAGGGTCAGGTAGGGCTGGATCAGCAGCAGGGCCGTCGCCAGCACGCTCGCCATGAGCGGGACCGGCCGATGGAACTCGCGCAGAGTGGCGTTCACGCACAGGGCGAGCGTCGGCAGGAAGATGAGGGCGGTGTCGCGCTGCAGCGGGTCGCGGCCACGCGCATAGCCCGCCAGCGCCCGCAAGAACACGGCCGCCACCAGGACGGTTGTGACCAGAGTTACCATATGAATACGCCCCGTTACAATTTCGAACGGGACTCACTTTAGCCAGCGAACGACGCTAGGGAGGCCGGATGAGCGATGACGCACTGCGCGCCACTGTCACCACGGCCGCCCACGACCTGTCGAACGCCATCGGGGCGGTCCTCAACTACACGACGTTCCTCGCCGAGGACCTCGCGCAGACCGGGTCGGCGCCGGACTACCTGCCGCACCTGCAGAGCGCGGCCGAGCGGGCGCTGATCCTAGTAACGGGACTCACTGCGGCTCTTGCAGGAGACGCAGAGCGTGACTGACGGGAATGCGGCCAGGCGCGCCACCGGAATCTCACCGTGACACGTCTCACACGTGCCGTAGTGCCCGGCGTCGAGGCGCTCCAGCGCCCGCTCGACCTGCTCCATGCGGCTGCGGAACGACTCCGCGAGGACGAACTCCTGCTCGCGGACGAACGCCTTGTTGCCGAGGTCGGCCACGTCGTCACCGGAGTCGACGACGCCCGCGAGGGTCATCTCGGCCACCGTCGCGACGTACTCCGCCTCGAGCTCCTCGCGGCGCCCGATCAGCGCGGTGCGAATGTCCTGGGTACGGGTCTCTGGGTAAACGAGCATCGTCGGGCCCCCCGGCGTCGTGGCGGTAAGTCGTCGATCAGTGGCTTCCGGTGTGCCCACGGGTGGAGTCGCGCAAACCTGACTGTTTTTTGTAAGCGCCACAGGGCACCATGAATACCGTGGAAGGGGATTCGATCCAGGTCGACGTGCCGGCGGGCCAGTCCCGCACGGCCCGCCGCGTGATCACCCAGGCGCTTGACGGCTGGGGTCTGCCGCAGCTCACCCGCTGCGCGGTCATGGTCGGCCACGAGCTCGTCGCCAACGCGCTCCGCCATGGCCTGCCGCCGGCCGTCCTGCGGCTCCTGCGCCGCGGCGACACGCTCATCATCGAGGTCGGCGACAGCAGCGACCAGGTGCCGCGGATCGCCGAGATCGACAACCTGACCAGCACCTCCGGCCGGGGCATGCAGATCGTCAACGCCCTGGCCCGGGCCTGGGGCGTCCGCCCGCACCAGGGCGGCAAGACGGTCTGGGCCGAGATCGCCGTGTAGGCAGTACCCCCGGATCAGGGGTTCAGTTTGCCACCGGCTCGTTGGTGATCGGCAGGATCTGGTCCAGCCCCGTGATCTCCAGCGTGACCCGCACGTCCTCGTTGGGGTTGGCCACGACCAGCGTCGCGCCCGCGTTCTTCGCCCGCCGCCAGCAGCCGACCAGCGTGCCCAGGCCGCTGGAGTCGATGAACGACAGGTGCGTCAGGTCGATGACGACGTCCGTCGCCCCCGCCTCCAGCTCGTTCACCACGGCCGTGAGCAGGCTCGGAGCCGAGTCGAGGTCCAACTCCCCGGTCAGCACCACCTGCACCCGGCCCTCATGTCGGCGGGTTTCCAGCTCCCAGATCGCCTCGTCGTCAACCACCAGGGCTTCCTTTCCTGACTCACTGGTCAACAGTCTGGGGTACCCAATCGGTGGAGTTCAAACGCACGGCCAGGTTGCCCTCGATCGGCTGGCGCGGAACACTCGGTGACATGCGTGCCGCGTACCTGGTCGAGGCCGGACGCCAGGTGTCCGGATCCCTCAACCTGGTGCACACGGTCAGACGCTCGCTGGCGGCGTGCGTCCCCGAGCTCGCCGACTGGGCCCAGCTCATGATCGTCACGCGCGGTGAGGCCACCTACACATCGCTGCTCGACGGTGGCGTCCCCACTGCGGCCCGCCGCCCGATCCCGTCGGCCTCCCACGCCCGCCTCCTCATCACCGGCCGCACCGAGCTCCTCCACGTCGGCCTCGACGGTGTCACCGCCGACGGCCTGACCGCACTCGTCCCCGACGATGCCATGCGCGGACAGGTCTCAGCCCTGCGCCCGGCCGACGTTCTGGGTGTGCCGCTGACGGCTCGCGGTACCACCTTCGGCACTCTGACCTTGGCCCGGCGCGCCGGGCTCGGCTTCGACACCGAGGACATCCGGCTCGCCGAAGAGCTGGCCGTCCGGATCGCGCTGGCCGTCGACGCCGCCCGCCGCTACACCGAACGCTCCCATGTCGCGTCCGTCCTGCAGGACAGCCTCCGCCCGCCGGAGCTGCCGAAACTACGCGGCGTCGAACTGGCCGCCCGCTACCGCCCCGCGGCCGGCGACGCCGAGATCGGCGGCGACTTCTACGACGTCTGGGGCGGCGACGACGACTGGGCGTTCACCCTCGGCGACGTCTCCGGCAAGGGCGTCGAGGCGGCCGTCGTCACCGGCCAGGCCCGGCACACGGTCCGCGGCGCCTCGGCCGTCGACCGCTCCCCCGCGGCCGTCCTCGGCGCGCTCAACACGATGCTGGCCGGGACGACCTCCGGGCGGTACGTCACCGCCCTCTACGGCCGGGTCACCCCCACCCCGGGCGGCCTCCGGGTCGAGCTGGCCTCGGCCGGCCACCCGCCACCGCTGCTGCTGCGCCCCGACGGCACCGTCACCCCGATCCCGGTCCGCGGCCTGGCCGCCGGCCTCGTCGAGGGCGTCACCTACGAGCCGGCCACCGTCGACCTCGCCCCCGGCGACACCCTCGTCCTCTACACCGACGGCGTGACCGAGGCCGGCGGGCGCAGTGTCCGCGAGGGCACCCGCCGGCTCACCGCCCTCGTCCAGCACTACGCCGAGGCGGGCGTGGAACCGTTGGTCGAAGCCGTCGAAATCGCGGTCGTCGAAGGCACCGGCGCCGCCCAGCGCGACGATTTGGCGGTGCTGGCCCTGCGGGCGGCCGGATGACGCAGCGGGGGTACTTCCAGTGCCTGGCCGACCGCGACAGCGCTGGAGCACTGCGTCTGTGCACCGAGCTGGTCGACGCCGGCCAGAGCCCGGTCGACGTCTTGCTGGACGTGGTCGCTCCGGCCCAGACGCAGGTCGGCCTCCGCTGGGCCACCGGCGAGTGGACGGTCGCCCACGAGCACGCCGCCACCGCGATCAGCGAGTCGGTGACCATAGCGTTGGGCGCCCGCATCCCGCAGCCCACCAACCCCCGCGGCCACGTGGTCCTGGCCTGCGCCGAACGCGAGTGGCACGGCCTGCCGGCCCGCCTGGTCGGCTACGCGCTGCAGGAGGCGGGCTGGCGCACCACGTTCCTGGGCGCCTCGACCAGCCCCGCCCAGTTCGCCCGCTTCCTGGACGACGTGGACGCCGACGCGGTCGCCATCAGCTGCTCGGTAGCCGCCGCCCTGCCGGCCGCCCGCCGCATGATCGACGCGTCCCGCGAGGTGGGCCTCCCGGTCCTGGTCGGCGGCGGAGCGTTCGGCGCGGACGACACCAGGGCCAAGTCCTTGGGCGCGACCGCCTGGGCCCGCGACGCGAGAACCGCGGTCCTGGCCCTGGCGGCGATAACCCCACCACCGCCGGACCACACGCTCACCCGCCGAGCCGCCGGCCTGGACGAGCATGCGGAACTGGTCCTGAGATTCGCCGAGTTCCGCGAACAGGCCCGCAACCGCTGGCCCGGCGACTCCGCTTTGGCCGAAGACGCCGTGGACCACGCCCTGCACTCCCTGTCAGCCACCCTCCTGACCGACGACCCCGCCTGCTGCACGAAGCAAACGACTGGCTCACCGCCCTCTACCAGTCCCGCGGCGAAGACCCCACCGTCGTGAAGGCCCTATGGCTAGCCCTGCTCAACACAGTCGGCGAACCCCTCCCCGAAGCCTCCCGCCACCTGTCCCCCTTGGCCCGATAACCACAGCCCCCAGGGCTCACACCCCGCCAACCAGCCGGCCGCCGCAGATGTTCACCGCCGCCGAATCCAACCGGGCGGACCGTCCATTCATCGAGCAGAGCGATCCCATGCCCATCAGCCCCAGCGCAACGCCGAAGCCGCCAACCCAAAGTCGCCGCGGCGCAGAGGGCGGCCGTTGTTCTCGTTCGACCCGCGTTGCCGTGGCGAGTTCCCGTCGCAACGCACCTCGCCGCCGATGGCCTTAACCGGATAAGTCGGGCGCTACGCACCCCGCTTCGCTCGACTTATCCGACTTATCCCCCGTCAGGCGATAAATGCGAAAAGTCCAGGACACGAAGTGTTCGGACTTTTCGTCCCCACGGCCGGTCTCGGCTCGGCCCAGCCGGTCTCAGCTCGGCCCAGCCGGTCTCAGCCCGGCCCAGCCGGTCTCAGCCCGGCCCAGCCGGTCCTGGCTCTGCTCAGCCGGTTTCAGCCAGCGCCTTGCGGAAAGCGCTCGTCAGCGCCTCATCCAGATGATCGAGGAGATCCTGCGGGTCCTCGTAGATGGCGGCCGCCCCGTGGTCCAGGAGTTCGGCTGCGCACAGGCCGCCGCTGGTCAGGCCGATGCACGGGATGGCGAGCTTCGAGGCCGCGTGCACGTCCCACACCGAGTCGCCCACGAAGACCGTCTCGTCGGCGGACAGGCCTGAGCGGTCCAGTGCCACCTCGAGGATGTCCGGGGCCGGCTTGCTCTCCGAGGCGTCGTCAGAGCTTGTCACGGCGGTCAGGGCGCTGTCGACGTCGAGGCAGCGGAGGAGGGCGTCCAACTCGGGGCGGGAAGCGGAAGTGGCCAGTACCACTTTGAGGCCCCTGTCGGCACACGTGCCGAGGAGCTGGCGGGCTCCGGGCAGCGGGCGCAGGGCCGGCCAGTTGGGGGCGTAGAGCGCCGAGTGCGCGGCCCGGAGGTCGTCGTCGGCGGACGAGTCGTGGTCGGGGCCGAGCAGTGCGTCGAGGATCTTGTCGGAGCCCATGCCGATCGCGCGGTGGATGCGGGCCATCGGCACGTCGTGGTCGTGCTGGCGGAGGGCCTGCCACCAGGAGACGGCGTGCAGGTACACGCTGTCGACGAGGGTGCCGTCCACATCAAAGAGCACACCGGTCACGGGTTTGGTCATGTGCGGCTCATACCCAGTCGGCCAGGGGGTATCACTAAGCCATGACCGAGTCCGATCGCGCGGTCGTCGTCGTCGAGTCGTTCCCCGGGTTCGAGCCGGACGACCTCGGCGACTTCGCCACCGAGCACTGCAGTGTCACGCTGGCCGAGCAGCTGGCCGGCGGCCCCGAGCACGCCCGGGAACGGGAGAGTCCGCGGGGCCTCGCGGGCATGGATGAGTAAAGACATCACTATTGGGGCATGACCCGGGGGCATGGAGTCCGTCCGTGACGCCCTCGGCGACATTGTCCGATTTGTCCCATCGTTGCTGCTGTTCGTGGTCATCCTGCTGGTCGGCTGGCTGATCGCGACACTGGCCCGCACCGCGGTGCACAAGCTGCTCGACCGGCTCGGGTTCCACCGGCTCACCGAGCGTAGCGGCATCGGCCGAGCCCTCGAGAACGCGAAGACAAATGCGAACGACCTGCTGGCCAAGCTGGTGTACTACGCGCTGCTGCTCTTCACCCTGCAGATCGCGTTCGGTGTGTGGGGCCCCAACCCCGTCTCCGAGCTCATCGACAGTGTCGTCCGCTGGCTGCCGCGGGCCGTCGTCGCCGTCGTCATCGTCGTGGTCGCCGCGGCCATCGCGGCCGGCGTGCGGGACCTGGCCGCCGGCGCGCTGGGCGGCCTCGCCTACGGGCGCGGGCTGGCCGCGGTGGCGTACTGGTTCATCCTGGGCCTCGGCGTGATCGCCGCGCTCAACCAGATCGGCATCGCCACCGCCGTCACCACCCCGGTGCTCATCGCCGTGCTGGCCACGGTGGCCGGCATCCTCATCGTCGGGGTCGGCGGCGGCCTGGTCCGCCCGATGCAGCAGCGCTGGGAGGGCTGGCTCGGCCGGATGGAGCAGGAGGCCCCCGAGGTCTCGGCCCGGCTGCAGGCGGCGGCCGCGGCACGGCGGGAGGAGCAGGCGGCCGCTTCGGTGGCGGCGCCGGCTCAGGCTGTACCCCCGAGAATTGTTCCTCCGACGCCCGGCCCGATCCCCGGTCTCGATGTGCCGACGGTCGTGGTGCCTCAGCCGTCGCCCGACGACACCGTCGTCATTCCGCCGCAACCGGGGCGGGATGAACGACCGCAGTAAATCGGCACCTGATCCAAGTTGCTCACAAAGCGGCCGGTCCCCTTGCAAGTGGGGGCCGGCCGTTTGAGTATCAGGACCATGCGGACCTTTGCGAGCGCGGGCGAACTGTTGGCGGCGGTCGGCGAGCACCTCGGCTACAGCGAATGGCAGGAGATCTCGCAGGAGCGGGTCAACCTGTTCGCGGAAGCGACCGGCGACCACCAATGGATTCACGTCGACCCGGAACGCGCCGCGTCGGGCCCGTTCGGCACGACGATCGCGCACGGCTTCCTGACCCTTTCCCTGCTCCCGACGCTGGTATCACAGATCTATCGCGTCGAGAATGTCCGCATGGGCATCAACTACGGCCTGGACCTGGTCCGTTTCCCGGCCCCGCTGCCGGTCGGCGCGAAGGTCCGCGCAGGCCTCGAACTGCTGGTCGCCGACGACAAGGGCGACGGCTGGGTTCAACTGAAGAACCGCGTGACAATCGAGCGCGAGGCCCACGACAAGCCCGTCTGCGTAGCCGAATCCCTGACCCGACTGCTGATCTGAAAGCGCCTTTCGACGAACGCCCAAAGCGAAAAGCGAAAGCCAGAAGCGAAAAGCCAAAGACCGAAAAGCCAAAAGCGAAGAAGAGGATTCCGGAGCCGCTTCGCTCCCGCCCCGGGCAAGGGGCTCCGCCCCCTGCACCCCGGCCAAGCTCACGCCACCACCGCAGCGCCCATCCAACCGGCGATCGCCCGCCCGATCTCGTCCGTGAGTCCTCCTGCACGAAGTGGACCCCCGGCACCGTCACCTCCACCGGCGCGGCCAGCAGTGACGCTGCGCTGATCTGGAAGCGCAAAGCTCGGCCGCCAGCCCTGCGCACAGGTCAGGGCGGGCGGCCGTTTGAGCGGTGTCAGGCTGGGAGGTCGACCAGTCCGGCCAGGTGGGCGCGGTGTTGTGCGGCCGAGCCGAGCGCTACGGCGTTGGCGCGGGCGCGCTTCAGGTACCAATGGGCCGGGTGTTCCCACGTGAAGCCGATGCCGCCGTGCAGTTGGACGCACTCCTCGGCGGCCTTGACCGCGACCGGGGAGCAGAACGCCTGGGCCAGGGAGGCGGCGACGGGGAGGTCGGGGTCGTCGTTGGCCAGGCAGTCGGCGGCGTAGCGGGCGACCGCGCGGGCTTCGGTGACCGCGATCCACAGGTCGGCCAGGCGGTGTTTGACGGCCTGGTAGGAGCCGATGGCGCGGGCGAACTGGCGGCGGGTTTTCGCGTATTCCACCGTTGTTGTCAGGCACCACTCGGCGATCCCCAGCTGCTCCGACGCCAGCATCGCGGCCCCGGCCAGGAGGGCGCGGGAGACCAGCGGGGAGGCGTCGGGGGCGACCAGGCGGGCCTCGGCGGCGTCGAAGGTGAGGTCGGCTACCGGGCGGGTCAGGTCCAGCGAGACGACCGGGGTGCGCTTGACCGACTCGACCGCGAACAGGCCGGCCGTGGTGGGGACCAGGAACACGTCGGCGGTCAGGGCGTCGGCGACCGTGGTGACAGTACCCGAAAGATGGGCATCTGCCGCGTTAACAGTCCACTGTGGACTCTCCCAGGTGGACAGTGGAACGGCCAGGGTCGCGGTTCGGGTGCCTCCGGCCAGCTCCGGCAGCAGTGGGTCGTCGGCCGGTAGGGCGGCGGTGGCCAGGACCGCGCTGCCCAGGAACGGGACCGGGGCCACGAAGCGGCCCAGCTCCTCCATCACCACGGCCGTCTCCCGCCACGAGGCGCCCGCACCGCCGGCCGCCTCCGGGACCGGCAGGCCCGCGAAGCCCAGGTCGGCGGCGAGCGTGCGCCACAGCTTGAGGTCCACCGGGTCCGGAGACTCCAGGCGGGAGAGGTCCACCCGGTCCGACAGCAGGGAGCGTACGGACGCGCGGAGGTCCTCTTCGATCGAGGAGTACAGGAGGTCGGTCACTTCGGCAGGTCCTTCCACGCGATGTCCTTGTCCGCCCGCTGCTCCGGCGGCAGGCCCAAAACCCGTTCGGCCACGATGTTGCGCAGGATCTCCGACGTGCCGCCCTCGATGGAGTTGCCTTTGGCCCGCAGGTAGCGGTAACCGGCGGTACGGCCGGCGAAGTCGACAAGCGTCGGGCGGCGCAGGGTCCACTCGTCGTGGCGCAGGCCCTCCTCGCCGAGCAGGTCCAGCTCCAGGCCCGAGATCTCCTGGTTGAGCCGGGCGAAGAGCAGCTTCGACGCCGAGCCCTCGGGGCCGGGCTGGCCGGCCGCGAGCTGCTGGCGGAGGCGTACCCCGGTCAGGCGGGCCGCCTCCGCCTGCACCCACAGCTCCAGCAGCTGGGCGTGCAGTCCGGGCGAGTGCAGCTCCGGGCGCTGCCGCCACAGGTCGGCCACGATGCCGATCGTGCCGCCCTCGCGCGGGATGGCCTGGCCGCCGATCGAGACGCGCTCGTTCATGAGCGTGGTCTGCGCGACCGCCCAGCCTTCGCCGACTGCACCGAGGCGGTCCGTGTCCGGGATCCGCACGCCGGTGATGAAGACCTCGTTGAACTCCGCCTCCCCGGTGATCTGGCGCAGCGGCCGCACCTCCACGCCGGGCGCGGTCATGTCCAGCACGAAGTAGGTCATCCCGCGGTGCTTGGGCACGTCGGGGTCCGTGCGGGCGATCAGGATCGCCCAGCGGGCCTCGTGGGCCATCGACGTCCACACCTTCTGGCCGTCGACGACCCAGTCGTCGCCGTCGCGGACCGCCCGGGTGGCCAGGCCGGCGAGGTCGGAGCCGGCGCCGGGCTCGCTGAAGAGCTGGCACCACACCTCCTCGCCGGTCCACAGCGGGCGGAGCCACCGCTGCCGCTGCTCGTCGGTGCCGTGGCGCAGGATCGTCGGCGCGGCCATGCCCAGGCCGATGCCGATGCGGCGCGGGTTGTTCTCGGGCGCGCCCGCGTCGGCGAAGACCTGGTCGACCGCGGCCTGCTCGGCGCGGGGGCGGCCGAGGCCACCGAGGCCGGGCGGGTACTGCACCCACGCCAGCCCCGCGTCGAACCGTGCCCGCAGGAACTCCAACGGGTCGGTGGCCGCGGCATCATGACCGGCGAGAAACTCCCGGGCGAGGTCCGCTGTGTTCAAGGCATGCCCCTCTAGTTCAGTGGCCCGCCGGCCACGTAGATGACCTGGCCGGACACGAAGCCGGCGCCGTCGCTGACGAGGAACGAGATCGTGTGCGCGATGTCCTCGGGCCGCCCGACGCGGCGCACCGGGATCTGCTCGGCCGCGCCCTTCTGGAACGTCTCGAAGTCGACCTTCATCCGGGCCGCCGTCGCCGCGGTCATGTCGGTGGCGATGAAGCCGGGCGCGACCGCGTTGGCGGTGACGCCGAACGGGCCGAGCTCGATCGCCAGGGTCTTGGTGAAGCCCTGCAGGCCGGCCTTGGCGGCGGAGTAGTTGACCTGGCCGCGGTTGCCGAGGGCCGAGGAGGAGGACAGGTTGACGATCCGGCCCCACTTGGCCTGGGTCATATGGGCCTGCGCGGCCCGGCTCATCAAGAATGCCCCGCGCAGGTGTACTCCGATGACGCTGTCCCAGTCGCCGTCGGTCATCTTGAACAGCAGGTTGTCGCGGATGATGCCGGCGTTGTTGACCAGCACGACGGGCGGGCCGAGCTCGTCGGCGGTCCGCGCGACGGCCGCGGCGACCTGGTCGGCGTCGGCGACGTCGGCACCGATGGCGATGGCCCGGCCGCCGGCCCCGGTGATCTGCTCGACGGTGGCCTTGCAGGCGGTCTCGTCCAGGTCGAGCACGGCGACGGCGTGCCCGTCGGCGGCGAGGCGGATGGCGGTGGCGGCTCCGATGCCGCGCGCGGCGCCCGTGACGATGGCGACGCGATTGAGTTCAGAAGAAGTCACGTCTCCGATCCTCGCGCGTGAGACAGGGTCTCGAAAAGTATGCACTACGAGTGCACATTTCTGGAAGGCTCGCCGACCGGCGGAAAAATCGCAGTTTCGGCCCGGGAACCGTTCAGGTGCGGCACGGTTGCGCCGATGTTCGAGGCGTCGCACGGATGAGACAGCACAACGGGGGGCACGGATGAACGGCAAGACGATCACCAAGGCGCTGACCATCGCCGGTCTGACCGGCATCGCCGGCCTGACGAGCCTCCTCAACAGCACCACCGCCCACGCGGCCACCACCGGCACCGAGACGGTCGCCTACGTCCGGGCCGGCGCGATCTACAAGAGCACCGGCGCCACCGAGGTCCGGCTCACCGCCGACGAGGGCAACGCCCGCCCCCGGTTCAACCCGGACGGCACGAAGCTGGCGTACCTCCACAACGGCACGGTCTGGATGATGGACGCCAACGGCGAGCACCAGCACCAGGTCAGCGACCGCCCCGCCGGCGGCCCGGCCTGGTCGCCCGACGGTCAGTCGCTCGCGTTCGCGGCCCTGTCCTGCACCGGCGGCCCCGGCGTCTTCCGCGTCGCCGCCACGGCCACCAGCACCAGCGCGGCCGACGAGCCGCTGTTCCCGCAGAGCTGCCGCGACCAGGCCGCCCCGCAGGTCGCCCGGGCCGAGTCCACCGAGGCCGAGACGCCGGCCGCCAACCTGGTCGACCGCCTCCGCACCGACGACGCCGTGGCCTGGTCCCCGGACGGCACCCAGATCGCCTTCCGCGGCGGCGAGTGCGAGAGCATCGCCGACAACTGCCTCAGCATCGGTACCGTCGCCACGGGCGGCGAGCGCGCCATCGACGTCTACGGCGGCGGCGGCAACGGCACCAGCGGCTTCGGCGTGGTCCCGGCCTGGAGCACCGACGGCAAGAAGGTCGCCTGGACCAGCTACGACGCCGACGGCAAGGCGGTCGCGGTCACCGAAGCCGACACCACCGGCGCCAACCGCCACCAGGTGGGCAAGGCCGACGACCGCGAGATGGTCTACGCCGGCACCGGCACGGGCGTCCTGACCGCCGCGTACAACGGCCACTCCTGGGTCACCGCCGTCAACCTCGCAACCGGCCGGCGCACCCCGCTCCACCAGGGCTCCCAGCCGACCGTCGCCCCGTAACCCACTCCCAGACCCATCGGACGGCCCGCCTCACGAGGCTCCCGCACCACGACGCTCCCGCACCACGACGCTCCCGCACCACGACGCTCCCGCACCACGACGCTCCCGCACCACGACGGTCGGCACCACGACGCTCCCGCACCACGACGGTCGGCACCACGACGCTCCCGCACCACGACGGTCGGCGCCCACGAGGCCCCAGATATGTCGGACGCTCCGCGCAACGACATATCCGATTTATCCCCCGACAGGGGAAAAGCAACCACAGCTCCCACTGCGGCGACCAGCTTTGATACGAAATTTCGTGATAAATGCGGAGAAGTCGTGACGCGCCAGCGTCATGAGTTCTCCGCATTTATCGTGTTTCGGCCGGAACCAACCAGCATCATGACGACTATGAGCCACAGGTGGTTTCCTTCCGTATTACTTTGCGCTGCTGCACTCGTCGGCGGCTGCGGCAGTGACGGAAGCCCGGCCGCCGCCCCCAGCGCCTCGTCAAGCCCGGGAAAACTGCTCCAAGCAAAAGATCTTCCTGGGGGGTACTCCCTCAGCCCGCCCGATGCCACCCCGGAAGTGAGTGCGGCCAGCAGCCCCAGCGTCCAGGGGTGCGACGAGGTGCTCGATTATTTCCGCGACGGTAGCCCGGCGCCCGGGGCCGAGGTGGCGCGGTTCGAGGCCGGCGACACCGGGCCGTTCCTGGCCGAGAGCCTCAGCCGCCGGCCGTCGCGGCTCGCCGAGCAGGCCAAAGCGTGCCAGAGCTTCACCGACACCGACGGTAACGGGGCCACGACGAACGTCCGCGTCTCGGCCGTCCCCGACTTTCCGAGCCTCGGCGCGGACGAGGCGGACGAGACGGACGAGCAGGTGTACGCGATGACGGCGGGCGGTGGCGCCGGGGACGACGCCTACGCCCTCAGCGGTTATCTGGTCGAGGTCCGGGTCGACGGCCTGACCTGCACGATTGTGCACTTCGGGCAGCCGGGCGTCGACCGGGCGGAGACGGAGACGATCGCTCGGGCGGCGGTGGACAAGATCCGGCGGCCAAAATAGGGCTATGCGGCTCGGGACGTTCAACCTCATGCACGGACGCTCCATCACCGACGGGCTGGTCGAGACCGGCCGGATCGGGGCGGCGATGGCCGGGCTCGACGCCGACGTACTCGGGCTGCAGGAGGTCGACCGGGCCCAGCCGCGCAGCGGACATGCGGATCTGACCCGGCTCGCGGCCGACGCGCTCGGCGCCGGGCATGCGATGTTCGTGCCGGCTGTCGTCGGTACCCCCGGAGAAGCTTTCAGGGCCGCGACCGACGCGGACGCCGACGGGGCGGACCCGCACTACGGCGTGGCGTTGATCAGCCGCTTTCCGGTGCTCGAGTGGCGGATCACCCGGCTGCCGGCGGCGCCGCTGCGCGCACCCATCCTGATCCCAGGACCGCCAAAGCGGCCTGCACCTGCCAACGCCGGACCTACGCGAATGCGCATGATGCTGCTTGACGACGAGCCGCGGGTCCTGCTGGCCGCCGTGGTCGCGACGCCGATCGGGCGGATGACGATCGCGACGACCCACCTGTCGTTCGTGCCGGGCTGGAACGTGCGGCAGTTGCAGCTGGTGCGCCGGGCCCTGCGGGCGCTGCCGGCCCCGCGGGTGCTGCTGGCCGACCTGAACCTGCCGGGCGGGCTGCCGCGGCTGTTCTCCGGGTGGCATCGGCTGGCGGGGGTACCGACGTATCCGTCGCCGGCCCCGCAGGTGCAGTTCGACCATGTGCTGGCCGACCGGCGCGGGTTCGAGCGGCTGCCCCGGGTCGTCGACGTGGCCAGTCCCCGCCTGCCGTTCTCCGACCATCGGCCGCTGATTGTGACCCTGCGTGGTCGTCCCGGCACGCTCTCGCTCGACTAGTTCGGATCTTCACCGCGCGTAAGCGGTGGCGATTGCGAAGCGTGCTCGGATAACTACGATTCTTCGGCGCCTTGTAGATTGGGCGTTCGTTTGTTGGGATGCGTACCGTCAGTGATTTTCAACCGAAGGTATGCCGCCGCGAAGGCCGTCGGTCCGGAGGATAGAGAGCCGTGAAGAAAGGTCGCCACCGCCCATCGGGCTCGTCGGGCGGCGCGCTGAAGCTGGGCGCCGCCGCTGTCGCTGTTCTCGTGGTCCTCGCCGGCAGCTGGTACGCGTTCAACAAGTACAACAAGCCGTCCTGCGGCACCGCACAGGCCAAGCTCACCATCGGCGCGCCCGCGGAGCTCTCGCCCGCGATCAAGGCGCAGGCCGGCGACTGGGCCGAGGCCGCCAAGAACAACGGCAACTGCGTCGACATCGAGGTCCTCGACGAGGACCCGGCCGACGTCGCCGCCGCCCTGGCCGGCAAGTCCAGCAAGACGCTGACCGGCGTCGGGCAGCCCAACGGCAAGACCCGCATCCCGGACGTCTGGGTCGCCGACTCGTCGCTGTGGCTGCAGCGGCTCCGCGCGGTCGACCAGAAGACGGTCCCGGCCGGCGCGCACTCGATCGCCATGAGCCCGGTCGTGCTGGCCATGCCGGAGCCGATCGCGCAGACGTTCGGCTGGCCGCAGAAGAACGTCACCTACGCCGACCTGCTGGCCAAGGTCGCCACCGACGCGAAGGTCAAGGTCGGCATCACCGAGCCCAGCCGCGACGCGACCGGCCTCGGCGGCCTGCTCACGCTGGCCGCGGTCGCGGCCGCGTCCGGTGGCGGCAACGCCCAGCAGGCCACCCAGACCGCGACGCAGGCGCTGCGGGCGCTGGCCGCCGGGCGATCGTCGGTCGAGTCCGACCTGATGCAGAAGTTCCCCAAGGGCAGCGACCCGACCACGCTCGGCACCAGCCTGACCGTGGCCCCACTGTCCGAGCAGGCGATCATCCAGTACAACGGGCAGCAGCCGGCCGTCCGCCTGGCCGCCCTCTACACCGACCCGGCCGCGCCGCCGCTGGACTACCCCTACGTCACCCTGAGCGCCGACAAGACCGGCATCGCCGACGAGCTGCTCAAGTCGCTGCAGACCCAGACGTTCCGCGACAAGCTCGGCGCGATCGGCCTGCGCGGCGCCGACGGGGCGCCCGGCAAGGGCTTCGTCTCCCCGGCCAACGCCCCCGGCGCCCTGGCCGCCGCGGCACCGCAGCTGCCGGACGCCGCGACGGTCGAGGGCCTGTTGACGAAGTGGCAGGCGATCACGCTCCCGGCCCGCATGCTGGCCGTCCTCGACATCTCCGGCTCGATGCTCGAGCCGGTGCCGACGGCCGGCAACGCGACCCGCATGCAGGTGACGCTCGAGGCGGCCCGCAAGGGCCTGTCGCTCTTCGACGACTCCTGGGCCCTGGGCGTGTGGGAGTTCTCCACGCTGCTCGACGGCAACAAGGACTACAAGGAGCTCGTGCCGATCGGTCCGCTGATCAGCAACCGCCCCGCCTGCCTGCAGGCCCTGGGCCAGATCCAGCCGAAGAAGACCGGCGACACGGGCCTCTACGACACCATCCTGGCCGCCTATAAGCGGGTGCAGAGTGGCTACGAGAGCGGCCGGGTCAACTCGATCATCGTCATGACCGACGGCGCCAACGACGACCCGGCCGGCGGCCTGAAGATCGAAGAGCTCATCGCCCAGCTGAAAGCCGCGCAGGACCCGGCCAAGCCGATCCAGATGATCCTGATCGGCATCGGCGACAAGGTCGGCGAGGCCCAGATGCGCCAGATCACCGACGCGATCGGCGGCGGCACGTTCGTCGCACCGGACCCGGCGAAGATCGGCGACATCTTCCTGCAGGCCATCGCGCTGCGCGGCCAGGTCACGCAGCCGAAGTAACCCTCACCAGCGCGACTTCGCCGCCTGCGCTTCGTAGAGCAGGATCGAGGCGGAGACGGAAACGTTCAGCGAGTCGCCGGACCCGAGCATGGGGACGGCGACTCGCTGGTATCCGCGGCCGTACCAGCCCTTCGCGATGCCGTAGCGCTCGCTGCCGACCACGAGTGCCGTGCGCCCGGCGTAGTCGGCCTGGCGGTAGTTGATCGCCTCGTCGGTGTCGGCCAGCAGGACGGTGAAGCGCCGCGACTCCAGCCAGGCCACGGCTTCCTCGACGGTTTCATATTCCAGTGTGGGTACCGTCAGAATCGTGCCCTGGCTGGCCCGGATGACCTTCGGATGGGTCAGCCTGGTCTTGCGATTGGTCAGCACGAGCGCGTCGGCGCCGCAGGCGTCCAGTGAGCGGATCAGCGTGCCCAGGTTGCCGGGAATCTCCAACCCGTCGGCCACCAGAATCAGCGCCGTCTTGCCGAAGCGCAGGTCGCGCTCGTCCCAGCGGGGTAGCGCGGCCAGTGACAGCAGGCCGTCGGGCTTGTCGCGCTCGGAGATCTTCTCCAGGGTGCGCTGGGAGATGCGGAACGAGCGCTCGGCCCGCTCCGCGATCTCTTCGGCCCGCTTGTGGGCCTCGTCGGCGTAGATCGCCTCCGGGCACCAGAAGAACGTGTCGATCGGGGCCCCGGCCTCCAGCAGCATGTTGTGCGCCCACAGCCCTTCGGCGACGAACAGCTTGTAGCGGTTCGGGGCCGTGTTGTTCTGGATGTGCTGCACCTGCCGGACGGCCGGGTGTTGGAGCCCGATGGCCTGAAGTTCCATCACAGGCTGACGGTAGCCGACAGCTCCTCCGCTTCGGAGATGGCCCAGTCCCGGACGTTGCCGGCCGCGGTCAGATCGGCCTTCACCGTCTGCAGGGTGCCGACCGGGCCGGCCACCTCGAGCCTCGCCACCTCGGCCTTCATCGACTGCTGGGCGGCCGACTTGGCCCGCCGGATCTCGGTCAGCACCGCGGCCGCGACCACGAACGGCGCGGTGTCGGCCGGTGTCGGGGCCTGCGGCCAGGGCGCCCGGTGCACCGAGCCCTCCTGCCACCAGGACCAGACCTCCTCGGCCACATACGGCAGGAACGGCGCGAACAGCCGCTGCACCGCCGACAGAGCCACGGCCAGCGCGGACCGGGCCGAGTCCACTTCGGACGGTGCCGCCTCGCCGTAGGCGCGGGCCTTCACCAGCTCCACGTAGTCGTCGCAGAAGGTCCAGAAGAACTGCTCGGTGACCTCGAGCGCGCGGGCGTAGTCGAACGTCTCGAGCGCGGCCGTCGCCTCACTGACCACAGTGGACAAGGCACCGATGAGCGCCCGGTCGACCGGTTCGGTCACCTTCGCCAGGTCCGGCTGGCCGCTCTGGCTCCGGTCCTGCAGCCCCAGCACGAACCGGCTCGCGTTGAGCAGCTTCACCGCCAGCCGCCGGCCCACCTTGAACTGGTTGACGTCCAGCGCGGTGTCCACGCCGCGGCGGGCGCTGCCGGCCCAGTAGCGGACCGCGTCCGCGCCGAACCGCGCCACGAAGTCCGGGGGCGAGTCCTTGGCGTTGTCCTTGGACTTCGACAGCTTCTTGCGGTCCGGGTCGAGGATCCAGCCGGCGATCGCCGCGTGCTTCCACGGCAGCACCCCGTGCTCGAAGTGCGAGCGCAGCACGGTGGTGAACAGCCAGGTCCGGATGATCTCGTGGGCCTGCGGCCGCATCGCCATCGGGAACACCAGGTCGAACAGCTCCGGGTCGTCGAGCCAGCCGCCGGCGATCTGCGGGGTCAGCGACGACGTGGCCCAGGTGTCCATGACGTCCGGGTCGCCGATGAACCCGCCCGGCTGTCCGCGGTCGATCTCCTCGAAGCCGGCCGGCGTGTCACTGCTCGGGTCCATCGGGAGGGACTCCGGGACGATCGGCTCGTCGTACACGGGGTTGGCGTCGGCGTCCAGGCGGTACCACAGCGGAATCGGCACCCCGTAGAAGCGCTGACGGCTGATCACCCAGTCGCCCGTGAGCCCCTCCACCCAGTGCTCGTATCGTGACCGCATGTGCTGCGGCTCCCACTCGAGCTCGCGGCCGCGCTCCAGCATGGCCTCGCGCAGCTCGGAGGTCCGGGCGCCGTTGCGGATGTACCACTGCCGGGTCGCCACGATCTCGACCGGCCGGTCACCCTTCTCGTAGAACTTCACCGCGTGCGTGATCGGCCGCGGCTCCCCGTCGAGCTCACCGGAGCTGCGCAGCAGGGCCACGATCTTCTCGCGGGCCTGGTTGACGGTCAGCCCGGCCACGGGCGCGTAAAGGTCCTCGTCCACGCCCTCCGGCGGCTGCAGCCCGAGCCGTCCGTTGCGCTGCATGACCGTGCGGGTCGGCAGGTCCAGCTCGCGCCACCAGATCACGTCGGTCAGGTCGCCGAACGTGCACACCATCACCAGTCCGCTGCCCTTCTCAGGATCGGCGAGACGGTGTGGCAGCAGTGGGACTTCCACATTGAAGAGGGGCGTTTTGACGGTACCGCCGAAATGCGCTTTGAATCGAGCGTCTTCCGGATGCGCCACCAGAGCCACGCACGCGGGCAGCAGCTCCGGCCGGGTGGTCTCCACGAAGAACTCGCCGAACCTGATCCGGTGATAGGCCCCCGGCCGCTCCCGGTCCTCCAGCTCGGCCTGCGCCACCGCCGTGCCGAACGACACGTCCCAGAGCGTCGGCCCGTCCAGGGCATACGCCTCCCCGCGGGCCAGGCTGTTGAGGAACCCGCGCTGGGCGGTGGCCCGGGCCCGGGTGCCGATGGTGGTGTAAAGGTAATTCCAGTTGACGGAGAGCCCCATGAGCTTCCACAGGTGCTCGTAGGACTGCTCGTCGATGGCGGTCTGGCGCTGGCACAGCTCCACGAAGTTGCGCCGGCTGACGTGGACGCGGTCCTTGCCTTTGTCACCCTGCGCCGGCGGCTCGAAGTCGGGGTCGTAGGGCAGCGTCGGGTCGCACTGCACACCGAACGTGAGCTGCACCCGCCGCTCGGTCGGCAGCCCGTTGTCGTCCCACCCGATCGGGTAGAACACGTCCCGGCCGCGCATGCGCTGGTATCGCGCCACGATGTCGGTCTGCGTGTAGGAGAACACGTGCCCGATGTGCAGCGCCCCGCTCACGGTCGGCGGCGGCGTGTCGATCGCGAACACATTGGCCTTGTCGGCGGTGCGGTCGAAGTCGTAGATGCGCTGTACCTCCCATACCCGCGCCCACTTCTCCTCGAGACCGTCGAGACTGGGGCGCTGCGGAATGCGATCGGTATCAGGCATGCATCCGATGCTATGGGTTCGCTATGTCAAAGACCTCTCAATTCCTTTGGCCGACGCCCGGTCAGCGTCTGTACGTCCTGGGTGACCTCGGCCAGCTCCCCGTTGGCGATCGCCTGGTAGGACGTCACCCACCCGGCGACCTCGAAGTCGGGCGCCCCGTAGTGGGCCCGCGACGCGTACGCCTCCTCGACGGTCTCCGGGACGTAGGTCAGCCCGAGGATCTCGGCCGCCTCGTGCAGGGTGAACGCTTCCGGCCCGGTCAGGGTGTACGTCTTACCGTCGTGCGTCGCCGGGTCGTCCAGGACGGCCACGACGGCCGCCGCGACGTCGTCGTAGCTGACCGCGGCCACGCGCCCGTCGCCGGCCGGCCCCTTGATCACTTTCCGCTCGTCGGCGAGCCGCGGGATCATCTCGAGGTACATGTTGTCGCGGAGGAACGTGAACGCGAGCTCGGTCTCCCGGATGTACCGCTCCGTGTGCCAGTGGTCCCGCCCGAACGTGAACGTGCAGTCCTTGGCCGCCCCCGCGAACGACAGGTAGACGATCCGCTGCACCTGGGCCTGCACCGCCGCGTCGATCGCACTTTTGTGCTGCCGCAGCCGGTCGGGATGTTCGCGCCCGGACACGAGGAACAGGGTCTCAGCGCCTTGCAGCGCCTGTGTCATGGCCGATGTATCGCTGTAATCCGCGACTTTTACCGTTTTCTCGGTTTGGTCCAGTTTTGCGGGATCTCGCACCAGCAGTGCATGCGGCCGATGCAGCAGCTTCGCGACCCGCCCGCCAACCTGCCCCGACGCTCCAGTAACCACGATCATGCTGCCAGTATTGCGCGCGCTGGACGGTTGTAGGACGGGCGTCGTACATTGGGGTATGCCCTACCGCTGGTGGCCGGCGACCTTGGCGGCCCTCAACGGCATAGACCCGCTGGAAGCACTCCAGGCTTTGAACGCCGACCGCCGCCTACCGAGAGCGGGCATGGCGTTGGACCTCCCGGTCCTCAGCGTGTGGGCACGCACGGAGGCAGGACGCCCACTGATCGTCGTCCTGCGGCACGAAGGCGGCCTGGAGTGGCTGATCGTGGGCGCGCTGGACATGACGCCCGCACAGGTCGCCGAGTTCGAAGCATGGGAGGCCGGCCAATGACCCCAGCAACCCCAGCAACTCCCCCCAGCGACGACCAGCTGGACGCCTTGGCGTTCGCGGTGGCCGCCGGAAACATCACCTACACCGACACCCCGGCCGCCCTCCCCCCGAAGCCGGACGGCGAGACGATGGCGGTCTACTCGGTCCGTCTCCCCACCGACACCGCCGAGCAACTGGCCACCATCGCCAGACGCCGCGGCGTGAAGCCCTCCACCTTGATGCGCCAGATGATCGAACAGTGCCTGGCCACCGAGGCCGACGACCACCCGATCTCCCTGTCCGACGCCCTACGCGCCCTGACCACCCTCCGCCGCCTGGCTTGAGGCGTCCGCCGCAGCGGTCGTGGGATCGACCGCGGGCGGCCGCGTGGTGGTCGGCGGCTGCGTCGTCGCCGGCGGCGCTTGCGTGGTCGCAGGCGGGTTCGTCGTGGTTGCTGCAGCGGGCGCCTGCACATTAGCCGTCGGCGTGCTCGTCGGAGTCGGCGTCACAATCACCAGCTCAGCGTTTCCGGTCACCTTTGGACCCGTGACCTGCACTGCTTCGCTGCGCAGCCCTTCGGCTCCATGCCAGAAGGCTCCGAGCACCGGCTCTACGGTGTAGTTCCACTTCTTTCCGTGGTCGACCGCCTTGTCCACGCAGCTGGTGCTCACAGGCGTCGAAGAACTCCCACAGGCCGTTTGACGGGGCGCCTTTCCGTTCTGATACCGCCAAACCCGATACAGCGCCGGCGACGACCTGGTCCACGAAACCGTCACATCGCTGCCCTCCGCGCTGACTGTCGGCTGCGGCCCGGTCCCGAGCTTCCCAGCCTTGACGCTCACCGTGAACGTCGTACGGTTCACACTCCACGAAGCAAGCGCCCCCGTAGCACCGACGATGCAAATCACCACCGCCACGGCCACCAGCAGCGGAAGCTTGACCCGCGGGTACTTCATCGCCCCACCTGAGATCCAGTGGCCAGCAACGTAATGGTGAACGTCGTGTTCTGGCACGCGTTGGAGACCGTGTTCGGCATGAACAGGGGCAGCGACCCCGTCGCTCTGTGCTCGTGCGCCTTGATGACCAACCCCGACTGCCCCGGACTCTCCCACCGCCGCACCACCAGGTTCTGCGGGGTCGGCGCGCAGCCCGCCCGTGAAGTCCGGGTCACTCGCCCGGACACATCGGAGATCCGCACATCGGTCCGCCCAACGTTCGACACCACGATGGCCAGCGACTTGACTGCTCCTGGGTAAAGCCCTCGTACCGGCGGCGCTTCGATCGAGAGCGCGGTCTGCCCGTTACCGGCCGCCCACGACGAATCCCACCCGTCACCCCACGTGACCACATGATGCTCGAGGTCCAACTGCAACCCGCCACCCGACGCATCGGCTCGCGTGAGCACCCCACCAAGCAGGCCACACACGAGCGCCGCGGCCGAGACGAGCCCTTTGTTCATCAAAGTCCTTCAGTCCGGCGGGTGTGACGAGCGGCGACCCGCCACACCCGAAGCAACCTCAACCGCTAGTGCCGAACAGACTTACCGGAATGCCGAACTGCGCACCTTGACACGCATTGCCGGCTTCTGGACTCATCCAAATCGCCCTCGGCACCGTGAACTCTTTCTCCTCATTGACCAGGAGGTGGACGTTGACGGCGAATGTGTCGTCATCCCTCGTCGTGTCGAGCAGCGACCCCGGACATGCCGCATGCCCCGCGTCCGTCGTGATCGGCTTCGACGTCCGCGTGACGCGCGTGATGGTGACCGGAAAATGGTTTCCATTCCGGACCCGGATCACCATGTCGGCGGATCCACCCGGATAAAGCAACGTCGACGGTGCTGTCGTCGCCGATACCACCGCGATCGGCACCGCGGTTTCCGCCTGGGCCTGCGAGGAGCCGGCACCGCGAATGCTCCAGGCGGCCCATGCGATACTTCCGGCCCCGATGGCCAGTATCGGTACAACAATCAGGCCTGCCCGCAGAAGCTTACGCACGATTTCTCTCCTCGCCGATGAGCGCTCGAGCTAATCAGGCTGCGCTGACGCCAGTACCGCCGGCGAGGTCGACCGTGAAGGTGGCGCCCTGGCAGCCGTCCGCCGCGTCGTTGATCATCTTCAGCGTCCCGAACGCGGCGTTGTTGGCCGTACCAGGGGTGCTGCCGCTGGCCGGGCCGATGCCGACCGCGCCGCCGGCCGTGAAGATGACGTTGGTCGAAGCGCAGGTTCCGGTTCCACCGGTGACGGTGATCGCAGGGGTCGCGGGAGCCGTGTAGTTGACCGGGAACGGATTCGGGTTCGAAGCGGTCGCCCGCACATCCACCGTCGCGCCCGGATACAGCGTGCCAACGGTCGTGTTGCTGAAGCTGACCGGCTGAGCCGTGCTCGCCGAGGCACCCGCGGAACCGGAGCCGGTGATGGTCCACGCGGCGTAGGCGATGCCGCCGGCGAGGGCAACGGCGGAGACCGTGCCGATGACGGCCGTGCGCTTGGTGATCCGAGACGCGATTCCCATGAACAAAGTCCTCCCAGGTGTGATCGGCCGGGCGTAACGCCAGCCGAATTACGTCGATAAAGATGACAGGAGGAACAAGGTCCTAACCATGGGGAAAACATTCCGCCATTCGCGTTCGAACGCGGCAGTGGGGCGGCGACACGTCTTACCCCGATCGGATTAATCGGGGAGCGGCGGCAAGGTGCCAGGATTCCGGTCCACGCTGGGCATACCACACGGTGCTCGAAATTTGATTCGCGATATGCGCTGTCGGCCGTTCATAGGAGGGTTTCCGGCTAGTACTCCAGCCCGGGTTCGAGATGTAGATGGCTGGCGATGGGCCGGTTGGGTGTGGTGCTGGTCGGCGCGGCGGCGGGCATGGTGACGGCCGCCGC
>NZ_JBITDU010000028.1:0-83591 GCF_044454505.1 Dactylosporangium sp. NPDC051541
ATCTGGGACGGGCTGTCCGCACACCGCTCCAAGGACATGAAGACCTGGCTCGCCGGCCAGCAGCATTGGCTCAGGGTCGAGCAGTTGCCCGGCTACGCCCACGACCTCAACCCCATGGAACTGGTCTGGGGCAACCTCAAGAACACCGAACTGGCCAACCTCTGCCCCGACATCCTCGACGACGCCGACACCGCCGCCCACAACGGACTGCACCGCATCGGCAGCAGCTACCAACTCTGCTTCAACTTCCTCGACCACACCGGCCTACGTCTCTGAACCTCACTCAAATACCGAAAGATCTTTAGAACATGCGCTGATCTACTCATCGGGCCGCTCGGGCAGGCTGGCCCGTCACGCCGCCACACCACCGGGATCGACGCGGGATCGAGGCCCGCCGGTGGCCCCGCGACCGTCCGGCTCATGCCAGCCGGCGGGCCCGGTGGTGCAGGTCGTCGGCGATGGTCCGCCACTCGTCGGCGAACCCGCCCGCCACCTCGGCCAGGATGTACGTGCAGTGGCTCGGGATGTCGGCCGACATCGCCTGCCAGTCCTCGTATCGCACGGCCCGGGTTATGAGCCACCGCACCAGCGCCCGGCCGGACTCGTTGAAGCGCAGGGCCGGGTCCCGCTGCAGGCCCTGCAGCGCCGCCTCCAGCCCCGGGCGGCCCGCCGGGCGGCGGGCGGTGCGCTTGCGCGGGCCCGGCGCGGCACCGTCGACCGGCAGGCGGACCGGCACTGGGTCCTCGCCGCGGCGCATCCGCTTGCGGACGTCCTGAGCCGTGGTCGGTGAGACGCCCGACCGGCGGGCGATCTCCCGCAGCGACGCGTCGGGCGACTCGCGGATGACCTCGGCCGCCCGGCGCCGCCCCTCGGCGCTGTCCAGCGGGCGCCGGCGCCCGTCACGGCCGATGCGGACGACGGTCTGCCGGGCGGTGTCGTTGGTGGCCTCGACCCGCCGGCGAATGCCGCCCACCGTGCCGGCGCCGAGCCCCACGGCCTCGGCGATGGCCCGGTCGGACCACGTCGGGTTCTCGTTGACGATGCGCTCGGCGGCCAGGGTCCGGTCCCGCAGCGACAGCGGCCGCCCGTGGGCGATGTTGGAACGCACCGCGAGGATGAACGCCTCCTGCACGGTGCCGTCGAAGAAGCGGACCGCGAGCTCGGCGTCGCCGCGCAGCCGCGCCGCGCCCAGCCGGTGCATGCCGTCGATGACGCGCATGGTGCCGCGGTGCACGATGACCGGCGGCAGCTCGGCGTCCGCGTCGGCCAGGACCCGAATATGCTCGTCGTCCTCGCCCGCGAGCCGCGGCGAGTCGGCGGGCCGCAGCGCCGCGATCGGGACGCGTTCGGCCCGCGAATCCGGGTCGAAAATGGTCCGGCGCCCGTGCACCACGCCGTCGGGTAAGCCGATGTCAGGTGTGTGCCCCATATTGCCCCCGTGTTGTCCGACGCGGACGGACGGGGGCCGATCCGTTCTCGCACGACACCCGCGCACGCACACGTCGCTGTTGCCTGGAACCGAGCGGGCATCCCTTCTCACCCGGTGTCCGCGCGCGCTGCCGCCGACGGCCGGGAGATGAGCGTGTCCGAGTGCACCGGGACGTCGAAATGCCGCGCCAGCGCCGCGATTGGCCGGAGCCATGCTCTCAACGGCGAACGTCCAATGTCAATACAATCCCAGTTCGGCGCAATCTTGGAATTTGCTGTGGATGGTGTGGCCACTTGATCCTACGAGGCGTAGGAACGCCAATTTCCGTGCCATCGAAAATGACGTTTGTATATCTATCTGAGTAAACCACCGACACCCACGCAGGTAGCGCGCCCGTGGCGGTTGAGTGTCGGCCGGCTGGCCGCGCCTTGCCTGGCCGGATCCGCCGGTGCCAGGCTCGGCGGCGCCGCGGCCGAGACCCAGCGACCCGGAGGCAGACATTGCACAGTCCCGCTTCGGCGGCCGAGCTCACCATCGCGTCCGCGGTGGCCGGCGTCGCGTTCGTGCTCATCGCCGCGCGGCTGCTCGGCACCCTGGCCCGGCGCCTGGGCCAGCCGGCCGTGCTCGGCGAGATCATCGGCGGCATCCTGCTGGGCCCCAGCGCGCTGGGGCTGCTCCCGGGCCACCTCACCGACCGGCTGTTCCCGCTCGCCGCCCGGCCGATGCTCGCCGCGATCGCGCAGATCGGCCTGCTGCTGTTCATGTTCATGATCGGATGGGAGTTCGACCGGGGCCTGCTGCGCCGCCGGCGCACCGCCGCGGCCGCGGTCTCGCTCTCCTCCGTCGTCCTCGCCTTCGGGCTCGGCGCCGGGCTCGCCACACTGCTCTACGCGCACCACGCCACCGCGCACGGCCGGCCGGTCTCCCCGGTCGCCTTCGCGCTCTTCCTCGGCGCGGCCATGGCCATCACCGCGTTCCCGGTGCTGGCCCGGATGCTCACCGACAGCGGCCTGATGCACACCCGGGTCGGCGCCCTCGCTCTGGCCAGCGCGGCCATCGACGACTTGCTGGCGTGGTGCATGCTCGCGCTCGTCTCGGCCATCGCCACCGCGTCGGGCCAGGGGACGTTCCTGCAGACGGTCCTGCTCAGCCTGGCCTACGTCGCGGTGATGCTCGCGGCGGTGCGGCCGTTGCTGCGATGGCTGTTCCGCCGCCTGACCGGGCGCGGCGGCACGCTGCCGCACCTGCTGGTCGTCGTGGCCGCGGGCGTCTTCCTCAGCGCCTACGCCACCACCTGGATCGGCATCCACCCGATCTTCGGCGCCTTCCTGTTCGGCCTGGTGACCCCCCGCGAACCGGCCGATGCGCTGCAGCTGCACCTGCGGCGCCCGCTGAGCACCGTCGGCACCCTGCTGATGCCGGTCTTCTTCATCATCACCGGCCTGGGCGTCGACGTCGGCGGGCTCACCTGGGTCAACGCCCTGGAGCTGGCGGCGATCCTGGCGGTGGCCTGCACCGGCAAGCTCCTCGGCGCCGGCGTCCCGGCGCTGCTGATGCGGATGCCGCGGCGCGAGGCCGGCGCCCTGGGCCTGCTCATGAACGCGCGCGGCCTCACCGAGCTCATCATCCTCAACGCCGGGGTCAGCCTCGGCGTCCTCGACACGTCGATGTTCACCATGATGGTGATCATGGCGGTGGCGACGACCGCGATGGTCGGGCCGCTCCTGCCCCGCGTCACCGACACCGCCGCACCGGTCGATCCCGAGGAGCCGGCGTCGGTGCCGGTCGACGGGGCCACGGCACCGTTGACGAAGTAATGATCACGGGGAGTTGTACGGCATGGATGTGGTAACGGCGATTCTGACCCGGCGCAGCGAGCGCCGGCTGACCGAGCCCGCCCCGGACACCGCGGAGTTCGCGGAGCTGCTGGCGATCGCCGCCACCGGGCCGGACCACGGGCAGCTGCGGCCGTGGCGCTGGATCCTGCTGCGCGGCGACGACCGCGGCGAGCTCGGCGCCTGTTTCGCCGCCGCCGTGAGCCCCGACCGGGCCGCCGCCGAGGCCGCCAAGCCTCTGCGCGCCCCGTTGCTGGCGACGCTGATCTTCCAGCCTCGGTACGGCCACAAGGTGCCCGAGTGGGAGCAGCTCGCCGCCGCGAGCCTCATGAGCCACGGGTTGATGCTGCTGCTGCACGCGCGCGGCTACGGCAGCATCTGGCGTACCGGGGCCCACACCGACGCGCCGGCGGTCCGGGCACTGCTGGGACTGTCTCCGCCCGAGCGGGCCCTCGGCTGGCTGTACATCGGCCGCCCGGCCCCGGCCCGGGTGGACCCGATCCGCGCGCTGCCGGACGTCGCCGGCAAGGTCGCCGCCCTGCACCCGGACCGCACGCTGTCGATGGCGGGCCCGCCGGACCGCCATCCCCCGAAATGAGGCGGCCGAGGCTTTACATTTGGGGGATGCGCGGCGGCGCCGGCTCGGGCATCGTGGCACCATGGCCGTCCTCGAGCTGCGCGAAGTGCGCAAGACCTACCCCGGCGAACCGCCCGTCGAGTCCGTGCGGGGCGTCGACCTGCGCGTCGGAGCCGGTGACATGCTGGCGATCTCCGGCGCGTCCGGCTCGGGCAAGTCGACGCTGCTGAACCTCATGGCGACGCTGGACCGGCCCACGAAGGGCTCGGTCGTCATCGACGGCATGGCGGTCGAGGGCCTCACCGACCGGCAGCTGGCCGGGGTGCGCGCGCACCGCGTGGGCGTGGTGTTCCAGCAGTTCTTCCTGCTCGAGTCGCTCAACGCGATGGACAACGTGGCCAACGGGCTGCTGTACCGCGGGGTGCCGGCCAAGCAGCGCCGGGCGGCGGCCGTGGAGGCGCTGCAGCGGGTCGGGCTCGGCCACCGCACCCACCACCGGGTCACCAAGCTCTCCGGCGGCGAGCGCCAGCGCGTGGCCATCGCCCGCGCCGTCGTCGGCAAACCCGCCATCATGTTCGCCGACGAGCCCACCGGCAACCTCGACTCGAACAACAGCCGCGAGATCATGGCCCTGCTGGCCGAGCTCAACGACAACGGCACGACGATGGTCATCATCACGCACGAGCCGGCCGTCGCCGACGCCTGCAAGCGCCAGGTCGTCATGCGCGACGGGCAGCTCGTCGCGTGACCCGTCCGGGGCCGCGGCATCGCCGTGCCACTCGATCGTGTGCCCGGCCCGTGGCCGGGCACACTGCGCTGAGCCGGATCTGCCCGCGGTGCCCCTCAAATTGAGCGCATGCCGGGTTACCTTTGGGGGAAGCGTCACCCCGCCCCGCCGGGTGATCGTATTAGCATGACCGAACTGGACTTTCCCGCCGGCCGGGAGCCGCACCGCGGCCGCGCCGCCCGGTGCCCGTTTGCCCGCGACTCGGGGCGATGGCCATGAGCCGCACGACGAAGGTCGTCACCGGCGTGGCCCTCGTCGGGGTCGCGGGCGTCGCCGCGCTGGTGGCCAAGCAGCAGCTCTCGCACTCCGACGCGCCGGCCGAGCCCACCGCGGTCAGCACGTCGACCGCCGGCGTGGTCCGCAAGACCATCTCCGAGCGGCAGTTCGTCATCGGCACGCTGGGCTACGCCGAATCGTACGTCGTCACCGGGTCGGGGCAGGGCACGCTCACCTGGGTGCCGCCGCTGGGCACGGTGGTCAACGCCGGCGACGCCGCGTTCGAGGTCGACGGCAAGCGCGTCATCCTGCTGTACGGCACCCGCCCGGCCTGGCGCGACTTCACCTCGGGCATGACCGACGGCGTCGACGTCGAGCAGCTGGAGACCAACCTGCGCAACCTCGGCTACGGCGACGGGGTGACCGTGGACCAGAAGTTCACCAACGCCACGTACAACGCCATCCGCCGCTGGCAGCAGGACCGGCACGTGACGGTCACCGGCTCGCTGCCCCTCGGCTCGGTCACGTTCATGCCCGGCACGATCCGGATCAGCGGGCACGAGTTGAAGCTGGGCACGCAGGTCGGACCGGGGGCCACCGTGGAGTACGCCACCAGTAACCAGCCCGCGGTGAACATCAACGCCTCGACCCAGCAGCTCGGCTGGATCAAGGTCGGCGACACGGTCCTGGTGACGCTGCCCGACAACAAGCCGCGCGACGGCAAGGTGAGCGCGATCGGGGCCACCACCACGACCACCGGGTCGGGCAGCGGCGGCAACGCCGGCGCGAGCCAGACCACGGTCCCGGTGACCGTGCGCGTCGACGGCGAGGTCACCGGCTTCGTCGACCAGGCCACCGTGCGGGTCTGGGTCATCCGCGCGACGCACGACAACGTGCTGACGGTGCCGATCGCGGCGCTGAACTCCGTCTCCGACGGCAAGTACGAGGTGATCGTGGTCGATGGCACGGCGACCCGGCGGGTGCCGGTCACGACCGGGCTGTTCGACGACCTCGCCGGAACCGCCGAGATCAGCGGCGACGGTCTCTCCGAAGGGCAGAAGGTGCAGGTCCCCCGTGACGACACGTGACCAGAGCCCGGGCGCTCCCACGCACCGGATCCCGCGCAGCACGCTGCGCAGCCGGGACCTGCTCCCGACCGGCTCGCTCGGGCTGCGCTCGCGCAAGCTGCGGGCGCTGCTGTCCGGGCTCGGCATCGCCATCGGCATCGCCTCGATCGTGTCGGTGCTCGGGGTGACCCGCTCCAGCCAGTCGGCGCTGCTGGCCCAGATCGACCAGCTCGGCACCAACCTGCTGACCGTCGCCAACGGCATGGGCTCCTCCGGCGAGGAGAAGCTGCTGCCGACGACCGCCACGGCGATGATCGGGCAGGTGGCCCACGTGCAGGGCGTCGCCCCGACGGCGAAGCTCGCCGACGCCAACGTGTATCGCAACGACCACATCGCAACCGGACGCACCGGCGGACGATCGGTGCGGGCCGCGGACGCGACGCTGCTGACCACGCTGGACGGCTCGCTGCTGTCCGGGCGATTCCTCAGCGACGACGAGTCGCCGGTGACGGTCCTGGGCTACAACGCGGCCACCACGCTCGGCATCACCGACGTGAGCGGGAACGACCGCGTGTGGCTCGGCGGGCACTGGTACACCGTGGTCGGCATCCTCAAGCCGTTCACCCTGGCCCCGGAGATCGACCAGTCCGCGCTCGTGTCCTTCGCGTCGGCGGAGCACCTGCTGGGGTACAACGGCCACCCCAGCCGCATCTACGTGCGGGCGCAGACCGAGTACACCGCCGATGTCGCGAAGGTCCTCGCCCCCGCGGCGAACCCGGAGAACCCGTCCGAGGTGGCGGTGAGCCGCCCGTCGGACGCGCTGACCGCGCAGCTGCAGGTCAAGCAGTCCGGGGCCGGCCTGATCCTGGGCCTCGGGGCGATCGCCCTGCTCGTCGGCGCGATCGGCATCGCCAACGTCATGGTGATCGCGGTGCTCGAGCGGCGTACCGAGATCGGCCTGCGCCGGGCGCTCGGGGCGGCCCGTGGTCACGTCGCGGCGCAGTTCCTGACCGAGTCGCTGATCCTGGCCACGCTCGGCGGCCTCGGCGGCATCGCGATCGGCGCGGCCGTCACCGTCGGCATGGCCCTCAACCGCGGCTGGACGACGCTGATCCCGCCCGAGGCCTTGTACGGCGGGCTCCTGGTCTCCATCGCGGCCGGCGTTATCGCGGGGATGTACCCGGCGCTGCGGGCCGCGCAGATGCCCCCGACCGACGCGTTGCGCACCGCCTGACCCGCCTCGCCACACGCCTTCCTCGCAAGCCCGGGCGGGCCACCGGAATCCCCCGATCCGGTGGTCCGCCCGCTTTGCTGTGTGGACCTGCTGTGTGGACCTGGTCCACAGACGGAGGAGCCCTCCCGGCACGACCGGGAGGGCTCTGCACGTCGCCGTGGAGGCGTCACGGCGTGCCGGTGGGGATGGCGACCTGTTGTCCCGCGGCCAGACCCTCGCCGGACACCTCGACCACGCCGGCGACCTGGTCGAAGATGCCGACCTTGACGCTCACGTGCCGGGTCTGGGCGCCGTCGGCCACCAGGACCTCGTATGTCTTCTCGGTCAGGGCCCGCAGCGCCGGGATCGGCACGGCCAGCACCCCGCGGTGCGACTCGACCGTGATCCCGACCGTCACCTGAGCGTCCTCGACGACACCGCTGATCTCGCCGGTCAGCGTGATGACCACCGGGGCGCTCGCCGGCTGGTTGGCCGCCTGGCCGCTCTGCCCGCCGGCCGGCGGCTGGGCCACCGCGCCGATGCTGGTCACCGTGCCGGGCTTGCGGCTGCCGTCCGGCAGGCTCACCACGACCGAGTCACCCACATGCACCTGCGGCAGCACGTTCGTCGCCACCTGCGCGGTGATCGCCCGCTGCTCGCCCGTCCCCCGCTCCACCGTCGCCCCCGGTCCGACGGACGCGCCGACACGCAGGTCCGACCCGGCGACCCGCACGGTGCCGGTCACGAACACGACCTGGCCGAGCGGCACGGTGCCGGTGACCGGCAGGCCGGAGTCCTTCTGCCAGCGGCGCACCGCCCAGTAGGTGGCCGACGAGTAGTGCTGGTCGACGGTGACCCCGGCGCCGTAGCCGAGCGCCTTGAGGTTCTCCTCCAACTGCTGCACGTCCGCCCCGTCGGTCATCCCCGACTGCAGTGCGCGCCACGGCGGCCGCTCGCCGAACAGCAGGATGACCGGCTTGCCCTCGATCTCGTAGGCGGGCTTGCCCCGGCCGATCACCGTGCCGACCGCGGGCAGCCACGTCACCGTGCCCTGCCCCGGAGAGATGACGGTGAACGAGCCCGACCGTCCGAGCGCGCCGGTGACCTCCTGGCGGCGGGCCACGTCGACGCTCACGACCGGCGCCGTCGTCGAGGGGGCGCCCGGGGCGGCCGACTGCGCCGTCGCCTTCGGGCGGTCCTTCCACAACGCCACGGCTCCCCCGGCGCCGGCCACACCGACCAGCGCGATCCCGGCCACCACCGCGCCGCGTTTGCGATTCACGTCGTCCGCTCCTGCACGTCGATCGGGCGAAATCCCGAGACCGGCTCCATGCATACAGCTTCGCCCGGCCCGCGCGGTGGCCGCTTCCCCAAATAGTGGCAGGCCAGGCGCCCCATTTGGGGGTCCTGAACCGGTCCGCATCCCGCTGCCGTGGCCACCGCGGCATCGCGGCGTTCATGGCGCGGCGGCCGCGGCGCTGGCGCCCTCAACGCGGCGGCGCCAGCACTACCTCGGGGCCGTCCTCCGGTTGGTACTGCTTGCAGGCGCCCGTCGCGGCCGGCTTCCACTGCTGCTCCGCCGACGGGTCGGCGAGCCGGGCCGGGATCGTGAACGTGCCGTCCGGGTTGGGGTCCGGCCAGTCCGGGATGCCGTGCCCGCGCATGCAGGCGGTGAAGGCGCGGGCCTGCTTGAGGTCCACCGCGGGCGGGCTCTTCAGCGCGTACGGCGAGACCTCGTTCACCCGCCGCACGACGTCCTGGCACGCCTCCGGCACCGGCATCCGGCCGGCGGTCACCGGGAACCCCCAGCCGCCGTCGGCCCCTTGCACCGGATCGGGGAAGTCGGGCTGCCCGTGCGCGCGGAAGCACTCCGCCACCTGCAGGAAGAGCGCGGCGCTGTCCACTCCGGCCGCCGCCGGGCTCTTCACCGCGAACGTCTTCGGCGCGGTCGGGGCCGGCCCGGCCCGGTCGCCGTCACCGCAGGCGCTCAACAGGACGGCGGTGCCAAGCCCGGCCACGAATGTGCGGATGCGCATGGCGACATCCGATCGCGCCGGTACCGCCGCCGCCACCCCCGCGGGTAGTGCCCGCCCCACCCAGTTTGGGGGAGCCGCCGGGCCGATGCGCCCCAGGACACTCGCCATCGGCATTTTGGCCAGCGGGCGGCTCCGGATCAAGTGTGTGCGGCGGCGGGCTCGCACGGCGCCGGGGTGTTCGACTGACGCGCCTGACGCAGTCGAACAGATCTCGGCCATCCCGGCGCCAGCGACGCTGGACGGTCATAACACCCGTCGATAGCATTCCCCGCGACAGGCCGAGATCGCCGCATCTCGACGGGACGGGCCCACCGGCCGCCCGGCACACCCTCACGCGCACACGAGCGCCCCGGCACCCGCGCCGGCGGCGTCAGCGGCGTGCCACGACCCGGTACCGCGGCCATCCGACGACGGGGGAAACGTCATGCAGTTCAACATCCTGGGCAGCCTGCAGATCGGCTCGCCGGAGCAGCCGGTCCAGATCACGGCGCCCAAGCAGCGCGCCGTCCTCGCCGCGCTCCTGCTCGCCAACAACACCGACGTCTCGACCGATCAGCTCATCCAGCACACCTGGGACCACCATCCGCCGACCACCGCGCAGACGACTCTGCAGTCGTACATCTACCGCCTCCGCCAGCTCCTGCGCCCCCTGCCGAACACCACCCTGCACACCAACACCGACAGCTACGCGCTGCACACCGACGCCGAGGACATCGACCTGCACCACTTCCGCAAGCTCGCCGAACAGGCGCGCAGCGACAACCACCACGGCCGGCACCAGCACGCCACCGAACACCTCCGACTGGCCCTCAAGCTCTGGCGGGGCAACGCGCTCACCGGCATCCCGGGCACGACGACCGCCCAGGAGGCCACGATCATCAACAACGAGCGCACCGCCGCCTACGAGGAGCTGTTCGACACCGAGATCACGCTGGGCAACACGCGCCACATCATCCCGGAGCTCACGAAGCTGACCACGACGCATCCGTACCACGAGACGTTCCGGGCCCAGCTCATCCTGGCCCTCTACGCGTCCGGCCGCCAGGCCGAGGCGCTGCAGCACTACGCCCTCATCCGCCGGCGCCTGCGGGACAACCTCGGCATCGAGCCGGGGCCGGAGCTGCAGCAGCTCCACCGGCACATCCTCGAGCACCGGCCGCCCACGAACATCGCCGTCGCGAACGCGCGCTACGACGCCGCGGTGGCCTGACCGCCGACCGTCCTTCGTAGACGGTCACAGGTGGAGCGGCGTTGGCGCCGCGGTAGTGGGGCGGTCGACGGGGCCACCGAACCGTCTCGCACACGGCCGCGGCACCGGCATCATGGCTCTCGCGGCGGCCCGAGCGCCGCCCTCTGCCTCGTCCCGCTGTGTCCCGGGCCACGCCCGCACACGCAGGGGCCGACCAATTCCGAGACTGGAGGGAGCTCACCGATGGGCTTGCCCGACGAGCCGGTGTTCCTGCGTTCCAACGCCGTGATCGAGCCACTGGTCGACCGATTCTTCGCCTGGATGCACATCGTCGCACCCGTCCAGGCCTCGATGAACCTGGCCAACCTGCAGGTGCCGCTGCTCGAGTCGTACCTGCAGAACCCGCAAGTGCACCTGGCCGCGAGCAACAACCCGGCGCTGCGCGGCGGGTACTTCGTCAACATCGAGGAGTCGCGCAGCAACGAGGTCGCCGAGCTGCTCGACGGCATCAAGCGCGACCGCGCCGACATGCTGGCGTTCGCCGCCGCGGTCGCCGAGGCCGAGGAGATGCTGGAGCAGCAGGCGACCGGCTTCGACCTGACCCCGCTGTACCCGAAGCTGCCGGCCGCGCTCAACGGGCTCGTGGAGCTGGCCTACGACACGAACAACCAGCCGTCGATGCGGTACATCGAGCCGCTGGTGTACACCAGCCCGGTGTACGACGCCGGCCGCCAGTCCGTGCAGCTCTCCCTGGACACCGGGGTCGAGCGGCCGTTCATCCTGAGCACACCGCGGCTGCCCGGCCCCGGCGTGCTCGACCTGCCGCTGCGCTTCGCCCACCCGGGCCTGGACGCGCTGTTCGCGGCGCGCACCGCCCCGTCGAGCCTGGCCCGGCTGCGCGAGGCGCTCGAACTGGACGACGCGCAGGCCGCCCAGCTGGCGACGCTGCTGTCCGACGGGCCGAGCCTGGCCCCGGACCGGCACATCGAGTCCGGCGGGCGGATCCGCTACTTCGGCCACGCGTGCCTGGTCCTGCAGACGCCCGACGTCGCGATCGTGACCGACCCGTTCATCAGCACCGACAACCGGCACGGCGACCGGTACACCCTGGATGATCTTCCCGACCGCATCGACTACGTGCTCATCACGCACGGCCACCAGGACCACATCGTGCTGGAGACGCTGATCCCGCTGCGCAGCCGGGTCGGGGCCGTGGTCGTGCCGCGCTCGTCGCGGGGCAACATGTGTGACCCGTCGATCGGCCTGTACCTCAAGGCGATCGGCTTCAACGTCATCGAGGTCGACGACTTCGATGAGATCCCCTTCGTCGGCGGCCGGATCGTGGCCACGCCGTTCCTCGGCGAGCACTCCGACCTCGACATCCGCGCCAAGTCCACGTTCATCGTCCAACTGGCCGGCGCGTCGGCGTTCGTCGGCGCCGACTCGTCCGGCATCGACCCGGCGCTGTACCGCTACATCAAGGCGCACGTGGGCAAGGTCGACGTGGCCTTCCTCGGCATGGAGTGCGACGGTGCGCCGTTGACGTGGTTGTACCAAGGACTGCTGACCCGCCCCGTGACGAAGAAGATGAGCGAATCACGCAAGCTCTCGGGCTCCAACGCCAAGCAGGCGGCCGACATCATGCTGGAGCTGGACGCCGACGAGGCGTACATCTACGCCATGGGCGAGGAGAGCTGGCAGGGCCACGTCATGGCCACCACCTACACTGAGGACACCTATCAGCTCAAGCAGATCGACGAGTTCCTGGGCTGGTGCACCGACCACGGCATCACCGCCGAGCACCTGCTCAACAAGCGTGAGTGGCGCTGGTAACGACGGGCGAACGACAAATGCCGGCGGTCACCCGCCGGCATTTGCGTGTCCCGACCGCGACCGGCTCAGTTCGGCGGGGTGTCACCGTCGCCGAGCCGGTCGGCCAGGCGCAGCCACTCGTCGGCGCAGGCGCGGGCGACGTTGGCGATGATGTAGGTGCAGTGGGGCGGCACCTTTTCGATGACGTCGAGGCGCTCGTCGGCCCGGATGGCGCGGGAGAAGATCCACCGCAGGAGCTGCCGGCCCGAGTCACTGAACCGCAGGGCGGGGTCGTTCTGCAGGCCCTGCAGCATGGCGGCGAGGTCCTGGCCCTCCAGCGGCGGCGCGGGCGGCCGGGCCGCTTCCGCGTTGCGGCGGTGCCGAGGGCTCGGCACCGGGTCCTCCCCGCGCTGAACCCGGCGGCGTACGTCCCGCACGGTCGACGGGGAGACGCCGGACTCGCGGGCGACCTCGCGCAGCGACGCGTCCGGCCGTTCGCGGATGATGTGCGCGGCTCGCAGGCGCCCTTCAGTGCTGTCTAGCGGGCGTACGCGGCCATCCCGCCCGGTGCGGGCCCGCACCTCGCTGTCGGACTGGATACGCAACCGCCGGCGGATGTTCCCGACGGTACGCGCACCAAGCCCCACAGCCGCCGCGATCGCCCGGTCGGACCAGCCCGGCTCGCTGGCGATGATGCGCTCGGCGGCCCGGGACCGGTCGGCGAGCGACAGCGGCAGCCCGTGCGCCACGTTCGTCTGGACGCCCAGGACGAACGCCTCGTGCTCGGTCCCGTCGAAGAAGCACACCTCGATGAGCTCGTCGCCGCGCAGCACCGCCGCGCCGAGCCGGTGCATGCCGTCGATGACCCGCATCGTCGCGCGGTGCACAAGAATGGGCGGGAGCCGGGCGTCGATCCGGGACAGCATCTGGGTGTGCTCGATGTTCTCCCCGAACTGCCGGGGCGTATCGGCCGGCAGCAACGAGCGCACCGGCACCCACTGCGGCTCGGACAACCGGGCGGCCATCGCCTCGGACAACCGCCCGACGGTCGACTCGGACAGCCGCACGACCGGCGACTCAGACCTGACCCGCGGCTCGGACCCGCGGGTGACCGCCGGCTCGGGCCGGCGCCCGGTTGGCGAGTCGGGTAGAAGGCCAGCGGCCGGCTCCGGCCGAAGGCCGGTTGCAAGCTCGGACGGCCCTCCGGCCGGTGCGTCGGACAACCGTGTCGACGGTGCCTCCGGCGGCGCGGCCAGCCAGTGCGGGCCGGGGAGGCTGATGAATCGTCGTAAGGCGGGCGGGTCCTCGGTCGGGCCGGGCTCTGGCCGCCCCTCCGGCGGGCGCCGATCGGGCGGCTCTTCCTGGGAATCGCTTTCCTCGACGGTCGGACGCCGCTCGGGCAGCATCCGGATGACATTCGGCTGTTCCAAGGCAGCTCCCCCGAAGCTCGTCTTCCTTGGTGTTCCCAGCCCGCACCGCCGGCGCGGGCGACAAGCCGTACACAGCCCGCGCTCTCGGTCCAGGCGGGCAAAACCGTTCACAACGTGCGGTGATTGACGGAGTGCGGCCCCCTCGCGCGGGTGTTCAACTGCGCCGGCGGCACGGTCGGACACCCGCAATCGCTGCAACCCATGGTAGGCGCGTGGCACGTGCGTCGATAGAAACGCGAGCCCGCAAACTCTGGTCAGCCGGTAGGAAAAAGCCGTTCAGCCCGCGGACGGGTCGCTGAGGGCGTCGCCGAGCGGGACCAGGCCCTGCTGCAGGCCGAAGATGGCGGCCTGGGTGCGGTCCTGCAGGCCGAGCTTCATCAGGATGCTCGACACGTGCGACTTGACCGTCTGCTCGCCCAGCGACAGGGCGCGGGCGATCTCGCGGTTGGATCGGCCGCGGGACAGTTCGGCCAGCACGTCGCGTTCGCGGGCCGAGAGCCGTTCGAGGGCGCCGTCGCGCTCGTGCTCGCGCCACCGCTGTACCAGTGCGGCGGTGACGTCGGGGGTCAGGACGCTGCCGCCGGTGGCCGCGGCCCGGACCGCCTCGGTGACCCGATCGGCGGCGGTGGTCTTCGGCAGGTAGGACAGGGCGCCGGCGCGCATCGCCTCGATCGCCTTGTGCTCATCGGAGTATGACGTCAGGACGACCACCGCGGGGCGCTGTACGTCGTCGCGCAGGGCGTGCAGCACGCCGAGGCCGTCCAGCCCGGGCATGACGAGATCGAGCAGGACGACGTCCGGGTGCAGGCGGCGGATCTCGGCGAGCGCCTGGGTGCCGTCGGCCGCCTCGCCGACGACCTCGACGTCGGGCTCCTGGGCGAGCATGAAGCGCAACCCATGCCGTACCACCTCATGATCATCCACGATGAGCACCTTGACCATGCCGCCCGCACCGCCTCTCGCGTCCCCGCGCCGCCCGCTCCAGGCTACCGGCGGCACACGGACGGGTGACGCCTCAGGGGGCCTCCGACTCGATGAACCGGGCCAGCCGCTCGGTGCCCTCCTCGATCTCCGCGGGCGTCAGGTAGCTGGTCGACAGGCGGATCGCCCGTTCGCCGCCGCCGCCCGGGTGGAAGTACGACATGGGTGTCCAGAGCACCCCAAAACGTTCGGCACACCGGGCGAGGGCGGCGTTGTCGGCGACGAAGGGCACCGTGGCGGTGAGGAAGAAGCCGCCGGTGGGCCGGTTCCAGGTGACCCCCAGGGCCGTTCGCCGCTCGGCCGGCAGCACGCGGTCGAGGTGCGCGAGCATCAGCCGCATCGACTCGCCGTAGTGCTCGGCCGGGCCGGCATTGAGCTCGGTGACCCGCCCGCCGGCCGACAGCAGGGCGCCGGCGACGGCCGCCTGGCTCAGCGGCGACGTGTTGACCGTGACCATGCTCTTGATCTTCGCCAGCTCGTCGGCGAGCAGGCCGCCGGCGTCTTCGACCGGCTGGTCGGCCACGGCGAAGCCAACGCGGGCGCCGGGGAAGACGGTCTTGGAGAAGGAGCCCAGGTGCACGACTCGCCGCGCGGTGTCCAGGGCCTTCAGGAGGGGCAGCTGGGCGCCGGGGCTCACCCGTCGGTACGGGCTGTCCTCGATGATCAGCAGGTCGTACCGCACGGCCAGGTCCAGCAGCGCCCGCCGGGCCGCCAGCGGCACCGTGGTGCCCGCCGGGTTGGAGTGATCCGGGATGACGTAGAACGCGCGCGGCCGCCGGCCGAGGGCCAGCTGAGCGTCGAGCGCGGCGGCGACCGCGGCCGGGTCGAGCCCGCCCGGCGCCTCCTCGACCGGTACGACGTCGACGTCGAGAATCCGGGCGGCGCCGCTGATGCCGACGTAGCACGGGCTGGACACGAGCAGCACGTCGCGCGGGTCGCGGATCAACGCCCGCACGACGAGCAGCATCGCCTCCTGCGCGCCGACGGTGACCACGATGGAGGCCGCCGGCACGTCGATGCCCTCGTCGGCGCGCAGCGAGTCGGCGATGATCTCGCGGATCTGCCCGGCGGTCGGGCCGTACTGGTACATCGCCGAGCGGATCTGGTCGGGCGTGCGGCCCTGCTCCTCGAGGTGTGTGAAATACCGGCGGATGTGCCCGACGATGTCCTCGGTCGCGAAGAACTTGTCGTGCGGCCGCCCGGGCGCGAACGAGATCGCATCGGGGTGGCGCATCGCGATCTCGTTGAGGAAGTTCATCGTGTCCATGAGCGGATCGGACAGGCTGGCGTGCAGGCCGGCCCGGGTGAGGACCGCCGGGCCCGAGCGCGGCGCGGCCGCGGTCGCGCCCAGGTCCGGGCCGGGCCGTTGCGCGGCCGTCGTCGTGACGAGGTCCGCGCCGGCCTGGTCCAGGGCGCCCAGGCCCGCGAGCGTCATGGCGTCCGCCGTCTCCTCGCGCAGGATCCGCAGCATCCGCGACACCCCGTCGGCGCCGTCCGCGGCGAGGCCGTGCAGCACCGGCCGCCCAACGAGCACCGCGTCCGCGCCGAGCGCGCAGGCCGTCAGGACGTCGGTGCCGTGGCGTACGCCGCCGTCGAGCAGCACCGCGCACCGGCCGCCGACCGCCGCGGCCACCTCGGGCAGCGCGTCGAGCGTGGGCAGGGCACCGTCGAGCTGGCGGCCGCCGTGGTTCGACACGATGACGCCCGCGGCGCCGGTCGCGACCGCGCGTTCGGCGTCGGCGCCGGTGAGCACACCCTTGACCAGGATCGGCAGGCCGCTGAGCGCGTGCAACCGGTCGATGACGGCCCAGTCGAGCCCGGGGTCGAGCGCGGCGCGGGCGTGGGCGGCCGGCGAGGCGTAGTCGCCGTCGGGCAGGTTCGCGGGCTGGATGTTCGGCGGGAGCCGGAAGCCGTTGCGCTCGTCGCGCAGCCGGCGACCCAGGTGCGGGACGTCGGCCGTGACCACTAGGGCCTCGAAGCCGGCCCGCTCGGCCCGCCGGACGAGCCCTTCGGTGATGTCGGGGGCCTGGAAGCAGTACACCTGGAACCACAACGGCGAAGTGGCGGCCGCGCCGAGCTCCTCGAGCGTCCGGCCGGCGAACGTGCTGATCACCACCGGCACGCCCGCCGGGCCGGCCGCCCGCACGGTGGCGAGCTCGCCATCGGGGTGGGCGAGGGTCTGGTAGGCCAGCGGCGCGACGCCGAACGGCGCCGGCCAGCGCCGGCCCAGGACCGTGGTCTCCAGCCGGGGCGGGCCGGGCGCGGCGAGCACGCGCGGGCGCAGCCAGGCCCGCTCGAAGGCAGCCCGATTGCCGGCGACCGTGCGCTCGGCCCCGGCGCCGCCCTCGATGAAGTCCCACACCGCCGGGTCGAGCCGCCGCCGCGCCTCGGCGGCCAGGTCGGCCAGGGTCAGCGCGGTCACTCGGCGGCGATCCGGTCGTCGCGCTCGATGGCCTCGTAGAGTGCCCGGATGTTGTTGGCGCCGAAGCCGCGTCCGCCGCGGCGCTGGATGAGCTCGTAGAAGAGGGTGTTCCGGGGGTACGGCGACCGCGTGAACAGCTGCAGCAGGTAACCCCACTCGTCGCGGTCGGCCAGCACATCGGTCTCGCACAGGTCGGCGATCTCGACGGCCAGCTCCCGTAGCCGCTCGGCGAGGGCGTCGTAGTACGCGCCCGGGGTGCTCAGGAACTCCACGCCCCGGTCCCGGAAGTCGCGCACGGCGGGCACGATCTCGTCGACCAGGAACGCCAGGTGCTGCACCCCGGCACCCTCGTTGCGCTCCAGGAACGCGTCGAGCTGCCCGGCGTCGCGGCCGGTCAACGGCTCCAAGATGGTGAAGGTGGCGGTCCCGGCGGCGTTGCGGACCACGATGGAGTCCATCGCCTGGGTCCCCACTTCGATGAACTCGCTGGAGTACCGCTCGAAGCCGAAAGCCCCGATGTAGTGCTCGACGCAGTCGTGCAAGGCGCCGGCGGCGACCACGACGGCGACGTGGTCCAGGGCGGCGATGTGCTTCACGCGCCCCGCGGCAGCGCCCCGCGGCGCGACCGGCATCCACGGCAGACCGGCCGGCGCGTACCGCGTCGAGGCCGGCAACAGGCTGTGGCGCACCGCGCCGAACGCGGCGACGGCGTTCGCGCCGACCGGCCGGGCGCCCGCACGCAGCGCCCGCTCCCGGGTGGCCTCGACGTCGTCGCAGATGAACGCGATGTCGGCGACGCCGTCGCCGTGGCGGTCCAGGAACTCGGCGGCGGTCGCGCCCTCGGTGACGACGATCCGCACGTCCCCCCGCTCGAGCAGCGAGGACTCGGCGCCGGCCGTGCGCGCCCGGGCGACGTCGGTGAAGTCAAGAGCGCCGACGAAGTACTCGACGGCCGCCTCCCGACTGGTCGTGTAAATCTCGGTGTAGCCGATACGCAGGACAGTCATGCACTGCTCCCCTCGGGGCCGCGGGCGCGGGTCGGCCGGCGGGTCGGCGCTCAGGCGGCGCGGCCAGCGTCGCACCGGCGCGAACGGGTGGGCAACGCGCCACCAGCGGGCCACCACCCCTGCCCCATGCGGCCGGACGCGCAGGCTTGGACGGGCGCCGCACGCTCGGCCTTGGTGCGCGCCATACGCCCAGGACCGGCGCACGGTCAGGCCTGTTTGGCGCCGCGCTCCTCGAGGTCCTCGGCCAGCTGGCGCCACTCCTCGGCACACGTGCGGGCAAGGTCCGCGATGATGTACGTGCAGTGCGGCGGCACCTTGTCGGCCACGTCGACCCACTCGTCGGCCCGCAGCGCCCGGGAGAAGATCCAGCGCAGCAGCCCGCGGCCGGACTCGCTGAAGCGCAGCGCCGGGTCGTTCTGCAGGCCCTGCAGCACGACCGCGAGGTCCGGGCCGGTCATGCGGTCGTCGGCCGGCTCGCTGTCGCGCCGCGGCCGCGGGGCCGGCAGGGGGTTCTCGCCGCGCTCGATGCGCAGCCGCACGTCGCGCACCGTCGACGGCGACACTCCGGCCTCGCGGGCGATCTCGCGCAGGGACGCGTCCGGGCGCTCCCGGATGAGCTCGGAGACGCGTATCCGCCCCTCCACGTTGTTCAGCGGGCGGACCCGGCCGTCGCGGCCGGTGCGGGCGGCGTTATCGCCGCCGTCGCGGTGCTGCTGCAGCCGGCGCCGGATGTTGCCGATTGTGCGGGCGCCCAGGCCGGCCGCGGCGGCGATCGCACGGTCCGACCAGTTCGGGTGCGAGCCGATGATCCGCTCGGCGGCGCGCGTGCGGTCCTCGTGCGACAGCGGCAGGCCGTGCGCGATGTTCGTGCGCACGGCGAGGACGAATGCCTCCTGCTCGGTACCGTCGAAGAATCGAACCGGAATGAGCTCGTCCCCGCGCATCCGGGCGGCCCCGAGCCGGTGCATGCCGTCGATCACCCGCATCGTCGTGCGGTGCACGATGATCGGCGGCAGCTCGGCGTCGAGGCCGGCCAGCATGCGCGTGTGGGCGAGGTCCTCGCCGGACTCCCGCGGCGAGTCGGCCGGCAACAGCGAGCGCACCGGCAGCCACTGGGGCTCCGAGCAGCCGCTGAGCGGGTCGTCGGTGTAGGGCTGGATGGCGGCCGGAGCGACCGGCCCGGACAACGAGACACCGACCTGTTGTTCCACCGCACCGCCCCACGGGTAGCCAGGTGGCCGGTCACCACCTGCCTTCGAGCTTGGTCCCGCGGTCGGCCCGGCACTTCCCCAGAAAGAGGGAGTCCCGGTTGTCTTTCGAGGGAGCGCCGGGCCCAGGGGTGGTGCCCCGGGTCAGATGTCCGAGGGGTACGGGAAGGAGTCGAACGCCGTGTCGAGCTGCGCCGTAGTGCGCGGCAGCCACCGCCGCTCCAGATCGGCGATGCGGCGTGCGCTCAGCCGCGGGTTGTCCGTGGCGTCGATGGCCGGCTGCGCGATCGACTGCACGGCCCAGCCGAGCCCGATCACCGGGTCGATCAGCCGCCACCGGAGCCGGTCGATGTCGAGCAGCGACATCGCCTGAATGATCGAGTGCCAGACGTGGTACCCCACGGCCGGCCGGACGCCGGGCTCGTAGTCCATGATGTGCAGCTTGTAGCCGACCTCGCGCCGCGGGTCGTAGAGCACGCCCTGGCCGAAGTCGACGAAGGCGTTGACCAGGCCGATCGGGTCGTACCGGAAGAACTCGTCGAAGAGGTTGAGCTGCAGCCGGGAGATGGTCGCCAGCGGCTCCCGGGCCGGCGCGACGATGTCGAGGTAGGCCTGCGGGTAGGTCCCGGCGGCGCGGGTGTCCTTCCAGGCGCCGTAGAAGCTGCCGTCGGCCTTGCCGCCGAGCGCCTCACTGATCTGCTTGAACGCCGCCACCGCCTCGGGCGACGGGTGGTACCAGAAGCGCTCGTCGTACTGGTACCAGAACTCGTTGTACTTGCGGTTGCCGAGCATGCCGGGAACGCCGGGCAGCACCGGCCCGCTCTCCGCCGGCGCCGCGTGGGCGGTGCCCGGCAACGCGCCGGCCAAGACGGTCGCGGCGGCGCCGGCGAGCCCGGCCCGCAGGACGTGCCGCCGGTTGTACGTGCTTTTCACGCGCGGTCTCCTTCGCTCTGCCCAGTTGAGCAAACGGATGTGCATCTTGGTGACACAAGCGGGATCGCGACCCACGTTCGCCGCAGAGGATGGCACGGGCGCGGGCACGCGAAAAGGGCGCCGCCAGCGGGGTACCGCGGCGGCGCCAGCGCAGCTCTATCCGATGCGGCGTCCAACCGCGCACATGACATGGTTGGACAGCCCGTACCGGGAGGTACGGTGAAGGCGATCCTCGATCACCGTACGAACGCCCGGCGACGTTCGTCGATGTGTCTCCATCGGCCCGCCAGCCGCCGTACAGCGGCGACGGCCCCTCCCCCAAATTCGGGCGCCCGCGCCTACCTTTGGGGGTGTCAGCCCCGGGCCCGGCGAGGCCAGCATTGCAGCATGAAGCATTCCGTACTCGTTATGGCCGCTCTGCTGGTCACCCTGGCCGGTTGCGGCGGTGGCAAACCGGACGCCCAGGCGACCGAGGGGGTCGACCACGACAAGCTGGTGCAGGCGGCCCAGTGCATGCGGTCCCACGGCTACCCCGACTTCCCGGACCCGGTGCAGGACCAGAACGTATGGATCATCCCGCCGCCGGCCTCCGAACTGACCCCGCCGCCGGAGTGCCTGGAGCTCTTCCGCGGCGCCAAGGGCCGCCCGCCGCAGCGCCAGCTGACCGCCGATGAGATCAACCAGCGCCGCAAGTGGGCCGACTGCATCCGCAAGAACGGCATCCCGACCCTGCCCGACCCCGACAGCGACGGCAACGTCAACCTCCCGCCGGAGCTCGACCCGATCACCGCCCAGCCGAACTGGGCCACCGCCCGCGAGGCGTGCAAGTCCCTCGAGTGGCCGAACGCCAACTTCGACAGCTGACCGCGATCCGGAGTGATCGCCGCGCGGCCGACCTGACCGATGCTTCTGTAGGTCCCACGGGCCCAGCAACCGGAACACCCGGTGCTGGGCCCGCCGTGCGTCCGGGGCCGGACCCGCCCCGCCCGTCAGAGCTCGAACTCCTCGAAGTCGCCGTCGGCTCCGTCCACTCCGACCGCGGCCCGCATGACCACGACCGCGAGAGCGGCAACGGACGGCGCGTCGAACAGTGCCGCCACCGACAGTTCGACCCCGAACGCATCCCGGATCCGCGAGACCACCTGCGTGGCGAGTAGCGAGTATCCGCCGAGCTCGAAGAAGTTGTCGTGGATGCCGACCCGGTCGACGCCGAGGACGTCGCCCCAGATCCCGGCGAGGACCTCCTGCGTGGGCGTCTGCGGCGCGACGAACGCGTCCTCAAGCTCCGGCCGCGACTGATCCGGCGCCGGCAACGCCGAACGATCGACCTTACCGTTGCCGGTCAACGGGATCGCGGCCAGTTCGACGAACAAGGCCGGAATCATGAACTCCGGCAGCCGCTCCCCCAAGAAGCTCCGCAACTGTGTGACCGACGGCATCCCATCCTCGGCCACCAGGTAGGCAATCAGCCGCCCACCGTCGGCGACGATCACCGCGCCGCTGACGGCCGGATGGGTCAGCAGAGCGGCCTGAATCTCCGCCGGCTCAATCCGATACCCACGAACCTTGACCTGATCATCCGCCCGGCCGAGGAACGAGATCAACCCGTCCGGACGGCGCTTCACCACGTCACCGGTCCGATACAACCGTCCACCCGGCGTGAACGGATCAGCCACAAACCGTTCGCCGGTCAACTCCGGCCGACCTCGATAGCCCCGGGCCAGCGCCGCCCCACCGACATACAGCTCGCCGTGCACCCCGACGGGCACCTCACGCAGCGACCGATCCAACACATACAGCCGAACGTTCGGCAGTGGTGCACCGATCGGGACCACCACATCGTCGAGCACAGCGTCGCTGAGCCGAACCGTCGCCACGCCGATCGTCGTTTCGGTCGGGCCGTAGTGGTTGGCGATGACCCGGTCCCCGGCGGCGGCCACGAGGGATCTGGCCAGACCAATCGGCGTCGCCTCACCACCCAGCACCAGCGTCCGCGACGGCAGCAACTCCTCCAACGGCGCGGCCTCTAGCAAGCTGGCCAGATGGGACGGGACGATCTTCATGTAGTCGGCGTCGTGGCCGGCCACATCGTCAGGGTCGAGGTAGAGCAGGCGGCCGCCAGTCGTGAGCGCGGTGAACAGCACCGTGTTGCCGAAGTCGGTCGTCGGTGGCTGCAGCAGCGCGTAGGTGGCGCCGGCTGCGCCGATGCCCAACCGCTCCGGCACGGTGGTGATGTAGTTGAGCAGCCCGCGGTGCGTGACCTGGACCGCCTTCGGGCGGCCCGTCGAACCCGACGTGAACATCACATACGCGACCCGGTCCAACGCCAGACCGGGCACCTGGGGGGCCGTGTCCGGCATCGCGTCGATCATTGGATCATCCAGCAGGACCGTGCGCAGCCGACCGACCGGCAGATCACCGATCAGCTCGGCGGAACCAACCAGGACCGAGACGCCCGCCTCGGCCAACTGGAACTTCGACCGCTGCACCGGCAACGACGGGTCCAAGGTCACGTACGCGCCGCCCGCCCGCCACACCGCCAGCACCGCACGCACAAAATCGTCGCCACGCTCGACCGCCAGGCCGACCACCGACTCCGGGCCCACACCGACCGACCGCAGACAGTTGGCCAGTTGGTTGACCCGCGGGTCCGGGAAGTCGATCAGCGCATCCACGCCCGACACCGCCGGCAGTTCCAGCGCCGGCGCCTCATGCCAGGAGCCCGCCGAGAGCGCCATCCGCGACAGCGGCACGGTCGGGTCTTCGGCGACCGCGGACACCAGCTCCAGGAAGTGGGCGATCAAACGGCGGATCGTCGCCTCGTCGAACAACCGCGTCGCGTAGTGGACCGCGCCGACCAGCCCGGGGCCGCTCTCCGCCACGATCAGTCGCAGGTCGAACTTGGCCAGCGCGGCCTGCACCTCGCCGGCCGGTTCCGGGTCCGCCTGGGCCGTGAAGTAGTTGAACAGCACCTGGAACAGCGGGGTACGGGACCGGTCGCGGTCCTGGACCAGTTCGTCGACCAGACGCTCGAAGGGCACGTCCTGATGCGCGAACGCCTGGAGGGTCTCGGTCCGCACGCGGGCCAGCAGTTCGCCGAACGTCGGGTCACCGGACAGGTCGGTGCGCAGGACCAGGGTGTTGACGAAGTAGCCGATCAGGCCCTCGATCTCCGAACGGTTCCGGTTGGCGATCGGGGTGCCGACGACGACGTCTTCCTGGCCCGAATACCGGGAAAGGAGGAGGACGTAGAGGGCAAACATTGTCATGAACATCGACGCCCCCGACTCGCGCGAGAGCGAGCGCAGCCGTTGGGCGATGCCGGCCGGGATAGCGAAGTCGATCATCGCGCCGTCCGCGGAGCGGACCGGTGGGCGTGGGTGGTCGGTGGGCAGTTCCAGCACCGGGGCATCGGCGAGGCGGTCCAGCCAGTAGGTCAGCTGGGTCTCGAGGACCTCGCCCTGGAGCCATCGGCGCTGCCAGGCAGCAAAGTCCGCGTACTGGACGGGGAGCGGCGCCAGGTCCGGCTCGACGCCCTCGCGGGCCGCCGCGTACAGGGCCTCGAGCTCGCGCTGCACGATCTCGCCCGACCACTCGTCGCTCACGATGTGGTGCATCGACAGCACCAGCAGGTGGTCGTCGTCGGCGAGGCGCAGCAGGGCCGCCCGGAACAACGGCCCGGCGGTGAGGTCGAACGGCACCACCGCGTCACCGGCCAGCCAGGCCTCCGCAGCGTCCGCGGCCGATGGTGCATCCACACCATCAACCGCCGACCCCGTAGCCGGCGACACGTCCAGCGGCAGGTCGACCGGCTGCTCCGCTTCCGTGCCCGAGGCCGCCGGTAGCAGGACCAGCGGCAGGTCGACCGGAGCCGGCTGGTCGATGACCTGGTGGGGAGCGCCGTCGGCGTCGGCCACGAGCCGGGTCCGCAGCACCTCGTGGCGCGTGACGAGGCCGTCGAGCGCGGCGGCCAGCGCCGTGCGGTCGACGTCGCCCCGCAGCCGGATCATCGTCCGCAGGTTGTACTCCGCCGACTCCGGCTCCAGCTGGGCCAGGAACCACAGGCGCTGCTGCCCGAACGACAACGGTAGCCGCTGGCTCCGGTCCACCGGCACGATCGCCGGCGCGGCGACACCCGGCGAGGTGCCCTCGACCGCGGCCGCCAGCCCGGCCACCGTCGGCGCGTCGAACACCGCCGAGACCGGCACCTCAACCCCGAACACCGCCCGCAGCCGCGACACCACCCGCGTGGCCAGCAGCGAGTGTCCGCCGAGCGCGAAGAACTCGTCATGCACCCCGACCCGTTCGACGCCGAGCACGTCGGCCCAGACGTCGGCGATCAGCTCCTCCACGGGCGTCCGCGGGGCCACGAACTCCGCCCCGGCCACCACGTCGACCGCCGGCAGCGCCCGCCGATCGACCTTGCCATTGACGTTCAACGGCAGCGCGGTCAACTCCACGAACACACCCGGCACCATGTACTGCGGCAACCGCTCCCGCACCAGCCCCACATTCACCACGCCGACCACATAGGCGATCAGCCGCGACTGACCATCCACGGTCACCACCGCCGCCGACGCCCCCGCCTCCCGCAACACGGCCTCGACCTCACCGAGCTCGATCCGGAACCCGCGCACCTTCACCTGGAAGTCAGCCCGGCCCAGATACTCAGGCCGCCCATCTGCGGCCCAGCGCACCAGGTCCCCGGTCCGATACAACCGCGACCCAGCCGGCCCAAACGGATCGGCGACGAACCGCTCCGCCGTCAGCTCCGGACGCCCCAAGTACCCCCGTGCAACACCGGCACCCCCGATGAACAACTCACCGACGGCGCCGGTGGGCACCTGATTCAGGCAACGATCGAGCACATACCAGCGCGTCCCAGCGATCGGCGATCCCAACGTGATCCGGCCGCTGGCCGTTACCTCATCGACGGCTGACCAGATCGTCGTTTCCGTCGGCCCATACATGTTCCAGACGGCACCGGCCCGCTCGAGCAACGCCCCGGCCAACGTAACGGGCAGCGCCTCACCACCACACAACACCCGCAGCCGGTCAGAACCCGTCCAGCCGTCCTCGACCAGCATCTGCCACGTCGCCGGCGTCGCCTGCATCACCGACACCGACTCCATCAACCCCGCCAACAACCGCGGCGAACGCGTCGCCGCCTCATCCGCGATCACCACCCGCCCACCAACCACCAGCGGCAGCCACAACTCCAGCCCCGCAATGTCAAACCCGAACGTCGTCACCGCCAGGACCACATCCTCGGCCGACAACCCCGGACGCTGGGCCATCGCCGCCAGGAACGACACCAGGTTGCCGTGGGAGACCACGACACCCTTCGGGCGACCCGTCGAACCCGACGTGTACATCACGTACGCCGCCTGGCCCGGGCGGGTTGCCGCCGGCACACACGGCGCCTCCTGCAAGGGCAGGGCACCGCTGTCCGCCAAGATGTAGGCGAGCCGCTCGTCCGGCAACTCCGGATCCAACGGCAGATACGCCCCACCAGCCCGCCACACCGCCAACGCGGCAATGACGAACTCCACACCACGACCCAGGCGCAAAGCCACCACCGACTCCGGATCGAGCCGACCGGCCAGCGCGCCCGAGCGGCGCCACAGGCCCGCATACGACAGCGATTCGTCACCAGCAACCACCGCGACCGCGTCCGGCGTTTCAGCCACCCGCGCGGCGATCAGGTCCACCACCGAGCCGCGCCACGGAGCCGCCGGCCCACCGTCACCCCACGCGGACGTCTCCAAGGGCACTTGCGACAAGCGCCGGCCCGAGTCCGAAGCCACAACCGCCAGCACGCGCTGGAGGTGTGAGATGAGACGAACGATCGTCGCGTCCTCGAACAGCACCGTGCTGAATTGCACCGAACCCGTGACGGCCCCGCCCACCTCGGCCATGACCACGGACAGGTCGTACTTGACCGACATGGCCAGGCGCTCCCCGGCCTCGTCACCCGCCTCCCCATCCTCCACCACGTGGTTGAACAGCACCTGGAACAGCGGCGTCCGCGACCGGTCCCGCTCCACCCCGAGCGCGTCGACCAGATGCTCGAACGGCACATCCTGATGGGCATAGGCCGCCAGGGTCTCCGACCGCACCCGCCCCAGCAGTTCGCCGAACGTCGGATCATCGGACAGGTCAGTGCGCAGGACCAAGGTATTGACGAAGTACCCGATCAGGCCCTCGATCTCGGACCGGTTCCGGTTGGCGATGGGTGTGCCGACGACGATGTCGGTCTGGCCGGTGTACCGCCCGACCAGCGCCCCGAACGCGGCAAAGAGCGTCATGAACATCGAGGCGCCGGCGTCGCGGGACAGCGCGCGCAGGCCCTCGACAACCTCGGCCGGGACGACAAAGCCGATCGACGCTCCGTCCGAGGAGCGCACCGGCGGGCGTGGCCGGTCCGTCGGCAGCTCCAGCACCGGCGCACCGGCCAGGTGGTCGGACCAGTAGGTCACCTGCTCGTCGAGGACCGGTCCGGTCAGCCACTCCCGCTGCCAGAGCGCGAAGTCGACGTACTGCACGGGAAGCGGCGGAAGCTCCTCCCCCGCGTACAGCGCGGCCAGCTCGCGGCGCAGGATGCCGGTCGACCACTCGTCACAGACGACGTGGTGCATGGCGATGGCGAGGATGTGCTCGTCGTCGCGGAGGCGCAGCAGCGTGGCCCGGAACAGCGGGCCGGTGGCGAGGTCGAACGGCCGCGCCGCGTCGCGGGCCAGCCACGCGCCGGCCGCGTTGGGGTCATCATCGCCGGACAGGTCCACGATGGACAGCTCGAACGGCGCCGGCGGGTCGATCACCTGCACCGGGTCGCCGGCCGGGCCGGCCACGAGCCGGGTCCGCAGCACCTCGTGCCGGGCCACCAGGCCCTCGAGGGCGGCCGCCAGCGCCGTCGGGTCGAGGGCGCCGCGCAGCCCGATCCGCATCGGCACGTTGTACTCCGCCGAGGCCGGGTCCAGCTCGGCCAGGAACCACAGCCGCTGCTGGGCGAACGACAGCGGCAGCGGCCGGTCCCGGTCCACCGGCGCGATCGGCGGCGCGGCGACGACGGCTGTGGCGACAGCTACCGCCGCGGCGACCCCGGCGATCGTCGGGGCGTCGAACAGCGCCGAGACCGGCAGCTCGACGCCGAACGCGGCCCGGATCCGCGACATGACGCGCGTGGCGAGCAGGGAGTGCCCGCCAAGTTCGAAGAAGTTGTCGTGTACCCCGACCCGCTCCGCCCCCAGCACCTCGGCCCAGACCGTCGCGAGGGTCTCCTGGACGGGGCCGGCCGGCGGCACGTACCCGTCGCCGGGCCGCAGCCGGGCGCCGCCGGCGGCGGGCAGCGCCGCCCGGTCGACCTTACCGCTGCGGTTCACCGGCAGCGTCGCCAGCTCGACGAAGAGCGCCGGCACCAGGTACTCCGGCAGCCGCGCGCCCAGCCAGCGCCGCAGCTCGTCCACGCCCGGCACCCCGTGCCCGGCGTCGGCGGGGACCAGGTAGGCGGCGAGGCGGCGGTCCGGCTCCTCGCCGGCGGCGACCACGACGGCGTCGCCGATCGCCGGGTGCCCGCGCAGGGCCGCCTCCACCTCGCCCGGCTCGATGCGGAAGCCACGCACCTTGAGCTGGGTGTCGGCCCGGCCCAGGTACTCGATCCGGCCGTCGCCGCGCCACCGGGCGCGGTCGCCGGTGCGGTACAGCCGGGCGCCGTCGCCGGCCAGCGGGTCGGCGACGAAGCGCTCGGCAGTCAGCTCGGGCCGGCCGGCGTAGCCGCGGGCGACGCCGGTGCCGCCGATGTACAGCTCGCCGGCCACCCCGACCGGCACCGGCCGCAGGAAGCGGTCGAGCAGGTGCACGCGGGCGCCGGTGATGGGCGCGCCGATCGACGGCACGGCCGCTCCGACCGGCACCGCGCCGCCGGTGGCGCACACCGTCGCCTCGGTCGGCCCGTAGGCGTTGACCAGCCGGACCGGCGCCGCCCAGGCCGCGGCCAGTTCGCCGTCGAGCCGCTCCCCGGCGCTGACCACGGTGGCGATCCCGGCCAGGTCGGCGGGGCGCAGCACGGCCAGCAGCGACGGCGGCAGGGTGGCCACGGCGACGCCGGACGCCCGGATCAGCGCGGCCAGGGCGGCCGGGTCGGCGCGGTGCTCCTCGCCGGCCACGACGAGCCGGCCGCCGCCGGCCAGGGTCACGCACAGCTCGGACACCGACGCGTCGAAGCCGAACGACGCGAACTGCAGCACCCCGGTGCCGGCGCCGATGCCGAACAGGTCCAGCTGCCCGGCGACCAGCCCGGCGAGGCCACGGTGCGGCACCACCACGCCCTTGGGGCGGCCGGTCGAGCCGGACGTGAAGATGACGTAGGCGGCCTGGTCGGGGTGCGGCGCGGCCGGCGGCGGGTCGGCCGGCTGGGCGGCAACCAGCGCCGCCACGCCGCGGTCGTCCAGCGCCACCGTGCGGACCCGGCCGACCGGCAGGTTGTCGATGGTCTCCTCGACGCCGACGAGCACCTCGACCCCGCCGTCGGCGAGCATCGTGGCCAGCCGCTCCACCGGGTAGCCGGGGTCGAGCGGGAGGTAGGCGCCGCCGGCCAGCCACACCGCGAGCACCGTCCAGGCGAACTCGGGCCCACGCGGCAGACACACGCCCACGACGATCTCCGGCCCGACGCCGGTCGCGCGCAGGTACCACGCGAGCCGCGACGCCCGCCGCCACAGCTCGGCGTAGGACAGCGACTCGGCCCCGAACCGGACGGCCTCCGCGTCCGGCGTCTGTGCGGCCCACGCGCCGATGAGGTCGGGCACGAGTCCTTCGGGGGCGGTGCCGCCGTCGGACCACGACGCCAGCGCGGCGTTCTCCGGTTCGCTCAGCATCGGCAGTACCGACAATGGGGCTCGAGGATCGGCGAGCACCGCCGCGGTCAGGGCGGCGAAGTGCGCGGCCAGCCGCTCGATCCGGTCCCGGTCGAACAGCGCCGGGCTGTACTGCACCTTGCCGGCCAGCGCGCCCCCGCGCTCGGCCAGGATGAAGCGCAGGTCTACCCCGCCGGGCACCTGGACGTCGGCGGACCCGCCGGCGGTGTCGCCGCCGCCGCCGGTCTCGGTGAAGTAGTTGAACAGCACCTGGAACAGCGGGCTGCGGGACCGGTCGCGCACCACGCCGAGCTCGTCGACGAGCTGTTCGAACGGCACGTCCTGGTGCTCGTAGGCGGTGAGGGTGGCGGCGCGGACCCGGTCGAGCAGCTCGGTGAAGGCCGGGTCGCCGGACAGGTCGGTGCGCAGCACCAGGGTGTTGATGAAGAAGCCGATGAGGCCCTCGGTCTCGGCCCGGTTCCGGTTGGCGATCGGGGTGCCCACCACGATGTCGTCCTGGCCGGCGTACCGGCCCAGCAGGGTGTTGAATACCGCGAACACGGTCATGAACATGGACACGCCGGCGTCGCGGGCCAGCGCCCGCAGGCCGTCGGCGACCGCGGCCGGCACCGTGAACTCGACCAGGGCGCCGTCGGCGGAGCGCACGGCCGGCCGGGGCCGGTCGGTGGGCAGCTCCAGCGTCGCCACGCCGTCGAGTCGCTCGCGCCAGTAGCCGACCTGCGCCTGCAGGACCTCGCCGGTGAGCCAGCGGCGCTGCCAGGCGGCGAAGTCGGCGTACTGCACCGGCAGGGCGGGCAGGTCCGGCTCGACGCCCTCGAGCGCGGCCGCGTACAGGGCACCCAGCTCACGGTCCAGGATGGAGGCCGACCATTCGTCGCCCACGACGTGGTGCATGCCGAGCTCCAGCACCGCCTCGCCGGGACCGATCCGCACGAGTGTGGCCCGGAACAGCGGCCCGGCGGCCATGTCGAACGGCACGAGCGCGTCCGCGGCCTGCCACTGCGCCGCGGCCGCGTGCGGGTCGGGCTCGCCCGAGACGTCCACCGTGGACAGCCGGAACCGGGCCGGCGGGTCGATCACCTGCCAGGGCACGCCGTCGGCGTCGGCGACCAGCCGGGTGCGCAGCACCTCGTGCCGCGCCACCAGCCCGCTCAGCGCGGCCACCAGGGCCGGCTCGTCGAGCTCGCCGGTGAGCCGGATCGACATGGGGGTGTTGTACTCCACCGAGTCCGGCTCCAGCTGGGCCAGGAACCACAGCCGCTGCTGCCCGAACGACAGCGGCAGCGGCTCGTCCCGGCGCACCGGGGCGATCGGCGGGGTGGCGGCCGAGGCGAGGGCGTCCAGCGCGGCGGCGAGCCCGGCGACGGTCGGCGCGGCGAACAGCGCCGCGACGGGGACCTCGAGCCCGAACGCCACCCGGATCCGCGAGACCACCTGGGTGGCCAGCAGCGAGTGCCCGCCCAGGGCGAAGAAGTCGTCGGCCGCACCGACGCCCTCCACCCCGAGCACCTCGGCCCAGATCGCGGCGAGCCGCTCCTGCACGTCACCGGAGGGCGCCACGAACTCGTCGGGCCGGGCCAGCCGCCCGGTGTCGGGGGCCGGCAGCGCGGCCCGGTCGACCTTGCCGTTGCGGTTCAGCGGCAGCGCGGTCAGTTCGACGAACACTGCCGGGACCATGTACTCGGGCAGCCGCTCGCCGGCCCAGTCGCGCAGCCGCTGCGCCGCCGGGGCGCCCGCCTCCGGGTCGGCCGGCACGACGTAGGCGACCAGGCGCCGGTCGGCGTCGTCGCCGTCGGCCACGACGCAGGCGTCGGCGAGGCCCGGGTGGGCCCGCAGCACGGTGGCCACCTCGGCCGGCTCGATGCGGAAGCCGCGCACCTTCACCTGTTCGTCGCTGCGTCCGATGTACTCCAGCAGGCCGTCGGCGCGCCACCGGACCACGTCGCCGGTGCGGTACAGCCGGGTGCCGTCGGACGCGAAGGGGTCGGCCACGAACCGCTCGGCGGTGAGGTCGGGCCGGCCGCGGTAGCCGCGGGCGAGGCCGGGGCCGCCGAGGAACAGCTCGCCGGAGACGCCGGCGGGCACCTCGTTGAGCGAGCCGTCGAGCACCAGCAGCCGGGCGCGGCCCAGCGGCCGGCCGATCGGCGGGCGCCCCGGCTCGTCGGTGACCAGGGCCGCGCAGGTGGCGACCGTGTTCTCGGTGGGTCCGTAGCCGTTCATCAGCCGGAGCCGGGGTGCCCAGACCGCGGCGACGGTCGGGTCGAGCCGCTCGCCCGCGCTGATGATTGTCGACAGGCCGCCGACGTCGGCGGGGTCGAGCACGGCCAGCAGCGACGGGGGCATGGTGGCCACGTCGACGCCGGCGTCGCGCACGAGCGCGGTCAGCCGGGCGAGGTCGGTGCGGTCGGCCTCGTCGGCGACGACCAGCCGCCCGCCGAAGGCCAGCGCCAGGCAGACGTCGAACACGAAGGCGTCGAAGCCGAAGGAGGCCAGCTGCAGTACCGCCGGATGAGCCTCTTCCCCGAAGAAGTCGACCTGGCAGAGCATCATGTTCACCAGCCCGCGGTGGGTGAGCAGGACGCCCTTCGGCCGGCCGGTCGAGCCGGAGGTGTAGGTGACGTAGGCGGCCTGGTCGGGCTGTGGGGCCGGGGGCTGGCCCGGGGCCGGCTCCAGCTCGTCGAGCTCGTCGAGCCAGGTGACGGCCACGCCGGACGCCGCCAGCTCGGCCGCGGCCTCTGGGTGGCCGAGCACCAGCGCGGCCCCGCCGTCGGTGGCCATGTACGCCAGCCGGTCGGCCGGGTACCCCGGGTCCAGCGGCAGGAAGGCGCCGCCGGCCCACCAGACGGCCAGCGCGGTGGCCACGAAGTCCAGGCCGCGGGGCAGGCACAGCCCGACGACCGTCTCCGGCCCGACGCCGAGGGCGTGCAGCCGGCCGGCGGTGCGCCCGGCCCGCTCGGCCAGCTCGGCGTAGGACCACCGAACGGCGCCGAACCGCAGCGCCTCCGCGGCCGGCGACTCGGCCGCCCGCGCGGTGATCAGCGCCGGGGCGAGGGGCAGTCCGCTGACGTCGGCGTCGCCGCCGGTGCCCCAGGCCCGCAGCGCGGTGCGCTCGGCCGCGGTGACGAGCGGCAGCTCGGACAGGCGCCGCCCGCGGTCGGCCGCCACCGCGGCCAGCAGCTGCTGCAGGTGCCCGATGAGGCGCACGATCCGGTCATCGTCGAAGAGCATCGTGCTGTACCGCACCGACGCCTCGAGTCCGCCCTCGGTCTCGACGAGCAGGAGGGCCAGATCGATCGGCAGCGCCTTGGGCTCCGGTCCGGTGTCGTCCGTCTCCTCCGGCCGGGCCAGCGGCCCGTCGGCGGCCGTCTCGTAGCTGAACAGCACCTGGAACAGCGGGTTGCGGGACAGGTCGCGCGGCACGTCCAACTCGTCGACGAGCCGCTCGAACGGCAGGTCCTGATGCTCGTAGGCGGCGAGGGTGCCGGCCCGGACCCGGTCGAGCAGCTCGGTGAAGGCCGGGTCGCCGGACGCGTCGGTGCGCAGCACGAGGGTGTTGACGAAGTACCCGATGAGCCCCTCGATCTCGGCCCGCGTGCGGTTGGCGATCGGGGTGCCCACGACGATGTCGTCCTGGCCGCTGTACCGGGCGAGGAGCGCCGTGAACGCGGTGTAGAGCGTCATGAACATCGAGGCGCCGGCGTCGCGGGCGATGGCCCGCAGCCCGTCGGTGACGCCCGGCGGCACCGTGAACCGGCGGGCCGCGCCGGCGTTGGAGCGCTGCGCCGGGCGCGGCCGGTCGGTCGGCAGCTCGAGCGCCGGCACGCCGTCGAGGCGGTCACGCCAGTACCGCAGCTGCGCGTCGAGGACGTCGCCGGTCAGCCACCGCCGCTGCCAGGCGGCGAAGTCGGCGTACTGCACCGGCAGCGACGGCAGATCCGCCGGCGTCCCCGCCTGGGCCGCGGCGTAGAGCGCGTCGAGCTCACGGCGCAGGATGCCGGCCGACCACTCGTCGCCGACGACGTGGTGCATCGCCAGCGCCAGTGCGTGCTCGCCGGCGCCGAGGCGCAGCAGCGTGGCCCGGAACAGCGGCCCGGCGGCCAGGTCGAACGGCACCACCGCGTCCGCGGCCAGCCACGCGTCGGCGGCCGCGGCCGGGTCCGCGGCCCCGGACAGGTCGACCAGCGGCAGGTCGAACGGGGCCGGCGGGTCGATCACCTGCCGTGGCACGCCGTCCGCGCCGGCGACCAGCCGGGTGCGCAGCACCTCGTGCCGGGCCACCAGCCCGCTCAGCGCCGCGGCCAGCGCCGCCCGGTCCACGTCGCCGGTCAGACGCATCGCGGCCGGTGTGTTGTACTCCACCGAGCCCGGGTCGAGCTGGGCCAGGAACCATAGCCGCTGCTGCGCGAACGACAGCGGCAGGTCGCCGCCGCGGTCCACGGGGACGATCGGCGGTGCGGCTCGGGCGGGCGCCGCGGCCTCCACGACGGTGGCGAGGCCGGCGATGGTCGGCGCGTCGAAGAGCGCCGCCACCGGTACCTCCACGCCGAACGCGATCCGGATGCGGGACACGACCTGGGTGGCCAGCAGCGAGTGCCCGCCCAGGGTGAAGAAGTCGTCGTGCACGCCGACGCGGGTCAGGCCGAGCAGCCCGGACCAGATCTCGGCGAGCCGCTCCTGGCTGGGCGTGGCCGGCGGGGCGTAGGCGCCCTGCAGCTGCGGCCGGGCGTCGTCCGGGGCCGGCAGCGCGGACCGGTCGATCTTGCCGTTGGGCGAGAGCGGGAAGGAGGCCAGCTCGACGTAGAGCGTCGGCACCATGAACTCCGGCAGCCGGCCCAGCAGCCCGGCCCGCAGCTCATCGGCGTCGGGAACGCCGACCGCCGGGTCCGCCGGGACGAGGTAGGCGACCAGCCGCTCCCGCGCGTCGGCGACCACGACCGCCGAGGCGACGGCGGGGTGCTCGGCCAGGGCGTACTCGACCTCGCCGGGCTCGATGCGGAAGCCGCGCACCTTCACCTGCACGTCGGCCCGGCCCAGGAACTCGATCTGGCCGTCGGGGGTCCAGCGGCCGAGGTCGCCGGTGCGGTACAACCGCGAACCATCGCCGGCGAATCCGTCCGCGACGAACCGTTCGGCGGTCAGCTCGGGCCGCCCGCGATAGCCCAGCGTCACGCCGGGTCCGCCGATGAACAACTCGCCGACGACGCCGGCCGGCACCGGACGCAGCCACCGGTCGAGCAGGTGCACGCGCATCCCGGGCAGCGGGACGCCGATCGGCACCGGGCCGTCCTCGGCCAGCGTCATGTCGCCGACCACGCCGAACGTCGAGTCGATGGCGGCCTCGGTCACGCCGTAGACGGTCAGCAGCCGCACCCGGTCGCCGAGTACCCGGCGGGCCCGGGCCGCGGCGGCGCTGCGCCACACCTCGACGGTCACGATCAGCACCCGCAGCGCCGGCAGCGACCGGCCGGTGCTCACGAGGTGTTCGACGAGCGCGTCGACGTACCGCGGCGTGCTCTCCAGCGCCTCGATCTCGGCCTCGGCCAGCAGCGCGGCGAACCCGGCCGGCTCCAGCTGGGCGCCCGGCTCGCCGAGCACCAGCGTGCCGCCCAGACCCAGCGAGCGCACCACGTCGCCGGTGAACACGTCGAAGCTCGCGCTGGCCAGCGACAGCCACCGCAGCCCGCGCCGGCCGGGCATGTGGGCGCGGGCCCAGCCCTCGAGGACGGCGTGCAGCGACTCGTGCGGCACCAGGCTGCCCTTGGGCCGGCCGGTCGAGCCTGACGTGTAGATGACCGCGGCGGGCGCAGCCGAGGGGACCGGCACCCGCGGGTCGACGGCCGGGCAGGCGGCGATCGCGGCGGCGACCTCCGGGTCGTCCAGCCACACCGCCGGCACCGTGCCGGACAGGCCACCGGCCAGGGCGCGGTCGGCGACCAGCACCGACACGCCGCCGTCGGCGAGCATGAAGGTGAGGCGGTCCCTCGGGTACGCCGGGTCGAGCGCCAGGTAGGCCGCGCCGGCCCGCCAGACGGCCAGCACCGCGGCGACCAGCCCGACCCCGCGGGGCAGGGACAGGCCCACGATCGCGCCGGGCCCGACGCCGAGCCCGCGCAGGTACTGCGCCAGCCGGTCGGCCCGCTCGAACAGCTCGGCGTAGGTCAGCGTCGTGTCGGCGGCGACGACGGCGGTCGCGGCCGGGTCGGCCGCCGCCGCGATCAGCTCGTGCACCCCGCCGCCGGACAGCGGCACCGGCCCGCCGTCGGACCAGTCCCGCACCGCTGCCGCCTCCGCCGCGGTGAGCACCGGCAGCGCCGACAGCGGCCGGCCGGCATCGGCCGCGACCGCCTCCAGCAGCACCTCCAGGTGGCCGAGCAGGCGCCGGATGGTCGACTCGTCGAACAGCGCGGTGGCGAACTCGAGGCCGCCGGCGAGGCCGCCGTCGCGTTCGCCGATGGACAGCGTCAGGTCGAACAGCGCCTTCGCCGACCGGGCCTCGCCGTGGGGTGACGCACCGGCTCCGTCCTCGGCGCTCAGGTACAGGAACAGCACCTGGAACAGCGGGGTGCGGGACCGGTCGCGGACCACGCCGAGCTCGTCGACCAGCTGCTCGAACGGCACGTCCTGGTGCGCGAACGCCTGCAGCGTCTCCGCCCGAACGCGGCGCAGCAGTTCGCCGAACGTTGGATCACCGGACAGGTCGGTGCGCAGCACGATGGTGTTGACGAAGTACCCGATCAGGTCTTCGATCTCCGCCCGGTTGCGGTTCGCCACGGGGGTACCGACGACGATTTCCTCCTGCCCGGTCCAGCGGCCCAGCAGGGCAGCGAAGGCGGCGTACAACGTCATGAACAGCGACACGCCGGACTCGCGCGACAGTCTCCGCAGCCCGTCGGCCACGTGGGCCGGGACGGTGAAGTCGAGGGCGGCCCCGGCGTTCGACCGCACGGCCGGCCGGGTGCGGTCGATCGGCAGCTCCAGCCTCGGCGCGCCGGTGAGCCGGTCGCGCCAGTAGCTGATCTGCCCGTCCAGGACGTCGCCGGTGAGCCAGGCGCGCTGCCAGGCGGCGAAGTCGGCGTACTGCACCGGCAGCTCCGGCAGCGCCCGATCGCCGGCGTAGAGCGCGTCGAGCTCCCGGTGCAGGATCGGCGTCGACCACTCGTCGCTGACGACATGGTGCTTGGCGATGGCGAGCACGTGCTCGTCCGGCGCGATCCGCAGCAGGGTGGCCCGGAACAGCGGCCCGGTCGCGAGGTCGAACGGCACGGCCGCGTCGGCCGCGAGCCACCCGGCCACGTCCTCGGCCGCGATGTCCACAATGGGCAGGTCGAACGGGGCGGGCGGGTCGATCACCTGCCACGGCACGCCGTCCTCGTCGGCGACGAGCCGGGTGCGCAGGACCTCGTGCCGCGCCACGAGCGCGCCCAGGGCCGCGGCCAGGGCGGCCACGTCGAGTTCGCCGGTGAACGTGATCGCGACCGGCGTGTTGTACTCCGTCGACTCCGGCTCCAGCTGCGCCAGGAACCACAGCCGCTGCTGCGCGAACGACAGCGGCAGCTTCTGGCCGCGGTCGACGGCGACGACGGGCGGCGCGCCGGTGCCGGTCGCAGCGCCCTCAATGACGCTGGCGAGCGCGCCGACGGACGGCGCATCGAACAGCGCCGCGACGGGCAGCTCGACGTCGAACGCGGCCCGAATGCGGGAGATCACCTGGGTGGCGAGCAGCGAGTGCCCGCCGAGTTCGAAGAAGTTGTCGTGTACGCCGACCCGGTCGATGCCCAGGATGTCGGCCCAGATGTCGGCAAGGATTTCCTGGGTGGGTGTCTGCGGCGCCTGGTATGTGGCGTCGAGCTCGGGCCGCGCCTGATCCGGGGCCGGCAACGCCGAACGATTGACCTTGCCGTTACCCGTCAGCGGAATCGCGGCCAGTTCGACAAACACCGCCGGGATCATGAACTCCGGCAGCCGCTCCCCCAGGAAGCTCCGCAACTGTGTGACCGACGGGATCCCGTCCTCAGCCACCAGGTAGGCAATCAGCCGCTCGTGGTCGGCGACAATCACCGCGCCGCTGACGGCCGGATGGGTCAACAGAGCAGCCTGAATCTCGGCCGGCTCAATCCGATACCCACGAACCTTGACCTGATCATCCGCCCGCCCGAGGAACGAAATCAACCCGTCCGGACGGCGCTTGACCACGTCACCGGTCCGATACAACCGTCCACCCGGGGCGAACGGATCAGCCACGAACCGTTCAGCGGTCAACTCCGGCCGGCCCCGATAGCCCCGAGCCAGGGCCGCGCCCCCGACGTAGAGCTCGCCGTGCACCCCGGCCGGGACCTCACGCAGCGACCGGTCCAACACATACAGCCGAACGTTCGGCAGCGGCGCACCGATCGGGACCACCACATCGTCGAGCACCGCGTCGCTGAGCCGAACCGTCGCCACCCCGACCGTGGTCTCGGTCGGGCCGTAGTGGTTGACGATGACCCGGTCCCCGGCGGCGGCCACGAGGGACCTGGCCAGACCGATCGGGGTGGCCTCACCACCCAGCACCAACGTCCGGGACGGGAGCAGCTCCTCCAGCGGCGACGCTTCGAGGAGGCCGGCCAGATGCGACGGGACGATCTTCATATAGTCGGCGCCGTGGCCGGCCACCACATCCGGGTCAACGTGCACGACTCGGCCGCCGGTGGTCAGCGCGGTGAACAGCACCGTGTTGCCGAAGTCAGTCGTCGGCGGCTGCAGCAACGCATACGTGGTGCCGGGCGCGCCGATGCCCAACCGCTCCGGCACGGTAGTGACGTAATTGAGCAGCCCCCGGTGGGTGACCTGAACCGCCTTCGGGCGGCCCGTCGAACCCGACGTGAACATCACATACGCGACCCGATCCAACGCCAGACCGGGCACCTGGGGAGCCGTGTCCGGCATGACGTCGATCATTGGATCATCCAGCAGCACCGTGCGCAGCCGACCCACCGGCAGATCACCAATCAGGTCGGCGGAACCGACGAGCACCGAGACACCCGCCTCGGCGAGCTGGAACTTGGACCGCTGGACCGGCAGCGACGGGTCCAGGGTCACGTAGGCGCCGCCCGCCCGCCACACGGCCAGCACGGCTTGCACGAAGTCGTCGCCGCGCTCGACCGCCAGGCCGACCACCGACTCCGGGCCGACGCCGACCGACCGCAGATAGTTCGCCAGCTGGTTGACCCGCGGGTCCGGGTAGTCGATCAGCGCCTCCACGCCCGTCACGGACGGCAGTGGGAGTGCGGGTGCCTCATGCCATGAACCGGCCGACAGGGCCAGCTGGGACAGGTGCGCATGCTCGGTGATCTCCGCGAGCAGCTCCAGGAAGTGCGCGATCAGCCGGCGAATCGTGGACTCGTCGAACAACCGCGTCGCGTAATGCACCGCGCCGATCAGGCCCAGGCCGTCCTCGGCCACGATGAGGCGCAGGTCGAACTTGGCCGGCAGGTCCTGCACCTCGCCCGACGGCGCCCGACCGTCCTGGCCCGTGAAGTAGTTGAACAGCACCTGAAACAGCGGACTGCGGGACCGGTCGCGGTCGTGGACCAACTCGTCGACCAGACGCTCGAACGGCACGTCCTGATGCGCGAACGCCTGCAACGTCTCGGTCCGCACGCGGGCCAGCAGTTCGCCGAACGTCGGATCACCGGACAGGTCCGTACGCAGGACCAACGTGTTGACGAAGTACCCGATCAGGCCCTCGACCTCGGCCCGGTTCCGGTTCGCGATGGGCGTGCCCACCACGATGTCGTCCTGGCCCGAATAGCGGGACAGCAGCATCGTGTACAGAGCGAACATCGTCATGAACATCGACGCGCCCGACCGGCGCGACAGCGCCCGCAGCCGCTGCGCGACCTCGTCGGGGATCGCAAACTCGATCATCGCACCGTCCGACGACCGCACCGGCGGGCGCGGACGATCCGTCGGCAGCTCCAGCACCGGCGCATCGGCCAGGCGCTCGGACCAGTAGGCCACCTGAGCATCCAGGACTTCGCCCGTGAGCCATTGGCGCTGCCAGACGGCGAAGTCCGCGTACTGGATCGGCAGCTCCGGCAGCGACTCCCCCCGGATCAGCAGGTCGAGCTCGCGCTGGACGACACCGGAGGACCATTCGTCGCCGACCACGTGGTGCATGGTGAGGGCGAGGACGTGCTCGTCGGCGGCCAACCGGAGCAGGGTCGCGCGGAACAGCGGCCCGGTGGCCAGGTCGAACGGCACCGCCGTGTCCGCGGCCAGCCACGCCTCCAGCTCCTCCGCCGGCAGCTCCACGACCGGCAACTCGAACGCCGCCGGCGGATCGATAACCTGCCGGGGCACCCCGTCCTCGCCGGCGACCAGCCGCGTACGCAGCACCTCGTGCCGCGCCACCAGCCGGCTGAGCGCCGCGGCGATCCGGTCCGCCTCGACGTGACCGGTGAGCTCGATCGGCGTCGACACGTTGTACTCGGTCGACTCCGGATCGAGCTGCGCCAGGAACCACAGCCGCTGCTGCGCGAACGACAGCGGGATCGCCCGCGCCCGCCCGACGGCCACGATCGGCGGCGCCGCCACCCCCGGCGCCGCGTCTTCGATCGCGGCGGCTAGCCCGGCGACGGTCGGCGCGTCGAACACGGCCGCGACCGGCACCTCCGCACCGAACACCGCGCGGATACGCGACACGACCTGTGTCGCCAGGAGCGAGTGCCCACCGAGCACGAAGAAGTTGTCATGCACCCCGACCTGCTCGACGCCGAGCAGCTCGGCCCAGATCGCAGCGAGCACCTCCTGCACCGGCGAAGCTGCCGCGGCAAACACCGTCGTCGACTCCGGCTTCGGCAACGCCGAACGATCGACCTTGCCGTTCGGATTCAACGGCAGCGCGGGCAGCTCGACGAAGGCGGACGGCACCATGTACTCCGGCAGCCTCCGGCGCACGAACGCGGCGTCGGCTGCGCCGACCACATAGGCCACGAGTCGCTGCCCATCGACCACCACGACCGCCTCGGACGCCCCGGCCTCGCGCAGCACGGCCTCGACCTCACCGAGCTCAACCCGGAACCCGCGCAGTTTCACCTGGCGGTCCGCGCGGCCGACAAACTCGAGCCGCCCGCCAGCGTTCCACCGCACCACATCACCGGAGCGATACAACCGAGAACCGTCCGCGGCGAACGGATCCGCCACAAACCGCTCGGCCGTCAACTCCGCGCGGCCGGTATAACCGCGGGCCACGCCGACACCGCCGATGTAGGCCTCGCCGGGCACGCCGACCGGCACGGGGTTGAGGAATCGGTCCAGCACGTGGACACGCACGTTCGCCAGCGGGGCACCGATCGTCACGCCCGGGCCGGCGGTGCTCATGACCGTAGCCTCGGTCGGGCCGTACGTGTTCACCACTCGGAAGTGCGGGGACCATCTGGCCGCCAACTGCTCGGTGAGCAGCTCCGCGCCGAGCACCCACGTATCCATCCCAGGCACGTCCGCCGGGTCGAGCTGGGAGAGCAGGGACGGCACGACACTGGCCGCCACCACACCCGCCTCGTTGATCAGCTGGGTCAGAGCGCGCGGATCCGAACGCTCGTCGGCCGAGGCGATGACCAGCGTGCCGCCGGCCGCGAGCACCACCGCAAGGTCGAACACGGCCGCGTCGAAGCTGAACGAGGCGAACTGCAGCACCACTCGCTCGGCGCCGAGGTGCGGGCCCATCTGCGATGCCAGGTTGACGACCCCGCGGTGCGACACCACCACACCCTTTGGCCGGCCGGTCGAACCCGACGTGTAGATGACGTACGCGGCCTGGTCGCTCCGCACGGCCGGCAGATCACCTGCCCGCTGCGCCACCTCCTCGGGCAGCGCGTCCAAAACGAGCGCCGCACCCGAGTCGGCGATCATGAACTCGAGACGGTCCGCCGGATACGTCGGGTCCAACGGGAGATAGGCCGCACCCGCCCGCCACACCGCCAACGCCGCCACCACGAAGTCGACCCCTCGACCCAGGCGCAGACCAACCACCGATTCCGCACCCACGCCGGCTCCCCGAAGCCAGGTAGCCACACGACCCGACCGATCCCACAGGTCGGCGTACGTCAACGCCGTGTCACCGCACCGAACAGCCAGCGCATCCGACGACGACGGGATCAGGTCCAGCACCGACGACGCCGAAAGCGCAGAACCCGCCGGCGCCGACCACGCCCGCACCGCCGCCGACTCATCAGGAGTCAGGACCGGGACCTGGGACACCCGGCGGTTCGCGTCCGTGGCCAGCGCGGCGAGGACCTGGCGGAAGTGGCCGACCAGTCGCACCATGCGGGCGCGGTCGAACAGCGCCGTGCTGTACTGCACCGAACCGATCAGCTCACCGCCGGACTCCGCGAGCGAGACGGAGAGGTCGACCTTGGCGGGCATCGCATACGCGCCCTCGGCCACGGTCCGGTGGCCGGAGTCGTCGGCCGCGTAGTTGAACAGCACCTGGAACAGCGGTGTCCGCGACCGGTCCCGCTCCACACCCAGCTCGTCGACCAACTGCTCGAACGGCACATCCTGATGCTCATACGCGCCCAGGGTCACCGACCGCACCCGGCCCAACAACTCGCCGAACGTCGGATCACCGGACAAATCCGTACGCAACACCAGCGTGTTGACGAAAAACCCGATCAGGCCCTCGACCTCGGCCCGGTTCCGGTTCGCGATCGGGCTACCGACCACAACGTCGTCCTGACCGCTGTACCGCCCGAGCAGCACACTGAACGCCGCGAAGACCGTCATGAACATCGAGGCCCCGGCGTCGCGCGCCACCGACCGGAGCGCCTCGGCGACGTCGGCTGGGATGGCGAAGTCGAGGTCGGCGCCGGCCGTGGAGCGCTGGGCGGGGCGGGGCCGGTCCGTCGGCAACTCCAGCGTCGGCACGCCGGCCAGGTGATCGGACCAGTAGGCGACTTGACCGTCCAACACCTCGCCCGTGAGCCATTGGCGCTGCCAGACGGCGAAGTCCGCGTACTGCACCGGAAGCGCCGGCAGCGTCGCACCACGGAGCAGCAGGTCCAGCTCCCGCTGCAGGATGCCGGCCGACCACTCGTCGCCGACCACGTGGTGCATCGCGAGGGCCAGGACGTGCTGATCCGGGGCGAGGCGCAGCAACGTCGCCCGGAACAGCGGTCCCGTCGCGAGGTCGAACGGCACCAGCGCGTCCGCCGCCAGCCAAGCCTCGACCGCGTCGGCCGCCTCGGTCGCGTCGGTCGCATCGGTTGGCAGCTCCACCACCGGCAGCTCGAACGGCGCCGGCGGGTCGATCACCTGCCACGGCACCCCGTCCGCGTCGGCGACGAGCCGGGTCCGCAGCGCCTCGTGCCGCTCGACAAGCGCGCTGAGCGCCGACGCCAGCCCGTCCACGTCGAGCGAACCGTCGATCGCGATCCGCATCGGCAGGTTGTACTCGGCCGATCCAGGGTCCAGCTGCGCCAGGAACCACAGCCGCTGCTGCGCGAACGACAACGGCAGCGCCCCGTCCCGACCGGCCGCGACGATCGGCGGGACGGCGGCCGCGCCCGCCCGGCCCGCCAGCACGACGGCCAGCCCGGCCACGGTCGGCGCGTCGAAGATCGCCGCCACCGGTACCTCGACGTCGAACGCCACCCGGATGCGCGAGACGACCTGCGTGGCGAGCAGCGAGTGCCCGCCGAGGCTGAAGAAGTCGTCGAACGCGCCGACCCGGTCCACGCCGAGCAACTGCGCCCAGACCCCGGCCAGCAACTCCTCCGTGGTCGTGCGCGGCGCCACGAAACCGAGCTCCGACCGCACACCATCCGGGACCGGCAACGCCGAACGATCAATCTTGCCGTTCGGCGACAACGGCAACGCGTCCAAACCGACGAACACCGACGGCACCATGAACTCCGGCAACCGCTCCCGCAGCAACTCCCGCAAACCGTCGATCCCGGCCGGGACCACATAAGCCACCAGCCGATCCTGACCGTCAGCCACCACCACCGCGGCACTGACCTCAGGATGCGCGGTCAGGACGTACTCGATCTCCGCCGGCTCGACCCGGAACCCACGCACCTTCACCTGCACATCAGCCCGGCCCAGAAACTCCACCTGACCGTCCGGCCGCCACCGGCCCAGATCGCCCGTCCGATACAGCCGCGAACCATCGGCGGCGAACGGGTCGGCCACGAACCGTTCCGCGGTCAGGTCCGGACGACCGCCATACCCATGGGTGAGGCCAGGCCCGCCGAGGAACAACTCCCCCACCACACCGGCGGGCACGGGGTTGAGCCACCGGTCCACCACGTGCACACGCGTGCCGGGCAGCGGCCCACCGATCGGCGCCGGCCCATCGCCCTCCACGGACGACAGTTCACAGAACGTCGAGTCGATGGTGGCCTCGGTGACGCCGTATGCGGTCAGCACCCGCACGCCGGGCAGCACGCGACGAGCCCGGGCGGCCGCATCCAACCGCCACACATCGGTCGTGACCACCAGCAGCCGCAGCGAAGGCAGCGACGCCCCAGTCCGCTCCAGATGCTCCACCAGTGCGTCCACATAGCGCGGCGCACACTCCAGCGCCTCCACACCGTCCAACGTGGACGCGAATACAGCCGGGTCGAGCTGCGCGCCCGGCTCGCCGAGCACCAGGGTGCCACCGGAGCACAACGCCCGCACCACATCACCGGTAAACACGTCGAAGCTCGCACTCGCCAGCGACAACCACCGCAATCCGCGACCATCAGGGAAGTACGCCTCCGACCAAGCGGTGAACACGGACAGCAGCGCGGCGTGCGGCACCAGGCTCGCCTTCGGACGCCCCGTCGAACCCGACGTGTAGATCACCGCCGCCAGCCCGGCCATCGTCCGGTCAGGACTGTCCACTCCGGTGATGCCGTCCGGGCCGATGGTTACCGACACACCGCTGTCGGCCGTCATGAACTCCAGGCGCTCGCCCGGGTACGCCGGGTCCAGCGCGAGATAGGCCGCGCCGGCGCGCCACACCGCCAGCACCGCGACGATGAGATCCACGGTCCGCGGCAGCGCCAGGCCCACCACCGAGCCTGCGCCGACGCCGCGGCCGCGCAGCTCGGCCGCCAAACGGTCGGCGCGGGTGAGGAGCTCGACGTAGGACAGCGACACCCCGTCGGCGACCACCGCCAGGTCCGCCGAGGGCGTGATGAGGTCGTGCACGCGACCGGACAGCGAGACCACCGGGCCGCCATCGGACCAAACGCGCAACCGACCCGACTCTGCCTCGGTCAGCACCGGCAGCGCCGACAACCGCCGACCCGAATCGGCCGCGACCGCCGACAACAGCACCGACAGGTGACCGATCAGTCGGCGAATCGTCGACTCGTCGTACAGCGCCGTCGCGAACTCCACCCCGCCCACGAGCCCGCCGGCGCGCTCGCCGATGGACAGCGACAGGTCGAACGCGGCCGTACCGCGGCGAACGCCCTCAGCGGGAGTGTCATCGGCGGTGGCGACGTAGTTGAATAGAACCTGGAACAGCGGGCTGCGGGACCGGTCCCGCACCACGCCCAGCTCGTCGACCAGCTGCTCGAACGGCACATCCTGATGCGCGAACGCCGCAAGGCTGTCGGCCCGCACCCGGCCCAGCAGCTCGCCGAACGTCGGATCACCGGACAGATCCGTGCGCAGGACCAGAGTATTGACGAAGAAACCGATCAGGCCCTCAAGCTCGGCCCGGTTACGGTTCGCAACCGGGGTACCGACAACGATGTCCTCCTGACCAGACCAGCGACCCAGCAGCGCGGCAAAGGCCGAGTACAACATCATGAACATCGACACGCCGGATTCGCGCGAGACCGTGCGGAGGCGCTCGGCCACGGCGGGCGGGATCTCGAACGGGATGACCGCACCGTCAGTGGAGCGGACGGCGGGGCGCGGCCGGTCGGTGGGCAGCTCGAGGATCGGCGCGCCGGCCAGGCGCTCGGACCAGTAGGCGACCTGGCCTTGCAGTACCGCGCCGGTCAGCCACTGCCGCTGCCAGACGGCGAAGTCGGCGTACTGCACCGGCAGCTCCGGCCGGTCCGGCTCCATCAGCTCGCGGTACAGGATGCCGGCCGACCACTCGTCGCCGACCACGTGGTGCATGGCGATGGCGAGCACGTGCCGCGCGCCGCCGTCCACCCGCAGCAGGGTGCCCCGGAACAGCGGCCCGGCCGCCATGTCGAACGGCACCGCCGCATCGGCCGCCAGCCACGCGTCGACGTCCCCGGCCGCGATGTCCACAGTGGGCAGTTCGAACGGCACCGGCGGGTCGATGGCCTGCCACGGCACGCCGTCCTCGTCGGCGACGAGCCGGGTCCGCAGCACCTCGTGCCGGGCGACCAGCCGGCCGAGCGCGTCCGCCAGCTCCGCCGCGTCGACGTCGCCAGGGAGTTCCAGGGAGACCGGCGTGTGGTACTCCGCCGAGTCGGGCTCCAGCTGCGCGAGGAACCACAGCCGCTGCTGCCCGAACGACAGCGGGAGCCGCTGCTCCCGGTCGACGGGCACGATCGCCGGCGCGACGACGCCCGGGGCCGCCGCCTCGACGACGGCCGCCAGCCCGGCCACGGTCGGCGCGTCGAACACGGCCGCCACCCGCACCTCGACCGCGAACAGGCTGCGGATCCGCGACACGACGCGGGTGGCGAGCAGCGAGTGCCCGCCGAGTGCGAAGAAATTGTCCTCCACGCCGACCCGGTCGACGCCGAGGACGTCGGCCCAGACGCCGGCGATGAGCTCCTCGGCCGGGGTACGCGGAGCGACGAACTCGCCGCCGACCGTCGCGCCATCGGCGGACGGCAGCGCGGCCCGGTCCACCTTGCCGTTGCGGTTGAGCGGCAGCGCGGTCAGCTCGACGAACACCGACGGCACCATGTACTGCGGCAACCGCTCACCCAGCGCCACCCGCAACCGCTCCACCGGCAGCATCTCCCCGTCCGACACGAGATACGCCACCAGCCGATCCCCGTCAGCCACCACCACCGCCGCCGACACCCCCGGCTGCGCGGTCAGCGCATACTCGACCTCACCCGGCTCGATACGGAACCCGCGCACCTTGACCTGGGTGTCCAGCCGTCCGAGGTACTCCAGCGGGCCCTCGGGCCCGCGCCGGACCCGGTCGCCGGAGCGGTAGAGCCGCGAGCCGTCGGCGGCGGCCACGAAGCGCTCCGCGGTCAGGTCCGGACGGCCGATGTACCCGCGGGCGACCCCGGCGCCGCCGATGAACAGCTCGCCGGGGACCCCGTCCGGGACCGGGTTCATCGCCGGGTCCAGGACGTGCAGCCGGGTGTTGGCGATCGGCCAGCCGATCGGGATCGCGCCCTGATCGTCGGGGGTCACCTCGTACACGCAGCAGCCCACGACGGTCTCGGTCGGGCCGTACTCGTTGACGATCACCGTGCCGGGCGCGTGCTCCAGCCAGGGTCCGGTCTCGGCGACGGTCAGCGCCTCGCCGCCGACGACGAGCCGGCGCGCGAGGCCCGCCATCTGCTCGCCGGTGAGCGACTCGCTCAGCAGCCGCAGGTGCGCCGGGGTCAGCTTCACCAGGTCGAACCCGCCCGGGTCGAGCGCGACCGCGGCCAGGCCCTCGACGCCGTCGGACTCGTCCACCAGCACCGCTGCGGAGCCGCACACCAGCGGTACCAGCAGGCTGGTGACGGTGAGGTCGAAGCCGAGCGAGGAGTGCACCGGCGCGCCGAGCCGCCCGCCCGAGCCGTACGCCCCCGCCGCCCAGCTCAGGTAGTTGATCAAACCGTGGTGCGTGACCTGCACACCCTTCGGGGTCCCGGTCGAGCCCGACGTGTAGAGCACGTAGGCGGACTGGGCGGGGCGCACCGCGACGGCCGGGGATCCGTCCGGCGCTCGCCCGATCGCCTCCAGGGTGGCCGGGTCGTCGAGCTCGACGGTGCGTAGGCCGGCGCGCAGGGCGCCGGGTGCGTCGCTGTCGGCGAGCAGCAGGGTCGTGTCGCTGTCGGCGAGCATGGCGGCCAGGCGCTGCGGCGGGTAGCCGCGCTCCAGCGGCAGGTACGCGCCGCCGGCCTTCCAGACCGCCAAGATGGCGACCACCAGGTCGACGCCGCGCCGCAGGCACAGTCCGACGACCTGCTCAGCCCCGACGCCCTGCTCCCGTAGGTGATGTGCGAGACGGTTCGCCCGCCGCTCCAGCTCCGCGAACGTCAGCCGGTCCGCGCCGGCGATCACCGCGGGATGGTCGGGCCCGGCCGCCGCCCGCTGCGCCACCAGCTCGTGGGCGCCCCCGATGTCCGGCAGTCGTACCGCCGTGCCGTGCCCCTCGGCCAGCGCCCGCAGCTCCGCCTGGGTGAGCAGCGGCAGGCGCGACAGGGGCCGGGTGGCGTCGGCCGCGACCGCCGCCAGCAGGGTTCGCAGGTGACCGGCCATGCGCTCGGCGGTGGCGTCGTCGAACAGCGCCGTGCTGTACCGGATGGAACCCACCAGCCGCCCGCCGGCCTCGCCGACCAGCACCGACAGGTCGTACTTCACCGGCAGGTCGCCCTGCCCAGCGCCCTCCTCCTCTTCGGCGGCCAACTGGTCGTCGCCGTCGGCGGTGGCGTAGTTGAACAGTACCTGGAACAGCGGCGTGCGCGACCGGTCCCGCTCGACGCCGAGGTCGTCGACGAGCTGCTCGAACGGGAGGTCCTGATGGGCGTACGCGGCCAGGGTCTGCGACCGTACGCGCTCGAGCAGCTCAACGAACGTGGGGTCACCGGCGAGGTCGGTGCGCAGGACGAGGGTGTTGACGAAGTACCCGATCAGACCCTCGGTCTCGGCCCGGTTCCGGTTGGCGATGGGGGTGCCGACGACGATGTCGTTCTGGCCGGTGTACCGCCCGAGCAGCGCATCGAACGCCGAGAGCACGGTCATGAACATCGAGGCACCGGCGTCGCGGGCGACCGCCCGCAACCCGTCGGCGACGTCGACCGGCACCTCGAAGTCGACCGCGCCGCCCGCGGTGGACCGCACGGCCGGCCGCGGCCGGTCGGTCGGCAGCTCCAGCGCCGGGGCGCCGGCGAGCCGGTCGCGCCAGAACCCGAGCTGCTCGGCGAGCACGTCGCCGGTGAGCCAGTCCCGCTGCCAGACCGCGAAGTCGGCGTACTGCACCGGCAGCGGCGGCAGCAGGCGCTCCCCCGCGTGCAGCGCCTCCAGCTCGCGCCGCAGAATCCCCATCGACCACTCATCACCGACGACGTGATGCATGGCGAGGGCCAGCACGTGTTCCTCGGCGCCGAGCCGCAGCAACGTCGCCCGGAACAGCGGCCCGGCCGCGAGGTCGAACGGCACGGCGGCGTCCGCGGCCAGCCAGGCCCCGGCGGCCGCCCCGCGGTCGCGCTCCCCGGACAGGTCGACCACCGGCAGCTCGAACGGCGCCGGCGGGTCGATCACCTGCCACGGCACTCCGTCCGCGTCGGCCACCAGGCGCGTGCGCAGCACCTCGTGCCGCGCCACCAGCTCCCCCAGCGCCTCGGCGAGGGCGGCCAGGTCGACCGCGCCCCCGAGCGCGATCGCCATCGGCACGTTGTACTCGACCGACTCCGGCTCCAGCTGCGCCAGGAACCACAGCCGCTGCTGCGCGAACGACAACGGCAGCGCCCGGTCCCGCCCGACCGGCACGATCGGCGGCGCCGTCAGCCCCGGCGTGGCGGCGTCGATCACCGCCGCGAGCCCGGCCACGGTCGGCGCGTCGAAGATCGCCGCCACCGGTACCTCGACGTCGAACACGACCCGGATGCGCGAGACGACCTGCGTGGCGAGCAGCGAGTGCCCGCCGAGGCTGAAGAAGTCGTCGAACACGCCGACCCGGTCCACACCGAGCAACTGCGCCCAGACCCCGGCCAGCAACTCCTCCGAGGTCGTACGCGGCGCCACAAAGCCGAGCTCCGACCGCACACCATCCGGGACCGGCAACGCCGAACGATCGACCTTGCCGTTCGGCGACAACGGCAACGCATCCAAACCGACAAACACCGACGGCACCATGAACTCCGGCAACCGCTCCCGCAGCAACTCCCGCAAACCCGTAACACCCGCCGGCACGACGTAGGCCACCAGCCGGTCCTGGCCATCGGCGACCACCACCGCCGCACTGACCTCAGGATGCGCGGTCAGGACGTACTCGATCTCCGCCGGCTCGACCCGGAACCCACGCACCTTCACCTGCACATCAGCCCGGCCCAGAAACTCCACCCGACCGTCCGGCCGCCACCGGCCCAGATCGCCCGTCCGATACAGCCGCGAACCATCACCAGCGAACGGATCGGCCACGAACCGCTCCGCGGTCAGGTCCGGGCACCCGCCATAGCCGCGGGTAAGGCCGGACCCGCCCAGGAACAGTTCACCGACCACCCCGGCCGGCACAGGGTTGAGCCAACGGTCCAGCAGATGCAGGCTCGTGCCGGGCAGGGGGCTGCCGATCGGCGCCGGGCCTTGCTCTTCGAGTGCGGTGACCACGTGGTAGGTCGAGTCGATGGTGGCCTCGGTGACGCCGTATGCGGTCAGCACCCGGACACCGCTGAGCACGCGGCGCGCCCGGGCGGCCGCATCCAAGCGCCACACATCGGTCGTGACCACCAGCAGCCGCAGCGAAGGCAGCGACACCCCCGTCCGCTCCAGGTATTCGACCAGCGCGTCCACATAGCGCGGCGCACACTCCAACGCCTCAACACCATCCAACGCGGACACGAACACAGCCGGATCGAGCTGCGCGCCCGGCTCACCCAACACCAGCGTCCCACCGGAGCACAACGCCCGCACCACATCACCGGTAAACACATCGAAGCTCGCACTCGCCAGCGACAACCACCGCAACCCGCGACCATCAGGGAAATGCGCCTCCGACCAAGCCGCGAATACCGACAGCAGCGCGGCGTGCGGCACCAAGCTCGCCTTCGGACGCCCCGTCGAACCCGACGTGTAGATCACCGCCGCCAGCCCGGCCATCGTCCGATCAGGACTGTCCACTCCGGTGATGCCGTCCGGGCCGATGGTTACCGACACACCGCTGTCGGCCGTCATGAACTCCAGGCGCTCGCCCGGGTACGCCGGGTCCAGCGCGAGATAGGCCGCGCCGGCGCGCCACACCGCCAGCACCGCGACGATGAGGTCCACGGTCCGGGGCAGGGAGAGGCCGACCACCGAACCGGCGCCCACACCCCGCCCACGCAACTCGGCCACCAAACGGTCGGCGCGGGTGAGGAGCTCGGCGTAGGACAGCGACACCCCGTCGGCGACCACCGCCGTGTGCACCGAGGGCGTGATGAGGTCGTGGACGCCACCGGACGGCGGGATCACCGGGCCGCCGTCGGACCAGTTCCAGACCTCACGGGACTCGGCGTCGGTCAGGATCGGCAGTGCCGACAACCGTTGAGCCGAATCGGCCGCGATCGCTGACAGCAGCACCGTGAGGTGGCCGATCAGTCGGCGGATCGAGGACTCGTCGAACAGCGCCGTAGCAAACTCCATGCCACCCACGAGCGCGCCGTCGCGCTCGCCGATGGACAGGGTCAGGTCGAAGGCGGTCAGGCGGGCGGTCGCCGCGCCGCCGCCCCCGTCGGCGACGTAGTTGAACAGAACCTGGAACAGCGGGCTGCGGGACCGGTCCCGCACCACGCCCAGCTCGTCGACCAGCTGCTCGAACGGCACATCCTGATGCGCGAACGCCGCAAGGCTGTCGGCCCGCACCCGGCCCAACAGTTCGCCGAACGTCGGATCACCGGACAGATCCGTGCGCAGGACCAGAGTATTGACGAAGAAACCGATCAGGCCCTCAAGCTCGGCCCGGTTACGGTTCGCGACCGGAGTGCCGACAACGATGTCCTCCTGACCAGACCAGCGACCCAGCAGCGCGGCAAAGGCCGAGTACAACATCATGAACATCGACGCCCCGGACTCCCGGGACAGGCCGCGGAGGCCCTCGGCGACGTGCGCCGGGATGGTGAAGTTCAGGACCGCGCCGTTGGTCGACCGCACGGCGGGGCGGGGCCGGTCGGTCGGCAGCTCCAGCGCCGGGGCGTCACCCAGGCGGCCGCGCCAGAACCCGAGCTGCTCTTCGAGGACGTCGCCGGTGAGCCAGGCGCGCTGCCACACGGCGAAGTCGGCGTACTGCACCGGCAGCTCCGGTAGCCCGCGACCACCGGCGTAGAGCGCGTCGAGCTCCCGCTCGAGGATCGCGTTCGACCACTCGTCGCTGACGACGTGGTGCTTGGCGATGGCGAGCACGTGCTCGTCCGGGCTGACGCGCAGCAGGGTGGCCCGGAACAGCGGCCCGGTCGCGAGGTCGAACGGCACGGCCGCGTCGGCCGCGAGCCACCCGGCCACGTCCTCGGCCGCGATGTCCACAATGGGCAGATCGAACGGGGCGGGCGGGTCGATCACCTGCCACGGCACGCCGTCCTCGTCGGCGACGAGCCGGGTCCGCAGGACCTCGTGCCGCGCCACGAGCGCGCCCAGCGCCGCCGCGAGGGCCGCCGCATCGGCGCCGCCGTGGTAGGTCACCGCGATCGGCGTGTTGTACTCGGCCGACTCCGGCTCCAGCTGCGCCAGGAACCACAACCGCTGCTGCGCGAACGACAACGGCAGCTTCCGGCCCCGGTCAACGGCCACAATGGACGGCACCACGAGTCCGGGTGCGGCCGCCTCGACCGCCTCCGCGACTCCGGCCACGGATGGCGCGTCGAACAGCGCCGCCACGGGCAACTCGACCCCAAACGCCGCCCGGATGCGGGAGATCACCTGGGTGGCGAGCAGCGAGTGCCCGCCGAGCTCGAAGAAGTTGTCGTGTACGCCGACGCGGTCGATGCCCAGGACGTCGGCCCAGACCTCGACAAGGATTTCCTGGGTGGGTGTCTGCGGCGCCTGGTATGCGGCGTCGAGCTCGGGCCGCGCCTGATCCGGCGCCGGCAACGCCGAACGATCGACCTTGCCGTTACCCGTGCGCGGGATCGCGGCCAGTTCGACAAACACCGCCGGGATCATGTACTCCGGCAGCCGCTCCCCCAGGAAGCTTCGCAACTGGGTGGTCGACGGCATGCCGTCCTCGGCGACCAGGTAGGCAATCAGCCGTCCGTTGTCGGCGACGATCACGGCCGCGGTGATGGCCGGGTGGGTGAGCAGTGCGGCCTGGATCTCGGCCGGCTCGATCCGATACCCACGAACTTTGACCTGATCATCCACCCGGCCAAGGAACGAGATCAGCCCGTCCGGACGGCGCTTGACCACGTCACCGGTCCGATACAACCGTCCACCCGGCATGAACGGATCAGCCACAAACCGTTCAGCGGTCAACTCCGGCCGACCCCGGTACCCGCGAGCCAAGGCCGCCCCACCGACATAGAGCTCGCCGTGCACCCCGACGGGCACCTCTCGCAGGGACCGGTCCAGCACGTAGAGCCGAACATTCGGTAGCGGCGCGCCGATCGGGACCACCACATCGTCGAGCACGGCGTCGCTGAGCCGGACCGTCGCCACCCCGATCGTCGTCTCCGTCGGACCGTAGTGGTTGGCGACGATCCGGTTCCCGGCTGCCGCGACGAGCAACTTGGCCAGACCGATTGGGGTGGCCTCACCGCCCAGGACCAGCGTTCGCGTGGGGAGCAGGTCGTCGAGCGGCGAGGCCTCGAGCAGGCTGGCCAGGTGCGAGGGGACGATCTTCATGTAGTCGGCGTGGTGGCCGGCCACATCGTCAGGGTCGAGGTAGAGCAGCCGGCCGCCGGTGGTCAGCGCGGTGAACAGCACCGTGTTGCCGAAGTCGGTCGTCGGTGGCTGCAGCAGCGCGTAGGTGGCGCCGGGTGCGCCGATGCCGAGGCGTTCGGGGACGGTGGTGACGTAGTTGAGCAGCCCGCGGTGGGTGACCTGAACCGCCTTCGGGCGACCGGTCGACCCGGACGTGAACATCACATACGCGACCCGGTCCAATGCCAGACCGGCGACCTGCGGTGTTGCCGCCGACATCGCCTCGATGAGCGGGTCGTCCAGTAGGACCGTCCGCAGCCGGCCGACCGGCAGTTCACCGATCAGGTCGGCGGAACCGACCAGGACCGAGACGCCGGCTTCGGCGAGCTGGAACTTGGACCGCTGGACCGGCAGCGACGGGTCCAAGGTCACGTACGCGCCGCCCGCCCGCCAGACCGCCAGCACCGCGCGCACGAAGTCGTCGCCGCGCTCGACCGCCAGGCCCACCACCGACTCCGGGCCCACGCCGACCGACCGCAGATAATTCGCCAGCTGGTTGACCCGCGGGTCCGGATAGTCGATCAGCGCATCCACGCCCGACACCGCCGGCAGTTCCAGCGTCGGCGCCTCATGCCAGGAACCGGCCGAGAGTTGCAGCCGCGACAGGGGCACGTCGTCGGCGACCGCCGAGATGAGCTCCAGGAAGTGCGCGATCAGGCGGCGGATCGTGGCCTCGTCGAACAGGCGGGTCGCGTAGTGCATCGCACCGACCAGCCCGGGGCCGCTCTCCGCCACGATCAGCCGGAGGTCGAACTTGGCCAGGAGCTCCTGGACTCCATCGGCTGGCTCCTGCTCGGCGCCACCGGCGAAGTAGTTGAACAGTACCTGGAACAACGGACTGCGGGACCGGTCCCGATCATGCACCAACTCGTCGACCAAACGCTCGAACGGCACATCCTGGTGCGCGAACGCCTGAAGGGTCTCGGTCCGCACACGAGCCAGCAGTTCGCCGAACGTCGGATCACCGGACAGGTCCGTGCGCAGGACCAAGGTGTTGACGAAGTAGCCGATCAGGCTCTCGACCTCGGCCCGGTTGCGGTTCGCGATGGGCGTGCCGACGACCACGTCGTCTTGTCCCGAGTAGCGGGACAGCAGCATCGTGTACAGGGCGAACATCGTCATGAACATCGACACGCCCGACCGGCGCGACAACGCCCGCAACCGCTGCGCGACCTCATCCGGGATCGCAAACTCGATCATCGCACCGTCCGACGACCGCACCGGCGGCCGCGGACGATCCGTCGGCAGCTCCAGCACCGGCGCATCGGCCAGGCGCTCGGACCAGTAGGCCACCTGAGCATCCAAGACCTCGCCAGTCAGCCACTGGCGCTGCCAGACGGCGAAGTCCGCGTACTGGATCGGCAGCTCCGGCAGGGCCTCCCCGCGGCGCAGGGCCTCCAGCTCGCGGCGCAGGATCGTCTCGGACCACTCGTCGCCGACCACGTGGTGCATGGTGAGGGCGAGGACGTGCTCGTCCTCGGCCACCCGGAGCAGGGTCGCCCGGAACAGCGGACCGGTGGCCAGGTCGAACGGCACCGCCGCGTCCGCGGCCAGCCACGCCTCGACCGCGTCGGCAGCCACCTCGACCACGGGCAGCTCGCATGCCGCCGGCGGATCGATAACCTGCCGCGGCACGCCGTCCTCGCCGGCGACCAGCCGCGTACGCAGCACCTCGTGCCGCGCCACCAGCCGGCTGAGCGCCGCGGCGATCTCGCCCGCGTCGAGGTCGCCGGTCAGCTCGATCGGGGAAGACACGTTGTACTCGATCGACTCCGGGTCCAGTTGTGCGAGGAACCACAGCCGCTGCTGCGCAAACGACAGCGGCGCCGGGACATCGCGCCCAACCGGCACGATCGGCGGTGCCGTGATGCCACTATTCGTGTCCTCGACCACGGCGGCCAGCCCGGCCACGGTCGGCGCGTCGAACACGGCCGCGACCGGCACCTCCACACCGAACACGGCGCGAATGCGCGACACAACCTGCGTCGCCAGCAGCGAGTGCCCGCCGCGCACGAAGAAGTTGTCATGCACCCCGACCTGCTCGACGCCCAGCAGGTCGGCCCAGACCGCGGCCAGCACCTCCTGCACAGGCGACGCTGCCGCGGCAAACACCGCCTCCGACTCCGGCTTCGGCAACGCCGAACGATCAATCTTGCCATTCGGATTCAACGGCAGCGCGGGCAGCTCGACATAGACGGACGGCACCATGTACTCCGGCAGCTTCCGGCTCACGAGCTCGGTGTCGGCTGCGCCGACCACATAGGCCACCAGTCGCTGCCCATCAACCACAACAACCGCCTCGGACGCCCCGGCCTCCCGCACGACGGCCTCGACCTCACCGAGCTCAACCCGGAACCCGCGCAGTTTCACCTGGCGGTCCGCACGACCAACGAATTCCAGCCGCCCGTCAGCATTCCACCGCACCACATCACCGGAGCGATACAACCGCGACCCGTCCGCGGCGAATGGATCCGCCACAAACCGCTCGGCCGTCAGGTCCGCCCGACCCGCATAGCCACGAGCCACACCGACCCCGCCGATGTACGCCTCGCCCGTCACCCCCACCGGCACCGGATTCAGGAAACGGTCCAGCACATGGACACGCACATTGGCCAGCGGGGCACCGATCGTCACGCCCGGACCGGCGGTGCTCATGACCGTAGCCTCAGTCGGACCGTACGTGTTGACCACCCGGAAGTCCGACGACCATCTGGCCGCCAACTGCTCGGTCAGCAATTCCGCGCCGAGCACCCAGGTATCCATCCCAGGCACATCCGCCGGGTCGAGCTGAGAAAGCAGGGACGGCACCACACTGGCCGCCACGACCCCCTTCGTGTTGATCAACTCGACGAGGGCCCGGGGATCTGAACGCTCCTCCGCCGAGGCGATGACCAGCGTGCCGCCCGCCGCGAGCACCACCGCGACGTCGAACACGGCGGCGTCGAAGCTGAACGAGGCGAACTGCAACACCACCCGCTCCGCGCCGAGGTGCGGGCCCATCTGCTCCGCGAGGTTAACGACCCCGCGGTGCGAGACCACCACACCCTTCGGACGGCCCGTCGAACCCGACGTGTAGATCACATACGCGGCCTGGTCACCGCGGATCGCGGGGAGATCACCTGACCGCTGCGCCACCTCCTCCGGCAGCGCGTCCAAGACGAGCGCCGCACCCGAGTCGGCAATCATGAACTCAAGGCGGTCCGCCGGATATGTCGGATCCAGCGGGAGATAGGCCGCACCCGCCCGCCACACCCCCAGCGCCGCCACCACGAACTCCACACCTCGGCCGAGGCGCAGACCGACCACCGATTCGGCACTGATGCCGGCGTCCAGGAGCCAGGCGGCCACACGACCCGACCGGTCCCACAGGTCCGCGTAGGTCAACGCCGTGTCACCGCACCGAACAGCCAGGGCATCGGACGAGGACGGGATCAGGTCCAGCACCGACGACGCCGACAGCGCCGAACCCGCCGGCGCCGACCATGTCAGCACCGCCGCCGACTCATCAGGAGTCAGGACCGGGACCTGCGAGACCCGGCGACGCGGGTCCGCCGCCACTGCCGTCAGCACCTGCCGGAAGTGCCCGATCAGCCGCTCGATCCGGGCTTCATCGAACAGCGCCGTGCTGTACTGCACCGAACCGATCAGCCCACCCGCGGACTCCGCCAGCGAGACGGCGAGGTCGACCTTGACCGGCATCGCGTACGAACCATCAGTCACCGTCCGTTCGCCGAGGTCGCCGGCGGTGTAGTTGAACAGCACCTGGAACAACGGCGTGCGGGAACGGTCGCGCTCCACGCCCAGCTCGTCGACCAGCTGCTCGAACGGCACGTCCTGGTGCGCGAACCCGTCGAGCAGCGTCGCGCGGACCCGGCTCAGCAGTTCGCCGAACGTGGGATCGCCGGAGAGGTCGGTGCGCAGGACGAGGGTGTTGACGAAGTACCCGATGAGGCCCTCGACCTCGGCCCGGTTGCGGTTCGCGATGGGCGTGCCGACGACTACGTCGTCCTGGCCGGAGTAGCGGGACAGGAGCAGCGCGTACGCGGCGAACATGGTCATGAACATCGACGCGCCGGACGCCCGCGAGAGGGCGCGCAGCCGCTGCACGACATCGGCCGGGATCGCAAACTCGATCACCGCGCCGGCCGACGAGCGCACCGGCGGGCGGGGGCGGTCCGTCGGCAGCTCTAGCGTCGGCGCGCCGGCCAGGCGGCCGGACCAAAAAGCGACCTGCTCGTCGAGCGCCGCGCCCGTCAGGCACTGGCGCTGCCAGACGGCGAAGTCCGCGTACTGCACGGGCAGCGCCGGCAGGGTCTCCCCGCGGCGCAGGGCCTCGAGCTCGCGCCGCAGGATCGCCTCGGACCACTCGTCGCTGACGACGTGGTGCACGGTGAGGGCCAGCACGTGTTCGTCCGCGGACACCCGCAGCAGCATGGCCCGGAGCAGCGGCCCGGCGGCCAGGTCGAACGGCGCCGCCAGGATGGCGTCGAGCCAGGCCTGGACGGCGGCGGCCGGGTCTGGCTCGCCGGACAGGTCGACTACCGGCAGGTCGAACGGGGCCGGCGGGTCGATCACCTGCCACGGCACCCCGTCCCTGTCGGTCACCAGCCGGGTCCGCAGAACCTCGTGCCGGGCCATCAGCCCGCCGAGCGCGGCGCCGAGGGCGGCGGCGTCGACGGCGCCGGTCAGCCGGATGGGCATCGGCAGGTTGTACTCGGCCGACCCGGGCTCCAACTGCTGCACGAACCACAGCCGCTGCTGCGCGAACGAGAGCGGCAGCGGCGCATCCCGCCCGACCGGGACCAGCGGCGGCGGCTCCACCTCCGGGGCGGCCGCGCGGATGGCGTCAGCCAGCGCGGCGACGACCGGTACCTCGGCCAGCCCGGCAACGGTCGGCCGCTCGAAGACCGTCGCGACGGGCACCTCGACCCCGAACGCCGCCCGCAGCCGCGACACCACCTGCGTGGCCAGCAGCGAATGCCCACCGAGCGCGAAGAAGTTGTCGTGTACTCCGACCCGGTCGACGTTGAGCAGCTCGCCCCAGACCCCGGCGAGCATCTGCTGCACCGGCCCGTCGGGCGCGACGAACACGGTCTCCGGCTCCGCCTTCGGCAACGCCGAACGATTGATCTTGCCGTTCGCGTTCAGCGGCAGCGCGGTCAGCTCGACGAAGGCGGACGGCACCATGTAGTCCGGCAGCCTCCGGCGCACGAGCTCCGCGTCGGTTTCGCCGACAACGTAGGCCACGAGTCGCTGCCCATCAACCACGACGACCGCCTCGGACGCCCCGGCCTCGCGCAGCACGGCCTCGACCTCGCCGAGCTCGACACGGAACCCGCGGATCTTGACCTGGTTATCGGCCCGGCCGACGAACTCGAGCAGCCCGTCGGCGTTCCACCGCACGAGATCACCCGAGCGGTACAACCGCGACCCATCACCAGCGAACGCATCGGCGACGAACCGTTCGGCCGTGAGGTCCGCCCGCCCCGCATAGCCGCGGGCCACGCCGATACCGCCGATGTAGGCCTCGCCCTGCACTCCCACCGGCACCGGGTTGAGAAATCGGTCCAGCACATGGACGCGCACGTTCGCCAGCGGGGCACCGATCGTCACGCCCGGGCCAGCCGTGCTCATGACCGTAGCCTCAGTCGGACCGTAGGTGTTGACCAGCCGGAAGTCCGAGGACCACTTGGCCGCCAACTGCTCGGTCAGCAGCTCCGCGCCGAGCACCCAGGTGTCCATCCCAGGCACATCCGCCGGGTCGAGCTGAGACAGCAGTGACGGCACCACACTGGCCGCTACGACCCCCTTCATGTTGATCAACTCGACGAGGGCCCGGGGATCTGAACGCTCCTCAGCCGAGGCGATGACCAGCGTGCCGCCGGCCGCCAGCACCACCGCGAGGTCGAACACGGCCGCGTCGAAGCTGAGCGAGGCGAACTGCAACACCACCCGCTCGGCGCCGAGCAGCGGGCCCATCTGCTCCGCGAGGTTGACCACCCCGCCGTGCGAGACCACCACACCCTTCGGCCGGCCCGTCGAACCCGACGTGTAGATCACATAGGCCGCCTGGTCGCCGCGGATCCTGGGGAGATCACCTGACCGCTGCGCCACCTCCTCCGGCAGCGCGTCCAACACCAGCACCGCACCGGAGTCGGCGATCATGAACTCGAGGCGGTCCGCCGGATACGTCGGATCCAGCGGGAGATAGGCCGCACCCGCCCGCCACACCCCCAGCGCCGCCACCACAAAGTCGACCCCTCGACCCAGACGCAGACCGACCACCGACTCGGCACCCACACCGGAGTCCAGGAGCCACAACGCCACGCGGCCCGACCGGCCCCACAGGTCGGCGTAGGTCAATGCCTCGTCGCCGCACCGAACAGCCAGCGCATCCGACGACGACGGGATCAGCTCCAGCACCGACGACGCCCGAAACGCAGAACCCGCCGGCGCCGACCATGCCTGCACCGCCACCGACTCATCAGGAGTCAGGACCGGGACCTGCGAGACCCGGCAAGCCGGGTCCGCCGCAACCGCCGCCAGCACCTGCCCGAAGTGTCCGATCAGTCGCGCGATCCGGGCGTCGTCGAAGAGCACCGTGCTGTACTGCACCGACCCGACCAGCCCGCTCGGTGTCTCCAGCAGCGCCATCGACAGGTCGACTTTGACGGGCACCCGGTACGGGCCGTCCGCGCCTGGGTGGTCCGCCGAGTCCGTGAGGTAGTTGAACAGCACCTGGAACAGCGGCGTCCGCGACCGGTCCCGCTCCACGCCCAGCTCGTCGACCAGGTGCTCGAACGGTACGTCTTGATGGGCGTACGCGGCCAGGGCCCCCGACCGCACCCGGCCCAGCAGTTCGCCGAACGTCGGATCATCGGACATGTCGGTGCGCAGGACGAGCGTGTTGACGAAGAAGCCCACCAGGGACTCGATCTCGGCCCGGTTCCGGTTGGCGATGGGCGTGCCGACGACGATGTCGTCCTGGCCGCTGTACCGCCCGAGCAGCACACTGAACGCCGCGAACACCGTCATGAACATCGAGGCCCCGGCGTCGCGCGCGACCGACCGCAGGCGCTCGACGACGGCGGGCGGCACCGCGAACTCCAGCGCCGCGCCCTCGGAGGAGCGCTGGGCGGGGCGGGGCCGGTCCGTCGGCAACTCCAGCGTCGGCGCGCCGGCCAGGTGCTCGGACCAGTAGGCCACCTGAGCGTCGAGCACGGCACCGGTCAGCCACTGCCGCTGCCAGACGGCGAAGTCCGCGTACTGCACGGGCAGCGGCGGCAACGAGTCGCCGCGGCGCAGGGCGTCCAGCTCGCGCTGGAGGATGCCGGCCGACCACTCGTCGCCGACCACGTGGTGCATCGCGACGGCGAGGATGTGCTCATGCCGCCCGAGCCGCAGCAGCGTCGCCCGGAACAGTGGCCCGGCGGCCAGGTCGAACGGCTCGACCGCGTCGGCGGCCAGCCAGGCGTCGGCCGCGGCCTCGGGGTCGGCCTCGCCGGAGACGTCGACCAGGGGCAGCACGAACCGGGCCGGCGGGTCGATGACCTGCCACGGCACGCCGTCCTCGTCGGCGACGAGCCGGGTCCGCAGCACCTCGTGGCGCGTGACGAGCCCGTCGAGCGCCGCCGTCAGGGCCCAGGCGTCGAGGTCGCCGCTCAGCCGGATCGGCATCGGCGCGTTGTACTCCGCCGACTCCGGCTCCAGCTGCGCGAGGAACCACAGCCGCTGCTGCCCGAACGACAACGGCAACCGCTGGCTCCGGTCCACCGGTACGATCGCCGGCGCCGCGACCCCGGGCCGGGCCGCCTCGACCACCTCGGCCAGCCCCGCGACCGTCGGGCCATCGAACACCGCCGCCACCGGCACCTCCACGCCGAACACCGCCCGCAGCCGCGACACCAGCCGGGTCGCCAGCAGCGAGTGCCCACCAAGGGCAAAGAAGTTGTCGTCCACACCGACCCGCTCGAGCCCGAGCACGTCGGCCCAGATGGCGGCGACCGTCTCCTCCACCGCCGTCCGCGGCGCCACGAAAGCGCCGCCCTGCACCTCGACGGCCGGCAGCGCCCGCCGGTCGACCTTGCCGTTGGCGTTCAACGGCAACGCGGTCAACTCCACGAACACACCCGGCACCATGTACTGCGGCAACCGCTCCCGCACCAGCCCCACATCCACGACGCCGACCACATAGGCGATCAGCCGCGACTGAGCATCCACGGTCACCACCGCCGCCGACGCCCCCGCCTCCCGCAGGACCGTCTCAACCTCACCCAGCTCGATCCGGAACCCGCGCACCTTCACCTGGAAATCAGCCCGTCCAACGAACTCGGGCCGACCGTCAACCGACCAGCGCACCAAGTCCCCGGTCCGATACAACCGCGACCCGTCCGGACCCGCCACGAAACGCTCCGCCGTCAGCTCCGGACGCCCCAAATACCCCCGAGCAACACCAGCACCACCGATGAACAACTCACCAACAGCGCCGGTCGGCACCTGACGCAGCGACCGATCCAGCACATACCAGCGCGTCCCAGCAATCGGCGAACCCAACGTGATCCGACCACCAGCAGTCACCTCATCGACCGCCGACCAGATCGTCGTCTCGGTCGGCCCATACATGTTCCACACCGAACCGGCCCGCTCAACCAACGCCCCGGCCAACGACTCCGGCAGCGCCTCACCACCACACAACACCCGCAACCGGCCGGAACCGGTCCAACCGTCCTCGACCAGCATCTGCCACGTCGCCGGCGTCGCCTGCACCACCGACACCGACTCCAACAACCCCGCCAACAACCGCGGCGAACGCGTCGCCACCTCATCCGCGATCACCACCCGCCCACCAACCACAAGCGGCAGCCACAACTCCAGCCCCGCAATGTCAAACCCGAACGTCGTCACCGCGAGGACCACATCCTCGGCCGTCAACCCCGGACGCTGGGCCATCGCCGCCAAGAACGACACCAGGTTGCCGTGCGAGACCACCACACCCTTCGGCCGGCCCGTCGAGCCCGACGTGTACATCACGTACGCCGCCTGGTCCGGGCGGGCTGCGGCCGGCACACACGGCGCCTCCAACAACGGCACGGCACCGCTGTCCGCCAAAATGTAGGCCAGCCGCTCCTCCGGCAACACCGGATCCAACGGCAGATACGCCCCACCAGCCCGCCACACCGCCAACGCGGCAATGACGAACTCCACACCACGACCGAGGCGCAAAGCCACCACCGACTCAGGTTCGAGCCGACCAGCCAAGGCACCCGAACGTTGCCACAGGTCCGCATAGGACAGCGATTCGTCACCGGCAACCACCGCGACCGCATCCGGCGTTTCAGCCACCCGCGCCGCGATCAGGTCCACCACCGAACCCGACCAAGGCGCGGCCGGGCCGCCATCAGCCCACGCCGCAGTCTGCAGCGGAATCTGCGATACCCGCCGGCCCGAGTCCGAAGCCACCGCAGCCAGCACCTGCTGGAAGTGGGCGATCAGGCGCGAGATCGTCGCGTGGTCGTACAGTGCAGTGCTGTACTGCACCCCGCCGACCAGCTCGGACCCGACCTCGCCCACGGACACGGTGAGGTCGTACTTCGCCTGGACGTCGGGGCCGCCGCCGGTCACGGCCTGGTCGGCGCTGAAGTAGTTGAACAGCACCTGGAACAGCGGCGTCCGCGACCGGTCCCGCTCCACCCCGAGCGCGTCGACCAGATGCTCGAACGGCACATCCTGATGCGCATACGCGGACAGGGTCTCCGACCGCACCCGCCCCAGCAGCTCGCCGAACGTCGGATCATCGGACAGGTCAGTGCGCAGGACCAGGGTATTGAGGAAGCACCCGATCAGGCCCTCGATCTCGGCCCGGTTCCGGTTGGCGATGGGTGTGCCGACGACGATGTCGTCCTGGCCGCTGTACCGCCCGAGCAGCACATTGAACGCCGCTAGCACCGTCATGAACATCGAGGCGCCGGCCTCGCCGGACAGCGCGCGCAGCCCTTCGGCGACCTCGGCCGGGACGGCGAACTCGAGGACCGCCCCCTCTGTCGACCGCACCGCCGGCCCGGGCCGGTCCGCCCGCAGCTCCAGCACCGGCGCGCCGGCCAGCCGGTCAGACCAGTACGCCACCTGAGCGTCCAGCACCGCGCCGGACAACCATTGGCGCTGCCAGACGGCGAAGTCCGCGTACTGCACGGGCAGCGCGGGCAGCGAGTCCCCGCGGAGCAGGGCGTCCAGCTCGCGGCGCAGGACGCCCTCGGACCACTCGTCGGTGACCACGTGATGCATCGCGAGGGCCAGCACCGGATCGCCGCCGGAGGACCGCACCAGCGTCGCCCGGAACAGCGGCCCGGCCGCGAGGTCGAACGGCACGGCGGCGTCCGCGGCCAGCCAGGCCGCCACGCCGTCGGCCGGCACGTCGGCGGTCGCCAGCTCGAACGGCGCCGGCGGGTCGATGACCTGCCACGGCACCCCCTCCACGTCGGCCACCAGGCGCGTGCGCAGCACCTCGTGCCGCGTCACCAGCTCCCCCAGCGCCGCGGCGAGCGCGGCCGCGTCGGCGTCCCCGCTCAGGTGAAGGGGGATCAGCACGTTGTACTCGGCCGACTCCGGCTCCAGCTGCGCCAGGAACCACAGCCGCTGCTGCGCGAACGACAGCGGCAGCGCCCCGTCCCGCCCGACGGGCACGATCGGCGGCGCCGTCAGCCCGGGGGCCGCGGCGTCGATCGCGGCCGCCAGCCCGGCCACGGTCGGCGCGTCGAACAGCGCCGCGACGGCCACCTCGACGTCGAATACCGTGCGGATCCGCGAGACCACCTGCGTGGCCAGCAACGAGTGCCCACCGAGGCTGAAGAAGTCGTCGAACACACCGACCCGGTCCACACCGACCAACTGCGCCCAGACCCCGGCCAACAACTCCTCGGTGCGCGAACGCGGCGCCACGAAACCGAGCTCCGACCGCACACCATCCGGGACCGGCAACGCCGAACGATCGACCTTGCCGTTCGGCGACAACGGCAACGCGTCCAAGCCGACGAACACCGACGGCACCATGAACTCCGGCAACCGCTCCCGCAGCAACTCCCGCAAACCGTCGATCCCGGCCGGGACCACATAAGCCACCAGACGGTCCTGCCCATCGGCCACCACCACGGTGGCGGTGACCTCGGGATGCCCGACCAGGACCTGCTCAACCTCGCCCGGCTCGACCCGGAACCCGCGCACCTTGACCTGCACATCCGCGCGGCCCAGGAACTCGACCTGGCCATCGGGCCGCCACCGGGCCAGATCGCCCGTCCGGTACAGCCGCGAACCATCATCGGCGAACGGATCGGCCACGAACCGCTCGGCGGTCAGGTCCGGACACCCGCCGTAACCCTGAGTCAGGCCGGCCCCGCCCAGGAACAACTCCCCCACCACACCGGCCGGCACCGGGTTGAGCCACCGGTCCAGCACATGCACACGCGTGCCGGGCAGCGGCCCACCGATCGGCGCCGGCCCATCGCCCTCCACGGACGACAGTTCACAGAACGTCGAGTCGATCGTCGCCTCGGTCACGCCATACGCCGTCAAGATCCGCACATCGCCGAGCATCCGACGGGCCCGGGCGGCCGCATCCAACCGCCATACGTCGGTCGTGACCACCAGCAGCCGCAGCGAAGGCAGCGACACCCCCGTCCGCTCCAGGTAGTCGACCAGCGCGTCCACATAGCGCGGAGCACACTCCAACGCCTCCACACCATCCAACGTGGACGCCAAGGCCGCCGGATCGAGCTGCGCTCCCGGCTCGCCGAGCATCAGGGTGCCACCGGAGCACAACGCCCGCACCACATCACCGGTAAACACGTCGAAGCTGGCGCTGGCCAGCGACAGCCACCGCAGCCCGCGACCATCAGGGAAATGCGCCTGCGACCAAGCCGCGAACACCGACAGCAGCGACGCGTGCGGCACCAGGCTCGCCTTTGGACGCCCCGTCGAACCCGAGGTGTAGATCACCGCCGCCAGACCGGCCCGGCGACGATCCACCGAACCGACACCAGTGATGCCGTCCGGGTCGATCACCACCGAAACGCCGCTGTCGGCGGTCATGTACTCCAGCCGCTCGGCCGGATACGACGGGTCCAGCGCCAGATACGCCGCGCCGGCCCGCCACACCGCCAGCACCGCCACGATGAGGTCCACGGTCCGCGGCAGCGACACGCCCACCACCGAACCCGCACCCACACCCCGCTCGCGCAACTCGGCCGCCAAACGGTCGGCCCGCGTCAGCAACTCGGCGTAGGACAGCCACACCCCGTCGGCGACCACCGCCAGGTCCTCCGAGGGCGTGATGAGCTCGTGCACGCCACCGGACAGCGAGTCCACCGGGCCGCCATCGGACCAGACGCGCAGCTGACCCGACTCCGCCCCGGTCAGCACCGGCAGCGCCGACAACCGCCGATCCGAATCGGCCGCGATCGCCGACAGCAGCACCGACAGGTGACCGATCAGCCGACGGATCGTCGACTCGTCGAACAGCGCCGTCGCAAACTCCACCCCGCCCACGAGCCGGCCGTCGCGCTCGCCGACCGAGAGGGTCAGGTCGAACACGGCCGGGACGGCGCGAGCCTGGGCGCCGATGCCCGGGTCCGGCGTGTCGTCGGTGAAGTAATTGAAGAGCACCTGGAACAGCGGGGTGCGGGAGCGGTCGCGGGCCACGCCCAGCTCGTCGACCAACTGCTCGAAGGGCACGTCCTGATGGGCGAACGCGGCCAGGGTCTCCGCCCGCACCCGGCCCAGCAGCTCGGCGAACGTCGGGTCGCCGGACAGGTCCGTGCGCAGGACCAGGGTGTTGACGAAGAAGCCGATCAGGCCCTCGATCTCCGCCCGGTTCCGGTTCGCGACCGGGGTGCCGACGAGGACGTCGTCCTGGCCGGACCAGCGGCTCAGCAGTACCGAGAACGCGGCGAACACCGTCATGAACATGGAGGCGCCCGAGCCCCGGGCCAGCGCGCGCAGACCGTCCAGCGTGGACGGCGGGAGGGCGAACTCCACGAGGGCGCCAGCCGAGGATCGCCGGGCCGGGCGGGGGCGGTCGGTCGGCAGCTCGAGAGCCGGCGCGCCGGCCAGGCGGCCGGACCAGTAGGCCACCTGGACCTCCAGCGCCGGACCGGTCAGCCACCGGCGCTGCCACTCGGCGTAGTCGGCGTACTGGACGGAAAGCGGCGGGAGGGGTTCGCCGGCGTACAGGGCGGCGAACTCGCGCCGCAGGACGCGCTCGGACCACTCGTCGCTGACCACGTGGTGCATGGTCAGCACCAGCACGTGCCGGTCCGTGCCGGTACGCAGCAGAGTGGGGCGCAGCAGCGGGCCGGCGGCCAGGTCGAACGGGCGGCGCCGGTCGGCCTCGAGCCAGGCCTGAGCGGCGGCGGCCGGGTCGGCCGCGGCGGAGAGGTCGGCCACCGGCAGGTCGAGCGGGGCCGGCGGGTCGATGGCCTGATAGGGCACGCCGCCGGGGCCGGCGACGAGCCGGGTCCGCAACACCTCGTGCCGGGCGATGAGCCGCTCCAGCGCGCCGGCCACGGCGGCGACGTCGGCGCCGGTCAGCCGGATCGTCGTCTGCATGTTGTACTCCACCGCGCCCGGCTCCAGCTGGGCCAGGAACCACAGACGCTGCTGGGCGAACGACAGCGGCGGGTGCTCGGCCCGCGCGACCGGGGTGACCGGCGGGGCGGACACCCGGGCCGTCGACGCCTCGATCGCCGCGGCGACCTCGGCCATGGACGAGGTGAAGAACATGGTCTCGACCGGGATCTCGACGCCGAACACCACCCGGATGCGGGACACCACCTGGGTGGCCAGCAGCGAGTGGCCGCCGAGGGTGAAGAAGTCGTCGTGCGCGCCGACCTGCTCCACGCCGAGCAGGTCGGACCAGATGCCGGCCAGCAGCTCCTGCACCGGGCCGGACGGCGCGGTGAATCCGTCGCCGGGGCCGAGCCGATGGCCGTCGGCGGGCGGGAGGGCGGCCCGGTCGAGCTTGCCGTTGCGGTTGAGCGGCAGCGCGGTCAGCTCGACGAACACCGACGGCACCATGTACTGCGGCAACCGCTCACCCAGCGCCACCCGCAACCGCTCCACCGGCAGCATCTCCCCGTCCGACACGAGATACGCCACCAACCGGTCCCCGTCAGCCACCACCACCGCCGCCGACACACCCGGCTGCCCGGTCAGCGCATGCTCGACCTCACCCGGCTCGATACGGAACCCGCGCACCTTGACCTGGTCGTCGGCCCGGCCGACGAACTCGAGGACGCCGTCGCCGGTCCAGCGGACCACGTCGCCGGAGCGGTAGAGCCGGGCGCCGTCGGCGGCGAACGGGTCGGCCACGAACCGTTCGGCGGTGAGGTCGGGCCGGCCGACGTAGCCGCGGGCCAGGCCGGCGCCGCCGATGTACGCCTCGCCCGGCACGCCGACCGGGACCCGGTTGAGCTGCCGGTCGAGCACGTGGATCCGCACGTTGCCCAGCGGCGCGCCGATCGGCGGGGAGCCGGGCCGGTCGGGGCGGCAGGGCATGACCGAGGCCAGCACCGAGGCCTCGGTGGGGCCGTAGGCGTTATGCACCCGCGCCCCGGCGGACCAGCGTCGGGCCAGGTCGCCGCCGACCCGCTCCGAGCCGACGATCCAGGACTCGACCGCGGGCATCTCGGCCGGGTCTAGCTGCGACAGCAGCGACGGCACGACGCTCGCGGCCACCACGCCGGTGTCGCGCACCAGCGCGGACAGCGCGGCCGGCTCGGCCCGCTGGGTGGCGTCGGCGATGACGAGGGTGCCGCCGGCGGTCAGGACGGCGGCGAGGTCGAGCACGGCGGCGTCGAAGCCGAAGGAGGCGAACTGCAGCGCGGCCCGGCCGGGCCCGGTGGGCAGCACGGGGGCGATGCGGGCGGCCAGGTTGACCACGCCGCGGTGCGGGACGACGACGCCCTTGGGCACGCCAGTCGAGCCGGAGGTGTAGATGACGTACGCGGCCTGGTCGCCGTGCACCGCGGGCAGCGGCCCCGAGTGCTCGGCCGGGCGCAGCTCTTCCAGCCAGCTCACCGCGACGCCGGCCTCGGCCAGCTCGGCCGCGGCCTCGCGGTGGCCGAGCACGACCGAGGCGCCGCCGTCGGCGGCCATGAATGCGAGCCGGTCGGCCGGGTGGCCGGGGTCGAGCGGCAGGTACGCCGCCCCCGCCCGCCACACCGCCAGGACGGCGACCACGAAGTCGGCGCCGCGCTCGAGGCAGAGCCCGACGACCGAGTCCGGGCCGACGCCCGCGTCGATGAGGTATCCGGCCAGGTCGGCGGACCGGCGCCAGAGCTCCCGGTAGGACAGCGCCGTGGCCCTGAAGCGCACCGCGATCGTGTCCGCCGTCGCGTGCGCGGCGATCAGCTCGTGGACCGCGGCGACCGGGGGCAGCTCGGCCGCCGTGTCGTTCCAGCCGGCGAGCCGGCGGGTCTCGTCGTCGGTCAGCAGCGGCAGCCGGCTCAGGTTGCGGCCGGGGTCGACGGCGACGGCCGCGAGCAGCCGCTGGAAGTGGCCGACCATGCGGATCATCCGGTCGTCGTCGAACAGGGCGGTGCTGTAGCGCAGCGCGCCGGCCAGCACGTCGCCGGCCTCGACGAGGGCGATCGACATGTCGAAGTGGACCTGCATCGGCCGGGGGCCGACCGGCTCCCCGCCGTCCTCGGGCACCTCGCGGTCGACGCCGTCGCCGACGGTGTAGTTGAAGCCGACCTGGAACACGGGGTTGCCGGACGGGTCGCGGACCAGGCCGAGCTCGTCGACGAGCCGCTCGAAGGGCAGGTCCTGGTAGGCGTACGCGGCCAGGGTCCCCGACCGCACCCGGGCCAGCAGCTCGGCGAAGGTGGGATCGCCGGAGACGTCGGTCCGCTGGACGAGGGTGTTGACGAAGAAGCCGATGAGGCCCTCGATCTCCGGCCGGCTCCGGTTGGCGACCGGGGTGCCGACGACGATGTCGTCCTGGCCGCTGTACCGCGAGAGCAGCGCGTTGAACGCCGCCAGCGTCGTCATGGACATCGACGCGCCGGCCGGCCTGGCGGCGGCGCGCAGCCCGGCGACGACCGTGGCGGGTACCACGAACTCGAGGACCGCGCCGTCGGAGCTGCGCACGGCCGGCCGCGGGCGGTCGGCCGGCAGCTGCAGCGCGGGGGCGCCGCCGAGCCGGTCCCGCCAGTAGGCGGCCTGCGCGGCCAGCAGCTCGGCGGTCAGCCGCTCGCGCTCCCAGGCGGCGAAGTCGGCGTACTGCACCGGCAGCGCCGGCAGGCTGGGCGCGGTCCGGGCGCGGCGGGCGGCGTACAGCGCGGCCAGCTCCCGGCGGAAGATCCCGGCCGACCACTCGTCGCCGGCGACGTGGTGCATGGCCACAGCCAGCAGATGCCGGCCGTCGCCGACGCGCAGCAGCGTGGCCCGGACCAGCGGCCCCGCCGCCAGGTCGAACGGCACGACGGCGTCGGCCGCCAGCCACCCCTCGATCGCCGCCGCGGCCAGGTCGAGCACGCCCAGCTCGAACGGCGCGGGCGGGTCGATGACCTGCCACGGCACGCCGTCGTCGTCGGCGACCAGGCGGGTGCGCAGCACCTCGTGGCGCGCCACCAGATCGCCGAGCGCCGCGGCGAGCACGCCCGGGTCGGCAGCCTCGGGCAGCGGCACGACAAATGGCATGTTGTACTCGAACGAGCCCGGCTGCAGCCGATGCAGGAACCACAGCCGCTCCTGCGCGAACGACAACGCCAGGCGCCGGCCCCGGTCCAGCGCGGCGACCGGCGGGGCGGCCGCGCGGGCGTCGGCCCCCTCGACCACGGCGGCCAGCCCGGCCACCGTCGGCGCGTCGAACACCGCGGCGACCGGCACCTCGACCCCGAAGACGGCCCGCAGCCGCGACACCACCCGGGTCGCCAGCAGCGAGTGCCCGCCGAGCGCGAAGAAGTTGTCCTCCACGCCGACGCGCTCGGCGCCGAGCACGTCGGCCCAGATCGCCGCGATCGCCTCCTCCACCGGCGTCCGCGGCGCCACGAACTCCCCGCCGGCCACCATGTCCACGGCCGGCAGCGCGCCCCGGTCGACCTTGCCGTTCGCGTTCAACGGCAGCGCGGCGAGCTCTACGAACACACCGGGCACCATGTACTGCGGCAGCCGCTGCCGCACCCGCTCCGGGTCCACCGCACCGACCACATAGGCGATCAGCCGCGACTGGGCATCCACGGCTACCACAGCCGCCGACGCGCCCGCCTCCCGCAGGACCGTCTCAACCTCACCCAGCTCGATGCGGAAGCCGCGCACCTTGACCTGGAAGTCGGCCCGGCCCAGATACTCGGGCCGCCCGTCGGCGGTCCAGCGCACCAGGTCCCCGGTCCGGTACAACCGCGACCCGGCCGGCCCGAACGGGTCCGCGACGAACCGCTCCGCGGTCAGGTCTGGGCGGCCGAGGTAGCCGCGGGCGACACCGGCGCCGCCGATGAACAGCTCGCCGACCACCCCGACCGGCACCTGGTTCAGCGAACGGTCGAGCACGTGCCAGCGCGTGCCGGCGATCGGGGAACCCAGCGTGACCCGGCCGCCGGCGGTCACCTCGTCGACCGCCGACCAGATCGTCGTCTCGGTCGGGCCGTACATGTTCCAGACCGCGCCGGCCCGCTCGGCCAGCGCCTCGGCCAGCGACGCCGGCAGCGCCTCACCGCCGCACAGCACCCGCAGGTCCCGGGAACCGGTCCAGCCGTCGTCGACGAGCATCTGCCACGTGGCCGGGGTCGCCTGCATCACCGACGCCGACTCCAGCAGGCCGGCCAGCAGGCGCGGCGACCGCATGCTCACCCGGTCGGCGACCACGACCTGGCCGCCCACCAGCAGCGGCAGCCACAGCTCGAGGCCGGCGATGTCGAAGCCGAACGTCGTCACCGCGAGCAGGACGTCGTCGCCGCGCAGGCCGGGGCGGTGCGCCATGGCGGCGAGGAACGACAGCAGGTTGCCGTGTGACACGACGACGCCCTTGGGGCGGCCGGTCGATCCCGAGGTGTACATCACGTAGGCGGCCCGGTCCGCCGCGGTGGGCACGGCCGGCTCGCCCGTCTCCCCGTCGTGGCTCTCGCCGTCGAGCCACACCGTCACCGGCACCACCCCGGCCAGGGCGTGTGCCGCGTGCCGGTGGCCGAGCAGCACCCGGGCGCCGCTGTCGGCGAGCACGTAGGACAGCCGCTCGGCCGGCTGCTCCGGGTCGAGCGGCAGGTAGGCGCCGCCGGCCCGCCACACGGCCAGCGCGGCCACCACGAAGTCGGCGCCCCGCTCGACGCAGACGCCGACCACCGAGCCGGCCCCCACGCCGGCCGCGCGCCGCAGCCGCGTGGCCAGCACGCCGGAGCGCCGCCACAGCTCGCCGTAGGACAGCGTGCCGCCGGCGGAGCGCAGCGCGACGGCGCCGGGGTTCGCGGCCGCGCGGGCGGCCACCGACTCGGTCACCCCGGCCGGCCCTCCACCCGGCTCTCCGCCCGGCCACGGTGCGGCCGGGCCGCCGTCGCACCACGCCGCCAGCCGCGCCGTCTCGGCCGGGGTCAGCATCGGCAGCCGGGACAGCGGCCGGCCGGCGTCGGCGGCGGCCGCGGCCAGCAGGGCCTGGAAGTGGGCCACCAGCCGCACGATCCGGTCGTCGTCGAAGAGCACGGTGCTGTACTGGACCTCGCCGGCGAGCTCGTCGCAGGCCTCGCCGAGGGCCACGGCGAGGTCGTACTTCACCGGCGTCGTCCGCGGCCCCGACGGGCCGGCCTCCGGCTCGTCGTCGTCCTCGCCGGTGGCGTAGTTGAACAGCACCTGGAACAGCGGCGTGCGGGACCGGTCGCGGTCCACCCCGAGCTCGTCGACCAGCTGCTCGAAGGGCAGGTCCTGGTTGGCGTAGCCGGCGAGCATCTCGGCCCGGACCCGGTCGACCAGCTCGGCGAACGTCGGGTCGCCGGACAGGTCGGTGCGCACCACGAGGGTGTTGACGAAGAAGCCGACGAGCCCCTCGATCTCGGCCCGGTTGCGGTTGGCGACCGGGGTGCCGACCACGATGTCGTTTTGGCCGCAGTGCCGGGCCAGCAGCGCGTTGAACGCCGCGAGGACGGTCATGAACATCGAGCCGCCGGCGGTGCGGGACACGGCCCGCAGCCCGTCGACGACGCCGGCCGGGACGCGGAACCGGATCGCGGCGCCGGCCGACGAGCGCACCGCCGGCCGGGGTCGGTCGGCCGGCAGCTCGAGGGCGGGCGCCCCGGCCAGCCGGTCGCGCCAGTGGGCGAGCTGGCCGTCGAGGACCTCGCCGGTCAGCCAGCGCCGCTGCCAGGCCGCGAAGTCGGCGTAGCGGACCGGCAGCGGCTCGAGGCCGGGGGCGCGGCCGTCGCGCGCGGCGCCGTACAGCTCGGTGAGCTCGCGGCGCAGGATGGTCAGCGACCACTCGTCGCCGACGACGTGGTGCATGGCCAGGCCGAGGACGTGCTCGTCGTCGGCGACCCGCACGAGCGTGGCCCGCACCGGCGCGCCGGCGGCGAGGTCGAACGGGGTGCGGGCGGCCCGGGTGAGCAGCGCCCCGGCGGCGGCGGCCGGGTCGGGCTCGCCGCGCACGTCGTGGACCGGCAGCTCGGGCTCGGCCGGCGGGTCGACGACCTGGTGCGGCACGCCGTCGTCGTCGGCGACGAGCCGGGTGCGCAGCACGTCCTGGCGCTCGGCCAGCGCGCGCAGGGCGGCGCCGAGCGCGGCCGGGTCGAGGGGGCCGCGGAAGCGGTACTCGGTCGAGGCGTTGTACTCGGCCGAGCCCGGGTCGAGCTGTGCCAGGAACCACAGCCGCTGCTGGGCGAACGACAGCGGCCGCACGCCGCCGGGCTCGGCCGGGACGATCGGCGGCGCGGCCCGGCCGGGAGCCAGCTCCTCGATGGCGGCCGCGATGCCGGCGACCGTCCGGCGCCGGAACAGGGCGGCCAGGGGAAGCTCGACGCCGAGCGCCCCGCGCAGCCGGGAGACGACCTTCATGGCCAGCAGCGAGTGCCCGCCGAGGTCGAAGAAGTCGTCGCCGGCGCCGACCCGCTCGACCCCGAGCACGTCGGCGAGGACGGCGGCGAGGGCGGTCTGGGTCGGGCCGGTCGGCGCGACGAACCCGCCGGCGAGCCCGTGCCGGGTGCCGTCGGGGGCGGGCAGCGCGGCCCGGTTGACCTTGCCGTTGGCGGTGAGCGGGATCTCGGCCAGCTCGACGTACAGGGCGGGCAGCATCGGCTCGGGCAGGCGCCGGGCCAGAAAGTCCCGCAGGGTTCCCGGGTCGGGCAGGCCCTCGGCCGGGTCGGCGGGCACGGCGTAGGCGACCAGCCGGCGCTCGGCGCCCTCCCCGTCGGCGGCGACGACGGCCGCGGCGACGGCCCGGTGCGCGGTCAGCGCGGCCTCGACCTCGCCGGGCTCGATCCGGTGGCCGCGCACCTTCACCTGCTCGTCGGCGCGGCCGACGAAGACCAGCGAACCGTCGGGCCGGGGCCGGACGCGGTCGCCGGAGCGGTACAACCGGGATCCGTTCTGGGTGAACGGGTCGGCGATGAAGCGCTCGGCGGTGAGGTCGGGGCGGCCGCGGTAGCCCCGGGTGACACCGGCGCCGCCGATGTAGAGCTCGCCCTCGGCGCCGGGCGGGACGGGCTGCAGGTCGCGGTCGAGCACCCGGACGACGAGGTTGTCGATGGCCGTGCCGATCGATGGGGCCTGGCCCGGCTCTGCGCCGGGCTCGACGACGCCGCCGGTGGCGCACACCGTCGTCTCCGTCGGCCCGTAGGCGTTGACCATCCGGACCCGGCCGGCCCAGGCGGCGGCCAGCGCGGGGTCGAGGCGCTCGCCGGCGACGACGAGGGTGCGCAGGGTGGGGAAGGCGTCGGGCGGGAACGCGACGAGCAGCGACGGGGGGAGGGTGGCGACGGTGACGCCGTGCTCCTCGAACAGCCCCGGCAACCGCTGGGGATCGGCGCGCTCGGCGTCGGTGGCCACCACGAGGGTGGCGCCCCAGGCGAGGGCGACCGCCGTCTCGGAGACGGACGCGTCGAAGCCGAACGAGGCGAACTGCAGCATGACGTCGTCGGACTCGACCTCGAAGAGCCGCCGCTGGGCCCGGGCCAGGTTGACCAGGCCGCCGTGGGTGGCAGTGACGCCCTTGGGGCGGCCGGTCGAGCCCGAGGTGTAGATGAGGTAGGCGGCCTGCTCGGCGGCGACCGGCCGGCCCAGCGGGGTCGCGGGAGCGGCGGCCAGGGCGGCCACGGTGGCGGGCTCGTCGACCGCGACGACGCGGACCCGGCCGGCGGGCAGGTCCTCGACCGCGGCCGCGGTGCCCAGCACCAGCGACGCCCGCGCGTCGCTCAGCATGTAGGCGAGCCGCTCGGCCGGGTAGGCCGGGTCCAGCGGCAGGTAGGCGCCGCCGACCTTCCACACGGCCAGGATCGCGGCGACGAGGTCAGCGCCGCGCTCGAGGCACAGGCCGACGACCGACTCCGCGCCGACGCCGAGGGCCAGCAGGTGGTGCGCGAGCCGGTTCGCGCGCGCCTCCAGCTCGCCGTAGGTCAGCCGCTCGTCGCCGCAGACGACCGCGGTGGCCTTGGGGCGGCGGCGGGCCCGGGCGGCGAACAGGTCGTGCACCGCCTCGTCGAGCGCCGGAAGGGCCATCGGTTGCTCCCGCTGGGTCAGCTGAATCCGGGACAGCCGCACGCCGGGGTCGGCGGCGACCGCGGTGAGCACCGCGCTCAGGTGCGCGGCGAGCTGCTCGACGGTCGCGCGGTCGAACAGGGCGGTGCTGTAGACGAGCAGCCCTTCGCCGTCCTCGGTGAGCCCGAGGGTGAGGTCGAAGCGGGCCTCGGGGACGTCGACCGGGAACGGCTCGGCACGCAGGCCGGGCAGCTCGACGCGGTCGGCGCCGACCCGGTCGACCGAAAACATGACGCGGAACAGCGGCGTGCGGGCCCGCCGGTCGGCCGGCTGGACGGCGTCGACGACCCGCTCGAACGGCACGTCCTGGTGGGCGTACGCGTCCAGGGCGGTCCGGCGGACCCGGGCGACGAGCTCGGCGAACGTCGGGTCGCCGGACAGGTCGGTGCGCAGGGCCAGGGAGTTGACGAAGAAGCCGACGATGTCCTCGACCTCGGCGCGGGTCCGGCTGGCGAACGGTGTGCCCACGACGATGTCGTCCTGGCCGCTGTAGCGGCGCAGCACGACCGTGAACGCGGCGAGCAGCGTCATGAACATCGTCGCGCCGCCGCGGCTGGACAGCTCGCGCAGCGCGGGCAGGCACTCGGCGGGCACCGCGAATTCGACCCGGTCGGCGTCGGGCCGCCAGACCTCGGGCCGGGGCCGGTCGGTCGGCAGCTTCAGCAGGGCCGCGCCGGCCAGGTGGCCGCGCCAGTAGGCCACCTGCTCGGCCAGGACCTCCGGGGACAGGCACTCGCGCTGCCAGACGGCGAAGTCGGCGTACTGCACCGGCAGCGCCGGCAGGCTCGCGGCGACCCCGCGCCGGCGCGCGTCGTAGAGCGCGGCGAGGTCGCGGCGCAGCACGAGCGCGGACCACTCGTCGGAGACGACGTGGTGCCACAGCAGCCCGAGCACGTGCCGGCCGGGGCCGAGACGCAGCAGCCGGGCCGACATCAGCGGGCCGATGGCGAGGTCGTACGGCACAGCGGCAGCGGCGGCCAGGAGCGCCCGGGCGGCGGCCTCCGGGTCGGCCTCCCCGGCGAGGTCGGCGACGCGCAGGTCGAAGCCGGACGGCGGGTCGACGAGCTGGCCCCCGGCCCCGTCGCCGCCGTCGACGAGCCGGGTGCGCAGGGTCTCGTGCCGCTCGGCGAGGTCGTCGAGGGCGCCGCGCAGCGCGGCGGCGTCGGGCTCGCCGTGCAGCAGGACGGCCTCGGCGTTGTTGTACTCGGTGGAGCCGGGGGCGAGGCGGGCCAGGAAGTACAGCCGCTGCTGGGCGAAGGACAGCGGCAGCGGCCCGCCGCGGGGCACCGGCCGCAGCGGTGGCGTGCCCGGGCGAGCGGCGGCGCGCTCGACGACGCCGGCGAAGGCGGCGACGGTCGGGTGGTCGAAGACGGTGGTGAGGGACAGCTCGGCGCCGAAGACGGCGCGGACCCGGGACACCACCTGGATGGCGAGCAGCGAGTGCCCGCCGAGCTCGAAGAAGTTGTCACCGGTACCGACGGCATCAAGGCCCAGCACGTCGGCCCAGATGCCGGCGAGGAGCTCCTCGGCGGGCGTACGGGGACCGCGGTACTGCTGCGCGAGCCCGGCCCGGTCGGCGTCCGGCGCGGGCAGGGCGCGGCGGTCGGTCTTGCCGTTGGGGGTGAGCGGCAGCGCGGCCAGCCGCACGAACGCCGACGGGATCATGTGGTCGGGCAGCGTCCGGGCGAGGTGCGCGCGCAGCTCGGCGACCGCGGGGCCGTCGTCATCGGGGTCGGCGGGCACGACGTAGGCCACGAGCCGGGCGGTGTCGCCGTCGGCGCGGGCGGTGACGGCGGCCGCGGCGACCTGCGGGTGCTCGGCCAGCGACCGCTCGACCTCGGCCGTCTCGATCCGGAAGCCGCGCACCTTGACCTGCTCGTCGGCGCGGCCGAGGAACTCGATCCGGCCGTCGTTGCGGCGCCGGACGCGGTCGCCGGTGCGGTACAACCGGGCTCCGTCGGCTTGGAACGGGTCGGCGACGAAGCGCTCGGCGGTCAGGTCGGGCCGGTTGCCGTAGCCGCGGGCCAGGGCCGGGCCGCCGACGTACAGTTCGCCCTCGGCGCCGACCGGCACCAGCTCCAGGGCCGGGCCGGCCACGTACAGCCGCACGTTGGGCAGGCCATGGCCGAGGGTCGGGCCGTCGGCGACGACGGTGGCGGCCACGCCGATCGTGGTCTCGGTCGGCCCGTAGTGGTTGACGACGGCGACCCGGTCCCCGGCCGCGTCGAGCAGCCGCGCGAGGAGGGCGGGCGGCGCGGCCTCGCCGCCGAGGACGAGAGTCCGGGCCGGCAGCAGCGCGGCCACGTCGTGCTCCCGGGCCAGCGCGGCCAGGTGGGACGGGACGATCTTGAGGTAGTCGATGCCGTGCTCGGCGAGGTAGGCGGCGACGGCGGGGGCGTCGGTGGCCAGCTCCGGCCGGGGCGCATGCAGGGTGCCGCCGGTGGCCAGGGAGACGAACACCGTGGTGTTGCCGAGGTCGGTGGCGATCGGCTGCAGCAGCAGGTACCGGCGGCCGGCCCCACCGAGCCGCGCCGGGCCTACGACGGCGTGGACGTAGTTCAGCACGCCGCGGTGCGTGACCCAGACGCCCTTGGGCCGGCCGGTGGAGCCGGACGTGTAGATGACGTAGGCGGGCCGATCAGGGGCTACGGCGACCTGGGGCGCGGTGGCCGGCTCGGCGGCGACGGCCGCGGCGACCGCCGGATCGTCGAGGGCCAGGGTCCGCAGCCGCCCGGCCGGCAGCTCGTCGAGCACGTCGCGGACGCCGAGGACGACGACGGCGCGGCTGTCGGCGAGCATGAAGGCCAGCCGCTGGGCCGGGTAGCCCGGGTCGAGCGGCAGGTAGGCGCCGCCGGCCTTCCACACCGCCAGCAGCGCGACGACGACCTCCGCCCCGCCACCCAGGCACAGCCCGACGACGGTCTCCGGCCCGACTCCGAGCCGGCGCAAGTGGTGCGCCAGCCGGTTGGCGCGGGCGTCGAGCTCCGCGTAGCTCAGCGCGACCCCGTCGGTGACGACGGCGACGGTGTCGTCGCCGGCCCGGGCGGCGATCAGCTCGTGCAGGCCGCCGGCCGCGGGCACAGCCACGGTGGCGGCGGCCCATTCGGCCAGCTCCCGTCGTTCGGCCCCGGTGGTGCGGGGCAACGCCGACAGCCGCGCGCCGGGGTCGGCGGCGACGGCGGCCAGCAGCCCCTGGAGCCGCTCGGCCCAGCGCCGCGCGGTCGCCTCGTCGAAGAGTGCCGAGCTGTACTCGATCGCGCCGGACAGCACCCCGTCGACGTCGTCGAAGATGAGCCGGAAGTCGAACTTGATCGTCAGCGGCGACGGGAGCTTCTCCAGCGTGATGCCGACGGCGGACTCGGGCTGGGCCGAGGAGCCGCCGGCGTCGCCCTGGTTGTAGTTGAACAGCACCTGGAAGATCGGGGTCCGGGACCGGTCCCGCTCGGCCACGAGCGCGTCGACGAGCTGCTCGAAGGGCAGGTCCTGGTGGGCGTAGGCGCCGAGGGCAACCCGCTTGACCCGGCGCAGCAGCTCGGCGAAGGTCGGGTCGCCGGACAAGTCGGCGCGCAGCACGAGGGTGTTGACGAAGAACCCGATGAGGTCCTCGATCTCGGCCCGGTTGCGGTTGGCGATGGGGGTGCCGACCACGAGGTCGTCCTGGCCGGAGTACTGGGCGAGCAGGACGGTGTACACCCCGAAGAGCGTCATGAAGGTGGTCGCGCCGGCGTTGCGGGCTACGGCGCGCAGGCCGGCCGTGACGCCGTCCGGGACCGTGAACTCGACCCTCGCCCCGGCCGAGGAGCGCACCGCGGGCCGGGGCCGGTCGGTTGGGATCCGCAGCGCCGGCGCGCCCTCGAGGCGGCCCCGCCAGTAGTCGAGCTGCCGGGCCAAAACGGCACCGGAGAGCCACTGCCGCTGCCAGACGGCGAAGTCGGCGTACTGCACGGCCAGCGGGGGCAGCGGGCCGCGGTACAGTGCGCCGAGCTCGTGGTGCAGCAGCCCGACGGACCATTCGTCGGACACGACGTGGTGCGAGCAGAGGCTCAGCACGGCGTCCTCGGCGCCGAGGCGCAGCAGCCGGGCCCGCAGCAGCGGCCCGGTGGCCAGGTCGAAGGGCTCGACGGCGTCGGCGGCGACCCACGCCTGGGCGGCCGCCTCGGGGTCGGCGCGCCCGCTGAGGTCGGTCACGGTCAGCCCGGCGCCGGTGGGCTCGTCGATCACCTGGTACGGGCGGCCGTCGGCGTCGGCGAGCAGCCGGGTGCGCAGCACCTCGTGCCGCTCGACGAGGGCGTCCAAGGCGCGGCGCAGCGCGTCGAGGTCGAGCGGGCCGCGGATGCGCAGCGCCAGCGGCTCGTTGTACTCCGCCGACTCCGGCTCCAGCTGGTGCAGGAACCACATGCGCTGCTGCGCGAACGACAACGGCAGCGCGCCGTCGCGGGGCACCGGCACGATCGGCGGGGCCACCTCGCCGGGCGTGGCCCCCTCGATCCGCTCGGCGAGCCGGCGGATCGTCGGGCCGTCGAAGAGCACGCTCAGGTCGAGCTCGACGCCGAACTCGTTGCGCACCCGCGACATCAGCTGGGTGGCGAGCAGCGAGTGCCCGCCGAGGTCGAAGAAGTCGTCGCCGACGCCGACCCGCTCCAGCCCGAGCAGGGCCGCCCACAGCTGCGCGAGCGCGGCCTGCACCGGGGTGGACGGTTCCTCGAACGCGGCGGCGAGGTCGGGCCGGTCGGTCCGCGGGTCGGGCAGCGCGGCCCGGTCGACCTTGCCGTTGGGGTTGACGGGGATGACGGGCAGCTGGACGTACGAGGACGGGATGAGGTAGTCGGGGAGCCTGGTCCGCAGGAAGGCCCGCACCTCGCTCGGGCTGAGCGCATCCCCGGCGACCAGGTACGCGACCAGGCGCCGGTCGTCGGCCTCGCCACGGGCCAGCACCACCGCGTCGGTGATGCGCGGGTGGGCCAGCAGCGCTGCCTCGACCTCCCCCGGCTCGATCCGCACGCCGCGGATCTTCACCTGCTGGTCGGCCCGGCCCAGGTAGTCCAGCTGGCCGTCGGGGTGCCAGCGGACGAGATCGCCGGTGCGGTACAGCCGGGATCCGTCTCGGGCATACGGGTCGGCGACGAAGCGCTCGGCGGTGAGGGCGGGCCGGCCGGCGTACCCGCGGCCGACCCCGACGCCGCCGATGAACAGTTCGCCGGGCACGCCGAGCGGGACGGGGCGCAGGGCGGCGTCGAGCACGAGGGTCCGCACGCCGCCGATCGGCCGCCCGATCGGCGGGGTCCGCGGGTCGCCGCGCTCGACGACGGCCGAGGACGCCTCGATCGACGCCTCGGTCGGGCCGTAGAGGTTGCCCAGCGTCGCCGTGGCGTTGCCGGCGTGGAAGCGGGCCGCGTCCTCGGCCGACAGCGCCTCGCCGCTGGTGAACACCAGCCGCAGCGCCGGGAGCGCGCCCAGGTCCGGGTGCCGGGTGAGCAGCCGGAACAGCGACGGCACGAAGTGCACGACGGCGATGCGCTCCCGCCCCAGCAGCGCCACCAGGTAGTCGAGGTCGCGGTGCCGGCCCTCCTCGGCCACCACGAGGTGCGCGCCGAGCGACAGCGGCCAGAACAGCTCCCACACCGACGCGTCGAAGCTCAGCGGCGTCTTGTGCAGCACCCGCTCGGCCGGGTCGAGCCGCCACACCTCCTGCATGCGCACCAGCCGGTTCACCACGCCGCGGTGGCCGACCTGGACGCCTTTGGGCAGCCCGGTCGAGCCCGAGGTGTAGATGACGTACGCCAGCTGGTCCGGCCGCGTCGGGAGGTCCAGCGGCGTGTCCGGGCGGGCGTCGATCGCGGCCCGGGTCGCCGGGTCGTCGAGCACCACGACGGTGTCCACCATGCCCGCGAACACGCCGGCCCGCGCGCCGGAGCCGATGAGGACGGAGGCTCCGCTGTCCTCGACCATGTAGGCCAGCCGGTCGGCCGGGTAGCCCGGGTCGAGCGGCAGGTAGGCACCGCCGGCCTTCCAGATGGCCAGCAGCGCGACGAGCATGTCGACGCCCCGCTCCACCGCGAAGCCGACCACGACCTCCGGCCCGACCCCCACGTCGCGCAGCTGGCGGGCCAGCCGGTTGGCCGCGGTGTCGAGCTGCCCGTAGGTCAGCGCGTCGGCGCCGCAGCTGACCGCGGTCGCCGCCGGGGTGCGCCGCGCCTGGCCCTCGACGAGCTCGTGGATGCCGTCGACGGGTCCGGCCGGTGCGCCGGTGTCGTTCCACTCCTGCAGCACCAGCCGCAGCTCGGCGGCGTCGAGCATCGGCAGCGCCGAGAGCCGGGTGCCGGGGTCCGCGCCGAGCAGCGTGCTCAGGTGGCCGTGCAGCCGTTCGAGGGTTGCCGTTTCAAAAAGCCCGCTTCGGTACCGCAGCAGCGTCGACCCCTCGCCCTGGCCCAGCACGACGTCAGGCGGGTCGGCGTCCTCGGCTGCGACCACCTCGACCGTCAGCTCGTCGCCCCACCGGCCGGCGCTGTGGCGCCGCCGCCACGCCTGGGGCGTGTCGAAGACGACCTGGAATGACGAGGGCCGCCGATCGGCGGTGGGCCGGTCGGCGGCCTCGGCCAGACGGGCCCGGATGCGCTCGGCCAGCTCGCCGAGGCTGGGATCGCCGGTCAGGTCGGCGGTGAGCGGTATCAGCTCGCCCTGGCGCTCGTTCGCCACGCCGATGGCGATCTCGGAGCGACCGGTGTAGCGGCCGAGCAGCGCCACGAACGCCGCGAGGACGTCGCCCGACAGCGCCGGGAAGCGGGCCTCGGCGACGCTCGTGTCGGCCGCGGCCGAGCGGGGCCGGTCGGTGGCGAGCTCGAGGGCGTGCGGCGGCCCGGCGTCCGCGTCGACCGTCTCCACGGGCCGGCCCGCGCGCGCCGCGGCGTACCCGGCGGGCAGCGCGGCCAGGACGGCCCGGCCGATCGGGTCGGGCGCGGTGAGGCTCAGGTGGTGGCCGCCGCGTTCGGGGTCGGCGGCCAGCTCGAACGCCAGGTGTGGACCGCCGAGGGCCTCCAGCGCCACGCTCAGCGCGGCCGCGTCAAGGGTGCCCGTCAGGCGCAAAGTGGTCCGCATGGCCACTCCAATCTGGGGTGGAACGAGCTGGCACACGACACAGCGGACCGCTCCGGAGATGTCTCGAGCGGTCCGCCTCAGTACCCTGGCATGCAGCGCAAACGGCGTATATGGAAAGCCAGGGGGCCGTCAGCGCGGCCCGATCCCGGCTCCAGCGCGGCGCGCGAGCTCGTCGCGCAGCCATTCCCCGGCGAACCGCGCGCCTTCCTCGCCCCGGATGAGGCTGAAGTGCGTGCCGGGCGCGGGGACCAGCTCGGCGGTGTCCGGCACGATTGCCAGCCACTGCTCCAGCGTGGCCTGCCGGATCCGCGGGCTGTCCTCCTGCGGCAGGAACAGCACGACCCGCCCGTCGTGGCGGACCTTCCGCCGGTCGAGCAGCGTCCGGTACTGCGCGCTGGCCAGTGTGTTCAGCACGCCGACCCGCCCGGCCCGCAGCGTCGCCGGGTCACCGGCCCGCACGGCCGCGGCGCCGTCCTCGTCGAGCGTCCAGGCCGCCAGCAGCTGCTCCTCGACCGACGGCCGCAGCCCGGTGCCCTCCTCGATCGCCGCCGTCAGTTCGCGCACGAGCCGCAGCGCCCGCTTCCGCAGGTGTCGCGCCCGCCGCCGGCGCCCGATGCGATGCAGCGGCGGCCCGACCATGAAGACGTCGGCCCCGCCGGCCTGCCGCGCCATCTCCAGGGCGACATACCCGCCCATGGACCACCCGGCGAACAGGTACGGCCCCTCAGGCTGGATGTGCCGGACCTCCTCGAGGTACGCCCGGGCCATCTCCTCGACGGTGGTCAGCGGCGCCTCCTCGTCCACCAGCCCGCGCGCCTGCAGCCCGAGCACCCGGTGTTCGTCGCCGAGGTGCGCCGCCAGCGCGCTGTAGTCGGTCACGTTCCCGGTGCCGGAGTGCACGAAGAAGATCGTCGCTCCCCCGGTACCGCGCCGAATCTCCACCGCCGACCGCGTCCGCCACGCCTCCGCCCGCGCCCCGATGAGCGGCGCCAGCCCGTCCACGGTCGGATGATCGAACAGGTCGCCGACGCTGATCTCCCGCCCCACCGCCCGCAGCCGCGCGACGACCTGGATGGCGAGCAGCGAGTGCCCGCCGAGCTCGAAGAAGTTGTCGTGCACGCCGACCCGATCGACCCCGAGCACGTCCGCCCAGATCTCGGCGAGCATCTCCTGGGTGGGGGTTTGCGGCGCCTGGTATGCGGCCTCGAGCTCGGGCCGCGACTGATCCGGGGCCGGCAACGCCGAACGATTGACCTTGCCGTTCCCCGTGAGCGGGATCGCGGTGAGTTCGACGAACGCGGCCGGGATCATGTACTCCGGTAGCCGCTCCCCCAAGAAGCTCCGCAACTGGGTGACCGACGGGATCCCGTCCTCGGCCACCAGGTAGGCAATCAGCCGCTCGTGGTCGGCGACGATCACGGCGCCGCTGATGGCCGGATTGGTCAACAGAGCAGCCTGGATCTCGGCCGGCTCGATCCGATACCCACGGACTTTGACCTGATCATCCGCCCGGCCAAGGAACGAGATGAGCCCGTCCGGGCGGCGCTTCACCACGTCACCGGTCCGATACAACCGTCCACCCGGCGTGAACGGATCAGCCACGAACCGTTCGGCGGTCAACTCCGGCCGCCCCCGATAGCCCCGAGCCAGGGCCGCCCCACCGACATACAGCTCGCCGTGCACCCCGACGGGCACCTCTCGCAGGGACCGGTCCAGCACGTAGAGCCGAACATTCGGTAGCGGCGCGCCGATCGGGACCACCACATCGTCGAGCACGGCGTCGCTGAGCCGAACCGTCGCCACCCCGATCGTCGTCTCCGTCGGACCGTAGTGATTCGCGACAATCCGGTCGCCGGCCGCCGCGACGAGCGACTTGGCCAGACCAATCGGGGTGGCCTCACCGCCCAGGACCAGCGTTCGCGTGGGGAGCAGGTCGTCGAGCGGCGCGGCCTCGAGCAGGCTGGCCAGATGGGATGGGACGATCTTCATGTAGTCGGCGCCGTGGCCGGCCAC
>NZ_JBITDU010000029.1:0-83194 GCF_044454505.1 Dactylosporangium sp. NPDC051541
CGCCGGTGACGAACAATCCGACCAGCAGCACCAGGGGATAGGCCGCGAACAGCGCCGTCGTGGAGACGAAACCGAGCCCGAGCATGCGCTGGTACTCCGGGTAGAGCATGGTCGGTGCGCTGCTGGCCCAGAGTGCCACGACGATGCAGGCGGCCGCGACGGCAACGGGCCGGCGGGTCGTCATCGCGCGACCACCAGCCGGTTGCTCACGCGGTCGGGCAGGTGCAGGCGCTCGGGGGCCGCCGTGTGCAGTACCTGGAACAGGTCGCCCGGTTGCGAAACCGGGTCGGGACGCTGCTCGTGCAGGGTGATGGTGACGAGTTCCCAGGTGCGCGGGTCGACGCCGTAGGCGGCCAGCTGCGCCGTGCCGGTCGCAACCGCCTCGGCCGCCCGACGATCCGCCGCCTGGGCGGCCGCGACGATGTCGGCGTCGGCTGGTAGCGCGACTTTCTGCCGCACGGCGTACGCCGGTCCGGCGGCCCAGTGCGGAGCCTGGTGCGCGGTGCCACCGACCCAGGTCTGCACGACCGGCCGGCCGAAGTCGCGGAGGATGGCCGTGAAGCCTGTCCCGGACCAGAGGAACGACGCCGCGCCCCCGGGGTCGGTCCAGAGGTAGAAGGGGGCGTATTGGTTGGTGGTGGAGCCGTCGACACCCCGTTCGCGTATCAGGAACACCTTTACCCCGAGGCCGGGGTACGCGTCGAGCAGGTGCCCGGTCGTGGCGACGCGGTCGCGGATGATCTGCATGTCGTAGTCGGCGGGTAGGGTGATCTCGTACTGCATCGCCAGCATGGGCTGCGACCTATTCCTTCGGATAGTCGTCGTCGGCGACCGTTTCGAGGGCCGTGGCCCCGCCCCGGTCGTCGTGTCGCTGGATGGCAAGATGGGACATCGAGGACGTCGCCGCAGCGCCGTGCCAGTGCTCCTCGCCGGCGTCTATGCGCACGACGTCGCCCGCGCTGAGTCGTTGGGGTGCGCGGCCGCGGCTCTGGACCCAGCCCCCGCCGGCGGTGACGATGAGCAGCTGTCCGGCCGGATGGGTGTGCCAACGCGTACGGCTTCCGGCTGCGAAGTGCACGTGCAGCACTTCGACCTGAGCGGGAGCGGACGGTGCGGCCAAGGCCTCGTAGTGCGCGCTCCCGTCGATCATCCGGGGCGGTGCGGGCAACGACGCGTGCTGCCGGGTGACGATCACGGCGCGACCACCAGGGCCTTGAGCAGTCCGAGCAGGCCGCGGACGGCGGCGGTGAATCGAGCCTCGTCGAGCTCGGCCCGGGCGAGCACGTATCCGCCCTGCAAGGTGGACAAGATCGTCGCGGCGAGGTCGTCGGGGGCGAGACCGGCAGCGAGCTCGCCGCGGGCCTGCCCTTCCTCGATCACCTCGGCGATCGCCGTGCGCACCCAGGCCAGCGCCTCCGCCACCGGCTCGCGCAGCGCTTCCGCGGCGAACACGTCCGGGTCCTGCGTCATCCGGCCGATGCGGCATCCGCGCAACACGTCTCGGTCGCGTAGCAGGAACCGCTCGAGCCGCTCGTAGGCGGTGCCGGGCCCGTCGAGCGCCTCCCGGGCGGCGCGGGTGAGGGTGTCGGCGTTCATGCGGATGCCGGCCACGGCCAGGTCCTGCTTGCCGGCGAAGTGGTGATACAGGCTGCCCTGCCCGACCCCCGTGCGTTGCAGCACGGCCGTCGGGCTGGTGCCGACGTATCCGCGCTCCCACAGCAGGTCCGCCATGCCTTCGACGAGCCGCGTCCGGGTGTCCTTGCCGGAGATGTCACCGAGCTTGGAGGCGGTCATGCCGTCACTACTACCTTTCCGAGATGGGTACCGGCCTCGAGGTGCCGAAGCGCGGTGGCGATGTCTTCCCAGCGGTGCGTCGAGTCGATGACCGGGACGACCCGGTGCGCGTCGATGAAGGCGACGAGTTCCTCGAGCATCTCGCGCGAGCCGGTCTCGATGCCGTGGAGCGTGGCGTTGGTGGTGACGAGTTTGTAGGTGCTGACCTCGGCTTTCAGGCCGGCGAGCAGCCCGATGAAGGCGATGTGTCCACCGATGCGCACCGCGTCGAGCGAGACGTCGAGGTTCGATCCGCCGATGGTCTCGATGACGATGTCGGCACCCACGCCGCCGGTCAGCCGGCGCACTTCGGCGGCGACGTCCAGCCGCCGACGGTCGATGGTGTGCCGCGCCCCGAGCACCCGGGCCCGGTCCAGTTTGTGCGGGCGGCCCGACGTGACGATCACTTCCGCGCCGACCGCAGCGGCGATCTGCAGCGCCATGAGCGCCACCCCGCCGGTGCCGTGGACCAGGACGACCGTTCCCGGTGAGATTCCCGTTCGTCGCAGCGCGTGCCAGGCGGTCACGCCGGCGACCGGCAATGTCGCCGCCTGGACGGCGTCGAGCGTCCGCGGCGCCCGCACCGCCTCCTGCTCGTCCATGGTCACGAACTCGGCCAGCATGCCGCGCCCCCGGGGACCGCCCGTCGGCATCGTGTAGGTCTCGGCTGTGAGCGGACCGGATCGCCATTTCGGCAGGAACGTCGGCAGCACCACGTCGCCCCGTTCGAATCGTGTCACCTTCGATCCGATCGCCTCGACCACACCGGCGGCGTCCGAGATCGGCACGATCGGCCGGTTGGGCTTCCAGGTGCCCTCGCCCCGAATCACCAGGAGGTCGCGGTAGTTGAGCGCGACTGCGACCGTTCGCAGCAGGATCTCCCGCGGTCCGGGGACCGGATCATCGACGACGGCTTGCCGCAGACCCTCGATGCCGTCACCTTCGGTCAACCACACCCGCATGCTGCCTGTCCCTTCGATCATTCGAGCCTTGCCCACCATACATACTAGTATGTATGGTCGCAACCATGCAGATGATGACCATCCAGATGCACGCGCCGGAGCGGGGCCTGGGGGCGCTCGAGCGCAGGACCGCTCCCGTTCCCGTTCCGCAGCCCGGGGAGTTGACCATCGACGTCGAGTACACGGCGCTGAACTTCGCCGACGTGCTCGCTCGCCGGGGCGTCCCCGGCTATGCGCCGGCCTGGCCGTTCACCCCCGGCCTCGAGGTCGCCGGTCGGATCCGGGAAGTAGGCTCCGAGGGGAGTGTCTTCGCACCCGGCGATCGAGTGGTCGCGATGCTTCCGGACGGCGGAGGCTGGGCCGAGGTGGCTCGGGCCGACGCCCGGCTGACCGTCCCGGTGCCCGACGATGTCGCGCTTCACGACGCGGTGGTCGCCCCGCTGACCTGGGCGACGGCGCTGGGCCTGCTCCGCCAGGCGCACGTCAGCCCGCGGGACCGCGTTCTGGTCACCAGTGCGAGCGGCGGCGTAGGGACCGCCATCGCGGCACTCCTGCCCGCGGACGGCTCAGTCGTCGCCTACGGCGCGGTCGGGACCGAGCGGAAACTCGGCGCACTGCACCACCGCTACCGACCGGTACTGCGAGCCGGACGCTTCCCCGAGCAGGATGTCTCCTTCGATGTCGTGCTCGACTCCGTCGGCGGAGCGCGGTTCGCCGCAGTCCTCGACGCCATCCGGCCGGGCGGCCGAATCATCAGCTACGGCGCCGCCCAGGGCGAGCCTCCGGCCGCTCACGCTTCGCCGGCCGTGCTGCGCCCCAGGAACATCAGCCTGAGCGGGTTCAGCATCCGAGCCCGGGCGAAAGCCGATCCGCACTACGTGGCCGGCCTCATACGAGATGTTCTCGCGGCGCCGGCGCGTCAATCACTCGGCGAAGCCGTGCGTTCGATCCCATTCGCCGACATCCCGGGGGCACACGAACAGCAACAGCTCGGATCGGCCACCGGAAAGACGATCGTCGCTGTGCACCGTCCTGAATCGCACTTCCACCGAGATGAGGGCGCGGGACGGCGGCGGATCGGTACCTTCGGCACCCTAGGGTGAAACCGTGCTCACCTTGACCGGATGCCGGATCGTCACACCTGCGGTCGTGCTCGATCCCGGATGGCTGACCATCGCCGGCGGCATCATCAGAGCGGTGGGCCGAGGCCGTCCGTCAGCCGCCGGGCGCGTCGTCGACCTGGCCGGCGGGTGGCTGCTGCCCGGCTTCATCGACCTGCACATGCACGGCGGTGGCGGCGCCCAGATCACCACCGACGACCCCGCCGAGATCCGACGGGCGATCGCCTTCCACCGGCGGCACGGCACCACCCGCACCCTGGCCAGCCTCGTCACCGACCGGCTGGACCGCATGGTCGCCGCCGTCGCCACCCTCGCCGCGATGATCGACGCCGGCGAGCCGGGGATCGCCGGCATCCACCTGGAAGGCCCGTTCCTCAACCCGGCCAAGCGTGGCTCGCACCATCACGAGTTCCTGCTCCCACCCGACCCGGGTGCGTTGCGGCAACTCCTCGCGGCCGGTCGCGGCCACATCCGTGTCGTGACGCTGGCGCCTGAGCTACCCGGCGGAATGGACCTGCTCGATCAGGTGCTCGACGCCGGCGCGATCGCGGCGGTCGGACATACCGAAGCGACATACGTCCAGGCGCGTGACGCGTTTGCCCACGGCGCGCGGCTGGCCACCCACCTGTTCAACGCCATGCGGCAGTTCCACCACCGCGACCCCGGCCCGGCCGGCGCGGCCCTGGCCAACCCGGCCGTCACCTGCGAGATCATCAACGACGGGCACCACGTCCACGACGACGCCGTCCGTATCGCCGTCGACGCCGCCGGTCCGGACCGTATCGCGTTCGTGACCGACGCGACCCCCGCCGCGGGGATGACCAGCGGCCAGTATCAGCTCGGCCCGGTGCCGGTCATCGCCGAAGGCGGCAGCGTGCGCCTCGTGGACGGCACCCTGGCCGGCAGTACCCTCACCATGGACGAAGCCGTGCGGCACGCGATCCGCGTCATCGGCCTGCCCATCACCGCCGCCGCCCGATCCGCGGCCACCACCCCGGCCGCGCTCCTGGGCCTGGCCGACCACACCGGCAGTCTCCTCCCGGGCAAGGCGGCCGACATCGTCATCCTCGACAGCGATCTGCGGGTGCGCGAGGTCTTCGCCGAGGGACGACCCATACACGGGCGGCTCGGACCACCCGAGGACTGATGCGCGCGGTCCACCCCCAGCCGAGGCGGTGCGGCGCCGTCAGCGACGGGTCGCCGAATACGCCCGGTAGACCGAGCGGTAGGCGTAGTACAGCGGGCTCGCCGGGAGTTCCCACGTGCCGAGGTAGTAGCGGTAGTCGCCGCCGAACGACAGCTTGAACGTCGTCACGCCGGCCCACGGGTGGTCCGGCTCGCCGGGCGGCGCCACGCCCAGCGAGTCGAACGTCTTCAGTCCGCGCTCCTGCGCGTCCAGCATCATCGTGGCGCGCATGATGGCGCCCGGGTGGGCGTTGCGGTGGCTGTGGAGGCTGCCGGAGTGGGCGACGTGGCGGGTGGTCGGGCCGTCGAACACGAGCGCCGCGGAGACCGGCTCGCCGTGGTGGCGCGCGATGTACAGCGTGGCCGCGTCACGTGGGAGCAGCACGCTGACCATGGTCCGGAAGTAGTCGTCCGGGGGCTGCACGATGTGGTTGTGCGCGGCCACCTCGTGCACCACCATCAGCAGGTGTTCCACGTCGCTGGGATCATGGCTCGCGTCGACGCGCACGCCGTTCTTGGCGGCATTGCGGTACCGCTGCCGATTGTTCTTGGACATCTCCCGCAGGATCTGCTCGCGCGGTTTGGTGAGGTCCTGCTGGAACACCAGCGACGGGTGGATGTCGCGCAGCGCCGGCGTGTGCATGAGCCGCTCGAGGTCGGCCTTCGTCACCGGCGCCCACGGCTCCACCCGGACGAACATGGCGCCCTCGTCCTTGGCCAGCGCCCGCAACTGCGTGGTCGCGAGCTGGTAGCTCTCCAGGCTGTCGGCGACCGGGCCGTACGGGCAGAAGAGGCGGGTCACCTTGTTGGTCCGCTCCAGGATGGCGAAGCACTGCCAGCCCGGGCCCCGGCCGAAGAACAGTTTCCGGCCGAGCCATTTGTTGAACGTCGCCCAGTGGGTGCTCTGCAGGAAGTGCCCGCCGCGGGCGAACAGCTCGTCGTCCCACGACTGGCCGGGCACTTCGTTGCGCCACGAGACGGAGGAGTGCCGAGACATGTGGAGTGAGGTCGCCTTTCCGGGAGGGGAAGCGAGGTGCTGCGCGGGCCGCTGGCCGTACCGTAGGAAGCCGGTCGTGAGGATCCGATGAAGAAGTCGTCCGGAGGCCGCGAACGACCCGGATCTCATCGAAACCCAACACCGGCTTCACCGGCTCCTCACAATTCGCCCGCGCCGGCGGCTCAGACGGGGCGCCAGTCGGGGACCTCGTCCGTCGTCGCGCCGGCGGTGACCTGGACACGGCCGGTGCCGTCCGGGTTGATCGTGTAGATGTGCCCCCAGGCCTCGTCATCGTCCAGGTCGCAGTAGGCGATCCGGGTCCCGTCGGGCGACCAGGCCGGCATGGTGTGGTGGGTGTCGCTGCCCGGCCGCGGCCTGGTCACCAGCGTCGCCCGCCCGCCGCCGGCCGCCGGGATGCGGTAGATCCCGCCGCCGGTGCCGCTGCCCACGACGAAGCGGCTGAACGCGAGCTGGGTGCCGTCCGGGGACCAGTCCGGGCGGGAGTCGTAGACCCCGGCGACGGGCGGGGTGACGGCCGCCGCCGCGAGGGTGGCCGGGTTGAGCGCGACCAGGTTGCCGCCACCGGCGGGCAGGTCGCTGGAGTAGGCGATCAGCGTGCCGTCCGGCGACCACACCGGAGTGTGCTCACCGATGCCGGCGGTCACGGTCAGGTACATCAGGTTGCTGCCGTCGGCATCGATGACGCAGATGTCGGTGTCGGCGCCGTTCCAGCACTCGTAGACCAGCCGGGTGCCGTCCGGGGACCAGGCCGGGGCGGCGGCGGTACCGCTGTAGGGCAGCACGTGCAGCCCACCGCCGTCGGCGTCCATCACCCACAGTTCGTCCGCGCCGGCCCCGGCGCGGCGCAGCGCGATGTGCGCGCCGTCGGCGGACCAGGCCGGGTCGCGGTCCTCGATCTTCGGCGTGCCGGTGATGTCGGTCGGGCCCTTGCCGGAGGCGGTGACCGTGTAGATGTCGCCCAGCACGTTGGCCGCATCGAAGCGCTGGAATACCAGCCGGCCGTTGGCGCCGGGGAAGGCCGCAGCGGCGGGGGCGGCCGGGAGCGCCGCCACCAGCGCGGCCGCGGCTGCACTCATCGTCAGGAGTCGCTTCATGCGCGGCACCGTAGCCCCCGGAGACCCGCCCAAGAGCGGGCAAGTCGGTCCGGCGCCGAAACCCGACAGCGGACGGTGGGCGTTGAGGCTCGCCCAGACGGTCGCCAGCCAGACCAGCGGCCACCAGGCACGCCGGCGAACCGCTCGACGGCGGTGCCGACCGATCAGGAATCGAGAAGCACGGGGCCGGGCGCGCCCATAGGCTCAAGGGCATGACGAACTCCGAAGTGCTGGGTGTCCAGACGATCCTGCATCCCGTGGCCGACCTCGAGAAGGCCAAGCCCGTCTACACCGCCCTGCTCGGCATCGAGCCGCAGGCCGACTCCCCGTACTACGTCGGCTACCAGGTCGGCGGGCAGCAGATCGGCCTCGTCCCGGAGCGCGGCGGCCACGGCGACACCACGCCCGTCGCGTACTGGCACGTGACCGACATCGCCGCGAAGATCGCCGAGGTCACGGCGGCCGGGGCGACGGTCAGGACGGCGGCGCACGACGTCGGGCAGGGGCGGCTCGTCGCGACCGTCGTCGACGTCGACGGCAACGTGCTCGGCCTGCTGCAAGACCCGCAGTGAACGAGGAGCCCCGCTCCCGCGCGCAGCGCCGCGCCGACACCGAGCAGCGCCTGGCCACCGACGTCGATGTGTGGGTGGCCAGCGCCTCGGCCGACGGGGTGCCGTACCTCGTGCCGCTGTCCTTCGACTGGGACGGCGAGGCGCTGTTGATCGCCACCGGGGCCGAGAGCCCGACCGGCCGTAACCTCGCCGGGAACCGGACGGTCCGGCTCGCGCTCGGGCTGGTCCGCGACGTGGTGATGATCGACGGTGACGTCGAGGTGCTGGAGATGGACGGCGTCTCCCAGGGGACCGGCGACCGGTTCGCGCAGCGCAGCGGGTTCGATCCGCGGACGCTCACGAGCCACTACCGTTGGTTCCGGATCACGCCGCGCACCGTCCAGGCCTGGCGTGAGGAGAACGAGCTGCGTGGGCGAAACCTGATGCGCGAAGGCGAATGGCTGCAATAAGAGGAGAACGATGAACACCCACACCGCTGACCGTCACGACATGATCCGCGTGCAGGGAGCGCGGGAGAACAATCTCAAGGACGTCAGCATCGAGCTGCCCAAGCGGCGGCTGACGGTGTTCACCGGGGTTTCCGGGTCGGGCAAGAGCTCGCTGGTGTTCCGCACGATCGCCGCCGAGTCCCAGCGGATGATCAACGAGACCTACAGCGCGTTCGTGCAGGGGTTCATGCCCACCCTGGCCCGGCCCGAGGTCGACCGCCTCGAGGGGCTGACGACGGCGATCATCGTCGACCAGCAGCGGCTCGGGGCCGACCCGCGCTCGACCGTCGGGACCGCGACCGACGCCAATGCGATGCTGCGGATCCTGTTCAGCCGGCTCGGCCGACCGCACATCGGCGGCCCGAATGCGTTCTCGTTCAACGTGCCGTCGGTGAAGGCGAGCGGCGCGGTCACGGTCGAGCGCGGCAACGCCAAACGCGAGCACGTGACGTTCTCGCGGACCGGCGGCATGTGCCCGCGCTGCGAAGGCCGCGGCGCCGTCACCGACCTCGACCTGACCCAGCTGTACGACGCCGACAAGACCCTCGGCGAAGGCGCCATCCTGGTGCCCGGATACACCATGGACGGCTGGTACGGCCGCATCTTCAAGAGCGTCTTCGACCCCGACAAGCCGATCCGCAGATTCACCAAGAAAGAGCTGCAGGAGTTCTTGTACGGTGAGCCGCGCCGGATCAAGGTCGAAGGCGTCAACCTCACCTACGAGGGCCTGATCACGAAGCTGCGGCACACCACCCTGGCCAAGGACGTCGACACGCTGCAGCCGCACGTGCGCGCGTTCGTTGAGCGCGCGGTCACGTTCATGACCTGTCCCGACTGCGACGGTACGCGCCTGGCGGCACCGGCGCGGTCGGTGAAGATCAAGGGGATCACCATCGCCGACGCGTGCGCGATGCAGATCAGCGACCTCGCCGAGTGGGTGCGCGGGCTCGCCGAGCCGTCGGTCGCGCCGCTGCTGCACGGGCTGCGCGACGCGCTCGACGGCTTCGTCGCGATCGGCCTGGGGTACCTCTCCCTCGACCGCCCGGCCGGCACGCTCTCCGGCGGCGAGGCGCAGCGCGTCAAGCTGGTCCGGCACCTCGGCTCGGCGCTGACCGACGTCACGTACGTGTTCGACGAGCCCACCATCGGCCTGCACCCGCACGACATCGCACGCATGAACGAACTCCTGCTGCAGCTGCGCGACAAGGGCAACACCGTGCTCGTCATCGAGCACAAGCCGGAGACGATCGCGATCGCCGACCACGTCGTCGACCTCGGCCCCGGTGCCGGCTCGGCGGGCGGCATGGTGACCTTCGAGGGCCCGATCGAGGCCCTGCGCACGAGCGACACGGTGACCGGCCGGCATCTGGCCGACCGGGTCGCGCTCAAGACCAAACTGCGCAAGCCTTCGGGGGTACTGTCCATACGCGGCGCGAGCACCCACAACCTGCGCGACGTCGATGTCGACATTCCGTTGGGCGTGCTGACCGTGGTCACCGGTGTCGCCGGCTCGGGCAAGAGCTCACTGCTGCACGGCTCCCTCCCGCCCGACGCCGGTGTGGTCGCGGTCGACCAGGCCGCGATCCGCGGGTCCCGGCGCAGCAACCCCGCCACGTACACCGGCCTGCTCGAGCCGGTGCGCAAGTTGTTCGCGAAGGTCAACGCGGTCAAGCCGGCCCTGTTCAGCCCCAACTCGGAGGGCGCCTGCCCCAACTGCAACGGCGCCGGGGTCATCTACACGGACCTGGCGATGATGGCCGGCGTGTCCTCGGTGTGCGAGGAGTGCGAGGGCAAGCGCTTCGAGGCGTCGGTTCTGCGCTACAAGCTCAACGGCTACGACATCAGCGAAGTCCTGGCCATGTCCGTGAACGAGGCGGCGACGTTCTTCGCCGAAGCCGGCGGCGAGGCCAAGCTCCCCGCCGCGCACACGATCCTGACCCGTCTGGCCGACGTCGGCCTCGGCTACCTCACCATCGGCCAGCCGCTGACAACCCTGTCCGGCGGCGAACGCCAGCGCCTGAAGCTGGCGACCCACATGGCCGACAAGGGCGGCGTCTACGTCCTCGACGAGCCGACGACCGGCCTGCACCTGGCCGACGTGGAGCAGCTCCTGGCGCTCCTGGACCGCCTGGTCGACGCGGGCAAGTCGGTCATCGTCATCGAGCACCACCAGGCCGTCATGGCCCACGCCGACTGGATCATCGACCTCGGCCCCGGCGCCGGCCACGACGGCGGCCGCATCGTCTTCGAAGGCACTCCGGCCGCCCTGGTCGAGGCCCGCTCCACCCTCACCGGCGAGCACCTGGCGGCATACGTCGAGGGATCTACCGCGGGCGGGCGCGCAGCTCCACGAGGAGGCCGTCGCGGTCGGTGAGGACCGCGCCCAGGATCGCCCGGCCCGCGGCGAGCAGGTCGGCGACCGCGGGCGTGCTCAGGGCGTACATCACCAGGGCCCCGTCGCGGTGGGAGGTGACGAGGCCGGCCCGGCGCAGGACGGCAAGCTGCTGCGACAGGTTGGACGCCTCGACCTCGATCTCGGCGAGCAGGTCGCGGACCGGGCGGGGGCCGTCCTGGAGCAGCTCCAGCACCCGGATGCGCACCGGGTGGCCGAGCGTGCGGAACATCTCCGCCTTCGCCTGGTACAGCGGGACCGACATGCGGCTCCACCTCCGTCCGGCCGCCGGAAACCCGAGGTTAGCAGGCGTTGCGTACTTCCAGCGTATCGCGCGTTTTTTCACTTCATGACTTGCAAAAGTCTGCAACTCGGTGTGAGGCTGTCGCGAACCGCACTCACGATCGGGGGACGAAGCCGTGCCAGACTTGGACATTGCGCTCAAGGACGCGATGCAGATCGACGGGGCGGTCGGGGCCGCGCTCGTGGACTACGGCAGCGGGATGGCGCTCGGCATCGTCGGCGGCAGCCGGGACTTCGATCTCGCCATCGCGGCGGCCGGCAACTCCGACGTGGTCCGGGCCAACCTGCGTGCGATGGAGATGCTCGGCATCGAGGGCGGTATCGAGGACATTCTCGTCACGCTCGGCGGGCAGTACCACATCATCCGGCCCGTGACCGGCCACTCCGGCCAGGGCCTGTTCCTCTACCTGGTGCTGAGCAAGCAGCGCGCCAACCTCGCGCTCGCCCGCCACAGCCTGCGCCGGATCGAGGAGAACCTCGAGATCTGAGGCCGCCTTCGATCCCGCGTCATGACCCGGCTGCCCAGTGTCAGGAAATGGATGGCCTTGCACGGGAATCGCGGCGAAGGCGGAGACTGTGCGCATGGTGCTGCTCGAACGTGAATCCGCGCTCGCGTCGCTGGACGAATACGCCCGGCAGGCCCTCGCCGGCGAAGGGCGCCTCGTGCTGGTCGGCGGGGAGGCCGGGGTCGGGAAGTCCAGCCTCGTCGAGGCGTTCGCGGAGCTCGTGCCGGCGGCGCGGGTGGCGTGGGGGATGTGCGACGGGCTCTCCACGCCGCGGCCGCTGGGGCCGCTGTTCGACATCGCCGACGAGCTCGGTGGGGAGCTGCTCGAACGGGCGCGGGACCGGGCCTCCCGCGACGAGCTCTTCGCGGCGTTGCTGCGCCAGGCCAACGTGCCGGGGCAGCTGCACGTGCTCGTGCTGGAGGACCTGCACTGGGCCGACGAGGCGACCGTCGACCTGCTGCGGTTCCTCGCCCGGCGGCTGCGCCAGGCCCACATCCTGCTGATCGTCACCTTCCGCGACGACGACCTGCACTCGCGCGACGTGCTGCGCGGTGCCCTCGGCGACGTGGCCACGCTGCGCACCACCCGGCGGATCGGCCTGGCGCCACTGTCGGTGCGGGCGGTCGGGCGGCTCGCCGGGGACAGCGGCCTCGAGGCGGGGGACCTGCACCGGGTCACCGGCGGCAATCCGTTCTTCGTCACCGAGCTGGTCAGAGCCGGGTCGGCGGGGGTACCGGTCTCAGCGCGGGACGTCATCCTGGCCCGGACCGGCACGCTCAGCCGGGAGGCGCGGGCGGTCCTCGGCACCGCCGCGCTGATCGGCAATCGGATCGACCCGCGGCTGCTGACCGCGGCGTCCGGTTGCCCGGCCGCCGTCCTCGACGAGCTGGTCCGGTCCGGGCTGCTGATCGGCGACGGCGGGCAGCTGACGTTCCGGCACGAGCTGACCCGGCTCGCCGTGCAGGAGGCCGTCCCGCACCACCGGATCGCGCCGATCCACGCCCGGATCCTCGCCGCGCTGCGCGAGCTGGGCCGCGACGACGACGCGCGGATGGCGTTCCACGCGGAGGCGGCCGGGGACGGCGCCGCCGTGCTCGAGTATGCGACCAGGGCGGCCCGCCACGCGTCCGAGCTCGCCTCGCACCGGGAGGCGGCCGCACAGTACGAGCGAGCCCTGCGCTTTGCCGTTGTGCTGCCGCCGGCCGAGCTGGCGGAGCTGTATGACGCGCTCGCGGCCGAACTCTCCCTGGTGGACCGGGGGCCCCGGGTCTGCGAGGTGGCCGAGCGGTCGCGAGACCTCTGGCGCCGGGCGGGCGACCGGCGGCGCGAGGGCGATGCGCTGCGCCGGCTCTCCACGGCGTTGCGCTACGACTGCCGCGGTGCCGATGCGACGCGGGCGGCCGAGGCGGCGCTGGCCACGCTGGAACCGCTGGGCCCGACCACCGAGCTGGCCTGGGCCCACGCCGCGCTGGCGATGCAGCGCATGGTGAACGAGCGCCACCACGAGGCGATCGTCATCGCGGGCCGGGCCCAGTCGCTCGCCGCTGAGCTCGGGCTGCCGGCCGTCCAGGCCGACGGGCTGATCACGGAGGGCTGCTCGCGGGCGATCGTCGGCGGCGACTGGATGGCACCGCTGCGGCGAGGGCTGGACATCGCCCTGGCGCACGGCATCGACGCGCAGGTCGGCCGCGCGTACATCAACCTGCACGGCATGCTCTGCACCAAACGCGACTACGCCGCGGCCGAGGAGTACTACCGGGCCGGGACCGCATACTGCGACGAGCACGACGTGCGCACCTTCGGCACCTGCATCCGGGCCGAGCGGGTCAGCACCCTGGCCAACACCGACCGCTGGGACGAGTCCCTCGAGCTGAGCCGGCACGTGCTGGCCAACGCGATGAGCGCGTCACCGCTCAACCAGATCGGCCCGCTCGCCTGCCTCGGCATCATCCGGGCCCGCCGCGGCGCCGACCAGGTCTGGGGTCCCCTCGACGACGCGGCCCGGTTCGCCGACGGCTGTGAGGGGCCACAGTGGATCCTCTACGCCCGGGCGACGCGGGCCGAGGCGTACTGGCTCGAGGGTCGCCTGGACGAGGCCCGGCGCGAGGCGGAGCTGGCCGCCGACGCCGCCGCCGACGGTGACGAGTGGGCCCGCGGCGAGGCGGGCGCGTGGCTGCGGCGCACCGGCTCCGGCCGGATGACGAGCCCGTCCTACGCGGAGCCCTACCGCCTGGAGATCGACGGCCGATGGGCCGAGGCGGCCGCGGTGTGGGAGCGGATCGGCTCGACGTACGAGGCCGCGCTGGTCCGGTTGTTCTACGGCGACGAGCAGGCCCAGCGCGACGCCGTGAGTGTCCTGGACGAACTCGGCGCGGCGGCCGCCGCCCGGGCCGGACGGCGGCGCATGCGCCAGGACGGCGTCCGCGCCGTCCCGGTCGGCCCGCGCGCCGCGACCCGCGCCCACCCGGCCGGCCTGACCCGCCGCGAGCGGCAGGTCCTCGAGCTGATCTGCGCCGGGCACACCAACGGCGAGATCGCGGAGCGGCTGTTCATCGCCGTGAAGACCGTCGACCACCATGTGTCGGCGGTGCTGGGCAAGCTCGGCGTGCCGAACCGCTCCGGCGCGGCGAAGGAGGCCGTCCGCCTCGGCCTGGCGAGCTGACCGCCAGGCCGGGCGGGGACTACCGGCTTTGCCGGCTATTGGGCGCCGAGGACGTCCACGACGAAGCGCAGCGGACCGGCCGGCGAGCCGCCGCTGGGGTTGTCGCCGTAGGCGAGGTTCGCCGGGATGTCGAGCTGGATGCGGGTGCCGACCTTGACGCCGACGAGCCCGTCGTTCCAGCCCTGGATGACCTGCCCGCCGAGCTGGAAGGTGAACGCCTGCTTGTTCTTCCAGGACGCGTCGAACTCCTTGCCGTCGGCATAGGTGACGCCGACGTAGTTCACCGTGATCGTCTGGCCGGTCTGCGTGACCGGGCCGGTGCCCTCGATGATCGTCGTCTTCGTCAGGGCGCTCACGGTGCCGGTGCCGGCCTTGACCTCCGGCTTGGTCGCCAAAGCCTGATCGGCACCCGCGGGCAGCGGCGGGAACGGCGCATCGGCCGTCGCCGCGGCGGTGGGCGTCGGCGTGCCGTCCGCGGTGCTGGTGGCGTCCGGCGCCTGGCCATCGATGGAGCGCACGAGCAGTACCACCGCGATGGCCAGAACGACCACGACGGCGGCCACACCGCCGACGATATTGAGGATGCGCCGTCGCTTGGCCGCCCGGCGCGCTTTCTCCTTGGCCGCCTTGGCGGCCGCGCGCTTCTCGGTCTTGGACAGCGGTGTAGGTGCAGAGGGGCGAACGGTCACCGGACCACGGTACGTCACGGCTCCCGTACACCCGCGCCGGGCGTAGCTGAGAAATTCATGGAAGTTTGTTGCGAGCCGTGACGGCGATGTTCCACGGCAGGATTCGGCCGTCCGAGCTGGGCGGCGGCCACGGCCGCATGGCGGTGTCGAGTTCCCGCACCGACGTCAGCCGCAGGTCCGGCTGGGCCAGGAACGCACCCAGGAACGTCGTCAAGGTCAGGTTGCGGGCGCCGACCCGGCTGCGGATCGGGAACCGGCCGGTGGGGTCGCGCCGGAGCCGCTCGTCGCCGTACCCGGGCTCGAACCGCACCGCGCCGTGCTCGGGTTCGTCCTGGCGGGCCGCGAACGCGCCGACGAACGCGGGGTGCGGACCCAGGTACACCAGCCGCCCGCCCGGTCGCAGGACGCGCGCCGCCTCGGCCACGACCGCGGCGAAGTCGTCGACGTCGGTGTGGATGAACGTCATGACGATCGCCGGGAAGGACGCGTCCGGCAGCGGTAGATGCGCGGCGTCGGCCCGGATCACGTGCGGGTCGCGGCCGGCGGCGATGCGCAGCTGGTCGGCGGACAGGTCGAGGCCGATGATCCGGTGTCCGCCGGCGGCCACGGCGCTGAAGTGCAGCCCGGTCCCGCAGCCGATGTCGAGGCAGGCCGGGTCGGCGGGGTCGGCCGGCCCGAGCAGCGCGGCCAGCAGCGCGGCCGACTCGTCGCCGAGGTTGCGGAAGCGGGTGTCGTACCAGTCGGCGTGACCGTCGTATCGGGCTGCCACGCCGCCATCGTAGTCAGGGCCGCCCGAGCGGTGCGTCCACGTTCGCCAGCACCGAGATGTCGGCTTCGGCGTGGCCGTCGGCCACCGCGCGCCGGAGCCGCTCGGCGGCGCCGTCGGCGGTGGGCAGCGGTGCGGCGGCGGCTATCCGGGCCAGGTCGAGGTCCTTGGCCGCCATCGCGACGGCGAAGGCGGCGCCCGGGCCGCCGCTCGCCCGGCCGGCGAGGCCCGCGAGAGGGCTCGCGCCGAGCAGTTCGAGGGCGTCGGCCCGGGCGATTCCGACGGCCGCGCCGACGGTGAGGGCATCGGCGAGCGCGGCCAGGCCGGTGATCACGGCCGTGTTGAGGACGAGCTTCGCGGCCGCGCCCCGGCCCAGCGGGCCGCAGTGGTGCACCGAGCCCAGGGCGGCCAGCACCGGCGCGGCCCGATCGAGCTCGGCCGGGTCGCCACCGGCGAGGATGCGCAGGGTTCCCGCGGCGGCGGCGCCGACGCTCCCGGCGACCGGCGCGTCGATCATGTGCACGCCGGCGGGCAGCGCATCGGCGACCTTGCGAATGCCGTCGGGGCCGATCGTGGACATCTCGATCAGCGTGGTCCCGGCGGCCAGGTGCGCCGCGGTGACGACCGCGAGCACCGCGTCGATGTCGGTCAGCATGGTTACGACGAACTCGGCGCCGGCGCACGCCTCCGCGGCCGAACCGGCGGCGGCAGTGCCCGGGACCGGCGGGCGCGGACTGCGGTTCCAGGTCCGCACGGCGTGATCCTGATCCACCAGGCGCCCGGCGATGGCGGCGCCCATCCGGCCGAGGCCGAGCACGGCAATGTTCCCCATGTGCGGCAACGCTAGGTGGCCGCACCCCATGCCACCAACGAATGTCCGGCATCGCTGCCATGCGTGGGGCGCATGGGTTACGGACGCAGGCCGGCCAGAAGGATGTCCAGGTAGCGGTCGGCGGCATCGTCGCCCTGACCGGCGGCGACGGCGTGCTGCACGCCGCAGATCAGCCGGCGGATGTCGTCGGCGGTCACGTCGGGGCGGATGACGCCCTCGGCCCGGGCCCGCTCCAGGATCGTCTGCACGGCCCCGCCGAGCTGGGCGTTGAGGTCCGTGGTGGTGGCCAGGCACGGCGGCTCCGTCGACGACAGGACCGCGGCCAGGGTCGGGTCGTCGCGCAGCAGCCGCAGGCCGTTGCGCAGCAGGGCGGTGAAGCCGACGGCCGGGTCCGGGTCGGCCGCGCCCGCGACGGCGTCGGCGACCAGGGCGGCCAGGCTCTGCACGGCGAGGGCCTCCAGGAGCGCCTGCCGGGTGGGGAAGTGCCGGTAGGCGGTGCCGACGCCCACGCCGGCCGCCTTGGCGATCGCGTTCATCGGCAGGTCCAGATCGCCTTCGCCGATCCGGGCGCGGGCGGCCGCGAGCATCTGGGCGCGGACGCGGGCGGAGTCGGCCCGCAGCGGGCCGGAGTCAGTGAGCGGCGACACGCTGAAAGGATAACTGATCCGCTGGCGTGCTACGGTCGTCCGCAGCGGATAGATAATCCGCTGAGATGGAGGAGGCGTCATGGACATCCCCGACCAGACCGGCCGGACCGTCGTGGTGACCGGAGCCAGCAGCGGCCTCGGCCAGGTCGTGGCCCGGCGGCTGCAAGCGGCCGGTGCACACGTCATCGCCGCCGTCCGCACCCCGGCCAAGGCCCCCGAGTTCGAGGCGCGCCAGGTCGACCTGGGCGACCTCGACTCGGTCCGCGCGTTCGCCGACGGGCTGCACGACGACGGGCGCACCATCGACGTCCTCGTCAACAACGCCGGACTCGGCCACCACACCCGCCAGCTCAGCCCGCAGGGCTTCGAGGCCACCTTCGCCGTGAACTTCCTCGGCCACTTCGCCCTCACCGGCCGGCTGCTCGACCTGATGCGCACCGACAGCCGGGCGCGGATCGTGCACGTGGGCTCCAACCTGTACCGGCGGATGAAGACCGGCCTCCCGCTGGATGATCTGGCCGCCGAGCGCGGCTACTTCAAGGGCCGCGCGTACGTCGCGTCGAAGCTCGCCAACCTCATCTTCGGCACCGAACTCGACCGCCGCCTGCAGGCCGCCGGCCACCGGGTCCGCAGCCTTACCGCCCATCCCGGCCTCGCGAACACCCCGATGAACTCGCAACTGCCGACCCGCACCGCCCGCACGCTGATGGCCGTAGCGCAGGCCGCCATCGGCCGCCCCGCCGAACGCGCCGCGATCCCGCTGCTCTACGCGGCCGTCGACCCCGACGCCCGCCCCGGCGTCTTCCTGGGCCCGCACCTGCGCAAGTCCGACGACCACGTGTACGCCGACGCCCTCGTCCCGCCCGCCGACGACCCCGCCCTCGCCGAGCGCCTATGGACCGTCGCCGAGACCGCCACCGGCGTCCGCTTCGACCTCGGCCAGCGCATCGACGACCGCGAGCACGGCCGGCCGCGTCTCACCGCGCCGTGACACCAGCGACCAGGTCCACATGGGAGCCGGACGCTCCACGGGACGTCGCGCGAGATCTGGCGGTATCGCCGAAAACTGCCCTTTCGCAGCGTTGAGGACCGGTCGCCCCAACCGCCGCACGTGCTCGAAGAACGCCGGCCCGGTGATGCCGCCGTCGTCAATTGCCACAACCTCCGCATCGGTACTGCCGGCGAGCGCGACGGCAAACCGATTCCACGAGGACCAGGTGGCGGCGTCCGCGTCGACCAGGAGCACGACGTCCCGCGCTCGCACCACCGACGTGTCGGCGCCGGCCGAGACCGCGAAGAGCCGGTCGGCGCCGAGCGGCCGTGCGAGCAGACCGAGCGCGTCCAGGTCCTCGTCCGGCACCCAGCAGATGGCCAGGTCGATCCGGCCGTCCGCGACCCGGCCCGCCTGCGTGTGCGACGGCATCACCCACGCGTCGATCAGCAGCTGGGCGACGCCGGAGGTGCGTTCGATCAGATCGGGCGGCCGCCAGTTGACGTAGCCGAGCCGCACCGGCTCCGCGCTCGCCCGGCCGGCGGCCGAGCGGCGCAGCTCGTCGGCCTGGTGCAACAGTGCTCGAGTCGGCGGCAGGAGGGCGGCGCCGGACGGGGTGAGGGTGACCGAGCGGCGATCGCGAACGAACAGCAGTACCCCCAAATCGCGCTCCAGGGTCTTGATCTGTTGCGACAGCGACGGCCCGGCGATGCGCAACCGGTCCGCGGCCTTGCCGAAGTGCAGCTCCTCGGCGACCGCGACGAAGTATCGGAGCTGGCGCAACTCCATCCGTCCAGCGTAGTGGCCTGGTAGGCGGGGGCTACCAGCAGCGAGGAAACCGGTCGTGGCCGCCGCCCGCCGCCCGGCCCAGATTTGGTGCATGACCAACCATCACGTCGCCGTCATCACCGGCGCCTCGCAGGGCATCGGCGCCGCGCTCGTCACCGCGTACCGCAAGCTCGGCTACGCCGTCGTCGCGAATTCGCGAATGATTTCCCCGTCCGACGACCCGCACGTCCTGACCGTCCCCGGCGACATCGCCGACCCGGCTGTCGGCGCCGCCGTCGTCGAGCGGGCCCTGGACACCTTCGGTCGCGTCGACACCCTCGTCAACAACGCGGGCGTCTTCGTCGCGAAACCGTTCACCGAATACATTCATGCCGACTTCGACCTCGTCACGGGGGTGAACCTGCGCGGCTTCTTCACCGTCACACAGCGGGCGATCGTCGCCATGGGCAGCGGCGGTCACGTCGTGAACATCACGACCAGCCTCGTCGACCACGCCAACTCGCAGGTGCCGTCCGCCCTGGCCGCGCTGACCAAGGGCGGCCTGAACGCGGTCACCCGGTCCCTGGCCATCGAATACGCCCAGCGCGGCATCCGGGTCAACGCCGTCTCACCCGGCATCATCCGCACCCCGATGCACCCGCCGGCCACGCACGACTTCCTGGCCGCGCTGCACCCGGTCGGCCGGATGGGCGAGATCTCCGACATCGTCGACGCGGTCGTGTACCTGGAGACCGCACCGTTCGTCACCGGCGAGATCCTGCACGTCGACGGGGGCCAGAGTGCCGGACATTGACCGGCTCGGCCGGGTCCTCGACCGGTGGAAGGCGGCCGTGGACGCACACGACCCGGCCGCCGTCGCCGCGAACTTCACCGAGGACGCCATTTTCCAGGGCCTGCACCCGTACAGCATCGGGCCCCGGGGCGTGGCCGAGTACTACGCGGCCCAGCCCCAAGGCATGACCGCCGAATACGAAATTCGCGAATACCGACGCCTCGGCGACGAACTCATCCTCGGGTACCTCTCGGTCGTCTTCTCCTTCACCGACCGGCCCGCGTTGCCCGTCTTCCTGAGCGTGCTGGTCCGCGGTGAACGCATCGAGCACTATCAGGTGTCGCGGCTCACGTGAGCACCGGGTGCCGGTCGCGGACCGGGCTCAGCGCCTCCAGGAGCGAGGCGAGGTGCAGGATGGTCGACTCCGCGTGCCAGGCGGCGGCGAGCTGCACGCCGATCGGCAATCCACGGCTGCTCGTACCGAACGGCACGGCCAGGGCCGGCAGCCCGGTGAGGTTGAACGGGACGGTTGTCGACGACACGTGGAAGGCCTCGACGGTTTGCCCGTCGAGCGTGAACCGGCCGAGGTGGTGCTGGTGCGCGGGGATCGTCGTCACCGGCAGCAGCAGGGCGTCGAAGCGCTGGAAGTATCCGGCGAACCCGTCCCGCAGCCGCTCGACCCCTTCCTCGGCGGCCACGTAGTCCTGCACGGACGTGTCGGGCGCGGCGAGCAGTATTCGCGAATACCGGAACATCTCGTCCGCACACCCCGCGGTCGCCACCCGAACCGCCGGCTTCAGCTCCATGACGTGCTGGCGGACGAACAGCTCCAAGGGATTGTCCCGTTCGAGCGCCGGAATCTCCACGGCCTCCACGTGCGCGCCGGCCGCCCGCAGCGCGTCGGCGGCGGCGCGCACGGTCGCCGCGACCTCGGCGTCGACCGGTCCGAGCCCCGAGTCGGTCAGCCAGCCGACCCGGACGGCCCGCCCGGGCGCGGCACCGAGCCCGGCGTCGAACTCGCGCGCAACGGTGGCGAACCCGTCCGCGCCGTCCGGCCCGGCCAGCAACGAGTACGCCAGGGCGACGTCGCGGACGGTGCGGGCCATCGGCCCGACGTGCCAGTCCCGCCGCGGCTCCCGCGGCCAGGCTCCCGTCATCGGGATGCGCCCGTGCGTGGGCTTGAGGGCCACGATCCCGTTGTCCGCCGCCGGCCCGCGCACGGAGATGGACAGGTCGCTGCCGATACCGAGCGGCGACATCCCGGCCGCGATCGCCGCCGCCTCCCCGCCACTCGACCCACCGGCACTGAGCTCGAGATCCCACGGGTTGTTCGTCCGCCCGGTCAGCAGGTTGTCGGACTCGATCCAGTACGCGAACTCGGGCAGGTTGGTCTTGGCCAGCAGCACCGCCCCGGCGTCCCGCATCCGCGCGACGGCGGTGGCATCGGTGTCCGGCACGCGCCCCGCGAAAATCGGAGAACCACGCTGCGTGGGTACTCCAGCCGTGTCGAACGAGTCCTTGACCGTGAACGGCACGCCATGCAGCGCCCCGACATCCGCCCCCGAGGCCAGCCGCTCATCCGCCGCCCGCGCGCCCGCCAGCGCGCCATCGGCCACGGTGACCACGGCATTGATTCGCGAATCCACCTGCGCGATCCGGTCGAGGTACGCCCGCACCACCTCGACGGAGGAAACCTCCCCGGTCCGGATCAGCTCGGCGAGTCCGGTGGCGTCGCAAGCGTTGAGGTCAGTCATGACGCGTTCCTGCCCCGCACCGGACACGTGTACCGCCCGCGGACACAGGAATCGGGCGGCGATCGCCACGCCGCCGCCAGGTAGCATCGCTCCGGGCGTCCGGATTGGCGGCAATGCGACAGCGGCGGGCAGTGACGGCCGAGCGGGTCGCGCGGTTAGTCGTCGTGTCTCGTCGCCCAGGATCTCGTGGCCATCGTCCGGCTGTGCCGGCCCAGCCGAACGGTAAGCCTGTTCCCGCACCGTCGCCGGAGCCGCTGATCGCGGCTGACGTACCGGTCGTGGTGCCGGCCCCTGGACCGGTCGCGGTGCCGGCCGGAGAGCGGGCGCGGCGGTTGCCGATCGATGTCGGGCAGGCCACGGGTGTGGGCTCGGTGCTGCTGGCGGTGCTGTTCCTGGTCAAGGTGTTCGCGGTGGCGAAGTACTCGCTGACGACGACGACCGGGTTGATCGCCGCCGCCCCGTTGCAGGTGCTGCTGGGCACGATCGCCATGTACGCCTATCCGGTGATGCCGGCCCTCGCGCTGGGGGTCGCGTGGCTCGGCGTGACCTGGTGGCGTGACCCGGACCGGTCGCGGTTCCCGGCGGCGACGTGGCCGATCGTGGCCGCGATCGTCGTGGTGACGGCGCTGCTGTCACCGACCGAGTTCTTCGTGACCGGTGCGTCGCTGGTCGCCGTCTGCGTCCGGCTGGAGCTGGGCCTGCAGCCGGCGCGCCGCCACGTCAGGACAGTACGACGGCTGCTGCTGGCCCTGGCCGCAGGCGGTGTGGTGTATCTGTTCCGGCCGGTCCCGGCGGATCTACGGTGGCCGTGCCTGACGCTGGTCGCGGCGACGGTGGCGGTCGACGCGGTCCTCAACGCGCGGGTGACGGCGCGGCGGCGGCCCCGCCTCGCCGGCGGTGCCCGGAGGCTGCGCGGGCGGACGTTCCTGGTCCTGGGGACCGTCGCGGCGACGGCGTATCTGGTGCAGACCGTCGAGGTGCCGTGGATGCCGGCGCAGATCTTCGTGGTGTCGGCGCCGACGGAGATCTCGACCCAGGACAAGGCGATCGAGCCGCGGCGGCTGTCGGTGGTGCGGGTCGTGGTGCTGGAGGGCTATCTCCTCGCCAAGGACGAGAACGAACTGACGGTCCTGGAGGCCGACACCCGCCGGATCGTGCGGCTGCCCCACGACAGCGTCATCGCGCAGCCGGCCTGCCACCGCGACCGCGACCAGCTGCCCGGCAAGGCGCCGCTGCTGCTGACCCTGCGTGGCATCGCTTACAACTCCCACAACATCACCTGCGAGACGCTGCGTGAGTCGCTCCTGCCGCCGCGCGGGCTGGCGTACCAACCAGCCGGCGGCATGCTCGTCGCCGCCGGCTGGGACGGCGCCCTCAGTCTGTGGGACCGGGCCGGGCGCCCGCTTGGCACCGTACCCGCACCCCAGGTGACCGAGCGGGTGGAGACCGCCACCGAAACTGGGCAGATCCCGTTCCCGGTGGCGTTCACCCCGGACGGCAGCCGGCTGGCGGTCACCGGCCCGGAGGGCGCCGTCCGGCTGTGGGACACGACGCCGGGCCACGAACGGCTCACCGCACCGGTGCAGACCCTCCCCGCCGCGCGGACCGTGACCGGCCGCCCGGCTGCGGTCAGCGCGCTGGCGTTCAGCCGCGACGGCGCCCTGCTCGCGGTCGCCGCCGTCGACTCGGTGCGGGTCTACCGGCGCACCGCCGGGACCTTCACGGAGTCCGGCACGCTCACCCCGGCCCCGGCCCCGGCCCCGGCCCCGGCCCCGGCCCCGGTCGCCGGACGGCGGGTCAACGCCGTGGCCTTCGCCGAGCAGGACAAGCAGCCACGGCTGGTGGCCGGCACCGCCGACGGCTCGGTCACCGTCTGGGACCCGGCCGGACCGAACCCCCGGCGGCTGGCGATATGGCAGGCCGGCAACGATGAGATCTACGCGCTCGCGGTCGCACCGGACGGCACCACCGTCGCCGCCGCGGGCGGCCGCCGCGACGTGGCCCGCGAGCGGTACAGCGAGCCGTACCAGCCCGACGCGCGCATCTGGCTGGGCGACATCAACGGCAACCGGACGCGGTGGCTGCCGGCATCGCGGCACGGCAACCGCAAGGGGCACGGCGGCGCGGTCAACGCCCTCACCTTCAGCCCCGACGGCCGATGGCTGGTCAGCGGCAGCAGCGACGCCACGGTGCGGCTGTGGAGCAGAACCGACCCGGACGAGAGCACAGTCCTGGAGGGCCACACCGGTGCGGTCGACGCCCTCGCCTTCACCCGCGACGGCGCGACCCTCGCCAGCACCGGCACGGATCAGACCGTCCGGCTGTGGCGCATGGACGGGCCCGACGGCACACCGGCGACGACCGACGTCCTGAGCGCACCCGGTCCGCCGGTGCCGCCAGGGTCCCGTGTCCGCTGACAGGCCGCAGTACGGCACCGACGTCGCCTTCCGGGCGGCCGAGGTGGCCCGAGCCGTGCGCCGCGCGGCCGCACCGGTCACCGGCGATCGCCGGCTCGTCGCCGCGGTCCTCGACGCCGGCGGCATCCTCGCCGACTACGAGACGCTCATGCGCTCGTGGCGGCACGTCTACGGTGGGCAGGACATCGACGTCATCTTCGCCGACGTCACCGCGGTCCACCGCCAGGGCGGCCGGCTGTGGGTCAAGGACCGGCGCATCGACGTGGCCCTGCGCTTCTTCACCGACGACGAGCCCGTCGTCGACCCGGAAACCGGCGCTCTGGAACGCTGGTCGGCGACCTGGGGCCTGTGCTTCACCGACGCCGGCTATGCGGGCGCGTGCATGCGCGCCCTGCCGTCCGACAGCGCCGCCGTGATCGGCGCCGGCTCGGGCGCCCCGGTTCGCTTCACCGGCCTGCTCACCGCCCTCGCCCCGGCCTGACCCGCCGGTCCACCCGTTCAAGGGTGGATCGGCGGGCCCGGGAGGATCACTGTTCGACGCTCAGCCGCCCGCCGGAGCCGAACGCCTGCACCTCGGCGATGCGGACCTGGTCGCGGAACGGGCTGTTCGCCGTGCAGTCGGTGCCGGCCCGCGGGTCGTTGTCCTGTTCGCCGGCGTAGAGGGGGTTGCCGGTGCACTGGCTCGACAGGACCACGACGCGCAGGTGGGTGGCGCGGGTCGGGCGGATGTCGAAGCTGCGCAGGTTGAGTTGCGGGGCCATGGGGCGCACGAGGCCGGCCGGGAAGGCGTCCGGGCGGCTGCGGTACACCTCGTGGTATCCGGCGTCCGTGGAGCAGTCGGCGCGCGCGGCGTCGCAGGTCAGGATCGCGAACGACCGCAGTGCGCTGAACCGGTTCTGCGGGCCGCTGTCGGGGTCGCCGGCGATCGCGGGCCGCAGCAGGGCGCTGACGTTGACCGACGTGACGTCGACGGGCCGGTCGCCGGCGAGGTCGATGGTGATCTGCCGGCCGGCCACGCCGTCGAGGTTGGCCCAGTCGGTGCCTTCGGTGTCGTCGTTGATCCGGTTGACGTTGACGCCGGGGCCGGAGGCGACCGCGCCCAGTGTCGCCGAGGCCAGGTTCGGGGGCGGGGCAAGCCGCAGGTCCTGCGCCCGGCCCGGTTTGAAGGAGGCGGTGAACCGCTGGGTGCCGAAGCCTTTGCCGTTGACGACGAAGTGGAACTCGGTGCCGGGCACGATCTGGAAGGTGGCCGGGATCGCGGTGGCCGGGTCGGTGTCGGCCACGGGGGTCACCCGGGCCTCGTAGTCGCCGACGTAGAGGCTGAGCACCGCGCCGTTGCTCGGGCGCAGCGTCACGGTGGCGTTCCTGGCGTAGGGGGAGTGGAAGCTCGGGGTCGGGTCGACGTCGGACGGGGAGCCGGTCGCGCCCTCGCCGAGGCCGGACTCGGCGAAGGCCTGCCAGATGATGTCCCGATCGGCGCCGCCGAAGCGGACCAGGTCGGCGGCGAGGAGGTTGTCCCGCATATTGATCATAGTGGCCTCGCCGGCCGCCTGGAGCAGGAACGAGTCGAAGATCAGCTGCATCCAGCGCCGGTTGCCGGGGCACTTCGCGACGTCGACGCGCCCGTCGGCGCAGGCCTGCTGCAGCGCGGGGTTGCCCAGCCCGTAGCGGTCGACGAACTGCTTGCGGACCCGCAGCATCGTGGCGACCCAGATCTCGCCGTCGGCGTGGACCTCGGGGCCGATCAGGTCGAAGCCGAAGTCGGAGTAGTTCAGCGGGCTGCGGCTGCCGTCGTAATTGCGGATGCCCGCGTGCGGGTTGCCGGAGACGTAGGCGCCGGTGACGAACGGGGTGTCGCCCGGTGCGCGGATGTTGTTCTCGAACAGGTACTCGGCGGCGGTCAGGTCGCCCCAGGCCTCGCCCATCGAGCCGCCCTGCACGCCGGTGAGGCCGGTGTCCGGGCCGGCGATCATGCGGTTGGTGATCGCGTGGGTGTACTCGTGGCCGATGATCGTCATGTCGAAGTCCCCGTCGGCGCACGACGGGTGGCCGACGCCGGCGACCGGCTGCCACAGGTACATGTCGGTGACCGGGGCCTCGCCGTCGGGGCCGGTGGCCTGGTAGGCGTTGTTGCGGCTGCCGCTGAGCGCGCCCGACTGCGCGTGGCCCTGCTCGGCGTCGTTGCCCAGGCCGCCCGGCCGGAGGTTGACGACCTGCATGTTCCACGCGGATTCGGTGAAGCCGAGGTGGTAGCTGAAGTCGTGCATCCGGTTGTGCATGGCGAACAGGTTCGCGACGGCCGCGTCGGTGTCGTTGCGGTTGGCCGAGGTGAACGCGTCCGGGCTGCACCGGCTCTGTCGCCACTGGTCGGTGAACGGGTAGGCGTAGGCGCGGCTCGGCCGTGCGGCCGCGGGGAAGGCGGGCGCGTCGGCGCCCCAGAGCACGACGTCGTTGGCCGCGTTGCCGGCCGACGTGAACGTCGGGCGGCCGGTCGCCTGGTCGACGTCCCAGGCGCGGCCCGACGCGGCGTCGCGCACGGTCCGGACGCAGCCGCGCTGGGGGGAGTAGCACCAGGTCGTCCGGGGCGCGCGGCCGTTCGGCGCGGCCGGGAACACCGCCCAGGACGGGTTGTCGGCGTCGAAGTCGACCTGGTCGTCGCGGACCAGCACGGCGCCGGTGCGGGCGTCGACGTAGGTGGTGTACGCGGCCGGGTTGGCGGTGTCGGTGGAGACCAGGGTGACCTGGTAGGCGGTGCGGGGCCCGTCCTGCGGGGTGGGCACGGCGACGGTGGCCGTGTCGGGGCGGTACACGTGGTCGGCGTGCAGGCCGGCGTCGCGCAGGGCGGCGGTGACGGCGTCGGCGGCGGAGAGGGTCGCCGGCTCGGGGGCCTGGGTGTCGCGGGTGAGCGAGGACGACACCCAGACCACGGTGCCGTTGTGCAGCAGGATCGACACGAGTCCGTCGCGTCCGGCCGGCAGGCCGCCGAAGCGCTGCCGCAGCAGTACGACCGTCCCGGTGCCGATGGCCCGGACCAGCAGCTGGTCCATGGCCGCGACGGCGGTGGCGTCGAGGCCGTACAGGTCCTGGTTGTCGATCAGGTACCGGCGGGCGGCGCCGCCCGGGTCCGCGGTCAGGCCGGCCGGGACGGGCGCGTTGGGCGCCAGGGCCTCCGGCTCGCCGAACGCGTTCCAGCGGATCTGGCCCGCGTGGACGCGGCCGGCGGCGTCGCGCTGCCGGTCGGTCGGCGCTCTGGTGCCGCGGCGGTTGTCGGCGTCGCGGGGCGCCCGCGCGTCGAGGTCGTGTGGGGTTGCCGGGCCGGGCCGGGGATCGGCGGCCGCGGGTGTGGTGTTCAGCGTGCTCGAGGCGGCGACGGCGAGGACGGCCGAGGCCGCCAGGGCCCAGCGCCGCCAGTGCGCGGTGCGCTCCATCAACACTCCCTTACGTTGCGACGATCAGCCTTTGCCGAACACGTGCGGTGTGAGCCGGGGCAGTAGCGTGCGGAGCTCCTCGGCGGCGTCATCGGGGATCTCGCCGAGGCCGCGGGTGACGACCTCGCCGGGGTCGAGCACGCCGTAGGCGAGCCCGGCCAGTCCGGCGGCGGTGAGGGTGGCCGTCTTCGCGGTGCCGGCCGCGGTGTCGAGGTGGAGGGTCCCGCCGGTGCCGTCCAGGCGGTACCGCCCGGCCAGCAGCCGGTCGTCGACGACCTCGATCTCCACCTGTCCGGGGCCGCAGCGGGCGCCGCGCAGCGCCTCCATCGACAGCAGCCGCGCCATCAGCGGCGGCGAGGTCGGGAACGCGGTCTCGGCCTCGGTCCGCACGGTGAGGCCGGTCGCCCAGGCCTCGGGGTACTCGTCCGGCGGGACGGTGATGACCACAGTGGACACCTGGTGGGTGTGCGCGGCGAGGAAGCGCAGCAGCAGGGCGCGGCCGAGGGCGGTGGTGTAGAGCAGTTCGTCGGCGCGCAGGGTGCCGCCGTAGCCGTCGATGCGGTACGGCAGCACACCGACGACGGTGCCGTCGACGACGGCGGTGGCCAGCCAGCGGTCGGCGGGGTCGAGGGCGCGGGCGGCCCGGTAGTCGGCGGTGTAGGTGGCGCCGTGCCGGTTGGTGAGGAGGTGGTGCTGGAACGCCCGGTAGGTCGCGAAGCCGTCCGCGATGCCCTGCTGGGTCACCTGGCCGGGCAGTTCGACGGCCAGCAGCGGGGCGAGGGCGGCCGGCGGGAACGTCGCCGTCCGGTTGAGCGGCAGCCCGACGTAGCCGAACCGCTCGTAGAACGCCGGGTGGAACGGGTAGAGGGTGGCCAGCCGGTGGTTGCTGTCGAGCAGTTCGGCGTGCAGGCGGTGCATGAGCCGGCTGCCGTGGCCCTGCCGGCGGGCGTCGGGGTGGGTCGCGACCCAGCCGATGCCGGCCATGGGCAGCACGTTGCCGCGCAGGTTCTGCTGTGCGGGGAAGGCCGACGCGGTGGCGACCGTCCGGCCGTCCCGCTCGGCGATGAGCGTGTGGTTGTCGCGGTGGTACGGCAGCAGCGCCCGCAGTTCCGCGTCGGTGCCCGGGGACGGGGTGGCGTCGAAGGCGTACGGGTAGAGGGTGAACGCGGTGCCGAGCCGTTCGTCGCCGTGGACCCGGCGGATGTCACTCATGGGGATTCGCCTTTCGAGGAGGGAGCATGCCGAGCAGGGCGCAGACGGCCGCGACCTGGGCCAGCCCGCCGCACAGCCACCAGATCCCGTCGCCGAGGGTGGTCCACGCGGCGACGCCGAACAGCGGGCCGATCGCCATGCCCAGGCCGAATGTGGTCTGGTGGGCGCTGATGTAGCGGGCCTTGACGGGGCCGGGGAACGTCGCCGGGTAGGCGAACATCGTCGGCCCGTTGATCATGATTCCGAAGACCAGCAGGACCGTGGACGCGACGAGGGCCACGGCGGACGTGCCGGCGAGGCCGTAGCTGGCGGCGGCGACGCCCATCAGGGCCGTCCCGGCGGTCGCCGCGACGTAGCCGGGCCAGCGGGAGACGTAGGCGGTGACCTTCAGCTCGCACAGGATGAGCACGATCGCCGAGGTGACCAGGACGGCGCTGTAGAGGTCGGTGGAGTGCCCGGCGGCGCTGATCTTCAGCGGCAGGGCGATGGTGTACTGCACATAGATGACGGTGCCGATGGCGACCGAGGCCAGGAAGAGCAGGTATCGGCGGTCCCGCAGCAGGACGGCGTAGGTGGCGCGGGCGCCGGCGCGGGCCGGGTCGGGGGACTGCCGGTCGATCCGCACGTCGGGCAGCAGGGAGCGGGCCAGGACCGCATAGGTCAGTGCGGTGGCGGCGTCGAACCAGAACAGCAGGTTCCAGTCGAGCTGGATCAGGGCCGCGGCGATCAGTGGGCTGAGTGCGCCGCCGAGGTTGAGCGCGATGCGCATCATCGAGAAGCCCATGATCCGGATGTCGGGCGGCATGAGGTCGCTCAGCAGCAGGGCCGCGGCCGGTCGGTAGCTCTGGGTGGCCAGGCCGGCCAGCAGGAGCGCCGGCAGCAGCGGTACGAACAGCGCGGAGCGGCCGAGCAGGGGTATGACGGTCAGGACGGTGGCGGAGCCGAGCATCGCGGCGGTGATGGTGGCGCGCGGGCCGATGCGGTGGATGAGCTCCGCGCCGGCGAGGCCGCCCAGCACCGATCCGACGCTGTACGCGGTGATCGCGAGGCCGGCCTGCGCGGCGGAGAAGCCGCGGAAGACCAGGTACAGCACCATGAACGTCTGCACGAACGCGCCGAGCTGGTTGACCAGCACGCCGCCGAGCAGGTAGCGCACCGGGGCCGGGGTCCGGCGCAGGGTGGCCAGCACGCCGGCGGGTCGGTCGATGGTCGCGGTCACAAGGCTGCCTCCAGCGGTGTCAGGTGCGTTTACATTGCAGGTCGTCGATTGATTGGCCGGTAGTTCGATCCCGCCGCGGCAGCGATCCGGGCGCCGGTCACCGGCTCGCGTGCAGGAAGCCGATGAGGATGGCGCCCCACCAGCACAGCTGCGAGATCGCCGAGGTCGCCGCGCCCCACAGCAGCAGCCGCACCGGCGGCGCCCCGGCGAAGGCGCCCATCCGCCCGCTCAGCGCCATCGCCTGCACGCCGTTGACGGTCAGCGCGGCCACCAGCACGAGCTTCAGGACCGTGGCGCCCGAGGTGAGGTCCGGCCGCAGCAGCATGCCGCTGGCGACCAGGCCGCACAGCCCGGACCAGATCAGCGGATGGAGCTTGGACGTGCCGGCCACGGCCTCGGCGAACGTCGCCCGGCCCAGCGCCCACAGGGCGAAGGAGTAGTCCGCGACCAGGACCGCGCCGAAGCCCAGGGTCATGAAGCCGAGGTGGGTGAACAGCGCGACGCGGTGCCCCACGGGGCCGGGGTCCACCAGTGTCGATACCCAGATCGCGATGCCGAGCGCGATGAGTGCACCGATTGCGGCAATCGCATAGCCGTGCACCCGGTGGGATCGGTGGCCGTCGGGATGCTTCGTGACGATTTCGTGGTGTGCCTGCCGGCTGTCGTTGAGCATGCTGATGTCTTTCTGTCATCCGGGCACGGTGAAATGGCGACGAGGTCCTGCAAGCAGTACAATTGCCGCAAGAATTGTTCGAAAGCTTTTGATGCCGAAAAATCAAAAAGCTTCAATCGATTTGGCGGGTACTGCCGGTGCGTCGGCCGGCTAGGAACCCGCGACGAGCGGCAGGTCGCGGGCCATGGACCCGGCCATCTCCAGCGCGAACGCCCGCACGAGCGGTGAGAGCCGTTGCGCGGCCGGCTCGGGCTGGGCGTGGATGAGCAGTCCCGCGTCGATGAGCTCGTCGGCCAGCTCGTCCTCGTCGGAGCGCAGCGGGCCGGCGTCGTTCCCGGTGATCCGGGCCAGCCAGTGCAGCAGGATCCGGGCCGGCTGGCTGAGGGTCAGGTAGGCCGAGCGCAGGGTTTCCCGCATGGACAGATCGCCGATGCATAACCAGCTCAGGGCGCTGCCGTGCTGTTCCCAGCCGTCGAGCAGCGGCCGCAGCACCAGCTGGGGGCGCAGGGCGATCCGGCGTAAGGCGATGTCCAGCGCGAGCGGCAGGTCGCCGCACACGTCGGCGAGCCGGTCGACGTCGGCGGGGCCGGCCGCCACGCTGGACGGCAGCGTCGAATTGATCATGGTGATGGAGTCGGTCCTGGTCAGCGGCTGCACGTGCAGCCGGCGCACGTCGCGCAGGCCCAGTAGCCGCTTGCGGCTGATCAGGAGGGTCTTGCTGGCCTCGGTCTCCACCAACAGCGGCCGGACCTGCCGCTCGTCCGAGACGTTGTCGAGCATCACGAGCAGCCGGCGCTCGGCGAGCAGGGTGCGGTAGAGCCCGACCCGGTGGCTCGGGGTCCCGGCGAGCTGGTCGCCGGGAACCCCGAGGGCGCGCAGGAACCCGTCGAGAATGTCGTAGGGGCTGGGTGGCTCTTCGTCGGGCGGGGCGCCGAGGTCGGCGTAGAGCTGCCCGTCGGTCATCTCGGCCGTCTGGGCGTAGGCGTGGTACAGGGCCAGGTCGGTCTTGCCGGCGCCGGTCGGGCCGCTGATGATGACGGGGGTGTCGCCGGGTGCCTGCAGCCAGGCGAGTTCGTTCTGCCGCCCGATGAAGCCCCGTGGTCGCTGGGGGAGCTGGGCCGGATACTGCTGCCCCTCGTTGCGCCGGCTCGGTGTGCGGTCCCGGGCCGGGAGCCTGGTGTAGCCCCCGGTGACGGTCAGCCAGCGCTGCCGCCACTCCTCCTTGTCGCCCCGGCAGGCGCCGACGAAGGCCAGCGTCACCGGCAGCGACGGGAGCCGGTTGCCGCTCGCCGCGCTGGACAGCACCGACGACGAGAACCGCGCCGAGCGGGCCATCTCGCGATAGGTCGGGTTGCCCGCCCGCACGCGAAGTTGCCGCAGGTTGGCGGCGAACTGCGCGGCGAGACCGCCGGCGTTGTTGACGGGTTTCTCTGGACGGCCCATCGTAATCCTTCCCGCAGTCGTCAACCTGGCTTTAGAGCGACGAGGGGGGCTTTACCAATATCGTTGCGCTGCGTATTATTGACGGTCGGAAGACATGCAGTTACGTAAATGTCTGATTCGTGAGTATCGGCGCGCGGATTCGCACACCGATGCTCGGTTTGCACGGGTATGTAAGATCCATATCGATCAATGCGAATGTTACTCACGCACGGGTGGATTCGGAGGTGGTGAATAGGTGACATTGATCAACGTGGCACTTTGCGTCACCGATGCGCTACACTGCGCCACCATCGGTGTAGTGCGTTGCCGGGCTCAGAGCGCCTCGCCCCAGTGGTCGGGGCCGGACAGCTCGACCGTCGTCGTGCGCTGATCCATGACCGCGTGATAGCCGCCGTGGACGAAGACCAGGGTCGGCCGCCGCCCGTCGTGCCCGGCGGCCAGGACCTCGCCGACGACCAGCGTGTGGTCGCCGAGGTCGAAGCGTTCCCGCACCCCGCACTCCAGCCAGCTGGTGCCGGCCAGGATCAGCGCGCCGGTCCGCTCGCCGGTGCGGGCGGCCAGGTCGGCGACGTACGGCGAGCGGGCGGCCGCCGGCCGGGCCAGCCGGCGCGCGATCTCCTGCGCGCCGGCCGGCAGGATCGAGACCGCCCAGCGGCGGGTGACCAGCAGGTCGGCCAGGAACGCCGACCCCCGGTTGAAGCACAGCGACACCAGCGGCGGGTCGAGCGAGATCGACCCGAGCGAGTTGACGGTGACCGCGTCGTGGCGGCGCCCGTCGGGTGTGTCGCGGTAGGTGCTGGCGATGCACACCCCGGTGGCGAAGGTGCGCATGGTGCCGCGCAGATCGGGACGCATGCCGTCCGCTCCTCGGTGGTGAGCCGCCCAGCCGGTCATACGGCTTGCGGGAAGGTGAAGAACCGGTCCGGGTCGTAGCGGCGTTTGACCGCGGCGAGCCGCTCGGCGTTGGGCCCGTAGTAGGCCCGGCGCCAGTCCTCGAGGTCGGGGTCGGTGAAGTTGACGTACGCCCCGTCCGGCGCGAACTCGCCCGCCGCCGCATACAGGGCGTGCAGCCACTCCAGGTTGGCCCGCACGACCGCCTCCGGGTCGGCCGCCGCCCAGGACGTGTCCAGGCTGAGCAGGAACCGGGCGGCGCGGTGCGGGAACGCGGTGTCGGCGACCGGGACGCGGTTGATCGCGCCGCCCCAGGCGAATAGCGCCGCGCCGGCCCCGTCCGGGTTGCCGCTGCCGGGCCACTGCTCCACGGCCCGGACCAGCGTGGCCAGTCCGGCGTCGTCGATCGCGTCCGGCGTGCAGCGGGTCCGGACCGCGAACGCGCCGCCGACGCTGCTGTGGTGCAGATACGTCGCCGCGTCCCAGAAGCTCCGGTCGGCCACGTCGGCCCGGTCCGGCCGGGCCACGGCGAAGGCCGGTGCCAGCAGCTCGCGCAGCTCCGTCGCGGGCCCGAGGTGATGGCCCACCACCGACACCACGCCCTCCTCGGCGCCGGAGCGGGCGATGCCGATGCGGGCCGAGAAACCGTCCGGCGCCGTGCGCATGATCTCCTGCATCGTGGCGAGCACCTCGACCGCGTGCGGCCAGGACCAGAGCACCAGACAGGTCGAGCCGTCCGGGGCGGCCCGGGTCCGGAACGTGAAGCTCGTGTTGACGCCGAAGTTGCCGCCGCCCCCGCCCCGGCAGGCCCAGAACAGGTCCGGATGCTCCCGGGCCGAAGCCGTGACCGTCGTGCCGTCGGCCAGCACGACCTCGGTCGAGACCAGCGCATCGCAGGTGAGGCCGTGCGCCCGGGAGATCGTCGTCACGCCGCCGCCGAGCGTCAGGCCGCCGATGCCGACGGTGTCGGAGTTGCCGAGCGGGAACGTGACACCGTGCGGGCGCAGCGCCGTGTAGAGCGCCTGCATCGAGGTACCGCCGCCCACGCTCACCAGCCCGGTGGCCCGATCGAACCGGACGCCGGCGAGGCCGCCCAGATCGAGCACCAGCCCGCTGGAGGACCCGTAGCCCGCGTAGCTGTGCCCGCCGCCGCGCACGGTCAGCGGCACCGCCGCCGAGCGCGCCCACGCGACGGCCCGGGCGACGTCCGCGGCGCCGGCGACGGCCAGGACGGCGGCCGGACGGGTGCCGGCGTAGCGCTGGTTGAGCGCCATGCCGGTCTCGGCCGGGCGCAGGTCGCCGTCGACGAGGTCGGCCAGGGCCGGCCAGTCCGTCATCGCGGCACCTCCTCGAGGTAGGACACGCCGGTCGCGGCGTGCTCGCCGAAGCGTTCCCAGACCTCGCGCAGCACCAGCGTCCCGCCGAGGCGCTGCGGCGAGTTCGTGCTGCGCCCGGCGATCACCTCACCGGACTGCAGCACCATCGTGTACGCGAAGCGCAGCACGCCGTCGGCGTCGCACCGCCCGATGATCGTGCCCCGCCGGACGTGCCCGCCCTCGAACTCCGCCCAGACGAGGTCGCCGCGCTGGTTGTACTGCGCGCAGACGCCGTCACCGCCATCCAGCGCGCGGAAGCGGCGGCCGTCGTAGTTGATCGTCATTCGTCCACGTCCAGCAGGCCGGCCGGCATCGTCAGCACCGTGCCCGGCGGCGGCGGGTCGACCGGCGTCGCGTCGAGCGTGACCAGCGCCGCCGCGCCGGCCAGCCGCTCAGCACAGGTGTGCGGGTCCGGCGCCGAGCAGATGACGAACGAGTGCCGGGCGATGTAGCCGCCGGGCGGCAGGCGCAGGGTGGTCCCCGGCTCGACCATCGGCGAGGCCAGAACCAGACCAGGAGCCTGCGGGGGTACTGTCACCGCGTGCACGACGCAGTCGTGCTCGGGGTAGCCGAAGCGGATGCCGGCGACTCCGGCGCGGGTGTGGGTGACGTCGGGCCGCTGCCCGGTCGCCACGTCGTAGAGTGCGCTGCCCGGCTCGATGCCGGTGGCGACCTGGCCGAGGAACGGGATCAGGTCACCGCCGAGGCGGCCGTTGACCTCGATGATCACCGGCCCGGCGGCGGTGAGGCGGACCTCGGTGTGGGTGATGCCGTTCTCGATGCCGAGCACCTGGTGGGCGGTGACCAGCGCGTCGAGCAGCGCGGTGTCGCGCAGCAGCGGGTCGCCGGCGTCGACGACGTGGCCCACCTCCTCGAAGAAGGGCGGCAGGCCGGTCGACTTGCGGGCCACGAACATCGGCTCGTACTCGCCCTTGTGGACAGTACCGTCGATGCTGATCTCCGGTCCGTCGGCGAAGCCTTCGATCAACGCACCACCGCGGTAGGGCTCGTCGCCGACGAGGCTGGCCTCGTGCGCCACTCGGAAGGCGAAGTCGAGCTCCCGCTCGTCGGCCGCGAGCGAGACGCCCATGCTCGCGCCGAGCGCCCGCGGCTTGACGATCACCGGATAGCCGAGCCGCCCGGCGATCTGCCGCGCCTGCTCGCCGTCGGCGGCCAGGCCGAAGCCGGGCTGCGGCAGGCCGGCCGCGCTCAGCCGGGTCCGGCAGTCGAACTTGTCGCGGCAGCCGTGCACCCCCGGGACGCTCAGGCCGGGCACCCGGAACTCGGCGGCCAGCTCGGCCGCGGGCATGACCAGCGGCTCGTCCCAGCACATCAGCCCGGTGAAGGTGTAGCGGCCGGCCAGCTCGCGGGCGGTGGCGGCGAGCAGCCGGTGGTCGAAGACGTTGGTCACGGTGATGTCGTCGAAGTACGCCTGCTGCCAGGTCGGCCGCAGATTGTTGATCAGCACCAGCCGCAGCCCGTCCGCACGGGCGCGCTGGCTGATGGCCCGGACGATGTACTCCCGGTAGAGCTTGAGGCCGCTGCCGATGACGAGGATCGCGGCCGGAGATCTGGTGGTCATGCTCGATGTCCTTCAGGTCGGGGGGTCAGGAGATGGCGGCGGGGGAGAGCTGGCTCGCGACCGCGTCGACGGCCAGCGGTGCGGTGCGGAAGCCGTCGCCGCCGCTGGCGGGGCGGGCCCAGACCGCCGGACCGACCCGGACGAAGCCGGTGCCGCCGTCGGCCTGCGTGGCGTAGTGGCACTGCCGGGCCCGCACGACGTCGTACCGTTCGATGTCGCGGATCGCGCCGGAGGACAGCACCCGGGCGGTCCAGCGGGCCTGGTTGCTCGGGTCGGCCAGGTCGCTCACCTCGTGCCGGACGGCGTCGGTGCTGACCTTGAGCAGGGTCCCGGCGACCGACGGCAGCAGCCACGCCCGCCCGTCGGTGCCGATCCCACCGGCGACCGGGGTCGCCGCCCAGCGGTTGACCAGTCCGGCCGGCGGCCGCAGGTACACCATGGACTGCCGGTGCAGGACGACCGGCAGGCCGAGCAGGCGGGCCGTCCACGGGCCGGCCGCGACGAGCACGGCGTCGCCCGACTCGGCCGTGCCGTCGGCGAGGCGGACCCGGCCGCCGTCCGGGCGCACGTCGACGACCGTCCGGCCGGGCCGCAGCTCCGCGAGGGGCTGGCGCCGCAGCCACCGCCCGGCCGCGTGCAGGAACCGGTCGGCCAGCAGCACACCGGCCTGCGGTTCGAAGACGGCGGCGGCGGTACCCTCCGGAAATCCGATGTGGGGAAAGTCGGCCGGGTCGGCGATGCGGATCGCCAGCCGGACGGCCTCGGCCGTGTCCAGCGCGCCGGCCTCCGCGGCCGGGCCGAGCAGGGCGGTCAGGACGCCGACCCGCCGGTAGAGGGCCCCCGACAGGCGATCGGACAGCAGCGCGTCCAGCTCCCGCCAGCGGCGGTGCAGCCGCATCGCCGCGCCGGTGCCGGCCGGATCGCCGACGGTGAGCGCGCGCAGGGCCCGGTGCTGGTCGAACGACGTCGAGCCCGGGTGCGGGATCGCGCCGCGGTCCACCAGCACCACGCGGTGCCCGGCCTGGGTGCACCGGACCGCGGCGAGCAGCCCGGTGATGCCGGCACCGACGACGACCACCCGTAGCCGGTCGCCGTGCGCCTGTCGGAGGCCCCCGGTCATTGCCCGGCCCGCACCGCGGCCAGGCGCGGCAGCGCTACCGGCGTGATCTCGTCCGCCTCAGGGCCGGTGTCGTCGGCGAGCACCGCCGCGGCCAGGTCGATCAGGATCGGCGCGGCCGAGCGGACGAGCTCGCGGACCTCGTAGCAGAAGCCGCCGGCGTCCTCGTCGCTCACCGCCCACCGGTCGAGCCGGCCCAGGTGGTCGGCGATCGCCTCAGCTGCCCGGTTGAGGCTGAACCCGGCCAGCTCGTACGACGCGGCGAACCGCTGCGCCATCAGGGCCGCGGCCTGCCGCGACCGTTCCGGCACCGGCCGCGGGCCGCGCCCGGCCCACCGCTCGACCCGCTCGGCGATCCGGTTCCACGGGCCCACCAGGCGCAGCTCGGTGACCCGGGCCAGCGCGTCGGCGCTGAAACTGGTCCGCTGGTGCTCGGGGCTGGTCGCGGCCAGGTGGAAGCGGATCAGGTCGCGTGGCACCCGCGCGGCCAGGTCCCGGCCCCACACCACATGGCCCCGGCTGGTGGAGAACTTCTGGTGGTCCAGCTCGTAGAACTCGTTGGTGAGGTACCAGGCCGGCAGCTCGTAGCGGCCGTCGAAGGCCATCAGCATGGCCGGGCCGGCGACCGCGAACGGGAAGATGTTGTCGAAGCCGAGGAAGTACCCGATCCGCGTGCCCTGCCCGGACAGCCAGAGCGCGTCCTCGCCGGCCGTGGCCGCGCCCCGGTGCTCGGCCGCCAGCGCCGAGCAGTGCATGCTCCACGCCATCGGCTCGGCGTTGGGGTTGACGACCTGGCCGGCGACCTCCGCGAACGGCACGGCGATGCCCCACGGGATCGGATAGGTGACCGGGAAGTCCGGCAGCGGCCGGGACAGGATGCCGGCCATCGCCTGGGCCATGTGCGGCCGCATGCCGTCCGCGTGGGCCGCGAAGTGGGCGCGCAGCCGGCCCCGGTAGCGCTCGAGCGGCAGGACGAGCACGTCGGCCGCCCGCAGGGTCACCGGGTCGGCCGGGTCCAGGGTGGACCGCACGCCGATCAGCTCACCCGCGGCGACCAACTGCCCGCAGCTCTCGCACAGCCCGGCGCAGCCCTCGGCCAGGCAGTGCGGGCAGCCGCCGGAGGCGAAGCCGTCGACCAGGAACCGGCCCTCCCGCTCGGAGTACGGGAACGTCATCGTGCGCAGCTCCAGCCGGCCCGCGGCGTAGAGCCGGCCGATGAAGTCGACGACCCATTTGGTGAACCGGTCGTCGTCGCCGGTGTAGCCGTCCACGCCGATCCCCATCGCCTCCAGGGTCTGCGCGATCTGCTCCGCCGAGGTGGCCACCAGCTCGGCCGGGGCGACGCCGCGGCGGTGCGCGGTGGTCACCACGAACGTCGAGGTGTCCTGGAACCCGGTGCCCAGCAGAACCTCGCGGCCCTGGGCGCGGGCGTAGCGGGTGTGCACGTCGGCGGCCAGGAACGGACCGGCGAGGTGCCCCAGGTGCAGGTCACCGTTCGCGGTCGGCGCCGGCGTGATGATGACCGTCCGTCCGCTCATGTCGCGGCCGCCTCGTGCCGGGCGACGAACCGCGCCGCCATGTCGCTGTCCCACCAGACGCCGTAGTACTCGAAGTCGGCCGGCCCGGTGTTCACCACGTGGTGCTCGGAGCCGGGCGGCAGCCGGACGATGTCGCCGGCGACGAACGGCCGGCGCTCCTCGCCGATGACGATCTCGGCCCGGCCGCTCAGGGCGATGAAGATCTCGTACTCGTGATGCGCGTGCGGCGTGGATTCGGTCCCGGCGCGCAGGACGCACCACGCCCCCTCGAACGGCGCGTTGAGCGAGGGCCACGGCAGCAGCCGCTGCCCGGCGAGGCCGTAGGCGGGCTCCAGCTGGTCCCGGTCGAGCCGGCGAATGTCGATCATGCCGGCACCGCCAGCCGCGCCCGGGCCGCGGCCGCCTCGACGCCCGCACCGGCGGTCTCGCTGTCGGCCCGCCGCTGCAGCACGTCACCGACGATGTCGGCCGAGCGGTGCGCCAGCACGCTGATCAGCGAGTCGGAGATGCCGTGCGTGGCCTCGTTGACCCCCTGCAGGTACAGCCCGCCCCGCGCGCCGGCGCCGAGGTCGACGCGGTAGTTGCGGTTGACCGTCACCTCCGGCAGCCGCATCGCCTCGGTCAGCCGGCGCACCATCGCGGGCATCCGCAGGTCGTAGCCGGTGCCCAGGAACACCGCGTCGCAGCGCACCTCCTCGACGCGCTCGCAGCGCAGGTCGAGGACCTCGAGCACGACCTCCTCGCCGCCGCCGGGCGCGGCCTCCAGCCGGGCGCCGACGACGTCGGTGAGCCCGCGGATGGCCGAGACGGGCTGGCCGAGCATCTTCTGGCGATAGACCATCGTGTACAGCTCGTCGAGGAACGGCGCGGCCAGGCCGGCATAGTTCGTCAGGCGCATCTCCTCCAGCACCCGGGCCCGCGTCGGCTCCGACATCGCGAAGAACTCGTCCACGAACGACGGGAAGAACAGCGCGTTGACGAACTTGCTGGTCTGATAGTCCTTCAGGCCGATCGAGCGCATGAACATCGCCGGCGACGAGCCGGGGGCGTCCTGGTGCAGCGCCATGAACATCTCGGCCGCGCTCTGCGCACCGCCGACGACCACCGGGCGCAGCGGCCGGCCGGGCTGGGCGAGCCGGTTGACCGCGGCGACCCGGCCGCCGTACTGCGAGCTGTGCACGACGCGCTCGGCCGGCAGCCCGGCGAAGACGTCGGGCACCGAGGCGTCCCGGCCCGCGCCGATGACCAGGTCGCGGCCGATGACCGTGTCGCCGTTGGCCAGCGAGACCGCGAAGCCGAGCACCGTCGCGTCCTCGGCGAAGATCGGCAGGATGTCACCGGCCCGGGCGCCGTAGCGCACCTGGACGTGCTCCAGGGAGTCGGCGACCCACTGCTGATAGGCCGAGAGCTGCCAGCGGTACGGGTTGAAGGTGCTGAGGTTGACGAACTCGTCGAGCTCACCGCGTTCGTGCAGGAAGTTGAGGAACGAGAACCGGCTGCGCGGGTTGCGCAGCGTCACCAGGTCCTTCACGTACGACACCTGGCTGCGGGCCCAGGGCAGCAGCAGGTTGCGCTGCCACTTCACGTCGTCGTACTGCTCGATGACGAGGGCGCCGGCGGCGAGCTCGGGCGAGCCGCACTCCTCCAGGGCGACGGCCAGTGCGAGGTTCGAAGGCCCCGCGCCGATCATCACGATTTCCACGTCGTGGACAGACACGTGTTTCCTTTCTCGCGTGCCGGCGCACCGCGACCGGTGCGCCGCACGGCTGAGGAGGGCGAGCTACTGGCCGAGGGTCACGGTGGTGAACTCGAGCTCGCGGAATTGGGTCGGCTGGGCGTTGTGCACCCGCGTGGACCAGGCCGCGGTGGCCGACTGGTACCAGATCGGGACGGTCTGCATGTCCTCCAGGGCCTGCCGCTCGGCCTCCTGGTAGAGCGAGAAGGCCTGGCCCTGCGACGGTGCCGCGTCGGCCTTGGTCAGCAGGGCGTCGACGCGCGGGTTGGAGTACTGCCCGACGTTGCCCGATCCGTTGGTGCGAAACAGCGGGTTGAGGAAGTTCTCGATCGACGGATAGCCGGCGACCCAGGCGGTGCGGTAGATGTCGTGGATGGACTTGTTCGTCAGGGCGGTGCGGAACGCGCCCAGGGTGGTCTGCGGCTTGAACTCACACGGCCGGCCCAGCGCCTGCTGGATGGAGCGGCAGACGACCGTCACCCACTCCTGGTTGCCGGAGTCCACATTGGACGTCAGGCTGATCGGGCCCTGGAAGCCGCTGGCGTCGAACAGCTCCTTGGCCTTCTGCGGGCTGTAGGTGCACAGTTCACCGCACTGGTTGGGCACGTAGCCCTGCGCGTTCGGCGGCACAATGCCGTCGGCGGGCGTGCGCTTGCCGTTGAACACCTCCTTGATGAGCGCGACCCGGTCGATGGCCATGGAGATCGCCTGGCGCACCCGCTTGTCGGCGTAGCGCTGGTCGAACAGCGGGAACGCGATCGCCTGGTGCCCGACGTAGGCGTAGGCGGCCCGGCGCGACGCCGGCAGATCCGTCTCGATCTTGTTGCCCTGCGACGCCGTCCAGGGCGTGAACGACAGGTAGTCCAGCTTGTCGGCCAGCACGTCGGCGTAGGCCTGGTCCAGGTCGGTGTAGAAGCGGAAGTCGATCCCGCTGACCTTCGCCTGCTGCGCCCCGGCGTAGCCGTCGAACCGCTTGACGAGCAGGTCCTTGCCCTTGGTGTAGGACACGAACTGGAACGGCCCGTTGCCGACGGGCTTCGCCTCGTACGCCTTGCGGTCGGCGAAGAAACTGGCCGGCATCGGGAAGAACGCGGCGAAGCCCAGCTGCAGGCCGAAACCGGAGAACGGCGCGCTCAGGGTCGCGGTGAACGTCAGGTCGTCGACGACCTTCAGCCCCGACAGCTCCTTCGCCGGGGGCGGGGTGGCCGGCTGCTTGCCATCCTTCCCCAGGTTGTTGACCTGGTCGAAGCCCTGGATGTGGGCCATGTAGCTGGCGTTCTTCATGAGGTTGGGGGAGTAGGCGGTGTAGTTCCACGCGTCGACGAAGCTCTTCGCGGTCACCTTGGTGCCGTCCTGGAACGTCCAGTCCGGCTTGAGCTTGATGGTCCAGGTCTTCGAGTCGGGGCTGGTGATCGAGTCGGCGACCGCGTTGCGCGGGGCGGCGGTCTTCGCGTCGTACTCGATCAGGCCGGTGAACAGCGCGCCCAGGATGCCGATACCGCCGACCTCGGCGGTGTCGCCGGGCACGAGCGGGCTCGCCGGCTCGGTCTCGTTGTAGCTCAGGACCGCGTCGTTGTCGGCCACCGCGCTGGGCTTGGCTGCCGTGTCGCTGCCACCGGTGCAGGCGGCGAGCAGCAGTCCCAGCGCGGCGGTCGTCGCACACGCGGCGACCGTGAACGTTCGCATGGTGCTCCTCCTTCAGAAGAACGGGCAGGCGGGGGAGGGCTCAGCGCTGGGGCCCGGTGATGCCGAGCGCCAGCGGGAACGCGGGCCGGCCGCCGAGCAGGTGGGCGCCGGCGGTCTGCAGGATGCGGTCCTGGGCCACGACGTGCTGGCACATCGTCGTGGTGTCGCGCAGCCACCGGTCCAGCGGCGACGGCCGGTAGATCGCGGAGGTCTGGGACAGGTCGTACAGGCGGGTCAGGATCGACCGGGCGGTCCGGAACGCGTGCCGCCGCGACAACGGCAGCGCCGCGCGCTCCAGCGCGGTCAGATCGTCGAGCGTCCCGCCGCCGGCCAGGACGTCATGCTGGCGGCGCAGCGCCCCGTAGACCGCGTGCCGGGTGGCGGCGAAGTCGGCCTCGCAGTCGGCCAGGACGATCTGGCTGCGGTAGTCCTCGGACCGCCCGCTGGCCACGACCGCCTCCCGGGCGTGGTCGAGGGCGGCCCGGGCGACGCCGAGCGGGACGCCCGGCATGTTGCGCATGTGGACCTCGGGCTGGGCCAGCGGCCCCGGCCGCCCGCGGACGTCGGAGAAGTACAGCGTGTGCTCGACGGGCACGAACACGTCGGTGATCGTGTAGTCGCAGCTGCCGCTGCCGGCCAGCCCGGTGGTGTGCCACGTGTCGAGCACCTCGACCTGCTCGCGCGGCACCATGAGCAGCACCGACCCGGGCCCGATCCCGCCCGGCCCGGGCTCGGCGATCCCGTCGCGGTAGCGGAACGCGCCGGAGATCACCCAGTCGGCGTGGGTGATCCCGCTGCCGAACTGCCAGCGCCCGGTGAGCCGGAACCCGCCCTCGACCCGATCCGCACGGCCACCCGGGAACAGCATCCCGGCGGTCACCAGGTCCAGCGAGGTGAACATCCGCTCGACGACGCCGCGGTCCAGGAACGCCGCGTACAGCCCGCTGTCCGAGCCGATCATCGCGCACCACCCCGCCGACGGATCACCGTAGGACAGGGCCTCGATGACCTCGGTCTGCTCGATGGAGCTCAGCTCCGGCCCACCCAACTCGCGGGTGAACCCCATCCGGAAGACCCCGGTCGCCCGCAGCGCCGCGACCACGTCCGCGGGCAGCCGCCGCCCCCGCTCGATCTCCTCGGCCCGGTCGCGGAGCACGGGGGCCAGCGCTCGCACGCGGCGGAGCACTTCGGCGGCGTCCGCGGGCGGGGCGGCCGTCTCGCCGTCGCCACCTTCGCGTAGCCCGGCAACTCTCATCACGCACCACTTCCTCACGACTCCGGACCGCCGGGAACCGATCTGTTCCGGCCGGCCGAGAGCAATTCAAAGTGATGAATGAGTTTGGCGGGAACCATTGACCGCGAGAAACAATCAAATCTCGCGCGATCGCGCCTTTGTGTCGGTGACGGTACGGAGTGGCGCCAGGTAGGCGGCGGGCGGAGCGCGGGGCGGAGGCGCCTCGGCGCGACGTTGCGCAGACATTTGCGCGCCCAAATAAATCAATGACCGACAATGTTAAGAAGCGAATAAATCCCGCCGACAAAGCTACTTTCGCAGGGCGCATTGCGGTATCGGAGCGAGGCTCGACCCCGGCCGTCCGCCGCGCGTCAGCCGGGCCGGGCCGCCTCGTCGCCGGTCCGGTGGCGCCGCTGCCACTGCCGGCTCAGGCGGCCGAGGCGCTGCGGGTCGGAGATGCCGCGCAGCACCGCGATCCGGCCGTCGCGCGGCTCCATCACCACGACGCCGACCACCCGGTCACCGAGGACGGCGACGAGCGCGGGGCCGCCGTTGACCAGAGCGGCGCGCAGCTGCGGTGACCCGCCGACCAGTCGCTGTATGGCCGCCGTCGGCCGCAGCGCGGCCCGCAGCGCGGCGGCGATCCGCTCCGGCTTCGACAGCCGCGCCCATCGGCGCACCGGACCCGCACCGTCGGAGATCGCGGTCGCATCCTCGGTCAGCAGCGCGACGAGCCGGTCGACCCGGCCGGAGGCGGCGGCGGCGAGGAACGCCTCGACCACCCGGCCGGCGGCGGCGTCGTCGAGGCCGGTCACGACGCGCGCGGCCGCGACCCGGCGCCGCGACCGGTGGGCATGCTGCTGGCTCGCCGACTCGGTGATGTCGAGCATCGCGGCGATCTCGGCGTGGCTGTAGGCGAACGCCTCGCGCAGCACGTACACCGCCCGCTCGACCGGCTGGAGCCGCTCCATGAGCGTCAGCACCGCCATCGTCACCGACTCGCGCTGTTCGACGGTGTCCGCCGGGCCGAGCATCGGGTCGCCGTCGAGCAGCGGCTCCGGCAGCCAGTCGCCGGCCGCACGCTCGCGCCGAAGCTGCGCCGAGCGGAGCCGGTCGAGCGACACGTTGGTGAGCACTCTGGTCAGCCATGCCTCCGGCACCTCGATGTGCTGCCGTTCGGCGGCGTGCCAGCGCAGGTAGGTGTCCTGGACCGCGTCCTCGGCGTCGGCGGCCGAGCCGAGCAGCCGGTAGGCCAGCGAGGCCAACCGGCGCCGGTTGGCCTCGAACCGCTCCACGGTGGCGGCGTCCATCCGGGTCACACTAACCGGCGACCGCCGCCGGGGCGGGCCGCTCGTCCGTCGCCAGGCGGCGCCGGCGGGCCGGTAGCCCGTAGGTGGGATGGCTCATGTTCCAGGCCGAGCCGCGCAGGACGAACGCCTTGAACCGGGCCGCCGGGCGCCCGCGCAGCGACCACGGCCGGGCCCGGGCCGCGTCGTCGACCGCCTGGAAGATCGCGTCGCCGCGGCCGAGGCTGACGCAGTTGCCCAGGTAGCCGAGCGCGGTCGTCGCAACTGTGCGCCCGGTGAGCCCGCCGATGATCGCCGCGGAGGCCTGCATGCGGGTGAACCCGGCCGACGCGCACGACATCGGCAGCGGGCGGCCGTTGTCGCCGATGGCGTACGCGCTGTCCCCGGCCGCGTAGACGTCCGGGTGCGAGACGGACCGCATCATGCGGTCGACGACGATCCGGCCGCCGGCCTCGACGGCCAGGCCCGCGGCGGCGGCGATGGGGGACACGGCGAAGCCGGCCGCCCAGACCGTCACGTCGGCGGCGAGCACCCGGCCGTCGGCGGCGACTGCACCGCCCGGCCCGACCCGGCCGATGGTGGTGTGCTCGTGCACCGCGATGCCGAGCCGGTCGAACGCGCGCAGCAGATGCCGGCGGCACTTCGCACTCAGCCCGCCGCCCAGCACGTCACCGGTGGCCAGGGCGACCCGCAGCCCGGGCCGGCCCTCGGCGAGCTCGGTAGCGGTCTCGATCGCCGTGTGGCCGCCGCCGACGACCAGCACGGCGCCCGCCCCCGCGAGCTCGTCCAGCCGCCGGCTCAGCCGCCGCGCCGCCGGCCGCCCCGCGACGTGGAACGCATGCTCGGCCACGCCCGCGACCCTCCGGTCGTCGATACCGCTGCCAAGTGCGAACAGCAGCGTGTCGTACTCCAGCTCGCCATCGGCCACGCTGACGACCCGCCGCCGCGGGTCGACGGCGTGGACGCGGGCGATCCGCAGCCGCACGCCCGTGCCCGCCAGCATGGTCGCGAGCTCCCGGACCGCGACGGCCCGACCGGCCGCGACCTGGTGCAGGCGCATCCGCTCGACGAAGTGCGGCTCGGCGTTCACGAGGGTGATCTCGACGTCGTCCGGGTGCAGGCGGCGGGCGAGGGTTCCAGCTGCGGCGAGGCCGGCGTATCCGGCTCCGAGGACGGTGATGCGATGCCGCATGTCGGTGCTCCTGTCTGTTCGCGTGCCCTCCGAACGAAACAGCGGCGCGATTCCTGACAGATCCGGCTGTGACCTGCGCCACCCGCAATCCGGTCGCTCGCAGCGACGACCCGCGTCGGGCGATCTCCCGGCCGACCTCGCCGAGGAGTTGGTCTGACCGCAAGAACTCGCGAATCGCCTGAGTCGCCGCGAAACGGGTCGAAGCCCCGCTTTCGGGCGCCTGTCGATGATTCATTTCATTCACAATGTCGGATGTGTCGATGGGAGTTGCAGTCCGGCTCGGCGTGGCGTTCTCGACCGACCGCGTGTCCGCCATGATCGGCTGGTCGGACGGCACCGCGATGGTGCTGCCACTCGACGATGTGCCACTCGTCGACACGGACAGCGCTGGTGAGGACTGGGCGGCCGACGCGCTGGCCCGGGTGATCGAGGATGCCGACGCGGCGGCGGGTGCGCTGGTCGGGGCGGTGAACGTGGTCGTGCCGCCCGGGTGGTCGCTGCGGCGGCGGGAACAGGTGCGCACCGCGGCCGGGCTGGTCGGCCTGCAATCGGTCCAGGTGGTGCCGGCTCCGGTCGCGGTGTGCTGGCACGTCCTCGCCGGCGGCGTCGATCTGGCGCCGGGAGCGCGGGTGCTGATCTGCGACGCCGGGCCGGGCGGCTCGGCGTCGGTCGTGCGGCGTGACCGCGACGGTGGCTTTACGACCATGTCCAGTGTGGACGCGGCGACCGTGACCGCCGGGACACCGGACGACGGCACCTCGTTGTGGGTGGTGGCGGAGATGGCCCGCCGGGCGATGGCGGGAGCCGACCTGCCGGCCGGCGCGCCGGACCTGGTGTGTGTCCTCGGGCCGGGCGCCGAGCGGCTGGAACTCGGCCGGGCCCTGCAGGCCGCGACCGGGGTGCAGCCGATGCTGGTGGTGGAGGCCGAGCTCGCGGCGGTGCTCGGCGCCGTGCAGGGCCCCGGCCCGGCCGGCGAGGCGCCGCCACCACCGTTGGAGGGCTGGCGGGACATCGTGGCCACAGCGCTGCCCGGGGTGTTCTCGGTGCTGCTGTTCTGGCAGTTCATGACCGGGTCGGAGCGGTACGGGCCGCGCGAGAAGGTGTATGCGCCGGGGATGTTGCTGGCCTCGTGGGGCGGCCTGGCGGTCGCGTCGGTGTTCGCGCTCCTGGCCGTGGCCGGCGGTGCGCTGCTGTGGACCGCGCTGCGGCACGACCCGTCCGGCGCGCCCGAGGGCGGGGGAGTGGCGGCGCCGGCACGGCACCGGCTCACGGCCCTCGCGATCGTCGGCGGAGCCGGTGGCGGGATGATCGCGGCGGCGGTGTACGCGCTGATCGCGGCCGGGTACTTCGACCTTGACATGTGGCCGCTGCTGCGCTGGTCGGTGCTGCCGATCCTGCCCGCCGCGCTGGGCGCGTCAGTGGTGGCCGTCGCGGTGTGGCGGCGACCGGAACCGCCGCACGGGTCGTGGCCGGTATGGCTGCGCTTCCCGCCCTCCGCGGTCGCGCTGGCCGGGACCGGCATGCTGCTCATCGCGTTCGACGAGACCCACAGCCCGTCGCAGCTGATGCCGCTGATGCAGCTGGTGCACCTGTGGATTCCGGCCCACGAGACGACGATCATCGGCCCGGTCGGGCGGATCGGCGGCCTGTGCATCGGCGCCGCCGTCGCGTGGCTGCTGTCCGCCAGCGTCTGGCGGCGGCTCCTGTTCGGGGCGGCCCTGGCCGCGCTCGTCGCCGCGGTCCTGTCGTGGCGCAGCAGTGGCGCCGTCGCAGTCGGCTTCTGCCTCGTGGTGGCCGCCTGGTGGGCGATGCGGGCGGCTCAGCTCATCCTGCGGCCGCTGCTCTTCACCCCGCCGCCACCCGCAGCCGCGCAGCCGACCGGAAGGCCACAGTGATCCGCCGGCGCCCGCGCCGCCGACGCCTCGGCGTGCTGCGCCGCACGGCCCGCGCCGGGCTGGCCGTGCTCGGGCTCGCCGTGGTGCTCGCGGTGCTGCCGGCCGGGCTGCTCGCGATCCAGCAGCGCATGATCTGGGACTGGCCGGCCCTCGCCGTCCAGATGCTGTCGCCACAGGGCGCGGTCCTCGCCGCGCTCGCCGTCGGCTGGCTCGTGTGGCTGCTGCTCATCCGGGCCATCGTCCTCGACCTGGTCGACGCGGTCCGGCACCGCCGCCACACGCCGCGGCTGCCGATGCCGCTGCACACCGCCATCGCCGCCGCCGCCGGCGGCATCCTGCTGGCCATCGAGACCGCCCGCAGCGGCACCACGGCAACCGCTGTACCGCCGGCGCACACCGCACCGATCGTCGCCGCCGACACGGCGGCCGTCCGGCCCGGCCTCGACCTGCCCGGCGGCTGGCTCCCGATACCCGTCGCCGCCGCCACCGGCGCGGCCCTCACCCTGTGGTGGACCCGACACCGCGACAGCTACACGCCCGGCCCCACCCACGGCGCCCACCGCGGCGACGCCGACCTCGCCGTCCCAACTACCGTCGTGGACCGGCTGCCACCGGCCGACACCGGCAATGGCTGGTCAATCGCCTGTGTTGTTCCGGACGGTACCCAGGTCGGGCTCGTCGGCCCGGGCGCCGCCGACGCCGCCCGCGGCCTGCTCATCGCCGCCGTCACCGACACCACCGGCGGCACACCGACCGTGCAGCTGACCATGGCGGGCGCCGCCGCACTGCTCGGCACACAGGTACGGGCCCGCGACACCACCCGGCTGCAGATCACCGCCACAGGCGACGTGCCCCGATTCAGTACCGGCGGCCGGTCGGTAGTTCTGGGACCGACTGACGGCGCCACGGCCTGGTACGTCGCCGCCGACGGGACCCTCAGCGCCATCAGCGGCACCCCGCCCATCGCCGACCGGCTGCCGATCCTCGACCAACCCACCACGAACGGACTGCTGACGGCGTTCGGCCTGCTCACCGCCGCCCGCCCCGAGCCCCCGCCACGAGCGGCACCCACCAGGCCGGCTGAACCGCGGCCGCCGCTACGCCTGGATGTGTTCGGTCCGCCGGTCCTCGTCCGGTACGACCAGGGCGGCGAGCGCCCGGTCCCGATCCGGCGCACCGCCGCGTGGCAGATCCTCGTCCTGCTCACCGTCCACCGCGACGGCCTGACCGTCGCCGACCTCAAACACGCCGTCTGGTCCGACGTCTCGCAAGCCGCCGCCGACCGCCGCTTCTATACCACCATCTCCGAACTGCGCACCACCCTCCGCGACGCCGCCGGCCAACCGGTCCTGCACCACGCCGACCAGCCCGCGACCCGCCGCCGCGACGAACGCCGATACCACCTCGACCCGGCCGCGGTCACCACCGACCTGTGGCACTTCCACGACCTGCTCGACACCGCCGCAACCACAACCGACCCCGAGCAACGCCGAAAGCACCTGCACACCGCCGCCCAGATACCGCCCGGCCCGATCGCCGAACGCTGGCAGCAGCCCTGGGTCGTCGCCGCCCGCGAACGTCAGGCCCGGCACCTCCTGGATATCCTCACCGAACTCGCCGACACCGAGCCCCACCCCGCCACCGCCATCACGCTCCTGCATGAGGCGCTGCGCCTCGCCCCGGCGAACCAGGCCGTCCACCGCCGGCTGCTGACCCGCCACGCCGCCTCCGGCGACCACGAGGGCCTGCGCCGCGCCGCCACCGCACTGCACAAGCAACTGACCGCGACCCGGACGGAGCTCGACCCGGACACCGTCGCGCTGCTCACCGACCTCGGCATCGCCCACCACGACGCACCGCGACCAGCGACCGCTGACACGAACGGACGACGGCATGACCAGCGAACGGACCAGCGTCGGCGCATCGAGCCCCGCGCCGGACGATGACGACCGGCCACCGGTCGTCGTGCCCTACGGCACGACGACAACGCGCCTCGCCACCGCCGGGCACCGCATCCGGCTGCCGCACCTGCCCCCGGCCGCGGTCCCGCCGCTCACACGCGCCGCGGACCGGCACGAATCGGTACCCCGCCCCGGACGGCGCCGGACCGTCCAGGCCGTCGCCGCGGTCGTGACCCTGGCCGTCGCTGTCGGCGGCTGGCTGGTCGTGCGCGCCTCGACCGGCCCAGGCCCCGTCGAGGTCGTCCGAGAGCTGTACGACAGCCTCGCCGCGCACGACATCAGCCGCTGGTCGACCTTCGACCGCTGCAACAACAACCCGATCTGCGGGACAGGCGCGCTCAGTCACGGCTACCAGGCACCACAACAGGTCACTTTCAAACAGGACCGCGCCGACGGCGGCAAAGGCGCCGTCGTCACCGCCACCTATGACCTCGGCGGACAGCACATCACCGACCGGGTGGTCCTCGAATACAGCCGCACCGGCCTGTTCGGCGGGTCCTGGTGGATCAGGACCGTGCCGACCACGACGCTCACCATTGCCGGTCCGTCCCCGGCGCCGGTCAACATCGCCGGCATCACACTCCAGCCCAAGCAGCTGACCGCAACACTCACGTTCACCGCGCCGCCCGGCCTGTACACCATCAGCCGTGCCGCGACCCCGCTGATCGCACCCGCCGAAACCACAGCCGTCGCCGGCCCCGGTCAGGCTGCCGCCGTCACGCTCCCCGCCGAACCGGTGACGACGATCGCCGAGGACACCGACCGGCTCATCCGCGACCGAATCGACGAATGTGTGGCCCAACACCGTTTCCAGCCCGACGTCGACCCTCGCTCGCCGTTACACAGCTGCCCGTTCGACTACTACCCCAAGCAGATCATCACGGACACGCCAACCTGGACCGTCCAGCAGTACCCGCGGGTGACCCTGACCCCCACCGGCGACGGCAACATCAAGGTCACCACCACCACACCCGGCACGATCACCCTGCACTACCGGTGGACGATGTTCTACCAGGACCCCCGCGACTGGACCGACGTCGACGTAACCCAACCCCTCAAGGCCAACGGCCAGATCGCCAGCATCGACGGCGTGCTGCAGTGGTATCTGTGATGACCGGACGATCTGGTCGCCGGCCTACGCCGACCTTCGCATCGCGTTCGCGGACGACCTACGACGTGCAGTCGGCTTGAAATGTCCAGGCGATGCATCGCTCGTGCAGTTCATCTCGGGTCCCCAGGTCGTCCTGCTTCGCTCGCTCGAGCCAAGTGCCGAGCATCAGTCGTAAGAATGGAAGCCTGCCGATGTGATCGGCGATCAATCTTCGGCGTCGGTCCGTGCACGGCCACGGTTCGCCGCAGGCCTGACACTCCCACGATGGGCGCTTCCAGACGTGCCGGACTCCCATGCTGTCGGTCATGGCGAAACCCTCCCCGTTCAGTGAGGGTGGCGCCCACGGCTCGCAGCACACGTGAACGCCACCCCCGATGCGACGACCATATCCCAACCGGTACACGGTGGTCCATGGCAGGGCATGGTGGTATATCACTCGCCGAGGTCGCCTAATGTACGAAGGGTGATTGATCTCGAAGGGCCCGACCCGCTGTACCTTCAGCTGGCGGCCGTTCTTCGTGAGCGAATTGCCTCAGGTGCGTATCAGCCCAACCGGCCGATCGCGAGCGTGGCGGAGCTCCAGGAAGAGTTCGGTCTGGCGCGAGGCACGATCCTGAAGTCGATCGACGTACTGAAGTCCGAAAAGCTGGTTCGGGCTGTGCCTGGGCGGGGAACGTTCGTGACGCCGTCGGCCTAGGGAGCCGCATTGGGTGACGTCACGAGCTGTGATCGCGCCATACCACCGGAATTGGTATCGACCTGCAGGTGTTCGTCTACGACTGCGCGGACGCGGACGACATCCGGCAGGTGGGGCACGTCGTCAATCCGGTGTTGCAGACCGCGTCCGCGCTCGGCGGCGCGTCCGACGGTGACGAAGGCCGCCTGTCGGTGCCCGGGCCGCGCGTCGCTGCGCCGGCCGGCGATCGCGACGGTCACCGGCGCCGACATGCACGGCAGCCCGGTCACGGTGACCGGGACAGGCCAGATCGCGGCCCGCGCCCATCTGGAGGCGTTGCGGCCGATGGTCGAGCACGCCCTGCACCGCGCCGGTGCCGGCTTCGGTGACATCGGCGCGGTGGCCGCCACGGCGGGGCCGGTCCTGGCCACCGCGGTGCAGATCGGCTTCGCCGCCGCCAAGGCCGACGCGCTCGCCCTCGGCGTACCGCTCTACGGGTCCACCACCTGGCCGGCCACACCGCCGTCGACATCCTGGAACACGGCCCGCTGCCCGAGCGGTGTGTCGCCCTGGTCGTCTCCGGCGGGCACACATCCCTGCTGCTGCTCGGCGACCTGGCCCGGGATCCGACCCGCCATCGCCGGGCGTTTTCCGAGGTCGCCCGGCGACGGCGAGTGCTGGCAGGGTCAAGCCGCGGTGCAGCTCACCGAGGGAGTTGAACCGGAACTTCCTGAGCCGACGAACCCGAAGGTGGTGCTCGCCCCGGCAGCGAGGGAGCCGTTGTAGGAAACGTTCTTCGCGGTGACCGAGGCGCCGCTGCTCGTGATGGCGGCGTTCCACGATGAGCTGATCGTCTGGCCTGCGCCGAACGTCCAGGACGCCGTCCAGCCCGAGATGGCCGAAGCGCCGGCCGTGATCTTCACCTCGGATTGGAAGCCGCCCTGCCATGACCCCGTAAGGGTGTATGTCGCCGAGCATCCACGCGTGCCGCCGCCCGAGGGGGTGGAGGGACTCGCCGAAGACGGCCGCGGCGAGGTGGTGGTCGGCCGGCTGCCGAAGATCGACGCCTCGCGCGCCGTCTGCTTGATTCCGTTGGACCCGTTGAACAGGCGGGTGCCCCAACTGGTCAAGCTGTTGACGTTGAACCCATTGGACTGGTCGAGATAGGCGACGTCGCTGCCGTTGCCGCTCCACGACCATCCGAGGTAGCCGACGCCCTGGGCCTGCGCGGTCGACATGATGGTGTCTTCGTCGATGTCGCCATAGTTGTCCTTCCAGCCGAACTCGCCGATGACGAGTGGAAGGCCGGCGCTCTTGAAGGCACTCACGTAGGACGTGATGGCGGAGGCCTGAGCGTACTGGGAGTACATGTGCACCGAGAAAATGGTGTTGCGCTGGCTGTCGGCGTTCTCCACCGTGGCGGCATTGCTGCGCATCACCCCTTGGTTGTCCTGGCCCCAGTTCGGTGCGTCGACCATGAGTGCGTGCTGGAAGCCGGCGTTGCGCATGGCCTGCACCGCACTGACCGTGGCGGCGGTCCAGTTCGAGGGGTTGGTGTTGCCGTAGGGTTCGTTGCCGATGTTGATGATGACGTAGCTTTCCTGCCCCTGCAGGACGCTCTTGATGCTGGTCCAGTAACTGACCGCCTGCGAGAGGCTGTAGGCCGCGCCGTCTTCACCGTAACCGGTGGTGTCATGGTCCTCGAGGACACAGATCAGTCGGTTTTGCTTGCAGAGGGAGATGACGTTGGCGACATCGCTCGCGCTGTTCGCCGACCACCGGCCGCCGCTGAGCACCACGCGGACGGTGTTGGCTCCCAACGACTTGATGTTGCTGAAAGCCCCGGTGTGGCTGGCGTACCAGGCGTGGGCGTGGCTTGTGCCACGCATGACGAAGGTGCTGCCGTTGGCCTCGACGATGTTCGTGCCGCTCACCCGGATACCGGCAGCGGCCATGGCCGGTTGCACGTTCACGAAGGTCGCCACTCCGAGTGCCAGCACAAGCGCACCGGCGAGGTACAGACGTCGTTTCACGGTTTCACCTCACGAGATGGTGGATGGGAGTGTTGCCGGTCCGCTTGGATGAACTTCGCCGCGCACGGATCTTCTGGGCAGCGGATTTGTACAACCAGCGGTCCTTTGTACAGCCGTTTCGGCCCTCGGCCGCGTGGCGCCGTCTTCCGGCGAGTCAGCCGTTCAGCCAGCAAGTGCGAATGGGGAATCCGCCCGGCTGAAATGCGTCCAACCTTCGGCCCTCGGCGTCGGCCGTTGGTGAAAGCCGCATGTCCGCGCGCAGCGATGCGGCGCTGGAGTCATTGCTGACATACAGGTTCAGTCGCGCCGATGGCGGAGGCGGCGCGGTTTGCATGTCTGATGACCCGGACACCTCTCATAGTAACTTAACCGCATCAGTCGAAACGCTACGTCGACTAGCTGGACATGTCAATGAACTTCGATGGCTCAACGGGGCCGGGTGCTTAACCCGTTAAGTAGTGGGCGACTTTTCGTCGGCCGGCCGGCGGTACCGATTCGCGAAACCGGCTGGTTTACGGCAGGTCCGCCGGTGGCGGCGTCTGGTGAGTTGCGCCGGCGGCAAGTGTCGGATCGATGCTTACCTCTAGCGCAAGATCGACTTCGCTGGATGTACTGCGCGGCTGGTCGGCTCGGGATGAGGAAAGTTCCACCGCTGCGGCAGGTCCAGAGCGCGGCGGCGCCGCTGCCGATTGCGGTGTTGCTCCAGCCGACGGCCAGGCCGTGGTCGTTGACGGCGTTGGCCGGACTCCGCCCGGTCACGCTGGTGCCCCGAGCCGGTGGCGGATGCGGCGCACTTCGCCGACATGACGGACGGCGGTGCGGTCGTCGTGTACGACCTCGGTGGTGGCACCTGCGACGTCAGCGTCGTGCAGCACAGATCACCAGGCCGGCGCGACCACCAGCCCCACCGTGCTCGTCAAGCAGTGCTCCGGCCATCAGGTCCAAGTTCAAGACGGACCCGGCAGGTCGAAGCTGTCATCACCCGGACGATGCCGCCGCCGGCGGCGTTACCCGGGTCCAGCTGGCGCTGTAGAAGCTCGCGCTGGTGGTGAGCGTGTCACCGGCGCACAGGTACTGGTCGGGCTCGACGCTGAGGGCGAGCGGGCCGGAGTTGTTACGACGGCCGTTTCGATTGATCGTCCAGGTCCCCTGGGCGGATGTCGCGGAGTATAGGATCTTGCCGTTGCCGGCTTGGTAACTGGCCGTGGCAGTTCCCTTGGTGATGTCCTCCCACCGGTCGCCGTCGACCATCGCGCTGAGCGGCGCCTGGTTGTTGAAGTCCTCGGCGAAGCGGCCATCTTCGTCGAACGTCGCCAGCGCGCCGGAACCCCCGAAGAAGTCGTGCTGCACGCCGCTGATGGGAATCTGCCGCTGAAGGCTGGTCTGGCGCCAGGTACCGATCAGGCACGGGTCGACGCCGGGCCTCGGGCTCGGGCTCGGGCTATGGCTCGGGGAGGCCGGGACCGCCGATTGTGCCTGCGTGGTGCCCGACAATGCCGGCTGGGCGTCGCCACCGCGGGGCCAGGAGGCGAGCACAGCGCCGCCGCCCGCCGCCAGCAGCGCCGCCACAGTGCCGAGCAGGATGGCGCGTCGCGGCAGGGAACGCGGAGGCAGAGGCGGAACCAGGTCGGCCGTGGTCGGCTCACTGGGCCACGTGATGCGCTCATCGAGCCGGGCAGCGTCAGCGATCGGCGGCCGGTCGATCCGGACGCTGCCCTCAGCCACTGCCAGCTCCGGCTGCTCGATGCTGGTGGGGACGATTCCGAGTGCCCGGTGCACCGCCGTGCCGGCCGTCGGCATCCGGCTCGACCCGCCGGTCAGGAAGACCGCCGCCAGGTCGTCCGGTTCCACGGCGGCGGTCCGCAGCGCCGCCCGGCAAGCCTCGGCGGTCCGGCTGATCACCGGCTCGGCGAGCCGCTCCAGCTGCTCGCGGCCGAGCGGAGTCTCGGCGTCGAACAATGGGATGTAGATCAGGGCGGTGGTGTTCTCCGAGAGCATCTCCTTGGCCTCGCGCACGCCGTCCCACAGCTGCCGGGCGGCGCGCCGGTCCACCGTGGAGGCCGGTTCGACGAGGCGATGCCACTGCGCCTCGTCTTGCGGGGCGAAGATGGTCCCGAGGTACGTCACGATCGCGGCGTCGATGTCAAGGCCACCGCAGTCGGACAGGCCCTCGCTCGCCAGCACCTCGAAGCCGCCGGCGCCCTGGCGCACCACGGACGTGTCGAAGGTGCCGGCCCCGAAGTCGTACACCAGCACGGGCCAATCCGGGGTGACCGCGCTGTCGGCGACCTGTACATATTACGTGGCCGCCGCGACCGGCTCGCTGACCAGCCGGACGTCGGGCAGCCCGGCGGCACCGGCGGCGGTGAGCAGTGTTTGCCGGCGCTCCGGACCCCAGGCGGCCGGGTAGGTCAGTACCGTCTCGGCCGGCGTCTCGCCGGCCATTCGGGCGGCCTCGGTCGCGATCCACCGCAGTACCGCCGCGATGAGCTCGGTGACCGGCAGCTCGATGTCGCCGAGCAGGACAACGTCGTCGTCGATGCAGCGCTTCGGGTTGGGCTCGAAGGCGCCCGGCGTGTCGACGGCCATGTGCTTAGCGTCGCGCCCCACGAGCAGACGGCCGGAGTGGTCGGCCTGGACGGCGGAGGGTAGCAGCGGCGTACCGTTGAACAACAGCGGCCGGGGCTCACGGCCAGGAACGGCGAGTACCCCCACTGTGTGGCCGGTGCCGAAATCAATGCCGAGCCGGATCTTCACTGCCACGCCGTCTAGCGTATCGACCGGGTTGAAACCGCGGACCCTGCAACCTCCCCATCCGGTCGGGTAGCCGTTGGCGGTCTGGGGATACTGGAATGCGCGCCGGCGACTGGAGGGGCAGCATGGACGGCCGAAGCCCGGTCGAGGGTCTCCCCATTTGGTCCGATGCGGATGAATCGCGGTTCGATCGTGCCCAGCAGACGCTGCGAGCGCTGATCGGCGCGTACGCCGAACGACCCGGCATGGCCGAGGGGGCCGACGCTGAGCATGGCGAGCCGTGCCATGCCGATCTGCAAACCAAGCACTATCCGTGTGCGGCCGCGTGGGCGGCAGCGGCGTCGTGGTGCGCGGCTGCGTCATGATGAGCCGCCGCGTTGTGATGGCCGGCGGCGTCGTGATGCGCCGGCTGGTGCTGCGCCGCGGCCTCGGCGTCCTGGCTCGCCGCGGCACCGGCGAAAGATGCGCCACCGTCGTGCGCGGCGGCCGCCTCGTGTCCGGCGAAGGATGCGCCACCGTCGTGCGCGGCGGCCGCCTCGTGTCCGGCGAAGGATGCGCCACCGTCGTGCGCGGCGGCCGCCGGGGGTCCCGCGAATGACGCTCCGCCGTCGTGGGCCGCGGCGGCCGGATGTCCCGCGAACGACGCGCCATCGTAGGAAGCGGCCGCCTCGTGCCCGGCGAACGACGCGCCGCCGTCGTAGGAAGCGGCCGCCTCGTGCCCGGCGAACGATGCGCCGCCGTCGAATGCCGCCGGATCGGCCGCGAATGCGGCACCGCCGTCAGGCGTGACCGCCGCCTCGGTGCCCGCGAACGGGACGCCGTCGTAGTGGCTGGCGGACGCCGCATCATCGGCGAACGACGCGCCGCCGTCGGCCGGTGCCGCCGCCGCGCCCGCGGTTGCGAAGGACACACCGCCGTCGGCCGGCACCGCGGCGAACGACGCGCCGCCGGCATGACCGGCTGGATCGGATGTGACGGCAGCACTGCCGTCGTGGAGGCCGAACGACATCCCGGCGTCCGGCGGTACCTGGGTGTCGTGCGGGGTCAGCGCGTCCCACATGTTCCCGCCCAGCGGGCCGGACGCCCCACCGAGGTGGTGCGGGTCGCTCGACGTACCGCCGCCGCCCGATCCACCGCCGCCACCCGGCAGCCCGGCGCTGTCGGCCGGCGGCGGGCCGGGGACCCCGGCGTCCGGAGAGCTGAACGATGCCCCGCCGCCAGATGTGCCGAACGATGCTCCGCCGTCCGAGATTCCGGACGGTGGTGGGGTGTAGACGGTGGGAACGATCGTCGGGTTCGGCGTGCTGACGCTCGTCGGGATCGTCGCGGAGGTGGGAGACGAGAGCGGAGCACCGGCCGGTGGGATGTTCGGGTTCGGGCTGAAGCCACCGTCGGCCGGCGCGCTGGTCGGCGACGGCGCGGGCGTGGACGTCGCTGGTGTGGGCGTCGCGCTGTTGGGGCCGGGGTCCGCGGGCGGCTGCGGCGCCGGGGGCGGCGCGGCGTGGGGACGGCCGTCGGTGCCGGTCTGGTTCGGCGCGGGCGTGGCCGGGGCGGGTGAACCCGGCGGCGGGATGGCCGGGTTGGGGCTGGAACCACCGGCCGGCGCCTCGACGTAGTTCGGCGTCTCCGGTGGTGGCGCATAGTGCGGCCGCCCGTCGATGCCGGTCGAATTGGCCGCGGGCGATGAGGTCTCCGGCGGCGTGGCGTCCGGCGGCGGGGTCTCGGGAGCGGGCGGCGGCGTCGACCGGCCGCCGGGCTTGAGCTCCTCGGCCTCGGGCGTCGACGCCACCGGCCGGCCCGGCTGGTACGTCTCCTGCTCCCCGCTGGCGTTGTGCTGATGCTCGTTGCTCATCGGCCCGATGTCATGCGCGCCGGGCAGCGCCGCGGCGTGCAGGTTGCCCCACAGGCCGTACGGGGTCAGGGCGTGCGGGATGTGGATGCCGCCCGCGGCCAGGATCTGCTGGGTCGCGGTGACGCAGCTGTAGTGGAACAGGTTGTACGTGTCGGAGGAGGTCAGCCGCCCGTGGATCTCGGACTGCATGACCCGCGCCTGCTCCGCCGTGATCGGGATGACCAGGGCCTGGTGCTCGCCGCGCCGGGCGTCGCTGAGGTTCCGCTCGACCTTACCCGCGCCGTGGGCGCCGAGGCTGTAGTCGAGGTACGCGTTGTGGCCGGTGCCGTCGCGCACCTCGATGAAGACATGGCCGGGGTCGATGCCGTGCTCCCCGGCGCTGGGCTGCACGCTGGAGCCGGAGCCGACACTCGAGTCGCTGCCGGGCGCGTGGTAGTACACGATCGCCACGGCGCCCGGTGCCGGTGCCGTGCCGCCCGAGACGATCCCGTTGTCGGGTGCCGCCGCGGACGCCTCCGGCGCCTGCCGCGGTACCCCGTCCGCGCCGGTCATGTTGGCCGGCTCGGGCGTGAGGTTCGGCTCCGCGGCCGGCGGAGCGGCCGGCGGGGCGGCGGCGTCCGGGGCGGCGGTGTCGTCGCGCATCGGCGGGTGCCAGCCGCCGGCGTCGGCGGGTGCCTCGGGTTCGGGGAGGCTGCGGTCGGCCAGCGGCGCGTGCCAGCCGCCCTCGGACGGTGGCGTCGACGCGACCGGGCCGGACTGCAGCCCGGACGGCACGTGGACCGGGACGCCGTCGTCCCGGCTGAAGTTCGCGTCGCCGGGGGTGTGGCCGCCCACCAGGTCGGCCGTGTCGTCGTGCAGTTCGGCGAGCTGGATCCGGCGGTCGTGCTCGGCCTGCCACGCCGCCGTCGGTGCCCGGTTGACCTCGACACCGTCGGGTGACGCCCGGAAGTACTCCTCCCCGAACCGCTGGTAGCTCAGCTGGGCGTCGGCCGGGGCCGTGGCGACGCCGTCCTCGTACCGGCGCAGCATCTCGTACGTCGCGGTCCGCGCCGCGATGAACGCGCCCGACGCTGGCGGTGCCTTGTCGAACCGGCCGTCGTGGGTGTTCTGCGGCCCGTACCCGAGGTCGCTGAACACGTTGAACGACTTGATCGGCGCGGTCGCGTCGCCGTGGTAGACGGAGTCGGCCCGCCAGACGTGGGCGCTGCTGAAGCTGTCCTCGACCGCGTGGACGGCGGCGCCCAGCGGCCCCATCTCGCGGTGCTCGCCCGGCGGCCACGATCCGTGCCGCGCGATCCCGTCGGCCGACGTGAGCATGTGCACGACGTAGGCGCGGTCGGTGGCCAGGTTCTCCGCGCCCGACCGGTACGGGTCGGCCATCGCATGCTGCCGCTGCGCGTCGGGGTCGACCCAGGCCGAGTGGGCCGTCGGCCCCGTCATCGTCGAGTTGTGGATCGGCTCGCCCGAACCCCGCAGCACCCCGGCCCGCTGGTCGTCGCCGGGCAGGTGGTCGACGATCCGGTCCATGTACTTCTGCCCGGCGTTGACCTCGCGGAAGTACTCCTCCTGGTTCATGCCGCGGATGCGCCCGCCCGGCGCGTCGGCGAAGAGCCGCTCGACGGCCTGATGCGTGATGAGGTCGTGGACCCACTGCTCCATCGCCGGCTACCCCGTGATGCCCTTGAATTGGCGGCGCTCGCGCACCCGGTGCAGCTCGAGCTCCTTGCGCAGCTGCTCCACCTCGCGCAGGTTGCCCATCGCGAGCAGCCGCACGGACTTGGTGGACCCGGCCTCCTCGAACTGGATGTCCAGCGATGCGGTGTACGACAGGTAGTTGGCGATGGTGAGCGTGCGGGTCAGGGGTGCCATCTGGTGGTACCAAACAGTCCTGGTCTGTCGCGAGAGGACGCCCAGCCGCAGCTCCATGCAGCGCTCGTAGAACAGAAAGTCGTTGAGCGCGGAGCGCACCAGGGCGGTGATTAGGCCCGCGAGGACCCACAGCCACACCACCGCCAGGGCGATGACCGCGAACTGCTGCACCTGCGCCGGTGCCCGGGTCGCCGCCGCGGTCAGCGCTGCGGCCACGACGACCCGCACGACCAGGGACAGCAGCAGGTACCGGAACTTGATGTTGCCCTTGTGGATCAGCGCGCCGGCGTAGGCGGTGTTGTGCAGGTCGATGTCGGCGGTGAGGGACCGGCCGACCTGGATGATCGGGTTGCCCTGCCGCGCCATCTCGGCCGGGTCGGGTGCCGCCTGCCGCTGCGGCGCCGGCGCACCCACCGCCACCGGCGCGGGCATGGACACGGCGGCCGGATTGCCGTACACGGCGACGGGCGCGGCCGCCGGTGGCGCCTCGACCGTGCGCAGCAGCGCCTGCGCGGCCGCGTGGGCCGGGTCGATCGCCAGGGCCCGGCGCAGCGCCGCGGCCGCCTCGGCGGTGGCGCCCAGGTCGGCCAGGCAGCGCCCGAGCTGGTACGCCGCGACCGCATGCGTCGGGAACAGCTCCAGCACGCGCCGCAGATGGTCGACGGCCTCGGCCTTGCGCCCCAGATCGATGAGGCAGACGGCGAGCGCGAACCGGCACGGCACGTGGTCGGGGTCGGTCGCGAGGGCCGCTTCGAGCAGGTGCCGGGCCGGGTCGATCTGCCCCTGCCGGTGCAGCGCCTGCGCCTGCTGAAAAACGGCGTCCGGCGATGGTACTGCGGGTGCCGGCGGCGGCACCGCGGGCCGGGAGGGGGCCGAGGACTGTGGCTGCGGCGACGGTGGCGGCGGCGCGGCGACGGTGACCGGCGATACGATCAGGTCGCCCATGCGCACCTGGTCGTTCGGACGAAGCTGATGGGGGGCGCGGATGCGGGCGCCGTTGACGTGGGTGCCGGTGCGGGTGTCGAGGTCGGTCACGGTGATCGAACCGTCCGTGCCCCGGCTGAATGTGGTGTGCCGGCGGGCGAGCCCGTTCACGGACGTGAGCCACGGGTAGGCCGCGGTGGCGGTGCCGACGACGGTCACCGTGTCGGTCAGGTCGATGCGGGACCGGCTCGGGCCGCCCGCCAGGACGATCAGCGCGTGCATGATGCCTTCCGGTTATCCGACGTACTCGAACGGGATGTTGGTGAACCCGGGAACGTGCTGCGGCACCTGCATCTGCTCGGTGTGTGCCGAGGCCACGAGGGAGTTGACGAGGCTGGTGATGGCCTCGGTGAGCGCGCGCCGGTCGGTGTTGCCGCGCTCGGCGAGGAACGCGGCCTTGGTGGCGACCTTGCTCAGCACGTCGGCGTTCGCGGCGCCGAAGCCGTAGGTGATGACGTTCGGGTACCGCTGCCACTGCCGGTCCACGAGGTCGAGGAACGACTCGTGCCAGTCCGGGTCCATCGGCTCGCCGTCGGTGAGCAGGAACACGACCGGGCGCAGGACCTCCTTGCCGGCGGCGCGCAGCGCGGGGATGTCCACGTCGATGCGCTCCCGGATGGCGCGGAACGCCTCGCCGTAGTGGGTGCCGCCGGCGCACGAGACCACCGGCAGGCCGGGCACCTGGTCGATGTCGGTCATCGGCAGCACGACGAAGGCGCGTTCGTTGAAGGTGACGATCGACAGGTACGCGAACTCCGAGACCTTGGGGCTGGTCACGAGGGTGTCGTACAGCTGGCCCAGGGTCTCGTTGAGCACGTCGGCGTGCAGCTCCATCGAGCCGGACGTGTCGAGCACCAGATAGGTCGGCAGGCACTTCGACCGGGTGGCCGGGGTGTCGTGATGGCCTGTGCTCATGGACTTAGAACCCTCCTGCGGCGATGAGGACGAACACGATGAGCAGCAGCGCGGCGCCGACGGCCACGGCGGTCCACCGGGCCCGCCGCGGCCGTGCGGGCCGGGCCGCGGCGGCGGGCGCGGGCCGCCCGGGCAGCGCTGTCCAGCCGACGACGTTGGAGCCGGGCGGTGCCGCGGCGGGCACCCGGGCCGGCGCTGCGGCGGTCGGCCGGACCGGCGTGGCGCGCGGTCGCACCGGCGTGGCGCGCGGGCGGGCCGGTGGCGGGATCGGGGTGGTGGCCGGGCGCCAGGAGGTCGGCGGGGTCACGGCGGCGGCCGCCTCGACCGTCGGCCACAGGTCGGCGATCTTGGCCCGGTCCTCCCGCCGTGCCGCGGTGAGGGTCTGGTCCAGCAGTACCCGGATGCCGGACGGGAGCCGGTCGAGGCCGCCGAGTACGGCGGTGTAGTCGCGTTCGCCGGTGAGGCAGCGGGCCACGAGCAGCGCGACGCGGTACCGGTCGGTGTCGCCGTCCACGAGGGCGTCCGGGCGCGGCACCGGGTCGTCGAAGTTCGCCGTCTTGACCGCGGCGCGGGAGCCGGTCGCGCAGGAGTCGGTGTCGATGACGAACACGTCGCCGTCCCGGGCGCTCCACAGGGCGTTCGCATACGACCAGTCGGCGTAGACGAGGTCGTGGCGTTCGAAGAGCGCGGCGACGGCCAGCAGGTTGGCGCTGATCCGCAGCCGGTGCGGCAGGTCGAGCGCTGGTAGCCCGAGCCGCTGCCGGCGGTGGGCGCCGGCCGAGACCCAGTCGATCTCCAGCGGGACCGCCGGGGCCTGCGGGCCGCGCAGGTGGGTGAAGAACTTCGCCGGTGCCCGCGGGATGACGCAGCCGACCGTCGCGCCGCCGGAGACGACCCGCGCCGTGGGCCAGCAGGTCGCCGTGGCCAGGGTCCGCCGGTCGTCGGGCACCAGGTCGGCCGGGAGCGCGATGAGCCGGTCCAGCCGCTCGACGTCGGCCGGCGCCGGACCGGTCCGGTAGCGCTTGAGCAGCAGGTGCGGGTGGGCGGCGAGCGGGGAGATGGCCAGGCTCTCTCCGTTGTTGGTGCTCAGCGGCGCTTCCAGCGCGCCCAGCGCGTCGAGCTCGGTGACAGCGGGGATCGGGTTCACCGGGCACCGCACCACACGACGACGGCGGTCCGGTCGTCCAGTTGCCCGCGGGCCTCGAAGTTGACGTCGGCGAGGAACGAGCCCAGCGCCGGCGGCACCTGCCACCGCTGCGCGAACCAGCGCTGCGCCCCCTCCACCTCGGCGAAGGCGTCGCTCACGCCGTCGGTGAGGATCGCGAGCGCGGCGCCGGCCGGCACGACGACGAGCCGGCCGGTCGCGTACTGCGGGTGCAGCGGCAGGACGTGCGCGAGGGTGTTGTGGTCCAGGCCGTCCTTGTCGGCGCCGGTCAGGCGCTGCCAACGTTCGGTGCCGTGCAGCCAGGCGCTGACGTCGGCCAGCGACGCCAGCCACACCGGCTCGTCGCGCCGGTGCGCGGGCACGACGGCGACGAGCAGCGCGCAGCACACGTCGCGCGCGGACGCGCCCCGGTCGGCGGCGGCCGCGACCATCTGCGCGGCCACCGACTCGAAGATCGCCGGCGCCTTCAGCTCGGCGGGCGTGGCCCCGGCGTCGAGGCGGCGGCGGATCTCGGTCACGGCGGCGGTCGCGGCGACCGTCGCGCCGAGGTCGGAGCGGGCGCTGGCGGAGACGCCATCGGCGACGGCGATGATCAGGTGCTGCCCGTCGCGGTCCCGGGCCAGCCGGTAGACGTCCTGGCGCGGACCGGCCGGCTCCTCGCACCGGTGCCCGGGGCCGACGATGCTGGCCGCGCGCACGTCGAGACCGCCCAAGCGGGCTTCGTCGCCGATGAGGCCCGGCTGGGCCGGGAAGGCGGGTAGCCGCCACGGGTACCGCGTCGCCGCCGACGGCCGGCCGCCGAGCAGCACCGGCGTGGCCGGCTCGACCGCCGGCCGGGGTATCGGCGCGGCGGCCAGGGCCGGGGCCGGTGTGGGTGGCGGGGCCGGAGTGACCGGTGCCGCGGGCCCGCCGGCGCGGCGACGGGCCCAGACCACGATCAGGGCGAGCAGGAGCAGCAGGGCCACCAGCCACCCGAGCATCGGCGTGTAGTCGGTGGCCGGCACTGACGGCGGCGCCGACGGGCTCGGCGAGACCGCCGGGCTCGGCGAGACCGAAGGCGACGCAGATGCCACCTCAGCTGCCGCTGCGCTGCATGACTTCGGCGGCGATCGCGATGATCACGCCGATGATGCCGAGGCCGATCACGAGCGCGATCAGCCCGAACACGAAGCGGAAGAACCCGCCGATCGCGGACCGGGCGGGCCGGCCGCCCGCGTTCGCCCGCCGGGCCGCCTGCGCGGCCTGATAGCTCGCGTTGGCGCTGGCCTGCTGCCCGATGCGGGAGAAGGTCTGCGCATTCTGCTGTGACTGCCGGATGTTCTGCCACGGACTGCTCATCGGGAAGTCCCCCTCATTGTTTTCCCCATGCAAATGCGCCGCCCGAGGAATGGGCCCGCGGCAATTGCCTGATCAACGGTCCTGTCCGGGGCGGGTGTCCGGCAAGCAGTCCGGACACTCTGCGTTCGGGGTACCGACAAGCCGCTGGTGGACGGCTAAGCTGAAGCGTCCGGCGGCGCCGGACACCCTCGCTGACCGAGTTCGGGAGTGCGTGTGGACGAGACGCCTGACCCGCGTCTGGAGTTCGCCGGACGGTTGCAGGCCCTGCGTGAAGCGGCCGGACTTTCCATTCGCCGATTGGAGATCGAAAGCGCCAGGACGCCGCGCCGCCGCAACGAGGATGCGATCCGGCTCAAACGCAGCACCATTGCCGGAATGACGAACCGGGAACGTCCGGTGCGACCGGAATTGGCGAACTTCGAGACATTCGTCGACACCTGCCTGCGGGTCGCCGCGCAGGACGGCGTCACCCTGCCGGGCGACCTCGGTGACCGGGCGGCGTGGGACGAGGCGTACCGGCGGCTGCGTGACCAACTCGACCAGCGCCCCCGCCGCGCCGCGCCGCGCGCGCCTGCGGCGGCGGCCGTGACGGCGCCCGCCGACGGACCCGAGCCGGTCACCGAGCCACCGCTCGAGCCGGCCGCCACCGACCCCGAGCCGGTCACCGAGCCACCGGCCGGTGCGCCGCTGCTGACCAGGCGGCGGCTCCTGTTCGCGGCGCCCGCCGCGGCACTGGTGGCCGGCGTGGCCTTCGGCGTGCCGGTACTGCTGCGCCGCGACCGTGGCACGGCCGCCGAGCCCGCCGGCGCCCCGCCGTCGGACGACCGCGGCTACAGCCCGGTCGGCAAGCTGCTCAGCCCCGCGCTCGCCGTCGACGACCCGGTCTGGTCGGTCGCGGTCGGCATGCTGCGCGGCGACCCCCTCGCCGTCGTCGGACGCGCCGACGGCACCGTGCAGCTGTGGAACCCCGCCACCGGCCGGCCCCGCAGCGCCCCGCTCCCCGGCCACCAGAAGCCCGTCTTCTCCATCGCGCTGCGGGCGCCGATGGCGGTCTCGGCCAGCGTCGACGGCACCCTGCGGCGGTGGGACCTCACCGCCGACCCGCCCGCCGGCACCCGCCTCGGCGAGCAGACCGGCGCCGGCATCAACTCCGTCGGCTTCGGCACCGTCAACGGCCGTTCGGTCGCCGTCTCGGCCGGCGACGACCGCACCGTGCGCGTCTGGGACCCGGCCACACCCTCCGCGCCGAGCCGGCTGCTCGGCGAGGCCCTCGACACGGAGGTCAAGAGCATCGGCGTCGGCGCGCTGCGGGACGCCCCGATCGCCGTCACCGGCAGCGCCGACGGCACGATGCGGCTCTGGGACCTCGCCGGCGGGCGGATCATCCGCAGCCTCGACGCCCACGACGCCACCGTCGGCACCGTCGCCGTCGCCACCATCGCCGGCCGGACCCTGGCCGTCGCCGGCAGCGAGGACGGCGTCGTGCGCAGCTGGGACCTGGCTGCCCCCGACACCCCCGGCACCGTGCTCGTCCGCATCCACGACGCCATCAAGACCGTCGCCATCGGCACCGTCAACCAGCGCACGGTCGCGATCGCCGGCGCCGATGACAACACCATCCGCATCTGGGACCTGGCTACGGGCCGCCCGTACGGCCCCGGCCTCACCGGCCCCGAGAAGGGCGCCGAGGCCATCGCGATCGCCAACCTCGACGGCCACGCCACCGTCGTGTCCGGCCACTGGGACGGCACCATCTGGACCTGGAGCCTCTGAACAACCCATCCCGCCCGGGTCAGGAACGGACGGGATCGGCGACGAGCAGGCCGTCGCCCGGCTCGGACCCGGCCGGCGGCGGCCCCGCGACGATCATGGTGGCGTGTGCCCACGGCCGCTCCTGCAGCAGGAACGGCAGCTCCTCGCGCATCCAGCTCTCGACCTGGGCCAGGTGCCCGGGGGAGTCTCCGTCCCGGGCCAGGAGCAGCCGGTCCTGCACATCGAGGTCGCCCTGCAGCCAGATCGAGGCGGCAAGCGACCGCGCCAGCTCCCGCCGGATGATGCCGGTGCCCTCGACCCACACGGTGTCCGCGCCCGCCGGGACCGTGATCGACCCGGCCCGCCCGTGCACCCGCCAGGCGTCGGGCCGGTAGTCGACCGCCTCGCCCCGGTGCAGCGGCCCCAGCACGTGCCCGGCCAGCAGCGCACCCCAGTCGAAACACGCGTGCGCCCAGGCGACGTCGTCGGTGTGCACGACCGCGGACCCGGGCACCGCCGCCCGTAGCCACTGCGCCAGGGTCGTCTTCCCGGCTCCGCCGCGCCCGTCGATCGCGACCACCAGCGGCCGTTCCCGCACGTCCGGTGCCGCGGCCCGCAGCCGCCCGATCACGTCGGGCACGCTCATCGCCCGCCAGCCGGTGGCCTCGGGCTCGCCCGGGTGCAGTCGCATCACACGCCCATCTCCACCGGCGGGCCGATGCAACCATTCCGGGGATCTGCCGGACGATGACCTGATCACCGCGGCGGCACGCTGAGCCGTGACGGTCAGGCCGGCCCGCGGCGGAGCGTATCGAGGGTGAACCGCCCGTCGTCGAATCGCAGCCGGGCGCCCTCGCAGTGACTCAGGGGCGGTCCCCACCGTGCGTGATCCCCCTCGGGCAGGCAGCGCACCAGCGTCGGTTCGATGCACCGCCGTGGGAGATGACGAGTGCTCCGCTGCCCTCCGGCACGGCCAGCACCGAGCCGAGCCAGAGCTCGCGATGCGCATCGGCGATGGCCGCCAGCGCTCCACCGAGGCGGACGAGCTCGGCGTTCGTCACGTACGGCCGCGGCCAGCGCCACTGGTCGTGGTGCTCGACCTCGCCCGGGCCAGCGCGACACCGCCCGCGGACAGGTGCGAGCCGCGTCCACGAGCGGCATCCTTCTTGGTCAGCGAATGTCGCCGAACCTCGAGCCATCGCATCCCGCGACCCTACGCGTCGGTCACGTTCAGCGGTGCGGTGTTGCGGGGTACCGCGAGCAGGGTGACGACACCGAGCACGGCGGCGATCCCGGCGAGGATGCCCAGGGCCGGCTGCAGGCCGCCGGCCGTGCCGAGGCCGGCGATGAGCAGCGGCGACAGGAACTCGCCGAGGAACAGGAAGCCGGTCCACAGTCCGGTGCCCCGGCCGCGCTGCGCGAACTCGAGCCGGTTGATCGCCCACGTGACGAGGACGGGTAGGAGCAGGCCGGTGCCGGCGCCGGTGATCACGGCTCCGATGGTGATGCCGGCGACGCCGGTGCCGAGGCTGACGACGGCCAGGCCGGCGGCGGCGAGGCCGAACGCGACGGGCAGGAGCTGCTTCGGCGTGCGGTGGGAGAGGCGGGCGAAGGACGCCGAGCCGGCCGCGGTGGCCAGGGACATGGCCGCACTCAGGGCGCCGATCGTCGCCGGGGCGGTGACGCCGATGTCGTCCAGGACGAACGACAGCTGCACGATGAGCGCGTAGAACACCACCCCGCCGACCAGGGTCACCAGGCACGGTGCGAGCAGTGTCCGCCACGGGATGGGCGGGAGACGGTCGCCGGCCGCGGCGGGGCGCTCGGGCGACCACAGCAGGCGGGCCATGGGCACGGCCAGCACGGCGGCGACGGCGTAGAGCCAGAACGGGGTGCGCCAGCCGGCCGCGCCGAGCAGGCCGCCGAGGGCGAGGAAGGCGGTCGCGGACAGCGTGGCGACGAGCGTCTGCAGTCCGAGGTACCGGCTGCGGCGCGGACCGCTCCAGTAGTCGGCGATCAGCGTGGTGCAGCAGGTCATGATCGCGGCCTCGCAGAGGCCGACGAGGACGCGGCTGGCGATGATCGCGCCGAGCGAGGGCAGGTACAGCGGCGCCGTGCCGGCCGCGGTGTAGGCGAACATCGCGGCGATGAGCAGCCGCTTGCGGTCGAGCCGGTCGACGATGACGCCGGCGAACGGTGCGGTGATGGCGATGACGAGGGCCGGGACCGTCAAGACGACCGGGACCAGGATGTCGGCGGCGGCAGTACCGGCGAAATGGTCTTGCATCTTTGGCAGGACCGGCGCGAGCAGCACGGCGCCGAGGACGGACAGGCAACTGCCGGCCAGCAGCAGCGCCAGCTGCGCCGGACCGGCCTGACGGGGTGCGGACATGGCGGAAACGCCTTTCGTGGCGGCGGGGTGCCAGCACTATCGAGGCGGCCGGCGGCGCGCGGGAAGTGCGAATCGCCGATAGGCGGTATCAGGCCCGCTGATGGCCAGGGCCGCCGAGCGCCCCGGCGGCCTCGGTGAAGACCGAGCGCAGCCAGGCGTGGGCGGGGTCGTTGCGGTACATCGGATGCCACCACAGGGCCTCGGTGAGCGGCACGACCTCGAACGGGCAGGGCAGCACGCGGATGTCGGCGAGCGGGGCGAGCCGGTCGGCCAGGTGCTGCTGGATGAGGGCGACGCGGTTGCTGCCGGCGACGAGGAACGGCATGGCGAGGAAGCCGTCGACGACGACCTCGACCCGCGGCTCGACCCCGATCATGCTGAGCTGGCGGGCCGCGGGTGCGAACGCGGTCGGGCGGTTGAACAGCACGACCCAGCCGAGCCGGCCGAGCTGCTCGAGCGTGAGCTCGGCCCCGACGTGGGGGTTGTCGGCGGCGACGATGCAGACCCAATGGTCGGTGTAGAGGTCCAGGTGCGGCAGGTCCGTGACGAAGCCGTGCGGTATGAGCAGCCCGTCGGCGGTGCGCAGGGTGTCCGCGGCGTGGTCGACCGCCTCCGGTGTGGTCTGGCGCAGGTGCAGCCGCACGCCCGGGGCCTGCGCGGCGATGTGCCGGGTGACGTGCGGGCCGAGGACGGCGGCGGCGTAGTCGGAGGTCACCACGGTGAACTCGCGCACGAGGGTGCTGGGGTCGAACTCGGCGGAGGCGTCGAACACACGCCGGACCGCGGCCAGCGCCGGCCCGGTGAGCACGGTCAGCTGCGCGGCGAGGGGCGTCAGTTCGTAGGCGTTGCCGACCCGGTTGAGCAGCTCGTCGTGGAAGTGGCGGCGTAGCCGGGCCAGGGCGGCGCTCACCGCGGGCTGGCTCACCCCGAGGGCCTGGGAGGTCCGGGTGACGTTGCGTTCGCGCAGCAGCGTGTCGAGGGTGACCAGCAGGTTGAGGTCGAGGTTGGCCAGCACCCGGTCGGTCGTCACCGGCTCAGCATAAATGAGACTGATGACCGGCATCAGCAAGTGGCGTCTTCTTGATACCCGGTGCGGCCACCACAGTTGGCCCATGTCAGCAGTTCGTAACGTGCTCGTCATCGGCGCCGGCGCGGCGGGCACCGCGGCCGCGATCCTGCTCGCCGAGGGTGGCGTCTCGGTCGACCTGGTCGACATCAAGCCCGACACCGGCGCGCTCGGCTCGGGCATCACGTTACAGGGCAACGCCTTGCGGGTCCTGCGCCGGCTCGGCGTCTGGGAGCAGGTACGAGCGCAGGGCTACGGCTTCGACACCCTCGGCCTGCGCGCCCCGGACCCCAACGGCACCCTCGTCGCCGAACTGCCCGACCACCGCACCGGCGGCCCGGACCTGCCGGCCACGGTCGGCATGTACCGCCCGGCCCTCGCACGGGTTCTCCTCGACCGGGCGGCCGCGGCCGGGGCAACGGTCCGGTTCGGGATCAGCTGCACCGAACTCGAGCAGGACGACACCGGCGTCGACGTGACGTTCGCCGACGGCTCCACCGGCCGCTACGACCTGATCGTCGGGGCCGACGGCGTCCGGTCGTGGACCCGGCGCCGCCTCGGCATCGACCTGGACACCACCGGGGTCGGCATGGGCATCTGGCGTACCTTCACCGCCCGCCCGGCCAGTGTCACCCGCACCGACCTGTTCTACGGCGGCCCCTGCTACATCGCCGGGTACTGCCCGACCGGCGAGGACTCCCTCTACGCCTACCTCGTCGAGGACGCCCAGGACCGCAGCACCCTGAGCCCGCAGGAGTCGCTGGGTGTGATGCGGGACCTGTCCACGGCGTACCACGGCCCGTGGGACGACATCCGCCCGCTGCTGACGGACCCGTCGCGGGTCAACTACACCCGGTTCGAGAGCCACGTGCTCCCCGCGCCGTGGCACCGCGGCCGGGCCGTGCTCATCGGCGACGCCGCGCACACCTGCCCGCCGACCCTCGCCCAGGGCGCGGCCCAGGCCCTCGAGGACGCCGCCGTCCTGGCCGAGCTGCTCCTGGCGGCCGACCGGCTCGACGACCCGCTGTGGCAGGCGTTCACCGACCGCCGCTACGTGCGGGCCAAGACCGTCGTCGACGCCTCCCTGCAGCTGACCCGCTGGCTGCTGGACCGGGAGCGCGGCGACGTCCCCGGCCTGATGGCCCGCATCGCCCACCTCGTCAGCGAACCCGCGTAAGGAACCTCCGATGCCAGAACGGCTCATCACGCATCTGCGCCACGTCGACCTCGCCGTGCCGGACTACGACCAGCAGCTGGACTTCTACACGACGATGTGGGGCCTGACGCCGGAGACGACCGACGACGGCATCGCGTTCCTGGCCGCCGCCGGCTCGCCCGAGCAGTATTCGGTGCGGCTGCGCCGGGCCGCCGAGAAACGCCTCGACCTCATCGCGTTCGGCGCGGCGAACAGCGCCGACGTCGACGCCCTCGCCGAGCGGCTCGGCCGCGACGGTGTCCGCCTGGTCACCGAGCCCGGCCCGCTGACGACCCCCGGCGGCGGGTACGGCTTGCGCTTCTTCGACATCGACGGCCGCACGGTCGAGGTCTCCAGCGACGTCGCGGTCCGCGCGCACCGCAAGGTCGAGGCGGGGGAGTCCGTCCCCGTCAAGCTCTCCCACGTCGTCGTCAACGGCCCCGACCCCGAGGCGACGGTCGCGTTCTACGAGCGGCATCTGGGCTTCGCGCTGTCCGACACGCTCACGTCACCGCACATGGGCTCCGTGATGTGGTTCCTGCGCACGAACCGGTACCACCACAGCCTCGCGATCGCCCGGGGCCCGCACGTGTCGCTGCACCACGCCTCGTTCGAGCTGCGCGGGCTCGACGAGTACATGCGCGGCACCGGCCGGCTGCTGCGGGCCGGCGTGGAGAAGGTCTGGGGTCCGGGCCGGCACCTGGCCGGGAACAACACCTTCAGCTACTTCCTCGACCCGCACGGCAACACGGTGGAGTACACCACCGAGCTGGAGGAGCTCGACGAGGACACCTGGCACCCGCACCTGTACGACTTCTCCGACCCGACGGTCACCGACCAGTGGGGCACCGCGAACCCGATGAGCGAGTTCGTCGCCCGCCAGTCGTTCAACGACCCGGACCGCGGCGTCTTCGTCGCACCACCCGTCTGATGCGGCTCGCCACCTACCGCCACGACGGCGCCGAACACACCGGCGTCGTCATCGGCGACCGCATCCATCGACTCACCGGCGGGCTCGACATGCGCGGCGTCGTCGCGCTCGACCCCCGGGACCTGGTCTTCGCGCCCGACGGTGTTCCGCTGGACGAGGTCCGGCTTCGGCCGCCGATCCGTCCGGCCAGCATCCGCGACTTCGTGGCCTTTGAAGAGCATGTGGCGGGGGTACGTCGAAGCGTCGACGGCACCGCGGGTGTACCCGACGCCTGGTATGACGCGCCGACGTTCTACTTCACCAACCCGCACACGGTCATCGGCCCCGGCGATGCCGCCGCGTTCCCGGCCGCCTGTGCCGCCCGCGACTTCGAGCTGGAGGTCGCGGCGGTCATCGGTGCCGGGGGCATCTTCGGGTACACCATCCTCAACGATTGGTCGGCCCGGGACCTGCAGAGCCGGGAGATGCAGGTGCGGCTCGGCCCGGCCAAGGGCAAGGACTTCGCGACCAGCCTCGGCCCGTGGATCGTCACCGCCGACGAGCTGGAGCCGTACCGGGACGCCGACGGCTTCCTGCGGCTGCTGTGCACCGCGAGCGTCAACGGCGTCGAGGTCGGCCGGGACCGGCTGTCGAACATGGGCTGGACGTTCGAGACGATGCTCGCCTACGCCGCCCGGGACAGCCGCGTCGAGCCCGGCGACGTCCTCGGCTCCGGCACCGTCGGCAACGGCGGCTGCCTCGCCGAGCTGTGGGGCCGCGACGGCGCCGCCGCCCCGCCACCGCTGCAGCCCGACGACGTCGTCACGCTGAGCGTCGAGGGCCTCGGCACCCTCACCAACACGGTCGCCGTCGCCCCGCCGGGCGCGCCGCTGCCCGCCTTCCGCCGCCCGAGCGGGGCCCGATGAGCGTGGTGCGCGCGGCGAGCCTTGAGCGCGCATCCGGCCACGGCGGCGCCAAATCCATCTCCGACGCTCTGCGAGAGGCCTGATCCGTGTACGAGTACTTCCCCGGCAACTACGTGTGGAACCTGAGCGTCGTCGCCACGCTCAACAGCGGCGGGCTCATCGACGAGGTCGACCGCGCCTGCCGCCCCATCCGCGACCTGGCCGCCCAGGGCTCCGACGTCGGCACGGCAGAGCTGATGGCCGCGTGGACCGCGGTCGCCGACGAGCTCGTCGCCCAAGCCGAGGCCGACGAGCGGGCCGGCCATCGACGCACGGCCGGGCAGAAGTACCGCCGTGCCACGAACTACCTCACCCAGGCCGAGCGGATGCAGCGCGCCCACGACCCGGACCGCAACGCCGTCTACCGCCGCTGCCTGGCGCTGCAGCAGAAGGTGTTCGACCTCATCGACCCGGCCACCACCCGGGTCGCGGTCCCGTTCGAGGGCACCACCCTGCCGGCGTACTTCACCAACGCATCCACCGACGGCACACCCGCACCATGCATCGTCATGTGGAACGGCCTGGACTCCACGAAGGAGCACATGTACGCCTCCGGGTTCGCCGAGGAGCTCGCCGCCCGGGGCATCTCCACGCTCATGGTCGACTGCCCCGGCAGCGGCGAGGCGCTGCGCCTGCAGGGCCTGACGGCCCGGGTCAGCACCGAGGACTGGGCGGCCGCCGGCGTCGACTTCCTGCTGGACCGCGCGGACGTCGACGCGGACCGCATCGGCCTGGTCGGCTGGTCGCTCGGCGGCTTCTACGCCCCCCGCGCCGCCGCATTCGAGCCGCGTCTGGCGCTGTGCGTCGCCTGGGGCGCCAACCACGACTGGGGTGCGGTGCAGAAGCGCCGCCTCGAGCGGGAGGGCGAGAACCCCGTCCCGCACTACTGGGACCACGTGCTGTGGGTCTGGGGCGAGACCGACCTCGACACCTTCATCGCCAACGCCGAGGCGGTCAACCTCGACGGCGTCGTGGAACGCATCACCGTGCCGTTCCTCATCGTCCACGGTGAGAACGACAGACAGATTCCGCTGCGGTACGCCCACCGCTCCTACGAGCAGGCGGTGCACAGCCGCCGCCGGGAACTGCGCATCTTCACGGCGGCCGAGGGCGGTGCCGAGCACATCGGCCTGGACCACCTCACGCACGTCAGCGTCTTCATCGCCGACTGGGTCGCCGGGGTGTTCCATGCTTGACCGCACCGATCCCGAGGGCGCCGTCGCCGCGGCCGCCGAGCGCTGCTCCAACTGGGGCCGCTGGGGATCCGACGACGTGCTCGGCACGATGAACTTCCTCACCGACGACAAACGCCGGCAGGGTGCGGCCCTGGTCCGCCGCGGTGCGTCGTTCTCGCTGTCGCAGCGCTTCGACATGGACGGTCCGCAGAAGGGCTGGCGCCGCCGGACGAACCCCGTGCACACGATGCTGGACACCGGCACCGACGCCGCCGCCGGCGTGCAGGGCTTCCCGCACGGCATCGGCGGCGCCGACGACGTCATCGCCATGCCGCTGCAGTGCTCCACCCAGTGGGACGGCCTCGGCCACATCTTCGACCACGGCCGTGCCTGGAACGGCCGCCCCGCCGGCGAGGTCGTCACCAGCCTCGGCGACGGCGTGACGGGCATCGAGACCGTCGCCGGGGTCATCGCCGGCCGGGGCGTCCTGCTCGACGTCGGTCGCGCGGTCGGTACCGACGGCGAACTGCCCGACGGGTTCGCCATCACCGAGGAGCACCTCGAGGTCACGATCGCCGCGCAGGGCCCGTCCGCGGCCGTCGGCCGGGGCGACCTGCTGCTGGTCCGCACCGGCCAGCTCACCCGCGCCCGCCGCGCCGGCTGGGGCGACTACGCCGGCGGCCCCGCCCCCGGCCTGTCGTTCACCACCGCCGACTGGCTGCACCGCACCGAGATCGCCGCGATCGCCACCGACACGTGGGGCTTCGAGGTGCGGCCCAACGAGTTCGACGACGCGTTCCAGCCCCTGCATCAGGTCGCCATCCCGCACATCGGCCTGTTCCTCGGCGAGATGTGGGACCTCGACGCCCTCGCCGTCGACTGCGCCGCCGACGGCGTCTACGACTGCTGGCTCACCGCGGCCCCGCTGCCGGTCACCGGGGCCGTCGGCGCCCCGGTCAACCCGATCGCGGTCAAGTAGAACCCGACCGTCGATGATGCTTTCAAAGCCGGCGCGCACGTCGCTGTCCATGACGCCGGTCAATGCTTTGACGACTGTTTCCAGCGCCGCCTACAGTGCCGCCCTGACGATCGGAGATTACGCCGATAATTTCGGACCGGAGGCTGCTGTGCGTCGAGGATTGGCTGGCTGGACCGGGCGCCTGATCGTTGGGCTGCTGCTGTGCACCTCCGTCGTGGCGCTCCCGCTGCCGGTGCTGGCGCAGGACGTGGTCGCCGGCTTCGACTTCGAGGACGGCACCGTGCAGGGGTGGGCCGCCCGCGGCGGTGCGTCGGTGGCCGCCGTCGCCGCGGCGGCTCGCACGGGCACATACGGGCTGCGAACGTCCGGCCGGACCCAATCCTGGGAAGGGCCGAGCGTGCAGCTGGCCGGGCGGCTGCTGACCGGGGCCACGTATGCCATCAGCGGTTACGTGCGGCCGGCCGATGCCACGGCGCCGGCCGTGTTGCAGCTGACGATGCAGCGGACACCGGTCGGCGGCTCGGCGACGTACGACTTCCTGACCAGCGCGTCCGTCGCCGGTTCGGACTGGGTGGAGCTCAGGGCCGCCTACACCGTGCCGAGCGACTCCTCGGAACTGCAGTTGTACGTCGAGAGCGGCGACGCCACGGTCGCCTTCGACCTCGACGACGTCACGATCACGATGACGTCCGCCCCGCCGACCGGCCCGCCGGATCAGGCGGGCGTCGCGACTGACTTCGAGGACGGCACCGCGCAGGGCTGGAGCAGCCGCTTCGGCGTCGGCCAGGCCGCCGTGAGCACGGCCGACGCGCACGGCGGCACGCACAGCCTGCTCACCACCGGCCGGACGGAAACCTGGACCGGCCCGAGTCGCAGCCTGCTGGGCCGGGTGTCGAAGGGCTCGAGGTACACCTTCGACCTGTGGGTCAAGCTCGCCCCGGGGGAAGCGTCGTCAGCCCTGCGACTGTCCATGGAACGCAGTACCGGCGGCGCCGCGAGCTATGACCAGATCGTCGGTGACAGCCCGGTCACCGCTTCTGGCTGGACCGAGCTGCGCGGCACGTACACCCTCGCCTACGACGTCGACGCGCTGTCGGTCTACGTCGAGTCGAGCAGCGGCACCGCCTCGTTCTACCTCGACGACTTCGTGATGACCTACGTCCGGCCGCTGCCGGTCCAGACCGACATCCCCTCATTGCGGGACGTGCTCGCGCCGGACTTCCCGATCGGCACCGCGATCGGTCGGGGCCAGATGATCGGTGAGCCCGCCGAGCTGCTGACGAGGCACTTCAACTCGGTCACGCCGGGCAACGCGCTCAAGTGGGACGCCACCGAGCCCGCCGAGGGGCAGTTCCAGTGGGCCGAGGCCGACGCGGAAGTGGACTACGCGGTCGCCCACGGCATGAAGATTCGCGGCCACACCCTGGTCTGGCACGCGCAGGCCCCCGATTGGATCTTCAAGGACGCCGACGGTGCCGACATGACCCCGACGCCGCCGAACAAGGCCCTGTTGCTGCAGCGCGAGGAGCGCCACATCCGGGCCGTCATGGGTCGGTACAAGGGCAAGATGTACGCCTGGGACGTGGTGAACGAGGCCGTGGACGAGTACCAGCCGGACGGGCTGCGGCGCAGCAAGTGGATGCAGATCGCCGGCCTCGACTTCATCCGCACCGCGTTCCGGGTCGCGCACGAGGTCGACCCGGCCGCCAAGCTGTACCTCAACGACTACAACACCACGCAGCCGAACAAGCGGGCCGCGTTGCTGCGGCTGGTCCGTCAGCTGCGCGCCGAGGGTCTGCCGATCGACGGCGTCGGCCACCAGATGCACATCGACATCGAGAAGCCGTCGATCGGCGACATCGAGCAGACGCTGCGCGACTTCGCCGCCATAGGCGTCGACAACCAGGTCACCGAGCTGGACATGAGCGTCTACACCAACGGCAGCGACAAGTACACGACCGTGCCCGCGGACGTGCTGACCGAGCAGGGCTACCGCTACCGCGACCTGTTCAACGCGCTGCGCCGGCAGCGCGCCAACCTCAGTTCGGTCACGTTCTGGGGCCAGTCGGACGACGGCAGCTGGCTCAACGCCTTTCCGATCACCCGGCTCAACGAACCGCTGCCCTTCGACGAGCAGCTCCAGGCCAAGCCCGCCTACTGGGGCATCGTGGACCCCGGCCGGCTGCCGCGGTACACCCGCGGCCTCGTCGTCCCGGAAGGCCGTCCCGCGCCGTCCGAGTGGGCGCTGCTGCCCGCGACCACTGTATTGAGCCGGGCCGGGCGGTCGCTGGCCTTCTCGCTGCGCTGGGAGGGCCGGGTCCTGCACGTGCATGCCATGGTGGGCGACAAGACGGCCGACCGGGGTGATGCGGTGGACATCACCGTCGGCGACCGGCGTGTACGGGTGCCGCGAACCGGAGCGCCGCCATCCGGCATCAAGGCGTCCGTCCATCCCGACCCGGCGGGTTACCGCATCGACGCGGATGTACCGCTGCCGGCGCCGATCGCGGCGGGACAGCCGGTGCCGTTCGACATCACGCTGATCGACCCGACCGAATCGGCGGGCTGGGGCGCCGGCCGGCCCGGGCTGCTCACCCTCGCAGCCGGCGTCCGCCACGTCGACGCGATCCGCGGCACCCCGGGGATCGACGGGGTGGCCGACGCCGCGTGGTCCCGGGCCGCGACGATCAGCACCGGCGTCCAGGTGATCGGCTCCGGCGGCGCGACCGCGTCCGCGAAGGTCCTCTGGGACTCCGGCCACGTGTACCTGCTGGTGGCGGTGAGCGACGTGAACCTCGACGCGAGCAGTCCGAACGTTTGGGAGCAGGACGCTGTCGAGATCTTCATCGACCCCGACAACGCCAAGACCGCCGGGTATGCCGACGACGACGGGCAGTACCGGATCAACTACGCCAACGCCCAAAGCTTCGGCGGCAACTTCAGCGCGTATGCGATAGCGGGGAACCTCACCAGCGCGACCCGCACGGTGCCCGGCGGCTACGTCGTCGAGGCGGCGATCGCCCTGCCGACGGCAACGCTGTGCGACGGCACCCTGCTGGGCCTCGACATCCAGGTCAACGACGCTGATGCGGGCCACCGAACGGCCGCACGGACCTGGAACGACCCGACCGGGCTGGCGTACACGAACACGTCCCGATGGGGCGTGACCCGGCTCGTCAACCGTTGACCGATCAGCTGCGCCGCGGTGGCCCGGCGGTGCTGTGCCGCACGACGAGGGAGGTGGGTAGCTCGATGCGGCTGTGGTCGGGGCGGGCCCCCGCCGCCAGGGTCATGACGAGTTGCGCGGCGGTGGCGCCCATGTCCGTCAACGGCTGCCGGACGGTGGTGAGCGGCGGGTCTGACCACTGCACGAACGTGAGGTCGTCGAATCCGACGACGCTCAGGTCTTCGGGGACGCGAATCCGGGCGGCGCGGGCCGCCGCGTAGACACCGATGGCCTGCAGGTCGTTGCCGGTGAAGACGGCGGTCGGCGGATCGGGCAGTTCGAGCAGCGCGGCGGCGGCGTCGCGGCCGTCCTCGACATACAGCGGCGCGGTCCGTAGCAGTGCGGGGTCGACCGGTACACCGGCGGCGTCCATCGCGGCGCGGTAGCCGTCCAGACGTGCGCGGCAGCACAGGTAGCGATCCGGTCCGTTGATCATCGCGATCCGGCGGTGGCCCAGGTCGAGCAGGTGCCGGGTGGCCGTGAGGCCGCCGTTCCAGTTCATGGCGCCGACGGATGGCGTCTGGTGCTGCGGCTCCCCGCTGGGGTCGAGCACGACGAGCGGGATACCGGCGGTCGACAGGTGGGCCAGCTGGCGCCGGGTGAGCTCGGCCGACACGGCGATGACGCCGGCGGGGCGGCGGCTCCGCACCTGGTCCGACCAGCCCCGGCCGGGCGTGAGGTGGCCTTGCATCTCGGTGAGCGCGACGGCGAGGTCGTGGCCGCGGGCGACCTGCTCGACGCCGCGGATGATCTCCAGGGCCCAGGGGCTGTCCAGGGCCTGGAACACGACCTCGACGATGGAGGCCGGCGGCGTGCGGTCCGCGCGTTGGTAGCCGTGCTCCCGGATGAGGTCCTCAATGCGCCGGCGGGTGTCGACGGCGACACCGGCATGGCCGTTGATGACCTTCGAGACGGTGGGCGCGGACACGCCGGCGAGGTCGGCGATGCGGGCAACGGTCATCTCCCGCCGCGATCGCCGCCCCGCCCCGGCCTCGGGGCTTGAGGAACTCACGGGAGCAGTCTATGTGTCCGATCGCCGCCCGGAACGAACCCCATGATCACGGAAAGTTTCAGAATGCTTCGCCCGGAGCATGGCTTCTAGCTGCGGAAATATAAGGACCCTAGGCGCGTGAGGTGGGAACGGCGCCGGAGGTCGCAGGATGGCGCCGTTCCACTCGACACCCCTGCAGACCCGTAGGAGGGCAGCACATGAGAGGCCGGATCAGGTTCGGAGCCATACGAACCGCCACCATCTGCGCCGTCGCCGCCATGCTCGCCGGTGCGGCGCTGGTCATGTTCAACCCGGGCGTCTCGGCCGCCGATGCGTCGACCAAGTACCTCGGCATCTTCCGCCAGACCAGCCCGGCCGAGATCCCGTCGGGAACGGCGAGCCGGTACGGGGTCACCCCGGCCAGCGCCCTGTGGTTCGACAGTTGGGGCACGGGCAACGCCTTCAACGCGGCCGAGGCGAAGACGTTGTGGAACCAGGGCATCATGCTGCACTACACCTGGGAGCCCTGGAACACGAGCCTGAGCGTCAGCGACCCCGCCCAGATCCACTTGCAGGACATCGTGAACGGCAAGTGGGACAGCTACATCAGAGCCCGCGGCGCCGAGTTCGCGGCCGCCGGCGCGCCGATCATGGTGCGCTGGGGGCACGAGTTCAACGGCAACTGGTACCCGTGGGGGATCGTCAACAACAACAGCGACCCCACCCTCTACGTCAACGCCTACCGGCGCGTGCACGACCTCGTCGTGGCGGCCGGGGCCACCAACGTGCAGTGGATCTGGTGCTTCAACAACAGCTCGACGCCGAGCGCCGCGTACAACGACCCGGCCCGGTCCTATCCCGGTGACGCGTACGTCGACTGGGTCGGCATCGACGGCTACAACTGGGGCCTCGGCCCGTCGTGGGACCCGAGCGGCAACTACTGGACGTCGTTCGACTCGATGTTCGCCGGCCCGTACTCCCAGGCGCGCTCCATCGCCCCCCGGCGCCCGGTGATGATCGGCGAGGTCGCCTCGACCGAGGACGGCGGCAGCAAGAGTCAGTGGATCAACGACATGTCCGCGGCCCTGCAGTCGAGCCGGTACGTCGACCTCAAGGCGATCTACTACTTCGACCAGGACAAGGAGGAGCCGTGGTCGGGCACGTCGTCGTCCGGCGCGCAGGCGGCCTTCCGGACGTGGGTCAACCAGCCGTACATGCGGGGGACGGGCACCGAGCTGGCCAAGGTGGCCCCGTCCTACCGGGGAACGAACCCCAGCACGCCGCCGGTGAGTTCGCCCCCGGTGAGCTCGCCGCCCGCCTCGAGCCGCCCGCCGTCCTCCCCGCCGCCGGTGAGCTCCCAGCCGCCGACCGGTGCGTGCACGGCGACCTATCGCACGGTGAACGCTTGGAGCGGCGGCTTCCAGGGTGAGGTGACGGTCCAGGCGGGGACCGCGGCGATCAACGGGTGGACGGTGCGCTGGACGCTGGGCGGCGGCCAGAGCGTCAGCCAGCTCTGGAACGGCACGCTGAGCGCCAGCGGCACCGCCGTGAGCGTGCGCAACGTGAGCTGGAACGCGGCGCTGCCGACGAACGGCACGGCCACCTTCGGGTTCCTGGCCGGCGGATCGCCGAACACGCCGGCGCTCACCTGCACCAGTCCGTGAATCAGTAGCACAAATGTCGTGATTCCTCGGCGGCGCCGGCCGCCGAGGAATCGATGCGCCTGGTCCGGCTGCCCATCGCCGGCGCCGATGCCGGTGATAACGGAAGCCGATTTGTCTGTGCGTCACCTCCTCCTTACATTCGTGCAATCACTCTGCGGCGCGCGGCCATCGCGCGCCCGGCATGTCGACGGATCGCGCACAGTGCCGGGTTGGAGCTTTGATGTCGAATACCGCGCACAAGCGTGGTGCGTCCGCTCGTCGCCGCTTGTGGCCCGGCGACTGGGTCGGGCGGGTGAAGGTCGCCTTCACCGTCGTCGGACTGGTGCAATGCATCGTCATCGGGCCCGCGCTGCACACGGCCCGCAGTACCGGCATCAGCACCGCGGGGGCCATCGGGCTGGTGGCCGCCTGCGCGCTCGGGCTGGCAGCAGCTCAGCGCATGGGACGCCGCGCGTGGCTGACCTATCCGGTCGACATCGCCGCGCTCACCGCGGTGACGCTCGTCCGGCCGGACTCAGCGCTGGGGCTGCTGCTGGCCGGCATCTTCGCCCGGGCGGCGATCGGCGGCAACGGGCAGGCCGCGATCAGAGCTTTGCTGTACCTGGCCACGGTGCTGTCGTCGAATGCACTGGGCCCGGCCTGGGCGGCAAGCCCGTCGACGGACGACTGGCGCCTACAGGTCATCGTCGCCGTCGTTGTCGGTACCGTGCTCACCCGGTTGATTGTGGTGTCCATCGAGCGCGTCCAGGAGGCGCTGTCGGCCACCGAGACCCTCGCCGCGGGGAGTGGGGAACTCCTCGCCGCCATGCACGTGGACGAAGTCCGGCTGATCGTCGAGCGCTGCAGCGGCCGGCTGCTCGGTGGTGTCCGCGCGACGTTCGCGGTGTCGGGTGACCGCCGGTCCTCGCCGCCGGTCGAAGGTGCGGTACGCGCGGTCGAGGTGTCGGCGAAAGGGCGGCTGCTCGGCACGCTGACCCTCCCGGAGCGCGCGCCGGCCTCGCAGATCGTCGAACGCACGCTGCAGGCGCTGCTCGGTCAGGCCGCGGCCACCATCGAGGCGATCGAACTGCGGGAGCGGCTCAACCACGAGGCGACCCACGATCCGCTGACCGGCCTGCCGAATCGCGCGCTCTTCGCGGACAGCGTCGCCCACAGCGTCACCGAACGCGGGCACGCGGCCGTTGTGGTGGTGGAAGTCGACCCTGGTACCACGAGCGAACAGGCCCAGGTGGAGCTCGCGCGCCGGATCGTGCGGTCACTCCGCCCGGGTGACCTCGCCGCGCAGCTGGGCCAGAGCCGCTTCGCGGTGCTGGTGCTGCTGCGGACGCAGCCGGACGAGGCGCTGGCCGCAGCCGCACAGCGGCTGCGTGACGCCATCCTCGCCGCCGATCCGGCTGGCGGTCCGGCCCCGGCCGGGTGCTGGATCGGCACGGCGCACGACTGGAACCAGCATGGCCTGGCGGGTGCGGACGTGGCCGAGGCGCTGATCGCCCGAGCCGATGGCGCGCTGGCCCGGATACGCGGCGAGGCCGGCGCCGGCGGAGCCGTCGCCGCGTACGACGCCCGCCTCGACCGACTGCCGATGCAGCGACACGCCGAGGCACTCGAGCGCGGCCTGGCCGAGCAGCGCCTCAGCGTCGGGTTCGAGCCCGTCACACCGCTGCACGACACCAGAAGCGGCTGGTATTCGGCGCGGCCGGTGCTGGCGGGATCCATGACGAGCGCTGAGATCCTCGCCGCTGCGGCGGCCGCCGGCCTGCGGGCGCGGCTGGAGCGGTGGCTGATCGGGTCCGTGCAGGCGGTCCTGAGCGCCGATCCCGACCATCCCGCGGCGGTCTTCATCCCCGTAGCCGGCGGTCACCTGACCCAGGCCTGGCTGGTCGACGCCGTTGAGGATGTCGTGCGCGCCGGGGTGGCCGGCGAGCGCATCGTGCTGGAGCTGCGGGAGGACGAGTTCCTCATGGGCGAGACGGCAACGGCCGACACCATCCGCCGGCTGCGCAGCCGCGGGGTCGGGGTGGCGCTGGCCGGTTTCGGGGCCGGCACACTGAGCCTGCACGAGCTCGGCACGCTGCCGGTCGACTGGTTGATCGTCGACCCGCGGCTGCTCGACGGGGCCTCGGCCGAGCAGTCGGTCCGGATGATCGCGTCGATCGCGCACGCGGCGCACCAGCAGAAGCTGCTGGTGGTGGCCGACGGCGTGCGTGATCCCCGGGAAGCCCGGCTGGTCCGCGCCGCCGGCTGCGACGCGGCCCGAGGACCGCTGTATGCCAGTGTGGCGGGCTGACCGCCGGCCGGGTCAGGGCTCCTGCGCGAGCAGGTCTTCGGTCGCCATGATGAGCCCGAGCACGTCGGCGCCGGGGTCGGGATGCAGTTCCCACTCGCCGAGCTGGACCGACGCGTCGACGACGGCTCGGCAGCGGCCGAAGCGGCGGTGGGCGTAGGCGGTCAGCCCGTCCTCGACGGTCGATGCGCGTTGCAGCTCCTCGACCAGGACGAGCGCGTCCTCCAGCGCCAGTGAGGCGCCGCTGGACAGGTGCGGCGTGGCCGTGTGCGCCGCGTCGCCGACGAGCACCACCCGGCCGCGGTGCCAGGGCGGCGTCAGCAGCAGCGTCGACAGTGGACGGTAGTCCACGGGGGTGCCCGGCCCGATCCGGTCGCGGGCCGCGAGGACCGGCTCGGCATGATCGGCGAGCTGCTCACGCATCAGGCCCGGCCAGCGGTCCCGGTCCGGACGAGGATCGAGGACGCCGTTGACGACGCACGCGTAGTAGGCCTCCTCGTCCGACACCAGATTCGAGGCGACCTTGTTGCGGGGGCCGAAGAAGAACCCGCCGGTCGTCTGCTGCGCCGGCCGCGGCAGGACGGCCCGGTAGACGCTCTGGCCGGTGCGCCGCGGC
>NZ_JBITDU010000030.1:0-69967 GCF_044454505.1 Dactylosporangium sp. NPDC051541
GAGCGGCGCCGCCGCGACCCGCCGCCGCGGCCCCCCCCCCGGGCGGGGGCGCCACAGACCGGCGGGCCCGGCGCCCGGGGGGGGGGGCTGACCCGGCAGTTGCTGGCGTTCGGTCGCGGGCAGTCCGGCACGGCCCAGGTATCGGACCTGCACGACGTGATCACCGCCCTCACGCCGATGTTGCGGCGGACCCTCGGTGAACACGTCGAGCTGGTGACCATTGGGCATTCGGCACCGCCGCGCCGGGTGCGGATCGACCGCGGCCAGTTGGAGCAGGTGGTGGTCAACCTGGCCGCCGACGCCCGCGACGCGATGCCTCGCGGCGGACGATTGTGCATCGACTGGGACTGGTTGCTGCTGGATCGTGCCGAACTGGTGCCGGCGACGCGGAGGGTCCGGACAAGATCTGGTTCGTCCGGCTCGCTGTCGCCGACAGCGGACTGGGCATGGACAGCGAAACCCTGGCACACGCCTTCGAGCCCTTCTACACCACCAAAGGCGTCGGCCACGGCACCGGTCGGGGACTGGCCGGTGTCTATGGCATCGTGCGCAACGCCGGCGGTGTGGCCCAGCTGTACTCGGAGGCCGGACACGGCACCACAGTGAAGATCTACCGCCCGGCCTACGATGACCACCCGCCACCGCCACCAGCGTCGCCTCGGGAGGCCGCCGCATTGGCGGTCGGCGGCGCCCGAGCCGGAACCCACATCCTGGTCTTGGAGGACTCCCCGGAACTGGCCGCCGTCGTGCAACGGCTGCTCGACCGCGCGGGTTACCGGGTGACCGTCTGCCTTGACCCGGTGCAGGCGCTGGAGCTGCTCGACGGCGGCCTGCCGGCCGACCTCGTCATCACCGACGTGGTGCTGCCCACACTGACCGGCCCGGAACTGGCGCAGGCCATCCACCGACACCGGCCGGGTCTGCCGATCGTCTACACCGCCGGCGTCCTCGGCGACCGCAACCAGCTCGACGCGGCCGCGATCCTCGTCGAGAAGCCGTTCTCCCGGACCCCCGTGCTCACCGCGGTCGACCGGTCGCTCAAACAGGCGGCATCATCCGCGGAATGATCGGCAACAAGCCCACCGCCACCACCCGCCATCCGCGTTGCGTTCATCGCGTCGCGGCGTCGATGGCGGCCCGGATCCCGCGTAGGAGTGTGGCCGCGTCAACGGGTTTGGCAATGATGGGGATGTCCTCGGGCAGGTTGCGGCTGCTGTGGTTCTCGGCGGCGTAGCCGGACATGAGGATGATCGGCGTGGTTGGGCGCAGTGCGCGGAGTTGTTCGATGAACTCGGGGGCTGTCATGCCGGGCATGACGACGTCGGAGAGGCAGAGGTGGAACTGGTTGCGGTCGTCGCGGATGGCTTCGAGTGCGTCGTCGCGGGTTGGTACGTCGGTAATGAGGTAGCGGCTGTTGCTGAGGAGGCGTCGTGTGGTCTCGCGGACCCGCGGGTCGTCCTCGATGAGCAGGATGTGTTCGCCGGCGCCGCCGCTGGTGGCGGTGGCGGCCGTGGTTTGGGGTAGCGAGGCGATGGGCAGGTCGGCGGCGGGCAGGTCGATGGTGAATCGGGTGCCTCGTTCCGGTTCCGACCACAGGGTGATGGTGCCCGATGCATCGCGGACGACGCCGTAGACGGTTGCCAGGCCGAGGCCGCTGCCCTTGCCGGTGCTGCTGGTGGTGAAGAAGGGTTCGAAGGCGCGGCGCTGGACCTCGGGGGTCATGCCGCAGCCGGTGTCGGTGACGGTGAGGCGGACGAAGCGGCCGTCCAGTGCGGCGGTCTTGATACTGAGCTCACCGCCGTTGGGCATGGCCGTGCGGGCGTTGACGACGAGGTTCATGATGAGTTGCTCGAGGCGGCTGGGGTCGATGGTGACACAGTTGATTGCCGGGTCGGGGCTGATGACGAAGTCGATGTCCTCGCCGATGGTCCGGCGCAGCAGCCGTTCGACGTCGGCGATGACGGCGTTGACGTCGACCAGCTGTGGGCGGGACGGTTGGAGCCGGGTGAAGATGAGCAGTTGCCGGGTCAGCGCGGCGCCCCGGCGGGCGGCGTCGGCGATGGCGTCCACGTCGCGGGAGCACGGGTGGCCCGGGCCGAGTTCGTCGAGGATGAAGTCGGCGTACCCGCTGATGACGTGGAGCAGGTTGTTGAAGTCGTGGGCGATGCCGCCGGCGAGTTGGCCGAGGGAGTCGAGCCGTTCGGCCTGATGCAGCTGACGGGCCAGTTCCTCGCGTTCGTGCGCGGCCTGAATCTGTGTGGTGACGTCGCGGAGGATCCCCTCGACCGCGACGGTTGCGTTGTCGTCGCTGTGTACCGCGACCAGTCGGTGCTCGATCCACGCCTCGGTGCCGTTGGGTCGCCGCCACCGCGTGAGGAAGGGTTGCGGTGGCGGCGACTGCCAGGCCTGGCGCTCCTGTTCGAGGTCGTCGGGGTGTACTGCGTCGAAGATGAGCTCGGGCCGGTCGTACAGGACGCTCGGCTGGTGGCCGTTCAGGGCGGCGATGCCGGGACTGACGTACTCGATCGCCGGGCCGGGTGTGAGCCGGTACTTGACGACGACGTCGCTGAGGTGCTCGGCGATGAGCCGGAACCGTTCCCTGGCGGTGTGCAGGGCCGCCTCCGCGTGGCGCCGCTCCTGGCGGTCCCGCGCGTCGCGCAGCTCGCGGTGCGCGGCGGGCGCGAGGCGGGACAGGCTGTCCTTGAGGACGAAGTCGTGGGCGCCGGCGCGCATGAGGGATGCCGCGGACTCCTCGCCGATCTGGCCGGACACGACGATGAACGGGATGTCGAGACCGGTCCGGCGCAGCAGCTTCAGGGCGGCCTCGGCGTTGAACCGGGGCATGCTGTTGTCTGAGATAACGATGTCGGGCGGGCTGCGGTCCAGCTCGGCGGACATCGCCTCGGCGGTTTCCACCCTGCGGTGTTCGATGGTGAGGCCGGAGCGGCGCAGTCGGTTGACGACCAGGATCGCGTCGTCCTCGCTGTCCTCGATGAGTAGCAGCCGCACGGTCTCCATGGCGGTCAGGTGCCGTTGCGGGTCAGCGCCGGCTGGTTGACCAGTAGCCAGTACAGGCCGAGCACCCGGACTGCTTCGAGGAACTCGGCGAAGACCACGGGTTTACGCACGAAGCTGTTCGCGCCGAGGTCGTACGTCTTGATGATGTCGCGTTCCTCGGTGGACGTGGTGAGCACGACGATCGGCAGGTACCGGGTGCGTTCGTGGGCGCGGACGGCGCGTAGCACGTCGAGTCCGTTGACTTTGGGCAGGTTGATGTCGAGCAGGACCAGCGCCGGTAGCGGGTTGCTCGGGCCGCCGGCTTCGGGCAGCAGGTATCGCAGGGCCTCTTCGCCGTCCGCGGCGATGTCGACGTGGTTGGTCATGTTGCTCTTCTTCAACGCCCGCAGCGTCAACGCCACATCATCGGGGCTGTCATCGACGAGGAGGATGGTGCTCTCATTCATGCGTTGTCTCCTCGAGGGCGGCCGGCGCCGCGGTCGGCGTGTCGTGGGGCACGGCGGTGGCCAGGTTGAAGGTGAACGTCGCGCCGTTGCCGATCTCGGCGTGGGCGAAGATCCGGCCGCCGTGCCGGTGCATCACCCGGGCGACGATGGCCAGGCCGATGCCCGTGCCTTCGAACTCGGCGACCGGGTGCAGCCGCTGAAATGCGCCGAAGAGCTTGTCGGCGTACTGCATGTCGAACCCGGCACCGTTGTCGCGGACAAAGTACATCTCCTCGCCGTCGTGCTTGACACGGCCGATCTCGATGACGGGGTCGGCGCGTTTGCCGGTGAACTTCCACGCATTGCCGAGCAGGTTGTGCAGGGCCATGCGGATCAGCTGCGGATCGCCGTAGGCGCGGAGGCCGTCGGCGATCCGGGTGGTGACGGTACGCTGCGGGTCGTTGGCGGCGAGTTCGGCGAGGACGTCGCGGGCGATACGGGTCAGGTCCGCCGTCTCGCGGACAAGCTCCACGCGGGTGGCCCGGGACAGGTCGAGCAGGTCGTCGATCATGCGGCCCATGCGCTGCACGTTGTGCTGGATCCGCCGCAGGTAGTCCCGGCCCTCCTCGTCGAGGACGTCGAGATAGTCCTCCAGCAGGGCGTCGCTGAAGCCGTGCAGGGAGCGCAGCGGGGCGCGCAGGTCGTGCGAGACCGAGTAGGCGAACGCGTCGAGTTCCCGCGTGGACGCCTCGAGCTCGGCGGTGCGTTCCCGTACGCGGGTCTCGAGGTTGGCGTTGAGCCGGCGTACCTCCTCTTCGGCCTGTTTGCGCTCGGTGATGTCGGTCGAGATGCCGCAGACGGCGTACGGCTGGCCGGAGCTATCCAGCACCGGAAACTTGACCGACACCCAGGTGCGCACCGCCGAGTCGACCTCGGCGCTCTCCTCGTACTGCACGGTCTGGCCGGCCCGCGCTACGCCGAGGTCGTTGGCGCGCAGCTGCTCGGCGAGGTCGAGCGGGAAGACGTCGTGGTCGGTGAGGCTGACCACCCGCTGCCGGTCGACCCCGAAGAGCCGCTCCCATTCGCCGTTCACGAGCACGTACTGGCCGTTGTCGATGCGTTTCATGTAGATGACGGCGGACGTGTTGTCGATCAGATCCTGCAGTTGATTGTGACTGGCCGCGGCCTCCTGCTCGGCGTCGCGACGGGCCACGGCCTGCCGGACCGCGACCCGGTCGGCCAACACGCCCAAGCCCGCGAGGACCGGCAAGAATGCCGCAGCGGTGACCGCCATCGCCCAGTGACTGGCCACCGCCGACACCGCCGACGTCGCCAGCGCGGCCAGGAGCGCCGCCGCGAACGCGCGATGCATCGACGTCAGGCCGTCGATGCGGTCCGGTGTGCCGGCCACCGGCCGGCCACCGGCCGACGACGGCGCCCCGAGGCCGCCCGGATCGCCAGCGGATGCCGTGGCCGGCGGCACTGTGCCGTCCGAGGGGACGGAGGACCGGCGCGTTCCCGAGGACGACACCGCTGGCATCGCGACACCCCCGCACCGTGCAGCCACCCGACTACTCTACGTAGTCGACGGTATCATCCGCGGTACCGCTCCGCGGCCGGACCGGAGCGTGACCGGCGACGACGTATTCGATGCGCAACGTCCGGTTGATGCGGTCGACGAGTTCGAGCACGTCGCGGTGGTCGCGACCGGATCCGTGGACGATGCCGAGGTACGTGAGCGTCCCCTCGCGCCAGTCCAACGCGTCGCCGGCCTGCTTGAACGTCTCGACGGTAAGGCCGCGCTGCCGGTGAAGCTCCTCGACGCCGTCGAACCGGCGCAGCGCGACCGCCTCCATCGGGGGCGTGAGGAAGTACTGGAACGTGTGCCGGCGACTCGCGCCCGCCGTCGCGCCGCCGTCGCGGTCGAGCGCCGCTGCCAACGAGGCCCGGATCAGGTCGAAGCCGCGGGCGCGGCGGATCAGGTCGGCGACGTACCCGCCGACGCGGCCGTTGACCTCGATGACCCGCGGCCCGGCCGGGGTCAGCTTGATCTCGACGTGGGTAGCACCGTGCTGCACGCCGAGGGCGGCGAGGGCCGCGGAGGTCAGGTCGAGCACGCGGCGGCGGTCCGGTTCGCGCAGCGTGCTCGGCACCACGTAGCCGGTCTCGCGGAACGGGGCGGCGAGGGGAAACTTACCGGTGATCTCGACGTGCCGGGCCACGCCGCGGTGGGTGACCGATTCGACCGAGACGTAGTCGCCCCAGCCGGGTCCGGCGGTCGACGGGTCGCCGGCGAGCACCTCCTCGACGACGAACTCGCGACCGGACGGGCCAGGGCCGGCCAGGAAGTCACGCAGCTGCGCGGCCGCGTCGGCTGGGCTGGTAACCAGGCAGGTCAGCGCGCCGGCGGCGCCGCTGCGCGGCTTGAGCACCGCGGGCAGGCCGACCTCGGCGAGCGCGGCGGTGAGGTCGGTGATCCGCCGCACGGTGCGGCACCGGGTGGCCTGCACGCCCGCCTCGGCGAGCAGCCGGCGTTGCCGGTACTTGTCGGTGGCCGCGCGGGCCGCCGCCGGGCTGAGGAACGCCCAACCGCGCCGGTCGGCCAGGGCTGCGGTCCGGGTCAACTGGCTCTCGCTGAACGTGGTGATCCCGGCCAGGCCGGCCCGGTGGACGACGTCGTCGACCTCCTCCGCCGAGCGGCCGGTGATGTCGTACGTCACCGCCAGGGCGTCGAGTTCGTCGAAGCGCGAAGCGACGTAGCCGAGGCTCCGGTCGCACAGGAACACCACCTCGGCGAGGCCGCGCGCGGCGGCCAAGATGCTCAGCGGGCTGGCCGCACCGAAGTCCAGCAGGACCGCCAGTCGCGGCAGCTCACCGCCGGTCGCCGCGGACGTGGTCATCGCGGTGGTCGCGGCGCCGGCACCGTCGGCGCTCCGGTGTGGCCGGGCGGGGGCGGGAAGAACGCCACGCGCTGGAAGAACCGGATGTAGTGGTCGAGGAGGTCGGCGTCCACCGGCGGCATGCGCCGGTCCAGGTCGGCCAGCGCGCGCTCGGCCTCTGCACTGCCGAACCGGGGGAAGCGGGAGGTGAGGTACATCTGCTTGACCACCAGGCCGCTGAGCGGGCTGCGGTCGACCCACAGCGGCACGAACGGCGTGAACGGGTGCTCCGGATGGTCGCACGCGTGCTGGACGGCCCGGCGGACCCAGTCCGGGTACGCCACCATCCGGATCGGATAGCCGTGCTCGCGCAGCCGGTCGACCATGTCGGCGAGGCTCGCCGGCCTCGGGTTGGCCAGATGGTACGTGCGCGTGTCCGCGGTCCTGGTCAGCGCGATGTGGACGATCTGCGCGGCCAGCACGTCCACCGGCACCAGATCGAGCGGCAGGTCGATGTCGGGTGCCACCCCCAGGTCCACGATCACCCGCAACAGGGCACAGGTGGCGTTCTCCAGGTTCCACGCCCCGTCCGTCAGGTCACCCGATACCTCGTACGGCCGGTAGATCGACACGGCGAGCCCGGCCTCGGCGGCGCCGCGCAGCAGCTCCTCCGCCACCCACTTGGTCTCGGTGTAGCCCATGTACAGGTGCTCCGGGAAGTCCAGCGGGGTGTCCTCGGTGACGGCGGCCACGCCGGCGGCGCCGAAGCCGGCCAGCACCGCGAGGGTGGACACCATGTGCACCGGAATGCCAAGGCGCTGGCCGGCGAGCCGGATGAGCTGCTTCACCCCGTGTACGGTCACCTTGGCCAGGTCCGGGTACGGATAGGTGAAGTTGACGTATGCCGCCGAGTGCACGATCAGCCCGAGCGTCTCGGCATAGCGGTCGAAGTCCGCACGGGCCAGCCCCAGCAGCGGCTGAGCGAGGTCACCGACGACCGCAACTACCCGCCCGCCGGGCACCTCGCCGAGCCCGTACCGGGTCCGTGCCGCCTGGATCCGCTGTGCCGCCTGCCCGTCGTCCAGCGCCCGGACCAGGCAGTGGATCCGGGCGTCGGTCGTGTGCAGCAGTTCCCGGAGCAGATAGCTGCCGACGAAGCCGGTCGCACCGGTGAGCAGGATCTCGCCGGCGGGCCGGCCGGCGGCCGGGTGCGGCCCTTCCGGCCGGGGGTGGGCGATCGGCACGTCCAGCTCGGCCTCCCGGCGGAAATCGATGGCCGGGCCCTCCGTGGCCCGGCCGAGCGTGCCCGAACGTGCCTCGGCGACCGCCGCCGCGCACGCCTCCAGCGACGGGTCGGCCAGCAGGCGCGCGGTCAGGAACCGGCTCTGCGCCGCGTCGATCCCGAAGGTGGTCTGCAGCCGGGCGAACACTCGGGCGGCGGTCAGCGAGTTGCCGCCCAGCGCGAAGAAGTCGTCGTCGAGGCCGATGTCGTCGACGTCGAGCGCCTCGGCCCACAGCCGGGCCAGCCCGGCCTGCAACGCGGTCTGCGGCGCGCGCCCGCGGGGTTGCGCGGAGCCGCCCGGCGCAGGCACCGCCCGTGACAGCGTCGCGACCAGCGCCGCCCCGTCCACCTTGCCCGTCCCCGTCAGCGGAAACCGGTCCAGCGCCACCAGCGTGGCCGGCAGCATGAACTGCGGTAATCGGTCGCCGAGGAACTCCCGCACCTGCGCCGCGGTCGCGGCGGCGTTCGCGGCGGGCACGTAGAACGCCGCGATCGACCGGATCCGGCCGCCGTCACGCACGGCCACCACCGCGGCCTCGCCGACACCGGGACACCGCGACAGCACCCCCTGGACCTCGTCGAGGTCGACCCGGAAGTCACGGAACTTCACCATGCGGTCGAGCCGACCCATGAACTCGATGGTGCCGTCCGGCAACCACCGGGCCAGGTCGCCGGTCCGGAACAGCCGCGCGTCCGGCCGCCGTCCGTCCGGGTCGGCGACGAACCGCTGGGCCGTCAGGTCCGGGCTGTTGAGGTACCCGGCCGCCACACCGTCCCCGCCGACCCACAGCTCGCCCGGCTCGCCCATCGGCGCCGGCCCGCCCTCGGCGGTCACGATCCGGCACGTCGAATTGGCGATCGGCCGGCCGATCGGGATGCTGCCCAGGCCGGGAGGTACCGCCTCGACCCGGTACGTGGTCGAGAACGCCGTGTTCTCCGTCGGCCCGTAGGCAGCGAGCAGGCGCTCCGGCGGTCCCTCGGTCAGCACCCGCCGGATCAGCTCCGGATTCAGCACGTCGCCACCGGTGATCAGGCACCGCAGGCCACGGAACATCGCCGGCCTGGACCGCGCGCAGTGGTGGAACACCCCCGCCGACAGAAACGCGACCGTGACCCCGGCCGAGTCGAACAGCGTGTGCAGCCGCACCGGATCGACCAGGCTCTCAGCGTCGATCACCACGACCCGGGCGCCGTTGAGCAAGGCGCCCCAAACCTCGAACACCGACGCGTCGAACGCGAGGTGCCCGGTGTTGCTGACCCGGTCCTGCGCCCCAAGCTCGACGTAGTCGGTGTTGAGCACAAGCCGTGCCACCGCCCGGTGCGGCACCGCGACCGCCTTCGGCGGCCCCGTCGACCCCGACGTGAACATGACGTACGCGATGTCACCGCCGCCGCGCCGGACCGGGGACCAGGCCACGTCGGCGCCGTCACGGAACTCGGCGACCTCCAGCCCGGGAATCCGGTCCAGCATCCCGACCGCACCCGGCAGCCACAGCATCCGCCGGATCGACAGCTCGTCGGCCAGCGCCCGGAGCCGGCCGATCGGATCGGACCGGTCCAGCGGCACGTACACCGCCCCGGCCTTGAGCACCGCCAGCATCGCCGCCGGCGCCTCGAGACTGCGCTCGCCGAGCACGCCGACCGGCTCACCGGCCTGCACCCCGGCTTCCGTCAGCCGCGCCGCCAGCCGATCGGACCACCGGTCGAGCTCGGCGTACGAGACGCGCCGCCGGCCGTCCACCACGGCCACCGCATCCGGCCCGCGCGCGGCGGCGTCGCCGAACAGCGCCGCGATCGACCGGTCGTCCGGGTAGGCATTACGCGGCCCGTCGCCCAGTCCACCGGCGCATGTGCCGGTCGCCGTCTCAGACATGCGTCATACACCTCCGTTCACGCCGATGCCGTGGCGTACAACGGATCTCAGTCCGACACAGCCATCTCCATGTACCCACGCGGACGTCACGGCTGTCGATAGAGAAAGCCCCGAGCGCCGCCACAATCAGAGCCGATTCACCCGATCGGGCGACCAACTCAACCTGCCGCTAGGCCGGGTAGTCCGTCAGGTCGCCCTGTACGGCTTCGAGCCCGGGCTTCGACCACCGCGCTGAGCCGGCGACGGGCCTCGGCGCAGTCTCCGGCGTGCCATGCCCCGAGGAGGCACGCCCCTGACAGTTGCTGGTGGCAGCTCCACGCCAATCCTCAGTGCATGCTATGCGGACTCCGGCGTCTGTAGGTAGAACGCGATGCCGGAGTCACCGTCGACCTTGAGCTCGAACCAACGCTCGTCGACCCACGAGAGCCCGGGGTCCATAGCCGGTGACTGCTTGCCCTGGTGACGAGTGATGGACCGGACCAGACGCAGTTGGGCCAACGCAGCCCGCCACCGCACCAGCAGATCTCGCGGCCACCCCGAGTATGACTCGGGCACACCATTCACCCGTTCGGACTTACGCCGCTCATCGTCAACGGCCAGGAATCGCTCAACGAGGTCGCATGCAGGTCGGACATCGGTCTCTTTCGGCTCGGGCCGTCGCGACTGGCGGTCCAGCTGCCCGAAGTGATCTCGCGACCTTGCTGATTCCCGAAACTAGACAAGTCATCACATCGAGTGACAAACTCCGACGCACGCACCGCAGGTTTGGTCCTCTACCGTGCGGCTGATCGGCGGGATCGCGATGTGTTCCTGACGTGATCGGACGTAGCGCAACCGTCGAGCACATCCCGCACCGAATCAGCACGGACGCCAAGCGCTCGCGAGGCAGGCAGCGCTGGCGTCAGGTGAGATCGCGTGGACCTGCGGATACGCGCCGCACCGTTCGAGTACCGACCCCTTGCGAACCGACGCGATTTTTCATGAGATGGTACTTGCGAAGGAGACTGATCGGATCATCTGACTACGGATCAGATGCTCGGATTGTAAGTACCGGGACCGGTTGTCGGCCGACTCCGAGCTCTAGGGCCGGCTCGATGCAGTCTCCGGCCTGCGGCGGATGGCCCGGCCGGAACGGTGGACTCCTGATGAGAACCGCCGAGCCGAGGGCGAGGTGAAGCCGGCTGCTTGGCGTCGAGAAGAGTTCAGACCTGGAGGCCGCCTCCACCGGGGTTCATCTCCGTCTGTGACGGGAGTTTGGCGGCCTTGATCAACTGGACCGCCCATCTACCCCGGAGAGTCCAAGCGGGGGTTTATGGGGGACGCTCCGCAGAGCCATCGAGAAGCAAAATGGCTTGAGCCTGTTATCCCAGCTCAAGCCATTCTCCGTGTCGGGACAGCGGGATTCGAACCCACGACCCCTTGACCCCCAGGCGTGTACTTGCGGTCGGCCAAGCCGTTTGCCGTCCTGTGTGGCGCACTTTGGATATGTCTACGTTCGTGGGATCGGCGCCTGCCGGCGGGCCGCGACCTTGGGCCAGTGGGCGCGCCGGCCGTGGTGCGGTCCGCCGGCATGATCAGCGACCGGCTCCAGTACCGGGCCGGTTCACCAGCGCGCGGCCGACCTCGACGTAGGCCAGATCGTGGTCCTGCATCGCGCCGGCCTGGCCGGAGTCGTTCGGGGGTCGGATCCCTTCCGGCGCGAGCCGTTGCCATCGCCCGCATCCACTACATCGGCCTTGGGAGGCGTCCGATGAGGGGAAGGGTCCGCCACGTATGGGTACGCCCGACGTGGGAATGCGCCGGTTGTGGTGAGCCGTGGCGATGCCGCGTCGTCGTCGGCTCGGTCGGCGTGCGTGTCGATAGCCTCACGGGTGCCGGACTCCGGTGGGTGCCTGTCTGAGCGGCACGGATCCATCGCAGAGCCGAATCGGTGGGCAGGACGATGTCAAAGCATGAGGTTGACGCCTCGTGCGGCGAGGAAGCCGGCGGGGTCGGTGGCGTTGGCTGGGGTGGCGGGTCGGCCGGTGTGGGTTTCGAAGTGCAGGTGGGGGCCGGAGGAGTGGCCGCTGCTGCCGACGACGCCGAGCGACTGCCCGGCGGTGACGTGCTGGCCGGAGGTGACGGTCGGCTCATGCAGCATGTGGCAGTAGCGGGTGACGGTACCGTCGGTGTGGAGCAGTTCGACGTACCAGCCGCAGCCACGGACGGTGACCGGGTCGCCGTCGATGTCGCAAGAGTAGGGCCCGCCGGCGGCGAGGTGCGCGTTGCAGCGCACGGTGATGACGAGCCCGGCCGCGGCGGCGCGGATCGGGGTGCCGCGGGCCGCGCCGAGGTCGACGCCGTCGTGGGTGGGTCGGTCTGGGCCGCGGAACGGTGAGACGATCGGCGCGTCGACCGGCCGGACCCAGCCCGCGTGACAGGCCGGCAGGTTTCCGGATGCCGCGTCTGCCGGCCCGATGGCGGATGCGACGGCGACGAGGGCGGTGGCGTCGGCCTCCCATTTGGCGTAGGCGTCGGGGTAGGCGCTGTGCTGGACGGCTTGAGCGGCGGCGGTGAGCGGCAGCCGCGCCCAGCCGTCGACGCGCAGCAGCGCGTCGTAGAACGCCCCGGCGGCATAGCCCGGGTCGAGGAGCTGCTGCGGGCTGCCCCAGCCCTGGCTCGGCCGTTGCTGGAACAGTCCGAGCGAGTCGTGGTCGTTGGCGGCGCCGAGGTCGCCAAGATTGTGCAGCCGCGACTCCTGGATCGCGACGGCGACGGCGATGACCTGCCCGCGGGCGGGAATGCCACGGCGGGCGCCGACACCGACAATGCGTTCGGCGTTGCCGCGCTGTTCGGTGTCGTATCGGCTGATGTCGCCGCCGGGCGGCGGTGTGGCACCGCGGCACGGGCCGCCGATGCCGCTCATGCTGCCCAGGCCCGTGAGGCCGCCGATGCAGCAGATGACGACGCCGGCCAGGCAGGCGACGGCGGCGGTGAGGATGCGGCTGCTCATGACGCTGCGCCGGGGTCGTTGCCGGGGGTGGTTGCGGGCATGACGGGTCTCCTCGGGATAGGGCGTGCGGGTCCGGAACGCAAAAAAGCGCCTGGGCCCGCGAGGCGGGCCGGCGCGAGTCGGGTGACAGCCGGGCACGGCCGGGTGGCCGTGCCCAGCTGCGGTGTCGATGACCGGGTGGGGCTGTGGTGTGCCGCCGGCCCGGTGCGGTACCCCCGCAATGCCGTTATGCCGACGCCCGGTGACACCGTCCAAACCGGTGTTGCAGGTTCGGGTCAGGCGTTGCCGGGCTTGCCGAGGACGGCGGCGAGGGTGGCGGTGTTGCTCGCGGTGCGGAAGATCGAGGCGGCGTTGTCGGAGATGTCGGCGACGCCGTCGCTTCGCTCGCGGTCGGTGAACGGCAGCCCGGCGTGCGGGCCGATCCGGAATGCGGGCAGCAACTCGTGCTTGGTGGCGATGGTGACACCGTCGCCACCGTCGAGCTCGCCGGTGTCGTACCGTTCGAAGTAGCCGGCGCGGAGCCCTTCGATCGGGGTTTCGCGGTAGCCGGTGCAGAGCACGACGAGGTCGTAGCTGCGGCCGTCGATCAGGGCGGCGCCGGGCAGCGGGATCGGCCGGGCCCGGCGCTGCAGGACGTAGAGCCGCTGGGCGCCGAACCGGTCGGGTCGGAGGCTGCGGCCGATGGCCTGGTAGCGGCCGCGGACCCGGTCCGGCCAGGCGGTGCATGTGGTCGGCAGGTTGTCGGCGTACCAGTCGATGCGCTCGACGTGGTCCAGGGCGGCGGCGGCCATCGGTGGTTGCGGGGCGATGCCGAGCATCGACTCGACCGCGCACTTGCCGGCGTCGCCGCCGCCGACGACGGCGGCCCGGTGGACCCCGCGTAGCGGCCACGTGCCGGCCATGCGTTGCATGAACTGCGCGAAGGTGAGGATCGTGGTGCCGTCGGCGAGGTCCTGCCCGGCCGGGTCACCGAGGCCGCGGGCGTCGAGGATCCGCCCGGCGAACAGCGGGTTGCGGTTGGTGAACTCGATCTCGACGCCGCTGGCGGCCGACGAGACGGCCCTGACCTCGGTGCCGGTGACGACGTCGGCGCACTGGGCGAGGGTCAGCCGGATGACGAGGGCCAGGTCGACGTTCGTCTGGTATTCGGCCATGGACACGTTCGCGGCCTGGATCGGCGCGCCGGGAAGGTAGTTGAGATTTGCCCCCTGGTCGCCGGCGAGCCCGGCTCCGCCGGGCCGGTTGCGGGAGTTGAGCCGGAACGTGGGCCGGGCGGTCATCGCGAAGGTGCCACCGGCCCGGTCGGCGCGTTCCAGGACCAGGGGCCGCGGGTGGCCGCGCAGCACCCGGACCGCGGCGTAGACGGCGGCGTGGATACCGCTGCCGATGATGACCTCGCGGTCGGTCGGGCTGAAGCCGAGGATCTCCTGCCGGCGCTGCTCGTCGGACCAGGTGCGGTCGAGGAGCTGCTCGGCGATGTCGCGGGCGGCCGGGTCCAGGGCGATGCCGGTGAGGCTGGCGGTGAGAGGGTCGGGGAACTCTGCGGCCCGCTGCCGCAGTGCTTGCAGGCCGGGGCCGGTGGCCAGGCGGGTGTTGACGGTGCTGAGGACGTCCGTGATCTGTGCGGAGGGCTCCAACATGGCGCCGCATCCTTTCCATGACGGTGTCCCGCGGCGCCGCACCGGGTTTGCACGCCGAAGCCCCGGGGTCAACCCCGGGCGCTTCGGCGCACGGCCGGTGCGGGCTCCGGGAAGGTTGAACCGGGATTGGGCAGCTGAGGCCGGGGTCGGTCCGTGGCCTCAGGTGGGTGGAACGCCGACGCGTGCAGCGCCGGCCGGCAGGCCTGCTGCCGCTACAGCGGCCGGATGCGCAGCGGCGGCATCCGCTGCCACGACGCGGCGAGCGTGCCCGGCCGGGCCGGGTGCTCCACGACGTCGTAGTCGGCGACCCAGACCGGGAACCACGCCTCGGCGGGTGCCGCCCGGCGCAGCGCCGCGTCCGCACCCTCCGGCATCGCGGCGAGCGCCGGGTGGCCGGTGGCCCGGTACTGGGTGCGCCGCCCGGCGAGCATCGGGCAGGCGTGGCGGCTGTAGGCCGCGCACGGCGGGCAGAGGGCCGGTTCGGCGGTGCAGGCGTGGCCGAGGTCCGACGCCCGGGCGAACAGCACCGCCCGCCGTGACAGCGGCTGCCGGCAGATCTGGCAGAGGCTGCGTAGCAGGCAGTCGTGCTGGGCGACGTCGGAGACGGTGCCGAACAGCGCCACTCCGTCCGGGGTCGCGGGCGTGATCCACGGCACGACCAGACCGCCCTGGCGCGGCCGGCGGATCAGGTGTGCCGGAATGTCAGGTGTTGCAGGCACGGCCCTCACCGCCGTCCGCGGTGTCGCGGAGTTCGGCGACCACCTGCTCGGCGCTGGTGACGAGGCGCACCCGCGGATCGGTGCGCAGCAGCCGGTGGCAGCCGGCCGACGTCACCGCGGTGACGGGCCCGGGCACCGCCATACCGGCCCGGCCCAGGGCTACGGCGTGACCGACGACCCGCAGCGCGTGGCTGCGGATCAGGGCCTCGATGACGACGGTGCCGGCCGTCAGCGCGGCCAGCAGCACCCGGTTCGCGTCGTTGCGGCGCGGTCCCGGCCGGGCGCCGGGTGGCCAGGCACTCAACAGCAGGCCTTCCCCGGCGAGCCGGTCGAGCAGAGGCCGGTTCGGGGCCGGATAGCGCTGATCGAGGCCACACGGCAGCACCGCGACGGCCGCGCCACCCCCGGTCAGCGTCGCGCGCAGCGCGGTGCCGTCGATGCCGGACGCTGCGGACGACACCACCGTGTGGTACTGCTCAGCCAGGCCGTCCGCCAGGCGGGCCGTCACCGCGGTGCCGTAGCCGGTGCAGGCCCGGGCCCCGACGACGGTCACCGACGCGTGCAGCTGGAACTGCGCGATCGGGCCGCGGGCCCACAGGCACACCGGCTCGCCGTCGCCGAGGTCACGCAACCCGCCCGGCCACGCCGGGTCCGCCGGGATGAGGATCCGGCCGCCGGCACGTTCGGCGTCCTCGAGCGCGAGCAGCGCCTCGTCCCAGCGGCGCCGGGCCGGCAGGTGCCGGATCTCCGTTCGGGCGGTGTACGGCACGCCGTCGCGGCGCAGCAGGTCAAGGACCTCGACCGGGCTGTGCCGGGCCAACAGGTAACGCAGGCGCTGCTCGCCGGGTTCGCACAGCCAGCCCAGCGCCGCCCGGGCGAACCGCTCCTCGAAGTGGACGTCCATCACCCGGTCACCCGTTCCGCCGCGGCGACCAGGCCGGGGCCGGTGTCGCCGGCCAGCCCGGCCGGGGTGAGGTCGGCCAGGATCTGCCGGGCGATTCGTAGAACCGCGTCGGCGCAGGATCTGACCAGGTCCAGGTCGCCGCCGGCCCAGTCGAACACGTACGCGTCGGAGAACTCGGCGCTGTCCAGACCCATGGCCCGCAGCACGATGTGCGCGACGCTCTCCGCCTCGGTCTCGCCCCGGCCGCGGTGCAGCCGCGCCCCGGCCGTGGTGTCGAGATGTCCGCAGCGGATGTGTGCCAGCTCGTGCATCGCCGTCTTGGTGCGCTGGCTCGCCTCGACGTCGTCGCGGACCTGCACGACCTGCAGACCCGGGCGGCGCACCGTCACCCCGTCGGCAGCGCCGAGATACCCGGAGCGTGGCGGGCGCAGCTCGAAGCGGTACCCGGCGGCGGTGATGAGCCGGACCAGGTCGTCGAAGGCACCGGTCGGGTCGTCACCGTCCAGGCGCACGGGTGCGCTGCCGTGCGATCGGACGCGGCGGCGGACCGCGACGGTCGGAACCTCGAACGGCTCACCGTCGGTCTGGCTGAGCTCGAAGACGTTCACCAGCCGGAACCCGACCACCTGCACCGCCGGGCGCCCGGCGGCATCCCGGGCGACGGTGCGCCCGGCCGCTTCCCAGGCCGTGACCTGCTCGTCACCGGGTCGGCGGGTGATCGGCGCCCAGACCTTGAACGCCCGCTGCCCGGTCCGGACCCAGCGCCCGTGGGCGCGCCAGCCGGTGGAGTGGTCACGGCGGCCGAACGGCAGGAAGTGCCGCGGGGTGATCCCGCGCTCCTCGGCCTGGACCAGCAGCAGGATCTGGTTGCCGAGGCTGTAGCGGGCGCCGAGCGTGGCGGCGTGGTCGATGAACTCGACCCACCGTGCCGGCTGGGCCGCCATCGCGGCGAGCCGGGCGTCGAAGTCGGCTTGGATCTTCACCAGCAGCTCGGCGTGCTCGCCGCCGGGCTGTTCGGTTGCCGGGGTTGCCGTGTCCCCGGCCGGTGAATGTTGCGTGGCCATCAGCGTGGCCCTCCTGTTCCCCGCCTCGTGGCGGCGGACAGGCTGGGACCCGCGCGGCCCCAGCCTGCCCGTAGGCACGAGGTGAGGCCGCCGCCCCGGGTATCGGGACGGTCAGGCTGATCCGGCCGCGGCGGCCGGGTGCGCTATCGCAGGGGCTGCGTCCGGGTGAACGCGGCCCGCAGGCCGGCGCGGTCGACGCCGCGCCGTTGCGCCTCGGCGACGATCCGGGCCAGCTCGTTGCCGGGGTCGGCGGCCAACGCCCGGGCCAGCGCGACAACGGCGAGGGCGTCCTGCGACCCGAGGTAGGCGTTCAGGGCCAGCAGCGCCGCCGGTCCGGCGACGAGGCGCGGGGCGGCCCGGCGGGTCACATCGGCCCACAGCTCGATCTCGCCGGGGCTGCCGTCACAGCCGGCCGCAGCGTCGAAGTGCACGTCGCGATCCGTCAGCATGAGCACCAGCCACGCCACCGCCGCGGTCGACAGCCGGCCGGTCACGGCCCGGGCCCGGCCCACGGCCCTGATCCCTTCAGCGAGGCGCAGCACCTCGAACCGCTGCCGGCCCCGGTCGGGCGCGCCGGCGAGTGCAGTGCCGCGCCGCAGCTCGTCGAGCCGGACCCGGGCGGCCCGGGCCGCGGTGTGCATGGCGTCACGGGCGTCGCCGGTGACCGCAGCGGCGGTCGCTTCGACCTCGGCCAGGCTGGCGTACACGACCCGCCCGCGCAGCAGCGGATGCCCGGCGACCGTACTGCGACCCGGCTCGACCGCGAACAGGCCGCACTGGTGCCCGTTGCCGCCGAGGACATGGCCGCGGCCGTCCTGGACCCGCAGCATCCGCAGCACGATCACGTGCTCGGCGGCCAGCCGCGCGGCGAGCGGCACACTCACCGCGTCGACGTGGTCGGCGCGGCCGTAGCCGATGAGGTACACCGCGGTGACCTCCGCGGCGCGGCATGCGTCGGCGCCCGCGGCGACGGCCCGGGCGGGCGCATCGAGCCGGGACGTGATGTGCAGGACCGGGCCGAGCCGGTCGCCGCGCAGACAGACGCAGACCAGGCTGTCCTCGGGGTGGAAACCGACGAGGTACGGCACGGCGGTGACGAGGTCGTTGTCGTCGTCCAACCGCAGCCGGCCGGCTGCGGGCGGCGGTGTGACGGTCATGATGCCGGGGGTCGGCTCGACGCCGGCGCGACGGCCGCGCCAGCGGTGATGGTGCGTGGCCATGATGATGGCCTCCTGTCCCCGCCTCGTGGCGGCGGACCGGCTGGGACCCGCGCGGCCCCAGCCGGCCCGTAGGCACGAGGTGAGGCCGCTGCCCCGCCAATGGGGCAGTGCGGCTGCAGAGGCGGTGCTTGCCGTTGCGGTTATCGGGCCATGCCGGCGGCGGGCGATGTGCCGCCGGTCGCTGACCTGCCAGGCAGCCGTGCAGCGGCAGCCGGTGGCACGTTCGGCGCTGCGTTGCGGTGCGCCGCATCGGCCCACTGGCTGGTCATGTTCTGCCGCCCGGCGGTTCCGGTGTGCGCGGGACCGGATCACCGTCGATGACCTGGTCTGCTGCGGGCAACGCGCCGACCGCAGCGGCAAGCTGCGCGACGGCCGCGCGCAGGTCCGCCGGATCGCCGTAGATGACCAGCGCGGCCGATCCGGGATCGCCGATGACCAACGCCCAATGCCGCTCGTCGTTGCCGTCCTCGGCCTCGTCCCAGAGACCGTCGTCCGGGCCGCAAAGCCAGGCCGGCGGCGACCCGAGGTACCACTCGTATCGGTTGCTCACCGGCCCGGCACCGCCGGCGGTCGGTCGGTGTGTGCCACGGCGCTCACATCCTGGCGAAGAGCTGGCGTACGACATCCCGGTCGATACCGCGGCGCTGGATGTCGAACAGCAGCTGGGCGAGGCGGTGTTGCGGGTCGATGCGCAGAGCCCGTTCGATCGCGGTGTTGACCAGCATGTCGTCGCCGGCCAGGTAGGCGTTGACCGCGACCAGGCAGGCTGGGGCGAGGGCCGCTGACGGGTCGGCGCGGCGGGTGATGTCGGTCCACAGCGCCACCTCGGCAGGGCTGCCGTCACAGCCGCGCAGCGTGTCGTCGCGGACGTCGGCCTGCCGCAGCAGCAGCACCAGCCAGGCCACGTCGGCGTCGGCGAGCACCTGCCCGTCGCCGGCCCGCTGCCGGGCGTCGTGGACGGCTGCCGTGCCGCGCTCACGCAGGATCGGCGCCAGGGCACTGACCGGCTGTGCCGGCTCGGAGCCGAGGACCTCGCGGTACAGATCCAGCAGCCGCGAGCGGGCGGCCTGGTCGGCCGTGTCCATGGCGGCGCGTTGGGTGCCGGTGACCGCGGCGACCCGCGCCGCGACGGCGTCGCGGCTGGAGTATGCGACCAGCCCCTGCGCAACGGCCCCAGCGACCGCCGGGGCGTGGTCCGGCTGGAGTGGGAAGTCGCTGACCGGGCGGCCGTCGCCGTCGAGGAGATACCCCCGGCCGTCAGCGACACGGACCTGGGCCATGATGTCGACGCTGTCGGTCTGCAGCGCCTCGGTCGCGGCCGCTACTGCTGCTGCGACCGGCGCTTCGTCGCCGTAGCCGACGAGGACAACCTCCGGGATCTGCTGCAGTGCGGACGCCTCGCGGACGGCCGCGATGCCGGCGTCGCGTGCGGCGACGTCGTCGGTTGTGAGGTTCGTGCGGACCAGTCCCACGAGGCGTCGGTCACGGATCAGAACGTAGAGCAGGCTGTCGCTGGGATGGAAGCCGGCAAGGTAGGGCAGCAGCACGACAAGGTCGTGAAGATTGCGGACGGCAAGGCGGGGGTCGGACATTGACACGGATGTACTCCTTCGCAGGTGGATGGGTGGCAGCTGGATGGCTGCTGGATTCATGGGGTGTCGCGGCGCCGCACGGGCGAGCGGTGTCCGGCCGGCGGCGGGTCACCGTCGCGGGCCCGGTCGTAGACGGCGATGCCGCCGCCGCACCGTTTCGCCGTGTACATGGCTGCGTCGGCGCAGCCCAGCGCGGTGTGCAGGTCGCTGCGGCCTTCGTACACCCCGACGCTGCAGCGCAGCGGCACGACGATGCCGTTGACGGGGATCGGGGTGTGCGGCAGGCGCTGCAGCCGCACGGCAACGATCTCGGCAGGGCAGGAGGTCAGCAGCAGGAACTCGTCGCCGCCGATGCGGGCCACGAGGTCGCCGGGTTCGGCCAGGCGTTGCAGTTCGTGGGCGACAACCCGCAGAAAGATGTCACCGCCGAGATGGCCGTGCTCGGCGTTGAGGCGGTGCATGCCGTCGACGTCGAGCAGGGCGACGGTGTGCGGGCTGCGGACGGTGGCGAGCCACTGCTCGGCCAGGCGCCGCACCGGCAGGCCCGTGACCGGGTCGGTGTTGGCCTCGGCCAGCTGGCGGGTCAGGTCGCGGATGCGGGCCGCGGCACGGCTGCGGTCAACCATCCAGCCGGTGAGGACGGCGGTGAGCACGGCGAGCGTCGAAGTCCGCCGGCGTGGTGTCGGACGGGCGGGTGTGGGCGGGGTCGGCATCGGCTGGGCTCCTTCTGTGGGGGTGCGGATCCGTCGGCGGACATGGCAGCGGCCCGCACCGGAACACCGGTACGGGCCGCTGCGGTAGACCGGGTCAGCTGACCGCGAGTGCCACCAGGGCGGCGGTGCGGCCGAGACGGTCGATGTGGTGGTTGGCTGCTGCCAGGTAGGCGACGTGGTCGGCGAGCCGGCCCGACGCGGCTGTGTGGTAGCCGCCGTCCGGGTCGATGAACGCCGAGCCGGGTACCGCCTGCAGCCAGCCGAGACCGCAGTACTGTTCCGGACCGGCCTGAAATGCCTCGAGCTCGTTCGTCGGCAGCAGCAGCTGCCCGGCGGTGGCCAAGGCGTTGTGCATCCGCATCGCGATGATGCGGGGCTGGGCCAGATAGTCCTGCTGCGCCCTGGTGATCGGGTAGCGGCGCGGGTTGTCCTGGTGCTTGCGGGCGAACACCCAGAACGGCCGGGCAATCGGCAGGTGGGCCACGACGTGGGACCACAGCTGCCACCGCTGCCAGGCCTGCGCGTGCCAGTCGGCCCGCATCGCGGACAGGTCCAGCAGCCGCACCGGGCCGCCGCTCGCGCGGTACTGCCACGGTTCGACGAGCTTGCTGACCCGCCGGGTGCGGTAGGCGAAATGGCCGGCCAGGCTGATGTCGGCGGGGCAGCCGCGACCGGATACGGGCAGGCACCGGTTGACGGCATCGGCGACGAGCGTGCCGGGGGTGCCGCCGTCGGGCAGGCAGACGACAACCAGACGGGTGTCCGCGGTTGACATGATGGACCTCCAACAGGGGTTGGGTGTGCTGCAGCACACGGGCAGCCGGAGAACCGGCCGTGGGGGAGTGGGCGCGGGTGCGCCGGGCGCATGCAGCGCGTGGTGGCGCGGCCATGGCCGATGTGGTGCGGGCGGGTTGGGGCGTCGGCGAGGGGAGCCGGACCGACCGGCCAGCGGTGCTGGCGGGTGGGTGCCGGCAAGCCCGGGTTCGCGGGCGAAGCAACCCTGGGTGGTGCTGTGCTGTGGAGTCGTGACCGTAGCCGCTGCACCCAACAGCAGCGCCGGGCTGCGGCCGCTGTTGGGCAGCCCGCACCCAACAGCCGGCGGCTCAGCCGAGGGTCAGCGGGTACAGCGGGTCGTCGGTCGGCGGTGGCGCGCCCGGGTTGAGCGGACCGGGTTCGCCGTGTCCATCCGGCAGTCGCGTCAGCCCGACCCGGGACGCGCGCTGTCCGGCCCGCCACCACACCGGCCCGGCCACACCCTGCCCGGCGGCGGCGACCACCGCCGGCACCGTTGTCGCCACGACGAGGGGTTCGTGCAGGTCGGCGGTGTCGGCGAGGCGCTGCTGCAGATGCCGTTCCCGGGCGGGGCTGGGCAGGACGAACACGACCGGGTAGCCGGGCCCGCCGTCGAGGCGCAGTCGCCGGTATGCGGCGAGCTTGGTGACGAGCCGGCCGATCGTCTCGGTGCCGCGGTCCAGTTCCAGGAAGAACCCGGCGCTGCCGCCGCCGTCGGCCCACACACCGTGGCCGTCGGGGTGGATGCGACGGCCGTAGGCGGCGGCGGTGGCCCGCTCCGACCACCAGCGCAGCAGCCGCCCGGTTCCGGCCCGCCGGGCGTGCGCGAGGAGGCCGACGAAGACGTCGTTGACCTCGAGCAGGTGCGGCAGGATCGGGCTGACCATGACCCGGTCCTGGCGCAGCTGCAGCATCCGCGCCGTCGGCGGTGACTCGTCGCGGATCAGGGCGGTGTAGCGGGCCGAGAGGACGCCGGGCACCCAGCACGCGGTCGTGACACCGCCGGGGCGCACATGCGGGAACTGGTCGATGAACCGCAGCAGGTGCAGTTCCCGCAGCCGGTGCCGGCAGGTGACCCGGTTCGTGAACAGGATCGCGGTCAGCTGGTCGGTGGTGAGTGCGGTGTGCGCGTCGAGGAGGGTGGCGATGGTGTAGTCGCGGGGTCGGAGCCGGTTGGCGACGGCGATGAGCGCGGCGATTGCTGGGCGGGCCGCGTCACGCGGCGATCCGCCGGTGGTTCTCCCCGGCGGGGATGGCTCTCCGGAAGAGAGCTGTCGGGTTGTGTTGGGTTCAGGCACGGTGGCTCCCACCTGCGTGTCCGCCGGGGGAGGGGCGGCCCGGGGGCGGCCCGGCGGGGCCTTGCGGGGCCGGGTCTGGGGCCGCCCCCAGGGCCGGCCCGGGGCCGCCCTGCGGCGGCTCGTCGGCGTCGGCGGCGAAGCGGCGGACCCGGGCGGCCATCGCCGCGGCCGCGGCGCGGCGCAGCGGCCCGGGTTTGCCGAGGGTCGGTGCGGGCGGATTGGTGTGCAGGGTGAACGCGGGGGTTTCCCGGCCGGCGACGATGAGCCGGCAGGCGGCGGTGTAGGCGCCCAGGTGCGACACGTCGTAGTCGGTGAGCTCCGGCAGGGTGTGTCTGGCCAGTTGCTGGGCGTCCTCGGGCGCGCACGAGAAGAAGATCTTGTTGCGGGCGTTCGCGGACAGCGCCTGCTGTGTTTCGCGCGGCATCTGGGCCAGGTTCTGGTGGGCCAGGACGAGGCCGAAGTGGTAGCCGCGGGCCTCGGCGAGCATGTCGGCGACGCTGCCGGGCAGGTTGAGGAAGTTGTGCGCCTCGTCGATGTAGACGACGGCGTCGCGGCGGCGCTGCTCGGCCACCCGGATGCGCCCGGTCGCCGCCTGCCAGGCCGAGGCGAGAATGAACGAGCCCATCAGCCGGGTGGTTTCCTCGCCGAGCTGGCCTTTGGGCAGCCGCGCGAGGAGGATGCCGCCGTCGAGGACGGCGCGCATGTCGACGCTGGAGTGTGGCGAGCCGAAGGTGCGGCGGACGAAGTCGCGCAGCAGGAACGCCCGCAGCCGGGCCAGGACCGGGCCGGTGATCTGCGCCCGCAGCGGTGGTGGCGTGGACTCGAACCATTCCCAGAAGCCGCGCAGCCCTTCGGGGTCGTCGAGTTCGGTGGTGTACGGCTGGCGGAACCGGCGGTCGTTGAGCAGTTGCGGGATCAGCGCGAGGGTGGCGTTGGGCCGGCGCAGCAGGGTCAGGCACGCCACCCGCAGGGTGTCGTCGATGCGTGGCCCCCAGTGTTTGGCGAAGATCCGGCTGAAGATCGACACGATGTTGTCGACGGTCAGGTCGTGGTCGTCGCCACTGAGCGGGTTCAGGGTCGTGCCGGCAGGCTGGTCGGGGTCGATGAGGACGAGCCGGTCGGCGTGCCGGGCCGGGATCCGCTCGAGCAGGTCGATGACGAGGTCGCCGCGGGGGTCGATGACGATGGTGCCACGGCCGGCGTTGATGTCGGCCAGGGCCAGGTTCACCAGCAGGGTGCTTTTGCCGGAGCCGGTGGAGCCGAGCACGTGCAGGTGCTGGCGGGCATCGGCGACGGCGAGCGCGACGGGCCGGCCGCCGACGGCGGCGGTGCCGAGAGCTTTCGTGCCGCGCCCGCCGGTGGCGATCATCGGCGGGGCCGGCATCGGCCGGGCCTGCGCCCGGTCCAGGCCGGGCACGGCCAGGTCGCGGGGCAGCCCGCTCAGCGCGGCGAGTTCGGCCGCGCCCAGCAGCCAGCCCGGACCGGGGGAGCGTCCGGCGAGCAGGGCGATCGCGTGGCGGGACGGGCGGTGCCGCAGCTGGTTGCGGCCGGTGTAGACGCCGAAGGCGACGGCGAGGTCGTGGGCGACGGCCTGGATGCGGGGCCGCTGCGCGGCGGGCTCACCACCGCGGGGGTCGGTGTGGGCGGCGCCGTAGCGGACGGTGACCTGCCACTGGGGGCCGCTGACCTTGTCGGCGGCGGCCCGGGCGTCGCGGTCTCGCTGCGCGTCGCGCCCGGTCGGCCGGGTTCGCTGGGTCGCCGGCTGCAGCAGGTCGGCGGCGGCGTGCAGCCAGTGCAGCGGGTCGAGGACGTCCCCGGCGGGTGTGCCGGTGCGCAGCGCTGTGGCGCCGGACCGCAGCCGGCGCAGCTGGGCGAGCGTGGCCGGGCGGGCCAGGATCTGCACGCAGGCGCTGTCACCGGGACGCAGCCCGGCCGCGGCGGCGATCAGGGTCCGCAGCGGGTCGTCGTTGTGCTCGGTGCGCAGCGGGTACCACGCCGGCAGGACCGGGGCGAGGACCCCACCGGCTGCGGTGGTGGCGTCGAGGGGCAGCGGCGGTGCCGGCTCGGTCTCGGCGACGACCGCGCCCGGCCAGGCGCCGTGGATCGCGGCACGGATCGGGCCGGCCGGGACGGTGCCGGGCACCCATACGGCGATCGTCAGGGTCCGCTCGACCCACCGGTACTCCACAGCCAGGTGCCCGCGGCCGGGCCAGATCCGCCGCCAGCCCCGGGTCCGCAGCGCCGCGGCGGCGGTGGCCCAGAACACGTCGGTGCCGGCCGGGTCGGCCTGCGGCGGCGGGCTGATCGTGAGCAGCCGCGCCCCGCGGTGCCGGCGGTGCTGCTGCCGCCCGGCCAGCAGCAGTCGTCCACCCTGCAGCACCGTCGCGGCTGCCACAGCGATGGCCACGACCGGCGTGGGATGGGCGTGGCACCAGGCGGCGACTCCGACGACGACGTGGGTGAGCAGATCCGTCAGCGGCGGCATCACGCCTGCTCGGCCGGGTCGAGGTCGCCGATGCACAGCCGGTGCTCGGCCGGGGAGGCGACCGCGGTGAACCCGGCCCGCTGCGCCCCGCACAGCAGTAGCCCTTCGCCGCGGCGGGCGGTGAGCAGCAGCCGGGCCTCACCGCCGGTCAACCCGAACGCCTCGGCGACCGCGTCGATCGCCTGCGGCGCCTGCCGCAGCAGGATCTGGGTGGCCGCGTTGGCGACGACCACCTGGCCCAGCGCCGAGCCGAGCAGGTCCCCGACGTCCTGGGTGACGACGGTCAGCCCGGCGCGGCGTTTGCGGGCGCTCTTGGCGAGGCGGGCCAGGAACCGGGCCCCGGCCGCGTCCTGCAGCAGCGTCCAGGCCTCGTCGACGATCACCTGCCGCCGCGGCGGCCCGCCAGGGCCGGACGCTACGGCGGAGCGGCCCGCGCCGTCGACGCAGCGCCAGATCGCGTCGAGGGCGAGGAGCATCCCGGCCGGGCGCAGTTCCTCGGCGAGCAGCCGGGTGGAGAACACGACCAGGTGCCCGGTCGGCGCGGTGGTGGTCGGCCCGTCGAACAGGGCACGGAACGACCCGGACGTCCACGGCACGAGCCGGGCGGCGAGGCTCGTGCCGGCGCTGTGGCGCTGCCGGTCCAAGGCCGTGGCCACGTCCCGCAGCAGTGGCGCCGGCCGGTCCCAGGTGTGCGGGTCGGCGGTGATCCCGGCGGTGTCGTAGGCGTCCAGGATCGCCCGGTCCAGCGCGGCCCGTTCGGCCGGTGGCAGCGCCTCGCCGAGCAGCACCGCGATCAGGGTGTGCAGGAACAGCGCCCGGTCGGTGCGGGCCTGCGGGCGGCGGTCACCGGCCGGGATGTCCAGGGGGTTGACCCTGACCCCGGCCGCGCCGAGGGTCACCGTGGCTCCGCCGGTCGCCTCGGCCAGGCGCAGGTACTCGTTGTCAGGGTCGATGACCGCGCAGTGCACACCGTCGGCGAGGGCCCGCAGCAGCCCGAGTTTCACGAAGTACGACTTGCCGGCTCCGGAGCGGGCCAGGATCACGCTGTTGGCGTTGTGCTGGGCCCACACGTCCCACCAGAGCACCCCGGCCGAGTCGCGGTTGAGCCCGTAGAGGACCCCACCGGCCGACGTCGCGGTGCCCGGCAGCGGTACCGGCAGGTCGGGGCCGGCGAGGGGGAATGCGGCCGCGACCGCGTCGGTGTCCATGACCCGGCGCATCCGCAGCCCGTCGAAGCCCAGCGGCAGCGTCGACAGCCAGCCGGTCAGCTGTCGCCACGTCGCCGGTTGGGTGTCCAGCAGCAGCGACGCCGCCGTCGTGCGGATCTGGGCGACAGCGTCGGCGAGCTCGTCGCGGGTCGCGGCGTGCACGCACAGGTACAGCCCGACCCGGAACAGCCGCGACTCGCCGCGGGCCACCCGATCGGCGAGTTCCGCGGCGTCGTCGGCGGCCGCGTCGGTGGCGGGGTCGACGAGCCGGCCCTGCCCGGCGTCGGTGCGCCGGTTCGACTCGAGACGGGCCCGTTGCCGGCGCAGCCGGGTCGTGGCCTGCTGCGCGGTCAGCGGCTCCACGTACAGGACCACGTCGAGGCGGCCCGGCCAGGCCAGCAGCGGGTCCAGCCAGGCCGCGCCGACCTGTGCCGGGTAGCCGGTCACGACCAGGGTGGCGGCGTAGCCGTCGCCGAGCTGCAGCTGCCCGGGCAGGTCATGCACCGCCGCCGGGCCGACCGTGGTGGCGAGGGTCTCGGCATCGGCGGGCCCGGTCGCTGTCGTACCGGTGGCCGTGACCGGGAGGTCGGGCCGGGACCGGGGCCAGGTCGTGTCCGCCGGTGTGTACGGGTCGGTGGCGGTGGCCAGCAGCGCCAGGGCCCGCGGCCCGTCCAGCACCGCCGTCTCCGCCCCCAGCGCGGCCAGGGCGGTGGCGGTGTGCTCGGCGCGGCGCAGGACCTCCCGCTCCCGGCCCGGTCCGGCCGGTCCGGTCACGGCGACGGTCACCCGCCGGGCGAGAAGGTCCCGTTCCGCGGCCAGCCGGCCCAGGAACGCCGCGTAGTCGGCGGCGGCCGCGGCCAGCGCCGGGTGCGGTAGGACATCGACCGCGGCGGCGACCCGCTGGGCGTGGCTGTCCAGGTCGACCCGCTGCGCGGCGACGACGAGCTGCACCGGGCCGGTGAGGCCGTTGAGCCACCGGCCGAACCCGGCCAGCAGCGCCTCCTGCTCATCGCCGGTGCGCAGGCCGATGTTCACGGTTGTCGCGGCGACCAGCGCCACGGTGTGCTCGCCGGCCTCGATCACCCCGGCCGCGGTGATCGCGGTCGCGGGCAGCCGCAGCGCCGCCACCGCCGGGGCCGGCGTGGCCGGCCGGGGCGCCCACGGCGGCAGCGCTGCGGACAGGCGCGGCACCAGCCGCCGTGGCTGCTGCCACCAGCGCAGCGCCGCACCCAGCCACCGCTCCAGCGGGAGGCCGTCGCGGGCACCGAAGGCAACGGCGACTCCGGCACCGGTCGCCGGGATCAGGACGGCGATCAGCAGCGGCGCCGGTAGGTGCCGGGCGAGCGCGTGGTAGAGCAGGACATCGGTGACCGCGGCGACGGCGAGGACAGCCAGCTGCCGCGCGGTCAGCCCATAGACGATCTTGTCGGGGGTGTCGACGTCGGCCGGAATGCGGGCGGCCGGGGTGGTGTCGGGTTCGGTGTGCACGACAGGCTCCTTCCGGGCCCGAGGACCCAGGTACGGCGAGACGAGACGGGGGAGGGTTCAGCGGCCGCGGGCAGGCAGCGACGGCGCGCGCATCCGCGGGCGAGCGGTGCGGGGCGCGGGAAGGGATCGGGGTGCGGCGGGGGCCGGGCGCCGTCCGGGTGTGCCGGCGGCGGAGCGATGAGCATCCCGGCGGCCGCCGCTGAGGCCCAGGCTCCGGCGCACCGTGCGGGTCAGCTGTTGCACGAGCAGGACCCGCAGGACGGTCACCGCCCGGCCCGGCCGGGGCTGGGTGACGAAGTGGCTCAGCAGGCGAGGGATGCGGATGATGCCCCAGAACAGGCACAGCACGACGAGGAGGTTCATCGTCGCGTCGAACTCACCCGGCAGGCCCAGCACGGCATAGTTCGTGTCCGGATTCAGAAACACCGTCAGCGCGGTGTGCAGGGCGACCGCCTGCAGCATGACCGTTGCCAGAACGCCGCCGAGGGTGCGCCACCACAGCTTCGCGACGGCCTCGGTCTGCGGTGTGCCGTGCATCGCCAGGGCCAGCGGCGCCACCCCGGCCAGCACCACCAGCAGCCCGATCCGGGTGATGTACTGCACCACGAGCGTGCCCACCAGCACGGCGATGAGCAGCGCCAGCAGCAGCATCAGCAGTGCCGCGGGCGCACCCTGGTTCTGCGTCGGGACCGCAGCCACGACCGTGGCCCGCAGTAGCTGCAGTGACTCCGGCGACGCGATCGGCTGCCCGGTCAACGCACCGGTGGCGGTGTTTGATGACGTGATCAGCCAGGAGCACAGGGGCAGCGCAAAGTTCGCGCCGAGCAATCCCAGCACCAGCCGCGGCACCAGCTCGCCCGCCTCGACCGGCGAGGCCAGCTGGCCGCGGCCCATGATCAGCAATGCCGCCCACAGAAACGCCAGCACGTAGACGGCGTTGACGATCAGCAGTGACCGGCCGGCGAACCCTTCGACCTGCGGCAGCCCGGTCACGTCCGGGTTCGTGAACACCGTTGACGCGAGCAGGTCCCACAGCGCGTTCAGCGCGGCGAGGACGCCCTCGGCGATCAGGTTGATCAGCTGCGCGAAGAGCGACGATGGGCTCCAGTCGCCCATGTCAGGCGCCGAGCCAGCTGCGGACGATGCCGAGTGCCACCGGCGCCAGCAATGCGAGGGCGTAGCCGATCAGCGCGTTCTTGAACTCGCGGCCGGCCCGTTCGATCTGGGTCGGGTCACCGCCGGCCGTCAGCCGGCGCGCGCCGCTGATCGTCAGGAACAGTGTGGCAACGCCGAACAACATCCCGGTCACCCACCGCGTGATATTGCCGATGATCGCGTTGATCTGAGCCGTCGGATCGGTATCCGCCGGTGGTGGTGCCGCCCACACCGGGTCGGCCAGAACCACCAGCGTCGCGGCCACGAAGGCCGCCGTGGCCACAGCCCGGGCTGCGGCCCGGGATCGGGTGGTGCGAGACATGACGGGTACCTCCCGGCCCGCGACGGCGGGCCTGTGCTCGGGAACCGGGTGCGTCACCGGGAACCGGGCCGGGCCGTCGGAGCGGCACTCCCTCCAGCCGTGGGCGAACGGTGGCGAACACGATCCCCATGACGCCGGCCACGGCCCGGTCCCCGGGACGCCGGCACCGGAACGATGCCGTGCCCACCAACCGCCCCACCCTCCCGCCAACCGCGCCGCGCCCGAACCCAACAGCGGCCAACAGGCACCCAACGGCGCCGTGCGGTCAGCCCGGCGCCGCGGCCCGACGCCGCGGCCGCAACGCCACGAACGCCAGCTCACCGGCGGCGATCGCATCCGCGAGGCGCCGCTCCGCCTGCCGCCGCCACGCATACGCGAGCGCCACACTGATCCCGAGCATGTCCGCGCACTGCGCGACGGTCGCTTCACCCAACCGCGTCGCCCCGACGATGCGGGCCTCATCGGCGTCGATCACCCCAGCCGCCACCGCCCGCACCAGCACCAGATCCGGATGGTCGAACGGCCGCGCCGGCAACACCGGCCCGACGGCCTGCAGCGGCAGCACGTCCAGGCCTTGCTCACGATCCCGGAACCGCCGGCCCGCCCGCACCGCAGCGTCGAGCAGCCGCCCGCAGATCCGCGGCCCGTCCACATCGATGGTGCTCAGCCGGGCCACGAACCCGGTCAGCAGCTCCGCGTCGAGATCCGCGGTGTCGCCGCGCCAGCCCGCCGCCAGCCGTCCGGCACTGCTGCGCAGCCCCGGCATCGCCAGCCCGACCGCCGCGATCACCCACGCCGGGCCGTCCAACCGGGCCCGGCCGACGAGGTCCGCCCACACCGTGTCCCGCACCGCCGGACCAGTCTGCCGATGCAGCAACAGCGCACGCAGCTCCCGCAGCGACAGCAGCCGCTGCGGCAGACCGGCAACGCCACACCCGTCGAATCCCAACCGGGTCGGTGGCTGCAGCAGCAGCTCGTAGGCACGCTCTGCCGCATCCAGCGGCGACGCCGGCCACGGCCGCGCTCGCCGCCTAGCCCGGCCTTCGGTGAACTCGGCCATGTCCGCACTCCCGCAAGCCACGGCACCGTCCCGGCCGGACGATGCGCCGGCCCACATCCGGACACACCCGCCCGACACCCAGCCCAACAACGCCAACGCGTGACCCAACCGCCGCCCGCCGGCACCCAACAGCGCCCGCGACCTGGCCAACAGCGACCCAACCGGTCAAGCGTTGCCACCCAACAGCCCGCGGCCGAGCCCAACAGTTCCACGCTGCCGCCCAACAGCTGGCCCAACACGCACGACACCAGCCCAACAGGACCGTGACGCGACCGAACAAGCGCCGAACACCACAGAACAGAGGCTGATCAACCGGCCACGACGACCAAACAGCTGCGGCGTGTTGGGTCCCGTTGGGTCCGACGCTCCGGTCGGCGACCGGACCAGGCCCGCCGCCGGCGCCCTTTGAAGACGCGAACACGATTCCCGGCGCGGGGAGCCACCATCCGATGACCCGACCTGCCACCACGCAGCCGTCAGACGACGCTGCATCGCCCGACCCCGCCTACGGCAGCGCCGTCTGGCGCCTTGACGAGCACCCGTACTCGGCCGACGCCGACGACGGCTTCATCGACCGCCTCACCAGGCGACTGCTGCAGGTGTACACCACCCGCGGCGACACCATCGTCGACTTCGACGACGACCCGACCCTGCAACGGGCGGCCATCGCCACCGGCCGCGGCTACTGCGCCATCACCACCGGCGCCGACATCGCCACCCTCGACGCCATCACCGACCAGGTCAGCCTCATCGCCGTCCGCTGGCCCCGCCACCCCAGCCCGGACAGCGCCGCCGTCGCCGACCTGTTCCAGGCCTGCCGGTACCTCGCCACCGGCCACGACGCCGTCATTGTCGTGATCAACCCAGTCCCGGCGGCCGATAACGGCGATGCACCGGCGGCCGAGCTCACGGCCCAACACCGGCACGAGCTGCTGATTGCCGCCGACGCGGCCGGTCTGGCCTACCTGCAACACCTCGCCGCTGTCCGCACCCCCGGTGACCCGGACACCTTCCAGTACCTGCCGCCGCGTGTCGAACAGCCCGAGCCGTCGCCGTGGGGCGAACTGTTGGTCTTCGGCCCGCTCGACGACCGCTGATGAAGACGACCACTGCGGAGATGCCTGAGGGCCTCCGCAGTGGTCGCCCTGTCAGGCCGCTGTTGGGCTGATTCCACCAGCTGTGAGGCGCTGTCATCGGACATCGGCAGCGTGACAGCCGGCGAACCGGCCGCTGTTGGTCGCCGTTGGCCGCTGTTGGGGTAGGGTCGGCTCGCCAACCCAAACCCGTCAGCCGCTGTTGGGTACGGTCGAGACATCCGTGAGGCCGGTGTCAGCTGTTGTCAGCCGAGCCCGGCGCAGGACGGCGTCGAGTTCGTCGCGAAGCCTGGTGGCCTGTGCGAGGGTCAGGTCGTGGGTCGTACACGCCCGCCGGAGCGTCACAAATGACAGCCCGACGAGACTGCTCGTCCGCCTGCCGGCGAGCGCGACGTTGACGCCGCAGCCCGCTCGCTCGTCGAAGGGCACCATACACGCGGGACCGGCAGCACCCACCAGGCGAAGATGCGAGGCGGTCTGGCACGCATCGCGGACGAGCTCAGCGAAACGCAGCGCGGTGTCCGCGATCTGTTCCGCTGCGGCGATGACCTCGACTGGACTGGCCGCCCCGGCCTCGAGGCACACCGTGGTGTCAGCATCGACGAGGACCAGGAGCGGATCCCCGTCGTCCTGGCCGAGGTACGCGCTGGTACGGGACAGGTACAGGTCGGCGTCTGCCTGCGGCGCGTCGGGCAGGCAGTGGATCCTCGCGGTCATGTTGCTGGTCGTCATTTGATGGTTCTCCATGTCAAGGCCGGTTCGGGCGGGTTCGCCCGGCCAGCGGTCGAAGCCCGGCCGTCGCCGAACGAGTCGACCGGCGGCCGGTCGACATGCTTGGCTGCGGTCGTCGGGGTAGGGGTACGGCGAGGCAGTCGCCGAGACCGGGTAAAGGTCGCTTCGGCACGGCGTCTGGATGACCAACAAGGCCACGGACGTCCGCAGCCACACGACTTCCGAAGCAATCGACGGCACAGCGGTTGCAATCGATGACCGGTTGCGCAGCGTCAAAGATGACTGCGGCTGCCACACGTGCCGTGGTTGTCATGATTTGTCCCGTCACTTTGCAATCACGGTCAAGGCTTTGACCAACTTGAGATTCGGTGCCGCCACGCTTGCGGTCCAGGACGGGAACACCGCTGAGCGAAGCTTGGCCTACCATCAGCAGCCGGAGCAACAACCTGAATGGAGATTCTCCAAACGGGGCTGCACTTGTTCCGTTTGGGGCAGCGCGAGTGTCTCGTCAGAGACAGATCGAGCGCCATCCTGGAGAAGGAGGTGCACGTGGTAGGCAGCGCAACGAAGGGTGGGACGACGTTCCCGGCCCGCCGGCTCGGGGCCTTCCTGCGCCAGCTCCGCGAGGAGTCGGCGAACACGGTCGCCGGTGCGGCTGCGGCCATGGAATGGGGCCGCAATAAGCTGTACAAGGTCGAGGCCGGCCACACCGTCCTGAAGGGACACGAGCTGGTCAGCCTGTGCGCGGTGTACGGCGTCACCCATGTAACGAACCGCGACACCCTCGAAGCGCTTCTGGCATTGCTGTCCGAGGCGAAGGAGAAGGGCTACTACCATGCCTACGGCGACGTCATACCGGAATGGTTCGAGCTGTACGTCGACCTCGAACGCGCCGCAAGCCGTCTCCGCATGTACTGCCCTTTGCTCGTCCCGGGCCTGCTGCAGACTCGCGAATACGCAGCGGAGATCGTCGGTCAGAAGCCGGGAAGACCGGCTGCTGTGACCGAGCAGATCGTCAACCTGCGTCTCGAACGCCAGAAGCTCCTCCGCAGGCGAGTGCCGAAAGCGCCGAAGCTCAGCGTGATTGTCGAAGAAAGCGCTCTGCGTCGGCCGCTACCGAATGGCGCTTCGAACGTCCAAATCCAGCGGCTGCTGACGGCGAGCGAGTCTTCCAACATCATTATTCGCGTGATTCCGGCCTCGACCGGTCCGCACCGGACGCTCGTTGCCGGTGAATTCGTCATTCTAGACTTCGCGATGGATGGCGGTCGACCGGCCGATCCTGCCACGATCTACCTGGAGTCGTTAACCGGGGCCCTCTACCTCGACAAGCCCACTGTAGTGGACGAGTACGTAAGTGCTTGGATAGCGCTCGAAGCTCGTGCATGGGATGAGGAATCGTCGCGTCACCTAATGAGTCAGATGATTGAGGAGACCGTTGATGCTTGACCTGACCGGTGCGAACTGGCACACGAGCCCTCGCAGCGGCGATTCTGGCAACTGCGTCGAAGTAGCTTGTGTGGTGCCCGAAGCGCCGGGCATCGTCGCTGTCCGGGACAGCAAGGACCGCGGTGGTGCGGTGGTGGTAATTGCTGATTCCGAATGGGCGGCATTTATCGCGGAGGTTAAAGCCAGCACATTCGATTTGTGAGTAGTAGCGGGGCAGCTGGCCGTGTTGGGAGCCGTCGCCGATTGCGTGTCGAAGAAGAGTCGACCGTGACCGGCTGGCTGGAGGGCACTCAGCCGGCTCGACCTCTCGACCGCAGAGCTTTAACACCCCGCGCGAGATCTCCAACTTGAGTATGCCTACGCGAACGCCGTCGAAGCGTGGACCTTGACGACTGATCAGGCCTTCCGATCCGTGGCCCCACCTACCAACGAGTTTCTCGGGCAAGCGAAGCAGTGATCATAAGGTCGCCTATCCAGATGCGTTGCGGCGTACTGAGGGCGACCAGATCGCGGGGCTGTAGTACGCCACGCATATCACCGGCCGATGACGGGTCCTCGTCGCGCACATGAAATGGAAAGGATCCTCCGTGTCAGATGAGGCCGAGCACGCCGCACAGGCGGTTGCCGTCTTCGGGTTCGAGCTCGGACTGCTGAAACGAATCCGCCGATCTGGATGGTGGCATGTGGGTGTGCGGGACCCTGAGTCGGTGGCCGAGCATACGATGCGCACCGCACAGTTGGCTGCGCTACTCGCAGCAGAGGAAGGCGGGGATCCAGCGCGTGCCGCGTTGCTGGCGCTGTTTCACGACAGCCAGGAAACCCGGACCGGCGACCTGCCGCACACGGCGGCGGCCTATCTGAGCAAGCCGGAGCCGCGTCAGATCACTGCGGACCAGACGGCGCGACTGCCCGAGCCCAGCCGCGATGCCGTCCGTGGTGCCGTCGATGAGTACGAGACGCGGCAAACCCTGGAAGCGCAGTGTGCCAAGGACGCCGACAAACTCGAGATGCTGCTCCAGGCGCTTGAATATCGCGATATAGGCGTCCAGCGGATTGATGGCTGGCTCGAATCGGCTCGCGACGGCCTCACGACCGCCACTGCCCGCCGCGTCGCCGACGCGGCCGTGAAAGTCTCGCCGCTGGCCTGGCGCGACCGATAGCGACGGTCCCGGCATCGGCGTTTTACTCTCTGATTGCCACACCCGCTCTACCTGTGCCGCCGCCCGATAGGGCTCTACCTCCGCGACTCAGCCCCGCGCTCCTTGATCCGCTGGCGGAGTGTTGCTCGATGTTCATGGGGCTGATGCCGACCGCAGCGACCCCCGCTCAGCTCGGCGAGCACCCCCGACGAACTGCCCGGCCACCGTATCGGCCGGCTTGGGGCTCGATGACTACGGCAGCCCTGCGGGTGCAGATTTGTATACAGGTATTTTTATACCACACCGGCTGATCTTCCGGTCGGACGTCCGGTTGTTCTTCGTGGTGAGGCGGGTCGATGCGTTCGAGACTCGGTGGGCGCACGGGCGCACCGGCCGGGGGAGGGTACCGGCCGGCGACACGAGGGGGAGATATATGACCACGACGGAGACGACGGAGCGGGGCGTGGCGGCGAGGGTGCGCCGCCGGCTCGGCCTGGCCGCCGCGGGCCTGGCGGTAATCGGGGGCATGCTTGCGCTGGCGCCGACCGCAGCGTCGGCCTCACCCGGGCAGAAGTGCTCGCTGCCGACCTGGGGCGGCAGCTACCTCTGCGACTACGGCGTCCTGAGCTCGCAGATCACGTCCAGCATCCAGGAGGTGTTCGTCATCGGCCCCGACTTCGCGGTCTGGACACGGTGGCGCAACGGCGGCACGTACAGCGCCTGGACCAGCATGGGCGGGCAGATCCTCCACGACTACGACTCCGCGGACTGGGACCGTTGGAACTGCGGCGGCGGGTCGGTGATCCTCAACGTGGTCGGCACCAACGGCTACTGGTACTACAACCAGCGCGGCACGGGGGCCAGCGGGCGGTGGAGCGGCTGGCACCAGGGCTACCTCGTCTGCACCTGACGGGCTGCCCCGTCCGCGGCAGTGTCGCCGCGGACGGGGCGCCGCTCTACTGCCCGCCGAGCCGGTGCAGCTTCGCGCGGATGTCCGCGGCGGCCGGGTGCCCGAACTCGGCGTAGATGTGCAGGGCCTGCCGCCAGGCCCGCCCGGCCGCCGCGGCGTCGCCGTCGTCGAGCATCGCGGCGGCCGCGTCGTCGAGCGTGGCCGCCTCCCGGTACCGGTTGCCCAGCTGCTGGTACGTCGCGGCGGAGCGCTCGAGGTGTCCGCGGCCAACGCCCGGCCGGCCCGCGCGATGCTCCGAGTAGCCCAGCGTGCGCAGGGCGGCGGCGACCACGTACGACAGCCCGGTGCTCGCCTCGACCACCGCACGGCTGTGCTGGATCGCCTCGTCGTAGGCTCCGAGCAGCGCATACTGCCAGGCGATCGTGTTCAGCGGCCCCAGCCGCAGCTCGGACCGGTCGTCGCCGAGCTCGGCCAGGGCGCGCCGGGCCTCGGCGATGGCCTCGTGGTGGCGGTGCTCCTGCTCGTAGACCCGGCCGGCCGCCAGGCGCACGGTCAGCGCGGCGCCGGTGTCGCCGGCGCCCAGGGCGGTGTCGAGCGCGCGTCGCAGTTGCTCGTGCGCCCCTTCGCAGTCGCCGCCCAGCATCTGCGCCTGCGCCAGCACGAGGCGGCACTGGACCAGCGCCGGTGGCCGGCCGAGCCGCTCGGCGGCCTCCACGCCGGTCAGCATCACCCGCTGCTGCTCCGCCCAGCCGCCGACGAGCTGCAGGTACCTCCCGGTCGCGGCCGCGAGCGCCACCGTGGGCCAGTCGGCGCCCGCCTCGGCGGCCAGCAGCACGAGCCCGCCAAGCGCCGGCCGCTCGGCCGCGAACCAGGCCAGGGCGGCGGCCCGGTCCGCGAAGGCCTCGGCGACGGGCTCGCACCGGTCGTCCTCCGGCGCCTCGAGCAGGCCGGTCGTCCAGACCCGGGCGGCCGCCGCCTGGGCGACGGCGGCGTAGTACCGCAGCAGCCGGGCGACGGCGTCCGCGCGCCGCAGTGGGGGCTCCTCCGCGTCGGCGAGCTCGGCGGCGTATGCCCGGAGCAGGTCGTGCAGGCCAAACCGACCGGCCGGCTCCTCGGTGATGAGATGCCCGCGCAGGAGTTCGGCGAGGGCGGACCGCGCCGCCGCCGGCTCCAGCGCCGCCAGCCGTCCGGCCGCCGCCGCGCCGAGGTGCGGCCCGGGGTGCAGCCCGAGCAGCCGGAACAGGCGCCGCGCCGGCCCGTGCAGCGCCCGGTACGAGGAGGAGAACACCGCCCGCACATCAGTGGCCGGGTCGCCGCCGTCGATGCCGTCGAGCCCGCGCGGTGTCCCTCGCAGCTCATCCGCGAGCGCCGAGAGCGCCAGCGTGGGATGGGTGGCGGCCCGGGCGGCGACCACGCCGAGGGCCAGCGGCAGCCGGGCGCACCGCCGCACGATCTCCTCGACCGCGGGCGCCTCCGCCGCCGCCCGCGACGCACCGATCCGCGCGATGAGCATCCGCCGCGCCGCGGCGTCGTCGAGGACCCCGAGCACGAGCGGCCGCGCACCGTGGCTGGCGACCAGGCCGGTCAGCCGGTGCCGGCTGGTGACCACCACCAGACAGCCGGCCGAGCCGGGCAGCAGCGGCCGGACCTGTTCGACGTCCCGCGCGTTGTCCAGCAGGACGAGCATCCGGCGGCCGTCGAGGAGGCTGCGGTACAGCGCCGCCTGTTCGTCAAGCGTGGCCGGCGTATGCCCCGGCCCCGCCCCGAGCGCGTCCAGGAAGGCGCGCAGCACCACGGCCGGGTCCGCCGGTGGCCCCGCCGGCCCGAACCCGCGCAGGTCGGCGTGCAGCTGCCCGTCGGGAAACGCGTCGCGAGCCCGGTGCGCCCAGTGCACCGCCAGCGCCGTCTTGCCGACGCCGGCCGTGCCGGAGACGGCGGCGATCGGCAGGCCGCCGGCCGGTTCGAGCAGACCGTCCAGCGCCGCGAGCTCGGCCTCGCGGCCGACGAGCTCGCCGATGCCGGGCGGGAGCTGCGCCGGCCGCACCGCGACCTGACCCGCCGGCGGCGGCACCGGGCCGCGGTCGTCCCAGTACTCCTCGCGGGCCAGCGCCTCGAACGCCGCCAGCTCGTCGCCGGCGAGCTCGAGCGCCCGCCCGATCAGCCGGGCCGACTCCGGGCGCGGGTAGCGGACCCGGCCCCGCTCGATCGCGCTGACGGACCGGACGCTCAGCCCGGCGCGCTCGGCCAGCTGCTCCTGCGTCATGCGGAGTGAGAGCCGCCGATCGCGCACGGCCGGCCCGAACGGACCGGCGCCTGGCTCGGACACGCGCCCCAGAATGGCACAGTGCGTTCTCGAACCACCACAGTCACCTCCGCCCGGTGACCCGCGGTGCGAGACAAATCTCTCTGAACTGCGGCTTTACCAACTGGAGAGCCGCCATGAGCCGTGGTTCTTCCGTGACGGGAGCCAGATCCGGTACCGGCGGTGCGCCTGAGGAGACTCGCCGCCCGGTCGACCGCGCCGCCGCTCGAGGCGCACCCGTCAGCGAGGTGGGAGACGGTGAATGGTGGCGGCGGCTTCGGACACGCGCGTGACTCGCAGAGCGTACAGGCCTGCGGGGATCGTGCTCGTGTCGAGTGTCAGGCGGCCTTCGTCCACGGTGCTCTGCCGCAGCGGCTCTCCGGCCGGCGACAGCAGCTCCAGGCGTACACCGTCCACCGCGCCGCCGAACGCGATCTCGGAGTCGCCGACGTGGATGCCGTACACCTGCATCGGGTCGTCCACGAGATATGGCGCGGGATCGATCCACCAGTGCGGGATGAGCCGCGGCACCTGCCGAGGACCGAGCAGCGCACCGTCGTTCGTCGCCATCGCCGTTGTCAGCCGATAGCGCGTCGGCTGCTGGCCATTGACGCGAAGGTAATAGTGCGTTGCGGGCTCCAGTGCCTGCGACCAGTCGAGCGTACGCGACCAGATCTTGAGTTCCTTCCGGGCCGAGTCGTACAGGTGCACGTCAACCGGGAAGTCGGCGAAGTCGGCGGTCACCCGCGGGTGCGACAGCGCCACTGACGGCCCCGTGTCCAGGCGGTAGTAGTCCTGGTTCACGTCGCCGAACACGTTCGCGTGCAGCGTCGCCTCGTAGGAGCCGGGCGCCCACGAGATCAGGGTCGCCTTGCCGGAGAACCGCATGATGGCCGCGTTGTCGAAGGAGTCGTTGGCCTCGAACCGGTCCGGCCTGAGCGGCGCCGGAGTGGTCTTCACCGCCAGCGCGTATGCCGTCATCCCGGGTCCGTCGACCCGGATCCGGTACTGCCCTGGCGCCAGTACACCGTTGAGGCGCACCGCGCCGGGCGTACCGGTCCAGGTGAGGAGTTTGTCCGGGGTACGGCTGGTACGCGCCACCGGCTCCACAGCGATCTTGAGGTTCACGAGCATCTGGTAGTAGTCGAGCGAGATCGCGACGTTGGAGAACTGCCCGAGCGTGAAGGTCCAGTAGTCGACGTCGTTGCTCGCCGAGATGGCGGTGAACGGGTTGATGGTGCTGGGTACCAGCGTCCCGTCCGGCTGGGAGATCAGCGCGCGGGCGCTGCCCGGAGTGTTGTTCGGCTCGCCGCTGTCCGCGATGTGGTAGCCAACAGCCTTGCCCAGGGCGGCGTACGCGTCCAGGCACCTGGTCGCCGCACTCTCGCCCACCCATGCGGTGTCGAGCAGGATCTGGCGTACCTGCTGGGAGGTCAGGGCCGGGTTGGCCCAGCGCATCATGGCCGCGACGCCGGCGACGACCGGTGAGGCGACGGAGGTTCCGTCCTCGGTGTGGTTGGACGGGACGTCGCCGTCCGGCGGCACGGGAATGCCGACACCGGGCGCCCACAGGTTGACCGACGGTCCGTAGTTCGAGAAGCCCGCCGGCTTCACGCCGTTCGCATCGAGCGCGCCGACCGCGAGCACACCCGGCGTCCGCGTGGCGGGGCGCGGGTTGTCCTCGTACGGCAGATTGTGGTTGTCGTTGCCGGCCGCGGCGACCATGACGACGCCGTTGTCGGCGGCGAACTGGAAGACCGAGTCCCACGAGCCGTGGCCGAAGAGGATCTCCGGCGTGTAGGTGAACTCGATGCTCATGTTCAGTACGTCGATGCCCCACGCCGCGCACGTCTTGGCGCAGTACATGAGCTGGGCGGCCGAGATGTTCGTCCGGAACAGGTACGGCAGGGCGGTGTCACCGGCCGCACCGGCGATGCCGGTCTTGTTGTTGACGATGCCGGCCGCGACCGAGGCGACCGCGTTGCCGTGCCAGGGGCAGACCGAGCCGCCCGAGCATTTGTTCGGGTTGCGGCCGCCGACCGTGCCGTTGACGTTCTTCTGGTCGATTTGGAGCATCGCGGCGAACTCGCTCATCAGATCCATCTGCATGACGCCGGTGCCCAGATCGGACGGCTGCCCGCGGGGTACGCCGTACTCGTCGAGCCAGAAGCCGCCGTCGCAGACGGCCAGGATCACCATCGGGCCGCGGCCGCGTATCCGGCGGATCGAGTCGGCCAGCAGCCACGCCTGCGGCAGGCGTACGCGGCGGGCGTTGGTCGTCCACCATTGGACCGGGTCGAACCCCGGCGCCTCCGTGATCGGCGCGAGCGGCATCGCGCACGTAGTGCCGACAATGTTCAGGCCGACGGTCGGGCGATCGGAGTACCGGGCGGCCAGCGCGGCCATCCGCATCGCGCGCTCGGAGCTGGCCGCGATCTCACCGCGCTCGGGCGTGTGCCGGGCGTACGCCTCGGCCAGCTCGCGAGCGGCGCCGTCCAGCCGGGGCGGGTCGGCGAACCGCAGGCGAACCACGCCGGGCATCTCGTCGAACGAGCGGATCCGGCGATGGCGAGCGATGGCGGCAATGGCCGGAGGCGGGGGTGGCACGGGCGGTTCGGGCAGCACCTCGGCGCCGAAGTCGGCGACCAGTTCGGCGATGCTGTCGCGATCGGACGTATCGACCAGCATCTCGTCGGCGACGAAGTACGCCGCCCGCCGGGGGTCGGGCCCGACCGCGCCCAGCTCCTCGGGGTGGCCCTGGGCATACCACTGGGCCCAATGCTCCAGCTGCTCCGACACCGCTACGCGTACATCGTCCACACTTCGATGATTGCTGTACACGGCTCCGAGCGGGTCCCTCTTCCACCGACAGACGCCTGATTGACGATATTGCGACACTGCATATCGACGACTTCGACCGTTCGGCCGGCCGGTACGTCGAGTCGGCGAGTTTCGCGACCACGCAGGGTCGAGCCTTGCGGCCGGCCCAATGGGGTTCCCCTGCTACAACCCGAAGGCTCCGCCCTCGACGAGGATGAGCAGGCCGATGCCGATGAGGACGATCGGCATCAGCATGTGTCCCCACCGGCCGAGCGCTCTGGCGATCACCGGACGGGTGGCGAGGTACCGGCCGGCGGCGATCCAGACGGCGACCAGGACGAGGAAGACGACGACGTAGATGCTCATGCCGCCGATGCCGGCGGTGGCGAACACCGGGACGTACACGCCGATGTTGTCGCCGCCGTTGGCGAAGGTGACAGTGGCAACCTCGAGGATCTTCGGGCCGTCCTGCTCGGCCTCCGCTTCGTCGTCGGTGCCGCCGCGGTGTCGCCATGCCTGGACCGCGGCCTTGATGCCCAGGCCGAGCGGGAGGAGCCCGAGGTACGGGATGACGCTCTCCGGTAGGAACGTCGCACCGAACGCGGCGGCCACGGCGGTGGCCAGGATCGCGGCGAAGCCGAGGTACTGACCGATGGCGATGTTCCTCGTCGCGCCTTTGTGCCCGGCGCCTTGGGCGAAGAACAGGGCGAGGATCAGGATGTCGTCGATGTTGGTGACCGCGAACAGGCCGGCCGCCGGCCCGATGGTGCCTGCGCTCACGAGTGCGGCCCCGCAACTGCGGTCCGCTCCGCGTGCTTTTCCGTGTGGAGGACGTGATGGGCGAGTTGGCGGTAGTAGGCGACGCCGGCGGTGAGGATGTCGTCGTTGAACGTGTAGTCGTGGCTGTGCAGCGGTGTTCCGCCTGCGCCGGGAGCGGTGCCGTTGCCGATGAGGGCCAGGCAGGCCGGGACGTGGGTGGCCAGGACGCCGAAGTCCTCGCTGGCCATGATGGGGTCGGCGGCGAGCTGGACGTGGTCTTCGCCGAGTGCGTGAGCTGCGGCCTCGCCGGCGATGGCCACACATTCGTCGTCGTTGACGGTGGGTGCGAATTCGTGGGTGTAGGTGATCTCCGCCGTGGCGCCGTGTGCGGCGGCGATACCGGTGCCGATGTCGCGGATGCGTCGTTCCAGCAGCGCCTGGACGGAGGGGCTGAAGCTGCGGGTGTCGCCGGTGATGGTGACGTGGCTCGGGATGGCGTTGCGTGCTCCGTCGGTGCGCAGGTCGGTGCAGGACAGCACGGCGGCGTGGAGGGGGTCGACGCTGCGGGCGACGATCTGCTGCAGGGCCAGGAGGATCTCGGCGCCGATGACCAGCGGGTCGACGACGAGGTGGGGGGCGGAGGCGTGCCCGCCGCGGCCGGTGATGTGGATGGTGAAGTTGTCCTCGCTGGCCATCATGGGTCCGGGACGGGTCAGCAGGTGTCCGGCCGGCGAGCCGGGATGATTGTGCAGCGCGAAGAGCCGATCCACCGGGAACCGCTCGAAGAGGCCGTCGTCGAGCATGGCTTGCGCGCCACGGCCCGGTTCCTCGGCCGGTTGCAGGATGATCCGGACGGTACCGTCGAATCCGCCCTCCTCGGCCAGGACCGCGGCCGCTCCCAGCACCATGGCCAGGTGCCCGTCGTGGCCGCAGGCGTGCATCGTGCCGGGATGCTCGGACGCGTAGGCCAGGCCGCTGTGTTCCTCGATCGGCAGCGCGTCCAGCTCTGACCGGAACCCGATGGCGCGGCCCGGACGACCGCGGGTCAGTGAGGCCACGACCCCGGTACCGCCGACTCCGGCGACGACCTGGAACCCCAGATCCCGCAGCGTGGCGGCGACGTACCGGCTGGTCGCGTGCTCGTTGAACGCCGTCTCGGGGATCCGGTGCAGGTCGTGTCTCCAGCTGCGCAGGCGGGCAGCGAGCCGGGCCGGCCCGGCGAGACCGGTGGTGCTCACGGCTGCTGGGCCAGGCGGAGGACGGCGTTGGCGAGGACGTCGGTGCCATTGCCGCAGGCGTCGGGGTTGGAGTATTCCCGCGGGGTGTGGCTGATGCCGCCGTGTTCGCCGGCGACGAAGACCATGGCGGTGGGGCAGATGGCGGCGATCTCCTGCGCGTCGTGCCCGGCACCGGACATGGCTCGGACGTAGGGCAGGCCGAGGTCGTCGGCGGTGGCGGCGAGGACGTCCTGGATGGCGGCGTCGAACGGGACGACGGCGGTCTTGGCCATCCGCTCCCAGGTCGTCGTGACGCCGTGCGCTTGGGCGAGCGCTTCGACGTAGTCGGCGAGGTGCTGTTCGGCGGCGGTCATGAGCTTGTCGTCGGGGTTGCGCAGGTCGACGGTGATGGTGGCCCGGTGTGGGATAACGTTGGTCTGGCCGGCGCCGATGTCGAAGGTGCCGACGGTGGCGCGGAGCCGGCCGAATTCGCCGCTGTCGCACATCCGGCGCAGCTCGACCACGACGGCGGCGGCGACGAGGCCGGCGTCGTGGCGGGACTCGATCGGTGTGGTGCCGGCGTGTGCCGCTTCCCCGGCGACGATGAGCCGCTGCCAGGAGATCGACTGGACACCCTCGACGATGCCGACGTCGACCCCGGCGTCGGCGAGGAGCGGGCCCTGCTCGATGTGGCACTCGATGTAGGCGTAGGGGATGGGGCGTCGCTCGTGCGCGTCGCCGTCGAAGCCGATGCGGAGAAGCTCCTCCTCGACGGTCTTGCCGTCGGCGTCGGTCAGCTTGTGGGCCTGGTCGAGGGGGATGCGGCCGGCGGTGACGGCGGACCCGAGCATGTCGATGCCGAACCGGACGCCTTCCTCCTCGGTGAAGAACCCGACCTCGACGTCGCGGAGGGTCTCGACGCCGGCGTCGTTGAGGGTGCGCATCACTTCGATGCCGCCGAGGACGCCCAGCGTGCCGTCGAAGGCGCCGCCGGTGGCGACGGTGTCGATGTGCGAGCCCATGAGAACGCACGGCAGGGTCCGGTCACGGCCGGGTCGGGTGGCGTAGACGTTGCCGATCCGGTCGACCCGGACGTCCAGCCCGGCCTCGGTCATCCACTGCACGCAGCGGCGGCGGGCCTCGGCGTCGGCGTCGGTCAGCGCGAGCCGGCGTACGCCGCGTAGCCCGGTGGCCTCGTCGTCGTAGCCGCCGATCTCCTTGAGCTCCATCAGGGTGCGCCAGAGCCGTTCGCGGTTGATCCGGATGGTGCTGGTCATGACCGGTTCCCTTCGGTGCTGAGCAGGACCACGACGGCGTCGTCGGCCAGGTCGAGTGCGGTGCGGCGCTCGGGTACGGACAGGGCGGCCCGCACACCCGCGAGCGTCGCGGCTCCGCTGGGCCCTGACGAGACGCCCAGGCGGCCGAGGTCGGCGACGGCGCGCAGTGCCGCGGCGTCGCCGACGGCGACGGCCGCGTCGCACCCGTCGCGCAGCACCGGCCACGCTGAACTGGAGATGGTGCCGCAGTTGAGACCGGCCATGACCGTGGCCGCGGTCGCCACGGTAATGGGACGGCCGTTGCGCAGGCTGACCAGCAGACAGGCGGCCGTGTCGGGCTCGACCGTCAGCACAGCGGGGTGCGGGGTCCGGGGCCGGCGATAGTGGCGGACCACCGCCTCGGCCAGCGAGCCGACCCCGGCCGGGACGACGACCAGGTCGGGGGGCGTGTCCAGCTGCTCGTCGATCTCGTGGAGCAGCGTCTGGTAACCCTCGACGATCCAGGCTGGTACCTCGGTGTAGCCGTCCCAGGCCGTGTCCTGGACGAGGGCGCGGTCCGTGCCGCCCTGTGCATAGCCGGCGGCGGCGCGGACCGCTTCGTCGTAGTCACCCTCGACCTGGACGACCTGGGCGCCTTCGGCGGCGATGCGGTCCTTGGTCGCCTCGAGCATCACCTTGGGCGTGAACACCGTCGAAACCACGCCGAAGTGCGCGGCCATCCGGGCAACCGCCCGCCCGTGGTTGCCGTCGGTGGCCGTCACCAGCTCCGCCGCCGGGTGCCGCAGCAGGACCTGCCGGCAGGCCCACGAGGCGCCCAGGACCTTGAACGCCGGCAGGCCCAGCCGATGGGACTCGTCTTTGACCAGGACACGACCCACGCCGAGCTCGGCGGCGAGGGTCGGAAGATCGATCAGCGCCGTGGGTTCGTACCCGGGCAGCGAACGGTGAAAGTCCCGCGGCGCCGCCGTCGATCCGCTCGACGTCCAGCATCGCGCCTGCGCCGACACGAACCACGAAGTCATGAAACCCATCGTCGGTATCATCCTCTGTGCAGTCCAGCGGGAGATACTGGCGGCAACCGTGAAGGAAATCTGAAAGGTCACGATCGCTGTGCTCGACCTGCACCGGCTTCGTCTCCTGCGCGAGCTGCACCGCCGCGGCACGATCACGGCCGTCGCGCAGGCGCTGTCCTTCAGCCCGTCCGCCGTCTCCCAGCAGCTCGCCACCCTGGAGCGCGAGGCCGGCGTCGAGCTACTGCGGCCCGCAGGACGCCGGGTCCGGCTGACCGCACAAGGCGAACTGCTCGTCGAACACGCCGAGGTGCTCCTCGCCGAGATGGAACGCACCGAAAGCGCCCTGGCCCGCTCCCTGCACGAGACCGCTGGGACGCTGCGTGTCGCCGCATTCCAGACAGCCGTGCTCACCGTCATCCCACCCGCCGTCACACGCCTGCAGGTACAACATCCGAACCTGCGGGTCGAGGTCACCGAACTGGAACCCGACGTCGCCCTGCCCGCCCTGGTGGCCGGTGACTTCGACCTCGTGCTCGCCGAGGAGTACCCCGGACATCCGCTGCGCCAGCTCGCTGGGACCTCCCGCCGGGACCTGTTCACCGACGAGCTGTTCCTGGCCGTGCCGGACTCGTGGACCGGAGACGATCTGGCGGGTGTGGCGGAACGACCCTTCGCCATGGAGCCGGCCGCGAAGCCCGCCGGGCGATGGGCGCTGGCGACCTGCCGCGAAGCCGGTTTCGAGCCCGACGTCCGCTACACCAGTACCGATCTGCAGATCCACCTGCGCATGGTCGAGCAGCAACTGGCCGTCGCCCTCGTTCCCGAGCTCGCCGACGCGCGCAGCCGCCCCGGCATCACCCTCAACCCGCTCCTGGGCCGCCGGAAACGGACGGTGTTCACCGCTGTGCGAACCGGCGCCATCGACCGTCCAGCCAGCCAGGCATGCACCACGGCGCTCGCCGAGGTGCACCGGCACCTCCTGACGAACGCGAACTACTTGCTGCCCTGAGGCGGGCGCGGCCGGGTGGGGACCCCCGGCCTTTCTACGCCGGCGCGCTGGGCTCCCAGGTGAGGCTGTCCAGCGACGGCACCAGGCCGCCCGGGAACAGCGGCGCCTCCCGCACCGCGGCCTCGCCGAGCAGCGCCCGCATCTGCACCTGGGACCCCTCGTGCATGGCCTGCTTGACCACGGACGAGCGCAGCATCGCCGACGCGCCGCCGGGCTCGCCGCCGGCGACGTCCTCGACCGCGCTGGCCAGTTCGTCGGCCCGCTTGGTCAGGTGCTCCACCATGCTCTGGGCATCGCTCAGCGCGGTCTCGCCGGAGGCGACCCCGGCGACGAGCTCCACAAAGGACTCGAACTCGGTGTAGTGCTCGCTGCGGGTGATCCGCTTGGCCTCCCAGAAGTACGAGTCCTCGTCGCGGTTCATCTGGTAGAAGGACGTGAGGAACTCGTAGAAGACGCTGTACTCGCGCCGGTAGCGCGCCTCGAACTCGTGCAGCGCGGGCTCCTCGGCGACCGTGCCGGCCAGAATGCTGTTGATGGACCGGGCGGCCAGCAGCGCGCTGTAGGTGGCCAGGTGGACCCCGGAGGAGAACACGGGGTCGACGAAGCAGGCGGCGTCCCCGATCAGGATCAGGCCGGGCCGCCAGAAGCGGGTGTTGTGGTACGAGTAGTCCTTCCGCACGCGCAGCTTCCCGTACTGCCCGCTGGTCACCCGGGTAGCGTTCTCCAGCAGGTCGTCGATCATCGGGCATTCCTTGATCAACGCGTTCAGCGCCGTCTCCGGGTCGCCCTGTACCTTCTCGGCCATGCTGCGGTGCACGACCGCGCCGACGCTGGTCAGCGTGCTGCTCAGCGGGATGTACCAGAACCAGCCGCTGTCGAACGCGGCCGACACGATGTTGCCCGAGATCGGCTCGGGAAGGCGTTTGCCGCCCTCGAAGTAGCCGAACAGGGCCAGGCTGCGGAAGTACTGCGAGTACTCGCGCCGACCGCCGGTGTTCGGGTGCAGGCGGCTGGTGTTGCCGGAGGCGTCGACGACGAACCGGGCGGTGGCCCGGCCCTCGGTGCCGTCCGGGCCGGTGAACCGCACGCCCTGCACCCGCTCGCCCGCCTCGATGATGCCGGTGACGGTGTGGCCCTGTCGGACGTCCACGCCGAGCCGGACCGCGTTGTCCAGCAGGATCTTGTCGAACTTGGACCGCTCGACCTGGTAGGCGTACGACGTCGGGGAGGCGACCCGGGGCGACACGGCGAACGAGAACGTCCAGGCCTGCTTGCGCGCACCCCAGCGGAAGGTGCCGCCGCGCTTGACCGGGAAGCCGGCCGCGGCGAGCACGTCGGTGACGCCGAGCAGCCGGCACACGCCGTGGACGGTGGCCGGCAGCAGCGACTCGCCGATCTGGTACCGCGGGAAGACCTCGCGCTCCAGCAGCAGTACCCGGGCGCCCTTCATCCGCACCAGCGAGGCCAGGGTCGACCCGGCCGGCCCACCACCGACGACGATGACATCGAACTGCTCCGGCGCGGACACGTTCTCGGGCGCGGACACCTTCTCGGGCTCGGACACCGGTGAACCTCCGGGCGTAGGCGATGGCGGCCCGGCGATCGTGGCACCCGTCCTGGGGCCGGCGACATCGCGCGCCAGTTGCACGCCACTGGGGGCCCAACCGCTCCCCACCCGCCGGTGCCCGACTGGCGCCCGGCTGGCGGCGATCTGCCGCCGCGATCGCGATCCCTGGCCCAGGCCGCGGCCCCCGTGCGACGGTTGGCCACCACACGTCGCCGACGAGGGACGGTCATGTCTGACGAGCCACGCTTCCTGCGCCCGAACGCCATCATCGAGCCGCTGGTCGACCGGTTCTACGCCTGGCACCACACCGTAGCGCCGGTGCAGGCCGCGCTGAACCTGTCCGCGCTGCAGCTGCCGATGCTGGAGTCGTACCTGCAGTCGCCCCAGGTGCACGCGGCCGCGTGCGCCAACCCGGAGCTGCGCGGCGGGTACTTCGTGAACATCCCGGAGCGGCGGGCCGGTGAGGTGCGCGACCTGGTCGCCGCGATCAAGCGCGACCGGGCCCCGATGCTGCGCTTCGCCGAGGCGATCGGCGAGGCCGAGACGCTGCTGCAGCAAGAGGCGACCGGGTTCGACCTCACGCCGCTGTACCCGAAACTGCCCCCGGAGCTCAACGGCGCCGTCGAGCTGGCCTACGACACCGGCAACCAGGCCACGCTGCGCTTCATCGAGCCGGTCGCGTACCGCAGCCCGGCGTACCAGGAGGAACGCCAGTCGGTCCAGCTCTCGCTCGAGCCGGGCGTCGAGCGGCCGTTCATCCTCAGCACCCCGCGCCTGCCCTCGCCCGACGCGCTCGACCTCGACATCCCGTTCCGCCACGATGGGCTGCGCGAGCTGTTCGCCGCCCGCCTGAGCCCGACCACCGTCGGCCGGCTGCGGGAAGCCCTCGAGGTGCCCGACGACCGCGTGCCGGCGCTGGAGCGGCTGCTCACCGACGCACCCGGGCAGGCCGAGGACCGGCACATCGACGCCGGTGGCCGCATCCGGTACTTCGGCCACGCCTGCCTGGTGCTGCAGTCGCCCGAGGCCACGGTGGTCACCGACCCGTTCATCAACGCCGACACCAACGCGTCCGGCCGCTACCTGCTCAGCGACCTGCCCGACCACATCGACCTGGTGGTGATCACCCACGGCCACCAGGACCACATCGTGCTGGAGACGCTGCTGCAGCTGCGCGGGCGGGTCGGTGCGATCGTGGTGCCGCGCTCGTCGCGGGGCAACCTGTGCGACCCGTCGCTCGGGCTGTACCTGCGCCATCTCGGGCTGCCGGTGGCCGAGGTCGACGACTTCGACGAGGTGCCGTTCCCGGGCGGCAAGGTGACCGCGACGCCCTTCCTCGGCGAGCACGCCGACCTCGACATCCGGGGCAAGTCGACGTACTGGGTCGAGATCGCCGGCCGCAAGATCTTCGTCGGGGCCGACTCCTCCGGGATCGACCCGGCGCTCTACCGCTACATGCGGGCCGACCTCGGCCCGGCGGACATGGCCTTCCTCGGCATGGAGTGCGACGGCGCCCCGCTGACGTGGCTGTACCAGGCTCTGCTGACCCGGCCGGTGACGAAGAAGATGAGCGACTCGCGCAAGCTCTCGGGCTCCAACGCGGAGCAGGCCGGCGCGATCGTCACCGAGCTCGGCGCCGGCGAGGCCTACATCTACGCCATGGGTGAGGAGGACTGGCTGGGTCACGTCATGGCGACGAGTTATACCCCCGACTCGTACCAGCTCAAGCAGGTCGAGGCCTTCCTGGCCCGGTGTGCGGCGACAGGGGTCAAGGCCGAGCACCTGCTCGGCCAGCGTGAGTGGCGTTGGTAGCCGACTTTCAGGAGGACGCGGTGCGTACGGTCAGCTTCGACTTCGACAACCCCGAGGCCCGGTTCAAGGTGCTCGTCAACGACGAGGAGCAGTACTCACTGTGGCCGGGCGACCTGCCGGTGCCGGGCGGCTGGGCCGAGACCGGGGTGCACGCCTCCAAGGAGGAGTGCGACGAGTACCTGCGCAAGACCTGGACCGACATGCGGCCCAAGAGCCTGCGCCTCGCCCTCGACGGGGAATGACCCGGAACCCCCGTCATGCCCTACGTCTTCACCAACGGCATCCGGCTCAGCTTCGAGCGGCACGGCCGGGGTGAGCGGGTCCTGTTCATCATGGGCTCGTCGGCCGGCGGCCGGGTCTGGACAATGCACCAGACCCCGGCCGTCGTGGCCGCCGGCTACCAGGCCATCACCTTCGACAACCGCGGCATCCCGCCGTCGGACGCGCCGCCCGGCCGGTATTCGCTCGACGACGTCGTCGCCGACACCAAGGGACTCATCGAGGCCATCGGCGCGGCGCCGTGCCGCATCGTCGGCACCTCGATGGGCGCCTTGATCGCGCAGGAGCTGGCGATCCGCTGGCCGGAGCTGGTGCGCTGCGCTGTGCTGATCTCCACCAAGTCCCGCTCCGACCCGGCCCGCCTGGCGCACAGCGCAGCCTCCCGGGCGCTGGCTGAGAGCGGCGTCCGCCTGCCGGCCGAGTTCAGGGCCGGCGTCGCGGCCTTCCAGATGCTCTCGCCGGCCACCCTCAACGACCCGGTCGCGGCGGCCGGGTGGCTCGACACTCTGCGCCACGCGGCGGCCACCGAGCCGGCCGGCTACGCCGGCGGGCAGGACTGGGTCGACCTGACCGTGGACCGCCGCGACGCCCTGCGCGGCGTCGCCGCCCCGTGCCGGGTCATCGCCTTCGCCGACGACCTGGTCACGCCGCCCCACCTCGGCGCCGAGGTCGCCGCGGCCATCCCGGACTGCGACCTCATCGAGGTCGCCGGCGCCGGGCACTTCGGCTATCTCGAGCGCCCGGCCGAGGTCAACTCGGCGATCCTGGAGTTTCTGGCCAAACACGAGGACATCGCATGAGACTTCGCCCGGCGCCGCTCGAGGACTGGCTCCGCGACTACTACTTCACCGCCGACATCGACATCAGCTCCAGCGGTGTCCAGACGTACACCATGGCCGAGCTGCGGGCCAAGACCGGCGTGCGGCCGGAGGACCTGGACCGGCTGACGTTCGACGACGGGTACTCCACCGGCGACCCCGCGCTGCGCCGGCTCATCGCCGACCGGTTCGGCGACGGCGACCCCGGCCGGGTGATCACCGCCAACGGCTCCAGCGAGGCGATCTCGCTGGTGCTCTCGACGCTGCTCGGCCCGGGCGACGAGGTCGTCGCCGTGCAGCCGGGCTACCACCTGCTGGTCGCCTACGCCGAGGCGCTGGGCTGCACCACGCGCACCTGGACGCTGCCGGCCGAGCGCGGCTTCCGCCCGGCCGTGGCCGACCTGGAGCCACTGGTGAGCGAGCGGACCCGGGCCATCGTGCTCAACTTCCCGCACAACCCAACCGGCGCGCACCTGACGGAGGAGGAGCTGCGGCAGGTCGTCGCGCTGGCCGAGCGGGCCGGGGCCTACGTGCTGTGGGACGGCGCCTTCACCAGCCTGGTGTACGACGCGCCGCCCCTGCCGCCGGTGAGCACGCTGTACGAGCGCGGCATCGACTTCGGCACGTTCTCCAAGGCGTTCGGCCTGCCCGGGCTGCGCTTCGGCTGGTGTGTCGCGCCGCCGTCGGTGATCGACGGCTGCGTGCGCATCCGCGACTACACGACGCTGCACGTGGCGCCGCTGATCGAGCTGCTGGCCGGGGCCGTGATCGAGCACGCTCCGGCGTTCCTGGAGCCACGGCTGCGGCAGGCGACCAGCAATCGTGCCCTGCTCGCCGAGTGGGCCGGCGAGCAGGGCGACCGGGTCGAGCTCGCGCTGCCCGGCGGCGGCGTGGCCGCCTTCCCTCGGCTGCCCGGCCTCGCCGACACCCGGGACTTCTGCGACGACCTGTTCAAGCGCCACGGCGTGCTGGTCATCCCGGGCGCCTGCTTCGGCGCGCCCGAGCACATCCGGCTGGGCTTCGGCGGCGCGACGGAGCAGCTGACCGAGGGTTTGGAGCGCCTCGGCCGGGCGCTGGCGGACTGGCCGGCCTGATTTCGGTCATTGAAAAAGGCGGTGTGCCCCGGCACACCGCCATTTCTCGTGCGCGGCGCGGATCGCTTTCCGGAAGGTTTCTGGCGCCGTGCTGGTGGCATCGTGGCAACCGGTTCGCGGCGCTTGCCCGAGCCGGTCGGAACGGTGACGATGAATGCGACCGGTCAATGCACCCAAACGAACTGGAAAGGGCTCTTACTCTGACTGACGATGTCGCGCGGAAATGCCGTCATCGCCCGGTTAGGAGTGCGAATTAGCGTTCGCCAGGCAGCGCAGAGCACAGGTAAGGGTTTCAAGTGCGGATGTCGATGTCACGGCGTGCGACCCGAGGCGATTGCGCGGGTCGCGGCCTTCTCAACCGGGCGGCTGCATGGTCGCCGACCTCATTGTCACCGAGTGGGAGATGAGTTCTCAGCATGGACCAACTGCATATGGACCGGTCGGAGCTCGACCAGGTCAACCGGCTGCTGGATGAGCACCAGGCCGACCTCTGGCCGCTGGAAACCGAGGAAGCGCTGCACCAGGCCGCGGTGCTGGCGCATGGGCTGCCCACGCGGGTGCAGGAGCGCCTCGACGCCTTCCGCCTCGAGCGGCTCTCCGGGGTGCTGTGCATCTCCGGCTACGAGGTGGACCAGGACCGGCTCGGTCCGACGCTGGAGCACTGGCGGGCGCGCCCCGAGCACTCCCCGGCCCACCGCGAGGAGCTGCTGCTGGTGATGCTCGGCGCGCTCATCGGGCACCCGTTCGCATGGGCGACCCAGCAGGACGGCCGGCTCATCCACGACGTCATCCCGATCAAGGGCCACGAGTACGAGCAGCTGGGCTCCAGCAGCGAGGCCCCGCTGACCTGGCACACCGAGGACGCGTACCACACGCTGCGCGGCGACTACCTGTCCTTCGCGTGCCTGCGCAACCCGTACTCGGCGGCGACCACGGTCGGCTACGTCGACGACCTGGACCTGCCCGACGGCGCCCGGGAGGTGCTGCTGCAGGACCGCTTCGGCATCCGGCCCGACGACTCGCACCTGGCCAAGAACAACTCCAAGTCGGGCATGGACGCCTTCGACGAAATCGACGAGCTGCAGCGCAGCCCGGAGCGTGCCGCGGTGCTCTTCGGCAACCCGGAGCGGCCCTACATCCGGGCCGACCCGTACTTCATGGTCGTCGACGAGGGCGACCAGGAGGCCCAGTGGGCGTTGGACGCCCTGGTCAAAGCCATGGACAACGCGATGTTCGACCTGACCCTGGCCAGCGGCGACTTCTGCTTCCTGGACAACTTCCGGGTCGTGCACGGCCGCAAGCCGTTCACGCCCCGCCACGACGGCACCGACCGCTGGCTCAAGCGCATCAACCTGACGCTCGACCTGCGCAAGTCGCGGGCAGCCCGGCCGAACCCGGCGGTCCGGGCCATCCACTGAGCTTTTCGCCGGCTCAGCGGGCCATCCGTTGAGCCGCTCGACCGCTCAGGCAGCCGGTTCCCGACCGACGCGCAGCTCGTCGCGTTCGCCGGGAACCGGTCGCGGCGGCCCCGGCGCCGTCATCTGCTCCACCGGCAGCTGCCGCAGGATCGAGCGGTGCAGATGCTGCAGCCCGGGGCCGGGGTCGATGCCCAGCCGCTCGCGCAGCCGCAACCGGACCGAGGCGAAGGTCTGCAGCGCCTCGACCTGCCGCCCCGAGGCGTAGAGGGCCAGCATGAGCTGGGCGTGGAAAACCTCGTGGTACGGGTACGACGCGACGGCCCGCTGCAGCTCCGGCACGATCTGCCGGGTGTTGCCGACGAAGATCTCGGCGCCGTAGAGCTCCTCGTAGGCGGCGATCCGCTCGCCGTCCAGGACCCGGCCCTCCTGCCGGATCACCTCGCCGGGCACGCCGGTCAGCGCATTGCCGCGCCACACCGCGCCGGCCGCGCGCAGGCTGGCGATCGCCTCGGGCCACCGGCTGCGCGCGGCGTCCTCACGGGCCTGCTCGACCCGGGTGCGGAACGACCACAGGTCCGTCTCGGCGGGCTCGACGGCGAGCATGTAGCTGTCGATGCTCGTGCGCAGTTCCACGCCCGGCAGGGGCCGCAGCAACTGGCGCAGGCGGTAGATGTACGACTGCAGCGTGGTCTGCGCGGTCGCCGGCGGGCGGCCGTCCCACACGTAGCGGATCAGCTGCCCGAACGGCACTTCGTTGTTGGCGCACAGCAGCAGGCCGGCGAGCACCGCCCGCTGCTTCGGCGCGCTGATCTGCATGCGTTGCCCGGGTCCGTGTATTTCGAGGCCGCCCAGGATCAGAAACTGCATCGGCCCTCCAGCCGTGGCATGTGTCGGGGTTTGACCGCCGGCCGAGCCCGGATCGATCGGACCCGGCGCCGTACGGGAGCGCGGCGCGGCCACCGGGGCCGCGCGATTCGCGGTGATCGTATCGACGGTGAATTTGGCCGTCCAGTCGCCATTTCACCAGTGTGCAACTGAGGGGCTCGACGCAGTCGAACACCCGCGGACCGGTGTTGAAATCGCGTTTGCAACCGTCCTTGTTGACATCGGGATTCGCCGACACAATGCACCTACATTTTCTTTTGGAAAGGGTGATCCGCCATGACCTCGGTAGTGGTGCGTCCGCGCAGTAAGAAGCGCATGTGGGGCTGGACATTCCGATGAGCGTCGCCACGGTCGGCGTGGCGCCGACATCCACGGTCGAACCAAGCGTGTACGCGGCCGCCGGGCCCGTGACGGGGCCGGCGGCCGCCGCGCGCGTCCCCGGCGCCCGCGTCCGGCCCGCGGCGGCCCGCCGCCGGCCCGCCCCGCCCGCCGTCGCCGGCGTCGGCACCGCGGTCGCCGGCCGGCCGTACTCGCAGCTGGACCTGCTCGACCTGTTCGCCATCACCGACCCCAAGGTGCGCTCGGTCTTCGCCAACAGCGCGATCGACCGCCGCTTCCTCACCGTGCCGGTGAGCCCCGACGGGCGCACCCACGACGAGCCGCAGGGCGACCTGCTGCGCAAGCACAAGGCGGTCGCGGCCGAGATGGGCGCCAACGCCCTGCGCGCCGCGCTCGCCGACGCCGGGCTGCGCCTGGCCGACGTCGAGTACCTGTGCTGCGTCACCTCGACCGGCTTCCTGACCCCCGGCCTCACCGGGCTGCTCATCCGCGAGCTGGGCATCGACCCGGGCTGCCACCGTGTCGACGTGGTCGGCATGGGCTGCAACGCCGGGCTCAACGCGCTCAACGGCACCGCCGCCTGGGCCAAGGCCAACCCGGGCCGGGTCGCCGTCATGGTGTGCGCCGAGGCCTGCTCGGCCGCCTACGTCATGGACTCCACGATGCGCACCGCCGTCGTCAACAGCCTCTTCGGCGACGGCGCGGCGGCCGTCGCCCTCGTCGCGCCGGCCGACCCCGCCGCGGACGCGGACCCGTCCGCCCCGCGGATCCTCGACTTCGCCAGCCGGATCATCACCGACGCGTTCGACGCGATGCGGTACGACTGGGACGACGCCCAGCACCGGTTCAGCTTCTTCCTGGACCCCGACATCCCGTACGTGGTCGGAGCGAACGCCGGCGAGGTCGTCGACCGGCTGCTGAGCCGCTCGGGCCTGCGCCGCCGCGACATCGCACACTGGCTGGTGCACTCCGGCGGCAAGAAGGTCATCGACGCGGTACGGGTGAACCTCGGCCTGACCCGCCACGACGTGCGCCACACGACGGGCGTGCTGCGCGACTACGGCAACCTCTCCAGCGGCTCGTTCCTGTTCTCCTTCGACCGGCTGCAGCGCGAGCGGGTCGCCGAGCCCGGCGACTACGGGGTGCTCATGACCATGGGCCCCGGCTCCACCATCGAGACGGCGCTGGTCCAATGGTGACCGGGGAACACGTGAGCGCCCGGCGCGCGGCCGCCGGCCCCCTGCTGCTGCGCATCGACGGGGCCCAGCCGCTGTCGGCCGAGACGGTCGGCGCCGTGGCGGCGATCTGCGTCCAGGCCGAGGACGCGGCCGGCGCCGCCGTCGTGGTGGTGCGCGCGACCGGCGCCCCGGCCGACGGCTGGGCCGACCGCCTCACCACCAAGCTGGTCAACCGGTGGGAGCAGGTGCTGCGCCGGTTCGAACGGCTGCCGGCCACCACCATCGCCGCGGTGCCCGACGACTGCGGCGGGCCGGCCCTCGACGCGCTGCTGGCCACCGACCACCGGATCGCGTCGCGCACCGCTCGGCTGGTCCTGCCGACCCAGGCCGGGCTCGTCTGGCCCGGGATGGCGCTGTACCGGCTCGCCCGGCAGGCCCCGCACGCCGCCGCCGTGCGGCGCGCGGCCCTGTTCGGCGCGGCGATCGACATCGCCGACGCACTGGCCGTGCACCTCGTGCACGAGGTGACCGACGACCTCGACGCCGCGGTCGAGGCCGCCGCCGCCCGGGCCGCGACGCTGTCCGGCACGGAGCTCGCGGTCCGCCGGCAGCTGGCCCTCGACGCGCCGACCGTCGGGTTCGAGGAGGCCCTCGGCACCCACCTCGCCGCCGTCGACCGGACCCTTCGCCTCGCCGCGGAGACCGCCTCATGACGGCCGGCCTGGACGTCGCCGGCTCGGATCTCGCCGGCCCGGACCTGGCCCCGGCGGCGGAGGATCTGGCCGTCGCCCGGCGGGCCGTCGCGGTCGCCGCCGGGCGAGCGGCCGACGTGCTCGACGCGCTGCCCGAGCCGGCGCAGCGCACGCCGGAGCAGCGCGCGGCCGCAGCGGCGGCGCACGCCGCCGCGCGCCGGGCCCGCGGCGCCTTCCTCGAGCGTCACACGGCGGCCGTCTACGCCGAGCTGACCGACGACCGGTCCCGGCCGCTGCGGCTGACCGAGCTGTGCGCCGCCGCCGCAGTGGCCTACCCGGGCCTGGTGCCCGGGGCCGCCGCGCTAACCGAGGACCGGTCCCGGCCGCAGGCGGCCAAGGAGGGGTGGGAGGTGGACCAGGGGCTTCTCGTCGCGGCGGTACTGCGCCGGCCGCGCGAGGGCAGCCACCTGCTGGACGCCATGCGCCGCCCCACCTCCCGCGCACGGGCCGCGCTGGCCGCCTACCGCGGCGCCGGCGAAGCGGACCTCGGCTCGGTCCGGCTGCACCGCCGCGACGGCGTCGCCCATCTGACCTTCCGCCGCCCGGACTGCCTCAACGCCGAGGACGAGCGCCAGGTCGACGACATGGAGACGGCCGTCGACCTGGCGCTGCTCGACCCCGCGGCCGAGGTTCTCGTGGTGCGCGGCGGGGAGATGACGCATCCGCGGTACCAAGGTCGGAGGGTCTTCAGCGCGGGCATCAACCTCAAGGCGCTGCACGCCGGCCGGATCGGGCTGCTGGAGTTCCTGCTGCGCCGGGAGATGGGCTACATCGCCAAGCTGACCCGGGGCCTGGGCCACGGCGAGGGCTGGTGGGAGGAGCCCGGCGGCAAACCCTGGCTCGCCGTGGTCGACGGCTTCGCGATCGGCGGCGGCTGCCAGCTGCTCCTCGCCGCCGACCACGTGATCGCCGCGGCCGACGCCTACCTGAGCCTGCCCGCGGCCCAGGAGGGCATCGTGCCGGGGGCCGGCAACCTGCGGCTCACCCGGCACGGCGGCGCGCGGCTGGCCCGCCAGGTGATCCTGCTCGGCCGGCGGATCCGGGTCATCGAGCCCGACGCCCGGCTGTTCGTCGACGAGGTCTACGACCCCGGCGAGGAGCTGGACGCCGCCGTGCCGCGCTGCGCGGAGCGGCTGCGCGGCGGGGCCGTCGCGGCCAACCGCCGGATGCTGATCGAGGCCGAGGAGCCGGTGCCGGTGTTCCGGGCCTACCTGGCGCAGTTCGCCCTGCAGCAGGCCCGCCGCATCTACAGCGCGGACGTCCTGGGCAAGGTCGGCCGCTTCGTGACCGCGGCATGAGCGGCACCGAGCCCGACGGGGCGCCGCCGGGCGGCGAGCGCTCCCGGGTGCGCTACGAGAAGCGCGGCCACGTCGCGTACGTCACGCTCGACCGTCCCGAGCGGCTCAACGCGATGGACCTGCGCACCCACGTGGAGCTCGCCTGCATCTGGGACGACGCCGACGCCGACGACGACGTGCGGGTCGTGGTGCTCACCGGGGCCGGCGACCGCTCGTTCTCGGTCGGCCAAGACCTGCACGAGCGGGCCGGGCTGGACCGCTACGGCGCCGAGCCGACCACCTTCGGCAGCCGCGGCCAGCCCGGCTGGCCCCGGCTCACCGAGCGGTTCGGCTTCTCCAAGCCGATCGTCGCGCGGGTCAACGGCTGGGCGCTCGGCGGCGGCTTCGAGCTGGCCCTGGCCTGCGACATCATCGTGGCCGCCGACACCGCCGTGTTCGCGCTGCCGGAGGTGCGCCTGGGCCTGGTGCCGGGCGCCGGCGGGGCGTTCCGGCTGGCCCGGCAGGTGCCGCTGAAGTGCGCGATGGGCTACCTGCTCACCGGCCGGCAGCTCACCGCGGAGACCGCGCTGCGGCTGGGCCTGGTCAATGAGGTGGTGCCGGCCGGGCGGCTCGACGAGTGCGTCGGCGAGTGGGTCGAGGACCTGCTCAAGGCGGCGCCGCTGGCCACCCGGGCGGTCAAGGAGGCGACGATGCGCTCGCTGGACATGACGCTGGAGCAGGCGTTCGCCACCCGGTTCGAGTGGGAGCAGCGGCGTATGCACAGCCGCGACGCGGTCGAGGGGCCGCGCGCCTTCGCCCAGCGGCGCCGGCCCAGCTGGCTCAACCGCTGATGACGCCCGGGGCGGCGGTGTTCGACTGCGTCGCCTGCCTCAGTCGAACACCGCGGCCCGATGCGAGGACGCCGCAGGGACGTGTGAACGCCTGGCGGAGGCGGCGCGCTGGAGGCGTCCTGACGGGCGGATCGCGTTTGTTGTGGCCGCCTCCGCACTGATGTGACGATCGCCCAGCGGGACGCTCAGGCCGAGCGCCGCGGTGCTGCCCAAGGAGTGATGAACGATGCATCCACCGGAAGTGCCGCGGCCCAAGGGGGTCCGTGCGACGTTCCGCCTGCTCGGCGGCGCGCTGCGCCTGGTCTGGAAGGCCGGGCCGCGCGACTTCGTCACCGTCGTCGTCCTGCAGTTGGTCCAGGCGCTGGGCTTCCTCGTCCTCATCTTGCAGGTGCAGCGGTTGCTCACCGGCCTGCTCAAGGCCGACACTGACAGCAGCGCGAGCGGCATCGCGCTCGGGCTCGTGCTGTTCATCGCGGCCAACGCGCTCATGGGGCTGGCCGGCGCGGTCATCAACAACCGGCGGCAGATCATCGGCGAGCGGGTCACGCTGTACATCAGCTCGGAGATTCTGAAGGTCACGTGCCTGGCCGAGCTGGACGACTTCGACGACTCGGAGTTCCACGACCGCCTGCAGCGGGCCACCGCCCAGGCGCTCGGCCGCCCGATGATGATGGTACAGAGCATGATCACCATTGGGCAGAACATGTTCGCGCTCGGCTCGCTGTGGATCGCGCTGCTCATCATGCAGCCGTGGGTGGCTCTGGTGATCCTGCTGGTGGCCGTGCCGGTCTGGATGGGCGGCACCCGCGTCGGCGAGGCGTACTTCACCTTCGTGGTGCGCATCGCCCGCATGGACCGCGCCCGGATGTACCTCTTCCAGCTGCTGACCCTGCGCGACCCGGCCAAGGAGATCCGCGCCTTCAACCTGGCCGCGCACCTGGCCCGGCGCTGGCGGGAGTCGATGGACGAGCGGATCGGCCTGCTGGCCGCCACCCTGCGCCGCCAGCTGCGCGCGTCGCTCATCTCCACCTTCGGCAGCAACCTGGTCCTGGCCCTGGCCGCGGTCACGCTCATCGTGCTCAACCGCCGGGGCGTGCTGACCCTGGCCCAGACCGGGGCGATCGCCGCGGCGATGCTGCTGTTCGGCCAGCGCCTGCTCGACTCGGTCGTGGAGACCAACCGGTTCTTCGAATCGGCGCCGATCGTGCACGACCTCAACAACTTCCTCGCCCTCGAGGCGGACCTCACCCGCCATCGGGCCGGTGTGGCGCTGCGGTGCGACTTCGAGCGCATCGAGCTGGAGGGGGCGACCTTCCGGTACCGCGACACGAACCGCAACGCCGTCGAGGGCGTCGACCTTCGGATCAACGCGGGCGAGGTGGTCGCCCTGGTCGGCGAGAACGGCTCCGGCAAGTCCACCCTGGCCAAGCTCATCGCTGGACTGTACGAGCCGCGCGCGGGCGCGGTCCGGGTCGACGGCACCGACCTCAAGGACGCCGACCTGACCGCCTGGCGCGACTCGGTCGCGGTGCTGTTCCAGGACTTCATCCGCTACGCGCTCACCGCGACCGACAACATCCACCTCGGCGCGACCAACCGCGAGGGCGACCTCGAGCAGGTCCGCGCGGCGGCTCGCGCGGCCGGCGCCGACGGCTACCTGTCCGAGCTGCCCGACGGCTACGACACGATCCTCGGCCCGCAGTTCGGCCGGGGTGTGGACCTGTCGCTCGGGCAGTGGCAGCGGGTGGCGCTGGCCCGGGCCCTCTACCGCGACGCGCCGCTGGTGATCCTCGACGAGCCCACGGCGTCGCTCGACGCCCGGGCCGAGCGGGACCTGTTCGACAGCGTCCGCCAGCTGTACGAGAACAAGACCGTCGTGCTGATCTCGCACCGCTTCGCGACCGTGCGCGCCGCCGACCGGATCGTCGTGCTGAAGGACGGTCGGATCGTGGAGAACGGCAGCCACACCGCGCTGATGGCCAACAACGGCCTCTACGCGGAGCTGTTCGCCATCCAGGCCAGCGCCTTCCTCGAGGAGGACCTGCAGCAGAGCGAGCCGGCCGCGCCGCAGCATCAGCCCGTCGAGCCGTAGCCCGTCGAGCCACAGTGCGGATTGCGCGGTGACCACCGCGCGGCGATCGACCGTCGGGACTGGTCGTCGTGGGTACGCTGGGGCTCTGACCCATCAGCGGCCCGGAGGCGAACGTGCTGTCCCATCTCGGCCTGCGCTCCCGCATGGCGGCCTCGTACGTGCTCGTATCGGCCGCGGCCGTGATCCTGGTCGAGTTCGCGCTCCTCCTCGCGATGCTGCCGCAGTTCCGCGAGGCCGACACCGCCGCCAACAAGGCCCAGGAGCGGGCGATCGAGGCCGAGCAGAACCTCACCCGGGTGACGGTGCAGTCGTTCGCGCACGACCTGGCCACCGAGGTCGGCCGGACCGCCACCGTCAACGCCCGGGCCGGGAACCGCACCGACAGCGCGCTCATCGCCGAGGCGGCCGCCGGCGGCTTCCTCGAGCGGCCCGCCGTCGCGCCCAGCGCCTCGGGTACCGGCGTCGCCCAGACCGGCGACATCGTGCAGGTGCTCGCCGACACCGACGGGCGCGTCATCGCCGCTGACCCGGCCGGCGCGTACCAGCCCGGCGCCAGCCTGCCGGCGGCGGCCCGCGGCCCGGCCCCGGCGGACGGCCGGGCCGAGGAGAAGCGCCGCACCTACGCCTGGGCCACGGCCCCGATTGAGATCGTGGCCGCGGACGGCACGGTCCAGCGCACCATCGGCGTCGCGTACATCGAGATGGACCCCAAGGCCGGCGCCGGCGGCGGCACGGGCGCGCCGACCCCCACCGCCGACAAGGACGGACCGGAGCCGGCCGGCCCGGCGGCCAGCAAGGACGCCGAGGCCGAGACCCCCAACCATGCGATCCCATCACTCGTGCTCCCCGGCGCCGTGGTGCTCGCCCTGCTCGTCCCGGTCGGCGCGCTGTTCGGCCTGCTGAGCACCGGCCGGCTCATCCGGCGCATCCGGCGGCTGTCCGACGGCACCGCCGCAATGGCCGGCGGCGATCTGCGGGTGCGCATCCCGGTGTCCGGCGGCGACGAGGTGGGCCGGCTGGAGCGGGCGTTCAACGCGATGGCCGAGCGCCTCGGCGCCGCCGTCGACGAGCAGCGGGCCGCCGCCGGCGCCGAGGCCCGCCGCGCCGAGCGCGGCCGGATCGCCCGGGAGCTGCACGACTCCATCTCGCAGGATCTGTTCTCGGTGAGCCTGGTCGCCGCCGGCATGCGCAAGGCGCTGGCCCCCGGCTCGGCGCTGCAGGAGCAGGCGGAGTCGATGGAGCGCGCCCTGGCCCGGACCATGCGCGAGATGCGGGCGCTGCTGCTCGAGCTGCGCCCGATCCAGCTGGAGGACGCCGGCCTCGTCGCCGCCCTCGATCAGCTGTGCCGGGCGTACGAGGCCCGCCTCGGCATCCCGGTCACCGTCAGCCTCGACGAGGTCGCCCTCGACCCGGCCTCCGAGCACGCGGTCCTGCGGGTTGTGCAGGAGGCGATCGGCAACGCGATCCGCCACGGCGAGCCGCGCACCATCGAGGTCCGGCTGGTCGCCACCGGCGACCACGTCGAGGTGACGGTCCGCGACGACGGCCGCGGCTTCGACCAGCGGGACGCCGGCGGTCGGCACGGCATGGGCCTGGACCTGATGCGCGAACGGCTGCGCGAGGTCGGCGGCGCCGTGGACATCGACAGCGCCCCCGGCCGCGGCACGACGGTCCGGGTGACTCTCCCTCCGCACCGGCCCTCTCCGCACTGACCATTTCGCCGTCCAATCAGGGTTCGTGCACGGGCTGGAGGCCCGATCGCGCTGACCTGACGCCGCTCTGGCGAAGCCTTTCCGCGCCCCGGCCGGCATGCGACCGTCGTCGAACGTTCCATGCCCTGTGCCCTCAGCGGTGTCGCGGCCGTTCCGCGGATGCCCAGACCGACGAGGACGGACTCACGCGATGCCTCCGACCGCCTCCGCACTCCTTACCGACCTCGACGGCCGCGGCGTCCACCTGTACCTCGGCGACGGGCAGCTGCGCGCGATCGCCGCCAAGAACGCCATGACCGGCGAGGTCCGCGAACTGATCCGGGCCCACCGCGGCGCGCTCATCGCCCTGCTGAGCGACCGTGACAGCGCCCGCAGCACCCCCATTCCGTCCGCCGGCCGCGGCCGGCCGCTGCCGCTGTCGTTCGCGCAGCAGCGCCTGTGGTTCCTCGCCCAGCTGGACCCGGACTCGGTCGAGTACAACAGCCAGACCACGATCGGCCTCACCGGCACGGTCGACGCGGCTGCCCTCGCGGCGGCGCTGAGCGCACTGGTGGCCCGGCACGAGGTGCTGCGGACTCGGCTGGTCGCCGACGCCGAAGGCGTCCCGTGGCAGGTCGTCGACCCGCCGGCGCCGATCGACCTGCCGGTGGTCGAGCTGGCCGAGGACGCGGTCGGCGCCTGGCTGACCGCCGACGCGCGCACACCGTTCGACCTGGCTGCCGGGCCGCTGTTCCGGGCCACCCTGCTGCGCATCGCTCCGGACGAGCACGTCCTCGCCATCGCCAAGCACCACGTGGTCAGCGACGAGTGGTCGACGCCGATCCTGCGCCGCGAGCTCGAGGCCCTGTACGCCGCCGCCCAGCAGGCCGCCGACCCGGGCCTGCCGCCCCTGCCCGTGCAGTACGCCGACTTCGCCGTCTGGCAGCGCGGCTGGCTGTCCGGCGAGGTCCTCGGCGGCCAGGTCGCCTACTGGCGCAACCGCCTCGCCGCCGCGCCGGCCTTGGAGCTCCCGCTCAACCGCCCCCGCCCCGCCCTGCGCTCCGCCGACGGCGCGCTCATCCACTTCCGGATGCCCCCCGCCGTGGCCGAGGGCCTGCGCACGGTCGCCCGCGAGTCCGGCGCGTCGATGTTCATGACGTTGTACGCCGCGTTCGCCGCCCTGCTGACCCGCTGGACCGGCCAGGAGGACATCGTCGTCGGCACCCCGGTCGCGAACCGCAACCGGGCCGAGCTCGAGGGCCTGATCGGCTTCTTCGTCAACACCCTGGTCCTGCGCACGGACCTGTCCGGCGACCCCACGTTCACCGAACTGCTGGGCCGCGTGCGATCGGACGCTCTGGCCGCGTTCGCCCACCAGGATGTGCCGTTCGAGCAGCTCGTCGACGAGCTGGCCGTCGCCCGCGACCGCTCCCGGACCCCATTGTTCCAGGCCCTCTTCAACTACGTCACCGACGACGGAGCAGACGCCCCCGACGAGCCTCCCCATGAAGGTGTACTCCACGGAGCCGCCCCCTTCGACCTGACCCTCTCGATCGGCGAGCGCAACGGCGGGCTGGCCGGCGGCGTGGAGTTCGCGACGGCGCTGTTCGACGAGCCGACGATCCGCCGGCTCATCGGCCACCTATCGGTCCTGCTCGAGGCGGTGGCAACGAACCCCGCAACGCGCTTGTCGGCGCTGCCCCTGCTGACCGACCCCGAGTCCCGCCAGGTCCAGGACTGGTCCGACGGCGGCCCGGTGCCCCCACCGTCCGGCGGGGTCCACGACGTCATCGCCGCGGCGGCGAACCCGACGGCGGTCGCGGTGGCGGCCGGCGGTGTCTCGCTGTCCTACGCCGAGCTGTTCGCCCAGGCCGACCGTTTGGCGGCGGAGCTGCGCGGCCGCGGCGTCGGCGCGGGCTCGGTGGTGGGCCTGGCGCTGCCGCGGACCGTGGATCTCATTGTCGCGGTGCTGGCGGTGTGGCGCGCCGGCGCGGCCTATCTCGCGCTGGACCCGGCGTACCCGGCCGAGCGCCTGGAGTTCATGACGGCCGACAGCGGTGTGTCGGTAACCATCGGCCCGGACGGCATCACCGGCGAGGGAACGGTGGATGGCCGCCGTGCCGGCCTGGCCGCGGTCGTCTACACGTCCGGCTCGACCGGCCGCCCGAAGGCCAGCCTGGTCCCGCACGCCGCGCTGCTGTCGATTTTCGCTGGCTGGTCGCAGGCGCACTTCCCGGGCGTCCACGGCATGCGCTGGCTGTCCCTGGCGAGTGCGAGCTTCGATGTGTTCACCGGTGATGTGGTGCGGGCGTTGTGCTCCGGCGGGACGCTGGTGCTGGGGGAGCCGGGCGCGCAGCTCGACCCGGCTGTGTTCGCGTCCACGTTGGACGGTGTTGAGGCGTTGGAGTGTGCTCCGCGCTATGTGGACGCGCTCGTCGACTACCTGGAGCGGAGTGGAACGTCGCTGCCTTCGCTGCGGCTGCTGGTGGTCACGACCGACGTATGGCGTTTGAGCGCCGCGGCCCGGGCCCGTCGGGCCCTCGGCGATGCGCGGGTCTTGACGGCGTACGGCGTGACCGAGGCGACGATCGACTCCACATTCTGCGACGTGTCCGCACTCGATGGGGACGGCCCGGCGCCGATCGGCAGCCCCCTGCCCGGCACGAGCCTGCATCTGCTGGACCGTTGGCTCAATCCTGTGCCGGCCGGGGTGGTCGGTCAACTGTTCCTGGGCGGGTCCGGCCTTACCCGCGGCTATGGCGGGTGCCCGGATCTGACCGCGGAGCGGTTCGTGGCCGATCCGTTCGCCGGTGATGGTTCGCGGCTGTATCGGACGGGCGATCTGGGCCGGTGGCGGCCGGACGGTCAGGTGGAGTTTCTGGGTCGGGCTGATGTGCAGGTGAAGGTGCGTGGGTTCCGGGTCGAACCGGGGGAGATCGAGTACGCGCTGACCGCGCATCCTGAGGTCAGTGCGGCGGTGGTGGTGGCTGACGGTCAGGATCGGCTGGTGGCCTATGTGGTGCCGGCGGGTGTTGCGGGTTTGCGGGAGATGCTGCGGGAGCGGTTGCCGGAGTTCATGGTGCCGTCGGTGTTCGTCGGTTTGGATGCGTTGCCGTTGTCGCCGAACGGCAAGATTGATCGTTCGGCGTTGCCGGCGCCCGATGGGGTGCGGCCGGAGTTGGACTTCGTGGCGCCGCGTACGACTACAGAGGAGTTGCTGGCCGGGGTGTGGGCGCAGTTGCTCGGTGTGGACCGGGTTGGTGTGTTCGACGACTTCTTCAGCCTTGGTGGGCACTCGTTGCTGGCCACGCAGGTGGTGTCGCGCATCCGGGTCGTGTTCGGCGTCGAGGTACCGGTGGCGGCGATCTTCGACGCGCCGACCGTGGCCGGGCTCGCGGCGCTCGTGGACGTGGCCACGCCCGGGATGGTGGCGCCGTCCGTCGTGTCGGCCGGTCGGGACGGGGCGCTGCCGTTGTCGTTCGCGCAGCAGCGGCTGTGGTTCCTGGCGCAGCTGGAGCCGGGCTCGGTGGAGTACAACACCCCGATCTTGATCGGACTGACCGGCCCGCTGGACGTGGCGGCGCTGGCGGCCGCGCTGGGTGGGCTGGTGGCCCGGCACGAGGTGCTGCGCACGCGCCTGGTCGCCGACGTGGACGGCGTGCCGTGGCAGGTGATCGACCCGCCGGCGCCGTTCGACCTGCCGGTGGTTGACCTGTCCACGGCCCGCTCGTCCGGCGTTTCGGGCCGGCGCGATCCGGACGCGGCCGTGGACGAGTGGGTGGCCGCCGACCTCGCCGTGCCGTTCGACCTCGCGTCCGGGCCGCTGTTCCGGGCGTCGCTGCTCCGGCTGGCCGACGACGAACATTTGATCGCCATCGCCATGCACCACGTCGTCGCCGACGAGTGGTCCGAGGGCATCCTGCGCCGCGAGCTCGAGGCGCTCTACGCGGCCGAGCGCGCCGCGGCGGAGGCCGGTCTGCCGGCGCTCCCGGTGCAGTACGCGGACTTCGCGGTCTGGCAACGCGCCTGGCTCTCCGGCGAGACCCTGGAGAACCATCTCGCCTATTGGCGCGCCCGGCTGGCCGACGCGCCCGTCCTGGAACTGCCGACCGACCGCCCACGCCCGCCGGTACGTTCGTCGGACGGCGCGATGATCGACTTCGCGATCCCGGACGCCGTGATCGACCGCCTGCGAACACTCTCACGAGCGTCGGGCGCGTCGATGTTCATGACGACGTTCGCCGCGTACGCGCTGCTGCTGTCCCGCTACTCCGGCCAGGACGACATCGTGGTCGGCACCCCGATCGCCAACCGCAACCGCGCCGAGATCGAGGGGTTGATCGGCTACTTCGTCAACACCCTCGTCCTGCGCACCGACCTGTCCGATGATCCAACGTTCGGCGAACTGCTGGCCCGCGTGCGGGCCGAGGCGCTGTCGGCGTTCGCCCACCAGGACGTGCCGTTCGAGCGCCTCGTCGACGAGCTCGTCCAGGACCGCGACCGCTCGCGAACCCCACTGTTCCAGGCCCTGTTCAACTACTTCACCGCCGACGACCTGGCGCCTGCCGGCATCGACGACGCTAGCGACACCATCGGCCGGCCCAGACGGGCCCTGGCCAAGTTCGACCTGCGCCTCATCGTGAAGGAGCGCGGCCCGGGCCTGGTCGGCGCCGTGCACTACGCGACCCAGCTGTTCGACGAGGCCACGATCCGGCGCCTGATCGCCCACTTCCTGGAGCTGCTCACGGCGATCACGGAGGACGCGCACCTCTCCGAGCTGCTCTTGTCGGCCGGTTCATGGCATGAGGCACCCGCACTCCCACTGCCGTCCGTGACGGGCGTGGATGCGCTGATCGCTTACCCGGACCCGCGGGTCAACCAGCTGGCGAACTATTTGCGGTCGGTCGGTGTCGGCCCGGAGTCGGTGGTCGGCCTGGCGGTCGAGCGTGGCGACGATTTTGTGCAAGCCGTGCTGGCGGTCTGGCGGGCGGGCGGCGCGTACGTGGCCCTGGATCCGTCGTTGCCGGTGCAACGCTCCAGGTTCCAGCTCGCCGAGGCGGGTGTGTCGGTGTTGGTCGGTTCGGCCGAGCTGATTGGTGATCTGCCGGTGGGCCGGCTGCGCACGGTGCTGCTGGATGATCCGATGATCGGCGTCATGCCGGAGTCGCCGCCGCAGGTGCCCGGCCTGGCGCTGGACCGGGTCGCGTATGTGATGTTCACGTCCGGGTCGACCGGTCGCCCGAAGGCGGCTCAGGTCACCCACCGCGGGCTGCTCAACTACGTGACGACGATGCCGGACCGGTTGGGGATCGGAGCGCCCGGCACCACGTATGCGCTGCTACAACCGCCGACCACCGACTTCGGCAACACCGTGCTGTTCACCGCGCTCACGACTGGCGGCCGGCTGCTCTACCTCGATCCCGACGATGTGGCCGGCCACGGCGCCGACTACATGAAGATCGTCCCTTCCCATCTGGCCAGCTTGCTTGAGGCCGCGCCGCTGGAGGAGCTGCTCCCATCCCGGACGTTGGTGCTCGGTGGTGAGGCCACCCCGATCGGTCTGGCCAGATCCCTCGTAGACGCCGCCGGGGACCGGGTCATCGCCAACCACTACGGCCCGACCGAGACCACGATCGGGGTGGCGACGGTTCGGCTCAGCGACGCTGTGCTCGACGATGTGGTGGTCCCGATCGGTGCACCACTGCCGAACGTTCGGCTGTACGTGCTGGATCGGTCGCTGCGAGAGGTGCCCGCCGGGGTGCACGGCGAGCTCTATGTCGGTGGGGCGGCCTTGGCCCGCGGGTACCGGGGCCGGCCGGAGCTGACCGCCGAACGGTTCGTCGCCGATCCGTTCACCCCCGGTGGACGGCTGTATCGGACGGGTGACGTGGTCAAGCGCCGTCCGGACGGGTTGATCTCGTTCCTCGGCCGTGCCGATGATCAGGTCAAAGTCCGTGGGTATCGGATCGAGCCGGCGGAGATCCAGGCTGCCCTGCTCAGTCATCCGGCCGTTAACGGCGCGGTGATCGTCGCCGACAACGGGCGGCTGATTGCCTACCTGGTGGCCGAGGACGGGATCCCGTCGACCACCCAACTGCGGGGTTTTCTGGGGGAGCGGCTGCCGGAGTTCATGATCCCGGCGGTGTTTGTCGAACTGGCCGCGATCCCGCTGACGGGTAACGGGAAGGTCGATCGTTCGGCGTTGCCGGCGCCGGATCAGTCGCGGCCGGAGCTGGAGGACGCGTTCGTTGCGCCGCAGACGCCCACGCAGGAGGTTCTCGCTGGGATCTGGGGCGATGTCCTCGGCGTCGACCGGGTCGGCGTGCACGACAACTTCTTCGAGCTGGGCGGGCACTCGCTGCTCGCCACCCAGGTGATCTCCCGCATTCGCGCCGCGTTCGGGGTCGAGCTGCCCGTGGCGGCGCTGTTCGACGCGCCATCCGTGGCCGGAGTCGCGGAGGCGGTCGAGGCGGCCGCACCCGGACTCGTGGTGCCGTCCATTGTGGCCGTTGACCGGGGCCGGAAGCTGCCGTTGTCGTTCGCGCAGCAGCGGTTGTGGTTCCTGGCGCAGCTGGAGCCGGAGTCGGCCGAGTACAACACGTCGACCTCGGTCCGGCTCAGCGGCGCACTCGACGTGGCGGCGCTCGCCGCGGCGCTGGACGCACTCGTGGGGCGGCACGAGGTGCTGCGCACGCGGCTGGTCGCCGGCGAGGACGGCGTGCCGCACCAGGTGGTCGACGCGCTGACCTTCTTCCGCCTGCCGGTGATCGACCTGAGCGGCCGGGACGACCCGCTCGCCGCCGCCCGGGCCTGGCTGTCGGACGACCTGACCGTGCCGTTCGACCTGGCGGCCGGCCCGCCGTTCCGGGCGACCCTGCTGCGCCTCGCCCCCGACGACCACGTCCTGGTCCTGTCCATGCACCACATCGTCAGCGACGAGTGGTCCCTGACGATCATGCACCGTGAACTCGACGCCCTGTACGCCGCCGCCCGCGAGGGCGTGCCGGCCGGCCTGCCGCCGCTCCCAGTGCAGTACGCGGACTACGCCACCTGGCAGCGCCAGTGGCTGTCCGGCGAGGTCCTCGAAACCCAGCTGCAGTACTGGCTGAACCGCCTGGCCGACGCACCGGTCCTGGAGCTGCCGACGGACCGGCCACGCCCGCCGGTGCGCTCATCGGCCGGTGCGATGATCGACTTCGAGATCCCGGCCGATGTGGTCGAGCGGCTACGCGCACTCTCGCGGAAGTCGGGCGCCTCGATGTTCATGACGATGTTCGCCCTGTACACGATGCTGCTGTCCCGCTACTCGGGACAAGACGACATCGTGGTCGGCACCCCGATCGCGAACCGGAACCGGGCCGAGGTCGAGGGCTTGATCGGGTACTTCGTCAACACGTTGGTCTTGCGTGCGGATCTGTCTGGTGATCCGACGTTCGGTGAGCTGCTGGCCCGTGTGCGGGCCGAGACGTTGCAGGCGTTCGCGCATCAGGATGTGCCGTTCGAGCGTCTGGTTGACGAGTTGGTGCATGACCGTGACCGGTCTCGCAGTCCGTTGTTTCAGGTGCTGTTCAATTACTTCGCGGGCCAGGATGGTCGGGCCCCGTCCGGCGAGGTGCAGGACCTGCCGGCCAAGTTCGACCTCCGGCTGATCGTTGCTGAGGACGGCCCGGGTCTGATCGGTGCGGTGCATTACGCGACCCGGCTGTTCGACGAGGCCACGATCCGCCGCCTGATCGCGCACTTCCTGGAGCTGCTCGCGGAGATCACCGAGCATGCGCACCTGTCCCAGTTGGCCCTGTCGGCGGGTTCGTGGCATGAGGCGCCGCCGGTCGAGTTGCCGGCGGTGTCGGGCGTGGATGCGCTGATCGACTATCCGGATCCGCGGGTCAACCAGCTGGCGAATTATCTGCGGTCGGTCGGTGTGGGCCCGGAGTCGGTGGTTGGCTTGGCGGTCGAGAGTGGTGAGGACTTCGTGCGTGCGGTGCTGGCGGTGTGGCGGGCGGGCGGCGCGTACGTGACTTTGGATCCGTCGTTGCCGGTGCAGCGGTCGAAGTTCCAGTTGGC
>NZ_JBITDU010000031.1:0-68798 GCF_044454505.1 Dactylosporangium sp. NPDC051541
TCGGCTGTGGTGAGGCCGGCGTTGGCCAGGGCTTGGTGGATGACGCGTTCTTGGGAGGGGCCGTTGGGGGCGGTGAGGCCGTTGCTGGCGCCGTCCTGATTGACGGCGCTGCCGCGGATGACGGCTAGGACCTGGTGGCCGTTGGCTTCGGCGTCCGACAGGCGTTCCAGGACAATGAGGCCGACGCCCTCGCCCCAGCCGGTGCCGTCGGCGCCGGCGGCGAAGGCTTTGCAGCGGCCGTTGGCGGCCAGGCCCTTCTGGCGGCTGAACTCGACGAATGCCACCGGCGTGGCCATGACCGTGACGCCGCCGGCCAAAGCCATGTCGCACTCGCCGTGGCGCAGCGACTGGGCGGCGAGGTGCATGGCGACCAGGGAGCTGGAGCAGGCCGTGTCGACGGTGACGGCCGGGCCCTCGAGGCCGAACACGTACGACAGGCGGCCGGAGATGACGCTCGCCGAGCCGCCGGTCGCCAGGTAGCCCTGGGTGCCCTCGCCGTCGGCGAGGAGACGGGTCAGGTAGTCCTGGCCGTTCGAGCCGGCGAACACGCCCGTGGCGCTGCCGCGGACGGTGGTCGGGTCGATGCCGGCGTGTTCGAGGGCTTCCCAGGCGGTTTCGAGCAGGAGTCGTTGCTGGGGGTCCATGGCGAGGGCTTCGCGGGGGCTGATGCCGAAGAAGTCGGCGTCGAATTGGTCGGCGTTGTGGAGGAAGCCGCCTTCGCGGACGTAGGCGGTGCCGGGGTGGTCGGGGTCGGCGTGGTAGAGGCTGTCCAGGTCCCAGCCGCGGTTCGTCGGGAAACCGGTGATGGCGTCGTTGCCGGCGGCGAGGAGGTCCCACAGCCGGTCCGGGTTCGACACGCCGCCCGGGTAGCGGCAGGCCATGCCGACGATCGCGATCGGCTCGTCCGGCGCGGCCGCCGATCGGGTGGCCCGGGCGGTGGCGGGGGCGGTCTCCAGTAGTGCGGCGCGCAGGTACTCGGCGATGGCGGTGCTGCGCGGGTAGTCGAAGACGAGCGCCGCCGGCAGCGTCAGGCCGGTCGCGGTGCCGAGCCGGTTGCGCAGCTCGACCGCGGTCAGTGAGTCGAACCCGAGCTCCTGGAACGCCCGCTCCGGGTCGACGGCGTCGGGCGAGCCGTGCCCGAGGACGGTCGCGACCTGCAGCCGGACCAGGTCGACGAGGAGCTGGTGCTGCGCGGCCGGGTCGAGGCCGGCGAGGCGGGCCGCGAGCGGGGCGCCACCGGAGCCGGCCGGGCGGCGGGTGCGGGCGGCCCGGAGCAGGGAGCGGGCCACCACCGGCGGCGTTTCGCGGAGGGCGGCCAGGTCGAGGGTGGCCGGTACCGGCGCCGGATGGTCGGTGGCGAGGCACGCGTCGAACAGGGCCAGCGCCCGCTCCGCCGGCATCGGGGTCAGGCCGCTGCGCGCGATCCGGGCCGCGACCTGCGCCTGGCGCGTCTCATCCAGGTCGGCGGCGAGGCCGCTGGCGACCTCCCACAGGCCCCACGCGAGCGAGGTCGCGGGGAGGCCGTGCGCGCGCCGGTGCTGGGCGAGGCCGTCGAGGAACGTGTTGGCGGCGGCGTAGTTGGCTGTGCCGGCGCTGCCGAGGACGCCGGAGACCGACGAGTACAGCACGAACGCCGCGAGGTCGAGGTGCTTCGTGTGCTCGTGCAGCAGCCAGGCGGCGTCGACCTTGGGTCGCAGCACGGCCTCGAGCTGCCGCGGGGTCAGCGCCGACAGCACCGCGTCGTGCAGGACGCCGGCGGCGTGGACGACGGCGGTGAGCGGGTGCTCCGCGGGGACCGCGGCGATGAGCGCGGCGACGTCGGCGGCGTTCGTGGTGTCGTACGCGACCACGGTCGCCTCGGCGCCGAGCGCGGCCAGCCGGGACACCAGCTCGGCGGCTCCGGGTGCGTCGGGTCCGCGGCGGCCGGCCAGCAGCAGCCGGCGGATGCCGTGCCGTTCGGCCAGGTGGGCCGCGAGCAGGCCGCCGAGCGCGCCGGTGCCGCCGGTGATGAGGACAGTACCGTCGGGGTCGAGCTCGACGGGCGCCCCGGCCGGCACGCCGCGGGCGAGGCGGGGGGCGAGGAGCCGGCCGGCCCGGATCGCCAGCTGCGGCTCGCCGGTCGCCACGGCCACGCCCAGCGCGGTGTCCGAGGTCGCGTCGCCGTCGACGTCGACCACGGCGATCCGGTCCGGGTACTCGGTCTGCGCGCTGCGCAGCAGTCCCCACAGCGCCGCGGCCGGCAGGTCGGTGACATCCTCGCCGGGGACCGTGGCGACCGCGCCGTGGGTGACGACGACGAGCCGGGTGCCGGCGGTCGCCGGGTCGGCCAGCCAGGCCTGCAGCGCGGCGAGGGCCGTGCCGGTCACCCGGTGGGTCTCGGCGACGGGCCCGGCCGCGGAGCGGTGGTCGATCACCAGGACCGGCGGCGCATCGGACGCCGCGGTGGCGAGCGCGGCCAGGTCGTCGGCGCGTTCGAAGTCCGCCGGGGCGCCGTCGCCGGGCACCTCGCTCCACTCGAGGTGGAACAGCGAGTCGTCGCCGGTCCGCAGCCGGGTCAGGTCGATCGGCGCACCGGCGACGGCGGCGACGGTGGCGATCGGGGTGCCGTCCTCCTCGGCCACCGTGAGGCCGGCGCCGACCCGGCTGACCCGCACCACGGCACCGGTCGCGGCCCCGTGCAGCTCGACGCCGTTCCAACGCATCCAGTGGTACTGCGAATCGGCCGGACCGGCCACCCGCAGCGCCGCCTCCACCAGCGCCGGGTGCAGGGCGTACCCGGTCGCGTCGGGGACGACGACCTCGGCGAAGACGTCGCCGTCGCGGCGCCACGCGGCCCGCACACCCTGGAACGTGGCACCGTAGCCGAGCCCGGCGTCGGCCAGCGCGTCGAACAGCGGGTCGAGGTCGACCGCCACGGCACCGGCCGGCGGCCACTCGCCGGGCGTGGGCACTGTACGGGGGCTGTCGGTGGTGAGGGTGGCGGTGGCGTGGTGGGTCCACGGCTGCGGCTCGTCGCCGGTGGTCGCGGCCCGGCTGTGGATGGTCAGCTCGCGGCCGGTGGTGGCGATCTGGAGCTCGGTGGCGGCGGTGACGGCGACCGGGGCGTGGATGCTCAGCTGCTCGATGACGCTCGTGGTGGCGTGCAGGGCCAGGTCGAGCAGGGCGGCGCCGGGGAGCACGACGGTGCCGTGGACGGTGTGCTCGGCCAGCCACGGCTGGGTGGCGGGGTCGAGGCGGCCGGTGAGGACCTGGGTGTCGTCGGTGGCCAGCTGGATCGCGGTGGAGAGCAGCGGGTGGCTGGTGGTGTGGTGGCCGCTCGGGTTGGTGTCGTGGAGCCAGTACGAGACGTGCTGGAAGGGGTAGCCGGGAATGGTCGCCGGCGTGCCGTTCGGCTGGGGCCAGGTGACGGCCGTGGTGGTGTGGGTGTGGACGGTGGCGATCGCGGCCGCGAGGGTGCCGGCCGGCGGCTGGTCGCGGCGCTGGGTGGCGATGGCGAGCGTGTCCGGCGGGGCGAGCGGGGTCAGTGTCGCGTGCGGCCCGACCTCGATGTAGGTGTTGGTGCCGAGATCCGCGAGCTTGGTGATGGTGTCGTGGAAGCGGACGGTTTTGCGGATGTGGTTGGTCCAGTAGTCGGGGCTCGTCGGGTCGCCGCCGGTGTCGGTGACGATCGGGGTGTGCGGCTCGTTGTAGGTCAGCGTCGCGGCGACCTCGCGGAACTGCCGGAGGATCGCGTCAGTGTGGCGTGAGTGGTAGGCGTGTGCGGTGTTGAGGGTTCTGGTCTTGCGGCCGAGTTGTTCGAACTGCGCCCGGACCGGTTCGAGGTCGTCTTTGTTGCCGGCGACGACAATGCTGGTGGGGCCGTTGATGGTGGCGATGTCGACGTCGGGGTGCTCGCGCAGGACGTCGACGACTTCGGGCTCCGTGGCCTGGATGGCGAGCATGGCGCCGGGGGGCATGGTGTGCATGAGTGTGGCGCGGGCGGTCACTATCTTCGCGGCGTCGGCCAGACTCCAGATGCCGGCGAGGTAGGCGGCGCTGAGCTCGCCGATGGAGTGTCCGGCGTAGTGGGTCGGCTTGATGCCGTGGTGGGTGAGGGTGGCGTGCAGTGCGGTCTGGATCGCGAAGAGAGCGGGCTGGGTGTACAGCGTCGTGTTCAGCTCGGGCGTGTCGATGACCTCGAGCAGGGGTTTGGGCAGTTGCGGGTCGAGGGCTTCGCGGACGGTGTCGAAGGCGGCGGCGAAGACCGGGTCCGACCGATACAGGCCGAGCGCCATGCCGGGGTATTGGCTGCCCTGGCCGGAGAACAGGAACGCTGTGCGGGCGGTGATCAGCCCACCGGCCGGGGTGACGGTGAGGTTCGGGTGCTCGGCGCCGGTGGCGAGGGCGTGGAGGGCGTCGGTGTGGTCGGCGGTGATGACGGCCCGGTGCGACAGCACAGGGCGGCGGTCGAGCGCGGCGGCGATCTGGGCCGCGGTGGCGTCGACCCGTTCGAGTCGCGTCGCGTAGTCGTGCAAGGCGTCCGGGGTCTTTGCTGACAACCGCCAGGTGACCGGCTGCTCATGGACTTCGACCGGTGGCGGGTCGGCGGTGGGGGGCTGTTCGATGATGAGGTGGGCGTTGGTGCCGCTGATGCCGAAGGAGGAGACGGCGGCGCGGCGGGGGCGGTCGACGGCCGGCCACGGGGTCGGCTCGGTCAGGAGTTGCAGGCCGCTGTCGGACCAGTCGAGGTGTGGTGAGGGCTGGTCGGCGTGCAGCGTCTGGGGGAGCAGGCCGTGGCGGATGGCTTGGATCATTTTGATGACGCCGGCGACACCGGCGGCGGCCTGGGTGTGGCCGATGTTGGACTTGATTGAGCCCAGCAGCAGAGGCTGGTCGCGGTCGCGGCCGTAGGTGTTGGCGAGGGCTTGGGCTTCGATCGGGTCGCCCAGTTTGGTGCCGGTGCCGTGCGCCTCGACCGCGTCGACGTCCGCGGTGGACAGGCCGGCGCTGGCCAGGGCCTGGCGGATGACGCGCTCCTGCGACGGGCCGTTCGGGGCGGAGAGCTGGCTGCTGGCGCCGTCCTGGTTGACCGCGCTGCCGCGGATCACCGCGAGGACCCGGTGCCCGCGGCGCTGGGCGTCGGAGAGCCGCTCCAGCACCAGCAGCCCGACACCCTCGGCGAAGCCGGTCCCGGCGGCGTCGGCGGAGAACGAGCGGCAGCGGCCGTCGGCCGACAGGCCCTGCTGGCGGCTGAACTCGAGGAAGGCGCCCGGGGTGGCCATCACCGTCACGCCGCCGGCCAGCGCCAGGTCGCACTCGCCCTGCCGCAGGGCCTGAGCCGCCAGGTGGACCCCGACCAGCGACGACGAGCAGGCCGTGTCGACGCTCACGGCCGGGCCCTCGAAACCGTACACATAGGACAGCCGGCCGGACGCCACCGAGGCGGCGGAGCCGGTGCCGATGAAGCCCTCGAACCCGTCCGGGGCGTGCATCATGAGCCGGCCGCCGTAGTCGCCGTACATGACGCCGGTGAAGACGCCGGTCCGGCTGCCCCGCAGCGTCGCCGGGTCGAGGCCGGCGTCCTCGAGGCCCTCCCACGCCACCTCGAGCAGGAGCCGCTGCTGGGGATCGGTGGCCAGGGCCTCGCGGGGGCTCATGCCGAAGAACTCGGCGTCGAAGCCGTCGGCGTCGTAGAGGAAGCCGCCCTCGCGGGCGTACGAGGTGCCGGGGTGCTCCGGGTCCGGGTCGTACAGCCGCTCGAGGTCCCAGCCGCGGTTGGCCGGGAAGCCGTCGATGGCGTCGGTGCCCGCGGCGACGAGGTCCCACAGCCCGTCCGGCGACGTCACCCCGCCCGGATACCGGCAGGCCATGCCGACGATCGCGATCGGCTCGCGGCGCTGCGCCTGGACGTCACGCAGCTGCTGCCGGGCCTGCTGCAGGTCGGCGGTGACGCGCTTGAGATAGTCGCGGAGCTTGTCCTCGTTCGCCATCCGACCTATTCCTCTTCCATTTTCGAGACCTGCAGGTCGTTGTCGATGAAGTCGAAGATGTCGTCGTCGGAGGAGAACTCGGTCCGCTCCGGTGCGCCGCCGTCCGGCAGCGCGTCGCCGAGCCGGGACAGCAGGTCCTGCAGCCGGCCCCGCAGCTCGGCCCGGGTCTCGGCGGGGAACGTCGAGAACCGCGCGGCCAGCTGGTCGAGCTGCGCGAGGGCCGACTCGGATCCGTCGCTCGACAGGCGGCTGCCCAGGAAGGTGGCCAGGGTGTTCGGCGTCGGATAGTCGAAGACGAGCGTCGCCGGCAGCCGTAGGCCGGTGGCGGTGGCGAGCCGGTTGCGCAGCTCCACCGCGGTCAGCGAGTCCAGGCCCAGGTCGAGGAAGCCGCGCTCGTCGGTGATCGCCCGCCCGTCGGTGTGGCCCAGCACCGTGGCCGTCTGGGCGCGGACGAGGTCGAGGAGCGCCTCGCCGAGCGCGGGCCCCTCGAGCCCGGCCAGCCGGGCGGCCATGGGCTGGCTGCTGGTGCGGCGTTTGCGGGATGGTGCGAGCTTTTGCAGTACCACCGCGAAATGATCTTGAGTGCGGAGCGTCCGGGGGTCGATGTCGGCCGCCAGGTGCAGCGGGTGGCCGCCGGCGACCGCGGCGTCGAGGAGGCGGTGCGCGTGCCCGGTGTCCAGGGGCCGGATGCCGATGCGAGCGAGGCGGCGGTGGCCGGTCGGGTCGAGCTGCTTGGTGAGCTCCGACGTCTGCGCCCACAGGCCCCACGCCACGCTCGTGGTATTGGGGCGGAGGTGGGCGAGGGCGTCGAGGAACGCGTTGGCGGCGGCGTAGTTGGCCTGGCCGGCCGTGCCCAGGATGCCGGCGGCCGAGGAGTACAGCACCAGGCGGGTGGTCGGCGGCAGGAGGCGGTGGAGGTTCCAGGCCGCGTCGACCTTCGGGCGCAGGACGGTGTGGAGCTGTTCGGTGGTGAGGGCGTCGACGGTGGCGTCGGCGAGGACGCCGGCGGCGTGGATGACGGTGCCGAAGTGGTGTTCGGCGAGGAGCTTCCGGAGCTGCTCGATGTCGCTGGTGTCGCAGCTGACGGCGGGCGGACCGGCGGTGCGGCTGGCCAGGGTGATGTCGTGGATGCCGTGCTCGGTGGCGAGGTGCTCGGCGAGGAGCCGCCCGAGGGTGCCGGTGCCGCCGGTGATGAGCACCGGGCCCACGAAGGCGGGTGCCGTCTGCGTTGCCGTCCGGCGGGTGAGGCGCGGGACGTACAGCTTCCCCTCGCGGATGGCGATCTGCGGCTCGCCGGTGGTCAGGGCGGTCTCGAGGGCCAGGGTGTCGTCGGTGTCGACGACGGTGATGCGGCCGGGGTGCTCGGTCTGGGCGCTGCGGACAAGTCCCCAGACGGCGGCGGCGGCGAGGTCCGTGATGTCGCCGATGGGTACCGCGCCGCGGGTGACGACCGCGATGGGCGCCTCGCCGCGCAGGGCGTCCTGCAGCAGCCGCAGGGTCTCCTCGGCGAGGCGGTGCGTCTCGGCCGGGACGTCCGCTGCCTGGGCGGCGGACGCGGCGATGATGAGCACCTCGGCCGGTGCCGCCGGCGCGGCCGGAGCCGGCACGGTGGTCCATTCGAGGGTGAAGAGGCCCTCCTCAGGGGCGTCGGCCCGGAACAGTTCGGTGGCGACCGGGCGGGCCGTCACCGACGCGATCGTGAGAACCGGCGCGCCCCGGTCGTCGCTGACCTCCAGCGCGAACGAGTCGCCGTCCACGGTGTGCACATGGGCTCGCAGCCTCGAGTCGGCCGCGCCGTGCCGGGCCACGCCGGCCAGGACGAACGGGAGCCGGGCCGGGCTGTCGGGGGTCAGCGAACCGAGCATGCTCGCCTGGAGTGCGGCGTCGAGCAGCGCCGGGTGGACGGTGTGGCCGGCCGGGTCGACCGTGTCGGGGAGGGCGAGGTCGGCGTAGATGTCGCCGCCGTGCCGCCAGGCCGTGACGACGCCCTGGAACGCCGGGCCGTACCCGAGGCCGATGTCGGCGAGGGTGTCGTAGAAGTCGTCGACGTCGATCGGGGTGGCGCCGGTGGGCGGCCACGCCGGTGCCGTCGGCGGCGCCGGGGTGGCGCCGGTCGCGAGGGTCGCGGTGGCGTGCCGGGTCCAGGGCCGGGGTTCGTCGTCGCCGGGTGTCTCGGCCCGCGAGTGTACGGCGATCTCCGTGCCGGTGACGGTGACCTGGATCTGGGTGGGCCCGGTGATCGTGAGCGGGGCCTGGAGGGTGAGCTCCTCGATGCCGGCGACTTCGGCGTGCGTTTCGGCCGCGTGCAGGGCCAGGTCGAGGATGGCGGTGCCGGGCAGGACCACGGTCCCGTGGACGGTGTGGTCGGCCAGCCACGTCTGGATACTCGGGTCGAGGCGGCCGGTCAGCGTGGTGCTGTTCGTGGCGGGGGTCTCGATGGCGGAGGGGGCCAGGGGGTGGTTGGTCGCGGTGAGACCCAGGTCGTGTGCGTTGGTCCGGCTGACGCTGTGCAGCCAGTACGACTGCCGCTGGAACGGGTAGGTCGGTAGCGACGTGGTGTCGGTGGGCGCGGCCGGCCAGGTGATGTCGACGCCGTGGTGCCAGGCGGTCGTGGTGTTGGTGTGGATGGTGTGCCAGGTGCCTTGGTTGCGGCGGAGAGTGCCGAGGACCGTGTGGGGTTTGTCGGTGAGGGTGTCGTGGATGGGGTTGGTGAGGATCGGGTGGGGGCTGGCTTCGATGAAGGTGCGGTAGCCGTCAGCGTGGAGCTGTTCGATGGTGGCCTGGAGCCGGACGGGCCGGCGGAGGTTCTGGTACCAGTAGTCGTTCATGAGCGTCGTGGTGTCCGTCGGCTGGCCGGTGACCGTGGAGTAGAAGACGGTGTGGCCGGTACTCGGGGTGATGTGGGCGAGTTGGGTGAGGATTTCGTGTTGGAGGGGTTCGATGTGTGGGCTGTGGCTGGGGTAGTCGACGTTGATGCGTCGGCTGCCGGGGTATTCGTGCAGCAGCGTTTCGAGGGTGTCGATGGGCCCGCTGATGATGGTGGTGGCCGGTCCGTTGATCGCGGCGATGGTGGCGTCTGGTGGGAGGGTGATGGCGGTGTGGGGTTGGGGGATGGACAGCATGGTGCCGGTGCCGGCGAGGGTGGTGAGGGTTTGCGCGCGCCGGGCGACGATGGTGGCGGCGTCGGTGAGGGTGAGGGCGCCGGTGAGGTAGGCGGCGGCGATCTCGCCTTGGGAGTGGCCGATGACGGCGTGGATGGGGGTCAGCGTTTGCCACAGGTGCCCGAGGGCGGTGTTGATGGCGAAGAGGACGGGTTGGATGACGTCGGGGGTTTGCGGGATGTCGTCCTGTTGCAGGAGTTCGATGAGGTCCCAGCCGGTGTGTGGCTTCAGCGCCTCAGCACACGCGTGGAGGTGGTCCCGGATGAGGGGTGTCGTCTGGTAGAGGTCACGGGCCATGCCGGGCCATTGGCTGCCCTGCCCTGGGAGGACGAGGACAGTTTTGCCGGGGTTTGACGGGGCGGCTTGCCCGTCGTGGATGAGGTTGGGATGTTCTTCGCCGGTGGCCAGGGCGTGCAGGGCGGCGTGGAAGTTGTCGCCGATGATGCTGGCCCGGTAGGGGTGCGCGGTGCGCAGGTTCAGGCTCGCGGCGACTTCGTGGGGGTTGGCGTCGACCTGTTGCAGCTGGGTGGCGTAGGCGCGGAGTGCTTCGGGGGTTTTCGCGGACAGGCGCCAGAGGATTGGGGGGTCTAGGACTTCGAGTCCTGGTGTCACCGGTGCCACGACAGGGGTTGGCGGTTGTTCGAGAATGAGGTGGGCGTTGGTTCCGGAGATGCCGAAGGAGGAGATGGCGGCTCGGCGGGGCCGGTCGACTGCCGGCCATGGGGTGGGCGACGTCAGGAGCTGGAGTCCGCTGGTGTCCCAGTCCAGATGTGGGGAGGGTGCGTCGACGTGCAAGGTCTGGGGGAGGGTGCCGTGCCGCATCGCCTGCACCATTTTGATGACGCCGGCGACGCCGGCGGCGGCCTGGGTGTGGCCGATGTTCGACTTGATGGAGCCCAGGAGCAGCGGCTGGGTCTGGCGGTCGCGGCCGTAGGTGTTGGCGAGGGCCTGGGCTTCGATCGGGTCGCCGAGGGCCGTGCCGGTGCCGTGCGCTTCGACCGCGTCGACGTCCGCGGTGGTCAGGCCGGAGCTGGCGAGGGCCTGGCGGATGACCCGCTCCTGGGACGGGCCGTTCGGTGCCGTCAGGCCGTTGCTGGCGCCGTCCTGGTTCACCGCACTGCCGCGGATCACGGCCAAAACCTGGTGGCCGTTCGCCTCGGCGTCCGACAAGCGTTCCAGGACGAGCAGGCCGACGCCTTCGCTCCAGATCGCGCCGTCGGCGTCGGCGGCGAAGGACTTGCAGCGCGCCTGGGGCGACAGGCCGCGCTGGCGGCTGAACTCGATGAACACGCCGGGCGTGGCCATGACGGTGACGCCGCCGGCGAGGGCCAGGTCGCATTCGCCCTGCCGCAGGGACTGCGCGGCCAGGTGCATGGCGACCAGGGAGCTGGAGCAGGCGGTGTCGACGCTGACCGCCGGGCCCTCGAAGCCGTACGTGTAGGACAGCCGGCCCGACGCCACCGACGCCGCGCTGCCCGTGCTCAGATAGCCCTCGAACCCGTCGGGGGCATGGGACATGAGGCGGCCGCCGTAGTCGCCGTACATGATGCCGGTGAACACGCCGGTGCTGCTGCCGCGCAGGGTGGCCGGGTCGATGCCGGCGTCCTCGAGGCTCTCCCACGCGGTCTCGAGCAGGAGCCGCTGCTGCGGGTCGGTGGCGAGGGCTTCGCGGGGGCTGATGCCGAAGAAGTCGGCGTCGAACCGGTCGGCGTCGTGCAGGAACCCGCCCTCGCGGACATACGCGGTGCCGGGGTGGTCCGGGTCGGCGTGGTACAGGCGCTCCAGGTCCCAGCCACGGTTCGTCGGGAACCCCGAGATGGCGTCGGCGCCGGCGGCGACCATGTTCCACAGGCCGTCCGGGTCGGCGACGCCACCCGGGTAGCGGCAGGCCATGCCGACGATCGCGACCGGCTCGTCGGCGGCCGGCGCCGCGGTGGTCGCCGGGGCGCTGGGAGCCGCGGCGTTGGTGAGCGTCTGATGCACGAACTGGGCGGCCTGGCGCGGGGTGGGGTGGTCGAAGATGAGGGTGGCCGGCAGTCGCAGCCCGGTGGTCGTGTTGAGCCGGTTGCGCAGTTCGACCGCGGTCAGGGAGTCGAAGCCGAGCTCCTGGAACGGCCGGTCGGCGTCGATCGTGTCCGCACCCGCATGGCCGAGCACCGTCGCGGTGGTGCCGCGGACCGTGGTGAGCACCAGTTCGAGCTGCTCCTGCGCGGTCAGGCCGGCGAGGCGGCGGTCGAGGGAGCCGTTCGCGGCGCGGGCGCTCACCCGGACCAGGCCCCGCAGCAGCGGCGACACCGTGTCGTAGCCGGACCGGAGGCCCGGTAGGTCGAACCCGGCCGCGACCACCACCGGCGCCGACGAGCCCCGCGCCGCGTGGAACAGGGAGATCCCGGCCGCCGTCGTCATCGGGGCCAGGCCGGCCCGGCGCATCCGCAGCCGGTCCCGGTCCTCCAGCCCGCCGGTCAGGCCGCTGCCCTCGGCCCACCAGCCCCACGCCACCGAGGTTCCGGCCCGCCCCGACATCCGGCGCCGGCGGGCGATGGCGTCCACGGCCGTGTTCGCCGCGGCGTAGTTGGCCTGGCCGGCGCTGCCGATGTGCCCGGCGAGCGAGGAGAACAGGACGAACATCGACAGCGGCAGCTCCGCCGTCAGCTCGTCCAGGACCAGCGCGGCGTCGACCTTCGGCCGCAGCACCGCGTCGAGCTGCTCCGGGCGCAGCGCGTGCAGCGGCGCGTCGTCGAGCGCGCCGGCGGCGTGGACGACCCCGACGAGCGGGTGCTCGGCCGGCACGGCGGCGAGGAGCGCCGCCATCGCCGCGCGGTCGGCCGCGTCGACGGCGGCGACGGTCGCGGTGGCGCCGAGCGCGGTCAGGTCGGCGGTCAGCTCCGCCGCGCCGGCGGCCGCGGCGCCGCTGCGGCTCACCAGAAGCAGGTGCCGGACGCCGTGGTTCGCTGTGAGGTCGCGGGCGATCGCGGCGCCGATCAGGCCGGTGGCGCCGGTGATGAGCACCGTGCCCCGCGGGTCGATGGCCGGGTCGGCGGCCGGGGCGGTGGTCTCGAGCCGGGCCAGGCGGGGCGCGAGGATGCGACCGGCGCGCACGGCGACCTGCGGCTCGCCGGTGGCCAGGGCGGCCGGCACCGCCGCCGCGTCGGCCTCGAGGTCGCCCGCCCGGTCGAGGTCCAGCAGCACGAAGCGGCCCGGGTGCTCGGTCTGCGCGGATCGGGTGAAGCCCCACGCGGCCGCGGCCGCCGGCTCCTCGGCCGGGTCGCCGCCGCCGGTGCTCACGCCGCCCCGCGTCACGACGGTGACCCGGCGCTCGGCCAGCCGCTCGTCGTTGAGCAGCTTCAGCAGCCACGTCAGCGTCGCGCGGACGTCGGCCGCCGCGCAGGGCAGCAGGACGTCGGCCGGCCAAGACTCCGGGGCGTCGGCCAGGTCGGCCAGGCGGACGATACCGTGTCCGGCCGCCGCCAGCGCATCGCCGACGCCGAGCTCGTCCGGGCCGACAACCGCGAACTCGGCCGGCGAAAGAGCCGGTTGCGGGGGTACAGGTGTCCAGTCCACCCCATACAGCTGCCGCTCCCCGTGCCGGGCCAGACTCTCCGGCGCGACCGCCCGCAGTGCCAGCGACTCGACCATGAGCACGGGCCGGCCGTCGGCGTCGGTGGCGGACAGGCGCAGGCTCGCCGCCCGGTCCGCCGACAGCCGCACCCGCAGCCGGTCGGTGCCGCCGGTCGCGTAGCTGGTCACGCCGGTCCAGGAGAACGGCAGCAGGTTCGGCTCCTGCGCACCGAGCGCGCCGAGCAGCAGCGGGTGCAGGGCGGCGTCGAGGAGCGCGGGATGCACGACGTACCCGGCCCGGTCGGCGTCGATGGCCACCTCGGCGAACACCTCGGCACCGCGCCGCCACAGTCCTCGCAGGCCCTGGAACACGGGCCCGTACTCGTAGCCGGCGTCGGCGAGGGTGTCGTAGGCGCCCTCGAACGGCACCGGCGTCGCCCCGGCCGGCGGCCACTCGGCCGGTCCGGCCGGCGGTGACGTGGTGCTGGTGGCGAGCGTTCCGGTGGCGTTCTGAACCCAGGACCCGGGCTCCGGGCCGTCGGTGGCCTCGCTCCGCGAGTGCACGGCGATCTCCGTGCCGGTGACGGTGACCTGGATCTGGGTGGGCCCGGTGATCGTGAGCGGGGCCTGGAGGGTCAGCTCGTCGATGCCGGCGGCGCCGGCGTGCAACGCGAGGTCGAGAATGGCGGTGCCGGGCAGGATGACGGTGCCGTGGACGGTGTGGTCGGCCAGCCAGGTGTGGACGGCCGGGTCGAGGCGGCCGGTGTAGATGTGGTGCTGTCCGTCGGCGGTCTGGATGGCGGTGGGCAGGAGCGGGTGGTTGGTCGCCGTCTGGCCGAGGTGCCGCGGGTTGCCGGCCGTGCCGGCCGGGGTGTGGAGCCAGTAGGGCTGGCGCTGGAACGGGTAGGTGGGAATGGGTGTGGTGTCGCGGGGCGTGTCGGGCCAGGTGATGGTGAGGCCGTGGTGCCAGGCGGCGGCGGTGTTGGCGTAGATCGTGTGCCAGGTGCCGTGGTTCCGGCGGAGGGTGTGCAGGGTGGTGTGCGGTTTGTCGGTGAGGGTGTCGTGGATGGGGTTGGTCAGGATCGGGTGGGGGCTGGCTTCGATGAAGGTGCGGTAGCCATCAGCGTGGAGCTGTTCGATGGTGGCCTGGAGCCGGACGGGCCGGCGGAGGTTCTGGTACCAGTAGTCGTTCGTGAGCGCGCTGGTGTCCAGGGGTTGGCCGGTCATCGTCGAGTAGAAGACGGTGTGGCCGGTGACGGGGTTGATGGCGGCGAGTTGGGTGAGGATTTCGTGTTGGAGGGGTTCGATGTGTGGGCTGTGGCTGGGGTAGTCGACGTTGATGCGTCGGCTGCCGGGGTATGTCTCCAGCAGGGCGTCGAGTTCAGGGACGGGGCCGCTGACGATGGTGGTGGCGGGGCCGTTGATGGCGGCGATGGTGGTGTTGGGTGGCAGGGCGATGGTGTCGTGGGGTTGGGGGATGGACAGCATGGTGCCGGTGCCGGCGAGGGTGGTGAGGGTTTGGGCTCGGCGGGCGACGACGGCCGCGGCGTCCTGCAGGGTCAGCGCGCCGGTGAGGTAGGCGGCGGCGATCTCGCCTTGGGAGTGGCCGATGACGGCGTTGATGGGGGTGAGGGTCTGCCACAGGTGCCCGAGGGCGGTGTTGATGGCGAAGAGGACGGGCTGGATGACGTCGGGGGTTTGCGGGATCTCGTCCTGTTGCAGGAGTTCGATGAGGTCCCAGCCGGTGTGTGGCTTCAGCGCCTCAGCGCACGCGTGGAGGTGGTCCCGGATGAGGGGTGTCGTCTGGTAGAGGTCTCGGGCCATGCCGGGCCACTGGCTGCCTTGGCCTGGGAGGACGAGGACAGTTTTGCCGGGGTTTGACGGGGCGGGTTGCCCGTCGTAGATGAGGTTGGGGTGTTCGTTTCCGGTGGCGAGGGCGTGGAGGGCGGCGTGGCGGTCGTCGCCGATGATGCTGGCCCGGTAGGGGTGCGCGGCGCGCAGGTTCAGGCTCGCGGCGACTTCGTGGGGATTGGCGTCCAGCGGGAGCTGCCGGGCTAGGGCACGAAGCGCTTCAGGGGTTTTCGCGGACAGGCGCCAGAGGATTGGGGGGTCTAGGACTTCGAGTCCTGGTGTCACCGGTGCCACGACAGGGGTTGGCGGTTGTTCGAGAATGAGGTGGGCGTTGGTTCCGGAGATGCCGAAGGAGGAGATGGCGGCTCGGCGGGGCCGGTCGACTGCCGGCCATGGGGTGGGCGACGTCAGGAGCTGGAGTCCGCTGGTGTCCCAGTCCAGATGTGGGGAGGGTGCGTCGACGTGCAAGGTCTGGGGGAGGGTGCCGTGCCGCATCGCCTGCACCATTTTGATGACGCCGGCGACGCCGGCGGCGGCTTGGGTGTGGCCGATGTTCGACTTGATGGAGCCCAGGAGCAGCGGCTGGGTCTGGCGGTCGCGGCCGTAGGTGTTGGCGAGGGCCTGGGCTTCGATCGGGTCACCCAGCGTGGTGCCGGTGCCGTGGGCCTCGACCGCGTCGACGTCCGCGGTGGTCAGGCCGGCGTTGGCCAGGGCCTGGCGGATGACCCGCTCCTGGGACGGGCCGTTCGGTGCCGTCAGGCCGTTGCTGGCCCCGTCCTGGTTGATGGCGCTGCCCCGGATCACCGCGAGGACCTGGTGGCCGTTGGCCTGGGCGTCGGAGAGGCGCTCCAGGACGAGCAGGCCGACACCCTCGGCGAAGCTGGTGCCGTCGGCCGCGGCCGCGAACGGCTTGCAGCGACCGTCCGCGGCGAGCCCCCGCTGCCGGCTGAACTCCACGAATGTCGACGGCGTGGCCATCACCGCGACCCCGCCGGCCAGCGCCAGGCTCGACTCGCCCTGCCGCAGCGACTGCGCCGCCAGGTGCATCGCGACCAGGGAACTGGAGCAGGCCGTGTCGACCGTGACCGCCGGGCCCTCGAGGCCGAGCACGTAGGAGACGCGGCCCGAGGCGACGCTGCCGTAGTTCCCGGTGCCGATCTGTCCCTCGAACCCGTCCGGGGTGTGCAGCGCGAGCCGGCCGCCGTAGTCGCCGTACATGACGCCGGCGAACACGCCCGCGCTCGTGCCGCGGACGGTGGTCGGGTCGATGCCGGCGTGTTCGAGGGCTTCCCAGGCGGTTTCGAGTAGGAGTCGTTGCTGGGGGTCCATGGCGAGGGCTTCGCGGGGGCTGATGCCGAAGAAGTCGGCGTCGAATTGGTCGGCGTTGTGGAGGAAGCCGCCTTCGCGGACGTAGGCGGTGCCGGGGTGGTCGGGGTCGGCGTGGTAGAGGCTGTCCAGGTCCCAGCCGCGGTTCGTCGGGAAACCCGCGATCGCGTCGGTGCCGGCCGAGACCAGGTCCCACAGCCGGTCCGGGCTCGCGACACCGCCCGGATACCGGCAGGCCATGCCGACGATCGCGATCGGGTCGTCGTCGACCGGCCGCGCGGCCACGGCGGCGACGACCGGGGCCGGTGCGTCGACGAGCCGGTCGTCGAGGTGGCCGGCCAGGGCCGTCGTCGTGGCGTAGTCGAAGATCAGCGTCGCCGGCAGCGCCAGCCCGGTCGCGGTCCGCAGCCGGTTGCGCAGCTCGAGCGACGTCAGCGAGTCGAAGCCGAGGTCCTTGAAGGTCGAGTCGACGTCAACCCCGGCGGCGGTACCGTGTCCGAGCACCGCCGAAGCCTGCACGCGGACGAGGTCCAGGAGTGCCCGCCGCCGGTCGTCAGCGGGCAGCCCGGCCAGGTGCCGCAGCCATCCGGCGCTCCCGGGCGCCGCGCCGGGCCGGGTGCGGACCAGGCCGCGCAGCACCGCCGGCACCGACGCGCCGCGCAGCGCCGCGGTGTCGAGCCGGCTGGCGACCACGTTAGCCCGGCCGGTGCCGAGCGCCGCGTCGAACAGCGCCAGGCCCTCGCCGCTCGTGATCGGGGCGAGGCCGATCCCGCGCAGCCGGTTGCGGTCGACGTCGCTCATGCCGCCCGTCAGCCCGCTCGCCGACGCCCAGAGGCCCCAGGCGATGCTGATGGTGTTGGGCCGCCGCTGGGCGAGCGCGTCGAGGAACGTGTTCGCGGCGGCGTAGTTGGCCTGGCCGGGGCTGCCCAGCACGCCGGTCGCCGAGGAGTACAGCACCAGCCGCGTCTGCGCCGGCAGCAGCCGGGACAGGTGCCACGCCGCGTCGACCTTGGGCCGCAACACGGCCTGGAGCTGGTCGGAGGTCAGCGTCTCCACGACCGCGTCGGCGAGCACACCGGCCGCGTGAATGACGGTGGCGAAGTCGCGCTCGGCGAGCAGCGCCCGCAGCTGCTCGGGGTCGCCGGCGTCACCGGCGACGGTGGTGAACCCGCCGCCGGCCGGGGTGCCGCTGCGGCTGGCCAGGACGATGTCGTGCACGCCGTGGTTGGTGGCGAGGTGCTCGGCGAGCAGGACGCCGAGGGTGCCGGTGCCGCCGGTGATCAGGACCGGCCCGACGATGTCGAGCGGGGCGAGCGGCGGCTGCTCGATCCGTTCCAGCCGGGGCGCATACAGCCGGCCCTCGCGGATCGCCAGCTGCGGCTCCCCGGTCGCCAGGGCGGCCTCGACCGGGAGGGTGTCGTCGGTGTCGACGAGCGTGATCCGGTCCGGATGCTCGGTCTGCGCGCTGCGCACCAGGCCCCAGACGGCGGCGGCCGGCAGGTCGGTCACCTCGCCGCCGCAGTCGACGGCGCCGCGGGTGACGATGGCGAGCCGGCGGTCGGGTGCGGCGAGACCGTCGCGCAGTACCGACAGGGCCTGCGCGGTCAGGAGGTGGGTCGCGGCCGGCACGTCGTCCGCGGGGTCGCCGGCGATCGTGGTGATCGTGGCGGCCGGGGCTTCGGCGGGGCTCGCGGCGATCGGCACCCAGGACACGGCGTGCAGCGCCCGGGCGACGTCGCGCCCGGCGCCGAGCTGGTCCGGGGCGATGGCCCGGGTCGTCAGCCGGTCGATGGTGGCCAGGGCGGCCCCGGACGGGTCGGTGAGCACGAGCGTCGCCGCGTCCGGGCCGGCCGGGGTGACCCGGACCCGGGCGCCGGTGCCGGCCGGCCCGTGCACGGTGACCCCGGTGAACGCGAACGGCAGCTGCAGCCGGTCGCCGGCGGCGAGCTGGCCGCTGATCGCCAGGGCGTGCAGTGCGCCGTCGAGCAGCGCCGGGTGGATCGCGTGGCCGGCCGGGTCGACGCCGTCGGGGAGCTGGATCTCGGCGTAGACGTCCTCGCCGAGCCGCCACGCCGCGCTCAGGCAGGCGAAGACCGGCCCGTACTCGTACCCCTTGTCGGCCAGCCCCTCGTAGAAGTCGTCGAGGTCGACCGGGGTGGCGCCGACCGGCGGCCACTGCGCCGACGGCGGGCGCGGGAGGGCCGCCTCGGTGGCGACGGTGGCGGTGGCGTGCCGGGTCCAGGCTTCGGCTTCCTGGCCGTCGGTGGTCTCGGTCCGCGAGTGGACAGCGATCTCCGAGCCGGTGACGGTCACCTGCAGCTGGGTCGGCTTGGCGATGGTGAGCGGGCTGTGCAGCGTGAGCTCCTCGACACCGGCCGCGTCGACGTGGGTGCCGGCGTGCAGGGCCAGGTCGAGGATCGCGGCGCCGGGCAGCACGACGGTGCCGTGGATCGCGTGGTCGGCCAGCCAGGTCTGGACGGCGGGGTCGAGACGGCCGGTGAGGATGAGCGTGTCGCTGTCGGCGGCCTGCACGGCGGTCGGCACGAGCGGGTGCTTGGTGGCGGTGAGGCCCAGATGCTGGGCGTCAGTCTTGGGCGTGCTGCGCAGCCAGTAGGGCTGGCGCTGGAACGGGTAGGTGGGCAGCGGGGTGGTGGTGTTGGGGGTTGTCGGCCATTCGATGGTGAGGCCGTGGTGCCAGGCGGTCGTGGTGTTGGTGTGGATGGTGTGCCAGGTGCCCTGGTTGCGGCGGAGTGTTCCGAGGGCGGTGTGGGGTTTGTCGGTGAGGGTGTCGTGGATGGGGTTGGTGAGGATCGGGTGGGGGCTGGCTTCGATGAAGGTGCGGTAGCCGTCGGTGTGGAGCTGTTCGATGGTGGCCTGGAGCCGGACGGGCCGGCGGAGGTTCTGGTACCAGTAGTCGTTGGTGAGTGCACTGGTGTCCAGGGGTTGGCCGGTCATCGTCGAGTAGAAGGTGGTGTGGCCGGTAGTGGGGGTGATGTGGGCGAGTTGGGTGAGGATTTCGTGTTGGAGGGGTTCGATGTGTGGGCTGTGGCTGGGGTAGTCGACGTTGATGCGTCGGCTGGCGGGGTATGTCTCCAGCAGGGCGTCGAGTTCAGGGACGGGGCCGCTGACGATGGTGGTGGCGGGGCCGTTGATGGCGGCGATGGTGGTGTTGGGTGGCAGGGCGATGGTGTCGTGGGGTTGGGGGATGGAGAGCATGGTGCCGGTGCCGGCGAGGGTGGTGAGGGTTTGGGCGCGGCGGGCGACGACGGCCGCGGCGTCCTGCAGAGTCAGCGCACCGGTGAGGTAGGCGGCGGCGATCTCACCCTGGGAGTGCCCGATGACGGCGTGGATCGGGGTCAAGGTCTGCCACAGGTGCCCGAGCGCCGTGTTGATGGCGAAGAGCACAGGCTGGATGACGTCGGGGGTTTGCGGGATCTCGTCCTGTTGCAGGAGTTCGATGAGGTCCCAGCCGGTGTGTGGTTTGAGCGCCTCGGCGCACGCGTGCAGGTGGTCCCGGATGAGGGGTGTGGTGCGGTACAGGTCCCGCGCCATCCCGGGCCACTGGCTGCCCTGCCCTGGGAGGACGAGGACGGTTTTGCCGGGGTTCGACGGGGCGGCTTGCCCGTCGTAGACGAGGTTGGGGTGTTCTTCGCCGGTGGCGAGGGCGTGGAGGGCGGCGTGGCGGTCGTCGCCGATGATGCTGGCCCGGTAAGGGTGGGCGGTGCGGGTGGCGAGGGTCGCGGCGACCTCGTGGGGATTGGCGTCCAGCGGGAGTCGCCGGGCCAGTTCGCGCAGCGCTTCGGGGGTCTTGGCGGAGAGCCGCCACAGGATGGGCAGGTCGTGGACTTCCAGTCCCGGTGCCGGCGGTGCCGCGACCGGGGCCGGGGCCTGCTCGAGGATGATGTGCGCGTTGGTGCCCGAGATGCCGAAGGACGACACGGCGGCGCGGCGGGGGCGGTCGACCGCGGGCCACAGGGTCGCCTCGGTCAGGAGCTGGAGTCCGCTGGAGTCCCAGTCCAGGTGCGGGCTGGGCGCGTCGACGTGCAAGGTCTGGGGCAGCGTGCCGTGCCGCATCGCCTGCACCATCTTGATGACGCCGGCGACACCGGCGGCCGCTTGGGTGTGGCCGATGTTGGACTTGATGGAGCCCAGGAGCAGCGGCTGGGTCTGGCGGTCCCGGCCGTAGGTGTTGGCGAGGGCCTGGGCCTCGATCGGGTCGCCCAGCGTGGTGCCGGTGCCGTGGGCCTCGACCGCGTCGACGTCCGCGGGGGAGAGGCCGGCGCTGGACAACGCCTGCAGGATGACGCGCTCCTGAGCCAGGCCGTTCGGCGCGGAGAGCCCGTTGCTGGCGCCGTCCTGGTTGATCGCCGAACCGGGGATCACCGCCAGCACCGTGTGCCCGTTCGCCTGCGCGTCCGAGAGCCGCTCCAGCACCAGCATGCCCGCACCCTCGGACCAGGCCGTGCCGTCGGCCGCCGCCGCGAACGGCTTGCAGCGGTCGTCCGTCGCCAGCCCCCGCTGCCGGCTGAACTCCACGAGCATGCCCGGCGTGGCCATGACGGTGACCCCACCGGCCAGGGCCAGGTTGCACTCGCCCCGCCGCAGGGCCTGCGCGGCCAGGTGCATCGCGACCAGCGAGCTCGAGCAGGCGGTGTCGATGCTGAGCGCGGGCCCTTCGAAGCCGAACGTGTACGCGATCCGCCCCGAGGCGACGCTCACCGCGTTGCCGGTCAGCAGATGCCCGTCGACTCCCGTCGAGGCCTCGTGCAGCCGCGGGCCGTAGTCCTGCGCCGTCGCGCCGACGAATACACCGGTCCGGCTGCCGTGCAGCGCGGCCGCGTCGAGCGCGGCCCGCTCCATGGCCTCCCACGCGGTCTCCAGCAGCAGCCGCTGCTGCGGGTCCATGGCCAGGGCCTCGCGCGGGCTGATACCGAAGAACCCGGCGTCGAACGCGCCGGCGTCGGCCAGGAAACCACCGCCCCGCGCGTAGGTCGTGCCGGGGTGGTCCGGGTCGGGATGGTACAGGCGCTCCAGGTCCCAGCCGCGGTTCGCGGGGAGCGGCCCGATCGCGTCGGTGCCGTCGGCGACCAGCCGCCACAGCTCGTCCGGCGAGCCCACGCCGCCCGGGTACCGGCACGCCATACCGACGATCGCGATCGGCTCGTCGGCCGCCGCGGCACTGGCGACACTCCTGGTGACACCACCGGCAACGTCGGTGGACGACGACTGCAGCCGGGCGATCAGCGCCTCCGGCGTCGGGTGGCTGTAGAACAGCGCCGAGGTCAGCGCCAGCCCGGTCGCGACGTTGAGCCGGTCCCGCAGCTCGACGGTCATGAGCGAGTCGAACCCGAGGTCCTTGAACGACCGGTCCATCTCGATCGCCTCGGGGCTCGCCTGCCCCGCCACGACAGCGACGGTGGTCCGCACCAGATCGGCGACATCGAGCGCGTCGGCGACCGGAGCGTCGGCAACGGCATCGACAACGACATCGACCGGTGCGTCGAGCGGGGCATCGACCGCAGCCGCGGCCGAACGCACCGTCAGCCAGTGCCGGGACCGCTGGAACGGGTACGTCGGCAGGTCGTCGACCCGGCCGGCGGCGGGCCAGGTGACCTCGATGTCGGTGTGCGTGGCCACCGCCGCGAGGGCCTTGGCCAGCGTGAGCGCCTGCGGTCGGCTGCGCTGCTGGGTCGGGATCGCCACCGAGCCATCGATCAGCGGGGTCAGGGTAGCGTCGGGCCCGAGCTCCAGGAACGCCGTCGGCTCGCTCTGCAGCGCGGTCACCGCGTCGTGGAACCGCACCGGCCGGCGCATGTGCGCCGTCCAGTAGTCGGGGTTGGCCAGCTGCCCCGGCTCGGCTGGGCGGCCGGTGAGGTTGGAGACGATCGGGACGCGCGGCTCGTGATAGGTGAGCGTGGCCGCGACCGCGCGGTACTCCTCCAGGATCGGGTCCGTGTGCGCCGAGTGGCCCGCGAGCGTCAGGTTGAGCCGCTTGGTCTTGCGGCCGAGCGCGCGGAAATGCGCCTGCACGACGTCGAGGTCGGCGGCGTCCCCGGAGACCACCGTGCTGTCGGCGGTGTTCAGCGCCGCGATCGCGACCTCGGGGAGGTCGGCCAGGGCCGCGCGGGTCTCGTCCTCGCCGGCCTGCACGGCCAGCATCGCGCCGGCCCGCATCGTATTCATCAGCCGGGCCCGGGTGGTGACGAGGAGGGCGGCGTCGGGCAGGCTCCACACGCCGGCCAGGTGCGCGGCGGTCAGCTCGCCGAGCGAGTGCCCCGCGTACGCGCCGGCGTGGATGCCGTGCGCGGCCAGCGCCGCGTGCAGCCCGACCTGGACCGCGAACAGCGCCGGCTGGGTGTAGAGGGTGCCGTTCACCTCCTCGCCCGCGATCGCTTCCGCGAGAGGCCGCGGCAGGTGCCGGTCCAGCTCGGCCCGGGCCTCGTCGAAGGCGGCGGCGAAGCTGGGTTCGGTGCGGTACAGCTCGTCGGCCATGCCTGGGTACTGGCCGCCCTGGCCACTGAACAGGAACGCCAGCCGCCCGGCCACGGGTCCGCCGTTACGGGTGACCAACGGATGCTGCCGACCCGCGGCCAAGGCCCGCACCCCGTCGAGCAGCTCGCCGCCGGCGCCGGTGACGGCCGCACGATGCGGGAAGCGGGTCCGCCGGGCCAGCGCGGCGCGCACCGCGGCCGGGTCGGTGCCGGGGTTTGCGGCCAGCCACCCGGCGAGCCGGTCGGCCTGTTCCTCAAGCGCTTTGGGGGTACGTCCGGTCAGCACCAACGACACCGGCCCGTCCGCGGCCGCCGTCGTGGGAGCGGGCGCAGGGGCGGGCGGCGACGAGACGACCACGTGGCAGTTGGTGCCGCCCATACCGAACGAGCTCACCCCGGCCAGCAGCGGCCGGCTGGGGTCGGGCCAGTCCCGCAGCCCGGTGTTGACCTCGATGTTCAGTGCCGCGAAGTCGATATCCGGGTTGGGTGTGGCGAAGTTGAGGCTGGGCGGCAGCTGCCGGTGCCGGACGCTCAGCGCCACCTTCAGCAGTCCGACGATGCCCGCGGCGCCCTCGAGGTGCCCGACGTTGGTCTTCGCCGACCCGACGAGCAGCGCCGCGTCGCGGGCCGCCGCGGTGCCGATCGCCGCCCCCAGCGCCGCCGCCTCGATCGGGTCGCCGAGCCGCGTGCCGGTGCCGTGCAGTTCGACGTACTGCACGTCGCCGGGCCGGGCCGCGCCGTCGCGCTGGGCGAGCCGGATGACCTCGGCCTGGGCCGCGGCGCTGGGCACGGTCAGGCCGTCGGTGGCGCCGTCGTTGTTGACCGCGCTGCCCTGGATCACGCAGTAGATCCGGTCGCCGTCGGCGACGGCGGCGGCGAGCGGCTTGAGCACGACCAGGCCGCCGCCCTCGCCGCGGACGTACCCGTTGGCCCGGGCGTCGAACGTGAAGCACTGCCCGTCCGGCGACAGGCCGCCGAAGCGCACCGCCCCGGCCGTGCTCTCCGGCACGATGTTGAGGTTGACGCCGCCCGCCAGGGCCAGGCCGGCCTCGCCGCGGCGCAGGCTCTCGCACGCCAGGTGCACAGCGACCAGCGACGAGGACTGCGCGGAGTCCACGGCCAGGCTCGGGCCGTGCAGCCCGTAGGTGTAGGAGACCCGGTTGGCCAGGATGCCGCGGTTGATCCCGGTGAGGGTGTGCGGGGTGAAGGCGTCCGGCCCGGCACGGTACGACAGGCTCGCGTAGTCGTCCCAGATCGCTCCGATGAAGACGCCGGTCGCGCTGTCGCGCAGGGTCTCCGGCCGGATCCCGGCGTCCTCCCACGCCTCCCAGCTCAGCTCGAGCACGAGCCGCTGCTGCGGGTCCATCGCCGCCGCCTCCCGCGGCGAGATGCCGAAGAAGTCGTGGTCGAAGCCGTCGATCCGGTCGAGGAACCCGCCGTGCCGGGCGCCGAGCGGCGCGTCGGCGGTGCCCGGCTGCGCCCAGCGCCCCTCCGGCGTGGGGGTCACCGCGCTGGTGCCGGAGGCGAGCAGTCGCCAGAACGCGGCCGGATCACCCGCGCCGGGCAGGCGGCAGGACAAGCCGATGACCGCGAACGCGTCAGCCGTGGTCGTCATCACAGTGTGCAACCTCTCGTCCTCACCGATCCGGGAGCCGTCGAAAAGGGCCGGCGCCACTTGCAGCCGCCGGCCCAGACTTCCCGGTCTTGCTAACGGTCGACTTGGCGCCGTCCAAAGCGCCCCACCGGCGCGCGGTCCAAGTGGGTGCCCGGCCTACTCGGGCCGGCGCAGCACCAGGCTGGAGCGCAGGATGGTGGTCTTGTCGTTGGGCCGCTCGACGTACTGGAAGCGCCGGAACCCGACCAGCCCCAGGTACGAGCCGCTGGCCCCGACGGCCGGGATCGAGTGGTCCTTGTCGATCGGCTCCATCGGGTAGGTGCCGGTCCACAGCACCGTGCCCTCCGGCAGCGTGTCCGTGGCCGACACCTGCTGCCACAGGCTGCCGTCCTCGGGGTTGCCGAATACCACGGCGAGCCCTTTCGACGTGCCGATCACGTTGCCCTCGGCGTCGAAGATCTCGTCGCTGAAGTCGACGCTGTGCCCGACGCCCGGGCGGGTCTCCATGCGCACATCGGTGTGCGAGATCTCCTTGACGTCGGAGAACAGCACGAGCTCTTCGGTAACGACGCTGTCCACGGCGGGTCCTCTCGTGCGGGAATGCGGGAAACGGCGGCCCTGGGGACACCGGAACCCTCATCGTTCGAGGAACCGCTTGCGGCGGGCTTGTGCGGGCCTAATGACCGGTGCCGGGGCCAAGTCCTGCTTAAGGCCGACGGGCCAGGGTGGCGGCATGCGAACCCCAGATGTGTTCATCAAGGGGATCGGCCTGTTCGTGCCGCCCGTGGTGGACGTCGACTCCGCGGTCGAACAGGGCCTGGTCTCCGCCGAAAAGGCCGCCACGCTGACCGGCGCCGGTGCGGCTGTCGCCGGCGACACCCCGGCGCCGGAGATGGCGCTGACGGCCGCCCGGCAGGCGCTCGAGCGGGCCGGTCACGAACCGTCCGAAGTGGACCTGATGCTGTACAGCGGCTCCTGGCACCAGGGCCCCGACGGCTGGCTGCCCCACTCCTACCTGCAGCACCACCTGGTCGGCGGGAAGACCCCGTCGATGGCGGTCAACCAGGGCTGCAACAGCACGTTCGGCGCGCTCGAGCTCGCACACGCCTACCTCGGGGCGGCGCCGGAGCGGCGCACGGCCCTGCTGGTCGCCAGCGACAACTTCGGCACCCCGCTGGTCGACCGCTGGAACTGCAGCCCGGGGGCGTTCCTCGGCGACGGGGCCAGCGCGATCGTGGTCAGCCGGGACGAGGGTTTCGCCCGGGTGCTGGCGATGGCCTCGACGACCGTCGCCGAGGCCGAGGAGCTGCACCGGGCCGGCGAGCCGCTGTTCCCGCCGGGGGTGACGACCGCGACCCCGATCGACTTCGGCGTGCGTGGCGGTGCGTTCCAGCGTCAGCTGATCACGTCCGGCGTCGGCGTCGCGGTGTGGCTCGAGGTCCAGAAGCAGATGGCCGCCGTGATCGGCCAGGTGACCGACGAGGCCGGCGTGAAGATCGACGACGTGGCCCGGATCTCGTTCACCGTGCTGGCCGGCGAGATGTTCGAGCAGCCCTGCCTCGCGGCGGTCGGGATGACGCCCGAGCAGTCGACCTCGCGGTTCAGCCGGGGACTGGGCCACCTCGGCTCGAGCGACCAGTTCGTGGCCTTCGAGCACCTGCTGAGCACCGGTGAGCTCAAGCCCGGCGACCACATGCTGCTGCACGGCATGGGCCCCGGCATCACGCTGTCCTGCGCCCTGGTGCGCGTGGAGAGCATCCCGCCCTGGCTGTCCTGAGCGGCCGACGCCGAAGCCCGGATCCGATACTCCTCGGATCCGGGCTTCTTCGTGGGTACTGCGAAGCGCTCACACCAGGGCCGCGAGCTCCTCGGCGACCCGGGCCGGGGCGGGCTGGTCGAGCGCCTCCTGCCGGAGCTCCGCGGCCGCCTGCCGCGGGCCGTCGTCGAACAGCAGCGTCGACATCGCCGACTTGAACGACGCCTCGTCGGCCTGGCCGGGCGACAGGCACAGGCCGGCGCCGGTCGCCGCGACCCGCTCGCCGTTGTAGATCTGGTCGAGGATCTGCGCCACGATCAGCTGGGGGATGCCCCGCAGGATGCTGTTGAGGATCATGCCGCCGCCGCCCTGGTGGACGATCGCGTCGCAGGTCGCCAGCACGGTCTGCAGATCCTGGTCCTGGATCACCTCGACGTCGGCCGGCAGGCCCGGCAGGACCTCCCGCCCGGCGCCCTTGACCGCCACCACCACGTCCACGTCGAGGCTGGCCAGCGCGGCCGTGATCTGACCGATGGGCAGGCCGTCCTGGCCGAGGAAGTGCCGCATGCCGACGCCGGACGTGACGCAGACCCGCCGCCGCGATCCGCGCTTGGCGGCGCGCACGGGCAGGGTGCTGGGGCCGTTGTAAGGGATGTAGCGCATCGGCAGCCGGTTGGGGATGCCCGCCCCCTGCAGGCGGGCCGGGGACGGATCGACGGTGTGCCGGGCGATGTCGTCGGCGGGGGCGATGCCGAACCGGTCGTACACGGCCAGCAGGCTCGCCGGCCAGGCGTCGCGGCCGCCGGCCTGGCCCGTGACGCCGAGGCCGGGCAGGAACTTCAGGTGCCACGGGAAGTCGGGGCCCCACAGCTGCCGCACCAGCGGCGCGCCGCTGCGCTGCGCGGCCACGTGCGCCGCGTAGACGAACGGGTCGGCGATGACCAGGTCGGGGCGCCAGTCGTCGGTCAGCGCGACCAGGTCGTCGACCATCGACTCCATCAGCCGCGCGTAGGGCCCGAAGCGCATCTCGTCGATCGCCTGGCGCAGTTCGGCGGGCAGCTGGGTCACGCTGCCAAGGGTCTGCACGCCGGCCGAGCTGTGCACCCGCTCGCGAATCTTGCTCTGTAAGGCGAAACTGTCGGCCAGGAAGTCGTAGTCGCGGCCGAGCGGCACGGCGGGCAGGCCCGACTGGCGGATCTCGGCCGTGAGCGCCGGGCCCGAGCCGACCCGCACGTCGTGGCCGGCCGTGCGGAACGCCCAGGCCAGGGGCACCATTGGCAGGTAATGGGAGTACCAAGCCATGGGCAGGAACAGAACGCGCATGCTGCCTCCAAGCATTGGGCGATTGGTCGGTACGGTGTTTCGCCCGACTCTTCCCGAGGCCGCTTCAGCCGCCCTTGACGCAGCCCAAAGGGCTTTCCGGCCGCGCGGCTCTTTTGCAATTCGCGGGAATCGCTGTAGATATAGGCACCATGACCGGTAGTAAATCCGCCCTACTCGACGCGGCCACCGCGGAGTTTGCCAAGCACGGGCTCCGCGGGACCCGCATCCAGTCCATCGTGAAGCGCGCGGGCGTCAACGAGCGGATGATCTACCACCATTTCGGCAGCAAGGACGGGCTCTACCGGGCCGTCCTGGACGCGCAGTGGGCCAGCATGCGGGAGGCCTGGGCGCCCGTGCTCATCAAATCCGTGACGCTGCCGCCGGGTGAGGCGATGCGCACGGCGCTGGCCGGGCTGTTCGACGCGGTCTCGGACCGGCCGCTGCTGGTCGGCCTGGCGATCCACGAGGCCCTGGCCGGCTGGCCGACCCGGCCGCTGCCGAACGTCGAGACGCTGCCCCCGCCGCTGCGGATGATCTACGAGAAGGGTCAGGAGCAGGGCGTGTTCCGCGCCGACTGCCCGTTCGAGGTGGCCTACGGGGTGGCCCTGGGCTCGCTGTTCCTGCTGCCGGTGATGGGCCCGCGCTTCACCGAGGTGATGAAGAGCGACCCCACGGGCAGCCACCCCAGCCAGGAGCTGCGCGACCAGATCATCGAGCAGGTCATCGACGGGATGACGGGCCCGGCCAAGGCCGGCTGACCTCCACGGCCGGCAAAGCGGCGCTGAAGCGTCGATAGAAGGTCACCGCTGGATGGCGGCGCCGGTGACCCCCGCCGTGCTATCGTTCTGTAAACATTTATTGCAGACCTCCGGGGAGGCAAGTGTGAGTGCCACCGAGCCGGGAACAGCGCCGCCAGACGACACGCGGCTGTCCCCCCAACTGATCAAACTCGCCGTCGTCGTCATGCTCGGTGCGCTCGCGATCCAGCTGGACGGCACCGTCATCAGCGTTGCCATCGAGGCGCTCAAGCGGGAGTTCAACGCGTCCCTGGCCGAGCTGCAGTGGGTCGGCACCGGCTACCTGCTGGCCCTGGCCCTGGTGATCCCGCTGGCCGGCTGGTCGGCCCAGCGCGTCGGCGCCCGCCGGATGTGGCTGATCTCGCTCACCATGTTCCTGGTCGGGTCGCTGATGTGCGGCCTGTCCTGGTCGCTGTGGAGCCTGGTCGTCTTCCGCCTCCTGCAGGGCTTCGGCGGTGGCCTGATCATGCCGCTGGGCCAGGCGATCCTGATCCAGGAGGCCGGCGTCGCCCGGCGGGGCAAGCTGATGAGCGTCTTCGCCGTGCCGGCCATCCTCGGTCCGGTGCTCGGCCCGGTCGTGGGCGGCGTGTTCGTCACCGACATCAGCTGGCGCTGGATCTTCTTCATCAACGTGCCGATCTGCCTCATCGCGCTGTGGCTGTCCTGGCGCGTCGTCCCCGACACCGACTTCGGCAAGCGCTCCAAGCTCGACGTGCTCGGCCTGAGCCTGCTCTCGCCGGGGCTCGTCGCGCTGGTCTACGCGCTGTCCCAGGCCGGCAACAACGGCAACTTCTCCGACAAGAAGGTGGTCATCCCGCTCATCCTCGGCGTGCTGCTCGTGCTCGGCTACGCCTGGCACGCGCTGCGCCCGAAGGTGGCGCCGATCATCGACATCCGGCTGTTCCGCTTCCGCAGCTTCACCTCCGCCACGCTCGTGCTGTTCTTCTTCAGCACGGTGGCCTTCGGCGCGGCACTGCTGCTGCCGCTGTTCTTCCAGGAAGTCCGGGGCATGACCGCGTTCGAGGCCGGGATCAGGATCATCCCGTTCGGCGTCGGCACCACGGTGGCGCTGATGGTCGCGGGCAAGCTCACCGACTCGTTGCCGGCGCGGTGGATCGTGGCGGTGTCCCTGGTCTGCGCGGTGGCCGGGTTCGGCATCCTCACCCAGATCGAGCCCGACACCAACGGCCTGCTGCTGGCGTTGGCCATGGTGCTCATCGGCCTGGGCGCGGGGGCAGTGCAGGTCTCGGTCACGACGGCGGCGTTCGTCGGGCTCAACAAGGAGACGATCCCCCGGGCCAGCAGCGCCGTGCGCATCATGACCCAGCTCGGCAGCTCGGCCGGCGCGGCGACCCTGTTCGTGGTGCTGCAGCGCGAGCTCAACAAGCTCATCGCCGGCGGGCCGGTCACGCAGCACGGCCTCGCCCACACCTTCCAGGTGGTGTTCTGGTGGACGGTCGCGTTCGCCGGGATCGCCCTGGTGGTGTCGCTGTTCCTGCCCAGCACCGCGTTCAAGCAATCGCCCGACGCGGAGCCGGCCGAGGCGGCCCCGGCGGCCGCCGAACACTGACCGACGGCACGACGCACGACGCCCGCTCCGGGTGGGGGGAACTCCGGAGCGGGCGTCGCGGTGCGTGGCCGTCCAGCCGCGGGGGCGGGATCTCAGGACAGCCAGGATGGGTGTTCGAGGATCTGCACCACCGCGCACGACAGCACGATGCCGGGCGCGCTGCTCATCAGCAGCAGGTGGTCGCCCGGGCCGACCTGACGGGTCCGCAGCAGGTGGTCGATCGCGAGGATCTGGTCGCTGGCCCCGCAGTGCCCGATCGTGCGGCCGAAGTCCCATGTGGACATCTCCAGCGGCACGCCGAGCGCGGCCAGCCCGCGCTGCTTCATGATCTCCCGGGCCACGCTGATGAACGCGATCCGGGCGATGTCGGCCAGCGCGACCTCGGCCTCGGCCAGGGCCTGGTCGACGATCTGCTTCATGCGCTGGTTGACCAGGGCGAACCGCTCGGCGGCCGACTTGCGGGCGGCCGGGTCGCGCATGAACGCGCGGCCGCGGGCCAGGAAGTCGACCGGCCGGCCGATCGTCGGCCCGGGCGGGAACATGGGCTCGCCGGCCCGCCCGGCCTCCTCGATGCCCGAGACCGCGATCGTGCGGATGGACTTGAGGCGCGCGAAGCCCGGCTCCTTGCTCAACACCACCGCGCTGGCGGCGTCACCGAGAATGAACGGTCCGATCCGCCAGCGGTCCTTGAGGGGAGTTCCATAATTGTCGGCCGCGACAAGCAAAGCCAGACGTTTCTCCGGTACCGCCGACAAGTAGCTCGCAGCCAGTTCCATCGCGCCGAACATGCCGTTGCAGCCCTGCCCGACCTCGACCGCGAGAGCGGCCCCGCCGGTGAGGTGGCGCTGCAGGTACGACTGCGGCAGCCAGCCGTCGGGGCCCTGGTGCCAGGTGTCGGCGTAGAGCAGCAGATCGGCGTCGGTCGGGCGCAGGTCGCACCGGTCGAACGCCTGCCGCGCGGCCGCGAGGGCCATGTCCGGCGCCGGCACCGTTCCGGCGACCGCCGCGCCGAGCTGCTCGTGGGTCTCGATCTCGGCCGCCTCGCACAGGCCCTGGGCGATGGCCGCGTCGACGGTGACGGTCTCGGGCAGGAACGTGCCGATGCCGTTGATGAACATGCCTGGGGTACGCAAGCCGGGCGTCCCTTCGGGTCAGCGGCCGGCGAGCGCCGCGGTGAACGCGTGTATGACGAGGAGGGTCTGGTGCGGGTTGAGCCGTGGATCGCACGCGCTGCGCCAGCGGGGCAGCGCGACGCCGGCGGCCGCGTCGTGGCGGAACGGCACGCACTCCGTCACGTCGTCGGGCGTGGCCTCCAGGTGCAGGCCGCCCGGGTGGGCGCCGTGGGCCAGCAGGATGCGGGCGAACGCGCGGGTCTCGGCGATCACGTCGCTGACCGCGCGGGTCTTGCCCCGTCCGGCGTGCGGGATCGTGTTGCCGTGCATCGGGTCGCTGAGCCAGACCGGCCGCGCCCCGGTCGCCCGGACCGCGCGGACGAGGACCGGCAGCCGCTCCTCGACGTTGCCCACGCCGAGGCGGGCGATCAGGGTCAGCCGGCCCTCGACGCGGTCGGGGTCGAGGCGCTCGACGAGCGCGGCGACGTCGTCCGGGCCGACATCCGGGCCGAGCTTCACCGCGACCGGGTTGGCCACGGCGGCCACGAGGCCGACGTACGGCCCGGACACCTGCCGGGTGCGGTCGCCGATCCAGAGCAGGTGCCCGGAGGAGCCGTAGGTCACGCCGTCGGCCAGGTCCTCCCGGATCAGCGCCGCCTCGTACTCCAGCAGCAGCGCCTCGTGGCTGGCGTACACCTTCGGCGCGCCGGCCGCGTGGCCGGCGTCGAGCGACCGGAGCACGTCGGCGGAGCGGTCGTAGGCGGTGAGCATCCGGCTCGGGTCGGCCGCCCGGGCCGCGTGGGTCGGTTCGAACGCGTTGACCGCGTCCCCGCGGTAGACCGGCAGCCGCGCCCCGGACGCGGTGACCTCGACCGCGTTCGAGCGGGGCTTGGCGAACTGGCCCGCGATCCGCCCGATCGGCACGGCCGGCAGCCCGGTCGCCGAGCGCAGCACCTCGGTCAGGTCGCCCAGCTGGGCCACCTTGTGCCGGGTCCGCTCCGGCGTCGCCTCGGCGAACAGCTCGGCGCAGTCACCGGCCTGCACCACCATGGCCTCGCCGCGGGCCACCTGGGCCAGCCGCCGGCGCAGGGCCTGGCAGTCGTCCGGGCGGACCAGCGGGGGCCGGGTGGCGAGCTCGGCCGCGACCTTCGCCAGCGCCTCGTCCGACGGCCACTGCGGTGCGGCCCGCACGGCCGCCGCCGGCGCCGGGATCACGTGGTCCACGGTGCCGTCCCCTCGATGCGCAGGACGGCGCAGGACGCGGTCAGCCCGGCGCCGGTGGTGTGCAGGACCACGTGGTCGCCGGGGCGCAGGGCGCCGGCGCTCACCAGGTGGTCGAGCGCGACGACCGGGTCGGCCGCGCCGAGCTGGCCGAGGCGGTGGCTGACGGCCGCGGTGGAGCGGGACGGGGGCAGTCGCAGGGCGTGCAGTACGGGCTCCAGGTCGCCCCCGGGCAGGGCGGTGAGCGCGGCCGCGGCGATGTCGCCGGGCTCGACGCCCGCCTCCCCGAGGGCGGCGTGGACGATCTCGACCATCCGTTTCTCCAGTTCCTGCCACAGGGCGGTGCCGGCGGGCTCGGCGGCCAGCCGGCGGCGGAAGACGTCGGCGCGCGCGGGCAGGTCGACCGCGCGGCCGGTGGTGGCGCCGGGCGGGAACATCGGTTCCCCGGCCCGGTACATCTCCTCGGCCTCGGGCACGGTCACCGAGCACACCGACAGCAGCCGCGCGAAGCCCAGCTCCCGGGTGAGCAGCAGCGCCGCTCCGGCGTCGCCGAGCACCTCACCGCCGCTGCGCCGCCGCAGCAGCGGCGTGCCGAAGTTGTCCGCCGCGACGAGCAGCGCGGTGCGGCGCCCGGGGTCCGCGCACAGGTAGCCCGCGGCGAGTTCGAGCCCGGCGAGCAGGCCGCCGCGGCCCTGGTCGATGCTCAGGGCGAGGTTGTCGTCGCCGATCAGCCGCCGCTGCAGGTACGACTGGGGCAGCCAGCCGTCGGGACCCTGGTGCCAGGTGCTGGCATAGAGCAGCAGATCGACGTCGGTCGGTTCGTGGCCGCATCGGGAGAACGCGTGGCGCGCCGCGAGCAGCGCCATGTCCGGGGCGGGCAGCTCGCCGGCCACGGCGGCGCCGCCCTCGACCTCAGGTACGTGGACACCCAGCCCTTTGACGAACACATCTGCCGGCTGCATGCGATCGAATGTCACCGAACCGCCTTAAGCTGCGCTTGCGCGCCGGCCTGGATTGCCCGGGCTTTAGCCCGTTGTCGGACACTGACCGCCTCGACCGCCGGAAGGAAATGAGGAGCGGCATGAGCGCCGACGGCAACTGGCACCTGGAGATCGACAGCCCGACGGGCAAGACCAACGTGGCCCTGAGCCTCACCCAGGACGGTGACCAGCTCGGTGGCACGCTGACCAACCTGAGCAACAACCTGAGCACCGAGCTCTACGACGGCCGGGCCGACGGCGAGCAGTTGCGCTGGAAGGCCAAGCTCCAGCAGCTGAAGGCGACGCTCACGTTCGACGTCGCGGTGACCGGGGACAGCATGTCGGGCAAGGTCAAGGCCGGCGTCTTCGGCCGCTTCAACGTGGTCGGCACCCGCGTCGCCCAGAACTAGGCCGCCCAAGGGCTCCGCCGCTTCGGCGGGGCCTACATCGCCATGAACTCGCGCTCGCTCGGCGCGACGAAGGTGTTCGCGTGGCCCGGCGCCGAGGTCGCCGTCATGGACGCGGCCGCCGCGGTGGGGGTGCTGCACCGCAAGGCCCTCGCGGCCGCCGCCGACGATGGGGGAGCGGGCGGAGCTGCTGACCCGGCTCACCGCCGAGCGGCAGCGCGTCGCCGGGGGCGTGGCCCGGGCCACGGCGATCGGCGCCATCGATGCGGTCATCGACCCGGGGCAGACCGCCCGGTGTGTGGCCGCCGTCATGGCCGCGGCGCCCCGCCGCCGCGGGTCGCACGGCAACATCCCGCTGTGACCAACCCCGACATCCAAGGGAGACGAGGCGCCATGACACACCTGGAGCAGCAGGCGGCCGACGAGATCGTGCACGCCGTCCTCGAGGGCGGCCCGGTCGACATCCCGGCCGCGCTGCGGACCGTGCGGGAGCCGGTCGCCGACGCGAAGATCAAGGTTCCGCACTACGGCGGCTACGAGCACTTCGAGCGGGCCACCGACGCCGACCCGGCCACCCTGCCGATCGTCTTTCGCTGGACGACCCGCACCAAGGTCGCCGAGTAGGCGGCTTTCGCTGGGATAGATACCCGACATTGTGCTGGGCAATTGTTGCGTCGCGCATTGTTACCGGACGGAAGCGTTGCCAAAACCTCGGGCCGGTGCCAGGATGCGAGGCGCGATGGCGTTGACGGCTTAGCTCGCGTCAATGTATCTGATCGTCCTTCCCCGCAAGTCCGCTCGGTGTTCGCTGGGCTCGCCGAGCGTGCACCGGCACGTGCAGATCGAAAGGGGGCACCGTCTGCCCGATATTCACTACGAGGCCGTGGCGAAGTAAGGGTAGCGTCGCGCGCCGGTCACACGGGTTTTTTGCACGGGGGATGCGAATAGATAATGGGGTTAGTCGAGCGCGGACACGAGCTCACTGTTTTACGAGATTTTCTCACCGAAAGCGATTTCGGCCGCGGTCGCGTCGTGCTCCTGACGGCGCCGGTCGCCACCGGACGCACCGAGTTGCTGCGCACCTTCGCCGATGAGGCCGCCCGAACCGGCGTGCACGTGCTCAGTGCCACGGCCTCGCGGGCCGAGCGCCAGCTGCCCTTCGGGGTGCTGCGCCAGCTCCTGCAGAGTGCCCGGCTGCCCGATTACGCCGGCGGCATCATCGAGCTGCTCGACACGGGCGTCTCCACGGCCGTGCTCAGCCAGCCGCTCACCGAGTCGCTCGACCAGCCCTCGGCCAGTGTGCTGCACAAGCTTTGCCTGGCCCTGCTCATGCTCATCCGGCAGACGTCCACCGTCATCTGCGTCGACGACGTCCAGTTCTGCGACATCGCCTCCCTGCACTGCCTGCTGTACCTCGTGCGCCGCCTGCACTCGACCCGGGCGCTGTTGGTGCTCAGCGAGACCGCCTGGTCGGGCCACGCCCAGCCCGAGTTCGAGGCCGAGGTGCTGCGCCAGCCCCACGCCCACCGCATGCAGCTCGGCCCGCTGACCCACCAGGGCGTGCACGCGCTGCTCGCGGAGGAGCTCGGGGCCGGCGTCGCGCACCGGCTGGCCGACGAGGCCTACGACATCTCCGGCGGCAACCCGCTGCTGGTACACGGGCTCATCACCGACTACCGGGCCTCGGCCCGCGGCGGGGCCCAGCCCGGGCTGGTCGTCCAGGCCGGCTTCAACCAGGCCGTGGTGAGCTGCCTCTACCGGTGCGAGCCCACGATGCTGCAGGTGGCGCAGGGCATCGCGGTGCTCGGCGAGCCGGGCGGCCCGGCGCGGCTGGGACGGCTGCTCGAGATCGAGCCGGAGGCGGTGACGCAGAACATCCGCGCCCTCGAGGCGGCCGGCCTGCTCGAGGGCGGCCGGTTCCGGGCGGCCGCGGTGGAGGCCGCCGTGCGGGGGGCGCTGCCGCCGGGCGAGCAGGCGCTGCTGCACGGGCGGGCGGCGCGCATCCTGCACGACGACGGCGCCCCGGCCCGGGCCGTGGCCGGGCACCTGCTGGCCGCCGACGGCGTGACCGGCACGTGGGTCGTGCCGCTGCTGCACGAGGCGGCCGAGCAGGCGCTCTACGACGACCAGATGGACCTGGCGCTGGTCTGCCTGCGGCTGGCCTACGAGTGCGGCACCGACGAGCGTCAGCGCGCACAGACCCGGCTCGCGCTGGCCCACGTGGAGTGGCAGTTCGACCCGATGCGCGCGCTGCGCCGGGTCGACGACCTGATCCAGGCCATCGCCGGCGGCTACCTGACGGCCCGGGAGGCCCTGGCCCCGATCAGCTGGCTCATCTGGTTCGGCCGGGTGGAGGAGGCCTGGCAGGCCGCGGAGACCCTTAGGGCGGCCTGCGCCGGTGAGAAGCTCGACGCGCCGTCGCCGGACCTCATGGAGAGCATGCAGTCCGCGCGGCTGGTGATCAGCAGCCTGTACCCGGCCATCGTCCAGCACGCCGGCGAGTCGGCGGCCGGTGCGGCCGGGCCCGCCGCCGCGACGCCGGACGAGGCCGACGGCGATCCGGTCCGGCAGGTCCGCTCACTGCTGCTCGTCCCCGGCGCCGACCCGCCCACGGTGGAGCGCACCCACCTGCTGCACGCCGGCTACCCGTGGGAGCGGCCGGCCCGGATCGCCGGGATGGCGATGGCGGTCCTGGTCTACGGCGACAGCATCGAGGGCACCACGTCGTGGCGCGAGGCGCTCCTGCAGGAACAGCAGAGCCACCGGGCCCCGACCCTGCGGGCGCTGTTCGCCACCCTGCGCGCCGACGCCGCGCTGCGGGTGGGGCAGCTCGCGGTCGCCGAGCGACGGGCCCGGGCCGCGCTGACGCACATCGCGGCCCGCAGCTGGGGCGTCGGGGTGGGCCTGCCGCTGGCCGTGCTGCTGCACGCGTGCACCAGCATGGGCCGCTACGACGAGGCGCTGCGCCACCTGCGCCAGCCGGTGCCCGAGGCGCTCTTCCAGACCCCGGTGGGCGTGCGCTACCTGCAGGCCCGGGGGCGGTACTTCCACGCCACCGGCCGCTACTCGGCGGCCCTGGCCGACTTCGAGTCCTGCGGCGAGCTGCTGGCCCGCTGGAACCTCGACCTGCCGGCGTTCGTCTCGTGGCGCCCGGACGCCGCCGAGACCTGCCTCATGATGGGCCACGACCAGCGGGCCCGGGACCTGATGCGGGAGCAGATGGCGCGGCTGCCGAAGGCGCATCCGCGCATCCGGGGCGCGTCGCTGCGGGTGCTGGCGGCCACCGCGGACCCGGCCGAGCGCCTCGACCTGCTGCGCCGGGCCGTCAATGCGCTGCGGATCAGCGGCGACCGCCTCGAGCTCATCAAGGCCTACCGCGACCTCGGCCTGGCGCACCTCGCGCTGGGCGAGGGGCGGGAGGGCCGCATCGCCGTGCGCCACGCCCGCGACCTGGCCCGGCTCTGCGGGGCCGAGGGGCTGACGGCCGGTCTGCCCGTCGACCTCGAGGCGGCCGGCGCGACGCCGGAGCCCGCCTCGATCGCCTCGATGGCCCAGGGCCGGCTGGCCTTGGCCGACGGCGACCCGGACGGCGGGGTCGCCGAGCTCAGCGACGCCGAGCGGCGGGTCGCGTCGCTGGCCGCCCAGGGTCACACGAACCGGCAGATCGCCGGCATGCTCTTCGTCACCGTCAGCACGGTCGAGCAGCATCTGACCCGGGTGTACCGCAAGCTCAATGTCAGCCGCCGCAGCGACCTGCCCACCGGCCTGCGCCCGGGCCACGCCGGCCCGGTCTGAGGCGGCGACCGGCGCGCTCAGTGCGCGTGCACCATCGCGGCGATCGTCCGGACGTCGACGAAGTTGGCGCCGTCCAGCGCGGCCGGCGGGAGCTGCGTGCCCAGCTCGGTGCGGATGAAGTTCAGCAGGACCGCCGTCTTCATCGAGTCGAGGATGCCCCGGTCGAGCAGGGGGGTCCGCTCGTCGATGTCGTGCTCGGCGGTGCCGTCGAGCAACCGCTCGCGGATGAACTGGACCAGCCGCGCGCTGATCTCCTCTTCAGACACGACATCAGACACGAAAATCGCCTCCCCGTTTGCCGTCGGCCGTCGGCCGCCGTGCCGGAGAGTCTCGGTGGCCGGCCTTAAGGATTCCTTGGCTTTCCCGGCTTCCGGGGATCCAAGGTGCAGGCAAGGCGGGCGGCGCACGCTGCCCGGGTGATCGGACCTGTCCGCAGCGCCCAGCCGTTGCTCGACCGGCTGGTGCCGGCCACTGTCGCCGCCGTCGAGGCCTACGACGACGAGGGCGCCGCGGCGCTGTACCCCGAGGAGGCCGCCGCCGTCGCGCGGGCCGTGGAGCGCCGCCGCCGCGAGTTCGGCACCGTCCGGCACTGTGCCCGCCGGGCCCTGGACCGCCTCGGCCGGCCGCCGGCCCCGATCCTTCCCGGCGAGCGGGGCGCGCCCACCTGGCCGGCCGGCGTGGTCGGCAGCATGACCCACTGTGCCGGCTACCGGGCGGCGGCCCTGGCCCACCGCCGCGACGTGCGCGCGATCGGCATCGACGCCGAGCCCGACGACCCGCTGCCCGTCGGCGTCCTCGACGCGATCGGGCGGCCCGAGGAGCGGGCGATGGTGCACCGGCTCGCCGGGTCCGGCGGCCCCGGGCCGTGCTGGGACCGGCTGCTGTTCAGCGCCAAGGAGTCGGTCTACAAGGCGTGGTTCCCGCTGGCCCGCACGTTTCTGGACTTCGACGGCGCGCGGATCGCGATCGACCCGGCGGGGACCTTCACGGCCGGCATCCTCGCGCCGGGGCCGGTCACCGAGCTGACCGGGCGCTGGCAGGCGGCCCGCGGCCTGGTGCTGACCGCGATCGTCGTCCCGGCCGGTGAGCCCTGAACCGAAGTGCGGCGGAAGGCCAGCTTAAGCCTCGGCCGCGACTGTGACCACAGACCGAAATCCCAGGAGGCAGCTTCGTGGCAACGCTTGTGGACACGCCGGTGTTCATCGGTGGGCTGGGCGTGTACCTGCCCGATACGGTGAGCGTCGCCACCGCCGTCGAGCGGCAGTGGTACCCGGCCGAGGCCGCCCGCACCAGTGAGCTGACGGGCGTGGCGGTGGCCGGCCCGATCCCGGCGCCGGAGATGGCCCTGTGGGCCGCCCAGGACGCCCTGAAGCGCTCCGGGCACCGCGGCGCCGACCTCGACCTGCTGCTGTACGTCGACACCTGGCACCAGGGCCCCGACGGCTGGCTGCCGCAGTCCTACCTGCAGCGCCACCTCGACGCCCCGGACGTGCTGGCGACCGAGATCCACAGCGGCTGCAACGGCGTCCTGGTCGCGCTGCAGCTCGCCGCCGGGCAGCTCGCCGCCGGCAGCCGCACGGCGCTCATCGTCGCCGCCGACAACTTCGGCACCCCGAAGATCGACCGCTGGACCGTCGGCGAGGGCTACATCCCGGGCGACGCCGCGGCCGCCGCCGTGCTGACCCGCGAGCCGGGCTTCGCGCAGCTGCTGTCGGTGTGCGCGGTCAGCGTCCCCGAGGCCGAGGAGATGCACCGGGCCGGCGAGGAGCTGTTCCCGCCCCCTATCACGCTCGGCCGCGACCTCGACTTCACCGCCCGTGCGACCAGCTTCCGCGAGCAGCTCAAGCGGGACGGCGTCGGCACCTCCTCGCTGCTGAAGGTGCACGGCCAGACGATGGCCGTGGCCGACCGGGCGCTCGCCGAGGCCGGCATCACCCTGGCCGACGTGCACCGGGTGCTGTTCCTGAACTTCTCCCGGCCGATGGTCGAGCAGCGCTGCATGGCCGCGCTCGGCCTGCCGCTGGAGCGTTCGGTCTGGGACTTCGGCCGGACGGTCGGGCACCTCGGCGCGAGCGACCACCTGGTGGCGCTCGAGCATCTGGTGACGACCGGGCAGGCCGGCCCCGGCGACCATCTGCTGCTGCTCGGCCTCGGGCCCGGCGTCCACCTGGCGGCCGCGGTCGTGAAGCTTCTCGATCAGCCGGCCGGGGGGTGAGGCGGCCGTGGACTTCGACCTCACCCCCGAACAGCACAAGCGGTACACCGAAACCCTGACCGCGGTGCGGGAGAGTCTGCCCGGCCGCTCGCCCGCCGCCCCCGCCGAGCACTTCGGGCGGGACGACTGGCGCACGGCCGCCCGGCTCGGCCTGACCGGCCTGTGCCTGCCGGCCGAGTTCGGGGGACAGGACCTCGGCGCGCTCGACACCGCGCTCGCGCTGGAGGCGTTCGGCCGCGGCTGTACCGACACCGGGCTCGTCTTCGGCGTCGCCGCCCACCTGCTGGCCTGCGCCGTCGCCGTGCGCGACTTCGCCGGGGCCGACGTGCGCGGCCCGCTGCTGACCGGCCTGGCCGGCGGCGACATCATCGCGGCCAACGCGATGACCGAGGACGACGCCGGCTCCGACGTGGGCCGGCTGGCCACGACCGCGGTGCCGGACGGCGACGGCTTCGTCCTCGACGGCGTCAAGTCGTTCTCCAGCAACGCGCCGCTGGCCGACCTCGTCGTCACCTACGCGGTCACCGACCCCGGCGCCCGGTTCCTCGGCGTGAGCGCGTTCGCGATCCCGATGGATCTGCCCGGCATCGCGGTCAGCCCGCCGCTGCACAAGATGGGCCTGCACGGCTGCCCGGCCGGGCGGATCACGTTCACCGGCGTGCGGGTGCCGGCCCGCTACCTGCTCGGCACCCCCGGGCAGGGCGGCCGCGTCTTTCAGCACTCGATGGGCTGGGAGCGGGCCTGCCTCTTCGCGCTGTACCTCGGCGTGATGACCGAGCAGCTGGAGCGCTGCGTCGGCCACGCCCGGCAGCGACGGCAGTTCGGCCACGCGATCGGCGACTTCCAGGCGGTCTCGCACCGCATCGCCGGCATGCGCCAGCGGCTGGAGAGCGCGCGGCTGCTGCTGCACCGGGCCTGCTGGCTGATGGACAACGACCGCGACCATCTGGCTGAGGCGTCGATGTCGAAGGTCGCCGTCTCGGAGGCCGCCGTGGCCAACGCCCTGGACGCGATCGGCATCTTCGGCGGCGCCGGCTACCTGCGCGACACCGGCGTGGAGCAGCAGCTGCGCGACGCCGTGCCGAGCGCCATCTTCTCCGGCACCAACGAGATCCATCGCGGCATCATCGCGCGGGAGGCGGGACTGTGAACCTCTACGAGCTCGTGGTCGGCGCCGCCCGGCGGTTCCCCGAGCGGCTCGCCGTGAGCGCGGCCGACGGGACCCTGACCTACGCGGAGCTGGACGCGGCCGCCGACGCCGTCGCGCACCGGCTGCGCGGGCTGGGCGTCGGCCGCGGCGACCGGGTCGTGGTGTGGGCCGAGAAGTCCACCGCCGGGATCGTGGCCATGCAGGCGGTCATGCGCCTCGGCGCCGCCTACGTGCCGCAGGTCGGCAGCACGCCGCTGAACCGGGTCGCGGTCGTGGCGCGGGACTGCGCGGCCCGGGTCGTGTGCACCACCGCCGACCGCTTCGCCGAGGTCCGCGCCGAGTTCGGTGAGGAGGCCGGCCCGGGACTGCTCGATCTGGCCGAGGTGCCGCCCGCCGGCGAGCCGCGGGCCGAGGCGGTGGCCGAGCCGGTCGGGCCGCACGATCCCGCCTACATCCTGTACACCTCCGGGTCGACGGGAAAGCCGAAAGGCGTCTGCATCTCGCACCTCAACGCCCGGGCGTTCGTCGACTGGGCCGCGGGTGCGATCGACGCCGGGCCGCAGGACCGCTTCAGCAACCACGCGCCGCTGACGTTCGACCTGTCGGTGCTGGACCTCTACGCCGCGTTCGCCGTCGGCGCGAGCGTGCACCTGGTCCCGGCCGAGCTGGCCTACGCGCCCGTGCAGCTGGTGCAGTTCCTGCACGACGAGCGGATCACCGTCTGGTACTCGGTGCCCTCGGCCCTGACGCTGATGATGCGCGACGGCGGCCTGCTCGACGGGCCCGCGCCGGAGTCGCTGCGGGCCGTGCTCTTCGCCGGCGAGCCGTTCCCGATCGCCCAGGTCCGCCGGCTCGCCGAGTGGACCGCCGCGACGCTGATGAACCTCTACGGGCCGACCGAGACCAACGTCTGCACCGCCCAGCTGGTGCGCCCGGAGGACCTGCGGCGCGACCGCCCGGTGCCGATCGGCGCGGCGGTCTGCGGCGACAAGGTGTGGGCGGCGATGCCGGACGGCCGGGTCGCCGGGCCGGGCGACGAGGGTGAGCTCATCGTCGACGGCCCGACCGTGATGCTCGGGTACTGGGGCCAGGAACCCCACCACGGCCCCTACCCGACGGGCGACGTCGTGCGGGTCCTGCCCGACGGCGCCTTCGACTACGTCGGCCGCCGCGACCACATGGTGAAGGTCCGCGGCCACCGCATCGAGCTGGGCGACGTCGAGGCGGCGCTGGGCACGCACCCCGACGTCGACGACTGCGCGGCGCTCGTGGTCGGCTCGGGCATCGACGCCCGGCTGACCGCGTTCGTCGTGGCGAAACCGGGCCGCCGGCCCGGCATTCTCGGCCTCAAGCGGCACTGCTCCCAGCGCCTGCCGCGATACCTGGTGGCCGACGAGATTCGTGTGGTGGCGGCCCTGCCGCGCACCCGCAACGGCAAGGTCGACCGGGTCGCACTGGCCGAAGGGATGGAGTCCGCATGACCACCGAGAGGAACGAGATGTCCGAAGACGAGGTCGTCGCCGTAATCACCGCGTTCATCCGGGAGCGCTTCCTGTCCGGCGACGAGCGCCAGGAGCTGACCGAGTCCACGCCGCTGCTGGAGTGGGGCATCCTCGACTCGCTGAGCACCGCGGTGCTGCTGAAGTTCATCCGCGAGGAGCTCGGCGTGACCGTGCCGCCGATGGCCGTCGACGCGAAGAACTTCCGCGACGTGCGGCACATCGCGACGATGATCTGCCAGTCCCTGCCGGTCACGAGCGGCTGAGGCGGACACCATGACCGAGACCGATTTCGACGTCATCATCATCGGCGGCGGCCCGGCCGGCTCGACCGCCGCGTCCTATCTGGCCGGCGCCGGGCTCTCCGTCGGCGTCTTCGAGAGCGAGCTGTTCCCGCGCCCGCACGTCGGCGAGTCGCTGGTGCCGGCCACCACGCCCGTGCTGCTGGAGATCGGCGCGATCGACAAGATCGACGAGGCCGGGTTCCCGCGCAAGTACGGCGCCGCCTGGACCTCCGCCGAGACCCGGCACATGCCGGCCAACGGGTTCAGCGGCCTCAACCACGACTGGTCGGCCGAGGTGCAGTTCGTCGAGCGCGGCCAGGCCGGCGTCGACCGGGACTACACCTACCATGTGGACCGCGGCAAGTTCGACACCATCCTGCTCAAGCACGCCGAGAGCCGCGGCGCCAAGGTGTTCACCGGCGTCCGGGTCCTCGGCATCGACTTCTCCGACCCCGAGCTGGTCCGGGCCAACTGCAAGATGGGCCCGAAGGAGCTCGACGTCACGGCCCGGATGGTGGTCGACGCCTCCGGCCGGCACACGACGATCGGCAAGCAGCTCAAGCTCAAGGTCACCGACCCGGTGTTCAACCAGTACGCGGTACACACCTGGTTCGAGGACCTGGACCGGGCCGCCCTGGCCCGCGACTCCAAGGAAGTCGACTACATCTTCGTGCACTTCCTGCCCATCAAGGACACCTGGGTGTGGCAGATCCCGATCACCGACACCATCACCAGCGTCGGCGTGGTGACCCAGAAGGAGCGGTTCTCCCTCGCCGGCTCCGACCGGGAGACGTTCTTCTGGGACTTCGTCGCCAGCCGGCCCGAGCTGCACGACGCGCTGAAGGCGGCCCGCCGGGTCCGGCCGTTCAAGCCCGAGGGCGACTACAGCTACTCGATGAAGGAGATCTGCGGCGACCGGTTCGTGCTGATCGGCGACGCGGCCCGGTTCGTCGACCCGATCTTCTCCAGCGGTGTCAGCGTCGCGCTCAACAGTGCCCGGCTCGCGTCCCGCGACATCATCGCCGCGTTCGAGGCCGGCGAGTTCGGCAAGGAGCGGTTCGCGCCCTACGAGGACAAGATCCGCCGGGCGGTGCGGTACTGGTACGAGTTCATCTCCATCTACTACCGCCTGAACATCCTGTTCACCGCCTTCGTGCAGGACCCGCGGTACCGCATCGACGTGCTCAAGATGTTGCAGGGCGACGTCTACGACGGCGAGGAGCCGGAGGCGCTCAAGGCGATGCGCGAGATCGTCGCCGCCGTGGAGAGCAACCCCGACCACCTGTGGCACCCCTACCTGGGCACGCTCCGCGCGCCCGCGGCAACGACCACCTGAGCAACCGCAGGCCTCTGGAGGACGTGAACATGCCCAGGAACGACTACGACATCGGCATCATCGGCGGGGGCCCCGCGGGCTCGACCGCCGCCTCGTACTTATCCCGCGCCGGACTGCGCGTGGTGGTGCTGGAGAGCGAGCACTTCCCGCGCCCGCACATCGGCGAGTCCCTGGTGCCGACGACCACGCCGGTGCTGGAGGAGATCGGCGCCCTGGAGAAGGTGGACGGGGCCGGGTTCCCGCGCAAGTATGGCGCGGCCTGGACCTCGGCCGCGCCGAAGTCGATCCCGAAGCTGGGCTTCACCGGGATGTCCCACGACTTCAACTTCTCGCACATCGGCTTCCGCGAGCGCAAGCAGTTCGGCGTCGACCAGCCCTACACCTACCACGTCGACCGCGGCAAGTTCGACCAGCTGCTGCTGGACCACGCCGCCTCGCTCGGCGCCGAGGTCCGCTACGGCGTGCGGGTGCAGGACGCGGAGCTGGCCGCGGGGGAGAACAAGCTGCGCATCAAGCGCGAGGACGGCACCGACACGGTCCGGGTCGGCATGGTGATCGACGCCAGCGGCCGGCAGACCTTCCTCGGCCGGCACCTGAAGCTCAAGCAGAACGACCCGGTCTTCAACCAGTACGCCGTGCACACGTGGTTTCGCAACCTGGACAAGGCGGCGATCGCCAAGCTGGGCGACCTGGGCGGCCAGGAGGACTACATCTTCATCCACCACCTGCCGATCCCGGACAGCTGGATCTGGCAGATCCCGATCACCGACGACATCACCAGCGTCGGCATCGTGACGAAGAAGGAGCGGCTGCGGGCCGGCGGCGGCGACCAGGAGGCGTTCTTCTGGGAGTGCGTCGGGACCCGGCCGGAGCTGGTGGACGCGTTGTCGTCGGCGGAACGGGTGCGGCCGTTCAAGACCGAGGGCGACTACAGCTACGGCATGAAGGAGATCGTCGGCGACGGCTGGGCCCTGGTCGGTGACGCCGCCCGGTTCGTCGACCCGATCTTCTCCAGCGGCGTGAGCATCGCCATGAACGGCGCCCGACTGCTCAGCGCCGACGTCATCAAGGCGGCCGAGGCGGGCGACTACAGCAAGGCCCGGTTCGTCGACTACGAGACGACCCTGCGCCGCGGCGTGCGCAACTGGTACACGTTCATCACGATGTACTACCGGCTCAACGTGCTCTTCAGCGCGTTCGTGCAGGACCCGCGGTACCGGTTGAGCGTCTTGAAGCTGCTGCAGGGCGAGGTCTACGACGAGATCGAGCCCGAGGTGCTGACCCGGATGCGCGAGACCGTCCAGGAGGTCGAGAACAACCCCGACCACCTGTGGAGCGGTCACCTCGGCACGACCGGCTCGACGGTGATCAAGCCGGCCTTCTGAGCCGACCGGCGAACTCGGCCCCGGCGGGCGGCGACCCCGCCGGGGCCGTCACGTGCAGCGCGCCTGATCGCCGGCCCCCGCCCGATGATCAGGCGCGCGACCTATACTCCAGCATCATGATCACCGGAACGGCCGGGCGCGCCGCCGCGGGGCGGGACGGCGGCGGGTGCACCGTCACGGTCTGCCGGGGCTGCTGCTGCGGCACCGCGAAGGTCCCCGGCCTCGACCACCCCGCACAGCTCGCGCAGCTGCGCCGGCGGCTCGACGGCGCGGCCCAGGTGCGCACCAGCGACTGCCTCGACGCCTGCGAGTACGCCAACGCCGTCGTCGTGCAGCCCTCACCGGCCGGGCGCCGCGCCGGTGGCCGGCCCGTCTGGCTCGGCCTCGTCAACCAGGCCGACACCACCGACATGATCGACGCCTGGGTCCGCGCCGGTGGGCCCGGCCTCGCCGACCCGCCCGACCTCCTCGACCTGTACACGTTCACCCCGGCCCGCCGCATCCGCCAGGCACTGCCGTGACGGTCCGAGGACTCACCGTGCACACGTACGACGCGGCGGCCACCCGGGCGGCCGCGGACCGGTTCGCCGGCCTGTACCGGGATGTCTTCACCGCGCCGCCCTGGAACGAGGACGAGGCCCGTGTCGAGGAGTTCCGTGCCCGCCTCCGGCAGGACGCGGCCCGGCCAGGCTTCCGCGCCGTCGTCGCCGAAGTCGACGGGCGCTGGGCCGGCTTCACCACCGCCTGGCCCACCCGGCGGCCGTTCCCGGCCGGCCGGGCCTACGGCGCCGTCCGCGACCGCCTCGGCCCGGGCCGCACCGACGAGCTGCTCGTCGGCGCTCTGGAGATCGACGAGGTCGCCGTCAGCCCGGCCGTGCAGGGCCGCGGCGTCGGCGGCCGGCTCCTGGAGGCGACCCTCGCCACGGTCCCCGACCGCCGGGCCTGGCTGCTGACCTGGACCACCTCCGCGCAGGCGATCGGCTTCTACCGGCGCCACGGCTGGCAGCCGGCCCACCCGATCCCGGACACCGCCGACGAGGTCGTGGTGTTTCTCAGCCCGGCCTGACCACACCCGGCGGGGGAGTGGACCCGCCGTATGCTTCCAGGGTGGAGCTCAGCGGCACGTCGATGATGGCGGCGATGCTCGGTGCGGTCGAGGACGCGGCGCCGGTCGACGCGGTGGAGGCGATCACGCGGGAGCTGGCGAAAGCGCTCGACGCCCGCTCCGCGTCGTTCCTGATCGCCGATTTCGGGGGCCGGGCGCTGGTGCGGCTCGCGCACGCGGCGAGCGGTGACGCCGGGGGGCACGACGTGCGGCGGCGTCATGACGAGGTCGCCACGGTGCTGCCGCTGGACGGCGGTCCGATGGAGCAGACGCTGCGGACGCAGGAGCCGCAGGTGTTCGCCGGCGGTGATGCCTGGACGGTGTGGGCGCCGGTCACGGAGCGCGGCGAGGCCATCGGGCTGCTGGAGCTGGTGCTGCCGGTCGAGCCGGCCGTCGGGGCGCTGGTGGAGCTCGGCCGGGTCGCCCACCTGCTCGGGTTCGTGGTGATCGCGAACCGGCGGCACACGGACCTGTTCGAGTGGGGGCAGCGCACCACGCCGTTCAATCTTTCCGCGGAGATCCAGCGGCGGCTGCTGCCGGGGGCGTTCACCTGCGAGGCGGGCGCGTTCACGCTGGCCGGGTGGCTGGAGCCGGCGGCGAGCATCGCCGGGGACACCTTCGACTACTCCCTGGCGCGGGACCTGCTGCACTTCAGCCTGACGGATGCGATGGGCCACGGTGTCGCCTCCGCGCTGACCGCCACGCTGGGCGTCGGGAGCCTGCGCAACACCCGCCGTCAGGGGCGGACCCTGGTGGAGCAGGCGCAGGCGGCGAACGCCGCGGTGGCCGAGCACGCGGGGGCCGGCAGCTCGTTCCTCACCGCGGTCCTCGGCCGGGTCGACCTGGCCAGCGGCGTGTGCACGTTGATCAACGCCGGGCATCTGCCGCCGCTGCTGGTCCGCGACGGCGACGTGGAGCCGGTGCGGTTGCCGAAGAACTTCCCGCTCGGCATGCTGCCCGACTCGACGTTCGTCGGCGCCGATGTGCCGTTGCGGGCCGGTGACCGGCTGGTGATCGTGACCGACGGCATGACGGAGCGGCGGGCGGCGCAGCTGGACCTGCACGCCGAGGTGCGCCGGGTCGCCGGGCTGCATCCGCGGGAGGCGACCCGGGCGTTGGCCGACGCGGTGCTGGCCGTGGCCGGTCCGGTGCTCGCCGACGATGCGACGCTGTTGATCATCGATTGGTACGACGAGCACATACTGGGGCGGCGCAGCCGCTCGGGCGCCGACTCGGACCGGGCCAGCGGACGCCTGCCCGGCTGAACGCCGTTGCCGGCGGCGGTGCTCAGCCGGCGATGTCGGCCTCGGCCGCCTCGACGTCGTCACTGAGGCGGACGAGGCGGTCCACCGACGTCAGCGAGAGGACGTTGCGCACGACCGGTCGGGCCGCGGCCACGTAGACGCGGCCGTCCCGACCGACCAGCTGCTTGTGCAGCCACGCCAGCATGCCGAGCGCGGTGGAGTCGATGAGCCGCACGGCGGTGAGGTCCAGCACGACGAACCGCGCACCGTCGTCGAGCGCGTGCTGCAGGTGCTCGCGCACCTCGGGGACGGTGCCCAGGTCGAGCACGCCGTCCGGGCGCACGACGAGGCAACCGCGGCCCGGCCTGGTCGTGAAGGAGAAGTCCACTGAAGGCTCCCGCTCGAAACGGACGATCTACCAGCTGCGGGCACCATGCTACGGGCCGGACAGGTCCGCGGCTCCTTCGCCGCCGGGATCGTGCAGGCGACGGGCGATGCGCAGCAGCACATACCCGGGTGTCGTGTCGAGGAACTCGGCGGTGTCGGCCAAGGCGGCGATCAGCGGCAGCCCGCGGCCGTGCGGCTGGTCCGGCGGCGCGAGGTGCGTGAAGGGGTCGCCGCCGTCGGGCCGGCGGCCGTGGTTGCCGACCTCCAGCACGCAGGTGCCGGCCTCGATGGTGATGCGCAGGTCGATGCTGGTGCCGGCGTCGCCGTGGTGGACCACGTTGGCGCAGGCTTCGGTGAGCAGGATCGCCAGGTAGTCGCGGGTCGCTTCCGACGCCGTGGTCAGGCTGAGCAGCACGTCCAGGATGTGGCGGGCCTCGCCGACCGACGACGTCCGCCGCGGCAGCGCCACCGTCATGCTGAGCCGCATCAGTAGGGCCCCACGATTTCCGAAGCGTTCGCCGGCATCCAGGTGTCGCCGGTTGTGCAGCACATTACCCACAGCGGATGCGGCAAAACGGCGCGCGAGTTCCTGCTCGGGCGATACGTACGCCGAGCCGGCGCGAGCATGCGGTAGCGTCGATGCGTGGCGGGCATCGACGCGTGGGAGCCGTGGCATCCGAGTGTGGTCGCGCAGCGGCTGGCCGCGGTGGCGGTGCCGTGGTGTTTCGCGGGCGGCTGGGCGCTGGATCTGTTTCTCGGGCGGCAGACCCGCGAGCACGGCGACGTGGAGTTCGCGGTGCCGCACGCGCGGTTCGGCGAGGTCGCGGAGCGGTTTCCCGACGTCGACTTTCATGTGCCGGTCGAAGGCGTGTTGGTACCGTCGACGCCTGCACTTCTGGCTCAGGAGCACCAGACGTGGGCCCTCGACCGCGCCGCGGACCGCTGGCGGTTCGATGTGTTCCGGGAGCCGCATGACGGCGCGATGTGGATCTGCCGCCGCGACGAGCGGATTCGCCGTCCGTATGCCGAGCTGATCCGGCACGACGGCGCCGGCCTGCCGTTCATGGCGCCCGAGGTGGTGCTGCTGTTCAAGGCGAAGGCTTCGCGGGACAAGGACGCCCGCGACTTCGCCGTGACACTGCCGGCCCTCGACGCCGACCAGCGTCGATGGCTGACCGATGCGCTGGCGCTCGTGCACCCGGGCCACCCGTGGCTGGCGACGGTCACCGCGGGATGAACAGCGCCGCGGCGACAGTGTCGACGTACCACCGCTCGAAGCGCTCCGCCGGCCAGCCGCGCTGCCGGACCAGCCAGTCGTAGTTGCGCACGTCCATCGCCAGCCACAGCACGTCGACGGCGGTGTCAATGGTGTGCTCGGGCCGCAGCTCACCGGTCCGGGTGAGCTCGGCCGCGAACATCGTCATCCCGGCCCGGCGCTCGTCGCTGTTCTTCTGCCAGATCGCGGCCGCGTCCGGGTCGGCGGTCGCGGCGGTGGCCACGGCCAACATCACCTGCGCCAGGCGGGCGTGGGTCTCGGCCAGGTGCCGGGCGTAGCGGCCCAGCTTCGCCCGCGCGTCGGGCAGCGCCTGGATGTCGGCGACGAACTGCCGCTCGGCCAGGGCGACCGGCTCGTCGTCGCCGGCCACGGTCACGTCGACGAGCGCGGACAGCAGCGCCTGTTTGGTCCCGAACGTCTTGTACACGGTCTGGATCGCCACCCCGGCCGCGGCGGCGATCGCGGTCAACGGCGTCGCCGCGTAGCCGGGGGAGACGAACAGTGCCGCGGCCGCGTCGAGGATCGCCCGCCGCGTCTGCCGGGCCTGCTCCTGCCGGTATTGCGACTCGTACCGCCTCTTGACAGCCACTCGGCGAGTGTAGTGCTCTATTGGATAGAGTTTACCACTACCGAAAAGGGGCCTACGATGGTCACCAGCACGGAGACGGGCCGCGGCGCCCGGGTGTTCCCGATCCCGCCGCCCATCTACTACGCCGCCGGCCTGGCCGGGGGCATGGCACTCAACGCCGTGGTGGCGTTACCGCTCGGCGGACGCCCGGCCACCCTGTACATCGGGGCGGTGGTCCTGGTGCTCGGCGTGTTGCTGGCCGCGTCGGGCGTGGCGATGGTGATCCGGCACCGCACGACGATCGTGCCGCACCGCCCGGTCGCCAGCCTCGTCACCGGCGGGCCGTACCGGCTGTCGCGAAACCCGATGTACACCGCGCTGGCCATCGTCTACGTGGGTGCCGCGCTGCTGCTCGGGTCGTGGTGGCCGCTGCTGCTCGGGCCCGTCGTCGTGGCCGTCGTGCGGCTGGTGGTGATCCGGCCCGAGGAGCGGTACCTGGCGGAGCGTTTCGGCCCCGCCTACGCCGACTACCGCGCCCGCGTCCGCCGGTGGCTGTGACGGCTTCAGCCGCTGCAGTAGTCGCCGTGCTCGAGGTCCTCGAGCAGCGTGTGGTGGGTCGGGGCCCAGCCGAGCAGCTCGCGGGTCCGGGTGCTGGAGACCGGGACGTCGGCGGCGAACACGGAGGCCAGGGCGGCGCCGCCGAAGTGCGACCCGGCCTCGTCCGGAGCGACCGACACCACGGGCCGGTCGAGGCCGCGGCCGATCGTCGCGGCGATGTCCCGCAGCGGGATGCCGCCCTCCGCCGCACCGTGCAGCGCGGTCCCGGCCGGCGCGTGCTCCAGCGCGAGCCGGAACAGGGTGGCCGCGTCGAGCCGGTGCACCGCGGGCCACCGGTTGGCCCCGTCTCCGATGTAGGCGGACACGCCGGTCTTGCGAGCGGTCGCGACGAGCATGGCGACGAACCCGTAGTCGCCCGGCCCGTGCACCGTCGGGGCGAGCCGGATCACGCTGGAGCGCACGCCCTGCTCGGCGAAGCCCAGGCAGGCCTGCTCGCCGGGGATCCGGTAGGCGGCGAACGCGTCCCGGCTGGGCGCGTCGGTCTCCTCGCTCACCCGCCCCGGTGTCATGACCATCGTGCCGGACGTCGATACGAACGGTTTGCCGGTGCCGGCCAGCGCGGAGCCGAGGGCCTCGATCGCGTCGACGTCCCGCTTGGTGATGCCGGCCCAGTCGCCGGGCTCGCCGCCGGCGGCCATGTGCACGACGCCGTCGGCGGCCTTCGCGCCCGCGTGCAGCCGGTCGAGATCGTCGAGGGAGCCCGCGAACGGCTCGGCCCCCAGTTTGGTCAGGCGCTCGGCCGAGGCGGTCGAGCGGGCCAGCCCGGTGACCCGGTGGCCCGCGGCGAGGAGTTCGGCGACGACGGCCGGCCCGGTGAGGCCGGATCCGCCGGTGATGAAGACATGCATGGGTACTCTCCGCACGGCTAATAGGAGCATGTTCCGTTTCCGTGGGCGACGGTACACAACCGGAGCGTGTTCCGCTAGAGTGGCGCGGTGTCTTCCCCCGTTCGCAGCGACGCGGCCCGCAACCGGCAGGCGCTCATCGAGATCGCGACGAGACTGTTCATCGCGGCCGCCCCCGGCGACGAACCCTCGATGCGGCTGATCGCCCGCGAGGCCGAGGTCGGGATCGGCACGCTGTACCGGCACTTCCCGACCCGCGAGGCCTTGGTCGAGGCCGTGTACCAGGACCAGGTCCGCCGCCTGACCGAGGGCGCCGATCAACTCCTGGCCGCTCACGCTCCCGCCCGGGCGATGCGCCACTGGATGGACCTGTTCAGCGAGTGGCTGGCCACGAAGAACGGCATGGTCGACACCTTGCGAGCCATGATGAACAGCAATCAGCTCGGCCACTCCGACACCCGGACCGAACTCCTGGCCGCCATCGACAAAATCCTCACCGCCGGCCGCACCGCCGATGCCATCGCCCTGGACGTCACCGCCGAGGACATAGCGGCCGCCCTGATCGGCATCTCCACCGTCGCCCCGCTCACCACCAGCCGCGCCCAGGCCGCCCGCCTGATGGACATCTTCATGAACGGCATCGCCACCGCCACCCGGGGCGCCTCGGACCGTTGACGCCACCCGGATACCGGCCATCGGTGGCTGATCGCAGGATGTCAATATCCGAGTATGGGCGATGTACTGCTGGAGCGGCAGGTGGCCAGTTGCGCGTCGACTTCGGAAGGGCCGGACCAGTGCATCGATACGCGGTCTTGACGGTGGCTTTTCTCCTCATCGCGGTATCGACGCCGACCAGCGCCGCTGCCGCTGCGGCCCAGGATGTGACCGGTATCGGGTATCACTACACCTCGCTCGCCGAAGCGCCGCTGCCTGACGGCTACGTCTTCAACGACCTCACCATCGGCATCGACGACCGGGACCGCGTCTACGGCAACACCTACGACAGTCAATTCGTGCCGCACGTGTCCCGGTGGACGCCCGGCACGACCACCGTTCTGCAGGCCCGGCCGTCGCTCGCCCGCGTCGTGAACTCGCTGGGCGTGGTCGGTGGCAGCATCCTGACCGACCCGGCGAACTTCGTCGAGCAGGCGGCGATCTTCACCGGCACCCGGGCGGAGATCATCGCACGCCGGCCGGGCGAGGAGTCCAGCTACGTGGTGGCCCTCAACCGGCTCGGCTCGGCCATCGTCGCGTCGATCGACGGCTCGGGTCACGCGACCTACCTGCTGTACAACGGCGGGCACTCCACTGTGCTGCGCTTCGGAGCCAACGTCGCCGACCCCGACCCGCGGCAGCTCGACGACGAGGGCTTCATCGCCGGCACCGAGCACCCCACCGGCACCCCCGCCCGGGCGTTCCGGTACAACCCCTTCACCCGCACCAGCACGATCCTCGAGCCGCTTCCCACCGAGTCGACCGCCTGGGGCCTCGGCATCAACAACCGGGTCAACGTCCTGGGCTACTCCTTCAACCCCGCCGCCACCGAGCGCATCGGCGTCTGGGACCGACTGAACCACTTCCACCAGTATTTCGTCGAAGGCACCCCCGAGACCCCGACGATCAGCAACCGGCTGCTCTTCAACGACCAGAACCTGATCGTCATCACCGCGGTCAGCGCACCGTCGACCGACGTCGGCAAGAGCTTCATCGTGCCCCGGCCGGGCGTTCGTCTCGACCTGGCTGACCTCGTCGACAACCCACCGGCCGAGGGCGGCCCCTTCAGCCTGGTGACCGCCGAGAACAACCGCGGCAGCCTCATCGGTGTCGGCCTGACCGGCACCCCGTTTCTCATGCGCCGCGAACGCTGACACCCCTTCCCGCCGCCCGCAGCGCTTGTTGGTGCACTCGCGTGAGTGCCCAGCCGGGCCGAGGTCTCCTACCGCACCGACAAGCCTGGCGACGAGGCGTCTCAGCCGTAGCGGCGGTCAGGGTCGGCGACGAACTCGTCGAACGCCCGCTGGGCGCCGGTGACCCACTGTCCGGCCGGCAGGATGCCGACCCGGCGGAACTCCAGCACGACCGAGAACCGGTCGTCCCGAACCGCAGGCGTGAGCCCGTCGACCCGTTCCAGGGGATGGTTCCCGGCCGACATCCGCTCCGCCATCAGGCGAATTCGAGCGTGGTACCAGGTGGGTTTCCTCGAGCGGCCGGCGATCAAGTCGGACTTGTCGAGGAACGCCAGCACGTCCGCCGCGGCCTTTCGCGGGTCCGCGGCCAGGTAGCCGACGTCGCACAGCTGCCTGGTGAGGTCGGCCAGGTTGGTCTTGGGCAGCAGCGGCATGTCCTTCGGCAGGTCGACGTTGTCGTAGAAGATCCGGTGGTTCGCGCACATCGCCATGAGCAGCAGGTAGCCGCGGATCTGGTCGAGGTTCGCCGAGGCGCGGATCCCCGGCGGCACCAGCGATGCGAACGCCTTCTCGGGGAGATCGGCGATCGCCCGGGCGGCACGTACCACGGCGCCCATCTCCTCGTCGATCTTCTTGGCGCTCCACAGCTTCGATTGGACGCCGAACAGCCAGGTGTACCGCCGGTCGCTGGCGGCCTGCGCGTGGCCCACCTCCGCGTCCTCGTCCAGCGCGAGCTCGAACTGCAGCAGGGCCGGGACGATTCGCGCGAGCGGCATGTCGACGTTGAACTGGGGTTGCGCGCCGTCGCTGACCGACTTGGCGTTCACGATGCCGATGACCCGGCCGCCGACGCGGTACAGACCGGGCGTCGCGGTGCGCAGCAGGGCGTGGACCGCGCAGACTTCGGTCAGGACCTGGGTCAGCACGTGCCGGTTGTTGGTGGGCTCGGTGACGAACTCCAGGTTGGTACCGTCGCCGATGGCCTTCCACAGCAACGCGTCGCCGCAGAGGACCGTCGGCACCGTGGTCACGAGCCCGGCCAGCCATGGGTCGACCACCGCCAGGTCCGGCACCTCGGCGATGAAGCTGTTGAGGTCCTGCAGTTCCAGCCCGAGCGCCGACGTCCCGTTGAGCATCCGGCTCTCGACCTGGCCGGTGAGCGACCGGTTCCGCTCGGCGACGAAGGCCGCGGCCTGGGCCTGCACGTCCGTGTCGGCGGGCAGCATCGCGGCCGGCAGCGCGGCGATGCTGCCCGGGTCGTCCGTCTTCAGCAGCGCCTGCAGGAACGCCGGCCAGTCGGCCTGGACCGGGGCCGGCGGCGCCGTGAACGCGGGCAGCGGCGGCGGCGCCGTGACGAGCTTGCTGTACAGCTGGCAGAGGTGCCGGGCGAGGGGCAGGTGCGTGTCCACGTGCTTGGCGTCGGCCGGCCGCAGCTTGCGCAGCATCAGCAGCAGGACCCCGGGATCGGTCTGCTGATCGGCGATCGTGTACACCTCGTTCCAGTTGGTCGGGGCCTCCTTGAGCGTTCCGCGCTGGACGAGCCGCGAGTACTCCTCGAACGCCTCGTCGTCATCGGGTGTTGTGCTGCCTACGAACTCGAATGCGTCTCCGAAATCCTGCACGGTGCGTTCCCTTCGGTCGCCGGCGCCAGCGCAACCGCTGACTTCGAGACGACTGGCGGCCTCGGCCGTGGCGTACGTCGGCAATGTGACTCCGGTCCGCTTTCCGGCGACCACGTGACCCGCCGCGTCCGGGCCGCCGGCCGCGGCAAAGGCTTCGCCGGCCTCCGCAACGAGGCCATCTTCCGGCTCCGGTCACGGCCTGATCTGTGCCGGAGCCGTGCGTGCTGTGCTGACATGCCGCAGCCGTCGGCTACGGTACGAACATCACGTCGGGGAAGGCCGGGTTCGGACCGTCCAGCAAATGCTGTCGACGTCGCCGCAGGTGCAGGTCGAAGAACGCCAGCGGATACGCCTGCTGGATGCGTACCGCCCTGGCCGGGTCGAGGGTGCCGATCCAGTCGCGTAGTTCGTCGTCACGCATGCCGGCGACAACGGCCAGTTGTGGCATCAGGGCCTGGTAGTCGCTGTAGGAGGAGTGGACCGCGCCGGTGGCCTGCAGATTGCGCCGCCATCCGCGCAGGTGTGACCAGAGCTGGGCGACGCTGGGTTCAGCCCGGGTGAAAGCGGCGGTCAGTAGCAGGAACGGACGGTTCAGGTCGGCGGTGATCGCCGGCTGCATCGGGCCGTCGATGGCCAGCCCGGCCTGGATTCGGCGGTCCGCGTTCATGACCAGGACGGTTGCCGTCGCGCCCTTGGACCAGCCGAACATGCCGATCCGATTCAGGTCGAGGGCCCCGCACAGGTTGGCCGGCAGCGGCCGGTGCGCAGCGTCGGGATTGACGCCGGCGGCGAGTTCCACGATTCGGTCGAGCACGAAGCGGATGTCGGCGGCGAAGTCCGCTGGGCCCAGTGCCCGCTCCGGGTCCTGCAGCGGGACGATGACCCGGCCGTCGGGGAATTGGCTGAACGCGTCATCGGTGTGGTCGACGGTGACCACCGCGTACCCGTGGCTTGCGAGTTCCTGCACGACGATGGTGTTCTCGGCCCGGTGGCCATGCGCACCGTGGGAGTACATGATCACCGGCAGTCGTCCGATGGTGTGCCGGACCGGAGCGCCCTCGTGCCCGGCGGTCAAGGGCGCGGCGGCGATGTCGGCGGCGAACCCGGCCGAGGCCAGCAGCGCCGCCAGGACCGCGGGTGGCATCCACGGTGCCGGTGGATGGCGGTCGACGTGCTGCGCCGGGTACCAGATACTGATCATCAACTCGCGGCGCAGCCCTGGACGCGAGCCGTCGATGAGGTGCAACGGTACCGTGCCGACCGGGTACGGTCCGGTGGGTCTGGGCAGTACGAGCTGTGCCGGAACCGGGGCGGCGGACGCGCTGGAGCCGTTCGCGAGCCCGATCGGCGCGGCCGCCGCAACGGTCAGCGCGGCCGCGATCGCTTGCCTGCGCGTCAGGCGTATCCCGTCGATGTGTGCCGCAGGTGTTCCTGTCATGTGTCCTCCTGCTGTGTTCGAACCGTAGCTCCACGATGCTGGTGATCAGCTGGCGTGTCGTCGGTCCGTGGGCTGCAGCTGCGGGAGGCAGGTAGTGCTGGGGGCGTAATCACGGCACGAGCTGATATTCGTAGGCGCGGATGACCAGCTGCACCCGGTCCCTGGTGTCCAGCTTCGTGAGCAGCCGTGCCACGTGGGCTTTCGCCGTGGCGACGCTGATGGTGAGGTGTGCGGCGATCTCCTGGTTGGACAGGCCGCGACCGACGAGCGTGAGCACCTCCGTCTCGCGGGGCGTGACGCTGTCGGGCAGCCGGTACCTACCCGGCTCGGCATGTGGTGCCGCCGCGGCGACGAACACCGCGATCAGCCGGCGGGTGACGCTCGGGGCGATGAGTGCGTCCCCGGCGGCGACGACGCGGATCGCTTGCACGATGTCCTCGAGCGCCATGTCCTTGACGAGGAATCCGCTGGCTCCGGCGCGCAGTGCCGCGTAGACGTACTCGTCCTCGTCGAAGGTGGTGAGGATCAACACCCGGGCTGTGCCCGGTTCGGCCATGAGCTGCCGGGTCGCCTCGATCCCGTCCATGCCGGGCATGCGGATGTCCATGACGACCACGTCGGGGCGCACCGAGCGGACCAACCGGACCGCGTCCTGGCCGTTGCCGGCCTCGCCGACGAGTTCGATGCCGGGTGTGTCGGCGATGAGCACTCGCAGCCCGGCCAGGATCAGTGGTTGGTCGTCGACGAGAACGAGCCGTACCGGTGGGCCGTCCTGTAGTTGCATCATGTCGCTCCGGCGGGTGTTCAGCTGGTCCTGGACAGTGGCAGTCGGGCGGCGACCCGGTATCCGCCGGCGGTCCGTGGTCCGGCGGTGAAGTGTCCGCCCAACAGTGCGGTCCGCTCCCGCATACCGAGCAACCCGAACCCGCCGCCGGACTTGGCTTCCGCCGTGGCGCCGGACGCGGCCGGCCCGGCCGGGCCTCGGTCGACGATCTCGACGGTCAGTTCGGCGTCGCCGTGGCCGATCGTCACGCGGCAGGCGTCGGTGCCGGCGTGGCGCACCACGTTTGTCACCGCCTCCTGGATGATCCGGAACGCCGCAAGGTCCAGATCGGGCGGCAGCGGGCGGCGTGCCCCCTGCCGGCGCAGCTCGACGGTGACGCCGGCGTCGGCGGTGGCCGCGAAGAGCCGGTCGAGGTCGGCCAAGCCGGGCACCGGTTCCAGCGGCGGTGCCTGGCGACCGTCGACGGTCTCCTTGCCGCGCAGCGCCCCGACCGCCCGGCGCAGGCCGGCCAGCGTCTGGCGGCTGGTCGTCTCGATCGCCTGTAACGCGTTGTGCGCGTCGACCGGCCGCGTGCCGATCACGCGGGCGCCGACACCCGCCTGGATCGCGATGACGCCGATACTGTGCGCGACCATGTCATGCAGCTCCCGGGCGATGCGCAGCCGCTCGGCGGTGATCGCCTGTGCCGCCTCCTGCGCGCGTACCGCGTCGGCGTGCGCCCGGCGTTCCCGGTTGCGGTTGCCGACCAGCCAGGCCGCGAGCATCGCCATGGCCAGGGCCAGGACGAACGACGGTGCGCTCGCGAGCCGGCCGGCGGCGATGGCGCCGATCTCGGCCAAACACGCCACCATCGCCGCCAGGGTCGACACCCGCGGCGGGCGGTGCGTGGCGATGTAGCCGACCGTGAGATCGATCGTGATGAACTGCAGAAACCGCACGTCGCGCAGGTATCCGAACTCCCACGACCACACGTAGGCGGCGGTGACCAGGCAACCGGTCAGCATGAGGGCAAGCGCGATCACTGGTCGGCGGGGCAGCAGTACCAACGGGATGACCACCACCAGCAGCGGCAGTACGTACCGCACCCCGGGCAGGCCGAAGCTGTCGGTTCCGCCGTTCGCCGCCGCTGCGGCCACCACCAGCGGATAGCTGCCCAGGAGGAACCATGTCAGCGGCGTGCGGAGATTCACCGATCCACCGTATTCGCCGGACGCGCCAGGGTCATCGGTCCCCGGGCGTACACCTGCGGGCTAGCGATACCCGGCAAGAGTTCGCCGGCTGGTGCCGGACCTACGAGCTGCCTCAGGCCAGCGCGAGGGCGACCAGCGCAACGGACGGCGGCAACGCCTGCGCGAAGAGGCCCGGAACTCGGACCCGTCGAGGATCGGCGACGACGAGGGTGACAGCGGCGACGATCATGAATACGCCCGCGGCGACGATGAGGGTGACGCCGATGGTGCTCGCGCCGGCTAGGAGTGCGATCGCGCCAACGAGGGCGGTCGTTCCCAGCAGCAGGTTGTAGACGCCCTGGTGGAACGCCCACAGCCGGATCGCGCCGGCATGCTCGGGGGCGACCTCGAACATTCGCCGCGTGCTGGACCGGCTGAACAGCACGCTCTCCCGAACGAAGACGTACCCGTGCATCGCTGCCGCCACCGACATGGCGCCGGCGACCATCATGGTCAGTACACCGGTCACGCCTGTTGCATCCGGTGATACGCCTCGAGCACCGGCGGAATGCCCTCGGTGAGCATCTTCTTGCGCACCGAGCCGAGCAGCTTCGACATCGCGAACCCACCGGCGCCGGTGAAGCCCGTGTGGTGCCAGGTGAACCGGGTGCCACCGGGAACCTCTTGGAGCAGGTAGGTCACGTCGGTCACATCGTCGGTGTCCTCGTCGCCCTTCCAGGTGTAGTGCATCGCACGCGGCGCGTCGACGGAGATCACTTCGCAGTAGACGACGCCGGCCCAGCCCATGGTCGGCTTGCCCACGAACCGGAACTTCGTGCCCGGAACGGGAGCGAAGTCCTCCGGGCGCCCACCCTGCCCGGTGGTGGTCCACTGCGCGACCTGCTCGGGGTCGGTGAGGACGTGCCATACCTCGTCCACGGGATAGGGGTACTCACGGATCACGGTGTACTCGCTCATGACGAAACTCCTCCATCTGCCATTCCAGCTGGGATGACGGCAATCTACCTAACGGTAGGTAGATCGTCAACCGGCCGGTAGGTAGACTCGTCGTATGACCACCCCGCACCGGACCCGTACGACGGCACGCCGCGACGGAGCGGAGACCCGCGCGCTCGCACGCCGGATCGCGCTGCGTCTGTTCACCGAGCAGGGCTACGAGGCGACGTCGCTGCGGCAGATCGCGGACGAGCTCGGCATCAACAAGGCTTCGCTGTACTACTACTTCGACAGCAAGGAGGCGATCCTGCAATCCCTGTTCGAAGAGCGCGGCATCGAGGCCGAGCAGCTGGTGACCTGGCTGCGGGAGCAGCCCCGCACCCCGGAACTGCTGACGACGGCGGTACTGCGATGGGTGGACTCCTTCACCGCGGACAAACTGCAAGGCATCCGGTTCATCAGCGCCAACCCGCTCATCGCCCGCACCCTGACCAGCAGGCCCGGCGGCGACCGGATCGGGGCGAGCCTCAACCAGTTCGTCGACGAGCTGACGACGCTCCTGCCGGACCCGTCACCGCAGAACGTGCTGCTGCTGCGGATGGCGGTGCTCAGCATCAACGCCGCCGTCCAGGCCGCCCCTCCCACCGGCACCAGCGACGACGCCGTCATCGCCGTCGCACAGCGGGCCGCACGAGCCGTCCTCAGCGACATCACGAGATGAGCTGACGATCGTTGCCCTGCGCTGCAGCCGGTCGTAGCGGACGGCGCCACGCCCGGCATGCATCAGCGCTCGCTCATGCCGCCGGTCGGGCTCGTCGGTCCGGCCGAGCCCGCAGCCTCGGCAATCTTCGAGCGGTGTGCGGCGATCCAGGCGAGATCAGCGGCGTACCGTTCACGCAATCCGAACCGATCCCACATCTCGACGAACGACGGCTCGCCCGCCGCCACCTTCGCCCGCACCCAGTCCTGCCCCTGGCGCGTCGCCGTCAACAGGACATCGGCGAACTCGTCGCCATCGCCGGGATCGAGCCGGTACGCCCTGGCGAACACGCCGAGCCGGCGCCACACTTCTGTCGGCCCCGGCCACGACCTGCTCGTACCGGGAACGGCCATCGGCACCCACATGCGCGCGGTTCGCGCCACATCCCACAGCGCCCGCCCAGGCGCGGCCAGGTCGAAATCCAGCAACGCGACGGCCTTACCTTCACGGAACACAACGTTCTCCGGACACACGTCGTTGTGGCACAGCACCGGGCCGCCCCGCGGATCCGCGAGCTCGGCCGAGCACAACGACCCGGGGTCGAACCCGGACATCGCCTCGTGGAACTCACGCAGGAGCGCGCCCACCTCGCTGATGATCCCGTCCCGCTGCGCCCACGCCGGATACGGTGCGACCGCCACGTCACCGCGCACAAAGGCGAACACATCGCGCCCCTGCTCGTCCACGCCGAGGTAGCGAGGAGCACGCTGGAAGCCGACCGCCTCCAAGTGCGCAACCACCGCTCGCATCACAGGCGAGTGCCTCGTGACCGGGCGCCGCACCGTGTCCCCAACCCGAACAACCGCACCACCATTACCGACACCACCGGCAAGAACGATCTCCGCCGGCTCCCCACCACCAAACGCACCCACACCCGCATCCTGCCGTCTCGCGCGACGCCCGAACAGACGACCTTGGCATCCACGCCGCTGGCGGGCGCGCGGGCGACGCGGGACCGGCCGACCAGGCCGGTTCAGGGCCGACGAACCTCGTATGCGCGGATCACTCGGACCGTGGGATTGCCCGCGCTGATCCGCGCGGGTCATCCGTCCTGGAGTTGGACCTTGAACACCGGTCCGCGGCGAGCGGGCTCCCATCCAGCGGCTCTGGCGTCCGAGATCTGCCGCGCCACCAGTCCTGGCGTCACCACGGCGCTCGCGGCGCCCAGCCAGTTGTCAGGGCGGGCCGCCGGCAGCGAGACGAGCAGCTTGCCGGCCGGCTCGTGCAGAAGCTCGGCCACAAAGGTGATCGGCGAGGCGAGGCCCTGGCTGTAGGACGGCCTGCGACGTACCGTCCAGCGATAGATCACGTTGTCCACAACGATCCGCCGCGAGTGCCTGCGGGCGATTGCCATGTCTCACCTCGCCGGTAGCGCGGTTGATCCAGGGCCGAGCCTACTCAGGCGGCCCCGAGGTGGCTCACCGTGTCCAGCGGCCGAGACCTGATGGGCCAAGGCTCATCCGCACTCGTCGGCGTACCGCTCGCGGGCTGCGTCGCCCTACGCCCGGCGGGCGTCGCGGATCATCCGGTAGGACCGCTGCAGGTGCACAAACCAGACGGTGGCCAGCTCGCGGGCCACTTCGAGCGTTCCCTGCGTCCGGTCTTCCGGGCTCCAGCTGCTGATCACCACCATGTGCAGAAGTCTGTCCACCGATCAGTGCGAAACGGTTGCCCGGGCCGAAGCAATCTGGAAGCAGCGGACGGGCACTGCTCCGCAGAATCTACCAGAAGGCCTCGAAACGGTCGAAGCGGGCGAAACTCCTCCAGCACGCGGAGACGGTCGTCGTCGATTTCTCGCGCAAGTAGCCAACCTTGGACCCCGCTGCGCTCGTGTACGGGGGCGACACAGAATCTGGGGGGGGCCGGTGGACGATGAGGCGAGTTTCCGCGAGTTCGTATCCGCACGGATCGGGCGGCTGTCGCGCGTCGCGTTCCTGTTGACGGGCGAGCATCACGCGGCCGAGGACCTGGTGCAGGTGACGCTCATCAAGGTGGCCCGGCACTGGCGCCGGGTGACCCGCAGCGGCATCCCGGACGCCTACCTGCGGCGGATGCTCTACCACGAGCACGTCTCCTCGTGGCGCAGCCGCCGACATCGGGAGGTGCTGGCCGCCGACCCGCCGCAGCGGCCGGCCGGACGGGACGAGTCCACGGACGCGGTGCGCCGGATCGTGCTGCGCGACGCGCTCGCGAGGCTGGCACCGGGGCAGCGCGCGGTGATCGTGCTGCGCTACTTCGAGGACCTGTCCGAGGCCGACACCGCCGACGCGCTCGGCTGCACCGTGGGCTCGGTCAAGAGCCAGACCCACCACGCCCTCGCCCGGCTGCGTGTCGTGGCTCCCGAACTGGCGGAACTCATCGAGGATACGGAGGTCTCGGCATGACGATGCTGAAGGACATGCTGGTCGACGCGGCGGACGACGCGCGTGTCTACGATGTGACCGACCGGGTGGTACGGGTGGTCAGGCGCCGCCGCACGATGGCCCGCCTGGTTCCCGTCGCGGCGGCACTGCTCGTGGTCGCCGTACCGGTCGCCGTCACCCGGTCGTCCGGCGATGGCGGCGGTCAGATGCCCTCGACGTCCGTGGCCGACCTGCCGCAGCGTCTCACCCCGGAGAAGTCCCCGCCGGCGCTCCCCGAGGACCGCGGCGTCGGCCCGGCCACCCTGGCGTTCGTGTCCGGCGGCGACGAGGTGGTACTGCTGACCGCCGAAGGTCGGCAGTACCACGTGAACGCCCTGAGCGTGCAAGGCATCTCGCCGGACGGGCGGTGGCTGCTGGTCCTGCGGAGCCCCGGCGGGCCTTGGGTACTGCGGGACCTGACCGGCGCCGAGCGGCAGGAGTTCGAGGGCGACACGACCTTCAGCGCCAGCTGGTCCCCGGACAGCCGGCGGCTGGTGGTCCAGACGTCGCGAAGGTCAGGCGTGACGTACATGGTCGACCTCACCAACGGGACTCGCAGCACGGTGCCGCTCGACCCGGCGCGGGCCGGCCGCGTGTGCGCGGTCCGCAACTCGGGCCAGCTGGTGCTGTGTTCGTCGGAGGAGGTGCCGTTCTCCGGGTTGCGCCTGGCGGACGGCACGAGCGGCGCGGTCGTCCGTGAGATCACCGTGGCGGCCCTCGGCCTGCGGCCCACCGACACCATGGCGGAGGGGCGCGGCATCCCGCGCCTGGACATCGACGACCACACCGTGTTCATCCCGGTCCACGACTCGGCCGGACCGGACGATACCCCCGCGACGGCCCCGGCCGGGCATGACCGCAACGTCCTGCTCGCCGGGTTCGACCTGGAAACCGGTCAGCTCACGCAGCGGTACCCGCTGCCCGACCGGATCCCCGGCGCCCAGCACTCCGTTGACAGCGGCGTCGAGTACGGCCCGATGGACACCCGCATTCTCCTGGGCTTCCACCCGGACGGGTTGCTCCTGGTCCACCTCGCCCCGAGCCCGAGCGACCCGTTCGAGAGCGGTCCGGTGACCATCGAGCTGATCGCCCGCGACACCGGCGCCCTGCACGTCGTCACCCGCGCGTCGAGGCCGATCAGCGGGATCTGTTACCGCGGCTGATCGACTCCTGACAGCCGGCCGGGACCCGCCGGTCCCGGCCAGCCCTTCCGCGCCGACATCATTGCCGCCGCACGCCGTCGAGGACCTCGTGCGGAGGGTGTCGGCTGACGCATCAGCGCAATGGAGGACCGTGGCGAGATCTCTGAGTCTTCCACTACGACGACGAGACAGCCGGCGAGGCTCTCGGTGCATTCGATTCCACGAAGCTGGTCGCTGAGGTGCCCGGGCCGTCCGAGGACCAGGGCGGCGCGTGGCTAGGCCTGCAGCGGTGGGTGCCGGACCTCGCCGGGTCGGCGTTCGTGGCGAAGAGCGTGCGGCCGACCGCGCTCAAGCCGCTGCTCGCCACGCCGGCGGACAGTGGCCCCGTCGGGGTGTTTGGCAGAGACCTCGGCCGAGCGTTGCTCGAGGGTGCGCTGCGCCTCGACGAGCTCAGCCCCGACGCCTTCAGGCTGTACCCCGCCCTCCTGCTGCGGCCAAGGACGGACAGCTCACTCCTGGACGCGATGCGGGCAGCGACGTTCACCATGAGCGCCCCGAACGGCCTCAGCGACATCGAAGGAACCCTCGCGAGGCACGGGTACGTGAAACCCGGCGCGAGTGCGGTGGACCCACACTGGGAGCCTGTCCCGCACCGGCTCGGCGATGACGCCCTGCGGCGGCACCTGCGCGGGCTGTCCCTCAGCGCGCATTGGGCGCGAAGCGCCGGCGCGTACTACCTCGGCCCCGGCGAGTGCCCGACCGACCTGCAACCGATCGCCGACCTGCCGGGCAGCACCGCGATCGCCAGCTGGAGTTCGGCGAACGCCAGGGCGCGACACTCGTCGTGGCGGTAAAAGATTCGCACAGCCGATAGCGCATCGGCTTGAGTTCGCCCGGCCGGCCAGAGATCACCCGCGTCCCACGAGGTCGAACACACCTCTGATCATGGCTACCGCAACTACCGATGAGCGCGCTTTGCCAGCGGCAACGGCGCATCCGCAGGGGAGGAGCCGAACCTAGTCTCGGGACAGCACATACGGTTGCCCATCTGCGATCATGACCGCATGGAGCTACAGTCCAGAAGCCCGCGCGAGGGCGTGTACGCGGCCACCGACGACTACGCGCACGCGATGGAGGTCCGCGGCGCGGAGCGGCTGCTGTTCGTCGCGGGCACGATGGGTCTGCGCACGGACGGTACCCCGGGGGCAACGCTCGCCGAGCAGCTCGAACTGATCTGGTCGAACATCCGGATCATCCTGGCCTCGGCCGACATGACCGTCGACAACATCGTACGGCTCACGAGCTACCTGACCGACGCCTCCTACGCCGAGGAAAATGCCGCCGCCCGTGTGTCCGCCCTCGGCGGACGCGTCGTACCCACCACGGCCATCGTTGTCCAGACGCTTGTGAGCGACTGGTTGGTCGAGATCGAGGTGACAGCAGCGGCCTGAGCCGGCCAGGCCACTCGTGCACCTGCTTCGACGCACGCTCATGCCGTCAAGCTTGCGCGGCAGCCAAACAAGTTCGTCACAGTCCGTGGCGATGGTTCTAGTCAGCCGGCTAGCGAGTCTGCCAACGAGCGTGCACGTGATCTTGGCGTCGTCGGCGCGCTACCGTACCCGTCGTGGTTGGCAAAGTTTCGCCTGACGAGGCTGGCAACGTCATCGAGTTCGGCCACAACCGTCCGGCCAAGATCCACCATCGTTGGGCGATGCGCAGCGAATGACGCTTCCGCTCATAGGTGCCATGAGCGGAGGGGCCGCCCGGGCGGGGTCGCTTGCCGGCGGTGAAGAATGCCGGTCCGTCGGGAGCGCCCGCAGCGGCGCGTGCGTACGTGCTCAGAGGGGCCGAGGCGCCGCCGGTGACTACGCAGCATGCTGAGTAGGCAGATCTTGTGCAAGCTATTCCACGGTTCGACCGGCCGCTGAGGGGCATCGGTGACGCATTACCGCGACGTCACGGCGAGCTGGGGTCAAGCATGAGCGAGGATGAGAACACGTACGTTCGGGACCACAATGCCCGGGCTGACCCGATGTTCACCCTTGGCGCGATCACAGTCGCGGCCCTGCGTGACATCCTCGCCGATCTGCCCGGCGACGCTGTGGTCGTCGTGGCTGGGGATGGAGCCGACTGTTCACCCCTGGCCGACGTTGAGGAGGGATGGTACTTCCCGGCCGTCGGCGATTCGGCTCCGCTGGGGCGCGACGCCGAGGGAAATATCCACGAGGCCGGCCCTGGCGACCTGTACGCCGTGTTGCTACGCCCGACCCGCTGACCACCCGTCCGCCCTTCGGCATAATCTTGGTCACCGGATTAGTAGCCGCTACGGGCGCGCGACCGCCGCTGGCGCCTATCGCCGAGGGCAAGTCGGACCGGCGAGTGGTGGCCTCCATCCTCCGCTTCGCCGAAGACTCCTCTGCGCATCGACGATGCGTACAGCGCATGCCTGATGTGGAGTGCAACATCGTAGTGTGCCTGTCGCACCGCCAGTACAGGCAGGCAGGCAGTTGGGCTCTTGGTGCGGTGCAACGTCCTGGCTATACGAGCTCAGGCAGGACGTTGGCCGAGAACCAGCGGTCCACCATCCACCGATCTTCAGGTCACGCGGAACACCGGCCACCCGATCTCTGTGCGCCAGGCGGCCGGATCGCCCGTGTCCCGGGGTCCGACGCGGTAGACCTCCCGAACCGGTCCGGCCACCGACATCGCGTTCGCCACGACCCGGGTACCGAGCTCACCGTAGGTGACGTCGACGCCGTCGTGCTCGCCGATGTGGGTGGTCACCGCCAGTTCTGCAGCGGGCAGGGTCACGGGGGTGCACCCGCCCGGTACGAGGCGGCACGGCCGTTGGCAGGTAGACCAACACCTGACCGCGGCCCTGCTCGAACAGGGAGTTCTCGTAGTGGCCACCCGGCGGTCCGGTCACTGCGCCGCCGACGGCCGCCTCGAGCTCAGCCATCGCGCCCGCGAACCAGGCTCCGACGTCGTCGTGGCCGACCTCGGCCGTCACCGCTGCGACCGTGCGGGCGGGCTCGGCGCGCAGCTTGACCTCGAGTGGGGTGGGGTCGGGCCGCAGCAGGCGGCGCAGGGACGTGACCGCGGACCGGGTGCGGTCGAGCTGGGCCTCCAAGCGTTGGAGGTGATCCGCGACCAGGGCCGCGCGGACACTGGGGTCGGCGGTCCGCAGGATCGCCTGCACGTCGCTCAGGGGGACGTCGAGCTCGCGGAGGCGGTTGATGACCTGCGCGGTCGGGATCTGCTCGACGGCGTAGTAGCGGTAGCCGGTGCTTTTGTCGACCACGGCCGGTTCCAGCAGCGCTCCCTCGTGGTAGCGGCGCAGGGTCCGCACGCTCAGGTGGGTCAGGCGTGAGAACTCCCCGATGGTCAGCACGCAACCCAGTATGGAGGCTCCCCCTGGGGGAGGGTCCAGCGCTTGACCCTCCCGCGTCGCGAGGCTCCACGGTGACGACATGACTCATAACGACCTCCGGTCCGACGCCCTTCCGACCACCGTCCGCGGCTTCCTCCCGGCCAGCACCGTGCACGACGCCGACAGGGCCTCGTCGTTCCTCGTCGAGGACGTCGTGGTCGTCGACCAGGCCGAGACCTTCCGGGGCCGCGGCGAGGTTTACGCCTTCCTGCGCGACGCCGGCGCCGAGTTCGAGTACACCACCGAGCAGATTGGCGCCCGCCGCGTGGACGACGACCACTGGGTGGTGACCCTGCGCCTCGAGGGGACCTTCCCGGGCGGCGTCGCCGAGTTGGACTACCGCTTCACGCTCCGCGGCGACCTGGTGAGCGAGCTCGTCATCGCCAACCACGAGGCCTAAGTCAGACCGCACACCACCGAACCGTCAGAGGGAAGAGAGACAGGGAATGTCCAGCAACGAACGTGACCGCCTCGACGGGCGCCGGGCGCTCGTCACGGGCGGGTCGAGGGGGTCGGGCAAGGCCGTCGTCGCACGCCTGCGGGAGATGGGCGCCGACGTGTGGACCACGGCCCGGACGATGCCCGACGAGTACGACCGCGCCGACCGGTTCATCGCGGCGGACACGTCGACCGTCGAGGGCGCCGCGCTTGTGGCGGGTCGCCTCGCCGAGGCCGGCGGCGCGCTCGACGTCCTCGTACACGTCGTCGGGGGCGCCTCGACGCCCGCGGGTGGGTTCGCGGTCATCACCGAGGAGCAGTGGCTGACCGAACTGCACCTGAACCTCCTGGGTGCGGTGCGCCTCGACCGGGCGCTGCTGCCGGCGATGGTGGAGTCGGGGTCGGGCGTGGTGCTGCACTTCACCTCGATCCAGCGGGAGCTGCCGCAGTACGACGCGTCCCTGGCGTACGCGGCGGCCAAGGCGGCGCTGCGCACGTACAGCAAGGGCCTCGCCAACGAACTCGCACCGCGCGGGGTGCGGGTCAACGCGATCAGCCCCGGCGGAATCGAGACCGAGGCCTACGAGCGGTTCGTGGACCGGATCGCCGAGGGCAACGGGCTCACCCGCGAGGCCGCGAAGCAGACGATCTACGACACCCTCGGTGGGGTTCCCCTGGGACGGTTCGCGCAGCCCGAGGAGATCGCCGACCTGGTCGGATTCCTCGTGTCCGACCGCGCCTCGGCCATCGTGGGCGCCGAGTACGTCATCGACGGCGGCACGGTTCCGACCGTGTGAGCCAACGGCGGGGCGGCGTCGATGACATCGTCGCCGCCCTCTCCGAACTCCCCGCAGACACATCAACGACGAGGAACCCTATGACCACGCACGTCACCGAACCGTCCCCGGCCAGCCGGCCGGACCGCCGCCACCCTTCGATCCCGAACTCGCCCCGTCTACCTGATGACAAGCATCTGCCCTCCGGACGCCTACCGTCCGGCCACGCGTTCAGATCTGCTCGAGTTCGATCGTGAGGTGGTGGGCGGCTTGCACACCGGACAGTGCCCATGCCCAGCCGGGAAGGGCAAGGCCTCGGCGAAGAAGTCGTCGAGAGGCATGCTGCAGGACCACAGGTTCCCGGACCCGAGCGCTTCGGTTACGGCACCAGGAGTCCGATGGAATTTGCAGCGCAATTGCCACATCACGACCTCGTCGTCGGCCTCGATGAACTGCCGGGCGAGACCAGCCAAGAACTCGGGCGTGCCATAGAAGTCGAACGTTCCGAACTCGGCGAGGACGCCGTCGCCATCGTCGTCGGACGACGCGGCGTCCTCGACCGGGACGGCGGCAAATCGCCGGAAAACCTCGACCGTCGCCAGCACGTCCGCGCCGCCCGCCTGGCCGGGTCGCACGCCGGCATGGTCGAGCATCGACGTCAGGAGTGACTCTGCCTCGCTGATCGACACGGTCGCATCATCTCGCGTCGGTGGCCTCCTGACGCCGATCGGCCTGGCCGTCCACACGGAGATCACACGCACGCTCATGCCGCCGATCGTGCGCGCTGGCCGGTTCTGGTGGGGCGGGCGGGATCTCTTGGCTGTGTCGCCGGATGCGGGGTGTACCCAGCACCACCATGAAGCCGGATGGGAGCGCTACTGCCTCGGGTACGCGTGGACGACAGGCTGAGGTCGTGCCTGAGAGGCGGGCGCGGGAGGGAGCCAGGTGTCGAAGGCGAGCACCCAGCGTACCGGCATGCTTTCGCCCCGCCTGGTGCGCGTGGACGCCGGTCCGGACTCCGGTGTCCCCCGGAACCTTCCGAAGACCGCGGCCGCTTCGACGTTCCCCCTGCTGCTGCGCCGCGCGGCCACGGTCCTCATCGTGCTCGGGCTGGCGATGATTCCCTGGC
>NZ_JBITDU010000032.1:0-58524 GCF_044454505.1 Dactylosporangium sp. NPDC051541
GCGACACGACCCAAAAGCGGATGCGCCGGCCTGACCCTCTACAAGGTCATCAACGAGCTGCAACTCCTGCTCGCCACCTGGACCGGCGCATGCCCCACCTGCCACCGCAAACTAAAACCGTTACACCGCAACAACCACCGACAGACCTAACAAAGCACTACTAGTTGCTGGCGTACCCGGGCAGATCGCCGCCGCCGTCGGTTGTCTCGACCCGGTCGACGTGCCCGTCGAAGTCGTCGTCGTGGTAGATCAGGTCGATCTTGCCGTCGTGGTCCTGGTCGTACGCCACCTGGTCGACCAGGCCGTCGTGGTTGGTGTCCCACATCGCCACGTCGGTCTGGCCGTCCTGGTCGGTGTCGGCGAGGAGCATGTCGACCTTGCCGTCCCCGTCGGAGTCGTACCCGACCGTCTCCGCGTCCCCGGCCATGTCTCCGCCCGAGAGCCCGGGATCTTCAGAGGCCGCACTCAGACCCGCCGTCCCGTAGGAGGACGCCGTGAGCGGACCGTGGCCGAACATCGCCTCGGGGTCGGCCACGTCGTCCGGGCTCAGGTCCAGGTGATAGTCGTCGGACGTCAGCCCCCAGTCGGTCATACCACCAGCTTATGTCGATGAAGGCTCGACCTCCGAAGTCGTATCCGATGACAGCCGGGCCCGGCGCATCCCGTAGGCGAAGTAGAGGACCAGCCCCACGGCCATCCAGATCAGGAACCGCACCCAGGTGACCACCGGCAGGTTCAGCATCAGCCACAGCGAGGCCAGCACGCTCACGATCGGCAGGAACGGCACCAGCGGCGTCTTGAAGCCGCGCGGCAGGTCGGGGCGGGTCCGGCGCAGGATGACCACGCCGATCGAGACCACCACGAACGCGAACAGCGTGCCGATGCTGGTCAGCTCCGACAGCTCGGACAGCGGCACGAACGCGGCCAGCACGAGCACGATCGCGCCGGTGATCGTCGACATGACCCACGGGGTGCCGAAGCGCGGGTGGACCTTGGCCAGCACCGGCGGGAGCAGGCCGTCGCGGGCCATGGCGAAGGAGACCCGGGACTGCCCGAGCAGCAGCACCAGGATCACCGAGGTGATCCCGCAGACCGCGCCGAGCGAGATCAGGTTGGCCGCCCAGCCCTGCCCGGCCAGGTCGAAGGCCTTCGCGAGCGGCGCGGCGGTGTTCAGGTCGCCGTAGTGGACCATGCCGGTGACCACGAACGAGACGGCCATGTAGAGCACGGCGCAGATGATCAGCGAGCCGATGATGCCGCGCGGCACGTCCCGCTGCGGGTTGTGGGTCTCCTCGGCGGTGGTCGCCACGACGTCGAAGCCGATGTACGCGAAGAAGACGATCGAGGCCGCGGCCACGATGCCGAACCAGCCGAAGTGCTGCGGCGTGATCCCGGCCAGCACCTGCAGCAGCGGGGCGTCGCCACCGGACTCCTTCTCGGCGGCCTGGGCCGGCGGGATGAATGGGGTGTAGTTCGCGGCCTTGATGAAGAACAGGCCGAGGCCGATGACGAACAGGACCACGGCCACCTTGATGATCACGAGCGCGCCGGTGACGCGGCCGGAGAGCTTCGCTCCGACGATCGCGACGACCGAGAGGACGGCCACGATGAACGCCGCCCCGAAGTCGGGCCGGGCCTGGTCGCCGGCGAGCCAGTTCGGAAGGTCGAAGAGCTCTTGGAGGTACGCCGACCACCCGCGCGACACCACGGCCGCCCCGAGCGCCAGCTCCAGGCACAGGTCCCAGCCGATGATCCAGGCGACGAACTGCCCCAGCGTCGCGTAGGAGAACGTGTACGCCGACCCGGCGACGGGAACCGTGGAGGCGAACTCCGCATAGCAGAGGGCGGCCAGCGCGCAGACGACGCCGGCCAGCGCGAACGACAGCACGATGGCGGGGCCGGCGTTCTTGGCCGCCTGCTGCCCGGTCAGTACGAAGATACCGGTGCCGATGATGACCCCGACGCCGAAGACGGTCAGGTCGAAGGCGGAGAGGTTTTTGCGCAGCTTGTGGCCGGGCTCGTCGGTGTCGCGCATCGACTGCTCGATCGACTTCGTGCGAAAGAGTGACGACATGCGACACCACGTGCCCGAACAGTGACGTTCCTACACTTCCCGCGCCCTTGCAGTACCATAAAGCCTATCGTTTAAATAGGAATTCAACGATGGGGGTGGTGAGCCATGGGGCGCACGTGCACCACGGTGGTCGTGGGCGGCGGCTGTAGCGGCGCCCTGGCGGCGATCCACCTGAGCCGGGACCCTCGTCACGCTGTGATGATCGTCGATCCGGCCCCGCACGACGAGCTCGGCCGCGGCGTGGCATACCGCACCCGCAACCCGGCCCACCTGCTCAACTCGCGCGCGGCCGCGATGAGCGCCCTGGCCGACCAGCCCGACGACTTCGTCCGCTGGTGCCGTGACCAGGACTTGGAGATCGGACCGGCGGACTTCGCGCCGCGCGGGGTCTACGGCGACTACCTGCACGATCGCCTCACCCAGGCCCGGTTCACCCACGTCCGGGCGGCCGCGACACGGGTCGGCGCGGACGGCACGGTGACACTGCGCAACGGGGACACGATCAAGGGCGACCGCGTGCTACTCGCGCTCGGCCACGGCGCGCCGGCCGACCTGCCCCGGTTCCGGGACCACCCGCGATACGTCGCCAATCCGTGGGATTCCACCACCCTCGACAATCTAGAAGGCGATCTTCCGGTATTGCTCATCGGGACCGGGCTGACCGCCGTCGATGTGGCGATCGCCCTCGAGGGCCGGGTGCCCGTCGTGGCCTACTCGCGCCGCGGCCTCCTGCCACGCGTGCACGCGGACGTCGTGCCGGCCGATCGCGCGTTCGAGTACCACGGAAACACCCTGGCCGGTCTGATGCGGGCGGTGCGCGAGTTCGCGGCCACCCAGCCGGACTGGCGCTCGGCCGTCGACGCGCTCCGGCCCGCGGTCGACCGGCTCTGGCGGCAGCTCACGCCCGACGCCCGGCTGCGATTCCTGCGGCACGTGTCGACGTTCTGGGAGGTGCACCGCCACCGTATGCCCCCGGCCAGCGCCGCCAGAATTCGAACATTCCATACTACGAGTGACATATCCGGAAAATCGTTTTCGGCCGTCGTCAACTGCACCGGCCCCCAGGGCGCGGCAACGACCGAGATCGGTCGAAACCTGCTCAAAGACCGCCTAGCCCACCTCGACCCCACGGGCAAGGGCCTGGAAGTGGACGAAGCGGGCCGGCTGACCGAAAGGATCTACACCATCGGTCCGGTCAGACGGGGCGCCTGGTGGGAGACCACCGCAGTACCGGAGATACGGCGGCAGGCCGACCGGCTACGCGGCGACCTGCTTGAGGGTCATGACGTGCTCGACCAGGGCGATCAGGACATCCTTGACCGAGCGCCGGTCCCGCGCGTCGCACAGCACGACCGGCACGTCCGGGTCGAGGTCCAGCGCCTTGGCGATCTGCGTGGCACTGTGCTTCTGCACGCCGTCGAAGCAGTTCACGGCGACCAGGAACGGCGTGCTGCGCCGCTCGAAGTAGTCCACCGACGGGAAGCAGTCGTTCAGGCGGCGGGTGTCGGCCAGCACCACCGCGCCGAGCGCGCCCAGCGCCAGTTCGTCCCACAGGAACCAGAACCGGTCCTGACCCGGCGTGCCGAAGAGGTACAGCACGATGTCCTGATTGATGCTGATCCGGCCGAAGTCCATGGCCACGGTCGTCGTCGTTTTGCCCTCGACGCCGTTGACGTCGTCGATGCCGACGCCGGCGTTGGTGAGCACCTCCTCCGTCTGCAACGGACGGATCTCGCTCACCGCGCTGACGAGCGTGGTCTTGCCGACGCCGAACCCACCCGCGATGAGGATCTTCACCGCGAGGGGAACGTGACCGTCAGAGCGCTCGGAGGCCATTGACAACCGCCTTGAGGATGCGATCGTCGGGCCGCAGCGGCCCGACGGACTGGTCGTACTCCGGTTCGTGCATCTCGATGAGCCCCTGCTGGAGCAGGTCGCCCAGCAGCACGCGCACAACGCCGAGCGCGAGGTCGAGATGGGAGGCGAGCTCGGCGACCGACACCGGCTCACTGGTGCGCGCCAGGATCGCGCGCTGCTCGGGCAGAAGGTTCGGGTCCTCCGGGTCGGCTCGGCGCACCACGAAGGCGACGAGGTCGAACGCGCCGGCCGCCGGCTTGGCCCGGCCGCCCGTGACGGCGTAGGGCCGGACTACCGGGCCGGCATCCGAGTCCATCCAGTCATGATCACCCGGCGGCATCGTGGGAAACGCCCGGTCGCGACGGCGCGGTGAGGTACTGCCCGACCCTGGTCACCAGCATCGCCATCTCGTAGGCGATCACGCCGATGTCCGAGTCGGCGGCGCTGAGCACGGCCAGGCAGGCGCCCTGCCCGGCCGCGGTGACGAACAGGAACGAGTTGTCCATCTCCACGATGGTCTGACGGACCGAGCCGCCGTTGAACTGCCGTCCGGCGCTGCGGGCCAGGCTCTGGAAGCCGGAGGCGACGGCCGAGAGGTGCTCGGCGTCGTCGCGGCCGAGCCCGTTGGACGCGCCCATCAGGAGCCCGTCGGCGGAGAGCACCACGGCGTGCTGCGCCGACTCGACCCGCTCGACGAGATCGTCGAGGAGCCAGTCGAGCTTGCCGGTGCGGCTCGTCGAGTGCGTCACCTATGCATCCCTTTCCGGAGAGTTCGGGTCCTGGATCTGCTCGGCGTCACGGCGCCCTCTGGTGAAGCCGGCCTGCAGCGACGTCATCATCTCGCGCGTCTTCTCCGCTGAGCGACCGCCGACTCCGGTAGTGGCGAACTGGGCCGCCGGGATGCCATCGACGGTCCGCTCCTCCTCTGGACGCTCACGCAGCTGCGGCGCGAGGCTGGCCTGCCGGCGCCGGCGCGGGAGCCCGTCGTCGGTGAGCTCCACCCCCTCGACCGGTTCCCGCTGCGTGGGCAGCGCGGGAGCCGGCACCGGAGGCGGCGGCGCGACCGGCGCCACGACGTATTCGACGGGGGTCGGGGCGACCTCCGCGATCGTGGGCCGGATGGCGTCGGCCGGCTCCAGCTCCAGCACCGCCGCCCGGGCCGCCTGCTGCTCCTCGGCCGGCGTCGGGGCGGTCAGCTCATGGGTCGCGCCGGAGATCAGGTGCGGCGGGATCAGCACGACCGCGGTGACGCCACCGTAGGCGGAGGCGCGCAGCGTGACCCGCACACCGTGCCGGGCGGCCAGCAGGGCCACGACGAACAGGCCGAGCCGGGCCGAGTTGGCCGGGTCGAACTCCGGCGGCTGGGCCAGCCGCAGGTTGGCGTCCTCGATCGCGTCCGGCGCCATGCCCAGGCCGCGGTCCTCGATCTCGATCGCGTAGCCGTTGGGCACCAGCTGCCCGCTGATCTGCACCCGGGTGTGCGGGGGCGAGTAGGCGGTGGCGTTCTCGATCACCTCGGCCAGCAGGTGGATGCAGTCGGCGACGGCCCGCCCGACCAGCGACGCCTCCGGCAGGGCCAGGAACCCGACCCGGGCGTAGTCCTCGACCTCGGAGACGGCGCCGCGGATCACGTCGACCATCGGCACCGGGTTGCGCCAGCCCCGGCCGGGCGCGGCGCCGGCCAGGATGACCAGGTCCTCGGCGTGGCGGCGCATGCGGGTGGCGAGGTGGTCGACGCGGAAGAGGTCCTCGAGCTCCTCCGGGTCGGTGGCCCGCCGCTCCATCCGGTCCAGCAGGGCCAGCTGCCGGTGCAGCAGCGTCTGGCTGCGCCGGGCGATGTTGAGGAAGACCTCGTTGAGGCCCTGCCGCAGCTGGGCCTCGTGGACGGCGGACTGCACGGCGGTGCGCTGGACGGCGCTGAAGGCGTTGCCCACCTTGCCGATCTCGTCGGCGCCGTACTCCAGCGGCGGCGCCGAGGCCACGACGTCGATCTTGTCGCCGTGCCGCAGCCGCGCGACCATCGCCGGGAGCCGGTTGTCGGCCAGGTCCTGGGCGTCCTGGCGCAGGCCGACCAGGCGGCGGATCAGCGAGCGGCCGATCCGGATCGACAGCAGGATCGACACGACGACGGCGATGAGGCCGAGCACCCCGGCGCCGATGACGCGCAGCAGGATGCCGGCCGCGACCGGGCCCGCGTTGGCCACGATGACCTCACCGAAGCCCAGGTCGAAGCTGCGCAGCTGAGCGAAGAGCTTGTCGTAGGCATCGCGCCAGGCGGTCACGTCGACCGGCAGCGTCCCGCCCGGCCGGCCGTCCGCCATGATCTTGTTCTCGAGGTCCAGGACGCGCTTGTACGAGTCGCTGGCCACGATCGGGTCCCACAGCGCCCGGCCGCCGGCCGGCAGGTCGTAGGTGGCGTCGGCGTAGAGCTGGCGCCGGGCCCCGATGACGGCGACCAGGTCGGCGTTCTCCGTCTTCTGGAACTTTCCGGCCGCGGCCACCCCGTTGACGATCGCGTCCTCGCGGGCGAGCTGCTCGCGGCCGCGGCTGGTGCCGATGACGATGAGCGCGTTGCGGGTCAGCTCGGCGTTGCTGATGCCGGGCAGCGAGTCATACCAGTGGTAGATCGAGTCGATCGGCCGGTTGTACGCGTTGAGCGCCTCGGCCCGGTCGATCTGGCCCAGGGAGATCCCGTTGCGACTGGCCGTGAGCTGGTCAAACTGGTTGATGACCTCGCGCAGCCGGGCCCGCGACCCCTCGGGGATCGCGTCCTGCAGCTTCTCGTCGACGGCGCGGCGGCGGAAGTCGGACAGCACCTCGTCGACCTTGGCCCGCTGCGCGTTGAGCGCGGTGGTCTCCGGTCGGCCCTCCTGTCGCCCGGTCGCGAGGTACACCTGGGTCAGCGTGCGCTCCCGCTGCAGTTCGACGATGACGTTCTCCGACGGCTTGCTGGACAGCGCGCTGTACTCCTGGCTGTCAAGCAGCTCGGCCGTGGCCCCCGCGGTCAGGCTCGTCGCGAACACCCACATGACCACCAGCGTCGCCAGCGGCGGCAGGACCAGGGTGATGATCTTCGCGCGGATCGACCAGGTGCGGATTCTCCACGAAGGACTCTTCATGCGGTCGGTTCCTCGCTGGGGTCGCGGGGCAGAGGGTGGTAGCGCCTCGGGCATGATACGGACACGTGGGGCCGGAAGTCACCAGCAAGGTCGTCAGGGGCACAGAGCGGTCTCGCCCCTTTTCTCGCCCTTCGCCCGGTGTAGGCGGCCGGTCCGGGGGCAGCCCGGCGGCATGCGACGTGGACGCTGGGTGGTGGCTGTTGGGGCCTGGTTGCTGTGTGCCGCCGGGCTGTCGGCCTTGGCGCTGAACGCCACCGCCGCGGGCCGGGACGTCCTGCTCAGAGCCGCTCGGCCGGCACCCGGAGCGCCCAGCGCGGCCAGCCCGTCGCCGTCGCCCGACTCGCCCCGGATTTTGCGCACGCCGGGCGGGAACGTGGTCGCCGGCTGTGACGGAACTTCGGTGCGCGTTCGGTATCTGAGCCCGGCCGCCGGGTTCCACATCGTGAGCGCCGACCGGCGCCCCGGGCCGCAGTCCCGGGTGACCTTCAAGTCCGACACCCAGGAGGTCCGCGCTCTCATCCGCTGCGAAAACGACGGTCCACACATGGACGTCGAGGTCAGTTGAGGGCGGCATCGATCGCAATTTATATCAGAAATGATTCGGAGGCGAACTGTTCGGGAACGACGGCGGTACCGACGCCACGAATCGCCATGGAGGCGCAACGCTGTGCGACATCGGCGGCCACGGCGAGCCCCTCCCCCGCCAGCCGAGCGAGCACGAACCCGGCCAGGTAGGCCCCGCCGGCTCCGGCCGCATGCGCGACGGGCGAAGGCGGTGCCGCGGTCGCGACCGTCTCCCCGTCGAGGCTCATGACCTGGGAGCCCTCCGCGTCCAGCGTCACCGCCACGATGGCCGCCCCGGTCCTGCGCAGCAGCTGCCCCCGATCCAACTGGCTGCCTGACTGTCCTATTACTCCGGCCGCCTCCTCGCGGTTGGGCGTGACGAGGTCCGGCCCGATCGACGCCCAGCCGCTCAGGTCGTGGGCGTCTACGGCGAGCAGCGGCAGGTCGAGGCGGCGGGCCGCGAGGAGCTCCCGCACCGCCGGCCCCAGAGTCCCGGCGCCGTGATCGCAGACGACGACGGCGTCCGGGCGCGGCTCGGCCGACAGCGTCTCGTCCAGCCGCCGGACCACCGTCTCGGCCGCGACCGGGCCCAGCGGGCCGGTGTCGCCGTCGTCGAAGCGGACCAGGACGTACCCGTCGGCCACGACCCGCCGCTTGGTGACCGTCCGCCGCCCGACCGCCGTCACCAGCCGATCGGCCACCCCGGCGTCCCACACGCAGGTCCGCAGCCGCGCACCGGCGTCGTCGTCGCCGACGGCCCCGACGAGTGTGGTCCGGGCGCCCAGGGCGGCGAAGTTGGCGGCGGTGTTGGCCGCGCCGCCACACACCTCCCGGGTGCTGTCGAGGGCGACCACCGGGACGGGCGCCTCCCGGCTCAGCCTCGTAGGCGTCCCGCAGAGCCAGCCGTCGAGCAGTGCGTCCCCGGCCACGAGCACGGCGGCATCCCGCCACCCGTCGGCCAGCGCGGAGAATCTGGGGGAAGCATTGCCGGAATTGTGCACCGGCGGCCGGTACCCACACCGGCGCGGTTCATTCCCTGCGACAATCGGACCATCGAACGAGCAGACGTGGCGATCATCGGCGGGGGCGTGGCCGGCCTGTCCCTGGCCGCGGAGCTCGCCGAACTGGACGGCCGGCTGGTGGAGCGCTCCGCGCGGGAGTCCGGCGGCCCGCGCCCGGAACTGCGCATCGTGCTGCTCGAACGGGAGAACCAGTTCGGATACCACTCGACCGGCCGTTCGATCTCGGCCCTGACCGAGAGTCTCGGCTCGGCCGAGCAGCGGGCGCTGACCCGGGCCTCGCGCATCATCCTCGACGCCCTGGGCGCCGAGTCCGGCACGCCGCTGCTGCGGGCCCGGCCGGTCATCTGGGTCGCCGACGCCGACCACCTGGGCGCGCTCAACGCCCTGCTGACCGCCAACCCATCGCTGCGCGGAGCCGACCTGGCCGCCGCACAGACGCTCTGCCCCGTCCTGCGCCCCGAGGCCACGGCCCGGGCCGCGGTCGAGCGCACGGCGCAGGACGTGGACGTCGACGCGCTGCAGCAGCAGTACCGGGACCGCGCGACGGCGGCCGGTGCGGTGCTGCGCACGGCGATCGGGCTCGAGGCCGGCACGTGGGACCCGGGCCGCTCGGCCTGGACCCTGACCACGGACCGCGGTGAGCTGCGGGTAGGCCGGGTGGTCAACGCCGCGGGCCCGTGGGCCGACGCGGTGGCCGCCCGCCTGGAGGTGCCGCCGGCCGGGCTGACCAGCTACCGGCGCACGGTCGCGATCGCGTCGGCCGAGCGCGTAGGCCCGGCCTGGCCCCTGGTCCTCGACGTGGCCAACCGCTTCTACTTCCGCCCGGAGCGCGGCGGCCTGCTGGTCTCGCCGGCCGACGAGACGCCGTCACCGCCAACGGACGCGGAGGCCCGGCCCGAGGACGTGAGCGTGGCGGTGGAGCGGGTGACCGCCGCGACGACGCTGCGGCTGACCCGGGTCCGCACGAGCTGGGCCGGGCTGCGCACGTTCGCGCCGGACCGCAACCCGGTCGTCGGCCCGGACCCGAAGCAGGAGGGGTTCTTCTGGTTCGCCGGCCTGGGCGGCACCGGAATCCAGACCGCGCCGGCCCTGGCCCGGCTGGCCGCCGCGCAGCTGCTCGGCGAGCCGTACGAGATCCCGGACCTGCACCCGGAGGCGCTGCTGCCCCGGGTTCAGCCGCAGTAGGCCGGCAGCCGCAGCTCGAACGTGGTGCCCGGCTTGTCGCCGTGGTCCGTCACCGTGATCGTGCCGCCGTGCCGCTCGACCACCGTGCGGCTGATCGCCAGGCCGAGGCCGGTGCCGGGGACGCCCTGGTTGCGGATGTTGGAGCCGCGGAAGAAGCGCTCGAACAGCCGCGACCGCTCCTCCTCCGGGATGCCCACGCCGGTGTCGACCACGCGGAGCTTCGCCCCGGCCACGTCGCTGTCCAGCCGGATCTCCACCCGGCCCCCGGCCGGCGTGAACTTCACGGCGTTGGTGATCAGGTGGTCCACGACCTTGCGCAGCCGCGGCAGGTCGCCCGAGACCGGGGCCGGCCCGTCCGGCAGCAGCACCGAGTAGTTCAGGTCCTTCTCGCGCGCGGCCTGGGCGTTGGCGTCGGCGACCTCGCGCACGAGCCCGGCGAAGTCCAGCGGCCGCTCGACCATCGTCACGTAGCCGCTCTCCAGGCCGGCCAGGTCGAGCAGGTCGTCGATGATGGCCCGCAGGTTCTCGGCGTTGCGGGCGATCACGGCGAGGAACTCCTCGCGGGTGGCCGGGTCCTCGTCGTCGTCGTGGAGCAGCAGCTCGGTGTAGGACGAGATCGACGTCAGCGGCGTGCGCAGCTCGTGGCCGACCAGGGCGATGAACTCGTCCTTGGTCCGGGCCAGCTGCTTCGCCAGGTCCTCGGCCCGGCGCCGGACCAGGAACTGCCCGACGTGCGCGGCGATGCCCGACAGCAGGGCGATCAGCGACTGCTCCGGCTCCTCGGCGGCGTCGCCGAAGAACGACAGGGTGCCGGTCACGCCGCTGCCGTCGCGGATCGGGATGGCCAGGCCGACCCGCAGGCCGTGCTTGGCCAGGGACGGCACGTTGAGCCGGCTGGTGCTCGCGGAGATGTCCGGGATCCACGTCGGCTGGCCGGTCTCCCAGGCCACGCCGGAGACGCCCGTGCCCAGCGCGAGCGGGTCCGGATAGGGGATCTCGTAGCCGGGCTCGGTCCACATCGCCGCGTTGCGCAGCACGTTGCCGACCTTGTCGACCAGCCACATCTCGGCGTGCGGCCAGTGCAGCGTGCGCGCGACCGTCTCCAGCAGCTCCGGGCCGGACGCCTCGATCGTCGGCGCCTGCTCGAGGATCCGCGACACGGCGAGCTCGCACTCGATGAGCCGCTGGGCCCGGCGGCGCTCGGTGACCTCGTGCAGGGCCGCGACCGCGCCCAGGCGGGTGCCGTCGGAGTCGCGGATCGGCTGGGCGTTGATCGTGAACGAGCGGCGGGGACGGTCCGGCAGGTGGATGACGAACTCGGCGTCGCGGATGTGCTCGCCCTTGAACGCGCGGGTGAGCGGCATCTCGTCGCCGCTGATCGGCTCCCCGCCGGGCGCACTGCGCGGCGTCGTCCAGGAATCGGACGTCGAACCGTCGGCGTCGTGCCCGGTGATGTCGCGCATGGCCCGGTTGAACAGGATCAGCTTGCCGCGCTCGTCGGTGGCGACCACACCCACGTCGAGGTTGTCCAGGAGGGCGGACAGGAAGTGCCGCTCCCGGGCCAGCTGGCGCTCCGCGGTGACACGTTCGCTGATGTCGTAGATGAACGCGTGCGCGTGCCGGCCCAGGGGTCCCTCGACCACATTCAAGGTGATCTCGATCGGGAACTCGGTGCCGGCGCGATTCACGCCGTACAACTGCAGCCTCTGGCCTATCAAACGGGGCACCCCGCCCCGCACCAGCCTGGTCAGTCCGGCGCGGTGGGCGGCCCGGAACCGCTCCGGGATGATCAGCTCGTGCACGTGCTGCCCGACCGCCTCCTCGGCGGTCCAGCCGAAGGTGCGCTCGGCGGCCCGGTTCCACCGGGTGATCTCGCCGGAGAGCTCGATCGCCACAAAGGCCTCGAGAGCGGTCTCCAGCACCGCGTCGGTCTCCGCGGCCGCGAGCGCGATGTCCTCCCGCGACGCCTCTGCGGCCAGCATGACCTCGATCAGCCCGGCGCACTCGGCGATCGCGGCGACGTCGTCGTCGGTCCAGTGCCGCGGCACGGAGTCGGTCACGCACACCGCGCCGAGCGTGTGGCCGGCCGCGTCGTGCACCGGCTGCCCGAGGTAGGCCGTGATGTGCCGGCCGACCACGACCCCGAGGTCGCGCAGCATCGGATCCTCGCGCGCGTCCTGGACCACCAGCGGCGCGTCTCCGCTCACCACGAACTGGCAGAACGAGCTCGTCGCCGGCTCCGCGTTGACGCGCTCCAGGTCCGGCGGCAGCCCGTGCCGGCCGACCACGTGCATCCGCTCGTCGTCGACCAGCGTGAGCAGGCCGACCGGGGCCACGACGGACCGGGCGGCGAGCCGCACCAGGCCGTCGACCGGAGCCGACGATGAGCTCAGCAGCAGGTGTGCGCGGCGCAGAGCACGCAGACGCCCCGGCTGCGTGAGCACGCCGATATCAAGCTGCGGCATACCACCCCCCGCGACCGCCAGCACGTAAGAGCGATCGTACCCGCGAAGTGGTGCAAACCCGGGCTAAAGACGCAGCTGGGTCGCTCGAGCCAGCGTCGACTCCGGCGGTTCCCCGGTCGTGAGGTCGATGTCGTCGGTGATCCGGCCGTCGGAGAGCCGGATCATGCGGTCGCAGCGGGCCGCGATCGCCTGCTCGTGCGTGGCCAGGAGCACCGTCATGCCGCGCTCCTCGCGCAGATCGAGCAGCAGGTCCAGGATCTGCGCCCCGCTGGCCGAGTCCAGGTTGCCGGTGGGCTCGTCGGCCAGCAGCAGCCGCGGCCCCCCGATGAGCGCCCGCGCGATCGCGACCCGCTGCTGCTGCCCGCCGGACAGCTGCGCCGGCAGCGACCGCTCCCGCCCGGCCAGCCCGACCGCGTCCAGCAGCTCCCGGGCCCGCTCCCGCTTGTCGAACCCGACCCGGAACGGCAACACCGGCGCGATCACGTTGTCGAGGGCGCTCAGCGCGGGCAACAGGTGATACCGCTGAAAGACAAAACCCACGGTCCGCCGGTACTCGCTGAGCTTCTTCCGCCGCAGCCCGGTCACCTCCACCCCGTCGACGACGATCGTCCCCGCGTCCGCGGTCTCGATCGCCCCGACCAGGTGCAGCAGCGTCGACTTCCCCGATCCGCTGGGCCCCGTGACGGCGGTGAAACTCCCTTCGCTCACCTCCAGCGACAGGTCGTCGGCGGCCACGATGTCCGCCCCGCCGGTCCGGAACCGTTTGCTCAACCCCTCGATCGTCAGCATGTGTCTCACTCCTCCGCGAGCAGGCGGGCCGTGGGCAGGCGTTGCAGCAGCAGCGCCGGGACGATCGCGGCGACGGTGGCCACCAGGGCGCCCGCGACCAGGGCGGCGGCCGCCGTCCAGAGCAGGCCGAGCGTGACCGAGCCGACCAGCCAGGCCGCGCCGCCGAGCCCGAGCCCGGCCCCGGTCAGCCCGCCGAGCACGCCGATTCCGAACCCCTCGGCCGCGACGAGGCGCCCGAGCGCACCCGCCGTCCACCCGGTCGCGCGCAGCGTCGCCAGCTCGGCCGACCGGTCCCGGATGTTCAGATACAACACGTCGGCGACCGCCAGCGCGCCGAGCAGCACGGTCGCGCCGACGGCGACCGTGTCCACCGCCCGGACCTGCAGCGACACGGCGTCCCCGAGCATCGTCCCGACGATCGCACCGTGGAACGCGAACGTGATCGCACCCAGGACCGTCGCCGCGGTGATGCCGATCGCGAGGGCGCCCGCGCCGAGCAGCGTCCGCCCGGGCACGCGCAACAGGTTGCGCAGACCGAGCCCGATCGGCCCCCGTGGCCGCCCGGCTCGCCGCGGCCGCAGAGCCACGGGGCGCAAACCTTTCGCGGGACGGGCCCGGGCGGCGGCCAACGCGGGCAGCAGTCCGGCCAGAAGTGCCAGAGCCAGCGCTATCGGTACTGCCAGCAGCGCCCGATGCCACGGCACGCCCACGTCGAGCAGGTGTCCGAGCGGGCCCGCCAGCAGCATCGTCCCGGCCCCGGCGACCAGCCCGAGCACCGCCACCTCACCGAGCACCACTCCGAACACGCGATGGGCCGGCCAGCCAAGGGCCGTGAGCGTCGCCAGTTCGGTGCGCCGGTCCCGTACCCCCGCAAAAACAGCATTCGCCAGGAACAGCGCGCAGACCACCAGTACCAATGCGAAAAGCACTACGCTCTTGCGGTCCACGGCACTCACGATCGCCGCGGCCACCCCCTTGCGGGTCCACAGCTCTGAGAGCCGCAGCGCCGGCCGCCCGAACTGGCCGGCGGCGATGTCCACGGCCTGCGGCTGCGGCGACGAGCCGTAGGTGATGTCCACGTCGAGCCCGGTCACGGCCGCGATCCGCTCGGCCACGACCCGGACCCGCTCCCGGGCCGCGGCGTCGAAGCCGTGCACGTCCGCCACCCGCACCCGCACCGCGGAGATCGGCGCCTTGCGCTCGGTCTCGAGCCCGAGCGTCGAATACAGGCTGTCCAGCAGGTCCAGGCTGGTCAGCAGCGTCGGCGAGGTGGCCAGATAGCCCGCCGGGTTGCCGTCCGGCCGCAGCGTCTGCCCGTTGAGGAGATCCCGGCTGCGCTGGTCGCCGCCGGTGGCGTCGGGCGCCTGATAGGTCTCCATCGGCACCTTGCTCAGCGGGTCGAACGTCCGCACCTTCCCGGGGTCGTAGAGCCCGACGATGTCGGTGAACCCGAGCTCATTGGTCTGCTTGACGGTGCGGAACGAGGTGTCATAGATCTGCCAGGGCAGGTGGATGCCCGAGATGTTGGGGCTGCGCCAGGCCTCCGGGTCGGTCGGCACCGGCACCGCGGTGAGCGAGCCGTCCGCGTTCTCCGTGTAGTCGACCCCGCCGACCCGCATGAACGGCGCCAGGTGGTGGCCCCAACCGACCTGCTCCGGATTGCCGTTCAGCGTGCGGGTCTCCAGCTTGGGCCCGGTCGTGGCGTCGAGCATGGCCAGCGCGTTGGCGGGCCGGTCGCCGGGCGGCGGGGCGGTGAGCGCGATCCGGCTCAGGTCGACGCGCAGGCCGTTGTCCGGATACGGCTGCTCGACCGACAGCACCGGCAGGATCGGGTCATTGAGCGGCGGCGGCTGCTTGCCCAGCTTGTCCGCGGGCCCGATGTAGTGCCCGGCGGTGACCGCGCCGTCCAGCCCGACCAGCCGGGCCTCGGCCTGCGGGTCGACCGCCGCGAGCAGCATCGGCACCTGCCAGGACACGTAGGCCATCGCCTTGTCCTCGGTCGTCAGCTCGCTGGCGGATATCCCGCCGAAGCCGCGCCGGTACTTCCCGTCCGGCATGAGCTGGATGACCTGCAGGGTGGCGCCCTGCGTATCACGCATCAGGTTCGACATCTCGTCCCGGTCGATCCACTGGCAGACCGGCACCCCGTCCTCGAGCACGGCCAGGCCGTCGTCGCACATGTCCTTGCCGGCGTGGGACGAGCCGTCGGTGTACTGCATGCCCAACGAGGTGCCCCCGGCGCTGATGTTCGGCCAGGCGACGGTGTGCTTGGTGACGTACACGAAGTCGGACCGGGCCTTGGCCGTGCTCAGCCCGCGGTCGGCCAGGAACGTCTTGTCGAGGCGGATCAGCTGCCGGTCCAGCGACTGGTCGAGGAGGTTCGTGATGTCGAAGATGGCCGTGCGGCCCTTGTTCGCGTAGCCGACCATTGCGATCGGCGCGGCCACGTCCACCCCGTCGAGGGCCGCGATCTGCCGCGCCTGCTCCGGCGTGATCCCGCCGTAGATGCCGCTGAGCGAGTTGGGCCGGACCTTCTGCCGGTCGTTCTCCAGTGCCGTGCGGGTGCCCTTGGGCCGGACCAGCACCTGGTAGGCGGCCGCGGCCGAGCGGTTCACCTCGCCGGTCACCTGGAGCCGCGCGGTGTCGGTGGCCCCGGTGAGCACGGTGAACCCCGTGGTGGCCACGAGCACCCCGAGCAGCAGCGCGACGGAGCGACCTTTGTTCTTGGCGAGATGGGCCCAGATGAATGGGATCACGCGCTTACTCTGGCCTCTACATTGTGACAATGCAAGGGGTACGATCTGCGGTCATGCCGATCCATCACGCCGTGCTCTCCCTGCTGTCGCGCGGCCCGAGCTACGGCTACGAGCTCAAGGGCGCCTTCGAGGCGGCGGTCGGCCCGCAGTGGGGCCCGCTGAACATCGGCCACCTCTACCAGATCCTCGACCGCCTCTCCCGCGACGGCATGGTCGTCTCCCAACGCCACGCCCAAGCCATCAAGCCCGACCGGGTGGTCTACGAGATCACCGACACCGGCCACACCGAGCTGACCCGCTGGCTGGGCGAGGCCTCCCCACGCAGCGGCGGCTTCCGCGACGACTTCTTCCTGAAGGTGACCGCCGCCGCCCGCTCAGGCGACGCCGACACGGTCCGCACGGTCCTCTCCCAGCAGCGCACATACTTGATGCGCGAGCTGCGCAACCTGGACGGCCTGCGCCGCAAGGCCACCGACCCGGTAGTCGCGCTCCTACTCTCAGCCGCGACCAGACACGTAGAGGCCGACCTGTCATTCGTAGACGACGCCGACCGCACCCTCCTACGCACACCGGGCGCCCTCCCGACCGCCACACCGGCTCCAGCCACACACAACGACCTGTCCGCAAGCGCTTGATTGGTGTTACCTGCGGCTCGGCTCGCCCGCTGCGGGTCGTCAGCCGCGGACTCCCGGAACGCGGCTCGGTTCGCTCTCTGCCGTGCCGGCCGCTGCTGGGCGAGCGGAACGCGGCTCGTTTTGGCTGGCCGAGGGGTGACCTGGTAGCCTGATTCATCGCGCTAGGTGACGCGCCGTCGTGCCATGCGCTCAAGGAAACCGAATCCGAGCTTAAGACGAGGCTGTCGCGTGGCGAACATCAAGTCCCAGATCAAGCGCAACCGGCAGAACGAGAAGCGCCGCCTGCGGAACAAGTCGGTCAAGTCGTCGCTGAAGACGGCCATCCGCAAGTTCCACGAGGCGACCGCCGCCGGCGACAACGAGACCGCTGTCGCTCTGCTGCAGGACGCTTCCCGGAAGCTGGACAAGGCCGCCAGCAAGGGCGTGATCCACAAGAACCAGGCCGCCAACCGCAAGTCGGCCATCACCAAGAAGCTGCACGGCCTCACCTCCGCCTGACCGGAGCCAAGGCCAGCCGCAGCACCGCGAAAAGCGCCGCCCACCTAGGTGGAGCGGCGCTTTTGCCATGCCAAACCCCAACGCAACAAGCCCACCCCTGAGCCGAGCCGTCACCTGAGGCGACACATCAGCACGCCGCCGAGCAGGCCATCCCAGCGGCAGCAGCACCGAGCCGATCAACACCGCCCGCGAGCCGACCCCCGGCCCGTTTACGCTCGAGCTGCTACCAGGCCCAGACGCCCAATCCTCCGGTCACCGTTCTCAGGTCACCGTCCTCAGGTCATCGCTCTTTGGCCGCCTCGGAGGCCACCCGCGCGACAACAACACCGACCTGACCGGCAGCATCCGCAAATCGTCCTCCGCCCGCCCCGGAGGCCACCCGCACGATAACAACACCGACCTGATCTGCAGCATCCGCGACCAATCCGCAGCGTCCGCGAATCGCCCCCGCCCGCCTCGGAGGCCACCCGCGCGACAACAGCACCGACCTGATCGGCAGCATCCGCGACCAAATCCGCAGCGTCCGCGAATCGTCAACGCCGCAGCGACGCCAGCAAAACGAAGCCAAGCGATAGCGCAAGCGATAGCGACAGCGACAGCGACAGCGACAGCGATAGCGATAGCGACAGCCACGCGACAGCGACAGCGCCTGAATCCGCTCGCAGCGCGAAATTCCGCCCGTCGGGGTATAAATCCGATATGTCGGGCTAGCGAAGCGCCCGACATATCGGGCCAACGTCAGCGAGCGTCAGCCGGTCGAGGTGAACAGGCCAAAAAAGTGGCCTTGGAAGAGCTCGAAAGCCTTCCAAGGCCACACACACCGGCACTCACATGCCGGATAAATGGGAATTACCGGTTGCCGGCCGGCCCTCGTAGGAGAGCCGGCGGAGCAAAGTCGATCAGGCGAACCGCCCCTGGTTGATGCCGCCCGTGCGCTGCCGGGCCAGGTCGTCGTCCGAGCGCCACCCGCGGTCCGCGTGCCGGCCGGTCGTGAAGTGGCCCGACGTGACGTTGTCGGTGTCCTCGGACCGCCGCCGGCCCTGCGGCTGCTGCCGGGCGTGCCGGCCGCCGGGCTCCCGGTTCGGCGCGGCTTCCCCGTGGCCCTGCTCACTGTGTCCGTGCCCGTGCTCGCCGCGTCCGTGCTCGCTGTGCCCGCGCTCACCGTGCCCGCGCTCACCGTGGTCGTGCTCGCCATGGCCCTGCTCGCCGTAGCCGTACTCGCTGGAGACAGGTTCGCCGTAGCCGGGCTCGCCGGGGACCGGGACGCCGTAGCCGTACTCGCCGGGGACAGGTTCGCCGTAGCCGGGCTCGCCGGGGACCGGGACGCCGTAGCCGTACTCGCCGGGGACAGGTGCGCCGTAGCCTTGCTCGCCGGGGACAGGGTCGCCGGTGCCGGGCTCGGGGTGGCCGGGGTGGGCTCGGTTGCGCTGCGCGTGGTCGTGGTCTTCGCCGCCGCGCCGGTGTTCGCCGGTGGTGCCGGAGCGGCTCCGCCAGCCGTACGGGTCGTCGGTGCGACTGTCCCCCGAGCGGTACGCCTCGCCGCGCGCCGCCAGGTCCCGGGCCGCCTGCTCGCGGCTGGCCTCCGCGTAGGCCGAGGCGCTGTTCTCGCCGGTGTAGTCGGAGACGTAGTCGGGCGCGCCGGGTTCCCACTCGCCGTAGGTGCCCCAGGAGCCGCGCGAGCCGTACGGCGATCGAGCCCGCCATGCGGCCTGGTCGGCGAAGCCGGTCTCGTCGTCCCAGTCCTGGGCGTTCTGCTGCGCGGGGGCGTACTGGCCGGAGCTGTAGCCGTAGTGCTCCCCAGAGGCGTGCTGTCCCCCGCGGCCGTACTGTGCCGCCGCGTCCTGCTCGGCCCAGGCCGACCGGTCGCCCCAGGCGGCCTCGCTGCCCCAGTTGGCCTGCCCGTTGCCGCTGACCGCGGAGTTCCAGGCCGCGCGGTCGTCCCAGCCACCGGTGCTGGTGCTGGTGCCGGGGTCGACCGGCCAGTCGGTCCGGGCGTCGTTGCTTATTGCGTGCGTCGGCTCCGCGACCTGCTCCAGCCACGGGTCCACGGCCGGCCGGTCGCCGCTCCACTCCGAAGGGTGCAGCGGCCGCGACCGCTGGAACCCGTGCGAGTCGGTGTCGGTCCACTCGTCCCCGGCCGCGTGCGCCTCGGCGTACGCGCCGCTCACGTAGGTCGAACCGGCGGCATGAGCACCGGACCCGTCGGCGGCGTAAACAGCCTCGGCGACATAAGCACCCTCGGCGGCGTACGCGCTCTCAGCGACGTAAGCACCCTCGACGGCGTACGCGCTCTCAGCGACATACGCGCCCTCGGCGGCATGCGCACCCGTGCTGCTCTCGACGGACATCGGAGCCGGGTCAGCGGTCGTCTCCGCGACGGCGGGCGAGATCCCGTATCCGGCGTCGACCACCTCGCGAGCCGCCTCGTCCGCCGAGTGCCGGGGCTCATCCGCCGAGTGCCGCGACCCGCCGCCGACCCCGCCGTCCTTGGCCGGCAACGAGATCTTGATGACGCCGACCTTCTTGCGCTGCGCCGGCGGCTCGATCGTCCGAGTCCGCGTCGCACCGCCGGCCGCCCTCGAACCGCCGCCGGAGCCAGCGCCGACCGCAGCCCCCGAGCCGGAACCCGAGCCCGAGCCTGAGGCAGAGCCGGAGCCGGCCGCGGACCGTGCGGCCCGGCCGGCGCGGGCGATCTCGTCGCGATCGAGCGTCGTCGTGGTCCGTCGTGCAACCGAGGGCGTGTCGTCGGTCCGGTCATCCGAATCCACCCGGGTGGATGACGCTCGTTCGGATGAACCCCGATCCGCTGCCCGCGCCATGGCGCGGGCGCGGCGGGATCCACCGATGACCATGTCGTTGACCTTGACCATGATCGCTACGACGGCCGGCAGGACTGGAACCGCCCACCAACTGACCAACTCCGCGAGGGCCAGCAGCACGCCGGCCGCGATCATGCACTCGAACAGCAGGAAACTCACGAACCCGCCCACGTGCAGGTGCCGAAGCCGCAGCGCGCGCACGTACAGCGGTGCCTGTTGCGCGAACCCGTTGCTCGTTGTCATCGTCCTATTCCTCCACCGCGCGCAGCGACCACTGCGAACACTGCCCGCTCGAGCGCATAGCCGCGGTCATCAGATCCACCCTTCACGGCCGCGTTGCACTCTGCGGCCGCTCGCATGGCATCAACGAGTGCCTCGGCCGTCCAGCCACGGGCTTGGCGCTGCGCGCGTTCGACCTTCCACGGAGGCATTCCCAAACTTCCGGCGAGTTGGTATGCGTTGCCCTTGCCGGCGGAGGCCACCCGGGCGACGGTCCGGACCCCGTCGGCGATGGCGTCGGCGATGGGTACCGGGTCGACCCCGACGTGCAGCGCCCAGCGCAGTGCCTCCAGCGCGGCGGCCGCGTCGCCCACCATGACGGCGTCGGCGACGGTGAACCCGGACACCTCGGCCCGGCCGGTGTAATACTGCGCGACGGTCTTCGCGTCGATCCGCCCGCCGGTGTCGGCGACGAGCTGGGAGCAGGCCGCGACGATCTCCCGGAGCTCGTTGCCGACGGCCGCGAGGAGCGCCTCGGCCGCGTCCTCGGTGATCTTGCCGCCTTGCCGCCGGATCTCGTTCTTGACGAAGTCGACCCGCTCGCGGTGCTTGGTGATCTTCATGGCCGGCACGACGTCGGCGCCGGCCGCCTTGAACCCGTCGGCGAGCGCCTTGCCCTTGGCTCCGCCGGGGTGGGTGACGACGAGCACGACGTCGTCCTCGGGCTGCTTGGCGTAGGTCAGCAGCGCCGCCGACACGTCCTTCTTCGCGTCCTGCCCGTCGAGCACGACGATGACCCGCCGCCCGCCGAACAGCGACGGGCTCAGCATCTCGGCCAGCTCCCCCGCGACCAGCTCCCCGCCGGTCCGCTGCCGCACCTCGGTGTCGGGCTCCTCGGCCCGGGCGGCGGCGATGGTCTCGGCAACGGCCCGGGCGACGAGAAGCTCCTCGTCACCGGTCACCAGGCGAAGGTGCGGCAGATTCGACACGCAGGCCATCGTGTCACGCTCCCCGGGCCGCGACCGCGAGCCGACCGTCCCCGTCCCGCAGCACCGCGAGATCCCCGGACCGGTCGGTACGCAGCACCCGCGCACCGCCCCGCGCGAGCCGGGCCAGCACCACCGCGCTGGGGTGCCCGTAGGTGTTGCCCACACCCACGCTGACCAGGGCGACCCGCGGATTGACGGCATCCAGGAAGGCGGCCTCCTGGTAGCTGGAGCCGTGGTGCGCGACCTTGAGCACGTCGGCCCGCAGGAGGCCGGCCTCGGCCAGCAGGCTGAGCTGCTCCTCGTTTTCCGCGTCTCCGGTCAGCAACACCCGGAACCCGCCGGTGGTGACCGCCAGCACCAGCGAGTTGTTGTTGGGGTCGGAGTTGGTCCCGGTGACGGCCCGTATCGGCCCGAGGACCTCGATCCGCACCCCGCCCACGAGCAGCGTCGACCCCGCGGCCGCACCGGTCACCGGCGGCATACCGCGGGCCAGCACGGCCGATCGGGTCGCAGCCGGCTCGGTGAACGCGGGTGCGAGGAGCCCGCCGACCGACCGCCCGCGCAGCACCCCGTCGAGCCCGCCGACGTGATCCACGTGGAAGTGGCTGATGACCAGCAACGGCACCTGCCGCACCCCGAGCCGCCGCAGGCACCCGTCGACGGCCTCCGGCTCCGGCCCGGCGTCGACCACCACGGCCGCACCCGGCCCGGCGGCCACGGCGAGGGCGTCGCCCTGCCCGACGTCACAGGCGACGACCAGCCACCCGGGCGGCGGCCAGCCGGCGGCCAGGAACCGGACCGGCACCGCCCCGAGGACGGCCGCCACGGCCACCACCAGCACCCAGCGCCGCACCACCGGCCACCGGAACCCGATCAGCACGGCCGCGACCAGCGCACTGAGCAGCAGCCCGCCCGCCACCCCGCCGGGCCAGGGCAGCAGCCCCGCCGGCACATCGGCCCCGACGTGCGCGACGAGCACCAGCCACCGCGCCGGCCACGACGCGATCCAGGCCGCGAACGCCGCCAGCGTTGGAAGCAGCGGTGACAGTATCGCCGAAACGATCCCAGCCACCGTCGCCGGAGCCACCGCTGGCGCCGCCAGCAGGTTTGCCGGCACCGTGGTGAGGCTGACCGTCGCCGAGATCGCCGCGATGACGGGCGCGCACGCGGCCTGCGCGGCCGCGGGCACGGCGACCGCCTCCGCCGCGGCCGCCGACCAGCCCTTTTCCTGCAGCGCCGCACTCCACCGCGGCGCGATGAGCACCAGCCCACCGGTGGCCAGCGCCGAGAGCGCGAACCCGGCGTCGACGGCGAGCGACGGGTCGATGACGACCAGCCCGAGGACCCCGGCGGCCAGCGACGGCAGCGCCGCCCGCGGCCGCCCGAGGGCCAGTGCCACCAGCGCCAGCCCGCCCATGGCGGCGGCCCGCAGGACGCTCGGCGAGGGCCGCACGAGCACCACGAACCCGGCGATGGCCAGCACGCAGACGACCGCCGCCACCCGCGGCCCGGCCCGGCACCACCGCACGAGCACCAGCACCAGCCCGACCACGATCGCCAGATTCGCCCCGGATACAGCCGTCAAATGCGTCAGCCCGGTGGTACGGAAGTCGGCCGCCAGCTCCGGGTCGAGCCGGCTGGTGTCCCCGACCACCAGCCCCGGCAGCAGCCCGCCGGGCTCGGCCGGCAGCCCCGCGCAGGCCCGCTGCAGCCCCGATCGCAGCGCCCCGGCCGCCCGCTGCGCCCAAGGCGCCACCCCGACGAGCCGCGGCCCCGACCCGACCGAGAGCAGCGCCGCCTGGAGGTCCCCGCCCCCGGCCGGCGACAGCCGGGCCGAGGCTTCGGCCGCCTGCCCCGGCAGCAGCCCGAGCCAGCCGCGGTCGTCGGCCAGCACCAGCACCCGGGCGGAGAGGGTGACCCGCCGCCCGTCGTCCAGGTCGACCCACTCCAGCCGGGCCGGCACCACGACCGTCGCGTCCCGCCCGATGTGCGCCCGGCCGAGCCGCGGATCGTCGGTGATCCGCAGCCCGACCGCGACCGTGGCGTGCCGGGCGGCCAGCCCGTGCAGCGGCTCCGCGTCCCGCTCGCCGATCCGGGCCGCGGTCGCCGCCGACCCGCAGGCCACCCCGGCGGCGATCGCCGCGACCACCCACCTGGCCCCGCCGCCGGGCCGCACGACCGCCACCAGCAGCGCGGCCCCGGCGAGGGCCCATCCGCCCCCGGCGGGCAGGAACAGCGATCCGATGGCCGCGAGCCAGCACCCCACCGCCGCACCGGCCAGCCGAAGGTCCGCGTTCATACCGTCACGCGGTCCTTGAGCTGCTTGAACTTGGCGTCTCCGATGCCTTCGACCTGCCGCAGGTCGGTGACGGCCCGGAAGCCGCCGTGCGCCTCGCGGTAGTCGATGATCCGCTGGGCCAGCACCTCCCCGATCCCGGGCAACGTCCGCAGATCCGCGACGGAGGCGGTGTTGAGGTCGACCAGCCCGCCGCCCGTGGGCCCGGCGGCCGCGGCGGGCGGCGGCGTGATGCCGACGGCGATCATCTCCCCGTCGACCACCTTGCGCGCGAGGTTGAGCCCGGCGAGGTCCACGCCGTTCGCCACCCCGCCGGCCGCTTCGATGGCGTCCGCCACCCGTGACCCGGCCGGCAGCCGCACGAGCCCGGGCCGGTTGACCTTCCCGGTGACCGACACGATCAGCACGACCGGCGAAGGCGCGGCGCTCGGCCCCGCCGCCGACACCGCCCCGACCGGCGGCGCCGCGCTCACCTGGGGCCGCTTCCACCAGAACAGCCCGGCCGCGCCGACCACCACGACCACGGCTACGGCCAGCAGCACCCGCCACCCGGGCCGCCCCGGATCGAAGGCGGCCAAGGGTCTTCGCCGCTCCTGGAAGGCCTCATCCCATGGATAGTCATCATCACGTTTGGGCAGCTCGGTGACCCGGAGTTCATCCTCGACGCGCAACATGCGAGCAGGCTAGGCCGACCCGCCGCCACCCCGCTCGACCCCTGTGGATAACTCGCCAAGCCTGTGGAAAAACCTGGGGATAACTACACCCGGTGCACCACGACGGCGACCATGCCAGGGCCGACATGAGCCCCGACAACCGCACCGACCTCGGTCAGATAAGCACCGCGAAGCCGCTCACCAAGTCGCTCCTTCAGCGTCGTGAGCAGCGCATCCGCCCGATCCGGAGCCACCAGATGGTGCACCGCGACATCGACATCCGACGACCCCGCCGACTCGACCGCGATATCCACCAGCCGGGCGAGGGCGCGACTGGCCGTGCGCACCTTCTCCCGCACCACCACCCCCTGCTCCGAGGCGTGCAGGATCGGCTTCACCGAGAGCGCCGTCCCCAGCAGCGCGGCCGCCGCCCCGATCCGCCCGCCGCGCCGCAGGAACTCCAGCGTGTCGACGTAGAACAGCGTCGTGGTGCGGGCGGCCGCGTCCTCGGCCGCCGACCGTACCGCCGCCAGCTCTGCTCCTGAAGCCGCCGCGTCCGCCGCCGCCAGGGCCGGGAAGCCCAGCCCCATGCCGGTCGACTGGGTGTCGATGACCTCGACCTTGCCGTCGAACTCGGCCGCGGCCAGGCAGGCCGCCTCATAGGTGCCGGAGAGCTTGGCCGACAGGTGCACCGAGAGCACCGCCGACGCCCCCGAGTCGAGCAGCTCGCGGTAGACAGTCGAGAAGGCGTCGGGCGAGGGCCGGGACGTGGTGACGGCGACCCGGCGGGCGTTGAGGGCCTCGGCCACGGTCGCGGAGTCGACGTCGACGGTTTCCAGGCCCGGTACGCCGTTGACGACCACGGCCAGCGGTACGACGGTGAGGCGCCCGCCCGCGGCGGTGGCGGGCAGCGGCGGCAGATACGCGGTCGAGTCGGTGACCACGGCGACAGCGGGGCGGGTCATGACGGCACGGTAGCCGGTCAGTTCTCCACTCGGGTAACCCGGAACGGAGTCCCCTGCTGGCAGGTGCTCATGAGGCCGGGCTCGGGCCGACCGTAGACGGTCACCGTCGTGCCGGTGCGCAGTGCCGTCTTGTCCCCGCCGACCAGCAGATATGTCTCCTGTTCAGCGGTGGCCAGCAGGACGCACCCAGGCTCCACGCCGTCTTTCACGACCCCCCGGAGCGAGACCTCCGCTGATCCAGCCCCCGGCGAAGACGAAGGCGCCGGCGACAGCGACGGCGCACCGGAAGACGCGACGACGGGCGGCGGCCCGGTGACCGGCGACGAGGTCGAACCACATCCGGCGAGCCCCCCGACCAGGAGCCCGCCACCGACGATCAGCGCTACAAACCTCATGACACCTTCGACGCTAGACCGCCCGGATCGGTTCCGGGCCGCGATCACGGCAGGTTGTGCGCCTCGAGCATCCAACCCCGCCGGGGATCCCGCCGCAGCACGGTCCGGTGACAGTTGTGCAGCGGCGCGAACGTGGACGCATAGGTCAACGGCCACTCCAGCAATGCCACCGCCGCCAGCCGAGCCGCCGCCCCGTGCGTGGCCGCCACGACGACAGCGTCCGGCCCGGCCGCGTCCACGGCCTCCAGCAGCGCGGCCGCCATCCGCTTGGCCACCGCACCGGTCTCCTCGACCCCCGCCGCCTCGACCTCTTCGCCCGACCGCCACCGCGCGAACGCCTCGGGCCAGCGGGCACTGGCGGCCGGATGGTCGAGCCCCTCCCACTCACCGAAGCCGCGCTCCCGCAGCCGCGAGTCGTAGGACGCGGCCAACCCGGTCAGCGCGGTCAGGGCCGCCGCCGTCGTGGAAGCACGCTGCAGGTCACTGGAGACGAGCACGGTCGGCCGCATGGCGGCCACGCGCGGGGCACTCTCCGCCGCCTGCGCGAGCCCGATCGAAGACAGGGACGTGTCGGTCTGCCCCTGAATCCGCCGGTTCGCGTTCCACTCCGTCTGACCGTGCCGCCAAAGAACCAGCACCGTCATGCCGTGGCCTCCGCAAGCTCCGGCTCCGACACGGCGACCGTCCCCCGGCGCCCGGCCACTCCGCTTCGCTCCGGACCGGTCACGCGGTGGCAGGCAGGTCGCGATCGACGAACTCGATCTGCGGGCAGTCCTTCCACAGGCGGTCCAGCGCGTAGAACTCGCGCTCCTCGGTGTGCTGCACGTGCACCACGATGTCGACGTAGTCCAGCAGCACCCACCGCCCTCCGCGCTCGCCCTCGCGGCGCACCGGCTTCGCCTTCTCCGGCAGCTCGGTCAGCCGCTCCTCGATCGCGTCCACGATCGACAGGACCTGGCGCTCGTTGGGCGCCGAGGCGATCAGGAAGGCGTCAGTGATGACCAGCTGGTCGGCCACGTCGAGGATCATGATGTCCTCGGCCTTCTTGTCGGCGGCCGCCTGCGCGGCGGCGAGCGCCAGCTCTACAGCACGCTCAGTGGCGGGCACCGGTCTCCCTTCGTCGAACCATCCCGGACAACGCTCCCGGGCTACTCCCAAGCCTAGAGCCCGGGTACGACATTTTGCTTCTCAGATGTTGTCGACTTTTCGGTACAAACCTCGCTTAGCGATGTACTGCACCACCCCGTCGGGCACCAGATACCAGACCGGCTTGCCCTCCTCGACCCGCCGCCGGCAGTCGGTGGAGGAGATCGCCATGGCCGGGACCTGCACCAGGCTGACCGTGTCGGCCGGCAGATGTTCGGCGCTCAGGTCGAAGCCGGGCCGGGTCACGCCGACGAAATGCGCGAGCGCGAACAGGTCGGCCGCGTCCTTCCACGAGAGGATCTTGCCCAACGCATCGGCGCCCGTGATGAAGAACATTTCGGCATCGGTACCGTATGCAGCCCGTAAATCGCGCAGCGTGTCCACGGTGTACGTGGGCCCGCCGCGGTCGATATCGACCCGGCTGACGGTGAAGCGGGGGTTGGAGGCGGTCGCGATGACCGTCATGAGGTAGCGATCTTCGGCCGGGCTGACTGCGACCTCGCTCTTCTGCCAGGGCTCCCCGGTCGGGACGAACACCACCTGGTCGAGCGCGAACCGGCCGGCCACCTCGCTCGCCGCCACGAGGTGCCCGTGGTGGATCGGGTCGAAGGTGCCGCCCATGATGCCAACACGCATCACCGCATCGTAATGATCAGAGATCGGAACCGGCGCAGTGCCAAGCATCACCCTAAAGAGCGAGCCTGAAGAGCGAGCACCGGCACGGGCCGCGCCCGGGTGAGCCGAACACGGTCGGTAAGCGGTACGGTGACGCCCATGACGATGTCCCACCCCAAGGGCGACTTCGACAGTGCCCGCGCCGAGTGGCGCTCGGCCCCCGGCGACAGCCACGGCAGCCGCGTCGAGGTGGCGTTCGTCGACGATCTCATCGGCCTGCGCAACGGCGCCGACCCGAGCAGCCCCATCCTGGTCTTCACCCAGGACGAGTGGGACGCTTTCGTGGCGGGCGCCAAAGACGGCGAGTTCGACGTCTGAGCACGCCCACCACAAAAAACGTTCACCACGAAACGTTCACCACAGCCAACCGAACAATCGCTCAGAGCAGCGACCGCAGCGGCGTCATCCGCTCCAGCCGCGGCGCCAGCGCGCGCACCCGCAGCGTGAGCGAGACCGCCTCCAAGGCCGCCTCCTCGTCGACGCCCCCGGGCAGTGGCCACCGCTCCGCGACCTCGGACCAGTCGTAGACGGGCCGCCGCGGGTGCGGCCCGACCGGCGCCGGCAACTCCCAGCCCCGCACCGCGGTGAGGGCCCGGTCGAACCGCTCGGCGATGGTCTCGACCGTGACCAGGGAGTCGTCGGCCATGACGGCGGCGATCCCGAGCCCGGCCACGTCCAGGTCACGCACCGCGGACACCACGGCGTCGATGAACGTGGGCGCCGGCCGGTCGAACGCCACCCAGCCCACCCACCCGGAGTCCGCCGCCGCGCCGGTCGGCAGCGACGGTGTGACCGGCAGCGCCCCGCCGCCCGGCAGCACCTCCACGCACAGGTCGTCGGCCCGCGCGAACAGCGCATCCGCGGCCTCGTCGGCCGGCGGCCCGGCCACGAGCAGCCGGAACTGCCGCACCCGCATCACGGCCGCCGCCCGCAGGCCCGGTGCCGGTGAGTGAACGCGTCGATCCGCCGCGCCACCCGCTCGGCCGCCGGCCCGCGCGGCACGGCCGCCGGTATGCCGAGCCAGCCCCGGCACCCCGGGCACTCCAGCCGCAGCCAGGCCCGGTCTTCAGTGAATGCAACATCCTCCACAGCTACCTCCCCCGTCGATCACCATCCCCCGTCCCACAAGCCAACACGACAAAACCCCGCTTGGGAGGGGCCAGCAACGCCCCCACCAAATTTGACAAACACCCCCCGCTGCTACTATTGGGCCATGTCGTCGCGCACCGTCCGTTCGAACAGCTGGCGCGCCCCATAGGGGCGGCCTGACTTCGCGCGCATCGCGACAACCCCAGCCAGACACCAGGGCCGCCCGCAACCGGGCGGCCTTCGGCATTTGCGCACCTCAACGCCCGGACCGGCGGCCCTCCATCAGGAGGGAACGAACCCATGTCCACCCGTCGCATCTCCGGCTTCAAGCCCACCGGCCCACTGCAGCTCGGCAACTACCTGGGCGCGATCCGCCCCACGGTCCAGGGCCAGGACCGGCCGACCGTCGTCTTCGTCGCCGATCTGCACGCCCTGACCGTCCCGCACGATCCCGAACGGCTCCGTGAACTGACCCGCCAGGTCGCCGGCCTGCTGCTGGCGGCGGGCGTGGACCCGGACCGCACTGTTCTGTACCGCCAGTCCGACCTGCCCGCCCACACCGAGCTGCACTATCTCCTCGAATGCGCGGCCGGCTACGGAGAAGTACACCGGATGATTCAGTTCAAAGAAAAAGGCGGTGGCAGTGGTACTCGTCTGAGTCTGCTGACCTACCCCGTGCTCATGGCCGCGGACATCCTGCTGCACGACATCACCGAGGTGCCGGTCGGCCGCGACCAGCGCCAGCACGTCGAGCTCACCCGCGACCTGGCCCTGCGCTTCAACGAGCGGCACGGGCCTGTTCTCACCGTTCCGCAGGCCGTGCACCCGCAGGTCGCGGCCCGGGTGGCGGACCTGGCCGACCCGGCCGCGAAGATGGGCAAGACGAACGCGAGCACCAACGGCGTGCTCTTCCTGCTCGACCCGCCCGACGTGCTCCGCCGCAAGATCATGCGGGCCGTCACCGACGCCGGCACCGAGGTCACCTACGACCCGGAGCGCAAGCCGGGCGTGTCGAACCTGCTCGACCTACTGGCCACCTGTACCGCTCGGGAACCCTCCCAGATCGCCACAAATTACCAAAGCTACGGCCAACTCAAATCCGATGTCGCCGACGCCGTGATCGCCCTGCTCGAGCCCATCCAGCGGCGCTACTACGAGCTCACCGACGCCGACATCGAACAGTCGCTCGTTCAAGGTGCCGAAGCCGCCGCGGTCCGGGCCGACGCCACGGTGCTGCGGGTCAAGGAAGCGATGGGCCTGGCAAAGAAGCCCGTCACCAGCGGACGGCCCGCTCCCGCAGATATCCGAGCGACGCCGCCGACGGCTCCAGGGCCACGCTGAAGCGCGACGGCCGGTAGTCGATCTCCTCGACCAGCAGGTCGGCCTCGACCAGCAGCGCCCACGGCACGTGGAACCCCCGCTCGCCCGGCACGGACACGCCCACCAGATCCACAGCGGGCAGCAGCGCCGGCGTCCCGACCGTCCACTGGGCGGACGTGAACGCCGAGCCGTCCGGCCGGGCGGCGAGGGTGGCCTCGACCAGGTGCGGATCGCCCGGTTGCCGGCCGAGGGTCCGCCGCTGGTGCTCGGCGACGTCCACGGCGAGCCGCCGCACGGCCTTCGCGGCCGCCGGATAGGCCGGGTGGCCCCGGTCGGGCAGGAACGGCACCACGCGCCCGTCGTCGTCGGTCGTGTAGGCCATCGGCGACAGCGGCCGCGGCGTGCGCGCGTATTCGTCGGCGGCGAGCTCGTAGAGCTGCTCGACCAGGCGCGGCTCGTCGGCGCACACGAGCAGCATCAGCGTGCTGGGCAGGAACGCGACGGCCCGGCCGCCGACCTGCTCGTCGAGCTCGGCCAGCCAGCCCTCCAGCAGGACCCAGGAGACCAGCTGCTCGCCACCGTAGTCCGGCACGTGCAGTACCGATGGACCAAAAAATCCTGCCGAAGCGGGCAGCTCGGCGCGGGCGAGGGTCCGGTGGTGGGCGGCGGCGAAGATCTCCTCCGCGCTCACACCCCAGCGGGCCGGGCTCTCGATGTCCAGCGGGACGTCGCCGACCAGGACGACCTCGTCCAGGTGCGGCAGTGCGGGCCGGCGCAGCGTCCGGGTCCCCCGGGCCGCGTGCCGCAGGGCGAGGCGCAGCTCCGGCAGCGCCTCGGCGAACGTCTCCGGCTGCGCGGGCGGTGCGAGGCTGTGCGCCACGAACTCCCGCACGAACTGCTTGCGGTCCCCGTGGCTGCGCTGATACTGCGAGAAGGCCTTCGACAGGAATAATGTGCTGTACGCGTCCTGGCCGCATTCGCACACGATGGCGAACTGGGTCGGGCGGAATTCGGCGTCGGTGAACCCGATTCTGCGCAGCTCGGCCAGCACCTGGTCGGCAAAGCGCTCCCGCGGAGAACGGGCCGGTCGGGTCAACCGCTCGAGGATCCCCACCGATCGAACAGTAGCCTCAGGAAAGCTCGGACGCGATGGGCTCGGGAGCAATCACAAGTTTTTCGTAGCACAGGCTGAGCGGGCTGTGTACGTACGGCCCATACGGCGGAATCGGTCGGTAACCGGCCGATTCGTACAATCGGATCGACTCCGGCTGCCGAGCGCCGGTCTCGAGTCGGATGAACAGGTAGTGCGAGCCCGCGGCCAGGTCCTCCAGCGCCGCCAGCAGCCGGCGGGCAAGGCCGTTGCCGCGGTAGGCCGGCCGCACGTACATCCGCTTGACCTCGACCGTCTGGTCGTCCAGCGGCTGGATGGCCCCGCAGCCGGCCCCGACGCCGTCGACGGTGGCGACCACGAACTTGGCCCGCGGGTCGAGCGGGAACGCCCGGGCCCCGGTGTCGCTGTAGCGGTTCGCGGTCTCGTCGGCCGAGAGGGCCACGAGCTCGGTGACGGCCAGGTCCGGGGCGGCGCGACGGACCACCCGCACGTCCCGCCCGGGGTCGTCGAAGCGCTTCTCGAAGCAGCGGCTGCCCTCATACTTCACGTAGCGCCCGAACCGCGGGATGGGCCGGTAGCCGGCACCCAGGAACAGCGAGATGGCCTCGGGCGCGGTGACCCCGGCCTCCAGGCGCAGCACCCGGTGCCCGCGCGACGCGGCGAGGTCCTCCAGGGCGGCCAGCATGCGGCGGCCGAGCCCGCGGCCCCGATGACCGGGGCGGACGTAGAGCCGGGTCACCTCGGCCGCGTCGATGTCCAGCGCGAGGATGGCACCGCACGCAACGGCGTCCTCGCCGTCGACCGCGACCAGGTAGCGGGCGGCCGCGTCGACCGCGTACACGTGGCCCTCCCGGCCACCGTCCCGCGCCCGCAGCTCGACCTGCTGGTCGACGACGAGCGCGATCACCTCCGAGTCGCCCGATGGACGTTGCTCGATCAACATGGACCGACGGTACGCACCCTAAATTTCCCGGATGTTTCCCTTACCAGGCAATTCGCGTTGCGCGACGGATCAAAAATCGTCGTTGCCGGCCGGCTCTGCGGCGGAAAGTTCCTCATACGGGCGGCGCCGCGCGGCCCGCATGGCCTTGCGGTCGATCGCCCGGATGCGCTGGTTGGGGTCTTCGACGCGGTGGTCAGTGCCCCGGTTGCCGGGCACGTACTCCTCCTCGCCGAACTGGTTCGGCTGCCAGTCGAATTCACGAGGGCCAATGCGAACGGGGTCGCCGGGCTGCGCTCCCGCCTTCTTGAGCGCCGTTTCGACGCCGAGGCGGGCGAGGCGGTCGGCAAGATACCCGACGGCCTCGTCGTTGTCGAAGTTCGTCTGGCGTACCCAGCGCTCGGGGGCGCCGCCGTGGACCACGAACACGCCCTCGTCGTCGCGGTCGATGGTGAAGCCGCTGTCGTCGACGGCGACGGGCCGGATCACGATCCGGGTCCGCTCCGGCGCGGGAGTGGCCAGCCGGTGCTCCTTGACCAGCCCGGCCAGGGCGAACGTCAGCTCCCGCAGGCCTTCGTGGGAGACGGCGCTGACCAGGTGCACGGTGTAGCCGCGGGCCTCCAGCTCGGGCCGCATGATCTCGGCCAGGTCCCGCCCGTCGGGCACGTCGATCTTGTTCAGCACGACGAGCCGCGGCCGGTCCTCCAGCCCCCCGTACGCGCTGAGCTCCGCCTCGATCGCGTCGATGTCCGACACCGGGTCCCGCTCGGTCTCCAGGGCCGCCGTGTCGACGATGTGGGCCAGGACCGAGGTGCGCTCGATGTGCCGGAGGAACTCCAGCCCCAGCCCCTTGCCGGTGGCCGCGCCGGGGATGAGCCCGGGCACGTCGGCGACGGTGAACGTCTCGTCACCGGCCTGCACGACCCCGAGGTTGGGCACGAGCGTCGTGAACGGGTAGTCGGCGATCTTGGGCCGGGCCGCGGAGATGGCCGCGATCAGCGACGACTTCCCGGCCGACGGAAACCCCACGAGCCCGACGTCGGCGACGCTCTTGAGCTCGAGCACGACGTCGATCTCCTCGCCGGGCTCGCCGAGCTCGGCGAAGCCGGGGGCCTTGCGCTTGGTGTTCGCGAGGGAGGCGTTCCCGCGCCCGCCGCGCCCGCCGCGGGCGAGCTCGAACTTCGTCCCGGCGCCCACAAGGTCGGCGAGCACCTCACCGTCCATGCTCTGCACGACGGTGCCGTCGGGCACCCTCAGCTCGAGCGTGGCGCCGTTGGCCCCGTCCCGGTCGTTCCCGGCTCCCCCGGCACCCTTGGGCGCCTTCTGGTGCGGGTGGAAGTGAAAATCAAGCAGCGTGTGTACTCCGGGATCGACGACGAGCGTCACGCTGCCCCCATGCCCCCCGTCGCCGCCGTCAGGTCCACCGAAAGGCTTGAACTTCTCTCGGTGAATGGATACACAGCCGTGCCCGCCGTCGCCGGCCTTCACATGCAGCACGGCCCGGTCAACGAACGAAGTCACAGCAAACACCCTTCAAATGCAAAGAACCATGGCTCGGGCGCGCCGTGGGCGCGACCGTTGCTCCCGCCAGACACCGGTCGGCGCTGGGGCGCCTCCCTGCCAGATCCGCGATAAATGCGGTCAGAACAAGCGGGCCCTGACGGCCCGCAAAAGCAAGGCCCGAGAAACAGCAACGGCGGGCGAGGCACTTTCATGCCCTGCCCGCCGCGAAAAGCTACTGAATCAGCCCTCGGCCGACGCGGAAACCGTCGGCGGTGTGATGCTGACCGTCTTGCGGCCGCGCTTGGTGCCGAAGGTCACGTGACCCGGCGCCAGTGCGAACAGCGTGTCGTCGCCACCGCGGCCGACCAGGTCGCCCGGGTGGAACTTGGTGCCGCGCTGGCGGATGATGATCTCGCCGGCGTTGACCAGCTGGCCACCGAACCGCTTCACGCCGAGCCGCTGGGCGGCGGAGTCGCGCCCGTTTCGCGAGCTGGACGCACCCTTTTTGTGTGCCATCGCGCTTGCCCTACTTCCCGGTGGAGATGCCGGTGACCTTCACCTGGGTCAGCGGCTGGCGGTGACCCTGGCGCTTGTGGTAGCCGGTCTTGTTCTTGAACTTGTGGATCCGGATCTTCGGACCCTTGGTGTGCGCGACGACCTCTGCGGTCACCGCGGAGCCGGCAAGCTTGGCCGCGTCGGTGATGAGGTCATCGCCGTCGACAAGCAGGACAGCGGAGAGCGTCAGCGCATCGCCCGGCTCGCCCGCGAGCTTCTCGACCTCGATCACATCGCCCTCGGCGACCTTGTACTGCTTGCCGCCGGTCTTGACGATCGCGTACATGGGACGCGGACTCCTGTCGTAGCTCTGGCGGGCTGGTCGGTCGGCACCGCGCACCCCAAAGCTCTACAGGCACGCGAAAGACCCCGCGCACAAAAGTGCGCTTTGAAGAGAGTACGCCACGCATGGCGCACTCCCCAAATCAGGGCCGGGTCCGGCGGCGAACGCCACCCCGGCGAGTGCGGCGGCGGGCCCCGTTGCCGTTGCCCTCTTCGTCCTCGTCCTCGACGTTGTCCGGATCGTCCTCGGAGGCGATGGGGGTGAACCCCTCGTCCTCCTCGGCCGGCTCGGCGGTCGCGGCCTCGGCCGTCTCCTCCTCGGCGACCGCGGTGGCCCCGCGCCGGCCCCGGCGGCGGCTGCGCGGCGCGGGCGCGTCGGCCTCCTCCACGCCGCTGCTGACGCCGGGCGCGGACGTGGCCGAGGCGACCTTGGCCACCGCGTGGTTGTGCCCGCCCCCGCCGTTGCCACCGCCGCCGTTGCCGCCACCCCCACCGCCGCCGCCCCGCTTCTCCGGGATCGGCTCGGTGTGGATGATCAGGCCGCGGCCCTTGCAGACCTCACAGGTCTCGCTGAAGGCTTCGAGGAGGCCCTGCCCGACCCGCTTGCGGGTCATCTGGACCAGGCCGAGCGAGGTGATCTCGGTGACCTGGTGCTTGGTCCGGTCCCGGCCCAGGCACTCGGTCAGCCGGCGCAGCACCAGATCGCGGTTGGACTCCAGGACCATGTCGATGAAGTCGATGACGATGATGCCGCCGAGGTCGCGCAGCCGGAGCTGGTGCACGATCTCCTCGGCCGCCTCGAGGTTGTTGCGGGTGACCGTCTCCTCGAGGTTGCCGCCGGCCCCGGTGTACTTGCCGGTGTTGACGTCCACGACGGTCATGGCCTCGGTGCGGTCGATGACCAGGCTGCCGCCGGAGGGCAGGAAGACCCGCCGGTCCAGCGCCTTGATCAGCTGCTCGTCGATGCGCAGGTCGGCGAAGACGTCGCCGATGCCGGTGTAGCGCCGGACCCGGTCGACCAGGTCGGGCGAGACGTGCGACAGGTAGGGCGCGACCGACTCGTAGGCGTCGGTGCCCTGGATGACCAGCTCGCGGAAGTCCTCGTTGAACAGGTCCCGGACCACCCGCACGACGAGCTCGGGCTCCTCGTAGAGCGGGGCCGGGGCGCTGCTGCCGCGGGACTTCTCCTGGATTGCCTCCCACTGCGCCTGCAGCCGCGTGACGTCGCGCTCGAGGTCGTCCTCGGAGGCACCCTCGGCCGCGGTGCGCACGATCACGCCGGCGCCGTCGGGCACGAGGTTCTTGAGCACGTCGCGGAGGCGCTTGCGCTCCACGTCGGAGAGCTTGCGGCTGATGCCGGAGGCGTTGCCGTGCGGCACGTAGACCAGGTGCCGCCCGGACAGCGCGATGTGGCTGGTGAGCCGGGCCCCCTTGGTGCCGATGGGGTCCTTGGTGACCTGCACGAGCACCGAGTCGCCGGACTTCAGCGCCTGCTCGATGGTGCGGCCCCGCCCGTCCAGCCCGGTGGCGTCCCAGTTGACCTCACCGGCGTAGAGCACGGCGTTGCGGCCGCGGCCGATGTCGACGAACGCGGCCTCCATGCTGGGCAGCACGTTCTGGACCCGGCCGAGGTAGACGTTGCCGACCATCGAGCTCGACGACGCCCGGGTGACGTAGTGCTCGACCAGCACCTTGTCCTCGAGCACGGCGATCTGCGTGCGGTCGTTCTTCTGCCGGATGACCATGGTGCGGTCGACGGCCTCGCGGCGGGCCAGGAACTCGCTCTCGCTGAGGATCGGCGGGCGGGTGCGGCGCTGCTCGCGGCCGTCCCGGCGGCGCTGGCGCTTGGCCTCCAGCCGGGTCGAGCCGGAGACGCCCTGGACCTCGTCGCGGTCGCGCGTGGTGGTGGTGGCCCGCGGCTCCCGGATCTTGACGACCACGTGCGGGTCGTCGCCGACCTCGGTGTCGGCGGCGCCCTTGCGCCGCCGCCGGCGCCGGCGGCGGGTCAGGCCCTCGCCGTCGTCCTCGCCCTCCTCGTCGGCCACGGCCTCGGGCTCGTCGTCGCCGGCGGCCTCCTCGCCCTCGGCCTCGGCGCCGGGCTCGCCCTCGTCGAACTCGTCACCGGCGGTGCCCCGGCCGCGGCCCCGGCCGCGGCGGCCCCGCCGGCGGCGGCGTCGGCCGCTGGCGTCGAAGCCGTCCTCGTCGTCGTCCTCGTCGGTCTCGGCCTCGTCGTCGGTCTCCACGGCCGCCTCGACGGCCTCGACCGGCGCCTCGGCCACGGCGTCCTCGGCCGCGGCCCGGCCCCGGCGCCGCCGGCGGCCCCGGCTGACCGGCTCCTCCTCGGCGACGTCCTCGTCTTCGGTGGCCCGCTCGGTGATCGGGGCACGTTCGGCGAACGGGGCGCGCTCGGCAATCGGGGCGCGTTCGGCCCGCAGGGGTGCGACCTGCTCGCTGGGCGGCATGAACAGCAGCTGCACGGGGGCGGCGCGGCGGCCGCGGCGGGCCGGCGGCGGCTCCTCTTCCTCTACGACCAGGGGCTCGAGCTCCTCGGGCGTGTCGGAGTCGGCCTCGGCCTCCTCGGCCGCGAACTCCTCGGCCAGCGGCTCTTCTTCCTCGGCCTCCGCGACGGGCAGCGGCTCCGGCTCGATCACCGGCTCGGGCTCGAGGACCTTGGCCCGGCTACGCCGGGTCCGGGTGGCCTTGACCGGTGCGGGCGGTTCGTCCAGCGGAAGTGCCTGCTGTCCGGACTCGCCGCTTTCAGGGCTTTCGGCGGCCGGCGTCACCTTCCGCCGGCGGCGGGTGGTGGTTGGAGCCGGCTCTTCGGCCGGAGGCTCGGCCGGTTGCTCCTCGGCGGCCGGCGCCTCGGCGGCGGCCTTGGTGGTCCGGCGGCGCGTGCGCCGCACGGGTGCGGTGGTCTCGTCTTCGCTGGCTGCGGCAGCAGCCACCGGCTCTTCGCCGGTGGTCTCGCCGCTCGCCGACTCGTTGTCGAACATGCGGACGTTCTCCAGTTCTGGTGCTCCCGGGCGCGTAGCAACGCAGCCACACGGGGGCACCGCAATATATGTTGTGCCGGCGGAGGTATCCGCTCACGCGGACGATCCGCCGAAAGTCTGCCAACCTCGCGCCTGACCACCGGCGCCCCGCCACCTGGCGAAACGCCCGTCGTCTACTGCGACGAAGTCCCAACGACGGCCGCCGTTCGATCCACCTCGCCGGACATGGCGAGCGGATCGACGAGGTCGCCCTGCTCGGTCAACACTCCCTGAGCCAGTCGGGTCGCACGGGGCGGAACCGGCGGCTCCAGGTCGGCCACAACGCGCAGACCGGACAGCACATCGTCGGGTCGAACGGTCGGGGTCACCTGCCGCACGACAAGGTCGAGTATCGCACACGGTATGTCGGTGACCTCGGAAGGTAGGTCACCGGAAGCGAAATCCGACAGAATCTCAAGATCAGAGGCCTCGAGCCGGACCACCGCGCCGCGCGTGTCGAAGGTCCGGCGGCCCTGCTTCGTGAGGCGCTCGACCAGCACCTCGGGCGCGTCGAGGAAGGTCCGGACGGCGCCGGCGACCTCCTCGCCGGACAGGCCCGGCAGCTCGATGCGCCAGCTCGACGCGTCGATCCGGTCGGCCAGGCTGCCCCCGCCGTTGAGCGGCGACTCGACCGCCTCCAGCACGTCGAGTCCCGGTGAGAGGGCCGCGTCGAGGGCCCGGCACAGCTCGGCCGGGTCGACCACGGCCCGCAGGCCGATCTCCAGGTATTCGGCCTCGCTGGACACCCCCGTCGGCGCGGCGGAGGCGTAGGAGACCTTCGGGTGCGGGGTGAAGCCCTGCGAGTATGCGATCGGCACGTTGGCCCGCAGGATCGCCCGCTCGAACGCGCGAGCGAAGTCACGGTGTGATGTGAAGCGCAGCGGCCCGCGTTTGGCATACCGCAGCCGGATCCGCTGGACCACCGGCTCCTGATTGCCCTCCGGCTGCCGCTTAGCCATGCTGGTGGGCCCCCGCACTGGCCGCGCCCGGCACCCGCAGCCCGCCGACCGGGGTGAGCGGAAGGAGCTTCCGCCCGGTCGGACCGATCTGGATCTCGGTGTCCTGGCTGGGGCAGACACCGCAGTCGAAGCACGGCGTCCACCGGCAGTCGTCCTGCTCGTAGCCGGTCATGGCGTCCTGCCAGTCCTGCCAGAGCCAGTCCTTGTCGAGCCCGGAGTCGAGGTGGTCCCAGGGCAGGACCTCGACCTGCTCACGCTCGCGGGTGGTGTACCAGGCCAGGTCCACGCCGTAGGCCGGCAGCACCGCGGCCGCGGCCTCGACCCAGCGCCGGTAGGAGAAGTGCTCGGACCAGCCGTCGAAGCGCCCGCCGTCCTCCCAGACCCGCCGGATCACCGCGCCGACCCGCCGGTCGCCCCGGCTGAGCAGGCCTTCGACCTGCGAGGGCTCGCCGTCGTGGTACCGGTACCCGATCGCCTTGCCCACCGAGCGGTCCGAGTTGATGGCCTCCTTGAGCGCCTTGAGCCGCCGGTCGATGACCTCCGGCTCCTCCATCGACGCCCACTGGAACGGCGTGTGCGGCTTCGGCACGAACCCGCCGATGGACACGGTGCAGCGGATGTCCCGCGACCCCGTGGCCGCCCGCCCGGCCTTGATGACCTCGTGGGCGAGCTTGGCGATCTGCAGGACATCGTCGTCCGTCTCGGTGGGCAGACCGCACATGAAGTAGAGCTTCACCTGCCGCCAGCCGTTGGAGTAGGCCGTGACGACGGTCCGGATCAGGTCTTCCTCGGTGACCATCTTGTTGATCACCTGGCGGATCCGCTCGGAGCCGCCCTCGGGCGCGAAGGTGAGGCCGGTGCGCCGCCCGTTGCGGGAGAGCTCCTGGGCGAGGGTGACGTTGAAGGCGTCCACGCGGGTCGAGGGCAGCGACAGCGACACGTTGGTGCCCTCGTACTGCTGTGCGAGGCCCGAGCACATGTCGCCGATCTCGGAGTGGTCGGCCGAGGACAGCGAGAGCAGCCCGACCTCGTGGAAGCCGGAGTACTCCAGCCCCTCCTTGACCATCTGCCCCACGGTGGTGATGCTGCGCTCCCGCACCGGCCGCGTGATCATGCCGGCCTGGCAGAAGCGGCACCCGCGCGTACAGCCGCGGAAGATCTCCACCGCGTAGCGCTCGTGCACCGTCTCGGCCAGCGGGACCAGGGGCCGTTTCGGGTAGGGCCACGCGTCGAGGTCCATCGTGGTGCGCTTGTGCACCCGGAACGGCACGTCGGCCCGGTTGGGCACGATCCGCTGGATGCGGCCGTCGGGCAGGTAGTCGACGTCGTAGAAGCGCGGGACATACACCGACTCGGTGCGGGCCAGGCGCAGCAGCAGCTCGTCGCGGCCGCCGGGCTCGCCCTCGGCCTTCCAGGCCCGGACGATCGCCGTGATCTCCAGGACCGCCTCCTCGCCGTCGCCGAGCACGGCGGCGTCGATGAAGTCGGCGATCGGCTCCGGGTTGAAGGCCGCGTGGCCGCCGGCGATCACGATCGGGTGCCGGTCATCCCGCGCGGACGCGTCGAGCGGGATGCCGGCCAGGTCGAGCATGGTGAGCAGGTTGGTGTAGCCCAGCTCGGTGGAGAAGGAGACGCCGAACAGGTCGAACGCGGTCACCGGCCGGTGCGCGTCCACCGTGAACTGCGGTACCCCCTCTTCGCGCATCAGCTTTTCGAGGTCCGGCCAGACCGCATAGGTGCGCTCGGCGAGCACGTCGGGCTGCTCGTTGAGCACCTCGTAGAGGATCTGTACGCCCTGGTTGGGCAGGCCGACCTCATAGGCGTCGGGGTAGGACAGCGCCCAGCGCACGGTGACGGCGTCCCAGTCCTTGACGACCGCGCCCAGCTCACCGCCGACGTATTGGATCGGCTTGCTGATCCGGGGCAGCAGTCGCTCGAGTTGCGGGAAGACGCTCGTCACACTGGCCACGGAATACCAGAGTACCTACCCCACCACCTTAACCCGGAACCTGCACCTCACGCTCCCGCCGGTGGGGTGCCCGCCCACGTGGTTGGACCGGGGCCGGCGTGCCCGGATGCGGCTTCGGGATGTCCCGGGTGACCGGCGCGCCGGCCTTCACGGTGACCTCCTCGCCGTGGTGGCGCAGGACGATCTCGCCCTGGTCGACCGTGTAGGTGGCGTGGCCGTGCTCGACCGTGACCCGCAGGACGTCGCCGTGGATGGTCACGGCAAACTTGAGCTTGTTCATCCGCGACGGCAGCCGCGGCACGAACGACAGCTCGCCGCCGTAGTCCCGCATGCCGCCGAAGCCGGCCACGATCGCCAGCCAGGTGCCGGCCAGCGACGCCATGTGCAGGCCGTCCCCGGCGTTGTGCTGCAGGTCGTACAGGTCGACGAAGGCCGCCTCGCCCAGGTAGTCGTAGGCCAGCTCGGTGTGCCCGACCTCGGCCGCCATGACCGCCTGCGTGCAGGCCGACAGCGAGGAGTCCCGGACGGTGCGCTCGTCGTAGTAGTGGAAGTTGCGGGCCTTCTCCTCCGGCGTGAACGCGTCGCCGCGCCAGTGCATCGCCAGGACGAGGTCGGCCTGCTTGATCACCTGGCGGCGGTAGAGGTCGAAGTAGGGGTAGTGCAGCAGCAGCGGGTAGTGGTCGGACGGCGTGCCGGCGAAGTCCCACTCCTGGTGCAGCGTGAAGTTGGCCGACTGCTGGTGCACGCCCAGCTCCCGGTCGTACGGCAGGTGCACCCGCGCGGCCGCGTCGCGCCAGGACGACACCTCCTCGTCGTCGACCCCGAACTCGCGGGCCTTCTCCGGGTGCCGCTCGGCGGCGTCGGCGGCCGAGCGCAGGTTCAGCTGGGCCATCAGGTTGGTGTAGATGTTGTCGTCGGCGATCGCGGAGTATTCGTCCGGCCCCGTCACCCCGTCGATGTGAAACACGCCGTGCCGGTCGTGGTGGCCCAGCGAGCGCCACAGCCGCGCCGTCTCGACCAGCAGCTCCAGGCCGTGGTCGAGCTCGAACTGGGTGTCGCCGGTGGCCTGGACGTAGCGGACCACGGCCGCCGCGATGTCGGCGTTCACGTGGAAGCCCGCGGTCCCGGCCGGCCAGTAGGCCGAGCACTCCTGCCCGCGCACGGTCCGCCACGGGAACGTCGCGCCCTTGAGGCCGAGCTGCTTCGCCCGGTCCCGGGCCAGGTCGAGCGTGTCGTGCCGCCACCGCAGCCCGTCCCGTGCCACCTGCGGGTGCGTGTATGTCAGCACCGGCAGCACGAAGCTCTCGGTGTCCCAGAAGACGTGCCCGTCGTAGCCGCGGCCGGTGAGCCCCTTCGCGGCGATCGGGCGGGCCTCGGCGCGGGCACCGGCCTGCATGAGGTGGAACAGCGCGAACCGGACCGCCTGCTGGATCTCGGCGTCGCCGTCGACCTCCACGTCGGCCTGGGCCCAGAACTGGTCCAGGTAGGTCCGCTGGGCCTTCACCAGCCCGTCCCAGCCCCCGAGCCGGGCGCCCGCGATCGCGCCGTGGACCTGGTCGCGGATGGCCTGCCGGGAGCGCTGGCTGGACCAGCCGTAGGCGAGGTACTTCACGATCCGCAGCTTCTGCCCGGGCTGCAGCTCGCAGGCGACAGTCGTGCGGGCCCAGTCCCCGGTGCTTTCGGTGTGCGTGCGCACCGGCACCGGCGCCTCGACCTCGTGGTCCATCTCGGCCCCGAGCCGCAGCGCGCTGGCGTTGGTGCGGTGCAGCAGCTGGGCGTCGAGCCCGTTGGCGTAGTGCCCCTCGGCGGTCAGCGCGTGCCCGAGCGCGGCCGCGACCCGCGGATCCTTGCTCGGCGTCGGCACGTCCTCGTTGGCGACCAGCTCGGACTGCACGATGACCCGGGCCGGCTGGTCCACCGGCTCGACCTCGTACACGAACGCGGCCACCGACCGCTGCTCCAGCGACACCAGCCGCACGGTCCGCACCTTGATCCGCTGCCCGGCCGGTGAGGACCACTCGACGTCGCGTCGCAGCGTCCCCGCCCGCAGGTCCAGCACCCGCTCGTGGGCGTGCAGCCGGCCGTAGCGCACGTCGAACGGCTCGTCGTCGACCAGCAGCCGGAACACCTTGCCGTTGGTCACGTTGAGGATCGTCTGGCCCTCCTCCGGGAAGCCGTAGCCGGCCTCTGCGTAGGGCAGCGGGCGCTCCTCGAAGAAGGAGTTGAGGTAGGTCCCGGGCAGCCCGAACGGCTCCCCTTCGTCAAGGTTGCCGCGCAGGCCGATGTGCCCGTTGGACAGGGAGAACAGGGACTCGGTCTGCCCCAGCGTGTCGACGTCGAGGCTGGTCTCGCGCACAGCCCACGGCTCGACCGGAAATACGCTCACAACAGCTCCCCCAGGTCCGCCACAACATGATCGGCGCCGTCGCGGGCCAGGTCCGCGGCCTGATGGCCCCCGACCCGGTCGACACCCACGACATAGAACCCACCGGCCCGCCCGGCGGCCACCCCGGCCAGGGCGTCCTCGAACACGGCCGCGTTCGCCGGCTCGACCCCCAGCTCCCGCGCGGCCTCCAGGAACGTGTCCGGGGCCGGCTTGCCCTTCAGCCCCCGCTCCCGGATGGTCAGCCCGTCGACCCGGGTCTCCAGATACTGGTCGAGCCCGGTCGAGGTGATCACCTGCAGCGTGTTGGCGCTGGAGCTGACCACCGCGGTGCGCAGTCCGGCCGCCCGGGCCTTGCGCAGATAGGTCAGGGACGTGGGATACGGCTCCAGCCCGCCCTCGGCGAGCAGCCCGAGCACCCGCACGTTCTTGCGGTTGCCCAGTCCCCAGATGGTCTCGGCCTCCGGCGGGTCATCGGGGGTACCTTCCGGCAGTGTGATGCCCCGGGACGCGAGAAAGTCGCGGACGCCGGCCTCGCGGGGCTTGCCGTCGACGTAGGAGTTGTAGTCGTGGACCGGGTCGAACTCCGGCTGGCCCTTGGCCTTGAGGAACTCGTTGAACATCGCGGTCCAGGCCTTGTTGTGGATGACCGCCGTGGGCGTCAGCACACCATCGAGATCGAACAGGCACGCGGTCACGTGATCAGGTAGACCCAGCACCCTTGCGACGTTACGGCGCACGGGCGAACTCTGCGCGGCGTGCACGGGGTCATTAGCCTTCAAGTTGTGACACAACCGCCGGACGAGTCGCCGACCCAGCGGCAGCCGGCCTCCCCCACGTGGGTCGGCTCCGCCAAGGTGCCGCCGGGCGGGTCCCGCCGGCGCCGCAACTGGGAGGACACGCTCGACGTCCCTGAACCCATAGAGACCCGTTCCCAGCCGCGCACCCGCGAGCTGCCGGCCGTTCCGGAGGCTCCGCCGCTGCCGCCGCCCGCACCGCCGCGGCGGGAGAAACGGGAGAAGCCGCCCAAAATCCAGTACGTCCCTGTGGTCCCACCGGGATATGGCCCTCTCCCGCCCGGGTACCGCCCGGGGCCGTTCCCGCCTCCGCCGCAGTACCGCCGCCGCCGTCGCAAGTGGCCGTGGGTGATGCTGTTCCTGCTGGTCCTGTGCGCGGGCTGCTGCGGCGGCTCCTACGCGTGGGCCCGGCCGTGGTGGGTGCAGTACCCGGCGTCGGTGAACGTGGACGCCGGCGTCACCGGCCTGACCAAGCTGAACGACGCGGCCACGAAGAAGACCGCCGAGCAGCTGCAGACCGCCCTGACCTCCGACCACCTGGACGAGGACGGCTTCACGGTCGCCTACCAGGACACCGCCGACGGGCGCGCGAAGATCGTCGTGTTCGGCGCCACGAGGTTCATCACCGACCCGGCCCGTGACCTCGACGCCAGCCTCCGCAAGCTCGGCGCCAAGATCCCGGTCTCGAACGTGCGGGAGGTCGACCCGGGCGTCTTCGGGGGCGAGAAGCGCTGCGCCACGTCCCGCTTCGAGGGCAAGGCGGCAACCGTCTGCGGCTGGGCCGACCACGGCGTGATCGCCATCGCCGTCTTCGCCGGCAAGTCCACCGACGCCGCCTCCGACGCGATGCAGAACATCCGGGCCTCGATCGTCAACCGCGACTGACGCACCAACGGCCCCGGCCGGTCGGGTGCTGGGAACACCCGACCCGACCGGGGCCGCCTGTTGGTGGAGGAAGGTCTCGCTACGGCAGTGTGGCCAGGTGCGGCTTGACCGTCTTGGCGAAGCCGTTGCCGTTCTTCACGTCCCAGTTGATCGACCAGGTCATGGCGCCGCGGATGCCCGGGTAGGTGTGCGGGGGCTTGAAAGTTCCGCAGTTCGTGCCCACGGCCAGGCAGTCCAGGGCCTGGTTGACCACCGACGGGGAGACGACGCCACCGCCGGCGGCGCCGGTGCCGGCCGGGAGCCCGAGGGCGACCTGGTCGGGGCGCAGGCCGTTCTCCAGCTGGATGCAGGCCAGAGCGGTGATGAAGTTGACCGTGCCCTGGGAGTAGGCCTGCATCTGGTCGCAGCCGAGCATGGCGCCGGAGTTGTAGTACTGCGTGTAGACGACCGTCAGGATGTCCTTGATCGACAGGGCCAGGGCGAAGTAGCCGCTGCCCGTGGACTGCATGTCGATCGTCTGCGGCGCCATCGTGATGATGAGGTTCGCGCCGGCCTTGGTCCGCAGTGACCGCAGCGCCTGCGCCATGTACGTCGGGTTGAGGCCGTTCTCGAGGTCGATGTCGACGCCGTCGAAGCCGTACGACTGCATCAGCGAGTAGGCGCTGTTGGCGAAGTTCGTGGCCGAGGCCGAGTCGCCGACGCTGACCCGGCCGGTCTCGCCGCCGACCGAGAGGATGACCTTCTTGCCCCGCGAGTGCAGGGTGGCGATGTCGGCCTTCAGGTCGGCGTCGGAGTAGCCGCCGAGCGCGCTGGACAGGCCGGAGTCGGCCGCGAACGTGAGCGCGCCGGGTGCCGAGCCGGCCTCCGCGAACGCCACGTCGATCAGGTCGTATTCGCTCGGCACGTCCCGCAGCCGCAGCGGCGTGGCCGGGTTGACGAAGTTCTGCCAGTACCCGGTCAGGAAGTGCTTGGGCAGCGGCCCGGTCGGCGTCGAGGTCGACGGCGAAGGCGAGGTCGACGGCGACTTGGACGGCGACACCGACACCGAGGGCGAGGCCGACGGCGACTTGGAGGGCGACTTCGACGGCGTGGTCGGTTCGAGGGTCGTCGGCAGCCCGCCCGGGCCGTTGATCGAGAAGTCGTCGGCGGTGTAGGCGGGCTGCCCGTACCAGCCGTGGACGAACACGGTCGCCGTGGTCTGCCCCGCGGCCGTCGTGAACGGGACGGAGAGCTGCGAGTAGCCGCCGTTCGTGCCCGGCGTCCACGTGCTGGCCTCGACGCCACCGGTCACGCCGATGAAGACATAGGAGCCATTGACCCAGCCCGAGAGGGTGTACTTCGTGTTCGGCTGGACCGAAACCACCTGCGTGCATTGAGCCGTCGTGCCACCGGGCGTGCCGGAGAGTTTGTAGCTGCCGGAGTGGGCGGCTCCGGAGGTCACGGACGCGGACTCACAGGTCCAGTTGGACGCGGAGCCCGTCTCGAACCCGGGGTTGGCGATCAGCTCGGCGGCGGACGCGGGCAGCGCGATCATGACCCCGGCCAGGGTCAGGGCCGCCGCGCCGGTGCCCGAGAGCAGGGCGATGTGGCGTGGACGCATGGACGCTCCAAAAGGGGGTGACGTCGATGGGCGTCGACGTGTCCCCCACGGTCCAGGCACCGGAAATTAATGTCAAGGTTTCTTTACTATTTACTAAGGCTCCGCGCGAACACCCTTGCTCAACGGCGCCGGTCCCTCTCACCGGCCGGCATCACGACGACCATGGTCATGACCGCCTCCACCGCACCCGGATTCCGGTAGCGGTGCGGGCGGTCGGCCTGGAAGTCGATGGTCTCCTGCCGCCGCACCTGGTAGTCGACCCCGTCCAGCGTCAATGTCAGCGAGCCCGCCCGGACGTGGATGATCTCCCGGGTCCTCGGGGTGTGGTCACCCGAGTCGTGCTCCTCGCCCGGCGCCATCCGCCACTCCCAGACCTCCACGAACGCGGGATCGTTGACGCCCCGCAGCAGCCGCCCGGTCCCGCCGTCCGGCCCCCGCCACAGCACCGCCGGCTCGTCCGCGCCGACGATCTTCACCACCGGCTCCGGCTCGGCCTCCAGGAGCCGCCCGACGCTCACGCCGAAGGACTCGGCGACCCGGCACAGCGTGCCGATGCTCGGGTTGGTGCGGGCGCCCTCGATCTGCACGAGCATGCCCTTGCTCACACCGGAGCGGCTGGCCAGCTCGTCGAGGGACCACTTACGCCCCTGTCGCAGGCTTTTCACGTGCCGGGCGATGGCGACCTGGGCATCCCGCTCGGTCAACATATTTTCCCCTGCGGTCATTATTATGGTACGACTATCGCATGTTCGCCGTTGCCGATGCCGTGCTCGACCTGTGCCGTTCCGTGGGGCACGAGGCTACCGTGTTCGCGGTCCTCGCCGACGGGCTGCGCAACGGCCCGGGCGACCCCGCCCTGCTCCACGACGCCGTCGCGGCCGCGGGCGACCTGAGCGCGCCGCACCCGCACCTGGAGGCCTGGCGCGACGTCTACCGCGGCTTCGGCGCCAAGCCCCAGCGCACCCCATGCTCGGCTGAGGCGCTACGGAAGCGGGCGGCCAAGGGCGACATCCCGTCGGTCAACCGGATCGTCGACGCCTACAACGCGGTGAGCATCCGCTTCGCCGTTCCCATCGGCGGCGAGGACCGCGCCGCCCTGGTCGGCACCGAGCGGCTGATCCGCGCGACCGGCGACGAGCCCTTCGACACCGTGAAGGACGGCGAGCCGGCCGTCGAGACCCCGGAGCCGGGCGAGGTCATCTGGCGCGACGACGTGGCCGTGACCTGCCGCCGCTGGAACTGGCGCCAGGGCCGCCGCACCGCGCTCACCGACGCGACGACGTCGGCCGTGTTCCTGCTCGAGGGCCTCGACATCGACCTGCGGCCGGCCACCGACCACCTGGTCGCCCTGCTCAACGCCGACTCCGTGACCGTCGAGCGCGTCGCATGATCGGCCTGGTCCTCGCCGCGCTGTCGGGCCTGGTCTGGGGTGTCGGCGACTTCTCCGGCGGCAAGGCCAGCCAGCGCGCCGACTCCCTGCTGGTCGTGGTCCTCTCCAAGGCCGCCAGCATCCCCCTGCTCGCCGTCTACCTGCTGCTGATCCCCAGCACCTTCTCCGGCCACGCGCTGGCCTGGGGTGCCGCGGCCGGCCTCCTGGGCACGCTCGGCATGATCGTCTTCTATCGCGCCCTGGCCGGCGGCGCGATGGCGATCGTCGCCCCGATCAGCGCCGTCGCCTCGGCCCTGATCCCGGTCGTGTTCGGCCTGGCCGCCGGCGAGCGCCCCGGCACCCTGCCCCTGGTCGGCGCCGCCTGCGCGATCGCCTCAATCGGACTGGTCAGCGCGGCCGGCGGCACCGGTTCGAAGGTGACCGGCAAGCTGCTCGGCCTGGCCATGCTCTCGGGCGTGGCGTTCGGCCTGTTCTTCACCTGCCTGGCCCAGGCCGGCAACCAGAGCGGCGGCACGGCGGGCCTGTGGCCGATCGCGGGCGCGCAGGGGGCCGCGGTGGTCCTCGGCACCCCGCTCCTGCTCCACCGCCTGCGCCGGGGCGCGGCCCGCGCGACCGGATCGGCCCGCACCTGGCTCCTGGCCGCCGGCGTCCTCGACATGTCCGCCAACGCCCTCTACGTCCTGGCCGTGCCCCGCGGCGACCTGAGCATCATCGCGCCCATCGCGTCCCTGTATCCGGTCTCGACCGTCCTGCTGGCCATGCTCGTCGACCGCGAACGCCTCCGCCCGGTGCAGCTGGCCGGCCTGGGCCTGGCCGCCACCGCGCTCGTCCTCGTCGCCTCCTAGGCCCCTGGGTGGTGTTGCCCACCTTGTGGGCCGCCCCGCTGCCACCGCCGTGAGCGGCCGTTAGAGTGTGCGGCAGCGTTGAGTCGAGCCTGGTGGAGGGCATTTGTCCGCGCTCTATGCGGTCGGCAAGATGACGATCGCACCAACGGTCCGGCTCCTCTGGCACCCGAGGATCATCGGCCTGGACAACGTGCCCAAGACCGGTCCGGCGATTCTGGCCAGCAATCACCAGTCGGTCCTCGACTCGGTGATGATGGGCGCGATCTCGCCCCGCAACGTCTACTTCCTGGCCAAGGATCAGTACTTCCGCGGCCCGGGACTGCGGGGCCTGGCGCTGCGCAACATCATGTACGGGCTGAACCAGATCCCCGTCGACCGCTCCGGCGGCCGGGCCAGCCTGCTCGCCCTCGACGCCGCGCTGCCGATCCTGCGGGCCGGGCACGTCCTCGGCATCTTCCCGGAGGGCACCCGTTCGACGGACGGCCGGCTCTACCGCGGCCGGCCCGGCGTGGCGAAGCTCGCCCTGGACGCCCCGGCCCCGATCATCCCGGTCGGCCTGATGGGGTTCGACCAGGTCATGCCGGTCGGCCGGTCGCTGCCGAAGCTCGGCCCCAAGGTCGAGGTGCGCATCGGCGAGCCGCTCGACCTGAGCCAGTGGCAGGGCGGCGGCGAGGTCGACAGCCGGGCCCTGCGCGAGGTCACGCTGAAGCTCATGAACGCGATCCAGCAGCTCACGGGCCAGGAATACGTCGGCCGATACGCTCCCAAGCGACCGGACCAGATCGCCGAACCGGAGACATAGACCCCCTGCCATTCACGCCTCGCCCGGGTGCCGGAGACTTTTGTTTCCGCGATGATCAGGCATAGCCTGATGTCAGTCGTCTGGGGAGGTCGACTTTGGCGTCCAGCAAAGGCTCGTCATCGAACGACAGCCGGAACCTGGTCATTCTGCTGCTGATCGTGGTCGGCGGTTTTCTGGCCTTTTGCGGGCTGGGCATGGCCAATGCGCTCGTGATCGCGCTCGGCGTGATCGTGGCCGCGGCCGGCCCGGTCATGATCATGGTTGTCAACAACCGCAACCGGGTCCGCCTGTATGTGCACGGCACCGCCGTCGTCGAGGAGATCACGGCGCGCCCGACGCAGGAGGGCCGGTCGGCCCGCGCCCGGCTCAAGCTGACCATCACCGCCACCGGCATCCACAACATCACGGTGGTGGGGACCGATCCGGAGGTACCGCTCGAGAAGTGGCCCGAGCGCGGCGCCGTCCTCCCCGTGCAGGTCCTGAAGGGCAGCCCGCGCAAGTTCACCGTCCTGTGGAACCGCGTGCAGACCCATCAGGAGGTCGTCCAGGCCGAGCGGACCGCCGCCGGCGACGCCCGGGGCGCGCTGGACGAGGACTACGCCGAGCTCAACGCCCACCTGAGCGGCTCCAACGGCAACGGCGCCGGCAATGGCACCGGCGACGCCAGCGCGCTGGCGGGCACCAACTACACGTACGACCCCGACGACGGCTATCGCCGCCCGGCCGGCGCGCCCGTCGCATACGCCCAGGTCCCGCCGGACAACACCCCGACCCTGACCAACATCCCCGCAGTCGAGGCCGAGATCGACGAGCCGGTCGGGGCCCGCTCCGGCGCCCCGGTGGCCACGGTGGCGCCCCCGGCCGAGCAGATCCCGGCCGCCGCCCGCCGCCAGAGCCTCCGCGACCGCCTCGGCTTCCCGCCCCGCCAGAAGCCCCGCCACGCCGCACCGGAGCCGGCCCAACACGCCGACGAGCCGCACGGCACCGGCCCGGTGGTGGCGAGCTTCGCCCCGCCCGAGACCGCCGAGCCCGAGATCGAGGAGCCCGCGGCCGCCGAGCAGCCGGTCGCCGCAGAGCCGCCGGCCGTCGCCGAGGCGCCGCCGGTGGTCGACGAGCAGCCGGTCGTGGAGGAGACGCCGGTCGCCGCGGAGCCAGTGGTCGACGAGCCGGAGACGCACCGGCCGACCGTGATCAGCGAAGAGGACGAGCCGATCATCATGCGGCTCCCGTCCACCCCGCGCCCCGGCAGCCAGCACCGCCGCCCCAGCCCGCACCCGCGATCCGGCCACGGCAGCGTCCGCCGCACCCGCCCCGGCCGCTCCCACCCCGCCCGGACCGAGCCCCCGCCGCTGCCCGAAGCCCAGAAACCGGCCGAGACCCAGGCACCGGCGGAGACCCAGGCACCGGCCGAGGCGCAGGCACCGGTCGAGATCGAGGCAGCCGTCGAGAGCGCACCGGCGGTCGTCGAGCCGTCGGTTGTGCAGACCGCCGGGGAGACGACGGTCGTCGAGCGGCCGGAGACCGCGGCCGAGCCCCCCGAGACCGAGACCTACACGATCCCGGAGTCGGGCTCCCAGGTCCCGGCCCCCGAGCTGGACACCGGCGCCGGAGCCGAGGTCGACTGGTGGACGGGCGCCGACGAGCCGCGGCCCGACGTCGCGTACTACCCGGACCGCGAGACCGAGCAGATCCCCAGCCGCGCCATCTACACCCCGCCCGAGGTCATCGAGGGCGAGCTGGCCGGGGCCGACGCCGAGGTCATCGAGGGCGAGCTGGCCGGGGCCGACGCCGAGGTCATCGAGGCCGAGCGCGAGGCCGCCGTCCTCGAGGCCGAGGCCGGGCCCGAGGAGCCCCCGACCGGCTCGGCCTGGTCCCCGAACGGCCGCGGCCCGGTCCCGGTCGGCGCCGGCCTCTACAGTGCCCCGCCCGTCTTCCGCTCCCCGGCCAAGGACGACGAGGACGAGGAGCCGGCCGAGGCGCCGGACCCCTACGCGACCGAGCACTACCTGCCCACGGACGGCGAGGTCGACCTGAGCGACCTCGAGGACCAGGAAGACGCCGACGCCCTGGAGGAGCAGCCGCTGCCCGAGGGGGCCGTCGCCGAGTTCCTGGCCGCCGGCCCGCGCCGGCCGACCACCATGCCGCTCGACGGCGTCAACGGGGTCAGCATCACGCTCATCGTGTCCGACCTGCAGCGCTCCCGCCGCTTCTACCGCGACACCCTCGGCCTCGCCGAGGTCGACAGCAGCGAGACCAGCGCCGTGCTCGAGACCGGCAACGCCCGGGTCGTGCTGCGCCGCGTCGCCGACATGCCGCCCGTCGACCGCCGCGTGGTGCACCTCAACCTGGACGTCCCGGACGTCTACGAGGCCTACGAGCGGCTCCGCGAGCAGGGCGTCGACTTCGTCCACCGGCCCCGGGTGGTGCCGCAGGGCGAGCAGCTGGAGCTGTGCTCGGCGACGTTCCGCGACCCGGACGGCCACGCCATCGCGCTGACCCGCTGGGAGCTACGGCGCTGAATACAGCCGGGCCAGCCGCGCGGCGGCCGCCCGCATCAGCTCACGCAGCTCAGGCGGTTCGAGCACCTCGAGGTCGGCCCCGAACCGGCCGAAGTCGACCTGGGCGTGTTCCAGCGACTCGATCGGCAGCACCACGCGCAGCCAGCCGTCCTCGCCGTCCGGCGTGCCCGTCGCCCGCAGCGCGCGCCCGGCGACCGGCCCGAGCAGAAACCACAGGCGGACGGCGCGCGGCGAAAGCCGTACCGTCGCCGATCCGCCGTTGTAGAGCGTCTCCTGCAACCGCTCGGCGAATGCCAGCCAGTATCGACGGAGGTCAAAATCGGCCGGGCGCTCGAAATGCTCGTCGAGGACGGTGACGGCATCGATCCTCGACACTCGGAAAGCGTTCGTCCGGGTGCGGCCGGTGGCGACCAGATACCAGGCGGTGCCCTTCAGCACCAGGCCGAGCGGGGACAATGTGCGCTCCACCGAAGCGTCGTCCCATTTGCGGTACCAAATCCGGATCCTTCGCTCTTCCCAAACCGCGGTGGCCACGGTGTCCAGGTGCGGTGGCGCCTCCGGGTCGCGGAACCATCCGGGTGCGTCGACGTGCACGCGGGCCTGGATGCGCCCGGCCATGGTGCGCTGCTCGGCCGGGAGGGCGGCGAGGAGTTTGAGCCGGGCCGCTTCCAGGGTCGGCCCCAGACCGAGATCCCCGGCGCCGCTGCCATTGAGAAACAGCGCGGCGGCCTCATCCGTCGTGAGGCCGGTCAGGTTGGTGCGATACCCGTCCAGCAGCGCGAATCCGCCGGCCGGACCGCGATCGGCGTAGACCGGCACGCCCGATGCGGACAGCGCGTCGATGTCGCGGTACACCGTGCGCACCGACACCTCGAGCTCGTCGGCGATCTGCTGCGCGGTCAGCCGGCCCCGGGTCTGCAACAGCAGCAGCGTCGAGAGCAGCCGACCGGCGCGCATCAGTCGGGCTTGTTGGCGTAGACGGATCGGCGCACGTAGAGCACGTAGAGCCAGGCCGGCCCGAACACGATCCCCAGCGCGAGCAGCGACCAGTGCAGGAACCCGCCGGCCAGCAGCACCACCTGCACGACCAGCCCGGCCGTCCATGCCCAGGAGCGCTTCAGCAGCCCGCACAGCAGGAAACAGGCGACGGCCAGGCCGACGCAGACCCAGATCGCCGCCGTGTTGTCGCCGTGTCCGAGCTTGGCCAGGGGCAGCAGTGCCAGCAGCAGGACGAGCCCCTCGACGAGCAGGCCCGCCGCGCCCATGCCACGGACGGCCCCGCCGGGGTTCCGCAGTCCGGCGGGCTTGTGCACCGGTGCGCTCATCGCTTCAGCAGCCCGCGGGCGTCGGCGACGGTCACGACGGAGCCGGTGATGAGGATGCCGATGGTGCCGGGGACGGCGTTGTCGCTCTCGGCCAGCTCCACGGCCACGTCGATCGCGTCGGGCAGGTTCGGTACGACCCGGACCCGATCGCCACCGTAGAGTTCCTCGGCGATCACGCCCAGCTGCGCCGCCGACATGCCGCGCGGAGAGCTGTTGCGGGTCACCACGATGCTCTCGGTGATCGGCTCGAGGAGCTCCAGCATGCCCTCGACGTCCTTGTCGGCCAGGGCCGCGACGACCGCGACGAGCCCGCTGAACGCGAACTCCTCGGTCAGCGCCCGCACCGTGGCCCGCATGCCGTGGGCGTTGTGGGCGGCGTCGAGCAGGATCGGCGGCGACTTGCGGATGCGCTCCAGCCGGCCGGGCGAGGTGGTGCCGGCGAAGCCGTCGCGCACCGACTCGGCGTTGAGCGCCCGCTCGGCCCCGGCGCCCAGGAACGCCTCGACCGCCGCCAGCGCGATGGCCGCGTTCTGCGCCTGGTGCTCGCCGTGCAGGGGCAGGAAGATCCCCTCGTAGACGCCGGAGAGCCCCTGCAGCGTGAGCACCTGGCCACCGACGGCGAGCTCGCGGTGCACGACCCCGAACTCGCGGCCCTCGCGGGCCAGGCTCGCCCCGACCTCCGCGCAGCGCTCCAGGATCGGGCGCATCGCCTCCTCGGGCTGCAGCGCGCAGATCAGCGTGGAGCCCTTGTGGACGATACCGGCCTTGGCCCAGGCGATCTCCTCGATCGTGTCGCCCAGCCACTCGGTGTGGTCGAGGCCGATCGGCGTGATGACCGTGGTCACGGCCTGCAGCACGTTGGTGGAGTCGTCGGCGCCGCCGAGCCCGACCTCGACCACGGCCACGTCGACGGGCGCGTCCGCGAACGCCGCGAACGCCATCGCCGTGGTCATGTCGAAGTAGGTCAGCGGCGCGTCGTTGCGGGCGTCGAGGAATTCGGCGAGGGGCTGGACCTCCTCGTAGACCTCCACGAACTTGGCCTCGCTGATCGGCTCGCCCTCGATGCTGATCCGCTCGGTGATGCTCTGCAGGTGCGGGCTCGTGTAGCGGCCGGTCCGCAGCCCGTGCGCCCGCAGCAGCGAGTCGATCATCCGCGCCGTTGAGGTCTTGCCATTGGTACCGGTCAGATGAATGGCCGGAAACGCCCGCTGGGGGCTGCCGAGGGAGTCGAGCAGCCCCTCGATCCGCGACAGGTCGAACACCATGCGGGTGAACCCGCGGGCGTTCAGCTCCTGGTCGACCTCGGTGAAAGATCTGGTCACCGCAGTGCTTCCAGTTGCTGGTTGATCCGGGTCAGGTCGGCCTCGGCCTTCTCCAGCCGCTCCTTGATCTTGGCCACGACGGCCTCCGGTGCTTTGTCGGTGAAGGCCGCGTTGCCGAGCTTGGCCCGGCACTGCGTCGCTTCCTTCTCGGCCGCCGCCTGGTCCTTGGTCAGCCGGGCCCGCTCCGCGGCCACGTCGATCGTGCCGCGCGTGTCCAGCTCGACGGTGACCCCGACCCCGACGGCCAGCTTGGCCGTGGCGGTGAAGTCTGCTTCGTTGGCATCGAGCCGAGCCAGCGACCGGATCAGGCCCTCGTGGGCCGTCAATCCGGCGCCGTCCAGCCCGGTGAGCCGGGCCGCGACCCGCTGGGACGGCTTCACACCCTGGTCGGCCCGGAACCGGCGGACCTCGGTGACGACCTGCTGCAGGTTTTCGACCTCCCGCTCGGCGTCGTCGGCGATGAGCTCCTTGTCCGCGGCCGGCCACTCGGCCCGCATCACGGTCGGCCGGCCGGTGAGCGTCGTCCACAGCTCCTCGGTCACGAACGGCATGATCGGGTGCAGCAGCCGCTGGAGGTTTTCCAGCACGTGCCCGAGCACCCGCCGCGTGCGCGCCTTGGCCGCCTCGTCGGCCCCGGCCAGCACCGGCTTGGTCAGCTCCAGGTACCAGTCGCAGACGTCGTCCCACGCGAAGTGGTAGAGCGTGTCACAGACCTTCGCCAGCTCGAACGCCTCGAACTGCTGGTCGACCTCGCCGATCACGTGCTGCAGCCGGGACAGGATCCACCGGTCGACGGTGCTCAGGTCCTCCGTCGGCAGCTCACCCTCGACCGTGGCCCCGCCCGACAGGCCGTAGCGGGTCGCGTTCCACAGCTTGTTGGCGAAGTTGCGGGCGCCCTGCACCCACTCCTCACTGACCGGCACGTCGGCGCCCGGGTTGGCCCCGCGCAGCAGCGTGAACCGGGTCGCGTCGGCGCCGAAGCGCTCGATCCAGTCCAGCGGGTCGACGACGTTGCCGAACGACTTCGACATCTTCTTGCCGTATTGGTCGCGGACCATGCCGTGCAGCATCACCACGTCGAAGGGCTGCCGGCCCTTCATCGCATAAAGGCCGAACATCATCATCCGGGCGACCCAGAAGAACAGGATGTCGTACCCCGTGACGAGCACACTGGTCGGGTAGAACTTGGCCAGATCGGCGGTCTCGTCAGGCCAGCCGAGCGTCGAGAACGGCCACAGCGCCGAGCTGAACCACGTGTCGAGCACGTCGGCGTCCTGGACCCAGCCGTCGCCGGTCGGGGCCGCGTCGTCCGGGCCCACGCAGACGACCTCGCCGTTCGGCCCGTACCACACGGGAATCCGGTGCCCCCACCACAGCTGCCGCGAGATGCACCAGTCATGCATGTTGTCGACCCAGCCGAAGTATCGCTTCGTCAACTCCGGCGGCTCGACCCGGACCCGGCCGTCGCGCACCGCGTCGCCGGCCGCCTTGGCCAGGGGCTCGGTCCGCACGAACCACTGCAATGACAGCCGCGGCTCGACGGTGGTGCCACAGCGCGAGCAGTGCCCGACGGCGTGCACATATGGCCGCTTCTCGGCGACGATCCGGCCCTCGGCCCGCAGCGCCGCGACGACCGCGGGGCGCGCCTCGAACCGGTCCAGGCCCAGGAACGGCCCGTGCGCGGTGATCACGCCGTGCTCGTCCATCACCGTGAGGCTCGGCAGGTCGTGGCGCTGGCCGATCTCGAAGTCGTTGGGGTCGTGAGCCGGGGTGACCTTCACCGCACCGGTGCCGAACGCCGGGTCGACGTGCGCGTCGGCGACGATCGGGATGCGCCGCCCGGTCAGCGGGAGCTCGACCTCGGTGCCGATGAGGTGCTGATACCGCTCATCATCCGGGTGTACCGCAACGGCGGTGTCGCCCAGCATGGTCTCCGCCCGCGTGGTGGCGACCACGATCGCGTCGTCGCCGTCGCCGTAGCGGATCGACACCAGCTCGCCGTCGTCGTCCGAGTGCTCGACCTCGATGTCGGACAGCGCCGTGAGGCACCGCGGACACCAGTTGATGATCCGCTCGGCCCGGTAGATGAGCCCGTCGTCATACAGCCGCTTGAAGATCGTGATGACGGCCCGGGACAGGCCCTCGTCCATGGTGAACCGCTCGCGGCTCCAGTCAACGGAGTCGCCGAGCCGGGTCATCTGCCCCAGGATCTTGCCGCCGGACTCGGCCTTCCACTGCCAGACGCGCTCGACGAACGCCTCCCGGCCCAGGTCGTGGCGGGACTGCCCGGCCCCGGCCAGCTGCCGCTCGACGACGTTCTGGGTGGCGATGCCGGCGTGGTCCATGCCGGGCAGCCACAGCGTCTCGTAGCCCTGCATGCGCTTGCGCCGCGTCAGCGCGTCCTGGACCGAGTGGTCGAGGGCGTGGCCGATGTGCAGCGACCCGGTGACGTTGGGCGGCGGCAGCACGATCGCGAACGGCGGCTTGTCACTCGACGTATCCGCCTCGAACAGGCCGTCGGCTACCCATTGCTCGTATCGCCGCTGCTCGACCTCGCCGGGAGCGTACTGAGCCGAGAGCGCCGAGGTTGCCTGCCCCGCGCGTGGAGTATCCGTCACACGCAAAGTCTAGAACTGTCGCACAGGGGGTCTACGCTCGCCATTGCCCCTACACTCAGGAGACTGATCGACGGTGACCTACCCGCCGCAGAACCCGGATGACGAGCCGCGCTCCGAGCCGTTCCGGCCGATGTCATACGACCTCGCTCCGGAGTTCGGGACGCCACCCCCGCCTCCCGCTTCTTACGGGCAGCAGCCACCGCCCGGGCAGCCGCCTCCGCCGGTCTACCCGGTCTCGGCCCAGCCCGGCTATGGCCAGCCGACGTATCAGCAGCCTGTGACCCAGCCGCCTTATGGGCAGCCCGCGTATCCGGCTCCTCCGCCGGCCTACGGACAGCCGCCGGTCGGACAGCCGCCCCTCGGCGCGCCGCCGGCCGGACAGCCGCCCCTCGGTGCGCTGCCGGTCGGATACCCGCCGAAGAAGGGCAAAGGTCTCAAAATCACGCTCGGCGTGATCGGCGGCCTGTTCGTGGTCTGCGCGGTCATCGCGTGCGTCGCGTTCTACCCGATCTACCGCGACGCCGGCGCCCACGTGAGCGCCCCGCCGACCCTGCCCGGTGGCCTGACGAAGCAGGACAGCGCCCAGTCCGACGCGCTCAAGTCGAGCATGGAGTCGGACCTGCGCGGCAGCGTCGACAGCGTCGACGAGATCGAGACCGGGGTCTACGGCAACAAGGACGACGCCGACCCGACGCACCTGGTGATCCTGGTCGCCGCGACCGGCACGTTCTTCTCGCCGGGCTCGCAGGTCGACGCCGCGTTCAAGGGCTTCGGCAGCGGCCAGGGCCTGACCAACGTGAGCTCGCCGCAGGAGTACGACGCCGGCAAGCTCGGCGGGACCCTGAGGTGCGGCAGCTCGGAATACAGCCTCGGCACCGGCAGCAGCCTGCAGATGACCATGTGCTCGTGGTCCGACCACGGCAGCGTCGGAATCGTGCTCTTCATGGGCCGCACGGTCGCCGAGGCCTCCGCCCAGATCGTGCCGATCCGCGAGGCCGTGCAGACCCGCAGCTGAGTTGATTTCGGGTTGCTTCTGGCGGGGGTGCTTCGGCTCCCCCGCCTTACGTTGAGCATGAGTTGCTAGAGTGCGCCGATGGTCGACCCCGACGGCGGTCCCGCCGGCCTCTACTTCGAAGACGACGACGAGGACACGCAGGACGACGCTCCGGCGACCCGCCTGCCGATCAAGAAGATCGCGATCGTCGCCGGCTCGATCGCGGGCGCCGCATTGCTGATCTCCGGCATCTTCTACGGCCCCACGGTCTTCCGCGTCCTGGGCCAGAGCGACACCGAGATCAAGTCCCCCGACAAGGTCGGCTCCTTTGCTCTCGACAAGAGCGACGGCGCCAAGAGCACCAGCGAGTACATCCGCGACGCCATCGCCTCCGAGGTGAGCCTCGACAACAGCGTGGGCCTCATCTACCGCGACGGCAGCTCGGACGCGATCCTGGTGGCCGGCACCGCCCGCATCTGGAAACCCGACGACGTCCTGCAGTCCGCCTTCGCCACGGTCGCCGACGACGCCGGCGGTGTGAAGGACGCCAAGGACGTCGACGCGGGCCAGTTGGGCGGGAAGATGCGCTGCGGCACGACGAAGGTCGACGAGTCGACGCTGACGGTGTGCGGCTGGGTGGACAACGGCTCGCTGGGCGTCGCGCTGTTCTCCAACCGCGGCGTCCCCGAGTCCGCGAAGGCGATGCTGGACCTCCGTAACGCGGTGGAGCAGCGCAACTAGCGGTGGAGCAGCACCATTAGCAGCCCACAGCCTCTGCACTCTTCAGCCTCAGCTTCACCAGGCCGCGCGTCCATTCGCGCGGCCGGCGCCGTCGAGGGCGTGTAGCCGGGACACGGGCGCGTTGTGCGGGCATTTCGAGCGGCCGGCTGCTCCAGGTCTACGCGGTCGCGACTACGCGGCGGTTCATGCATACGCGGTTTGCCTGAGCGCCCGGAGTTTGTGCGGCCGCGGGCCCTGGTGCGCATACCTCCGCCGCTCGCCTTGGCTCGTGAACGCAGAAACGCCTCAGGGGCCCACCGTAATCGGTGAGCCCCTGAGGGAAAAATTGTCCGGCGGCGTCCTACTCTCCCACACTCTCGCGGGTGCAGTACCATCGGCGCTGGAGGGCTTAGCTTCCGGGTTCGGAATGGGACCGGGCGTTT
>NZ_JBITDU010000033.1:0-17154 GCF_044454505.1 Dactylosporangium sp. NPDC051541
AACTTCGCCGTTCGAAGGATCTAGCGGTGGCCGTTCCCATTCCCCACATCACGCCCAAAGTGGGCGAGTCGTACACCACCTCAGTGGACGTGGCCACGTCGCCCCCGCCCTCTCTGCGGATATGTCCGAGCACCCCGCCTCCGGCAAGCCGCAGCTACCCAAGTCGACCCAGGCGCTCCCGGCGGACACGTCCGAACACTTCGCCTCCCGCAACCCCAAAGCCACACAAGTCGACGCCCGCCCTCCTTGCCCTCCCCACAGATATGTCCGAACGCTCCGCATCCAGACATATCCGATTTATCGCCTGTCGGGGCATAAATGCGATATGTCGCGGTGCGAAGCGCCCGACATATCGTGCAAATCGACGAGCGCCAACGAATCCGCCGCGATGTCCCCAGCCGCGACCGGGACAGCAGCTATCAACCGTCCGCCATGCGGCAGTGCGCCGGGCGCCGTGCAGCAACGGGCCGTCCGCCGTGCAGCAGCGCGCCGGGCGCCGTGGACTGGGACGGTCCCGTCGGTGGCGAGCTGCACACCCGCCGACCCAGCCGAAGACCCGACAAACCGCAGAAACCGCGACCGAGCTCACCGCATCGGCCAGTTGCCCGGTTCGCCTCGCAGCACCAAAGCAGCACCAGCGCACCACCAAAGCAGCATCAACGCAGCGCCGGGCGCGGCACGCGAGCCTGACGAGCGGGCGATTCCTCCGCAGTGGCACCTAGCTCGCCGGGGGAGTAGGCAGGGGTGCAGGGGGCGGGAGCCCCCTGCCCGGGGCGGGAGCGAAGCGGCCTCGGAATCCACTGCCTATGCTTCTGCGGTTTGCCGATCGACCGTGAACCGGGCGGTCATCGAATGCGGCGGCTCTTTATTCGGCGGCGATCTCCTCGACGAGTTCGACCAGGGTGCGGACGGGGACGCCGGTGCCGCCCTTGGTCCAGTAGCCGAACGGCTCGCCGGCGTGGTAGCTCGGGCCCGCGATGTCGATGTGGGCCCATTGGACGCCCTCGGTCACGAACTCGGACAGGAACACGCCGCCCTGCAGCATGTGCCCGGCCCGGTCCATGCCGGCGTTGACCTGGGAGATGTCGGCCACGTCGGAGTCCATGCCCTTGCGTACGTCCTCGGGCAGCGGCATCGGCCAGGCCGGCTCGCCGGAGCGGTCGCCGGCGGCGCGGACGCGTTCGCACAGTTCGGGTGTGCCCATGACGCCGGCGATGCGCTTGCCCAGGGCGATGACCTGGCCGCCGGTGAGCGTGGACACCTCGAACAGGTAGTCGGGGTCGTCCTCGCAGGCCCGGGCGATCGCGTCGCCGAGGATCATGCGGCCCTCGGCGTCGGTGTTGAGGACCTCGACCTGGGCGCCGCTGTACATCCGTACGACGTCGCCGGGGCGGTAGGCGCTGCCGGAGACCATGTTCTCGGCCATCGGCGCGTAGGCGACCACGGCGACCTTCGGCTTGAGCTGCGCGATCGCCAGCATCGTGGCGACGACCGCGGCCGCGCCCGACATGTCGGACTTCATCTCCCACATGCCCGCGGCCGGCTTGATCGACACGCCGCCGGTGTCGAACGTGATGCCCTTGCCGACGAGCGCGATCCGGCGGGTCGCACCGGCCGGCTCGTAGGCCAGCCGGACCAGGCGGGGCGCCGCGGCCGAGCCGAGGCCGACGGCCAGGATGCCGCCGTAGCCGCCGCGGGCCAGTGCCTTCTCATCCAGTACCGACACGTCCAACGACGCTTCCCGGGCCGCCGCCGCGACCTGCTCGGCGAACGCGGGCGGCCGCAGCTCGTTGGGCGCCGTGTTGATCCAGTCCCGGGTGCGGCTCACGGCGGCCCCGAGCACCCCGGACCGCTTGAGCTCGGCCTTGATGCCGCGGGCGCCCGCGTCGGGGACGTGCACGAGGGCCTTGCGGAGGGGTTCGCGCTGGCCGGCCGCCGGCTTCGACTTGTATCCGGCGAACCGGTAGGCGCCGAGCACCGCGCCCTCGCCCACGGCCCGCAGCCCCGCGCTCAGCGCGGCCACGCCCGTCGCACCGTCGTCCGCGAGGGGCAGGACCAGCGCCGCCGACGCCGACCCGGACAGGGCCCGGGCCGCGGCTCCGGCCGCCCGCCGCAGCGTCTCGGGGGTCGGGGCCCGGCCCGCGTCGCCGCCGTTGGGTGCGCCCAGACCGACCGCCACCAGGAGCGGGGCCTTCACCGCACCGAACGTTGCGAGCTTCGTCACCTCCCCGGCCGCGCCGCTCGCCCCGAGCACCCGCAGGGTCTCCGCGAGCCCGCCGCCCGGCCGGTCGCCGAACGCCGCCGCGACGGTCTCCGCGCCGGCGGCCAGGCGCAGCTTGGCCTCGCCGCTCTCGTCCGCGTAGACGCCGATGACGACGGCGTCGACGTTCAGGCTGGCTGGGTCGGTGTCGACCAGGTTCAGGGAGGTCACTGGTGCTCCAGATCACTGATTGGTTCGCTGCGCTTCGGCGCCGCAGCTTTCAGCATGCCGCCGAATCGGGTGCAGGACACGATAACCAACGCGATAGGTTGCGGGCATGACCCAACCCTTGCGGCACCCCGCGTTGTATCACCGCCATGCGGCGCTCGGGGCCAAGTTCGCGGCGTTCGGCGGCTGGGAGATGCCCCTGGAGTACGCCGGCGGCGGCGTGCTGAAGGAGCACGCGGCCGTGCGTGAGGACGTGGGCGTGTTCGACGTCTCCCACCTGGGCAAGGCCCGGGTTCGGGGACGCGGCGCGGCCGCTTTCGTCAACACCTGCCTGAGCAACGACCTCGATCGGATCAGTGCGGGGCAGGCGCAGTACACCCTCTGCTTGGATGATTCCGGTGGCGTGGTGGACGACCTCATCGCCTATCGGTTCGCCGACGACGACGTGTTCCTCATCCCCAACGCCGCGAACACGGCCGAGGTGGTCCGCCGCCTGACCGCGGTCGCGCCCAACGGCGTCAGCGTCGTCGACCAGCACGAGCTCTTCGCCGTCCTGGCCGTCCAGGGCCCCCGCTCGGCCGAGCTGCTGACCGCGTTGGGCCTGCCGACGGACCACGAGTACATGAGCTTCACGGTCACCTCGTACCAGGGCACCGACGTCGTGGTCTGCCGCACCGGCTACACCGGCGAGCACGGCTACGAGCTGGTCGTCCCGTCGCACGACGCGCACACGCTGTGGGACGCGATCGTGGAGGCCGGCGCCCGCCCCTGCGGCCTGGCCGCCCGCGACACCCTGCGCACCGAGATGGGCTACCCCCTGCACGGCCAGGACCTGTCCCTGGAGATCACCCCGGTGCAGGCCCGCTCCGGCTGGGCCGTGGGCTGGAAGAAGCCGGCGTTCTGGGGCCGCGACGCGGTGACCGCCGAGAAGGCCGACGGCCCCCGCCGGGTCCTGTGCGGCCTGGAAGCGCTGGACCGCGGCATCCCGAGGGCGCACATGACGGTCCTGAACGCCGACGGCCACCAGATCGGCGAGGTGACGAGCGGCACGTTCTCCCCGACCCGCAAGGTCGGCATAGCCCTGGCCCTGATCGACACGGCCGCCGGCGTGACGGAGGGCGACGAGGTGGCCCTGGACGTACGGGGCCGCCGCTCAGCCGTCCGCGTCGTCAAGCCCCCCTTCGTGAAGTCCAACGTCAAGTAGTCCCAACCTCCAGGGCGGCCGTCACCACCTCCGACGGCCGCCCCGATCGCGCTGAGTGCTGGTGCGGTTACGAAAAGAAGCGATAGAAGCCAAAGCAAAAGCAGCAAACGCAGTGGATTCCGAGGCCGCTTCGCTCCCGCCCCGGGCAAGGGGCTCCCCGCCCCCTGCACCCCTGCGAAGCACTCCCTCGCCACCGAGCACCGCTCGGTTCCCAGGCCCGTCGGCACACAGCGCTACCCCTGGCGATGTCCAAGAACGGTCGCAGCTCGGCCTCGGCGCCGGCACGGTGAACGCCAAGCGCCGTCCGCCCGCGTTGCCGAACCGCCGCCGACCCGACCGGCCGCAACGCGACAGCGCGTCCCCGACGTGGAGCACCTGGTAGATCGCCCTCGCGTGATAGATTCCGCGCACCTCACGCACGGCGCTGCGGCGGATGACGGACGCGCCGCCTCAGACTTCCCAGGTGTCGAACGCTTCGCTTAGCAAGCCAGCCGCCGAAATGACGCCTGCGGATCTGTCAGAGGCACGCCGGACGAGCGGTGCAGCCCGCAGCGGATGGGCGGCAATCGGGTCGCCACGCCATTCGGGTCAGAAGCGGTGCGCGCATCGGCCGCGACGGGCGCTCGACGTTTCTCGAGCACGCACACCCCCATCGATGACCTGCGCACGGAACACTGTGGCGGTGACGCATCGCGAACCTGAGCGCTTCTCGCCGCCCGTGGTGTGTGACCAGTGCCCGCACCCGATCAGCGAGCACGTGCTCTGGGAGCCGGACGAGATCTGCGGCGGTTGGATGCTCTGCGCCATGCCGGAGTGTGATCGCTGCTGGCACGACTGGCCGGTTCGCGGCTCGACGTCCTGATCTTCGGCTCGGAGCGATACCGGCCACGTCATGTTCGCCGCCGCCCCGGCCCGACGTGACCGGCTCAAGTGGCCAGGACGATGAGTGCAGCGGCCGTCGAGAGTTCGATCGAGGCGCCGATCACGTCGCCGGTCAGGCCGCCCAGCCGTCGCCTGGCATGGGCGGTGAGGGCCCACGACAGGGCCACCGCGGCCAGCACGGCCATCGGGCCCCGCCACACGTCCACCAGCGCCCCGAGACCGCCCAGGAGGACCGTGACCAACCCCAAGGCCCCCAGCGGCACCGAAGACGCGACCAGCGCCCCCAAACCGTCGGGCCGGGCGGCCGGCAGGCCCCGGCGGCACGACACGGTGGCGCCCAGACGCCCGGCGGCGAAGGCGAGGGGGAGAGCCCCGGACACGGCGCCGACCAGCGAGGTGGCGGCGGCGGAATCGACCAGCAGTACAGCGACGATTGCCGAGACCCCAAAAGGCCCAATATCGGACTTTTTCATGATTTGTAGCGCTTTATCGGCGTCAGCGTACGATCCAAGTCCATCCGCAGTATCCGCCAAACCATCCACATGCAGCCCGCGCGTCAGCAGCAGCGCCAACGCCACCAGCACGGCTCCGCCCAGCAACGGTGCCGCCCCAACGCGCACCAAAGCGCCGGCCACCAGCGCGAGGACCAGCCCGAGCAGCGCCCCGACGAACGGTGCCAGGAGCATCGCCGCCCTGGCCGTCGGCCGGTCGACCCGATCCGCGCGGACCGGGGCGACCGTCAGGAACGAGACGGCGAGTCTCAGTCCTCCCACGACGGCTTCACGTACGGCATCTCGGCCGTCGGGGAGTCGGCCACCACCCGCTGGATCTCCGCCTCGATGTGCTCCTGCTCACTGAGCCCCTCCGGCGGCGTCTCCACGGCGGCCGTGCGCAGCGGCGTGGCGGCGGCGATGGTCAGGGCGGTGTTGATCAGCGGCAGGGCGGCCAGCGCGGTCGCGCCCTCGCCCAGGGCCAGGCGGAGCGACAGGAACGGGGCGGCGCCGAGGACGTCCGAGGCCAGTTTCACGGTCGGGTTGTCGCCGTGGTCGGGCATCAGGAGCCAGTGCCGCGTCTGGGCGCCGTAGTCGCGGGCGACCAGGGCGGCCGCGATCGCCACCGGGCCGTCGATCAGCAGCGGCAGGCGGCGGGAGGCGGCGCCGAGGACGATGCCGGTCGCGACGGCGATGTCGCCGCCGCCGAGCATCGAGAGCATGACGTGGGGGTCGCGGCTGCGGGCGCGGACGCGGTGGCGGGCGTCGCGGATCGCGCCGATTTTGCGGATCCAGGCGGCGTCGTCGACGAAGCCCGTCGAGTCGACCACGCGGCCCAGCAGGGCGGACGGCTCGGCCCCGGTGAGCACGGCGACGATCGCGGTGGCGGCCGCGTCCGAGCCGGAGCCGCACGCGCCCAGGACGAGCACGTCGACGCCCTCGTTGGCGGCCGCGTCGGCGAGCCGCCAGCCGAGGGTTAGGGCCGAGTCGACGGTGGCGTCGTCGATCGCGTCGTGCAGCTCGGCCGGGCCGGCCGACGGGCAGTCGATGGCCTGGACGCTGGCCCCGGCGGTCGCGGCGAGCATGGCCAGGGTGCCGGTGCCCTCCACCACCTCGTCGAGGCGCTGGTCGGCGGCGTCGGCCGAGTCGCCGGCGGCGAAGCCACCGGTACGGTCACCACGCAGGACCAGCACACGAGGCTGCTGAAACGGGCGCGGGTCGGGCCGGCCCTGCACACCGCCGGCGAACCGCACGATCGGCACCAGGCCACCCAGCCCGGCCCCGTTGAGCCGGAGCGTGAGCAGCCGCTCGGCCGCCTCGTGCGCCGTCGACTCGTCGGGGAGCGGAAGTTCCATGCCGGTCGAGAACGAGAGCGTGTCGCCACCGTCGGCGGTGGACAGTACCGAACCCGCGCCTTTGCTCTCGAAAACAAACGGCTCGGCAACCACCGCCGGTGCCGGCTCCGCGGCCGGGGCAACGACCGGGGCGACCGTCGCCTCCGAAGGCCCGCCGCGCAGCCACGACACCTCGCCCGCCACGACCAGGGCCACACCGTCGCAGGCGGCGGCCACGCGCTGGTTGAGCAGGCCGCTGGCGTCGGCGAAGGCCCGCCCGGCCGCGGTCGCGGGCAGCACGCCGAGACCGACCTCGGGCCCGACCAGGACCAGCCGCCCGGCGCCGCAGGACCGCACGGCGTCGGCCAGCGCGTTGATCGCGGCTTCCGAAGACCAGTCGCCGCCGCTGTCGTAGGCCGCGCTCAGCCAGTTGCCGAGGTCGTCGACGAGGATCGTGTCCTCGGCCTTCGCCCCGGTCAGCAGCTCGGCCAGGCGCTCAGGGGAGGAGCCGGCCTCCTCGGTGACCCACGTCTCGGGCCGGCGGGCCTTGTGCGCGGCGATGCGCGCGGTCCAGGCGTCGTCCGACGTGCTCTCCCGAGCCGTCGCCACGTATCGCACCCTGCCGGAATCGGCGACGAGCGCCTCCGCCGCTTCCGACTTCCCGGACCGGATTCCTCCGAGCACCAGCAACCGCATGCCCCGTACTTTAGAGGGACACCGGTGGCCCGACTCGGCTCAGGGCCACGGGGCCGATACGCTCGAAGTCTTCTACCTGGGACAGGAGTGTGACCATGGCGTGGACATGGCAGTTCGAAGACGCGGAGGGCAGGCCCGTCGATGGCCCGAACGAGGCGTTTTCCAGCCAGTCCGACGCGGAGTCGTGGCTTGGGCAGACGTGGCGTGACCTGGTCACCAAGGGCGCGGCGACGGCGGTCCTCGCCGAGGACGAGCGCACGGAATACAAGATGAGCCTGCTGCCGGCTGGGGGCTGACAGTGTCCTACGGGCGCTACGGCAGCTCGGTCGGCCGGCTTCCCCGCGAGGCCTTCCGGCCCAGCGCGATCTTCATCGGGCTGCTCGCGCTGCTGGCGGTCAGCGGCTGGATGGCGTGGGCGGACTACGGCGACGCGCGGTTCAACGTGTTCCTCTTCGTGGCGGCGGGCTGGACGATCTCGCTCTGCCTGCACGAGTACTCCCACGCGCTGGTCGCCTTCAAGGGCGGCGACGACGACATCGCGCACCGCGGCTACCTGACGCTCAACCCGCTGAAGTACAGCCACCCTCTGCTGTCGATCGTGCTGCCGCTGGTGTTCGTCCTCATCGGCGGCATCGGCCTGCCCGGCGGCGCGGTGTGGGTCAACCACGGCGCGATCCGCAGCCGGTTCGTCGACAGCCTGATCAGCTTCGCCGGCCCGGCGATGAACCTGGTGCTGGCGATCCTGCTGGTGCTGCCGTTCACGTTCGGCCTCGACACCGGCGGCCACGAGACGTTCTTCGCGGGCCTCGCGTTCCTGGCGTTCCTGCAGCTCACGGCCAGCGTGCTCAACTTCGTGCCGATGCCCGGCGTCGACGGCGGCAACCTGCTCTACCCGTGGCTGTCCCCGCAGTGGCAGCGCGGCTTCAACCACGTGGCGCCGTGGGGCATGCTGATCCTGATCGCCCTGCTGTGGTCGCCGCGGATCAACAGCTGGTTCTTCAGCGTCGTCTACTGGATCGGCGACCTGATAGGCCTGCCCTCCTACCAGGCCGCCGTGGGCTACGAGCTGTTCCGCTTCTGGGACCGATAAAACCGAAAAAACCGGAAAAACCGACAAAAGCGAAAAATCCGAAAAGCCCGAAGATTCAGGATTCCGAGGCCGCTTCGCTCCCGCCCCGGGCAAGGGGGCTCACCGCCCCCCTGCACCCCCTGCCAGGTCTACGGCCGCTCAGCGGGGCTCTGCGTCAGCGCGGGGTCCCGCTGGACGATCGGCTCCACGATCTCGTCGATCCGCTTGACGAGTTCCGCGTCCAACCGCACCCCGGACGCCTTCACGTTGTCCTCGAGCTGCTCGGGCCGGGTGGCACCGACGATCGCGGACGACACGTTGGGGTTCGCCAGCACCCACGCCAGCCCGAGCTGGGCCATCGAGAGCCCGGCCTGGTCGGCGAGGGGCCGCAGCTGCTGGACCGTCTCGAGCACCTCGTCGCGCATGAACCGCGAGATGAAGTTCTTGCCGGACTTCTCGTCGGTCGCCCGCGAGCCCGCCGGCGGCGCCTGCCCCGGCTTGTACTTCCCGGTCAGCACACCTTGCGCGAGCGGCGAGAAGACGACCTGGCCCAGGCCGAGCTCCTCCGAGACCGGGATGACCTCGGCCTCGATGACCCGGTACAGCGCGGAGTACTGCGGCTGGTTGGACACCAGCTGGATGTGCAGCTCCTTGGCCAGCGCGGCCGCGGCCCGGATCTGGTCGGCCCGCCACTCCGAGACGCCGATGTACAGCGCCTTGCCGGAGCGCACCACGTCGGCGAAGGCCTCCATGGTCTCTTCGAGCGGGGTGTGCTCGTCGTACCGGTGCGCCTGGTACAGGTCCACGTGGTCGGTCTGCAGCCGGCGCAGCGACCCGTCGATCGACTTCATGATGTGCTTGCGTGACAGGCCGCTGTCGTTGCGGCCGGGCCCCGTCCGCCAGTAGACCTTGGTGAAGATCTCCAGGCCGTCGCGGTTCTGGCCCTTCAGCGCGTCACCGAGCACCACCTCGGCGCGGGTGCCCGCGTAGACGTCGGCGGTGTCGAAGGTCGTGATGCCGAAGTCGAGGGCGGCGTGCACACATGCGGTGGCCTGATCCGCCTCGACCTGCGAGCCATGGGTGATCCAGTTGCCGTACGAGATCTCGCTGACGAGCAGCCCGGAACGGCCGAGGTGTCGAAACTCCATGTCGTCGACCCTATGTCGGGTGCGGGCTACATCACCGGGCGGGTGTCGGCCAGCAGCCGGTCGATCTCGTCGGTGACCCCGGTCCGGCTGGCGAACGTGGCCTGGATGATGGTGCGCCCGCGGCGGTCCAGGGCACCCCAGCGCTGCGCGTCGTCGACGAAGAGGAACGCCACCGGGTGGATCATGATCGTGTGGTGCACCGGCGGCACCAGCACCCGCCCGGACCGGTCGACCACGCCCTTGCGCCCGTCCAGCGACACCACGGCGAGGCCCTCGTCGCTGAACCCGTCGATGTACCGCCCGTCCAGCAGTGCCGTGGCGAACCCGTCGTACTGGAACTGCACGACGACCCGCCCGGCCCCGTCGACGGCACCCCAGTAGGGTCCGCGCCGGACCGCGGCCACGCCCCGCCGGAACGGCCGCACGTCGTCGAAGCCGGCCGAGATGAGCACCGCGTTGGTCTTGTCGATGGCGATCCAGCCGGTCGTACCGTCGCGGGAGACCCAGGCGATGCCGTCGGAGAAGCTGCCCACGCCGATGTACCCGGCGGCCGGCTCGATCAGCACCTGCCCGGTGTCGTCGATGAGCTCCCAGGTCTGCGCGCCCTGCCGCTGCACCCAGGCAACGCCGTCGCGGAACGGCTGCACGTCCAGATACCCGGGCCCGATCACGAAGCTGCCGTCGGGGACGATGTACCCCCACCGCTGGGTCTGCTCGTCGAAGGCCGGTGCGGGGGCCGGGCGGATCTTCAGGATCTCCTCGCGGGTCCGCGGATACGGCCCCCAGCCCTTCTCCGCGACCCGCCGGAACACCGCGTCGAGCGCCAGCTCGGTCTGCGCGATGAGTTCCGGGTCCTCCTCCTTGCGCAGGTCGAGGGCGCGTTCGAAGTGGTTGCAGGCCTCCATGTACCGGCCCTGGTCGTACGAGCACTTCCCGGAGTGCTGGTGCATCGTGGCCCGCAGCCGGTCCGGCAGCTCGGAGGAGTTGGCCAGTGTGTACAGCCGGTCGGCCTCCTCGAACTCCTCCCGCCACTGCAGGACATTGGCCAGCCGGGCCTGCGCGATCGCGATCCGCCGCAGCTCCCCGGTCGCCTCGGCGTGCGCCAGCGCGAGCTTGCCGTCCGCGAACGCCTTCGGCAGGTCACCGAGGATCCGCGACACGACCGCCCGCAGCGACAGCAGCCGGGCCCGGGTGGGGTTGTCGGCGACACCGTTGAGCTTGGCGGTGAGCTGATCCCGGATGTCGGTGAGCTGCGTCACCTCGTCGCCCTCGATCTGCTCCCGCAGCGTGTCCGGGTCGAACCGCCACACGAACGTGGCCAGTACCTGCTCCGGGTCGGGCCCGCGCTCCTCGGCCGCCGGCTCCGCCTTGGGCCCGGGCGGCGAGGTCGGCGCGATCGCCGCCAGCTCCGGCGGAAACCCCTCGGCCCCCGGCCGCACGATCGGCAGATACCCGGTCGCCTGCAGGCCGTCGACGCCGGCCCCGGTGACCCGGCCCGACTGATAGGCCCCCATGGCCGTGCCCGAGGCGACCGCGGGCGGCGGAGCATCGGCCACTTCGACGAATTCAATTTTGATGCCTTTGGGGGTACTGCCAGTGCCCGGCCCGATCTCGCCCGTATCCGGCTCCTCGTCGTGGCCGCCACCCGAGGGCCCGCCACTGATCGGCGCGCTGCTCACGGGGGCCGGGCTGATGGGCGGCCCGCTCATGGGCGCACTGCTCACCGGCGCGTTGCGCAGCGGCGGCCCGCTCATGGGCGCGTTGCTCATCGGCGGCCCGCTCATCGGGGCACTGCTCACCGGCGCGTTGTGCAGCGGCGGCCCGCTCATCGGAGCACTGCTCACGGGCACGTTGCTGAGCGGCGCGGACAGCGGGTCGTCGTACTCGGTGCGGGCATGGGCCGGCCGCGCGTCCTCGTAGTCCAGCCGCGCGTGCGAAGGCGGAGCGTCACCGTAGTCCAGCCGCGCATGGCTGGGCTGCGCACTCTCGTAGTCCAGCCGCGCGTGCGACGGATTGGTGTCTTCGAACTCCGGCCGCACGTGGCCGGGCCGGGTGTCCTCGAATTCCGGCCGAACGTGGCCGGGATGGGTACTTCCGTACTCCGGCCGCACGTGCGCGGCCCCGAAGAACGACTGCTCCGGCCGGTCTCCCAGCGGCGGCCCGCTCATGGGCGCGCTGCTGACGGGCGCGTTGCGGAGGGGCCCACTGCTGACGGGCGCGTTGCGGAGGGGCCCGCTGCTCACGGGGGCATCGCTGAGCGGCCCACTGCTGACGGGCGCGTTGCGGAGGGGTCCGCTGCTCACGGGGGCATCACTGAGCGGTCCGCTGCTGACGGGCGCGTTGCTCAGCGGTCCGCTGCTGACCGGCGCTCCGGAGATCGGCGCATTCCGGGGCGATCCGTACACGCCGCCCCCGCCCCCACGCTCGCCCACGCTGGCCCGGCCGGAGGTACGAGCCGGCGGTTGCTGATACCCCTGCGGATTACGCGGATGCCACGGCGTGTCCCGGCGAACCCGCGGCACCTCGTCGGTGGGCTCGTCAAGGGCACGGCTGCGCGGCCGCCCGTACGCGGTGCCGTGCTCCGCCCGCTCCGGTCGTTCGCCCCGATCCGCCCGTTCGCCCCGCTCGGGCGACTCGTCCGGCTCGGCCCACATGCCCTGGCCCGGCCGCACGGGCCGCTCCGGCCGCGGGAGGTCCGAGCCGTCATCCGGCGGTCCATAGCTGTACTCGTCGAAGCTCCGCTGATCCTCGAACTCGTCCTCATAGCCGGTCCGGCCCTCGTAGGCCGCCCGGCCGCCGTAGACCCCACGGTCGTCGCGGCCCGGGCGGTCGTCATAACCCCGGCGGTCGTCATACCCGCGCCGGTCGTCATGCCCTCGCCGGTCGTCGTATCCGCCGCGGTCGTCATGCCCACGCCGGTCGTCGTAGTCCCGGGGGTCGCGGCCGCGGGGGTCGCGCTCGTAGCCGCGGGGGTCCCGGCGGTCGTCGTATCCACGGTCGTCGTAGCCGCGGTCGCGGTGCCCGCGCTCATCGTATTCACGGCGGTCATCGCGGGGCCGGCGGTGATCGTAGCCCCGGTCGCCGTATTCGCGGCCCCGGTCGTCGTGATGCCGATCACTTCGGCCGCGGTCGTCGTGCCCCCGATCATCACGGGTGCGCTCGTCCCGCCCGCGGGGCTCGGGTCCGCGGTCGCGGCGGTCGTGGTCGCGTTCCCGCGGGTCCTGGCCGCGGCCGCGATCGTCGTATCCGCCCTGTTCAGGCACCTTTCCGCGGGCCTGGTCGGGCGCGTTTCCGCGGGCCTGATCGGTGGCTTTGCCGCGGGATGGTGCGTGGCGGCCTCGGCGCGGGTCGGGCTCGTCGCGGCGCTGCTCCGGCACCCGGCCCCACGGCACGGTCGGCACAGCCGCCCAGTTGGGCGCGGCGGTTCCCGGCTCTTCCCCCGGGTACTCGTCGCTCACAGCTTCGCTCTCCTCGCCCCACTCCGCCGCACGTCATGCGCCGGCGCCAGCCCCCGCGCCCGCCCCGGTGGATTTGCCGGACTAGGCGCAAATCGTGGTCCGGCCGCGAAGGGAGGGTAAGGCTTGGAACCCTCCCGACGCCACCGCCGCCGCCGAAACGTTGCCAGGGGTGCGGAGAGTCAGATCGCTTGGCCGATCTTGACCTGGGGCTTGGGGTTGCGGATGAACCGGAACGAGATCGAGCGCATGACCGCGTAGAGATACAGCGAGCGCAGTTTGACGTTTTCGTCCGGGAATCGGGCCGTGACGAGCTTCTTCACGGTCCGCGAGATCATGAAGCCGTCGACCAGCGTGGCCAGCAGCATCACGAAGAAGAGCGCGTTGGCCGCGAAGTAGATGTTGGGGTTGAGGGTCCGGTTGAACCCGACCAGCATCACCAGGAACGTGGTGCCGAAGAAGAACGTGCCGATCGTGCGCCGCGAGTCGACGATGTCCCGCACGAGCTTGCGCACGGGCCCCTTGTCGCGGGCGAGCAGGTAGCGCTCCTCGCCGTTGGCCATGCCCTCGCGCGCTTCGAGGCGCTCCTGCCGCTGCTTCTCCCGCAGCCGCTTCCCGGCCTCCTTGCGGTTGGCCGCCGGCGGCTCCGGCATCCGCCGCCCGGCGATCACGCGCTTCGGCGTCGTCTTACCTTGCTCACGCTTACTCGGCGTGTAGCCCTTGGCGGACGTCTCCGGCTCCGCCTCGGTCACGACGGCGGCCGAGGCGGCGGGCTCTTCTGGCTTGCGGCGAAACAGCGAGGGCACGACACGAAGGGTAGCCGACACCGCCGAAGATCAGCAGCGTCGGCTACCTCTCAGTCAGAAACGCTCAGGACCACGTTCAACTCGCCCAGCGCCAGCGTTCATCGTCCCGGCGATCGGCCGCTCAGCATCGGGCCCGCCGCCCGCCGCTCGCCCAGCATCGGGCCCGCCGCCCGCCGCTCGCCCAGCATCGGGCCCGCCGCCCGCCGCTCGCCCAGCACCAGGCCCGCCGCCCGCCGCCCGCCGCTCGCCCAGCACCAGGCCCGCCGCCCGCCGCCCGCCGCTTGCCCAGCACCGGGCCCGCCGCCCGCCCAGCACGACCCGCCCGGTGCAACACGAGCAAGCCGTGCGCTGCATCGAGCTTCGCGGTGGGAACGAGCGCGTGGGCGAAACGGGCGAGCGGCGTGGCGAAACGAGCTGCGCGCCGGTCGGGTGACCGGCGCGCAGTGGGTTCGGTGCGGAGCGGAGTGTGATCAGCCCAGCTCGACGTGGGCGCCGAGGGCGTTGAGCTTGCCCTCGAAGTCCTCGTAGCCGCGCTGGATCAGCTTCACGCCGTAGACGCGGGACGTGCCCTCGGCCGCCAGGGCGGCGATCAGGTGGCTGAAGCCGGCCCGCAGGTCGGGGATGACCAGGTCGGCCGCGTGCAGCTTGGACGGGCCGGCGATGACCGCCGAGTGCATGAAGTTGCGGCGGCCGAAGCGGCACGGGGTCCCGCCGAGGCATTCGCGGTAGGTCTGGATCGTCGCGCCCATCTGGTTGAGCGCGGCGGTGTAGCCGAGGCGCCGCTCGTAGACGGTCTCGTGGACGATCGACAGCCCGCGGGCCTGGGTCAGGGCCACGACCATCGGCTGCTGCCAGTCGGTCATGAAGCCCGGGTGGACGTCGGTCTCCATGGCCACGGCCTTGAGCTCGCCGCCCGGGTGCCAGAAGCGGATGCCGCCCTCGCCGGGGGTGTCGTCGATCTCGAACGCGCCGCCGACGGTGGTGTAGAGGTTGAGGAACGTCATCATGTCGACCTGGCGGGCGCCCTTGACGAACACGTCGCCGCGGGTGGCCAGGGCGGCCGCGGCCCAGCTGGCGGCCTCGATGCGGTCCGGGATCGGGCGGTGGCTGTAGCCGACGAGCCGCGGTACACCCTGGATCTCAATGACCCGGTCCGTGTGGACCTTGATGATCGCGCCCATCTTCTGCAGCACGCAGATGAGGTCGATGATCTCCGGCTCGACGGCCGCGTTGCGCAGCTCCGTGACACCCTCCGCGCGGACCGCGGTGAGCAGGATCTGCTCGGTGGCGCCGACGGACGGGTAGGGCAGCTCGAGCTTGGCCCCCTTGAGCCCGTCGGGCGCGGTGATGTCCATGCCCTTCTCGGACTTGTCGACGACGGCGCCGAACTCGCGGAGGGCCTGGATGTGGAAGTCGATCGGGCGGCCGCCGATGTTGCAGCCGCCGAGGTCGGGGATGAAGGCGTGGCCGAGGCGGTGCAGCAGCGGGCCGCAGAACAGGATCGGGATGCGGCTGGAGCCGGCGTGCACGTTGATCTCGTCGACGTTGGCCGACTCGACGTCGGAGGTGTCGAAGACGAACTCGCCGTCGGACGGGTTCGTGACCTTCACGCCGTGCAGTTCGAGCAGGCCGGTGACCACGGCGACGTCGCTGATGGCCGGGACGTCGTAGAGCCGGCTCGGGGTCTCACCGAGCAGTGCGGCGACCATCGCCTTGGAGACGAGGTTCTTGGCACCGCGCACGCGCAGCTCGCCGTTGAGCGGCGTGCCCCCGTAGACGGTGAGGACGTCACCGGCGTCGTAGTTGGTCACTGAAACCCTCCTGCAGGCAGGAACTTGAAAGACACGCAGCGGAACAAAGACATACGCAGCGTGACGGGAGCGCGAAAGCGCACCGCTTCGCCCGCGCAGCATATCCACATCTACTGCATGCAAAAGTCGGCCGCACGTCAGCGCTGGCACGAAGACGGGACTCTGACACAGATCACCACAGAGGGTGATGACAAATATGCGTTACGGCAGCGCGAGCATCCGGTCGAGTGCCACCCGCGCGTAGTGCGCGGTGGATGCGTCGACAGTGATCTGGTTGGGCACCCGCCCGGCGACGAGCTCCTCGAGCGTCCACACCAGGTGCGGGAGGTCGATGCGGTTCATCGTCGAGCAGTAGCAGACGTTGCGCTCCAGGAACATGATCTGCTTGTCCGGGTGCGCCACCGCGAGCCGGCGGACCAGGTTGAGCTCGGTGCCGACGGCCCACGCCGACCCGGCCGGAGCGTCGTCGATCACCCGGATGATGTACTCGGTCGACCCCACGTAGTCCGCCGCGGTCACGACCTCGTGCCGGCACTCGGGGTGGACGAGCACGTTGACCCCGGGCACCCGGGCCCGCACGTCCTCCACGGCGTCGAGCGAGAACCGCCCGTGCACCGAGCAGTGCCCCTTCCACAGGATCATCTTGGCCCCGCGCAGCTGCTCGTCGGTCAGGCCGCCGCCGGGCTTGTGCGGGTCGTAGAGCACGCAGTCGGACAGCTCGAGGCCCATCTTCAGGACCGCCGTGTTGCGCCCGAGGTGCTGGTCGGGCAGGAAGAACACCTTGGTCCCCTGCTCGAACGACCACCGCAGCGCCGTCTCGGCGTTGGACGAGGTGCACACCACACCATCGTTGCGCCCGACGAACCCCTTGATGTCGGCCGACGAGTTCATGTACGTGACCGGCACCACCTCAGCGGCGATGCCGAGGGCCGAGAACCGCTCCCACGCCTTCTCGACCTGCGACAGCACGGCCATGTCGGCCATGGAGCAGCCGGCCGCCAGGTCGGGCAGCACGACCCGCTGCGCGTCGGACGTCAGGATGTCGGCACTCTCGGCCATGAAATGCACACCGCAGAACACGATGTACTCCGCGTCCGGCCGGGCGGCCGCCTCGCGGGCAAGCTTGAAGGAGTCGCCGGTCACATCGGCGAACTGGATCACCTCGTCGCGCTGATAGTGGTGGCCCAGCACGAAGACGCGGTCACCGAGCGCCGCCTTGGCCGCGCGAGCGCGCTCGACCAGGTCCGGATCACTCGGTGCGGGCAGATCGCCGGGGCACTCGACACCCTTTTCGGTATCCGGGTCGGTGCCGCGGCCCAACAACAGCAGCGCGGTGGCGGTCGACGAAGGTTCAGCCCAGGTCACGCTCCGATGGTCCCACGCGGCACAACCCCCGCGACTGTGACGTGCACGATGACAACCCTCGGCAACTCCCCACCACCGACCCCCGCCCCAACCCGCCGTCGGCCGCCGCAAGCGCTCGAATCGCACCAACGACGAATCGCAATCTTCTTTTTTGGTCGCCCCAGGCGCCCGCGAATCGCCACCACCGAAAAGCAACCACGACGGACCGGCCACCGACCCGCGCACCGCAACCAACAAACCGCAACCAAATAACGATCACGCCCACGCCACTCCGGCATTCTCCATCGGCCGAGCGCACGGTTGCGGTGCCCCTCCGAGTGGTATTATGATTGCACCGCAGAAGGTGACATCCCGGCGGGAAAAATGCTGAGCAGTGTAGCCGCGACCATAGTTCGGTTGCGGCGCTGAGACTGCTCCACGGCCGCCTTTCGGGGCTTCCGTTTCCGCCTGTTGCGCCTTCGCTTC
>NZ_JBITDU010000033.1:17250-52888 GCF_044454505.1 Dactylosporangium sp. NPDC051541
CTTCCACGGCGGCCTGTTGCGCCTTCGCTTCCACGGCGGCCTGTTGCGCCTTCGCTTCCACGGCGGCCTGTTGCGCCTTCGCTTCCACGGCGGCCTGTTGCGCCTTCGCTTCCACGGCGGCCTTTCGGGTTTCCGCGATTCGACGCCCTTTTTCGGCGCGCCGTTTTGTGAGGCCCATGCACGGTGTCTGGCGCGTTCTCAGCGAAGCTGCTCGTTCACCGCACAATAATCACGCCTCCGCTTCGGGCCGCCCGTCGAAGCCAACTCTGTCCGGCTGAACAAACGTGTCTACCAAGCCACACCACGAGTATCCCAAACCCCGCATAAGCTCAGCATAAGCAAAATGCCTTACGCAAAATTTATGGCGCTGCTGCTCCGGCGGCTGACCGGTCCGCGCGGTGACGGGTGGCCGGTGCAGAATGGCCCGATGCGCGTGCTCGTGTGCCCGGACAAGTTCGCGGGCACGATCTCCGCCCCTGATGTCGCCGAAGCCTTCGCCGAAGGGTGGCGGGGGGTGAAGCCCGACGACGAGCTCGTCCTGCGGCCGCTCTCCGACGGCGGGCCCGGCTTCAGCGCGGTCCTCGCGGCCGCGTTGCCGCAGGCCAAGGTGCTCACCGTGGCCACCACCGACCCGCTCGGGCGGGCGGTTGAGGGGCACGTGCTGCTCGACGGGGAGATCGCGTACGTCGAAAGCGCTGAAGCCTGCGGGCTGCACCTGCTCGCCGAGGCTGAGCGTGATCCGAAACACACTACGAGTTTCGGGCTGGGGCCACTGGTGGTCGCGGCGGTCGAGTCCGGGGCGCGGGAGGTGGTCATCGGGCTCGGGGGGAGTGCGACCAACGACGGCGGGGCCGGGCTGCTCGCGGCGCTCGGGGCGGCTCCGCTCGACGCGGCCGGATACGCCCTTCCGTACGGTGGCGCGGCCCTCACCGCCTGTGCCGGGCTCGGTGGGGTGCCGCGAATGCGGGAGGCGCGGCTGGTGGCCGCCACGGACGTCGACAGTCCGCTGCTGGGGCTGCACGGGGCGAGTTCGGTGTTCGGGCCGCAGAAGGGCGCCAGCCGGGAGGACGTGTTCCTGCTCGACGGGGCTTTGACCCGGTTCGCGGAGGTACTGGAGACGCTTCCCGGCTGTCCGTCCGGTGTCGCCACGCTGCCCGGTGCGGGTGCGGCGGGCGGGCTCGGTGCCGCGATCCTCGCGCTCGGCGGGCGGGTGGAGTCGGGGATCGGGCTGGTCCGGCGGCTGACCGGGCTCGACGCGGAGCTGGAGTCGGCATACCTGGTGGTGACCGGTGAGGGGTCGTTCGACGAACAGTCACTGCGGGGGAAGGTCGTGGCGGGTGTGGCGAACGCCGCACGTGATCTCGGTGTGCCGTGTGTGGTGGTCGCGGGGCGGGTCGACGCGGGTCGGCGGGAGGCCGCGGCCATCGGCGTGACCGAGGCCCACTCGCTGGTGGAGCACTTCGGCAGCGTGCCGAAAGCCATGTCACAACCGGCCGACGGGCTGCGTGAACTCGGACGACGACTGGCGCAGCAGTGGAGTCGTTAGCAGAAGTAGTGGCAGTATGGGTGGGGAATAGCTCTCGGAGGCCCCGGTGTTGACCTCTGAGGAACTGTAGACATCACCGCAGGGAGCTTTGATCGTGACCGCTTCGCAGCTTGCCGAGCCCGTTCAGACGGACAACCCGGCCGGCATCGGCCTCACCGCGGATGCCGCTATCAAGGTGAAGGGCCTGCTCGAGCAGGAAGGCCGGGACGATCTGCGGCTGCGTGTCGCGGTTCAGCCGGGCGGCTGCTCCGGCCTGCGCTACCAGCTGTTCTTCGACGAGCGCTCGCTCGACGGGGACAAGGTCAGCACCTACGACGGCTTCGAGGTCGTCGTCGACCGCATGAGCGTGCCCTACCTGACCGGCGCGACGATCGACTTCGCCGACCGGATCGACGCACAGGGCTTCACCATCGACAACCCCAACGCCCAGGGCTCCTGCGCCTGCGGCGACTCGTTCCACTAAGACCAGCGAACGACCCGAACGGCCGCCCGGCAACAGCTGGGCGGCCGTTCGGCGTCTCAAACCAAAAGCCGCGCGGCGTGACAGACCAAAACCCGGCCGGCGTGGCAAACCAAGGCCGCCCGGTGTGGCAAACCGAGGCCGCCCGGCGTGGCAAACCGAGGCCGCCCGACGTGACAGGCCAAAAGCCGTCGGGCGTGACGGGCCAAAAGCCGCCCGGCGCGGCGGACCAAAGCCGCCGGGCGTTGCGGAGCAAAAGCCCCTCGGCGTCGCAAACCACAAGCGTCTCGGACCAGAAACAGGCGTCGGCCGGGAAAACCGCACCAAGGTAGGCTGTCCAGGCTCTCCAACCGCCCGTCCGACCTTCGAGGATCCCCATGAAGATCGCCGTCACCGGCTCGATCGCGACCGACCATCTGATGCACTTCCCGGGCCGCTTCGCGGAGCAGCTCCTGGCCGACCAGTTGCACAAGGTGTCGCTGTCGTTCCTCGTGGACGACCTCACGGTCCGCCGGGGCGGGATCGCCGCCAACATCGCGTTCGGCATGGGCCAGCTCGGGCTGCGCCCGATCCTGGTGGGTGCGGTCGGGGCCGACTTCGCCGACTACCGCAGCTGGCTGACCCGCCACGGCGTCGACTGCGACTCGATCCTGGTCAGCGAGGTCGCGCACACCGCCCGGTTCGTCTGCACGACCGACGACGACATGAACCAGATCGCCTCGTTCTACGCGGGCGCCATGTCCGAGGCTCGCAACATCGAGATCGCCCCGGTCGCGCAGCGGGTCGGCGGCCTCGACCTGGTCATCATCGGCGCCAACGACCCGATGGGCATGATCCGGCACACCGAGGAGTGCCGTGCGGAGGGCATCCCGTTCGCCGCCGACATCTCCCAGCAGCTGGCGATCATGCCCGGGGAGGAGATCGCCAAGCTCGTCGACGGGGCGGCCTACCTGCTCACGAACGAATACGAGAAGGAGCTCCTGGAGAGCAAGACCGGCCTGACCACGGACGTGCTGCTGGACAAGGTCGGCTTCGTGATCACCACCCTGGGCAAGGACGGCTGTGTGATCCGCAGCCGCACCCTCGACGCCGAGGTCCGCGTGCCGGCGATCCGCGGCGTGCAGACCGTCGACCCGACCGGCGTCGGCGACGGCTGGCGCTCCGGCTTCTTCGCCGCCCTGTCGTGGGGCCTCGGCCTCGAGCGCGCCGCCCAGGTCGGCTCCATGGTCGCGGCCCTGGTCCTGGAGACCGTCGGCCCGCAGGAGTACACGATCCAGCGCGACGAGGTGGCCAAGCGCCTGGCCGACACCTACGGCGACGCGGCCGCCGACGAGATCCGCGACCACCTGCCGGCGTAGCCCTGAAGGTGACCCGGCTATCCCTACCGGCTAACTAGGGTTGAGAGTATCGTTGCCGCCGTGACGTACGTGGTCCTGGCGGTGCTCGCCGCGGCGACCGTGGCCGGCCTGATCTATCGGGCTCGCTACGGTCGCCTTCGCGCATCTGCGGGTGCCCTGCCGCCCGGCCTGCTCCCCGGCGGGCCCTCGGACGGGGTCACCCTGCTGCACTTCACCTCCAAGACCTGCGCCCCGTGCCGCCAGGTGCGCGCCGTCTGCGCTGATCTTTCCAAGGACATCGCGGGGGTACGGCACGTCGAAGTCGACGCCGATGAGCACCTGGACGCGGTCAAGGGCCTGGACATCTGGCGCCTGCCCACCCTGCTCGTCGTGGACCGGGAGGGCCGCATCGCCCGCCGCACCGTCGGCGTCCCCGACCGCGCCGACCTGCGCAAGACCGTCACGGAGGTGCTGGCCGCATGACAACACCCGTTGGCTTGGACCCGCGCGGTCCACGGTTCGCGGCCGTGCTCACCACCATCGTCTTCGTGGTCATCCTGCTGACGGGCAGCGGCTGGCTCACCCTGGCCCAGGCGGTGATCTTCGCGGTCGGTGCCGGCAACCCGCGCTGGAACGCGTACGCGCTGGTCTACCGCTACCTCGTCGCGCCCCGTCTGGGCCCGCCGGCCGAGCGCGAGGACCCGGCCCCGGTCCGCTTCGCCCAGGCGGTCGGCCTCGTCTTCACCGTGTTCGCGGCGATGGGCTACCTGAGCGGCGCGACCGTCCTCGGCATTGTGTTCGCCGCGTTCGCCCTGGTGGCCGCGTTCCTCAACGGTTTCTTCGGGCTGTGCCTGGGCTGCGAGGCCTACCTCGCGATCCGCCGCCTCCGCGCCACTTAGAGCCGGACGGTGTGGCGATCGCCGTCCGTCCCCAGAAACGTGTGGCCCTTCATCCGGCACCAGGCCGGGATGTCGACCGCGGCCGCGGGGTCGTCCGCCAACACGGCGATCTCCGTCCCGGCGGCCTGCTGCGCCGCGAGTTTGGCCAGCATGATGACGGGGAGTGGGCACCGCTTGCCCAGTGCGTCGATGACCAAGCTCACAGACCCGCCTCCGCCCGCGCGTCGGCGACCAGGCCCGGCAGGACGGCCAGGAACGCCCGCACGTCTTCCGTGGACACTCCACTATGGAGCGAAACCCGCACGTTGCCGTGGGTGAGCACCCCCATCGCGGCCAGGACGTGCGAGGGCCGCAGCGTGTCCGACGTGCACGCGGAGCCCGACGAGACCGCGAAACCGGCCCGGTCCAGGGCCTGCAGCAGGACCTCGCCGTCCACATACAGGCAGGAGAACGTGACGATGTGGGGGAGCCGCTCGTCCGGGGCCCCGACGACCTCGACGTCGGGCACGGTGGCCGCGACCGTCCGGCGAATCTCGTCGACCAGCGTGCGCTGCCGTACCCCCTCGGCCTGGGCATGCTCGGCCACGGCCCGAAGCGCCGCCGCGGCCGCGAACACCGCCGGCACGTCCGCCGCCGGGTCGTCCCAAGGCGCCTCCCAGCGCGTGCCCTTGCGGACGGCGAGGACGCCGACCCCGGCCGGGCCGCCCCACTTGCGGGCGCTGCCGGTGAGCAGCGACCAGCCGTCGGGCAGGTCGGTCCGGCCGATCGACTGGGCCGCGTCGACCAGCAGTGGCACGCCGGCCGCCGCGCACAGCTCCGCCGCCGCGCCGACCGGTTGCACCGTCCCCACCTCATGATTCGCGCTTTGGACCGCGACCAGGGCCACTTCCGCGGAATCCGCCGAGGTCAGCGCGGTTTGCAACGCTTCCAGGGAGACTCGGCCGGTGCGGTCGACGGGGAGGAGTACCCCCGAATCGCCGGCCGCTTTTATAACGGCGGAGTGCTCGACCGCACTGTGCACGACCGTCCGGCGGCCGCGGGAACGCCGGACCCCCTCCACCGCCCGCCGGACGGCGTCGCTCCCACCGGCCGTGAAGTGCAGCTCGTCGGGGCGCACGCCCAGTAACCCGGCCGTGGTCTCCCGGGCCGCGTCCAGCAGCTGCCGGGCCCGGCGGGCCGGGGTGTAGAGCCGGCCGGGATCGGCCCAGCCGTCGGCCAAAGCGGCCTGCAATGCTTGTCCCACAACGGAATGCGGGGGAGCGGCGGTTGCCGCGTCAAGGTAGACGCCCACCCGCGCAACGGTATCCCGACCCGGACACGACCACCCCAAGCCGGGCGGACCGCACATGGTCGAGTACGCTCGCCAGCGTTGGTGAGGCTTGCCGTGAGAAGCTGCTGGAGATGGCTTTCACGGCACTGCTAAGGAGGCAGGAGCAGGTGGTCTCAAGAGGTTTGAGCCCCGCGCGCGCCGTCGGGCTCGCCGTCTCGGCCGTCGGGGCGACGACTCTGCTCGCCGGATGCTCCGTCGGGGACACGTTCAACGGGTTCGGCTGGCCCAAGGGCATCACCGAGCAGGGCGACCGGATGTACGACCTGTGGATCGGGTCGGTCGTCGCGGCGCTCGCCGTCGGTGTCTTCGTCTGGGGTCTGATCTTCTGGTGCGTGGTGCGCTACCGGAAGCGGGGCGACGAGCTGCCCCCGCAGACGCGATACAACATGCCGTTCGAGATTCTTTACACGGTGGCGCCGTTCGTGGTCATCGCCGTGTTGTTCTTCTACACCGCGGTGATCCAGACGGACGTCGACCGGCTCTCGAAGAACCCGGACGTCAACGTCGAGGTCATCGCCTCGAAGTGGAACTGGCAGTTCGTCTACACCGACACCAAGGGACCGGACGGCAAGTCCATCATCACGGTCGGCTCGGACGACTACATCCCGGTCCTGGTGCTGCCCGCGGGCAAGAGCGTGCAGTTCAAGGAGACCTCGAAGGACGTCATCCACTCGTTCTGGGTGCCCGACGTGCTGTTCAAGCGTGACGTCATCCCGGGCGTGGAGAACCGCTTCGAGATCAAGCTCAAGGACAACGCCGCGGGCGCCTACGTGGGCCGGTGCGCGGAGCTCTGCGGCACCTACCACTCGATGATGAACTTCGAGCTGCGGGTCGTCTCGCCGGAGCAGTACACCCGCTACCTGGACCTGCGCACCGCGGGCCAGAGCACCCCGGCGGCGCTGGCCTCGCTCGGCTTCCCGAACAACGGCTACGCGACCACGACCCACCCGTTCGACACCGACCGCACCAAGCGGTCGGCGAGCTGAGAGGCGAACGGCGATGAAGGCTGAAAACCGTCTCTTCTTCGTGCTGGCCCTGTTCGTGTTCGCCATGGCCGGCCTCTACGGCTGGTGGACGAGCGCGGCCCCGCGGGAGCAGTCCGGTCACCACGGCACCGAGTGGATCGGCGTGGTCGCGCTCATCCTGTCCGGGCTGCTGCTGACGATGATCGGCGGCGCCCTGGCGATGATCGCCCGCCGCATGGAGCCCCGCCCCGAGGACCGCCCCGACGCGGAAATCGCTGAGGGCGCCGGTGACCTGGGCTTCTTCAGCCCGGGCAGCTACTGGCCGTTCGGCCTGGCGCTGTCCGCGATGATCGCGAGCCTGGGCCTGGCGTTCGACCAGTGGTGGCTGGTGGCGGTCGGCCTGCTGTCGGTCATCTTCGCGACCTGCGGCCTGATGTTCGAGTACTACAGCGGCTCCCGCCGCGGCGCCGAGCACTAGAGCAAAAGCGGCGCCGAACACCAGACAAGAGCGGCGCCGAGCGCTAGAGCGGCGCCGAGCACTGGAGCAAGACCTGGCAAGGCCCCCGGAGCAGCTGTTCCGGGGGCCTTTTCCGTCTCCGTCAGGCGGCGGCGTTCGATTCGGCCCGGGCCTGGGCGCGCTGGCCCTTGGCGAGGAGGTCGGCGGCCTTGTCCAGGGCCGCGTCGCTCAGCGAGATGCTGCCGAAGGCCGACACCGCCTGGTAGTACGTCCAGGCCAGGCTGGTGCAGGCCGGGCGCACGAACACGTTGTACGTGGCGCACTTGGCCTTGAGGTCGTAGTAGAACGAGTCGTCGATGCGGCTCTTGTTCGCCGGGAAGGTGCCGATCAGCTTGAAGTTGCGGTAGCCGAAGTCGTGGCGCTGGCACGGGCGGCGGAAGTCGAAGCCCAGGGGCTGGTCGGGGCTGGACGAGCAGTAGTCGGTGGTCCAGTCGAAGCCGTACGCGGCCCAGGCGCCCTGGTTGAGGCGGGCGGAGTTCCAGGCGTTGTAACTGGCGGCGGTCGGCTGTGACCACGTCGCCATCACGGCGGGCTTGTCGGTGGGGACGGCGGCGTGGGCGTCGGTGGCTACACCCAGGGCGAGCAGCACCGCGGCGAGGGGAACGGCGAGGCGGCGGCCAATCTTCATGGCCGGATTGTTCCGCGTCGATGTAGCCGGCAGTTGAACTTCTGCGCCGAACGGTAGTTGCGGCGAGCTGAACGGCCGTTCAGGCCGCGGCGCGCCGCCGGAGCAGGACCCGCGGCCGCCGGTCCATGAGCATAATGACCGGCGCCACCACGATGGCCGCGGCGCAGGCCGTGCACGCCCAGTCGGGGCAGTTGGCGCGTGGGTGGTCGGCGCAGGTCGGCTTCTCGAAGATCCGCACCTGGCCGCAGGTGTCGCAGTGCAGCTCCATATCGCCACCGTCGCACCGACCGGACGCACAACCGAGGACCGGACCCAGCGTGTCAGGTCACTTTTTGGCGGCAGCCGAAGCGGCCGGGGCGACCTTGGGCGGCAGGAACGCCTCTTCGCTCACGCTCGGCGTCGTGTACTGCAGCACGAGCTCGGTCGCCTTCCCGGCATCGGTCGTGCCCTGGAAGTACGCCAGCAGCCCGGCCGGGTTCACGCACGCCATCTCGGTGCGGATGCCGGTCGCGGTCACCGACACGCACTGCGCGTCGCCGCGCTTGGACGCCCCGGCCCGCACCCCGTCGCCCTGTGCGATCGTCGCCAGCCGGCCCAGCGCCGCCTCCGGGGCCAGGAATTCGCCCCCGAACGCCGCGCTGATGGCCTTGGCCTCGGTCGGGGACATCGTGTCCGCCCCCGGGCCTTCCTGGCACGTCACGGGCGGCGTGACGGGCTTACGGCCCTTCGCGGGGGAGGGTGCCACCCCGGTCGAGCACAGGAACGTGCCGTCCGGGGTCGAGATGTAGGTCACGCCGCCGCCGCGGTAGGCCCGCCGGGGCGTCGACTGCGAGACCGTGACGATTGAGCCGGAGGGGGTCGCATACTGCAGCGTCGCGTCGTTGTCCAGGCCCAGGACCAGCCGCGAGGCGAGCGAGTCGACCATCTCCAGGGCCTGGTTGACGGGCTCCTGCTGCTCCTTGGTCGGCGTGCTGCACGACTTCGCCATCATGCCGGCGAAGCCGAGCGTCAGCGCACCGGCGATGACCGCGGAGAGCATTGCCTTCTTGGGGTTGTTGCGCGGCAGTTCGGCCATGCCCCAACCAACGGCGCACCCGCGCCGCGAGTTATGGGCGGATCAGACCGGTTTGAAGGCGGTCCAGCGCGCGACCAGGTCGGTGGCGGCGCCGGAGTCGACGGCCGCCGCGGCCCGCTCCAGACCGGCCTTGAGCTGCGTGCCGAGGCCGTCGACGGTCAGAGCGCCGGCCCGGGCCGCGATCGCCGCGGCCGCGTTGAGCAGCACCGCGTCGCGCACCGGCCCCGGCTCACCGGCGAACATCCGCCGGGCGACGTCCGCGTTGTGCTCCGAGTCCCCGCCGCGCAGGTCGCCGGGGGCGGAGCGGGCCAGACCGAGGTCGACGCTGTCGAAGAGGGTCTCGCTGACGGTACCCCCGGAAACGACCCAGACCCGGGTCGGCGCGCCCGTCGTGAACTCGTCCAGGCCGTCCTCGCCGCGCACGACCAGCACCGAGTAGCCGCGCTCGGCCATGACGCCGGCCATCACCGGGGCCATCCGCGGGTCGAAGCAGCCAATGGTGGCCGCCGTCGGCTGAGCCGGGTTGGTCAGCGGGCCGAGGAAGTTGAACACCGTCGGCACGCCCAGCTCGCGCCGCGGGCCACCGGCGTGGCGCATCGCCGGGTGGAAGCGGGCGGCGAAGCAGAAGCCGATGCCGACCTCGGCCACGCACCGGGCCACGTCCTCCGGGCCCATGTCGATCGTGACGCCGAGGCGTTCCAGCAGGTCAGCGGCGCCGGTCGAGGACGACGCGGCCCGGTTGCCGTGCTTGACCACGGGCACGCCGGCGGCGGCGGTCACGACCGCGGCCATGGTCGAGATGTTCACGGTGTTGGCCCGGTCGCCGCCGGTGCCGACGATGTCAACGGCCGTGCCGCGCAGCTCGTCGGAGGCCGGCACCTTGGCCCCGAACTCCAGCATCACCTCGGCACACGCGGCCACCTCGGCCGGGGTCTCGCCCTTGGCCCGCAGCGCGATCACGAACGCGGCGGTCTGCGCCTGCGTGGAGCGGCCGGAGAAGATCTCGCTCATCGCCCACCGCGCGTCGTCGGTGGACAGGTCCTCCCCGCGGAGCAGGGCGGTGAGCAACGTCGGCCACGTGCGATCGCCCATGAAAGGCCTCCTACCGGCGAATGGCGGGGTATGCGCGGAGCAGGGCGGAGACGGTCTCCCCGGTGGTGACGGGGTCGAGCGGATACATGATCGTGCCCTCGACCTTGGCGTAGCTGGCCAGCCACCGGTCCGCGGCGCGGGCGATGGCCAGCACGACCGGCGGCGCGTCGGTGATCTCGTCCTTGAGCTGCCGGGCGATGCCCAGCCCGCCGCCGGGGGTGGCCTCGCCGTCGAGGACCAGCAGGTCGATGTCGGTGTCGTCGACGAGCTTGACGACCTCGGCGTAGGTCGACGCGTCGACGAACTTCACCGTCAGGTCGACCGCGGGGCGGCTGCCGATGGCCAGCCGCATCCGGTCGCGGACGTCGGCGTCGTCGCTGTACAGCAGGACAATGTGCTCGCTCATGTGCGCGCTGCTCCTCGTGTGGCGTCTGCCTCCGGGATCGTACCGTCCGGGGCGATGGCGATGCCGGTGCGGGCCGACCACTCCTCTTCCTCGCGCCGCAGCCGCTCCTCGCGGTCGAGCTTGCGGTCGATCCGGGTGGCCTCGCGGTCCGACTGGCGCATCCACTGCACGACGAGCACGGCCAGCATCGTCACCGACACGAACTCGCCGCCGGCCCAGAGGATCCCGCCCGCGACGACCTGGTCGTGGACGGGGTCGGACCAGCTCAGGTGCAGGGACGGATACCAGTCGCCACCGAGCAGGGTCTTGCTCTGCATGATGGTCAGGCCGAGCACCGTGTGGAACGGCGTGGACAGGAACATCAGCAGTGCCCGGGCCGGGTATGGCCACCGCCCCGGCAGCGGGTCGAGGCCCACGAGGGGCCAGAAGAAGAGGCAGCCGACCGCGATGAAGTGCGCGTGCGTGAGCTCGTGGACCCACTCGTGGCGCATGGTCAGCTCGTAAAGATTCGTGAAATAGAGCACGAATGGCGTCACTACGAAGAAGCCGTATGCCACCAACGGAAACGCCAGGATCCGCGCCGGCCGGGAGTGCACGACCGCCAATAGCGTGCGCCGGCCGCGGGGCGGCAGGGTGCGCAGCGCGAGGGTCACCGGAGCGCCCAGGGCCAGGAAGATCGGCGCGATCATGGACAGCACCATGTGCTGCACCATGTGGACACTCAGCAGCGTGGTGTCGTACTCCTCGACACCGCTCATCGTGACAGACGCGATGGCTCCCAGTCCCGGGAACAGGAACAACAGGGTCCGCGCGATCGGCCAGCGGTCGCCGCGGCGGTGCAGCTTGGCGACGCCGGCGAGGTAGACCCCGGCCGCGGCCAGCAGCACCAGCGTCAGCCACGAGACGTGGAACGACCCGAGGATCGTCGCGGCGCTCGGAGGGCCTGATTCGGCAGCTTGGAACACGTCTCCACACTATGCCCGCGCACGAATCGTCCGTGTCTGGTGGACCCCGCGCAAACCCGGTGATGATCGGGGGCAATAATGACGCTGTGACTGCGGCCCCAGCGATTGCCAAGAGCCAGATCCACTCACTGACCAGGCCCAACATGGTCAGTGTCGGGACGATCGTGTGGCTCTCCAGTGAGTTGATGTTCTTCGCGGCACTGTTCGCGATGTACTTCTCCATCCGCGCGGCAGCGCCGGAGCTCTGGGAGAAGCACACCGAGGTGCTGAACGTCCCCTACGCTCTGACATTCACGATCGTCCTCGTGCTGTCGTCCATCACCTGCCAGATCGGCGTGTTCCGCGCCGAGCGCGGTGACGTGCACGGCCTGCGGCGGTGGTTCGCGCTGACGTTCATCATGGGTCTGGTCTTCGTGCTGGGCCAGGTGAACGAGTACCGCAACCTCGTCGGCGAGGGCGTGAAGATCAACGGCGACGGGTACGGCTCGATGTTCTACCTGACGACCGGCTTCCACGGCCTCCATGTCACGGGCGGCCTCATCGCATTCGTCATCTACCTGATCCGCACGACGATGGGGCGCTTCACGCCGGCCCAGGCGACGGCGGCGATCGTCGTGTCCTACTACTGGCACTTCGTCGACGTGGTCTGGATCGCACTGTTCGCAATGATCTACTTCTTGCAGTGAGCATCTGCTCCCTGCGGTAGGCACGAATACCAGGAGTAGGAAGTACGTCGAGTCGGGCCGCGTCACGGCTCCCCGACTGCCACCCCGATCAACCACCGAGACGACATAGGTGATGACGACAAAGGTGAGGCCATGACTTCTGAGCAGAGCAAGCGGCCGCTTGCCCGGCTGGTGCCGGGCGGTGCGCGCGCGGCGCGGGGCAAGCTGCGCCGGCGCCTCGAGGCGGCCGCACGCCTGATCGCCGCGCTCACGATTGTCGGCGGCCTTTACAGCGCATACGCCCCCGGCGTCGGCCGGGCCGAGGACGTGCCGGCCCTGTCCGACCAGGCCAAGCACGGCAAGGAGCTCTACGAGACCAGCTGCATCACCTGCCACGGCACCAACGGGCAGGGCGTGCAGGGCCGCGGCCCGAGCCTCATCGGCGTCGGCTCGGCGGCGGTGGAGTTCCAGGTCAACACCGGCCGCATGCCGCTGGCCCGCCAGGAGGCGCAGGCCCAGCGCAAGGACCCGATGTACAGCGAGCAGGACGCCGCCGACATCGGCGCCTACATCCAGGAGCTGGGTGGCGGCCCGACCCTGCCGAGCGCCGAGAGCCTCAACGAGGACGTCAAGAAGGCCCAGGCCGACCCCAAGACCCTCGCGCACGGCGGTGAGCTCTACCGGGTCAACTGCTCGGCCTGCCACGCGTTCTCCACCGGTGGCGGCGCGCTGTCCTCGGGCAAGTTCGCCCCGACGCTGCAGCACTCCACCAACCGCGACATGTACGGCGCCATGCTGACCGGCCCGCAGAACATGCCCGTGTTCGGCAACAACCAGCTGAGCCCGGACGACAAGGCCGCGATCATCGCCTACATCCAGAACCTGAACCAGAACCCGGCGAGCGACCCCGGCGGCTGGAACATCGGCCGCTACGGCCCGGTCCCCGAGGGGCTCGTCATCTTCCTCGTCGGTATCGCGGCGCTCGTGTTCGCCACGCTGTGGATTGCAGGGAAGTCATGACCACGACGCACCACGCTCCGACGGAGGAGCAGTTCGACGCGACTGACCCGGCACTCACCCGGTTCGACCTCGTCAAGGAGGGCGCGCGCCGGGACGGTGTCGAGATCGTGCACTACGCGCCCCGGTTCCCGGTGCCGGGCACGAAGGCCGAGCGGCGCATCGAGCGCATGCTGTCCTTCCTGTTCCTGCTCACGGGGCTCTTCGGGACCGCGTTCGTGGTCGCCTACATCTGGTGGCCCTGGCACTACGGCCACGGCAACGCGACCTACCAGGACTGGTATCCCTTCTACACGCCGGTCCTGGGCGCGACGCTCGGCCTGTGCCTGCTGACCCTGGGCCTGGGCATCATCGTCTGGTCGAAGAAGCTCCTCCCCGAGGAGGTCTCGATCCAGGAGCGCCACGACGGGCACTCGGACAGCACCGAGCAGAAGCTCACCGCGGCGACGATCCTCAACATGGGCGACGAGCTCGGCCTCAAGCGCCGCAAGTTCGTCGGCCTGGCCTTCCTCGCCGGTGCCGCCCCGCTCGGCGCGGTCGCCGGCGCGATCCTGGTCGGCTCGCTGATCAAGGCCCCGAAGCAGGGTGACGAGAACATCTTCTTCACCACCGGCTGGGACCCGAAGCACAACGACGGCAAGCCGGTGCGCCTCACCCACGAGGACGGCACCCCGATCCGCCCGGCCGACATCAGCGTCGGCGGCCAGATCACCGTCTTCCCGGGCATCCCGCACGGCGCGACCAACAAGTTCGCCGACTCGCCGACCCTGCTCATCCACCTCCGCGAGGAGGACGCGCAGGAGACCCTGTCGCACGCCAAGGCGGTGAACGAGGGCTCGCAGTGGCAGAACTTCGTGGCCTACTCGAAGATCTGCACACACGCGGGCTGCCCGGCCAGCCTGTACGAGCAGCAGACGAACCGCCTGCTGTGCCCCTGCCACCAGTCGCAGTTCCAGATCACCGACAACGCGCGGCCGATCTTCGGCCCCGCCAGCCGGGCGCTGCCGCAGCTGCCGATCACGGTGGACGATGAGGGATACTTCGTAGCGAAGTCCGACTACAAGATCGCGGTCGGACCGGCCTTCTGGGAGCGGCCATGAAACGGCGCAAGATCGATCTCCGGGCGCTGCCCGGCAACTCGGCCAGCGCGCTCGATGAGCGGTTCCAGGCGGCCACCCCGCTGCGCCGCCTGCTGAACAAGGTCTTCCCCGACCACTGGTCGTTCCTGCTGGGGGAGATCGCGCTCTACTCGTTCGTCGTGCTGCTGCTCAGCGGCATCTTCCTGGCGCTGTTCTTCGACCCGTCCCTCGCCGAGACGGTCTACGACGGCAGCTACACCCCGCTCCGCGGTGTCGAGATGTCGCAGGCGTACAACACCGCCCTGCACCTGTCGTTCGACGTGCGCGGCGGCCTCTTCATGCGCCAGATGCACCACTGGGCCGCGCTGCTGTTCATGGCCGCGATCGTCGTGCACATGTTCCGGGTGTTCTTCACCGGCGCGTTCCGCAAGCCGCGCGAGGCCAACTGGATCGTCGGCGTGCTGCTGTTCTGGATGGGCTTCCTCGAGGGCTTCGGCGGCTACTCGCTGCCCGACGACGCGCTGTCCGGCACCGGCCTGCGCATCGCCTCGGCGATCATGCTCTCCATCCCGATCGTCGGCACCTGGGTGACCACGTCGCTGTTCGGTGGCGAGTTCCCGGGTGAGGTCATCCTCGACCGGCTCTACATCGTCCACGTGCTGCTCGTCCCGGGTGCGCTGCTCGCGCTCATCAGCGTCCACATGGGCCTGCTGGTGAAGCAGAAGCACACCCAGTGGCCCGGCCCCGGCCGGACCAACGAGAACGTGGTCGGCGTGCGGATGTTCCCGGGCTTTGCGGCCAAGGCCGGCGGCTTCTTCATGATCGTGTTCGCCATGATCGCCGCGCTCGCGGGCCTCTTCCAGATCAACCCGATCTGGCTGTTCGGCCCCTACAAGGCCGCGGTCGTCTCGGCGGCGAGCCAGCCCGACTGGTACGTCATGTTCCTCGACGGCTCCACCCGCCTCTTCCCGGCCTGGGAGATCAGGTTCGACCTGTTCGGCTGGGGTGACGGCTACACCATCCCGCCGATTTTCTGGCCGACGGTGGTGCTGCCCGGCATCCTGACGATGCTGCCGATCTTCTATCCGTTCATCGAGGCCAGATTCACCAAGGACAAGGCCGTCCACAACCTGCTCGAGCGCCCGCGGGACAACCCGCTGCGCACGGCGCTGGGCGCCATGGCGATCTCGTTCTACGTCGTCCTGCTGATCTCCGGCGGCAACGACGTGCTGGCCGACAAGTTCCACATCAGCCTCAACGCGATGACCTGGGCCGGGCGCATCGGCATGCTGGTCGTCCCGCCGCTGGCCTACTACGCGGCCTACCGCATCGCGCTGGGCCTGCAGCAGCACGACCGCGAGGTCCTGGCCCACGGCGTGGAGACGGGCATCATCCGCCGCCTCCCGGACGGCCGCTTCATCGAGGTCCACCAGCCGCTGCCGGGCCCGTCCAACGGGCACGCGGACGGCGACGGCCACCACGGCCTGGACTACGCGGGCTGGGTCGTGCCGAAGAAGATGAACCGCCTGGGCGCCCTGGCCCCGACGGTGAAGGGCTTCTTCTTCCCGATCGAGAAGGCCGCCCCGCCGCCGAAGCCGGCCCCGCGCCAGGTGGAAGCGGAGCAGGAGCGCGAAGAGATCACGACCGGCCACTGAGCAGTGAACGAAGGCCCCGACGCACTCGCGTCGGGGCCTTCGTCATGAGGCCCAGTCCCGGACCCGCTTGGCCAGCGCCGACCCGTGCTTGGCCCACCGGAAATGGTCGATCGGCTCGCCGGGGTCGTAGTCCTCCCTGGTCACCGGGGCCAGCGGCATCTTCGCCAGCAGCTTCGAGACCGTCCCCGGCGGCGTGTACTGGTCCCCGGCCATGTCGACGGCCAGGATCGGCGTCGTCACCCGGGCCAGCCCGCGCTCGAGCTCCTCGGGATACCGCCCGGTCCGCGCGGTGTATGCCCAGTCCCGGATGACCCCGCGCGCCTGCCGCCCGCCGAACCCCCACCCCGGCCACACCCGCAGCGCCGACCCGACGACGTTGAGCGTCTGCGTCTGCACCAGGACTTTCGTCCGCTGGCCGCCGGGGTAGCTGCGCCAGTAGGGCAGGCCGACCGCCAGCAGGACGAGCCCCTGAACGTCGGCGTCCGGGTGCCGCCCGAGGTGCAGCGCACACGCCTGCCCGCCGAGTGAGTGGCCCATGAGGACGATCCTTCGGCCTTTATACCGATCTATTACGGCGCCGACGTCGTCGGTCAGTTCGCGCAGCCCGTATCGCGACCGCGCGGACGGTGCCGGCCTGCTCTCCCCGGTCCCGCGCAGGTCGGCCACGACCACGTCGAGCCCGGCGGCGTTGAGATCCTCGGCGAAGCGCCGGTAGTACCGCGCCGGCACCCCCATCGCCGGCCACAGCACCGCCAGCGGCGCGTCGTCGGCCGACCCGGCGTGGACGTGCAGCGCAATCGTGTCCGTCCCCCGGCTCACGGTCTCCACCATGGTCATCAGCGTAGGACGTAGGGTGCAGGTCGTGAAACCAGTCGATCTCCAGCACCTGCGCACACCGGGCGCACCCACCTTGAGTCCCGACGGGGCCACCGCCGTAGTCGCGCTCTCCCGCCCCGACCGGCCCACCGACGCCTACACCGCGCAGCTGTGGCGGATCCCGGCCGACGGCTCCGCGCCACCGGCCCCGCTGACGAAGGGCTGGCACGACAGCGCTCCCCGCTTCTCCCCGGACGGCCAGTGGCTCGCCTTCCTCCGTCGGGAAGATCCAAAAGCCAAGGCCCAGTTGTGGGTACTGCCAGTCGGCGGCGGTGAGGCCAGCAAGCTGACCGACGAGCCACTCGGCGTGAGCCGGCCCGACTGGTCGCCGGACTCCTCCACGCTGGCATTCTCCGCGCGGGTACCGCAAGACGCCCGCTACACCGGTGACCCGGACGCCGAGCCCGCCCGCCGCCTCACCGAGCTGTTCAACCGGGTCGACGGCGTCGGCTTCCTGCCCGACCGCCCGGCCCAGCTGTGCACCGTGGCGCTGGCCGACGGCATTGTCACCCGGCTCACGGACGGCCCGCACGACCACGGCGACCCGCGGTACTCCCCGGACGGCGAGTGGCTCACGTTCACCTCGGCCCGCGACCGCAACCGGGTCGCGGTCGACGTCTGCGTCGTCCGGCCCGACGGCACCGACCTGCGCGTGCTCACCGACGCGACGCTGAGCGCGACCCTGCCCCGGTTCACGCCCGACAGTCGGGAGGTCGTCTTCGCCGCCGCCCCGGCCGGCGGGGTCCTGCGCAACGAGTCGCTGTGGTCGGTGCCCCTCACCGGCGGCCCGGTCCGCTCGCTGCTGGACCCGGCCGGGCACCACCTGGCCATGCTGACCGGCGACCTGGACGTCGACCCGGACGGCGTCCTGTTCATGAACGAGCACCGCGGCGCCGTCCAGCTGCTGCGGGTGCCGTTCGACGGCTCCGAGCCGGCCGTCCTGGTCGACGGCCCCCGCCAGGTCGCGGGGTTCGCCTCGGCCGGCGGGGTGCTGGTGACCACGATCGCCACCCCGGCCGACTGGGGCGAGGTGTATGCGGGGGAGCGCCGGCTCACCGGCTTCAGCGACGGCTTCGCGGCCCTCGACCAGGCCGAGGTCACCGCGACCGCCCCGGACGGCTATCCGGTCCACGGCTGGATCGTCCGCCCCGCGACGGAAGGGCCGCACCCGGTCCTGCTCATGATCCATGGCGGGCCTTACGCGCAGTACGGCTGGCGGCTCTTCGACGAGGCCCAGGTCTACGCCGACGCCGGCTACGCGGTGGTCTACGGCAACCCCCGCGGCTCGTCCGGCTACGGCGAGTCCCACGGCGAGCCGATCCGCGGCAACGTCGGCGAGGTCAGCGCCACCGACCTGCTCGCGCTGCTCGACGCCGCCCTCAAGGACCCCGGCCTCGACGCGGCCCGGGTCGGCGTGCTCGGCGGCTCCCACGGCGGCTTCATGACCACCTGGCTCGCCGCCCACCACGGCGACCGATTCCGCGCGGCCGTCTCCGAGCGGGCCGTGAACGCGATCGACAGCTTCTCGGGCTCGTCGGACATCGGCTGGTACTTCGCCGACGCCCTCTACACCGCGGACTTCGCGGCCCAGAGCCCCCTGACGTACGCCGACCGGATCGACATCCCGCTGCTCATCGTCCACTCCGAGCAGGACTGGCGGTGTCCGGTGGAGCAGGCCTACCGCCTGTTCGTCGCCCTGAAGCGCCGCGGCGCAGAGGTCGAGCTGCTGCTCTTCCCGGGCGAGGGGCACGAGCTGTCCCGCACGGGCCGCCCGTCCCACCGCATCCAGCGCTTCGAGGCGATCGTCGACTGGTTCAACCGCCACGTGTGACGGCCGCGGGGGTGACGCCGATCTCGGCCATGGCGGTCTCGTAGCGGTGTCGGGCGCGGTGGGCCTCACCGTGGCGGCCGGCCTGCGTCAGGGCGGCGACGAGGGCCGCGTGGGCGCGCTCGTCGAACGGATCGATGGTGAGGATGCGGAGCAGGCAGGCGATCGCGTCGTCGGCCCGGGCCGCCGCCAGGTGCAGCTCGGCGAGGGCCCGCAGGACGCGCAGGTGGGCCAGGCGCAGCTCCTCGCGCACGGCCGTCGACCAGTCCTCGTACGGCTCCTCCTCGAACAGGTCGCCGTGATACGACCGGGCGGCCGCGGTCAGCGCCGCCCGGGCGTCCGCCGCGTCGCCGCGGTCGCGGCGGCCCAGGCCGAGGTCGGCGGCGGCCAGGAACAGCTCGAGGTCGACCCGCACGTGCCGCAGGCGCAGCGCGATGCCGCCGGCCGCCGCGTCGACATAGTGATCGGCCGGGTGGCGGCGGGCCGGGTCGAGCACGGTCCGCACGGTCGACAGCGCCACCGACAGCCGGTGCGCGACCCGGGCCGGCGGCTCGTCCGGCCACAGCCGCGCGCCGAGCTCCTCCCGGCCGATCCGCCGCCCCCGCCGGGTGACCAGAATCCGCAGCAGGTCACGGGCCTTGCGGGAGCCCCACTCCGATACAGGTACCGCCATCCCGGCCACCCGCACCTCAAACCGGCCGAGCGTGCGGATCTCGACCGGCGGCGCCCCGGCCGAGCCCACCACCCCGGCCGCCTCCAGCCGAGCCACGGCCAGGGCTCCGTCGAGCTGTTCGCGGGCCGAAGCGGCCGGCAGCGCCGCGATGAGCACGGCCGTCCGGTCGGCGTCCAGGCCGGCGCCGGCCGCGACCCAGATCCGGGCCGCCTCCCGCAGGGCCTCGGCCGGCTCGCCGGAGACCGTCGCCCGCAGCTCCAGCGCCTGGGCCAGCCCGGCCTGGTCACGGTGGATGCGGGCGAGCCGGGCCACCTCGGCCGCGGCCGCGATGACGGCGGGCTGATCACCACGCACTACCGCCACCCGCCCGGCCGCCAGCTCGGCCACGATGGCGAGCGGACCGCTCGCGGCGGCCTGGGCGGCGCGGGCGTACTCGGCCGCGGCCATCAGCTCGGCCGGGTCGGCCGCGGGCCCGGCCAGGACCGAGGCCAGCCCGGCCAGCGCCGGGACCAGGCACTGCAGGAAACCGTGGCCGGCGGCCGCGCGCACCGCCTCCTCGTAGGCGCCGCGGGCCAGGCTCCGCTGCCCGCGCAGCTGCGCGATGCCGGCCAGGCCGATCAGCGCGTACGCCACCTTGCGGGAGCCGGTGCGCTGGTGGATGACGAGCGCGCGGGTATAGGACCGCTCGGCCTCGTCCAGCCGGCCCCGCCGGACCAGCGCTTCGGCCTGGTTGACCAGGGCCAACGCGACGAACGGGGTGTGGCCGGCGGCCTCGGCCGCGCGCACTGCCGGGCCGGCCGCGGCCAGGGCCTCGTGGTAGCGGGCCTCCTCGTTGAGGCGGCTGACGCGGTTGGCCTGGATGCGGGCCACTTGCACGGTGTCGCCGGCGCGCGTGGAGTACACCAGAGCCTTGCTGTATTGCTCGTCATTCGCGGCTCGGTCGCCGCGCAGCGCGGCCAGCATCGCCAGCACGGTGTGGACGGTACCGAGGGCCCGGTCGTCGCCGAGCGCGGTGGCGGCGCTCAGGGCCCGGGCGGCGAGCTCCTCACCGGCGGCCAGCTCGCCGACGCTCCACCGTACGGTCGCCATCCAGGCCAGCAGCAGCGCCTCGTCCCGGGTCGGCGCCGGCTCCATCCGGCCCCGGCCCATCGCCGCGGCCGCGGCCGCCCGCTCGGCCCGGTGGTAGTGCACGACCCCGAGCCGCCAGGCCAGGCCGGCGTCGATCGCCCCGGCGGGCCCGGCGAGCGCGGTGAGCTCGGCCAGGGCGGCGTCGTGATCGCCGATCTGCGTCAGGGCCTCGCCGTAGCAGCGCCGGACGGCGTCGCTGCGGTGTGCGGCAGCCAGGGCGCCGACGACCGCGACCATGCTGTGCCCGCCCCCGGCGGCCAGGATCGCGTCGCCGTGCGCGGCCAGGATCTTCGCGCAGCCCGGCTCGTCGCCGGCCGCCAGCAGGGCACCGGCCGCCGACGCCCATAGTCGCAGCTTCAGGTATGTGTCGGCCCAGGCGAGCCACTCCCGCCGCCCGGCCGCGGCCGGCCAGTGCACTCGGGCGACCGCGGCGACCAGGGGCACCGGCCGGTACCAGGCCCCGAAGCCGCCCGGCGGCGGCGCTCCCGCGACCACCACACCCAGCCGCACCAGCGTCTCCAGCTCCGGGACCAGCGCCGCGGAGGCCTGCTCGAGGAGCACGGCGGTGCGCAGCGCGGCCCGGGCCGGTGCCGGCAGCTGATCGAGCACCTCGCCGGCGACGTACCCGTGCAGCGGACTCCCGGGCGCGGCCAGCGTCTCGGCCAGCGCGGCGATCGGCGCGTCGGGATCGTCCTGACGAGCCCGGGCCAGACCGGCCGCGGCCAGGTCGACGAGGGCCGGCCAGCCCGCGGTGAGGTCGAACAGGTCGGCGGCGATCCGGTCGCGCAGCGCCGGCGGCAGCGCGGGCAGCCGCTCGGCCACCGCCGCGGCCGACAGCGCCAGCTGCTCGGCTCCGACCCGGGCGGCGCGGGCATCGACGTCGAGGGGCTGCCGGGAGATCAGCACCAGCCGCCCGTCCGGCCCGGGGACCGGCAGGTCGGCGGGGTCGCAGTCGTCGTGGACGGTCCAGTCGGCGCGGGCCTCGGCCGGCAGCGACTCCAGCCACGCGCGCACGGCGTGCGACTTGCCGTAGCCGGCGGCCGCCGCGACGAGCACTACCCGCCGGTCCCCGATCGTCGCAAACGTCACGCCGTCATTGAAAGCGACCGATCACGGACGCGCCGTCGCCATCGCGACAGTCGGCCTTGAGGTGATCTTGACGAGATCGTGAGCCCGGTCCGGACGCTGGCGGCATCAGTCCCGACGTCTCCCAGGAGGACGCCCGTGATCCGCAAGCTCGTCGCGGCCGTGGCCGCCGCCGCGCTGGCCGTGCTGGCCCTGCCGGCGCCCGCGCAGGCCGGACCGCAGAAACTCGACCACTATGTGCTTGCCTCCGGCTATCCGGAGGTACTGCAGCAGACCTTCCCCGTCGACGAGGAGCTGCACATCATCGGCTGTGTGAAGTGCTGGGGCCTGCTTGTCCTGCATTACGGCGACAACGACCCCAACCCGATCGAGGTCGACATCTTCGCCGGGCTGAGCCTGCTCGGGCAGGCGCGGTACACCACCGACGCCAGGATTCGGGACCAGTTGCGCACGCAGGCCCTCGCCCGGTTCGAGGCGGCCGCGCGCGGGCTGCGCGGTCAAGCCCTGCGGGTGACCGGCGTCGGCTACTACGACCCGGAGTCGGGCCGCCGGACGCTGACGGCGTCGCTGCCGTGGCTGACCGCGGCCGCCGACGACATCGCCGATGGCATCAACACGCTCCAGCGCGTCGCCGGCGAGCCGTTCCCGGACCCGTGGCGGCAGGCCGGCCTGGCCACGCTGGAGCGGGCCTACGCCGAGATCGCCGGGAAGGTCGCCGGCGGCCCGAGCCCGGACCCGTGGTAGGGGGCCGGGCCGGCCGCGCGGTCGCGATTACTTGATCAACAGCTCGGCGACCTGCACCGCGTTGAGCGCGGCGCCCTTGCGCAGGTTGTCGTTGGCGATGAACAGTGCCAGGCCGTGCTCGACGGTCTCGTCGACGCGGATCCGGCCCACGTAGGACGGGTCGGCACCGGCCGCCTGCAGCGGGGTCGGGATGTCGCTCAGCACGACCCCGGGCGCCGACGCCAGCAGTTCGGTGGCCCGGGCGACGCTGATCGGCCGCTCGAACCGGGCGTTGACCTGCAGCGAGTGCCCGGTGAACACGGGGACGCGGACGCAGGTGCCGGAGACCTTCAGGTCGGGGATTTCCAGGATCTTGCGGCTCTCGTTGCGGAGCTTCTGCTCCTCGTCGGTCTCGAACGAGCCGTCGTCGACGATGGCGCCGGCCAGCGGCAGCACGTTGAACGCGATCGGCGCGGCGAACTTCTTCGGCTCCGGGAACTGCACCGCCGAGCCGTCGAAGGCGAGGGCGGCGGCGCCGTCGGCGACCTTGCGCACCTGCTCGTCGAGCTCGGCCACGCCGGCCAGCCCGGCACCGGAGACCGCCTGGTAGGTGGCCGTGACCAGGGCGACCAGCCCGGCCTCGGTGTGCAGCGGGCGCAGCACCGGCATCGCGGCCATGGTGGTGCAGTTGGGGTTGGCGATGATCCCCTTCGGCCGGTCGGCGGCCGCGTGCGGGTTGACCTCGGCGACGACCAGCGGCACCTCGGGGTCCATCCGCCACGCGGACGAGTTGTCGATGACGACGGCACCGGCGGCGGCGACCTTCGGGGCGAGCTCCTTGGACGTGCCCTTGCCCGCCGAGAACAGCACGATGTCCAGGCCGGCGAAGTCCGCCGTCTCCGCGTCCTCCACCGTGACCGGCTTGCCCTGCCAGTCGATGGGCCGCCCCGCCGAACGGGCGGAGGCGAACAGGCGCAACTCGTCTACCGGGAACGACCGCTCGGCCAGGATTTGGCGCATGACGCTGCCGACCTGCCCGGTGGCCCCTACGATGCCGATCCTCATGGCGGCGAGGGTACCCCGTTATCCGCACGCATTCGATGCGATTTGCGGCACCTCAAAAGGGTCCGGACAAAGGGCACCCACAAAAGAAATCAATCGGCGTCGGGAAGTCCGATCGCGAAAGCTTCCTCCAGGTCATGGCGGGAGTAGGCGCGGAACGCGATGTGCGTGTCCGTCTCCACGACACCGGGCACCTTCGAGATCCGGTTGGCGATCACTTCGGCGATGTCCTCGAATTGCGCCACCCGCACCACGGCGATGAGATCCACATTGCCGGCGACGGAGTACACCTCGCTCACACCGTCGAGGTTGGAGATGTTCTCGGCGACCTCCGGGATCGAGTCGGTCGCGCAGTCGATGAGGACGATCGCGGTGATCACCTGCGGGGCTCCTTCCAGCATGTGGACACCCGTCATGCTAGTGGGCGGCGACGGTCAGCTCCCGGCCGACCCGGATCGCGTCGGTCAGCGTTTCGCCCGCGGCGACCACCCCGCCCGGCCACACGACACCCCGGGTCACGCGCCCGGCGACGACCGCTCCGGCCCCGATCACGCTCGCGTCGACGGCTCCGGTCACGACGGCATCTTCGGCGATCAGATTTCGCTGGTGTACTGCCTGCAGGTTCGCCTTGAGATAGTCCGCCGGGGTCCCGGTGTCGAGGTACGTGCCCGGATACTCGACGACCTTGAGCCGCCCCTCCCGCTCCGCGGGCCGCCACGCCAGGCGCACCAGATCGGAGGTCTCCGGCTCCAGCCGTGCCACCAGGTCCCAGGGCAGCAGCGAGAACCCGGCGAACCTGTGCTTCGTGAACTCGTTCGGCGGCCCGGGCACGCCGAGGAGCCGCGCCTCCCGCCCGTCCCACCCGTCGAGGAGCGCCGCGATGTCCTCGCCCGGCTTCAGGTCCGACTGGAGATACGCGTCGGCGTTGCCCACCAGCACACCTCGGCCGTCGATCCAGTCACGGAGCAGTCCGAGGCCTCCGGCAGTACCCAAGGGGGCATCTGGCTCCAAAGAAACATGAGCCCGTTGACCCACGTGCTCGAGTACCATCTGACCGAGGTAACAGGCGTTGACGGCGACCGGCAGTTGCAGGGCCTCGACCCGCTCCAGCGCCCGGTCCAGCAGCGCCACGTTGCCGACCGGGCAGAGCGCCTTCGGCAGGTGCTCGGTCAGCGGCCGCAGCCGCCGCCCCTCACCGGCCGCGAGGACGACCGCGCAGACGTCCGGGTTCATGCCTCCAGCACCTCGGGGTAGTCCTTGTACGGCCCGATCCCGTAATGCGCGAGCAGCCGCGACGTCGACACCGTCATGGGCGGCAGGTTGTCGAGCCGGTGCCAGGCCGCCTCCAGGATCTCGCCCCCGTCGACGACCAGCTCGCCACCGGGCTCGACCTCGGTCTCGAACACCATGTCGACCCACTGCCCGACCGTGTGCACGATGGCGTTCGGCGTGGCCGGCCGCATCTGCTCCACCGCCACCTCCAGCCCGGTCTCCTCGCGCAGCTCCCGAACCGCCGTCTCCCGCGGCGTCTCCCCGCGGTCCATCAGCCCGGCCGGCAGCGACCAACCGGCGCCGGGCGGCTGGCGGAGCAGCAGGAGCTGTGTGCGCGCGGGATCACGGACGATCGCCACCGCCCCGATCGTGTACGTCGGCTGGAACGTGCGCACGATCCGCCGTTTCCAACGGCCGGGGAGGCGGTAGAACGTGCGGTACGCCAGCCCACGGACGCGCCCACGCATGTCGGTCATCCGGTAAGGCTAGTGAGTCAGTGCGGCTGCTGGTCCACGAGGGCGATCAACTCGTTGACGACCTCGTCGGCGGTGCGGGTGTGCTCGGTGCCGGCGGCTCGCACTGCTTGGTGTCGAGGTTGCCCGGTGTGGTCGCGCTGGCCGATGCTTCAGTGCGGCTGCTGGTCCACGAGGGCGATCAACTCGTTGACGACCTCGTCGGCGGTGCGGGCGTGGTCGGCCACGGCGACCAGGAGGGTCTCGAGGTCGGGGAAGCCGAGGCGGGGCGCGAGGCGGACCAGGGGGAGGTCGCTGGCCAGGCCGCGGCCCTGCTGGCGGAGCGCGAGGCCGATGGCGAGCCGGCCCAGCCTGACCTTGTTGGCGACGGTGATCGCCGGGGCTTCGTGCGCTTCGAACCAGCGGCTGATGTGCAGGCGGGCGTGCGGGGTACGCACGAAGTCCAGCCACTCCGGCGACGGTCCGCGCGCGGGGGCGTCGGCGTCGAAGTCGAACTCGTCGCGCTGGCCGGCCCGCGTGATGATCTCGACCGTGTCGCCGTCGGCGAGGGGGGAGGAGACCGCGGTGAGCCGGCCGTTGACCCGGGCGCCGATACATCGGTTGCCGACGTCGGCCCCGAGGATGTAGGCCAGGTCGACCGGCGTCGCGTCCGACGGCAGCAGCACGGGCCGCCCGCCGCCGGCCGTCAGCACCAGGATCTGGTCCTCGGCGAGGTCGCAGCGCAGGGAGGCGATGAACTGGGCCGGGTCGGACGCCGCGGCCTCCCAGTCGAGCAGCCGGCGCAGCCAGTCGAGCTGCTCGGCCTTGGACGCCGGCCCGAACCGGGCCGCCGTGGTGGGGTAGCGGAAGTTCGCCACGATGCCGTACTCCGCCGACTGGTGCATCTCGACGGTGCGGATCAGCACCTCGAGGGCCTGCTCGCCGGGGCCCTGGACGGTGGTGTGCAGCGAGCGGTAGTTGTTGTTCTTCGGCGTGGCGATGAAATCCTTGAACCGCCCCGGGACCGGCCGCCACTTCCCGTGGACCGCGCCGAGCGCCGCATAACAGTCGGTTTCCGCCCCGTCGACCACGATCACGACCCGCGGCAGGTCGTGCGGCTCGGCATGGCCGCCGTCGACCGTGTCCTTCCAGATGGAGTGCAGGTGCCGCGGCCGCGGCGAGACCGTCGCGTCGATGCTGAACTTCTTCAGATCGCTGGTCAGCGCCGAGATGACCTTGTCGAGGTAGCCGTCCCAGCCGACCCGCTGCCGCACATAGTCGTCGACGACCGCATACCCGCTCGGCGACACCGCCCGCAGCACCCAGTCCTCGAGCTCCCGCTTCAGCGCCTGAATCCCGAGCCGCTCACACAGCGGGATCAGCACCTCCCGCGTGGCCGTGGCGATCCGCACCCGCGACTTCACCGACCGCGCGTCGATGGTCCGCATGTTGTGCAGCCGGTCGGCGAGCTTGATGACCAGCACCCGCACGTCCCGCCCGGCGGCGACGATCATCTTGCGAATCGTCTCGGCCTCGGCGTCGGCGCCGTAGAACATCTTGTCGAACTTCGTCACACCGTCGACCAGCAGCGCCACCTCGCCGCCGAAGTCCCGCTCGAGCGCGCCGAGCGTGTAGTCGGTGTCCTCGACGGTGTCGTGCAGCAGCGCCGCGACCAGCGTCGTCGTGTCCATCCCGAGGTCCGCGAGGATCTCGGTGACCTCCAGCGGGTGCGAGATGAAGGCCTCGCCGCTCTTGCGCATCTGCCCGCGGTGCATCTGCTCGGCCGTGCCGTACGCGCGCCGCAGCAGCGCGATGTCCGCGGTCGGATGGATCTGCCGGTGCATCCGCAGAATGCCCGCCATCGGATCGTCACCGCTGGTCGACCAGGGCAGCATGGCCCGCAGCCGCGACCCGATGATCGCCGAGTAGGTCGCGGTCGGATCCCCCGGCACCGCCCCACCCGCGAGCGCCGAATACGACGGCGGCGGCGGCACCTCCGGCGAGTCATCCGCGGCCGGCGCCGTCAGCTTCTTGCGCGGCGCCAGGAACCGATCATCCAGCGGCAACCGATGCGCCGACCGCGGCAACGGCTTGCGCCCCTCACCACCGGAATGCGTATTCCGCGGCTTCCCGTCATCCCCGCCCCGCTCATCGACCGGCGGCAGGTCACTCTCCACCTCGGCCTGCTCCGCCGCGGCGACTTCAGCGACGGCCCGCTGCCGATGCTCGATGCCCCGATCGTTGGCCGGCCACTCCGACCCGCCCCGCCCCGTACCCCGCTCGTCCTGCCCACCCCGCACCTTGACCTCACGAGCACCCCGCTCGTCACGGTCACCGCCCACGCTCGTGCCGCTCGTGCTTGCGCCTGTGCCGCCCGCGCTCGTCCCACCCGTGCTCGTGCTGGTGCCGCCCGCGCTCGTGCCGTTCGCGTTGCTGCTGCTCGCGCCGCTCGCGCTTGTTCCGTTCGCGCTCGTCGTGCCGTTCGCGCTTGTTCCGTTCGTGCTCGTCGTGCTGCTCACGCTTGTTCGATTCGCGCTCGTCCCGCCCGTGCTTGTGCTCGTGCCGCTCGTGCTCGTGCCGTTCGCGTTCGTCCCGCCCGTGCTTGTGCTCGTGCCGCCCGTGCTCGTGCCGCCCGTGCTCGTGCCGCCCGTGCTCGTGCCGTTCGCGCTCGTGTTCGTGTCGCTCGCGTTGCTGCTGCCCGTGCTGTTCGCACTTGTTCCGTTCGCGCTCGTGCTGCTCGTGCTCGCGTTCGTGCTGCTCGCGCTCGCGCTCATGCCGTTCGTGCTTGTGCTGCTCGCGTTCCTGCTGCTCGTCGCCGTGCCGAGGCGTTGCTGGCTGTTGCTCTGCGTGCCGCTGTGGTGCTGCTCGCCGCGGTGATCGGTGCGCGAGTCCGCTTGGCCGGTGCGTGGGTCTGTTCGGTCGGTGCGCGAATCTGGCTGGTCGGCGCGCGGGGCGGGCTGGTCGGTGCGGGCGTCGGGGTTCGCGGTACGCGATACGTGCTCGTCGGTGTGCGATACGTGCTCGTTGGGGCGGCGGTCGGGGCGGGCTACGTGCTCGTTGGGGGCGCGTTCGGTGGCGTTGCGGTCGCCTTGGGCGGGGTGGTCGTTCAGTGCCCGGTCATGCTGATGCCCGCGGTCGGCCGGCACGTGGTCGGGCCGGCGGGCCCGATCCGTTGCCATTCGATCCGCGGGCACTCGCTGCGACTCCGCGTGTTGTTGACGTTCGTGTTGCCGCCCCCGGTCGGTGCCGTCGCCACCCCGGTCGTTCGGCGATCGCTCGGTCGGCGCGCGCTCGCCCGGCGCCCGGTCTCCGGTGATCGCCTCGCCGACACCCTGGTCCTGGCCTGGCGGGGAGTACCTCCGCCGCGCGGGCGCCTCCGGTGTCACGATCGCCGCGGTCGGCAGCCCTTTGGGCCCGAGGAACATCTCGCCGGCCCGGACCCGCTCCCCGCCGCTGCCCGATCCGGCCGTCCCGTGCTCAGGCGGGCTGCCCGGGGGACTGCCGTTGCCGTTCGCGGCGGCTCCCGGCGGGGGTGAACCAGGCGCGGCCGTGCGGAATCCGCCGCCGGCGCCCAGATTTTCGACCCGGATCGTGAGCGGGGCGGCCGACACGCCGGGCGCGTCGAGCGCCGCCACCGCCTCGCCGACCAGCTGGTGCGCATCCGCGCTGGTCGCGGGCCCTATGAGCGATCCCGGCGGCCCGGCTCGGAAATTCGGAAACTCCGTGGGGTTGCTGTCCGACGCCGCTGGGTCCACCATGTACTCGCTGTGCGTCGTGTTCGGCGCGTCACTCGATGGCAGTACACCCGAAATGTTTGAAGTCTTTGAGTCGTGGGACTCAGCATCCGGGACCGGGGCGGGGGAGGAGCCCGCACCAAAGGACGCGCCGGGCTGCAAACCGGACTCCATAGCGGCACCTCCTCACCGTGGGCTCTAACGGGCCGGGGTTTGGGTAGGTTCCAGCCTAGTTTCCCTCCCGGCATCCGATCGGTCATTTGAGTATGTGCGTTCGTCCGATGTACCTACCCGTCCAAGTCGGTTCGAACCGAGGCGGCAGCCTCCGCCCGGGCCAGGAACGGCCGCCAGCGCGCCGCTCCCTGCACCGGGGATGACCAGCCAATATCGGTCTTGACCAGCCTGGTTTCGGGCCGCTCGAGCCACGCCAGGATGCGCTCCGTCTCCTCCGGAGTGGCTCGCGGCGTCGGCCCCGGCCCCGGTTGGACGGTTTCCGCTGTGGCCAAGACCACATCCAGCGTTGGCTGCGGGTGCACCCGCGGGGGTGACACGCCCGCCGCGGCGAGTCGCCCGTGTCGCACCACCGCGATCTCCCAGCCGCCGCTCGCGGACGGTCGCGCCGCCACCACCTCCGGTAACCCGCTGAGCCCGGCCAGCCGCTGCTGCCGGATCGCCGTGCGCAGGAACGCGACCATCCGCCCCCGGATCGTCGCCGCGTCCTCGTACCGCTCCGCCTCGGCGAGGGCCTCGATCCGCGCCATCAGCCCCTGGACCACCGGCCCGGGGTCGCCGGTCGTCGCGGCCCGGAACGGTGCCGCCGCCCGCGACTCGTAGTCGTCCGGCGAGATCCGGTGCTCACACGGCGCCGGGCACCGCCCCAGCTCGGCCAGCGCGCACGCCGGCGTCTGCGTGCGCAGCGACAGCTTGTGGGTGCACTGCCGCAGCGGCAGCGCGTCATACAGCCCGGCCGCCGCCAGCTCGGCGAACCGCCGCGAGCCGAACGGCCCCAGGTAGGCCGCGCCGTCGCCCTGCACCTCCCGCACCACCGACAGCCGCGGATACGCCTCCGACGTGAGCTTGAGCCACACGACCCGCTCCGGAAACTTCGAGCGGCGGTTGTACGGCGGTTTGTGCGCCGCGATCAGCCGAAGCTCGCGGACCTCAGCCTCGAGCGAGTGCGCGCACAGGATCGCCTCGACACGCTCGGCCGCGTTGAGCATCTCGTCGATCCGCGCCCGCTTCTCCGCCGCCGTGAAGTAGCTGCGCACCCGGGTCGCGATCGAGGAGCTCGTCCCGATGTAGAGCGGCCGGTCCTTGTGCCCGCGGAACAGGTAGACCCCGGGCCCGTCGGGCAGCCCCTCGGCCAGGTGTTTCTTGCGCCGCTGGGCCGGGCTGACGGCCTTGACGAACTCCAGCACCTCGCCGATGGTCTGCACCTTGAGGCTGCCGAGCCGCGCGAACAGCCCGTGCAGCACGTCGACCGTGGCCTTGGCGTCCTCCAGCGCCCGGTGCACCGGCTGCGTCGGGGAGCGGAAATGCCGGGCCAGGGTCGACAGCTTGTGGTTGGGCACCTCGTCGGCGACCATCGCGCGCCGGGCGATCGCGGCCGTGTCGAAAACAATCGGTTTCGGCCAGGGGTACCCGTGTTTCGCGCACGCCGCCTTGAGGAACCCGGTGTCATACGGGGCGTTGTGCGCGACCCACACCGCCCCCTGCGCGAACTCCAGGAAACTCGGCAGGACCGTCTCCAGCTTCGGTGCCTCCAGCAGCATCATCTCGGTGATGCCGGTGAGCACCGTGATGAAGGCCGGGAGCCGCTCCTCCGGGTTGACCAGCGTGCCGAACTCGCCCAGGATCTCCCCGCCGCGGACCTTCACCGCGCCGATCTCGGTGATGCCGCCCCCGTCCGGAGCGCCGCCCGTCGTCTCCAGGTCGACCACGACGAACGTGGTGGAGAACAGCGTGGCGGCCCGCGGGTCGTCGAACAGGGCGTCGAGCGTTTCCTGGTGGTAGTGGGGCACGGGCGCACACTACGACCAGGGTGTGACAAAAAATGCTAGTGAGGAGGAAACCGCAGCTCAAAGCGCACGTCGGGGGAGCCGACGATCGCCGACGTGTCCATGACCGTGGCCCCGTGGGCGCGCAGGATGTCGGCCACCGCCCGCGGCACCGGCTCGTCCGCCTCCCGCCGGCCCTCCAGGTCGACCTGCCACTCGGGCTTGATGCTGCCGCCCGCGTGCCCGATCTCGATCGTCGGCACCGGGGTGCCGAGCACCCGAACCGCGACCCGTCCGCCGGCCGGTGCCAGCTTGAGGGCACCGAAAATGACGTAATCGAGAGCTCTTGAGAGTTTTGCGGGATCGGCGTGTACCGTCGCAGCGTCTGTAAACCCGAGCGTGATCGCGATATTGCGGGCGTCGGCGATCCCCCGCAGCTCCCGGATGCGCGCCTCGGTCAGATAGGCCAGGTCGACGGCGCGGGGAGCGGGCTTGGCGTCCAGCTGTTCGGTCACCACGAGCCGGCGCAGTTCCAGCAGCTCCGTGACCTGCTTGGCCAGCGCGCGCAGCCCCTTCATCTGGTCGAGGTTGAGCTTGTGCGGGCTGTGGTCGACGACGCAGAGCGTGCCCAGCGCCGCGCCTTCCGCGGTGAGCAGCGGCGCGCCCGCGTAGAAACGGATGCCGTCGTCCACCTTGACGTACGGGTTGTCGGCGAACCGCGCGTCCGCCGTCGCGTCGGGCACCACCATCAGGTCGCGGCCCATGATAGCGTGGGCGCAGAACGCGACCTCGCGCGGCGTCTCGGCCAGGTCCAGGTCGCCGACCTTGGCCTTGAACCACTGCCGTTCGGTGTCGATCAGCGACACCAGCGAGATCGGGGCGCCGCAGACCTCGCTCGCGATCCGGACGATGTCGTCGAAATCGGTCTCCGGCGGCGTGTCCAGGACAGCCATCGCGTGGAGCGTGTCGAGGCGCTCCGCCTCGTTGCTGGGTACCGGTGCCACCATCCCCGCCTCCCCATCCGTGCGCACAATCGGGTGAAATAAGGATATGTCAGCTTTTAGCCGTTCGGAGTAAGGCTGCGGTCCTGGACTCCATCCCGGGCGAATGTGGTCGACAATGCGACACTGGAGTGATGTCTGCGTACGACGCTTCCGACGACCTCGATGCCGAGGCCGCGGTGACGCCTGCGCAGGGCCTTTCCGCCTCCTCGCCGGGCTCTCCGGCCACCCCTGATCCCGGGGTGCCGACCCCTGCGGGCGGCCACCAACCGTCGTCTGACCGTGACGCTCTGTCAGTCACCTCGTTGCCGGACGCGTCGACCGGCGGCGACGACGCTTCGGCCGCTGACGACGACTTCCTGACTGTTGATGACGGCTCTCCGGGCGCTGACGACGACTTGTCGGCCGGTGGGGACGGCTTGTCGGTCGGTGCAGTCGACTCGTCGGGTGGTGATGGTGCGGAGGTCGCGGAGGAGCCGGAGCCGACGTTGCCCGAGGTCGTCCGGCAGCGGGTGATCTCCCTCGCCGCCGCCGCGATCAGCGGTCTGCCCCTCGATGAGCTGCCCATGCCGCTGCGCCGGGTGGCCAAGTTCGCCCCCAACCGCCGGGCCCGCCTGGGCGGCTCCGTGATCGCCATGCAGCTCTCCGGCGACCCCTTGCTGCGCCAGCGGCTGGCCACCCGGGTCGTCAACGAGGCCGGTGATCTGGGCGCCGCCGTCCTGGAGGGGGTCGCGCCGGCCGCCGCCGACCCGGTGGAAGTGGCCGCGCTGGCCTACCTGGCCCGCCCCGACGGCTGGCGGACGCTCGTCACCGACGCCACCGAGACCGTCCGCGCCGAGGCCGAGGGCGCCGTCGCCTCCGAGCGCGTCCGCGACGTCGAGCAGCGCCTGGCCCGCGCCGAGCACGACCGCGCCGTCGCCAAGGTCGAGGCCGACAAGCTGCGCGACGAGCTCGCCCGGCTCCGCGAAGAGACCGGCGGCCTGCGCGACGAGGTCCGGACGCTGAGCAAGGCGCTGCGCGAGTCCCAGGCCAAGGAGCGCAAGGCCACCGACATGCTCGCGGCCGAGAAGGGCCGGGCCACGAAGGTCAACGCCGACCACGACGCCGAGCTGCGCCGCATCCGGGCCAAGCTGGCCGAGGCCGAGACCGCGGCCGGAGCCCAGCGGCAGAGTGCCAAGGACGCCCGCGCGGTCGACGACGCCCGGCTGTGGCTACTGCTGGAGACGATCGGCCAGGCCGCCGTGGGCCTGCGCCGCGAGCTCGCCCTGGACCCGACCGACAAGCTCCCGGCCGATTTCGTCGCCGAGACGTCCGCCGACCGCCCCGAGGGCCTGACCGCGGCCGCCCGCGCCCTCGACGCCGACGACCCGGCCCGCCTCGACCAGCTCCTCAGCCTGCCCAAGGCGCACATGATCGTGGACGGGTACAACGTCACCAAGAAGGGCTACGCGGAGATCTCCCTGGAGCAGCAGCGCAACCGCCTGATCGCCGGCGTCGGCGGCCTGGCCGCGCAGACCCGGGCCGAGGTCACGGTCGTGTTCGACGGCGCCGAGCGGGTCCACGGCCTGCCACCGGCCCCGCGGGGCGTCCGCGTGCTGTTCTCGCGCAAGGGCGAGACCGCCGACGAGCTGATCCGCCGCCTGGTCCGGGCCGAGCCGGCGGGCCGCCCGATCGTCGTGATCTCCTCCGACAAGGAGGTCATCGACGGCGTGCGCCGCCACGGCGCCTACCCCCTCGCCTCAGACACCCTCCTGCGCCGCCTATCAAGGTCCTGACCAGCACAAATCCATTTTTTGTCGTACCCCCTCGCTACCGTTCGTGCTATCCGGTTCACCGGAACGTCGGTATTGGAGGAGCGATGCTCGTCGACTGCGAAAGCTGCAAGGTGCGGGGCAAGTCCTGCGGCAGTTGCGTGGTGACCCTGCTGCTCGACACCCCGCAGGCGTTTCACCAACTGGGCGCCGAAGAGGTGCGCGCCATCGAGGTGTTCGAGCTGGCCGGCTTCGAGGTCACCGTGCTCGAGCCCACCCACTTCGAGCCCATCCCCATGACCCCCATCCCCTCACCCCGCCGCCGCAACGGCCGCGCCGCATAGGCTGACGCGATGACCCCTCGTCTCTGGGCCACGATCACGCTGATCGTGCTCATCGTCGCGGCCGCGGCCGTCGCGCTGCTGCGGGTGCCGTGGTCGGCCGCCCCCGCACCCCGCGCCGACCAGCTGGCCGCGCTCGACACCCTGCCCAGAGACGCGGTGGCACAGGGCCGGGCGTTCCACGGGGCGCTGCGCCCCGGCATGTACATCTCGATCGTCCTCGGCCTGGTCGTGGCCCTGCTGCTCGGCCTGACCCCGGCCGGCTCCTGGCTGGTCGAGCAGGCCGGCCGTCCGTTCGGCGGCCACTGGCTGGCCCGGGCCCTGCTCGGCGGCCTGCTGGTCACGCTGATCGGCGAGGTGGTGGCCCTCCCGCTGTCGGCCTGGCGGCAGTCGATCCTGCGCGAATACGGCCTCTCCACCCAGGGCTGGGGCGCCTGGACCGTCGACCTGCTGAAGGGCTACGCCGTGGGCGCCGTCATCGGCGCCGTCGTCCTGGTCGGCTTCTACACGGTCACCCACTTCGCCCCGACGTGGTGGTGGGCCTGGGCCGCAGCCGGCGCGGCCGCCCTGACCGTCCTGCTCACGTTCGTCTTCCCGGTCCTGGTCGAGCCGGTCTTCAACAAGTTCACCCCGATGCCCGAAGGCGAGCAGCGCACCGCTCTGATGGCCCTGGCCGCCCGCGACGGCGTCCCGGTCCGCGACGTCCTGATAGCCGACGCCTCCCGGCGGACGCGGGCCGTGAACGCGTACGTCTCCGGCCTGGGCCCGACCCGCCGCATAGTCGTCTACGACACCCTGCTCGAGAAGGCCCCACCGCCCGAGGTCGAGTCCGTCGTAGCCCACGAGCTCGGCCACGCCAAGGCGGGCGACGTCCTGACCGGCACTCTCTTGGGCGCGTTGGGTGCCGCGGCCGCGGTGTGCGCCCTGTACCTGCTCGGCTCGTGGACCGCCCTGCTCCGCCTGGCGAGAGTCGACTCGATAGCCGAACCACGGGCCTTGGCCCTACTCCTGGCCGTGGCAACGGTGGCGAGCCTGGTAGCCGGCCCAGCCCAAGCCTTCATCTCCCGCCGCGTAGAAGCCAGAGCCGACACCCACGCCCTGACCCTGACCGCCGACCCAACCGACTTCGAAGCCATGCAGGGCCGCCTGGCCCTGGTAAACCTAGGCGACCCCGACCCCAACCCCTTGGAACAGTTCCTCTTCGGCACCCACCCCACAGCCGTCGAACGCATGGCCGCCGCCAAAGCCTGGTCCAGAGCCCACCCCTAACCCCTTCCGGCTCCGCGCGCTCCTGCTCCGCGCGCTCCTGCTCCGCGCGCTCCTGCTCCGTGCGCTCCCGCTCCACGCGGTCATGCTCCGCGCGGTCATGCTCCGTGCGGTCATGCTCCGCGCGCTCCCGCTCCGCGCGCTCCCGCTCCGCGGCACGGCTTCGCCTCACGCTCCGCACGCCCGCTCCGCGGGCACGGCTTCGCCCCATGCTCCGCGCGGTCCTGCTCCGCGGGCACGGCTTCGCCTCACGCTCCGCACGCCCGCTCCGCACGCCTGCTCCGCGGGCACGGCTTCGCCTCACGCTCCGCACGCCCGCTCCGCACGCCTGCTCCGCGGGCACGGCTTCGCCCCATGCTCCGCGCGGTCATGCTCCGCGCGCCTCGCTCCGCGTGGTCATGCTCCGCGCGCCTCGCTCCGCGTGGCTCAATCTCGCTCCCACTCCGCGTGCTGCATGCTCCGCTCCGTGCGCTTCGCGCGCCCCACTTTGCTCGGCCGCCCCTACGCTGCGCTCTGCGCTCGCCCAAAATCCGCTCGGCGTGGGAGTCGTCCCTGCTCAGCGCGGCATGCTCCGCCCTCGCCCCGCTTCGCACGGCCCCGCTCTGCACGGACTCCGTCTCCGCTCCGTGTGGCATAGCTTCGGCCTCGCCGCTGCTGTGCGGTGGGTCCGCGTTGTGCGTGCGCTGCTGTGCGGTGGGTCCGCGCTGTGCGTGCCCTGGGCCGCGTCCGCTGGCGTGGTGTAGGAACGGCCAGCGTAGATCCAGTTGGTTGGATGTTAGGCCGCTGCCAGTTCGGCGGCGACGGGTTCGGTG
>NZ_JBITDU010000034.1:0-41308 GCF_044454505.1 Dactylosporangium sp. NPDC051541
CGCCGACACCGCCGCCCACAACGGACTGCACCGCATCGGCAGCAGCTACCAACTCTGCTTCAACTTCCTCGACCACACCGGCCTACGTCTCTGAAACTCACTCAAATACCGAAAGATCTTTAGCAGGCTGGGCGCGGCGGCAGCGGCCAAGTCGCCGAGTTCGCGTGCTTTGCAAGCTGATGCAGCCGGGCTTCCCTTGCCGCTCGGTCGCGGCGCGGAAACCGTTGCCGTGGGACCTGATGCGAGCGTCGATGCGCCGGCCGACGGCGCTGTACTGCCCGCGGAGCAGCCGGAAGCCAGCAAAACGAGTGCCATCAGCGGCCCGAACAGGTGTCGCATGTCAGCCCGACCTTCCAACCAGAAGCACGCTTGGACGCCACCGGCGAACTCGGCATAGCGCACGGCATCCGTCTGTGGTCGTGATTCCGTACTAGCCAGCGACGCTCGTGCCGGTTGGCGCGACCGGCTCGGGGGCCAACTGCTCGATGTCGATGTGCTTCCCAATAGGGCGATCGATCCAGCAGGGTCCTTGCCTGCTCCGACGCGCCATCCTGTCGTCCTGCGCCGTCCACAACACCATGTCCAAGAGCCGGAGGTCGGAGACATCCTTCACCTCGGGCACCGTCGGAGAAACCGCGCGGCGGAGCTCAGTGAGTGCCGCGGAGTGCATAACGAGACCCCGTGCCAACGCGCGAACGACGGTCTCGATGCGCTCGCGTCGGGAGAGCCCGCGCTGCACCGTGCCAACAGAGAAGGCGTCCCGGTCGTACCCGAATGCCTCGGCAACGTGACCATCGAGCACCGGAACGCTGTTCGGGCGGTACAGCGCAGCCATCTTCGTCGCCTTCGGACCCCACACGCCGCGGAATCCAAAGCAGCAAACGTCGACCACGGCGCTGGTTTCGTCGCTCGCCATCCTTTGCAGGTCGCGGCCGGGCGGCACTTTCGCCAGGCGTCCAGCGAAGTCGCGGCGAAGGCTGCGATCGAACGCGGCAATGTTGTCGAGCGTCACCTGACCATTCAACGCGTTTGCGTACAGCAGAGACCAACTTGTGACGGAGTCGAGTATGCCGAAGCGCCGCGCGTGATGCGCGGCAAGATCGTAGCTGCTCCAGCCACTCCCCGGCGTCGTGCAATACGCGAGAAGCCGACGCGTCGCCGCAGCAACTGGGATCGGTCCAAGCACGTTCCCTGGAAAATCGCGGGTGACATCTAGGACATCGTCAGAGGGTGGGAAGTCCACGGCAGGAACATACCCGCCGGCGTAGAACGGCCGCTGCCGCCAAACGTCCCACATCAATTGCCGCATCGGTCGAGAGCCCAGCACATCCGCATGCAGCGCGCGAACTGCATCGCCAACTCCCACCTGGCATGACCGGAGGCCTCAGCCGCGGCGGGCTCGATCGCTGTCGGTGACGAGCGTCTGGTGGCGCCGCGCTTCCGCAGCGGCAGATGAGCGCGTTGCTCGTCGCCGTTGGCTGTACTTACGAGAGCCCGGATCGGCGCAGTACCGGGACATCACTCTCGTGCTTCAGTTCGCCTCAGGCCCAGAGTCGGGGCCGCTGTGCATTTCGCTTCCGCCGGCACGCCAGGCCCTTATCGGAGAACCGCGCGCATCAATGTCGCCCGCCTTCAGATGACCCGCACCGTCGCCCGTCTCCTCGGTCCAGTCGACCGTGATCGTCTCGCCGGCGGCAAGCCGGTAGAACCTCCGCGGTGGGCTCAAAGCCACAATGACGGCAACATCCGACCCGATCGTGAACCACCCTCCTGGCGAACCCATCGCGGTCGACCATGCGCGTTGTCATCGGCGCGAGTGTCCACCAGCGGCGCAGAGCCGCCGTCACAAAGGGTGACGATCCCCGGTCGGCTACGCGCAAGACGCGCCGCGTTTGCGGGAGCGAAATCGCGGGTCACGAGGTCCTCATCCACACGATGTCGCAGATGTGAATATTCACTGTAGGCGGTACCGGTGGGAGCGTTTACGCAGCTAATCGGCAATATCCGAACAGCGTGTTCGCGTTTGCGTGGCCGAGGCTCTCGGGATAGGCAGAGCTCATGCGGATTCTGGTGACCGGGGGAACCGGGAACGTCGGCCGGCTCGTCGTTGAACAGCTTCTCCACGCCGGGGTGGCGGTGCGGGTGGTGAGTCGCCGGCCGGGGAAGGCCGTCCCCGACGGGGTGCAGATGTTCCGGGGTGACCTGGCCCAGCCCCATACCCTGCAGTCGGCGATGACCGGCGTGGACCGGATGTATCTGTTCCCGTTCGCCGCAACGGCTGCCGACGTTGTGCGTCGTGCGGCCGCGGCCCGGATCCGCCGGATCGTCACACTGTCGTCGGGAGCGGTCACTACCGGCCACGATGAGGGCTTCCATCTGCCCGTCGAGCAAGCGGTGGAGGCGTCTGACCTGGAATGGACCCATGTCCGTCCCGGCGAGTTCATGCTCAACAAGCTCTGGCTGTGGGGCCCCTCCATCCGCGCCGAACAGGTCGTTCGCGACCCGTTTCCGGATTACGCGGGATATCCCGTCCACGAACGGGATATCGCGGACGTCGCCGTACGCGCCCTGCTCGAAGACGAGCACCGCAACGCCGTTTACACGCTCAACGGCCCGGAGCTGATCAGCCGCCGCGACCAGGTGCGGGCGATCGCCGATGCCATCGGACAGCAGATCCGCCTCGAAGTCGTGACCCCCGCGCAAGCCCGCGACCTATATCTGGCCCAGGGCGGCTTCGCGGCGGCGTCCGCCGACTTCCTCACCGGATTCAAGACATACTCCGGCGACACGACAACGCCCACACAGGCCGGCCCGTCCGAGGCTCCAGCACCTCGGTCGGTGCCCACCGCCCAAGACGTCACCAGCGCTCCCGCCCGGCCATTCACGGTATGGGCGCGAGACCACGCCACAGATTTCCAGGCAACACCCGGCATTTGAGCGACAGCCACCACGGGCCGAAGGCACAGACGCCGCACATGCCGCCCGCATCGCTCATCGGCATGGTTGCGAGCCTTGATCACGTTTCCGGACATCGGCAGTTCAGTGAGCGCCGGGTCGTTCATTGGGCCTGCGCACCACGTACGGAGGGCACCAGCCCGGCCAGCAATGCGCTCGCTCGACGGCGGACGAGGATGCCGCGGGCGTGTGCCGTCAAGGCCCACGGCTGTCTACGGCGTAGAGCACCGGGTTAATCGCGGCAAGGGTGCCCGACAGATGAGCGGCTCCTTGACGAATGCCTGGATCAGGCTCTTCGAGCAGCGCGTTGCATATCCGCACCGCGGCGTCACGTTCGCTGGCGTAGATCATGTACACGTTCTGGACGGCGGTAGAGATCCAGTCTGCATGGTTGTCGTCGGCGTCCGTCAGCGCTCGCGCGACGAGCGCCAGACCGGCTGGGTCCTTTCGGCGGAGCAACGCATCCGCGGTCACGAGAGTGACGAACGTATCGTCGGCGTCAAGCAGGAGCCGTCGCAGCTGCGGTACCGCCTCCGGCAACTCCGCAAAGCTCGCCAGGGCCCGGCCGGCATCCGCCCGGTCCTGGTAGGCGCTGCTGCCTGCCAGACCCACCAGTGCCGCAACCACGGCACGTCGAGCTCCCACGTCCATGCCCGTCATCATCGAGGACGTCCATACGGGTCCCACCCCGACTCCGATCCCCTAGCCGCACCGGACCGACTGTCGATGTCCGATAGCGCACACAGCGGCATGTGCGTGAACCTCAGAGGGGTCTCCGATACGGTTGGCCCATGCGGCGGGTCACCGATGAGACGATTCTGGCTGTCGGCAGGCTGACGTTGGCCGCGGCGGAGCTTGAGTATGTCTTGGCGTGGATCGGAGCTGATCAGGCGGGCGGCGACCAGGCGGCGGTCTTTGCCGTTCCCGGGGAGTCGTTGCGAGCGGCGCGAGGGTCCGTCCAGTTCGCGTCACCACGCAACCGGGACGAGTTCATCGGGCTGGTCGAGGCCGCAGCAGGGTACTTGGCGCAGAGTCAGGCCGCCGTGCGGGCGATGTGGTTCGACAACAGCACTGTCAACGCGGCGACTTTCGACGAGATCGCCGGGCTCTTGCTGCGCTGCCGGGATCGGCTCCAGGTGCTCCTCGACGAAGCCGAGCACGCACCTACCGCGTAGCTCACCGGACTCGACAGTACCGGGAGCCGCCGCGTTTGCCAGCGCCCTGTCGCTCGTACATGGGGCGGCGGTCTGACCACCCGCCATGTCCGGGGCAGCCCGCCTGTACGCGCGGTGTGGCCGGTCGGCGGTGTCCGCCGGGGTCTCGCGGTTCGTCTCGTCCGGGGCCCGCCGGATGGGTGGTCGCCATGCGACCGCTCACCGGTCTCGGGATCGCGATGTGTCATCCCGGCCGCCGCCCGGAACGGTCTCTCGCAGTGGCTGTGTCTGCGAGACCTACTCTGCGCTCACCCGGGCCGGGGTATCACCGATATCAGCATACGGCATGTCCGGCTGTCGATCACTCGGCTGAACGACCCTGTTGACCTGCGGTTATGCGGGCATACGCTCACGGCTCCCGATTCGAGCCGGAGGTAGCGTTGGTCGATCCCGCCATGGTGACGTGGGCCCGTGTAGTCCTGCTGCAGGACCAGCCGAGGCCGTACGAACGAGTCCAGGCGCATCGGATCCTCAATGTCGAACGCCCGCATGTGTACCGCCCACGCCTCGCCCGATCCCTCGCCGCCTTCGTCGACGGCTTCACCCCGGCCGCGCCCCCGGTGGCCATCGCCGCGATCCTGGGCGAGGCCACCGCGGCGCTGCGGGCCTGGGCCGCGGACCTCGCGGCCGCCGCCGCCACGGCCACCGAGCCCGTCCCCCGCGGCGAGGGGCCGGACTGGCACCTGCTCGCCGCGTCGCTTGCGCTCGCCGCGGCCGGCCGGGGCGACGCCGCCCTGACCGTCGCCGAGCGCCTCACCGCCGCCGAGCGCCGCCGCCCGGCCGCGGACCGTTGGGCCGAGGCCCGGCTCGCCGTCGCCCTGGACCACCAGGCGGCCCTGCTCGACCGCCGGCAGCGCTCGGCCGCCGCCGCGGACCTGCGCGCCGAGGCCGCCAAGGCCCGATCCCGCGCCGGCAATCCGCCCAGCAACGCCATCGCCGGCGCCCTGCTTGCCGAGCCGCTCCCGCCTCCGCTCCGCCGCGACCACCACGCACCACGTCGCACCACCGTGCCACCGGCGCTGCGCTGAACCTGTCCCGCGGGGCCGGTCCGGCCCCCGCGGGACACCCATGACCAGATCGCGGCCCAAACCAGTTCGACGGCGGCGTTCAAGGCATCCTCGTCTCGCGACGGCGGGATCTCATCACGACCGACCGCCGCGAATGCCGGTTCCGACCTGGCGGGCTTCTGCGGGAACCAAGACATCGGCAGCGGCTCGGACGTCGGCAAGATCAGGTGCATACACATCGGCTACACGAGCGAGCACCGACGACGCGGGGCAGCCCGGCGGACGTGCGGCTACGAGGCGCGACGATCGTCAGGCCCGCCGCCGCGCGGCAGTCGCGGCATGACCGCGCATCCGATCAAGCCACCGGACCGGACTGCTCTGCGCGGTTGCAGACGCTAAATCTCTGGATTCAATGGGATATTTTCAAGCGCGACCAGAGTCGCAAAGACTGCCGCCAGAACCCAGAAGGGCCACAGATCCGCGGGTGATTGATCGGATGCCGGAACAAGACAGATTAGTGCTATCGCTACCGCCATGAAGCCGGGAAAGTTCCCAACCAATCTTCCAATCCAAATCCTAACCCTAGCGGAACGCCTGTTCTCTGCCAGGAAATCCGACCATCGTGCCGCGTGTGACCCTTGGAATACTACTGGCGCCAAGACCTCGTCCAGCCCTTGATCGCAGAACGGTCGGAACTGCGCTCGGATCATCTCGTGTTGAATTTGCCATATCAGTGCTAGACGATTGAAGGTAACCTGATAGCGGTAACAAAGGAACATCGACAGCACCCCGCCCGACGGAGTGACATACTCGGAGGAGTCGAGCTTTAGGCCAAATAATGAAACGTCGGTCGCGTTATTTATCGCATGCGCAAACAGCAAAGCTGCGACCGCGCTTATCGCCAGTGTCAGCTTGCGGATGACGGACTCCAAGCCGTCCATCCGTCGCCACAACATATCAAAGTAGGACTTCGCAGTGTCCGCTGCGGGTGGGCTCGATTTCGTAGCGGCCAACACCTTAGTTCGAATCAATGTCTTTCGCGTACTAATTTTCAGCCTTGGTACCGCCTTCACAAGGACCTCCAAGCCCCCGGATCGTCCATGCCCCTTCGACAACCCGTCTCCCATACCTGACGGACAGCGCCTGGCCCTTGAAACCGCGGCGAGATCACGCGCGCGGTCATCGGCATGATCGAAGCCCGACCTCGCTGGAGGCTGCTCACGGTCCGTCACGATCTTTGGGTGCCTGCCGAGCACCCGCAGCGGCATGAGCGGAAACGTGATCACGGCGCAGAGACGCTGCAGCGGCATGAGCGGAAACTGGATCAAGCAGATAACAAGCCCTAGAGGCAGGTGCTCGCAGTCGGTGTTGGCGCCCGGGTGCACACCGTAGGTAAGCAACAGGCGGCTGGCATGATTGTGATCAATTTGCTGGATGGGTGCACCATCAAGCAGGAGCGGTCGAGAATACCCGTGATGGCTGCCGCGAAGATATTGCGTCGCGCTGCAAACGGCAGTCGCGATCTCCATGGCGAAGAAAATCTGCTGCACCCCAGACAGAGGCAAAGGACGGTCAAGTCCTCGGTCGATCCGCGCAATCTGGGAGAAATCATGATAGAACTCGCAGTAGCAGTCAAGTTCTATGGCTATTGGCGAATGACACACGGAACCATATCGGACTTGATGAAATTGGCGGAGAATATCCAGGATGTGCCAAAATTGGTCGCTAAGGCCCAGTACGAGACCGCCTTGACCATCCTCCGGAGCGAACCCCTCTCGGATGCCGACCTTCGGGACGCGGCCAACAATTTCGGAGTGGCAAGTGAGACCTTGGTGACGACGGCACCGCAGCCTCCGACCGATCAGTTCCGGCAGAGTGTGGTGACCTGGGACTTCACCGATTACCGAAAGCGAGTGGAGTATCTGGATTTCGCCGCCCGATGCGCCCTGCTTGCGGCGGGCTGCTATAAGCGTACGCTTTCGCCGCGTCTCGCGGAACAATATTCACGTCGCAGTTTGGAAATCTTCGATCTTTACGCCGAAGCCGAGCAGAAGGAAACCGACAGGGCTCATCAGCCAACCGGACTGATAACCGCACTTCTGTTCGGGGCCGCTAGGGTGCGTGCAATGAAACGCCTGGAGGAGCGACACCAGATAGAGCGGACAGCGCTTGTTGAAGCTGGGGCGAAGATTAGGGGCGCCGCGTAGTGCGGAGTTCACAAAGGTGCCGACCGACGCCTCGGCGAAAAGAGACATGTTCGCCTCACACTTCCAGTGAATGTGAACCTCGAGATCAAGTGAGCGCTCTTTGGCGGCATAGGAAGCCGCGGCCACGGCGAGATCCGTCATCTACGGTGGCGGCCTCGGGTAGGCCGTCACGCACCAACAGCGGCATGAACGCATCACCTCGAGTCATCACCGGGGTCCGCATCCAGCCGGTCTCGGTGCATTCGCATCAGAGGCTGGCGCGCACCGTGTAGCTCGTCGTGGCGGCGAGCAGCGATAGCAGCGTGACGCTAGTCAAGAGCCAGCCGACGTTTACCAGCCGGTGTTTGCGCAGAACCACTTGCGACAGTCCCACGACATGGAACGTGAGGATCTTGTACTCGTCGGCTTCCGTGATCTGCTCAAAACTGGCTACCGCCCGGCGAAACGGCAGACTTCCCAGATGACCGAAGTACCACAACGCTTCAACCGGATACAGTTCCTGGCTCGTTGAATCTTCGTAGTCGACGTGGAGGCGCTTGAAGTCAGCCTTGATGTTATGGCGATGACGAGACAGTAAGCACGCGGCGGCGGCGGTCACCGCGCCAGCCAAAGCCGACACTGCGGCAGCAAGGAATGCCCAGGTTTCTGGGCCGAGGTCTTCAGTCCGTACGCCGACACCAGCCGACAGTAAGATCAACTAGCTCTTCGAGGCCTCCGCTGGCACCCGCACGGCCCGGCCATGGAACGCCTGACTCCTCGACATCGGACGATCAGCGGACCGGCACCAACCTCTGCTGCGGCCATCCGCTCATCGGCATGGTCGCGCGCCACGGTCAGGTTCCGGAGGCCATGAAGGGCGCGAGGATGTAGTTGGGATGCCGGTCGAGGTTGTTGCGGGCACGGTCGTAGCGCATCGTGGTGCGTGGGTCGGCGTGGCGGGCGGCGATCTGCACGTCGCGGAGGCTGACCCCGGCGTCGAGCATGGTCGTGACGAACGTGTGGCGCAGCATGTGGGGATGCATTTGAGGCATTTGCGCGCCGGCGGCGACGGCCAGGTGTCGGAGCCGGCGGGAGGCTGCGTGGCGGTCCATGCGCCCGCCGAGGGCGTTGCGCATGATCGGTCCGTCGGCGTGGTCGCCGGCGGCGCGTTCGATCGCCCGGGCTACTGCTGGAGGTAACGGGATGAGGACGACCTTGCCGCCTTTGCCGCGCACGCGCAGGACGCGGTGGCCGTGTTCTTCGCCGAGGCCGGTGATGTTGGAGCCGCAGGCTTCGAAGATCCGCAGTCCGCGACAGATGAGCATGTGTTCAGAGGTGTCAGAGGCGCTCCACGCGGTCGGCCTGCGGGCCCCGGTCGCTCTGACGCACCGTGTACCGGACCTGGTCGCCCTGCTGCAGCGGTTCCGACCCGGCGACCACGGATACGTGGACGAACAGGTCGTCGCCTCCGGCGTCCGGGGTGATGAACCCGAACCCGCGGTCGCCGTCGTAACGTGCGACAACGCCGTGGCCCGCGCGTGCGGGCACGCCCCGTGACGGCGGCTTACTCGTGGCGGGTGGCGGCCCGGCCGGTGCCGGGCGTCGCGGTGGCGGCGCGGGCTCGGCCCCTCGGACCAGCTGCACGTCGCGGGCCTGCGGGCCCTTGTCGCCGCTGACCACCTCGTACGCCACGCGGTCGCCCTCTGTCAGCCAGGTGAGGCCCTCGGCCAGGGACCGGGCGTGGACGAAGACGTCCCCGGCGCCGGAGTCGGGGGCGATGAAGCCGAAGCCCTTGTCCTCGTCGTACCAGGAGACGGTTCCGTCCGCCCCGTCGGCACCGCCTGCCGTGGCGGACAGGCCGGCCCCAGGACCGAGCGGGATCACGTGCGCGGCCTGCGGGCCGCGCTCGCCCTCGACGACGACGAAGGCCACCCGCTGCCCGTCGCTGACCACACCGCCGGTCACGATGGCCGAGCTGTGCACGAAGATGTCGACGCCGCCGCCGTCCGGCGAGGCGAACCCGTACCCCTTGGCCGGCTCGTACCAGTTGACCGTGCCCAGCAGGCCCACGGCGCCGCCGGCGGCCTGCTCGGCGGTGACGCGGACGCGCAGCGCCTGGGGACCGCGGTCGTTCTTGCCGACCTCGACGAAAACTCCAGGTCGTTAGAGCGGCATTGCTCCCAGTCTCGCTGACGTCGTCGTGCCCGGGACCACCGGGACCGGCCACGGTCGGTCGGTTGTCAGGAGGTCGTAGGCGGCCAGGACGCGGATGGCGGTCGCGAACGACTCCGACCGGCTCGTCGCGCCGGCCCGCCCACCGCGCGGCCGCTCGACGTGGCCGACGATGAGTTCGACTCCGTGGCTGAGCGCGTCGTTGCCTGGTGGGCCCGCTCAGCGCCGACGGTGACCGGTCCAGACACGCCGACACCGTGCCCGGCATGCGGCGCTGACCCGGACCAGTCCACCGACCCCCAGCACACGCTGCTCAGCGTCTGCTACTGCGGTCATCCCCGCTCCTACAACCACAAGCACCAAGGACGAGACGTGCCCCTGCCTCATCGGCGCAACGTGACCAGCCCTCGATAACCAACGGCGCATTGACAGCGGCATGAGAGTGAGTGCCTCGGGGGTTCCTGCGCTCAGGTGGCGAGCTGGGCGAACTCGTCGGCGCTGAGCGAGAGGCTTGCGGCGGCGATGTTCTCCTCCAGGTGCGCGCGGGAGGACGTGCCGGGGATCGGCAGCATGACGGGCGAGCGGTGGAGCAGCCAGGCCAGGGCGATCTGGGCACGGGTGGCCTCGTGTCGACGGGCGACCGTGCTGGCCGGGTCAGCGGCGTCGGCTCTGACGAGGGGCGCGACCGGAAGCCACGGGATGAACGCGATCCCGTGTCGTTCGCAGTATTCGAGTACATCCTCGCAGGCTCGGTCGGTGAGGTTGTAGCGGTTCTGGACGCTCGCGATCGGCGTGATCTTCCCGGCCTCGGTGAGCTGATCGATGGTGACTTCCGAGAGGCCGACGTGGCGGACTTTGCCCTCGTCCTGGAGCCGTCGCAGCGCGCCGATCTGATCCGCGAGCGGCACCGCCGGGTCGATACGGTGTAGCTGGTAGAGGTCGATGCGGTCCAACCGCAGCCGGCGCAGGCTCAGCTCAGCCTGCTGGCGCAGGTATTCGGGGCGACCGAGCGGGATCCACTCGCGGCCGAGGTTGATCTGCCCGCCCTTGGTGGCAATCACCACGTCCGGCCGGTACGGGTGCAGCGCCTCGGCGAGCAGTTCCTCGTTGTCGCCAAGGTCGTAGGCATCGGCGGTGTCGATGAAGTTGACGCCGAGTTCGACCGCGCGCCGGGCAATCGCGATCGCCGTGGACCGGTCCAGCCTGGCCGGGTCGCCGGTCAGCCGCATGGCACCGAATCCGAGCCGGTGCACCGGCAGGTCCCCGCCGATAGTCAGAGTGGTGGTGGTGTCTTCCAGCATTCGCACGGCTCTCCTCGAAGGTCGGGACTACGTCTTCCACCTTGTGTCGAGCTATTCATAAGGACAAGTGACCCTTTGTGGACCGCATTGCGTAGCATCTCTACGATGTTGAACCTGGAGCGGCTGCGCGTGCTGCACGCGGTGTACACGACCGGATCCGTCGTCGGCGCGGCGCGCAACCTGCACGTCACCACCTCGGCCGTCTCACAGCAGATGGCGCGGCTGGAGCGGGAGGTGGGCCAGCGTCTGGTCGAGCGGCAGGGCCGAGGCGTGCGGTTGACCGAGGCGGGCGCGCTGCTCGCCCGCAACGCCGGCGAACTGCTCAGCCACGTCGAGCGGATCGAGTCCGGCATTGCCGAACACCGCGGCGCGGTCGCCGGAACGCTGACGATCGCCGCCTTCGCCACCGCGGCGCGCGGGCTGCTTCCCGCCGTGCTTCGGGACCTACGGTCGCGGTATCCGGACCTGTCGGTGTCGCTCTCCGAGCGGGAGCCGCACGAGGCCATCCCAGCCCTGGCTCGCGGCCACCTCGAGGTTGCCATCGTGCAGGACTGGGTCGACGATGTGCTGGCCATCCCCGAAGGCCTGGCGCGGCGGAACCTCCTGGACGACCCCTTCGACGTGGCGCTGCCGGTCGATCACCCGCTCGCCGACCGGGACAGCATCGCCATCACCGAACTCGCCGGCGACGATTGGATCAGCTGGAGCACCGGCCAGATATGCCACGACTGGCTCGTCCGAACACTGCGCGTCGATGGCGTGGAGCCACGCGTCGTGCACACCGCGTCCGAACACTCGACCCAGCTCGCGCTGGTTGCGGCCGGCCTAGGCACCGCCGTGATCCCACGGCTCGGCCGCGAACCCGCACCGCCATCGGTCCGATTCGTACCGATCAACCCGCCACCAACCCGCCGCGTCCTCGCCCTCTGGCGACAAAGTGCAACCGCACGCCCCGCCCTCGACGCCACCCTCGACGCGCTCCAGCGGCACTGCACACAGGCGGCACCGGGCTCAGGAACAAATGAGTCGCAACTATGAGCGGAAGGCCGATCCCGGCGGGTTGGCCGGGCTGGGCCCCTACCGCCAGATCGGTTCGGGCTCCACAACGGCGTCGACCGTGTCCTTGGCGGGGCGGCGTTCGGGTGCCGGCCGACCGGCCCGCGGCGACGGCTTCGGCACCGGCCGGGCGAGGGCGTAGGCGTTCGCGATCGGAGCGCCGTGCTGATCGCACAGCTCGATCTCCCGCGGCGCGCCGTCCGGACCGGTGATGACCCACGTGTTTGCCGGCTCCGTGCCGCAGCGATCACACGCCCGAACCTGAACTGCCCGCCTCGCCATGATCGCCAGCGTAGTCGCCCACGCGCCATGCCGTTGCCCGGGTGCCGCGCGCGTGGTGGGGCCGATGCGTTCGTCACGAATCGTGGGATTTGCCGCCAATCGGAACGGTCCCGGCATCTGCCGCCGGCCTCCGCGGGCGCGGCTCAGTGCATGCGCCGGCGTACGGTGCGCCGGGGGCGGACGATCGCCGGGGGTGCCGGCCGCTTCCGCCGGGGCTGTGGGAAGGTCCGTGCGGGCCGGCGACGACCCGGGCGGGTCCACCACCAGATGCCGTAGACCGAGATTCCCAGAATCGCGGCCCCACCGACGATGTAGATCAGATATTCGCTGACCGCCTGGCCGCCGTCGACCGGCACGGCCTCGTAGGGGTCGCGCGGGTCGTACCTGATGTCGAGCCGGTCGCCGGGCCGCAGCGGCGGGTCCTTCGGTGGATTCAGGACCTTGGCCACGACGTCGTCGCCGTCGGTGGTCGAGAACCGGACCCGCACCCATTCGGTCGAGCCGCGGCCGCCGCCGCCGGAGTCCAGCACCACGGCGCTCGCCGGCATACCCCGGCCCATCACGTCGGCCCGCTGCACCCACTCCGCGATGTACAGCACCAGCCAGGCCGTGCCGATCAGCGCCCCGACCACCAGGACGGGTATGGCCCGTCCCGGGCCGGGCTGCGGGCGTGGTGAGGTCACGGGGCCATGCTCACCTTTCTCGAGATCAGCTGCAGTCGGATCAACTACTCGGCTCAGAACAGGTCGGCCAGGAGGGTGGCGGCGCGGGCGGCGCCGTCGGACGGGACCGGGTGGTACCGCACGTCGCGGCCGAGTTCTTCGGCGATCGCGGTGGCCAGGGTGTCGGGGGTCAGGTCGGCGTAGTCCATGCGGCGGCCGGCGCCGTGGCGGTGCAGGCGGTGCGCGACGTGGAAGTGTTGCTCGAAGTGGTGGCGCAACGGGACGTAGATGAACGGGCGTCGCAGCGCGGTCAGCTCCATGCACGTCGTCAGGCCGCCCTGCACGACCGCGAGGTCGCAGACGGCCAGGTGTTTCGGCAGCTGCTGAAGGTACCCCCGCAGCTCGAGGCTCTTCGAAGGGGAAACGACGTCGGACAGGTCGGCTCTCGGCCCGGCCACGACAATCATCCGCAGGCCGGGGACCTTGTCGGCGGCCGCCGGGAACGCGGCGACGACGCGGCGGAGCAGATCCGCGCCGACCGCTGAGCCGCCGGCCGTGACGATGCAGATCCGTTCGTCCTCGCGGTAGCCGAGTTCGGCCCGCAGCGCGGCGCGGTCGGCCAGGGCGGACGGGTCGAAGCCGGTCACGTAGCCGGCGAAGGCGTAGTTGGCCTCGGTCCAGTCGCGGATCATCGGCAGGTCGGGGCCGAAGCGCGCGTCGAGGATGTCGTCCGGGTCGCCGACGAACACGGACCGGTCGCGCAGGCGCGGGTAGCGGGCGATGTGCTCGATCATCTCGGCGTTGTAGTCGGCGGTCACGAGCGTCTCGCGCGGGTCGGCGTCGGGCATGGGCAGGAAGCCGACGAAGTCGGTGAGCCACGCGTAGGCGAACCGTTTCAGCGCCGGGTTCTCGTGCAGGAAGTGGTCGACGTCCCACGCCTCGTCGCCGACGACCAGGTCGTAGTGCTCGGCCTCGACCAGGTCGTGGAAGACCATGAAGTTGCTCACGAGGATCTCGTCCATGCTCCGCAGCGCCTGGAAGCAGTGCAGGTCGTGCTCGCCGGCCTCGGCCTCGACGTGCGCGGACTCATTTGCCAGCCAACGACTCGCCGGGTGTACTCGCTCGCCGGCGCCCTCCAGCATCGCGGTCACGGGGTGCTGCGTCAGCCAGTCGACCTGCACGTCGGGCCGGAGCGCGCGCAGCTCCCGGGCGATCGCCAGGTCCCGGCGGGCGTGGCCGAGCCCGATCGGCGAGGACAGGTAGAGGACCTTCTTCGGCCGCCGGTCCCACCGCGGCCAGGTCCGGCGGGGGCCCGGCTGGAACCGCCGGGCGAACGCGGCGATGAGCCGGTTGACGCGCACGGGGTCGCGGGCGAGAGGGATGTGCCCGCCGCCGTCGATCACCTCCAGCTCGCCGCCGGTCAGCTCGGCCAGCCGCTCACTGCGGCCCAGCGGCGCGACCAGGTCGTCGGTGCCGTGGATGGCCAGCAGCGGGCTCGTCAGCCGGGCACACCAGTCCTCGATCGCGGCCCGGTCCGGTCGCGGTGCCCGGCTCTCGACCCCGAGGACGGTGCCGTTGGTCTCCAGGGCCCAGCCGACGCCGTCCTCGATCTGCTTGGTCGAGTGCGGCTCGGGGAAGCACTGGCCGAGGAAGAACCACACGAAGTCGGTGTAGTCCGTCCGCCAGTAGTCGCGGTGGTACTTCACCCAGTGCTCCCACGGATCGGTCCCGAGCCGCGGCACCGCCGACGGTTCGAGCCGCGGGCGCACGGCGTCCATGTCCGTGGTGTTGGTCGAGTGCGCGGCGCCCGGTGGCAGCGCGATCGCCGGGCCGATGACGATCGTGCCGTGGACCCGGGCCGGGTGCTCGGCGGCGATCTCGAGGGCCCAGTTGGCGGCCCGGGACAGCGCGACGAGCACGGCCCGGTCGGTGCCGGTGGCGTCGAGGACGGCCAGGGCGTAGCCGACCTGGGCGGCCTGGCTGTAGGCGGCGACGTCGAGCGGCCGATCGGTGCGCCCGTTGCCGGGCCCGTCGTAGACGACGACCCGGAAGTGGCGGCTGAGGTACCGCACCTGCGCCTTCCACACCTTCTTGTGCACCAGCGTCCAGGTCGGCATCAGCAGGATCGTCGGGCCCTGTACGCCGTACACCTCGAAATGGATCTTTATGCCGAGATGCTCGACGAATCCTTCTTCCACGACCGCCCTCCCTTCGCGCCGGGAATGAACGCGGGCACGCGTCCGACGTAGTCGGCGTAGGGCGTGCCGAGTTCGCGTCGTAGGTCGCGCTCCTCGAATCTGGTCCCCACCAGGATGTACGCCGTGGACGCCGCCGCGAACAGCAGCCGGCCGACGCTCATGTGCGGCACGGCCCAGAACACCACCAGGAAGCCGACCATGATCGGGTGGCGGATGATTCGGTACAGCAAGGGCTCCCGAAATTCCGTGTCGCGCTGCGGACGCAGGCCGAACAGCTCACGGTGCCCGAGCCCGAACGTGCTGACGACGACGAAGAGCCAGCCCGCGCTGTACAGCGTCCAGAGCGGGACCCGGGCCCAGGCCGCGCCGACCGACCACACCACGTCCGGCAGCGGCCGCCACTGCCACAGCAGCAGCGTGACCGCGGCGGTGGAGGCGAGCACGTAGGTGCTGCGCTCGGCCGACGGCTTCGAGAAGCGCCGCTTGAACCAGGGCCGGGCCATCACGCTGTGCTGGATCGCGAAGACGCTCAGCAGCGCGCCGTTGATGAGCAGCGCCGACCCGGTCGACGTCACCGGGCCGTCGTCGATCCCCTTGGGCACACCGACGCCGGGGCCGGCGAGGAAGCCGATGGTGTACGCGAGGTTGGCCACGAACGCCGCGTAGACGACCGTCCTGTAGAGCGTGAGCATGCCGGACCTCCAGAGCCGGTGCGGTCGATCGCGTTACGGTCGACCGCGTGTCGGTCGATCGACCGACTGATGAGCGGTACCGTAGCATTCGGTCGACCGACCGAACAAGGCGCGTGCGCGAATCCGACACCGCCGCGGATCATCGTCGGCGGGGAGGCCCTGATCCTGCTGGGCGGCGACGAGTGAGGCATCCCGGCCCGCGACTCACTGCGCAGCGTGGGCGCCCTGATCATGTGGTTCGAGGAGGCGTCCGGAGCCGACCCGGCCCCGGTAGCGCAGGGGTGACTCGCCCGTCTCGCGCTTGAAGGCGGTGCTGAACGCGCTTTCCGAGGTGTACCCCAGGTCGGCCGCGAGGGCCTTGATCGGGATGTGCGGGCCGCGCAGAGCCCGCTGGGCGAGCAGCATCCGCCAGGCATTGAGGTAGGTCAGCGGCGGCACGCCCGCCACCAGCCGGAAACGCTCGGCGAACGTCGTGCGGGACATCGCCGCGGCCCGGGCCAGCTCCTCGAGCTTCCAGGACCGGCCCGGTTCGGCGTGCATGCGGCGGACCGCCGGGCGCAGGCGGTCATCGGTCAGGACCCGCAGCCAGCCCGGCGGCAGCGACGCCTGCCCCACATACGCGCGGAGCACCTCGAGCACCAGCAGCTGCGCGTACTGCCGCACGGCGAAGGCCGACCCCGGCCGGGCCGCGGACACCTCGTCCACGAGCTGGTCGGTGATCGTGCGCAGCCGGGTCGCCGTCGCCGCCCGGACGTGGCCGACCGGCGGTAGGGCCTGCAGCAGCAGCTCGTGCCCGGCCTGGTTGAGCAGCACGCGGCCACCCACCACCAGGTCGCGGCCGGGCTCGGCGGTGAGCGGCCCGGCGGTCAGCTCCGGCTCGATCTCCTGCGGCGGGCCGTCGCCGTCGCCGCCTTCGAGCGCGAACCAGGCGCGGCTGTTCATGATGGCGACGTCACCCGGTTCGAGCTGGATGGGAGCGTCGAGACCCTCGGCCGACAGCCGGGCCCGGCCCCGCACCATCACCGTGAGCTTCAACGGCGTCCGCCCGTGCGAGCGGGCCACCCAGCGTCCGCGCGGGGCGAACGCGCCGGTCACCTGCCCGCGCACCTCGACGACGTCGAACACCTCGGAAAGCTCATCCACTCCCGGACTATCGCGAAGAAAAAACGGACCGTCAAGCATTCATCGTACGGATGATCACTCCTACCGTTGCCATATGACCACGGAACAGCAGCGCCCCATCGGCACCCCGTTCACCGCCGCGTCCACGGCCGACGAGGTCCTGGCCGGCCTCGACCTGACCGGCCGGCACGCAGTCATCACCGGCGGCGCCGGAGGCCTCGGCCTCGAAACCACCCGGGCCCTGAGCAAGGCCGGCGCCACGATCACGGTCGCCGCCCGCGACCCGCAGCGGGCCGCCGCCATCCTCGCCGGCATCGACCGCGTCGACATCGACCGGCTGGACCTGCTGGAGCCGGCCTCGATCGACGCGTTCGCCGGCCGGTACCTCGACTCGGGCCGCCCGCTGCACATGCTCATCAACAGCGCCGGCAACGCGTACGGCCGGCGCACCCTGGACACCCGCGGCTACGAGGCCGGCTTCGCCGCGTTCCACCTCGGCCACTTCCAGCTGACCCGGGCCCTGCACCCCGCGCTGCGGGCCGCGCACGGCGCCCGGATCGTCAACGTGTCCTCCGGCGCCCACCGCACCAGCGACATCCGCTGGGACGACCCGCACTTCGAGCACGGCTACGACGGCAACCTCGCCTACGGCCAGACCAAGACCGCCGGCGTCCTGTTCGCCGTCGAACTCGACCGCCGCTGGTCCGCCGACGGCATCCGCGCCTTCTCGGTGCACCCGGGCATCTCCGTCGCCTCCACCCTCGCGCACCCGGACCAGGGCACGTTCACCATGGCGCAGTTGCAGGCGATGGGCCTCATCGACGAACACGGCGCCCCGATAATCGACCCGGAACACGAGAAGAAGACACCCCAGCAGGCCGCCGCGACGATCGTCTTCGGCGCCGCCAGCCCGCTGCTCGACGGCATCGGCGGGGTCTACCTGAAGAACAGCGACGTCGCCCCCCTCGACCCCACCCCGTGGGGACCGACCCCGGTCGGCGAGGAGCCGGTCGTGCTCACCGACGCCGCCCCGCACGCCCTCGACCCGAAGTCGGCCCAGCGGCTCTGGGAACTCAGCGAGGACCTGCTGCGCGTGTGAAGAGTTCGTGGAGCATCCCGGCGCGGCCTGGCTCGACGGCCGGCCCGGCCGGGATCATGTCCGCATGGCCGGGACTTCGCCGGGGCGGCGCGGTTCGCCGGTGCTGATGGTGCTGCTGGCCGCGGGCGGCTGGGGGCTGCTCGCGGTTGTCGACCTGCTCGGGGTCTGGATCGCGAACCTGTGGCTCCTGGCCTGGTTGATCCTCGGCGCCGCCTGGCTCGTCGCGATCACCGCCACCGCCGCCGCCGTCGCGATGCTGTGGCTGCGGCACGGCCCGCGATGGGCGATCCCCACCCTGGCGCTCAGCCTCGCCGCGCCGCTGATGTTCGCCGCGATCGACTGGACGTACACCTTCGCACACGGCTTCTACCGCCTCAACCAGGCCGACTTCGCCGCCGTCGCCGCCCTCGCCCGCACCGGCGGCCTCGACGACACCGGCTACTACGGCGAACCCCTGCCCCCCGACCTGCGCCACCTGTCCATCAACGGCCGAGCCGCCCACCTCGGCGCGACCGACGTGTTCCTGCCCGCCTGGGCCGGCATCCCCGACGGCGCCATCGGCTACGCGCACCTCACCAACCCCGACCCCGCCCACACCTACGACTGCTTCGCCGACCCGTGCCGCATCCACTGGTCGCTGGGCGACGGCTGGTACTGGCTCGACCGCACCTGAGCCTGAACGACTTTGTCGTTCCGGGTCGCGCTCGGCCTCGCATTCCGGGCCGCCGAACCCCATCCGCTCATGGCCGCCGGTCTCGCGCGCCGGTCGGCTCGGCGTCACCGGACGCGGACACGGCCCGGGTCGCGTCGACCACGGGCTCGGGCTGCTCGTCGGCGCTGAAGTCCCGGTACGACAGCCGGGCCAGCCGCGACTGCCGTGCCCACATCGCCCGCTCCTGCTCCAGCGTCGCCGGCAGCGTCAGCCCGAGCTGCTCCGCGAACGGCGCCCGCCCGACGTTGACCATGGCCCGCACCGCCGCCGCCCACTCGTCGGTCGTCACCACGGCGAGGCGATACCAGCAGTAGGCCAGCAGCGGCAAGCCGACCGCGGCCGCCCACGGCAGTGGCCCCGGATGCACGAACGCCGCGACCAGAGCGGCCCCGGCGACGGCGAGGTGGCCGTAGAGCAGGGCCACGAAGAAGTCGACGGTCGTGCGCGCCTGCTCGACCTGCTTGGTGGTGCGCTCGTCGACGACCGCGGTCAGCTCATACCAGAAGATCTGCGTGTCGAGGCGGTAGCGGTCGTACCCGTACTCCTCCAGCCGCCGGATCGCGTTGCCCAGCCGCGTCGCGACCACCTGCGAGTCGTCGACCGGAAAGCGCCGCAGCCGCTCGTGCAGCAGCCCGCGCCGCACCGCCCCGCCGTTCGCGTCGCTGTCCAGGTGCCGCCGCACCCGCCGGTGGGCCCGCATCGCCGCCAGCGCCGCCACCGCGTCCTCGTCGAGGTCCCCGGCCCGCTCCCGGTCCACGAGCTCCACGGCGGCAACCCGGTCGGCCAGCAGGAGCTTGCGCTGCCGCATCCGCTCCCGGGCCCGGTTCGCGACACCGCGCGGCCAGCCGAGATACCCCTCCAAAATGCGATACAGCGGCGTCTGTACCGCAGCCAGCACCAACCCCACCAGGACCGCCACCCCGAGCGCCGCCCCGGCGATGTCCCCCTCACCGAGCAGCCGCCCGATCCCGGGCAGCCAACCCGTCCCCGACAGCACCCAGAACGCCAGCACCACGTTGACCGCGGCCGGCGCGATCCACCCGACCAGCAGAGCCCAGCCGCCGCCGAGAACCCCCTTGACGATCTCGCTCAACGGGACCTCGTGATCCGATGCCACAGCCGCACGAGGAACGGGTCACGGTCGTCACTGCTGGGCCCGGAAGCCCGCCGGCCAGACCGGTCGCCGTCACTCAGATACGGCCCCGGCGGCGTGCTGGTGGGATAGCCGCTGTATGGGGGCGGCACGTACGGCGGGGTCGGCTCATACGGCGGGGTCGGCTCATACGGCGGGGTCGGCTCATACGGCGGGGTCGGCTCATACCCGACCGGCTCGCTCCAGGGCGGCGGCGGCTGGACGTCGTCGTTGCTGTACGGGTCCACGTTCTCGGCCACGGCGCCCTCCTCCGAACGTTCAATATGGACGCCACCCTATGGCTCTCGGCGTCCGGCTGTCTGCCCCGTTGCCCGGCACCCCGGCCCAGCGGGAGTGAGCCGCTGGCAGCGAGGCCACACCGAAGCGGCCGGTCAAGCGAGGGCGGCGTCCGAGGTGAAGATGAGGCCGATCGTGGCCGCGCCTGAGCGCAGGGCGTCCTTGGTCGCGGGGCCGCCGGCGTCCTTCACAGCGAGGGAGCCGACGTCGATGCCGTAGGTGGACTTGAGGCCCGGCCGACAGTATGCGTTGGTGCCGCACGCGTCCGGGCCGGCCAGGATGGTGGCAGGGCCGGAACACTTCGCGGCAAACTGCGACAGTGTCCGCACGCTGTACCGGTCGGCCAGGGCCTTCGTCACGGCGAAGCCGTTCTGGTCGGTCGCGTTCGACGGCTTGGCCACGGCCAGGCCCTACGCCTCGGCGAGCGGGGTGAGCCGCGACATGGTGGTCTCGATCTTGCCGGACGAGACCAGCGTCGCCGACGAGCCGTTGGCCTTCGCGTTGAGATACTCGGCAAGCGTGGCGGCGTACTCCGGGACGACGTGGATGGTCCCGGCGTTCAGCGCATCGACATATACCGACCGACTGGTTACTGGCTTCACCGTCACGGTGTAGCCGGCGGCTTCCAATGCAATGCGGTACAGATTGGCCAGGATCTGGTTTTCGGCGAAGTTCGCCGCGCCGACGACCAGCTGGCCGTTCGCGGTTTTCTGCATGCCGCCGGTGAGCCCGGTCCGCTCCGCGAACTCCTGGGCCACGGTCTCCGCGCTCTTGCGGTCCAATTCGACCGACTTGTTGAGGCCCGAAAGCTTCTCGGTGTCGAGGGCGTCGGATACCCGGTTGAGTGCACCGGTCGCGGCCGGGGTGGCGGTGGCGCGGTGCAGCAGCGGCACGATGTTGTCCGAATTCTGCAGGAACTTGTCGTCGTTGAGCAGCACAAGGGTGGTGCCCGCCACGCCGGCACAGCCCGCGCCCGGACCACCGGCGGCCGACTGGCTCCGGCCCTGATCCTGGCCCGCTGTCGTCCGACTCGACGCGCTCAGCCCCGTGCCGATCCCGCCGTCGCCGCCGTCCTCGCGAAAGACCTGCCAGGCGACCACCGCCGCCACGAGGAGCACCATGCAGCCGGCGGCGAGGATCGCCAGGCGGCGCGCGCGCCTCGGCGCGGATAGCGGCAGCGGTACGGCGGGGATCGGCCGAGCCGGGGCTGTCGGCGGCAACATGGGCCTGGCGGCGACGGGCTCTGTGGCGACCTTCGATGTCGGCTCGGCGACGGCCGGCGGGGATGAGACCACCAGCGGGGACGGCGGTTCGGGCTCCGCCTCGGCCTCGGCAAAGGTGGACGGCGGCGCGAACAGGCTTCCCTGCGCGACCACCAGCTCGGGCTGCTCCAGTACCGTGCCGGCAATCCCTAGCCGCTGATGCAGGATGGTCGCGGCCAGCGGCAGCCGGCTCGAGCCGCCGACCAGGAACACCGCGTCGACTGTGACCGGGGTCAGGTTGGCGGTGCGGATGACGCCCAGCGTGGTCGCGACCGTTCGGTCGATCAGCGGGCGGGCGAGAGCGTCGAGGTGCTCGCGGCCGAGGACCGCGATCTCGTCGATCAGCGGGACATGGATCTCGGTCGACGAGCGGCGGGACAGTGACTCCTTCGCCGCGCGTACGTCGTCCCACAGCGCCTGGCGGGCGCGGCGGTCCGGCTGCGTCGCGGGGGAGGTGAGGCGCTGCCAGGCATCGGGGTGTTTCGAGCCGAGGACGGCGCCGAGGTAGCCGACGACGGCGGCGTCGACATCGAGGCCGCCGGTCTCGCGCAGGCCCTCCTCGGCCAGCACGACGAAGCCGTCGGTCCCCTGCCGGACCGCTGAGGCGTCGAAGGTACCGCCGCCGAAGTCATAGATGACGACCGTCGCACCCGGTCGAAGACCGGCGTTGCTGTCGCGGGCGAACCAGGCAGCTGCCGCGACCGGCTCCGGAACCAAGGACACCGTGCCCAGGCCGGCGGCCCGCGCGGCCGCGCGCAACTGCTCGCGGCGGCGCCGGCCCCAGGTGGCCGGGAATGTCAGCACAGTCTCGGCACATCGGCCACCGGCGACCCGCTCGGCCTCGGCGGCGACCCGGCGTAGGACAGCCGCGAGCAGTTCCACGACCGCCACCTCGTGCTCGCCGAGCAGCACGATGACGTCGTCGATGCACCGCTTGGGGCTGAACTCGCAGTTCTCCGGGCGGGCCCGGCCCTGCTGAATCGCGTCACGCCCGGCCACGAGCGCGCCAGAGGCATCGACGCACACCGCGGAGGGCAGCGTCGGGCTTCCGTCGAACAACAGCGGGCGCACCGAGCCGTCGGGCCATTGCAGCGCGGCAACGGTATTGGTCGTGCCGAGGTCGACGCCCAGCCGGAAGTGCACCGAGCCATGGTACGGGCGAACGTTCGGTCCGGGTACCGCCCGGCGGGTGACCGGGCCCGGACCTTGCGCTGGGCGGACCGGCCCGGTCGGACGAGACACTTCAGCGCGGCTCACGCTCGCCGACACGTGGTCCCGACGTCACTGACGAAGCCAGAGCCCCGTTCATCGCGTTTCGACGGCGTTGTCTAGGGTGGCCGCGTGGACTCGTCTACCGTTGAGCCGCTCTCGGTCGGAGTGCAGATCGGGCTGCGGGTGCCGGTCATTCTCATCGCCCTGGCCGGCGTGTTGCTGGCCCTGCTGATGCTGCGCCGCCTGGGCGCGCTCAGCGGCATCCTCGCCGCGGCCGGTTCGCTGCTGATCGCGGCCGACCAGGCGGCGAACGTCCTGTGGATTCTGCATGTGCGGTCGATAACGTCGGGCGGCGACCTCGACATCGACACGTTCAACACGGTGAACAACGCGTATGCGGTCGCCGACGCCGTGCTGATCACGATCGGGGTGGCGCTGGTGGTGGCCTCGCTGCTGGTGCGCCGCTCCGCCGCGGACGGCTCCCCGGCCGGGCTCGGGGCCGGTGCGGCTCCCGCTCCCTGGTCACCGGCGCCGCCGCCGGCCTGGGGGCCACCGCAGGAGTGATTCCGGCCGTCGCGGAAATGTCGTACCCCGGCCGTAGACTGCCGGCATGAGCGCGGATGGTGTGGTGGACGAGGTCTGGCAGCGGCCGATGCCGGACGCCCGCCGCCTGCGCATCGACATCGTCATCGGCATCGCGGTCACGCTCACGGCGCTGCTCAACCTGACCCTGACCCGCAGCGCCGGCGCCTTCCACGGCGATCCGCCGTCGGTCGCCGAGCAGATCGTCTGGACCGTGCTGACCACGCTGCCGCTGTGCTGGCGGCGGCGCTGGCCCGACGCCGTGGCCGTGTTCATCTCGGCGGCGTTCATCGCCGGGCAGATCCGCTCCACCCCGGAGCAGCAGCTCGCGGTCGGCTCCCTGTTCGCGGCGATCTACTGCCTGGGCGCCTGGGGCCGCGACCACCGCCGCGCCCACTGGGTCCGCTCCGGCATCATCGCCGCGATGTTCATCTACATCGGCATCTCCTACCTGATCGCCCTGCCGGGCCTGTCCGCCGCCGAGTTCGTCCACGCCAGCGGCCCGGTCTCGCCGATCCTGGCCGCCCTCATCAACGGCGTCCTGGTCAACATGCTGTTCTTCGGCTTCGCCTACTACTTCGGCGAGCTCGCCTGGACCGCCGAACGCCGCCGCCACCAGGTCGAGGCCCAGGCCACCGAGCTCGTCGCCGCCCACGAGGAGGAGGCCGCCCGCTCCGTCCTCCACGAGCGCCTGCGCATCGCCCGCGAGCTCCACGACGTGGTCGCCCACCACGTCTCGGTCATGGGCGTCCAGGCCTCAGCCGCCCGCCGGGTCCTGGACCGCAACCCCGCCCAGGCGAAGACCTCGCTGGGCGCGGTGGAGCAGTCGGCGCGGACCGCCGTCGACGAACTCCACCGCATGCTGGGGCTCCTCCGCCAGTCCGACCCGCTGCCGGACTCCTCCCCACCGCCGTCGCGTTCACCGGAGTCGCCGCCGTCGCCGTCGATCCCCGCGTCCCGATCACCGGCCGAGCCCCAGTCCGGCTCCGACCCGGCGACGGCGCCGAGCGCCGTTGGACTCGACCGCATCCAGGAGCTGCTGGACTCGGTCCGCGGCGCCGGCGTGGAAACCTCACTGGGCGTCTTCGGCGACGCGGTGGCGCTCCCGGAGTCACTGTCGCTGGCCGGCTACCGGATCGTCCAGGAAGCCGCGACCAACACCCTGAAGCACGCCGACGCCACGAAGCTGGACGTCCGCATCCGCTACCACGCCGACGAGCTGGAGCTGGACGTGGCCGACAACGGCCGCGGCCAGGGCCGCCGGTCCACGGGCGGCCTCGGCCTGATCGGCATGCGCGAGCGGGTGGCCGCCCACGACGGCACCCTGGAGGCCGGCCCCCGCACCGGCAGCCCCGGCTTCCGCGTCCGCGCCCGCTTCCCCCTGGTCCGCGCGACCGCTTCGGGCCAGATCGCCCAACTGCCCTGAAGCGCTCGGCTCCGGCCCGGCCGGCCTTCGCACAGAAAGGGCACGCTTCGCACAGAGCGGCCACGGCACACGCAGAACCGGCACATGTCCGGCTGGCTGTACATCGCGGCGCGTCGTTCGCATGCTTTGCCGACCATCGCGCGGCCCTGGACGCCGCACCCTGGTCGGCCGCGGGGTGCAGCGGGGTCGTCGCGGAAGTCGTCGTCGCCTACGACCCCAGCATCGCCGTCCTTGAGGATCTGGGCCGTGGCCGCGCCGCCCGGCGGGAAGCGTGTGCCGCACTGGGAGTACCACCGCGGAATTGATGCCGTTGCTTTTGCTTATCGCAGGCCCAGGAGCGCCTTGAGGCGGCGGCCCCGGAAGAGCGGGACCTCCGTGCGGATCGGGGCCGTCGCGCGCAGGTCCCGCCACGGGTACTCGGTGACGACGCCGTGCAGCAGTTTGAAGTGGGCGTTGGCCCGCTTCGGGTCCCGGGCCAGCCCGTAGTAGGCGGCGGCGTGGTTGTGGGCGAGGTACTCGTCCGGCGTCTCGCACGGGCGCATCGGCATGCGCTCGGACGCCTCGTGCGCCTGCGCGCGGAGCTGTGGCTCCCGCGTGAAGTCGGCCCGGTGGCCGTGTGACCACCAGCGCTGGACGAACGCCGGGAAGACCAGCGCCGGTAGCGGTGAACCGGGCCGCGGGGCCGCCGTCCACGCCGCGACGGCCGCGTCCACGTGCTCCATCGTCCCGCCCCACTGCGGCCCGAGCGCGGCGATCGCGTGCCGATGCCCGACGAAGCTCTGCGGCGCCCGGCCCTCCAGCTCGTTGCGCAGGCGGTGCACCTCGGCCGACCCGACCGGGCGGCCGCGGGCGATGCTGAGCAGGAACAGCCAGGGCGCGGCGTCGCTAGGGTCGGCCTCCGCGGCCGCCTCGCAGTAGCGTTTCGCCACCCCGAGGATCTCGTTGAAGCCCTGGTGCTGCGCCGGCGTCGTGTGCGCGGCCCGGAGCTTGCCCCGCACCGCCCAGGCCCGGTTGATCTCGACCGCCCCGCGCACCACGAACGCGGTCGGGTCGCCGCTGCGGCACCAGTCGTCGAGGCCGCGCGGCAGGTCCGCGAACGTCCACTCGGTCAGCGTGTCGGCGGCCACCCGGACCCGCTCGATCCGGTCGTGGGGGCCGCTCAGCCCGGTCGTCAGCAGTTCACCGAGCTTGGCGTAGTCGCAGCGGACGGCCGTCTGCTGGACCAGGAACAGCTCCGGCCGGCCGAGGGTGATGTCGAGGCGCGCCACGGTCGTCCATGATCGCGGATCGCCGCGCGCTTCGCCAGCCGCCGGTGTCAACCGCACGCGCCGCCCAGGCGGTTGTACGGGCAGGGAGGACCTGGATGACCCGAGCACCCGCACCACCCGAAGGCTTCGCCGAGTTCGTGGCCGCGCGTTCGCACGTGCTGCTGCGGGCGGCGTGGCTGCTGACCGGTGACGCCGCCGCGGCCGAGGACCTGCTGCAGACCGCCCTCGCGCGCAGCTGGCGGCACTGGGACCGGATCGCCGCGGCCGGCCATCCGGAGGCGTACGTGCGGCGGGTGCTCTACAACACGTACCTGAGCTGGTGGCGCCGGCACTGGCGGGGCGAGCTGCCCACCGCGGCCCCACCCGAGCGGGCCGGCCCCGAGGACATCGCCGCCGCGTCCGCCGCCCGCGACGGGCTGCGCCGCGCCCTGGCCCGCCTCACGCCGCGGCAGCGGGCCGTGGTCGTGCTGCGGTACGTCGAGGACCGCACGGTCGCCGAGACCGCCGAACTCCTCGGCTGCTCCGCCGGCACCGTGAAGACCCTGGCCTTCCGTGCCCTGGAGACCCTCCGCGCCGACGCCGCCGTCCGATCCCTGCTCACCGCCGAAGGGGCCGACCACCATGACGCAACCTGACGGCGGCCGCGACCTCGGCCGGCTCCTCGACACCCTCGTCCCCGACCTGGCCGCCCCGCCCGACCGGCTGGCCGCGATCGGCCACCGGGTCCGCCGCCGGCAGCGCCGCACCGGTTTGCTGGCCGCCGCCTGCGTCGCGCTCGTCCTGCTCGGCGGCGCGGTCGCGGCCGCCGCCACCCGCCCGGCCCCGGGCCCGCCGGCCGATCCGGCCCCGAGCGCGTCCACCGCACCGCAGCACCCCGGCGCCGGCGACTGCCCGGCGGCGCCGCCGGACTTCAACTTCGTCGACAAGCCGCCCACCGCCCCCGGCGACCTGGCCCCGCCCGGCGCCGTCCGGGTCGTCTACTGCCGCTACAACCAGGTCCCCGACCCGTACCCCGGCCGGCCCGGCCCGCCCCGGCGCCTCGTCCTCACCCGCGACGTCGCCGGCCTGATCACCGTCCTGAACGCGCTGCCGGCGAAGTCCGGCATGGACCCGTGCATGCTCATGGGCGACGGGGGCGGGTACCTCACCCTCGAGTACGCCGACGGTTCGAACGTGACCATCGAGCGGGCCCCGGCGTGCGGGTACGTCCGCCGCGGCGGCATCACCCGCTACGAGGTCCGCGAAGCGGTGGAGGCGTTCGACGCCCGGTTCATCGCCCAGGAACTGGCCGTCGCCCGCCCCGCCGACGTCCGCCCGGCCGACTGCGCCGCCCGGCTCACCACCGGCCCGTCCGCCGGCCACTACAGCCCCGACCCGGCCTACGACGTGTGGATGCACACCACGATGTCCAACCCGCACGATCTGCCGGTGCCCCTGGCCGTCGTCACCGCGTGCCGGTTCGTCCGCGGATCGGACGGCCACTGGGACCGGGCCCGCCAGGTCGACGACCGCGGCGTCGCCGACGAGACCGGGGCCGCGGTGGTGGCGGCGGCGAAGGCGACGATGGGCCAGATCCCGTACGCCACCTGCTCCTCGCCGGGCCGGACGGTCGACGTGCTGCTCCTGCGCGACGTGGTCGGCGAGACCCGCGAGGTGCGGGTGGCCCGGGACACCTGCCCGGTCGTGACGATCGGCTTCGAGGGCAGTCCGCAGTCGCCGGCCCTCGACCGCATCCTCGACCGGCTGCTGGGGCCGGTGTAGGCGGGTCAGCGCCCGAGCTTGGCCCGGACGGCGTCGGCCCGCGGATGGTCCAGCTCCTCGAACACCGTCAGTGACCGCTCCCATGCCGGGCGGGCCGCATCCGCGTCGCCCAGGGCCAGGCGGCCGTCGCCGAGGCTCTCCAGGGCGACGGCCTCCGCGTAGCGATCACCGGCCCCGGCCGCCAGCCCCACGGCCCGCTCGTAGTAGGAGACCGCCTGCTTGAGGTCGCCCAGCTCGCGGTGGACCTCACCGAGGGTGTGCAGGACCGCACCCTCCTGGGCCGGGTCGTCGAACTCGCGGTAGATCGCGGCCGCCTCCTCGCACGCGACCCGGGCCCGCTCGAAGTCGCGCAGTTCGAGCAGGCACCAGGCGAGGGCGTTGAGCTCCTTCGCGACGCCCGGGGTGTCACCGATCGACCGGCACAACTCCAACGACCGCTCGGCGTGGGCGGCGGCGTCGGCGATGCGGCCCTCACGGTCGGCCAGCTGGCACAGATTGTGCTCGGTGCGGGACTCCCCGTGCTGGTCACCGAGGGCGACGAAGCGGTCGCGGGCCTGCTGGAAGTACCCCCGCGAATCGGCATGTCGTCCTTGCCACATCCGGAGCCGGCCGAGCCCCCGGTGCAGGTGCGCGATCGCCGGAAGGTCGTCCAGGCGCTCGGCGGCGCGCAGGCCGGCGGTGTGCGCGGCCTCCCATTCGTCGAGCCGGCCCTGCCGCTCCACCAGGTCGGTCACCGCCCACGCCAGCAGCCAGGCGTGCGTGTCGAGACCCACGGCGGCGGCCAGGTCGATCGCGCCGAGAAGGGCCGGCAGTTCGAGGATCAGCCAGGCCTGGGCGGCGGCGGGCTTGGCGACCTCACCGAGCGTGACACCAGCCTCGGGTGACGGCGGCGTCACCGGCTGCCACGACGGGTTGATGGCGAGGGCGGCGGCGAGCGCGGTGTGCAGATAATGGTCGAGGACGCGGCGCTCGGCACCGTCGGCGCCGTCGCGGGCGGCGAGCTCGCGGGAGTACCCCCGCAGCAGGTCATGGTGCGTGAACCGGCCCGGCTCGGGCTCCGTGAGCAGGCTGGCCCGGGCCAGTTCGGCCAGCAGTTCGGCGGCGGACTCGGGCCCGACGCCGGCGAGGCTGGCCGCGGCCGCGGTGTCGAGGGCCGGGTCCGGGTGCGCGCCGAGGAGCCGGAACATGCGGGCGGCGGCCGGCGGCAGCGCGAGGTACGACCACGACAGCACGGCCCGCACGTCCGACACCGCGTCACCGCCGTCGAGCACGTCCCAGCGGCGGGCCGCGTCCCGCAGCTCACCGGCCAGCTGGGCCAGGCTCACCCGCGGCCGCGCCATCGCGTGCGCGGCCACGACACTCATGGCCAGCGGCAGCCGCGCACACCGGGCGATGATCTCGTCGACCGCGTCGGGCTCGGCCGCCAGCCGCGACCCGCCGAGCCGCCGCCGCAGCAGGTTGTGCGCATCGGCCGGGGTCATGAGGTCGAGCACCACGGCCCGGCTGTCGGCGATCGCGGCCAGCCGTTCCCGGCTGGTGACGAGCGCCAGTGACGCCCCCGGCCCGGGCAGCAGTGGCCGCACCTGCTCGGCGTCGCGCGCGTTGTCGAGCACCACGAGCAGCCGTCGCCCGGCGATGACCGATCGATAGAGTGCTTCCCGTTCAGTTTCTGCCGGGGGTACAGCCTGTGCCGGCACCCCGAGCGCCTCCAGCAGCACCGCGAGCGCTGGACCGGCACCGACCGCGGCACCACCCGGGTCGAAACCGCGCAGGTTCACATACAGCTGGCCGTCCGGGAACTCGGCCGCCACCCGGTGCGCCCAGTGCAGCGTCAGCGCCGTTTTCCCGACGCCCGCGGTCCCGGAGATCACCGCGACGCCGCCGGTCCCGAGCAGCTCGTCGAGCCCGGCCAGCTCAGCGTCCCGGCCGGCGAACCCGCGCACCGTCGCCGGCAGCTGCGCCGGAATCCGCGCCCCACCTCGTTGCCGGGGCGCGGCCGGGCCGGCTTCCTGGGTGGCCGCTGTGGTGTGCGCGGCCAGCATCGCCGCCTGCCGGGACCGCAGTTCGATCCGCGGGCGCAGGCCGAGCTCGCGGTCGAGGGCGTTGTGGAGCCGGTCGTACGCCGCGAGGGCCTCGGCCCGCCGCCCGGCCGCGTCCAGGGCGGTCATCAGCTGCCCGTGGATGCGCTCGTCGAACGGATACTCCGCGGCGAGCGCGCTCAGCTCCGGCACGAGCGCGTCGTGCTCGCCGAGTCGCAGCCGCGCGTCGACAAGGTCCAGGCGCAGGTCCCGCCGCAGCTGATCGAGGCGCTGCCCCTGCCCGCGCAGCCAGCTCAGCGCGGTGAGGTCGGCCAGCGACGGCCCCCGCCACAGCTCCAGCGCGGCCCGGAAGTGCCCGGCCGCCGTCTCCGCCCGCGCCGCCGCCCGCCCGGCGCGCACGTGCTCGTCGACCAGGTCCAGGTCGGTCCCGGTGTGCAGCCGGTAACCGGCCGCCCGCGCCTCGACGGCGAGCCGGTCCCCGAGGACCGCACGCAGGCCGGAGACGTGCGCCTGCACCGTATTGGGCAGTACCACCGCGTCCTCGTCGTCGTCCCAGACGAGCCCGATGAGCCGGTCGACGCCGACGACACTGCCCCGGTGCAGCCCGAGCACGGCGAGCACCGCCTTACGCCGCAGCCCCGGCAGCGCCCGCACGTCGTCACCGACCGTGACGTCGACCGGACCCAGCAGCCGCACCCGCCTCACGCCCCGATCATAGGACGCGCGAACCTGCGGCCGGGCCGCTCTCGCGCGCCGCAGCCGCACGGAACCCGGCGGCCGGCCGGCCCGACGCCGGGCCGCTCCCGTGCGCCGCCGCACGGGAACTCGGCGGCCGGCTGGACCGTGACCGCGCGCGAGCTAGCGGGTCGGGCGCAGCACCAGCAGAGACCGTGATCCCGCCGGGAGCAGGTCGCCCGCGGTGAGGCCGGCGGCGGCGACGACGTCGCGCAGGCGGGTCAGTGGGCGCTCGCAGCCGCGGAAGTAGGCCAGCATGCGCAGGTCGCCCTCGGTGTTGTACTCGTCGCTGATGTGGTCGGCGATGAGGACGACCCCGGTGTCACCGGCCGCGTCGGCGCAGCGTCGCAGAATCCGGGTCGCGTCCTCGTCGGACCAGTTGTGCATGACCCCGGAGAGCACGTACGCGCCCGCCCCGGGCGGCAGCACATCGGCGTCGAAGAAGCTCCCGGCCCGCACGTCCGCCCGGTCGGCGAGCCCGGCCGCGGCGATCGCCGCCTCGGCACCGGGTGCGACGGCCGGCAGGTCGACAACGGTGCCCCGCAGGCCGGAGTGCTGTCGCAGCACCGCGATCAGCAGGCTGCCGTCACCGCCGCCGACGTCCACGACGTGCCCGGTCTCACCCCACGGGTAGGCGGCGGCGATGCCGGACAGGTCCCGGGCCAGCCGGCCGCCCATGAGCCTGTCGAACGAGGCCTGCCGGGCGTCGTCGGCGGCGAGATCCTCCCAGAACGGCCGCCCGAAGTGCCGCGGAAACGCCGCCTCCCCGGTCCGCACGGTGTGCAGCAGTTCGGTGAACGCCAGGTCGGAGCGGCCGATCGAGCCTTCGAGGTCGAACCAGTCGCGGAACTGTTCGGGACGTTCGGAGCGCAACTGTTCGCCGAGCTCGGTCAGTGCGTATGTGTCGTCCGCGCGCACCACGACACCGGCGGTGGCCAGGTGCACGAGCAGTCGGCCGAGCGCGTCCGGTTCTGCGTGCACGGCCGCGGCCAGCGCATCGGGCGTGCACGTGCCGGCGGCGATGTGGTCGGCCAGCCGCAGTGTCGCCGCGACCCGGATCGCCATCGGCGTGACCAGGTCGGCCAGTTCCCAAAGACTCCGCCCGTCTGCTTCGCTCATGATGCTGAGCTTAAGCCTGTGCACTTGCGCAGGCCGGCGAAGCGGTTCGTCAATGTCGTCGCGGCCGCGCCGGTCAACGGTTTCGGCTGGCCGGTGGGCGAGACCACCGCGGGGATGAGCTCGGCCTTCGTCGTTGTCCGGCCGTGCACCCGCACGCGCAGGACGCCCGTGTCCGCCTGGCCGACGTACCAGACGAAGTTGCCCAGGCCGTAGGCGACGTAGGTGCGGCCCAGCCAGCCGTCGCCCTGCAGCACGTGCGCATGCGCGCCGATGATCAGGTCCGCGCCGGCGTCGGCGATCGACCGTGCGAAGGACCGCTGATTCGCGTTGGGGCAGGACTCGGTCTCGGTGCCCCAATGGTTGAACACGATCACCAGGTCGGCCTGCGCGCGGGCGGCCTTGACGGCGGCGACCGCCCGGTCCACGTCCCAGGCCAGCGCGATGCCGGACGTCGCGGGGCCGGCCTTCCACGCCTCGGCCAGGGTGTGGATCTGGCTGAACCCGAGGATCGCCACGCGCACGCCGCGCACGGGCAGGATCAGCGGCGCGTACGCCTCGTCGATGTCGCGCCCGCCGCCGAACACCGGCATCCCGGCCGCGGCCGCCCCGTCGAGGGTGTCCGCGAAGCCGACCCGGCCGTAGTCGAGCGCGTGGTTGTTGGCGATCGTGACGGCATCGATTCCGGCCGCCTTGAGCGCCGTGTACGCCGACGCGGGCGCGCGGAAGTGGAACTCCTTCGGCTCCGGCGTGCCCCGGGTGGTGACCGCGCTTTCCAGGTTGACCACCGCCAGGTCGGCCGCCCGCAACACCTCGGCCATCGGGCCGACCGCCGTTGCCGGGTTCTGCAACAGCGTCGCGGTGCGCCCGGTGAAGTGGACATCACCGGCGAACGCGAGCGTGAGGTCGGCGTCGGCGGCCGGCGGCGCCCCTGATGCGGATGGCGCCGGCGACGGGGACGGCGCCGCGGAGGGTGGAGGCGATGGCGACCCGGCCGCCGGCGGCGGCGCCGGCGACGAGGAGCAGGCGGCCAGCAGCGCCGTCGTCACCAGCATCCGGAGCGCTCGCACGACGATCAGACTAAGTGAGACTGGCCGATCGAGGGACCCAGGACGGATGTACTGTGCGCGTTTCGCCGGACTTGCGCGGCGCTTCGGGCACGATTCGCGGCATGGCGAGCGAGCAGTGGGAGTACGGCTTCGTGTACTTCGTCTCCACGCAGTCGGAGGAGCAGCGCAAACTTCGCAACCATCCGGATCGTGGCCAGCGGGCGCTGGAATACAGCCTGGCCGCCGTCGTCGTCGACGGAAACAGTATCCGTTCGCAGGCCGTGCCGGGGAAGGTGGCCCTGCTCAACGAGCTCGGCGACGACGGCTGGCAGGTCGAGAACGGGATGAGCCTCGGCGCCTCGCTGCCGAACTGGCTGCGGGAGGCCGTGCAGTCCGCGGTCGCCGACTCGCACCCGGGCGGGGCGGTCGAGCACTACATGCGGCGCCGGGTGCACCGCCGGCCGCCCGCCCGGGCGCTCGTGCGGCGCAGCCGCCAGCAGCAGCACAACGCGGTGCGCGCCCCCAGCGGCAGCTCCTGAACCTCGACCGGGGATGCTCCTCAGTAGACGGCGACGGTCTGCCCGGCGTGCGCCGGCTGCTCGAGTTCGGCGACCATCGCGGCGGCGACGTCGGCCCGGGCGACGCTCGGGGGCATGAACCGCCAGCGCGGCAGGTCCTCGAGCGCCACGATGCGGGGCTCACCGGTCGGCGGCCCGTCGCCGAGCATGACGGCGTGGAAGACGGTGGTGCCGGGGCCGGCGACGAGGGCTTCGGCGGTGGCCTTGTCGGTGAACCCGCCCCGCAGCACGGCGCGCAGGATGACGTCGTAGGCGGCGCCGGCCCGGTGCCTGGACTCGCCGGAGCCGAGGGAGCCGAGCCACGCCACATGCTGTACCCCCGAAGCAAGAACCGATCGGGCACCGTTGGACAGTGTGTCGGGCGGCCCGCCCCGGCTGATGCCCAGCGCGCTGACCAGCGCGTCCGCCCCTGAAGCGGCCGCGGCGACCGTGTCCGGCCGGGTCACGTCCGCGGCCCGCACCTCCAGGTTGGCGTGCTCGATCCCGTCCAGCGCGGCCGGCCGCCGAGCGAGGGCGACGACCTCGTGGCCCGCTGCGAGCGCGGCGGTGATCACGTGCCGCCCGGTCGCCCCGGTCGCGCCGAGCACAGCGATTCGCATGACCCTCCCCCAAATCTGTGAGACTCCTTGTCTCACAGATGGATGCTGACACGCGGCGAAACTATGAGTCAAGACGTCTCACAGTTAGCATGCTCCTTGTGAGCTACTCGACGGACCCCCGGGCGCTGCGCAGCCGCGAGGCCATCCTGGGCGCGGCCCGGGCGCTGCTGGTCGACGAGGGCCCGGGGGCGATCACCCACCAGCGGGTCGCCGAAAGTGCCGGCGTCGGAAGGGCCACCGTGTACCGCCACTGGCCCCGCGCCGAGCAGCTGATGCTCGACGTGATGGACGGCGCCGACCTGCCGTACTTCCGCGATCCGCCGGCGCCGCTGCGGCCGTGGCTGTTCGCCCAGCTGCGCGCGATGGCCGACGAGATGGCGCAGCCCGCGGTGGCCGCGTTCACGCTCACGCTGATGCAGTCGTCGATCTGGGACGGAGAGATGGGCCGCCGCCGCGACGAGTCGAACCGCACGATCGCCGACCGCCTAGGCGCCGCCGTCGCCGGGGCGGTCGCCCGCGGGGAGCTCACCACCGACGCCGAGCCGCTGGACGTGGCGGCGACGCTGATCGGGCCGCTCGTCTACCGCACGGCCATGCAGAACCTTGCCGTCCCGGATGCTCTCATCGACCGCGCGCTCGACGCGGTGGGGACCTGGCGCGCTTGGAACGACCGGCAATAGGCAGAGCCTGGCCGCCGGTGCCCGGGCGCTCGCCGACCTCCGCGGCGCCCTGGAGCAGGACGGGGTCGGGCGGCCGATCGGATGACACCGGACTGACACCTTCCGGCAACCGGTAGGGTCGCGCGGCGGGCCGACACTGGAGAGCCCTGAGGAACGGAGCGCAGCGACGTGGTGATGTCCATTGTGGCCGGTGCGGTGATCGGGCCGTGCGTGTGGCTGGTCGGTTCGCTCGCCGGCGTGGCCGCCAAGGCCGCCGCGGGCGAGGTGCGGATCCACCTGACCGTCCGGCGGCTCACCCGGCGAGCGATGCCCTGACGCTGTTTATTTTTGTGATAGATCGGAAGGCCCGAGGCGAGCCGCAGGCCGCTCTAGACACCCTTTACCACGCTACGACCGGGATTCCGTAGGATGCGTGGTCATGACGCGGATGCTCGTTACCGGGGGTGCCGGATTCATCGGTGCGAACTTTGTTCACTACACCATCAGGAACCATCCGGAGTACGAGATCTGCGTCCTCGATGCGCTCACCTACGCCGGGGACCGCACGACGCTGCGGCCGGTCGCGGACCGGGTCGAGTTTGTGCATGGCGACATCTGTGACGCCGGCGTGGTCGACCGGCTGGTGGCCGACGCCGACCTGATCGTGCACTTCGCGGCCGAATCGCATGTCGACAACTCGCTGCACGATCCGGAGCCGTTCGTCCGTAGCAATATCATCGGGACGTACACGCTGCTGGAGGCGCTCCGGCGGCACGGCGGCCGGTTCCATCACATCTCCACTGACGAGGTGTTCGGTGACCTGCCGTTGGACTCGACGGAGCAGTTCACCGAGACCACGCCGTACGATCCGTCGAGCCCGTATTCGGCGACCAAGGCCGGCTCGGACATGCTGGTCCGGGCGTGGGCGCGCTCATTCGGGGTCAACGCGACGCTGTCGAACTGTGCCAACAACTACGGCTCGTATCAGCATGTGGAGAAGTTCATCCCTCGGCAGATCACCAATGTGCTCCTGGGTGACCGGCCGAAGCTGTACGGCGCGGGCGAGAACGTGCGGGAATGGACGCACGTTGATGACCACAACGCCGCCGTCCACCGCATCCTGTCGCAGGGAAAGATCGGTGAGACATACCTGATCGGCTCCGGCGACGAGCGCAACAACAAGGAAATCCTGGAATTGATCCTGGAATTGATGGGTCAGGCGCCGGATGCCTACGATCATGTACCGGACCGTCCCGGTCACGATCTGCGGTATTCCAACGACACCAGCAAGCTTCGCAGCGAGCTGGGTTGGGAGCCGGTCTACGGCGACTTCCGGGCCGGCCTGGCCGCGACGATCGATTGGTATCGGGCCAACGAGTGGTGGTGGAAGCCGCAGAAGGAAGCCACTGAGGCCAAGTATCAGGTGCTCGGCCGCTGACCTGACCGTCCTGCTCCCGGCCTGACCGCGCGCCGTCGCCGTCAGCGCTCGTGCACCGGTTCGCCGTCGACGAACACCAGGTCGGCCCGGACCGCGTGCAGTTCGGCGCCCGGGGTGAACGGGTCGCGGTCCAGGACCACGAGGTCGGCGGCCCGGCCCGGCTGGAGCGTTCCCACCTCCCGGTCCAGGTGGGACACGTACGCCGAGCCCGCCGTGTAGGCCGTCAGCGCCTGCTCCAGGGTCAGCGCCTGCTCCGGCAGCATCGGTGTCTGCGACGCCGGCCACGTCGACTCGGCGGAGTCCGGCGGCTCCGTGCGGTTGACGGCGACGTGGATCGCCGGCCACGGGTCCGGGGTGGACACCGGCCAGTCGCTGCCCGCGGCCAGGCGGCCACCGGCGCGGACGATGTCGCCGAACGGGTACTGGTGCGCCACGCGCTCCGGGCCGAAGAACGGCACGCACAGGGTGTCGTTCTGCTCGTGGTGCGTGGCCCACAGGGACTGGATGTTCGCCGTCACGCCCAACGCCGCGAACCTCGGTACGTCCGCCGGGTGCACGACGTGCAGGTGGGCGATGTGGTGGCGCTGCGTGTTGCCGCTCGCCTCCACGGCGTCGAGGCACTCGCGGACCGCGCGATCGCCGATCGCGTGGAAGTGCACCGAGAAGCCGGCGGCGTCGAGGGCGGCCACATAGGTGCGCAGCTGCTCCGGGTCCACATTGGACGTGCCGCAGAAGTCCTTGCCGACGTATGGTTCGAGCATCGACGCGGTGAAGTTCTCGGCCACGCCGTCCTGCATGATCTTCACGATCGGGGTGCGGAATCGACCGCCGGCACCACTCCGGCGCTCCGTCATGAACTCCAGCTGCTCCAGGCCCTGGGCCCGGTCCCACCACAGCGCGCCGGCGACCCGGGCCCGGAGACGGCCCGACGCCGCGGCGCGGCGGTAGGTGTCGTACTGGTCGCGGGAGCCGGCGTAGGAGCCGACGATCGCGTCCTGCCAGCCGGTGATGCCCAGCGAGAACAGGTACCGCTGCGCCTCCAGCAGGGCGCGGTCGTAGTCGGCGGCGGTGTCCTCGGGCAGTAGCGGTGTGATGAGGTCCATTGCGGCTTCGTGCAGTACCCCGGAAGGAACTCCATCGGTGTCGCGCTCGATGCGGCCGTTGCGCGGGTCCGGGGTCCGCGCGTCGATGCCGGCGGCGGCCAGGGCGGCCGTGCTGACCCAGGCCGAGTGGTGGTCGCGGTTGGGCAGGAAGACCGGGCGGCCCGGCGCGGCCGTGTCGAGGTCCGTGCGGTGCGGCAGGCCGCCCGGGAACGCCGACATCGACCACCCGCCGCCGGTGATCCAGGTGCGGTCCGGGTTCGCCGCGGCGTAGGCGGCGACGGCGGCCCGGTAGGCCGCGCGGTCGTTGAGGTGCGAAAGATCGCAGCGGAGCCGCTCGAGGGCGCCCTGGACCGGGTGGACATGGGCGTCGTGCAGGCCGGGGATGAGGGCGCGACCCTTCAGATCGACGAAGTCGTATGGTTTGGCTAGCGCCGCTAGCACCTCGGTCCGGTCACCGGCCGCGACGATCCGGCCACGCTCGATCGCCAGCGCCTCGCAGCCGCCCGCGCCGGTCCAGATCGGGCCACCCGTGAACACCATCGCACTCATGACCTTGGAGCGTACTCAGCGGCCCGGATAAGGTGCCGGGCATGATTCGGGTACTGCTCGCCGACGACCACCAGCTCGTCCGCACCGGGTTTCGGGTCATCCTCGAGACGGAGGACGATCTGACCGTTGTCGGAGAGGCCGCGGACGGGCGGCAGGCGGTCGAACTCGCACGCGGTACCCCCGCCGATGTATTGCTCATGGACGTCGAAATGCCGGGACTCGACGGGCTGGCGGCGACCCGCGAAATCACCGCGGCCGGCCCGGCACCGGCGGTGCTGATGCTCACGACATTCGACCGCGACGATTATCTTTTCGCCGCGCTCGAGGCCGGGGCCAGCGGTTTCCTGCTGAAGAACGGCACGCCGGAGGCGCTCATCGACGCGGTGCGCATTGTCGCGCGGGGCGATGCGCTGCTCGCGCCGGAATTGACGCGGAAAGTCATCGCGGCGTTCGCGCGGCCGGGGCGGCGACCGGCGGCGCACGGTGACGCGCTGCTGGCCGAATTGACGCCGCGGGAGCGGGAAGTGCTGGTCGAGCTGGCCGGCGGGGCGACGAACGCCGAGGTCGCGGCCCGGCTGCACCTGGGCGAGGCGACCGTGAAGACGCATGTCAGCCGGGTGCTGACGAAGCTGAATCTGCGCGATCGGACGGCTGCTGTCGTGTTCGCCTATGAACACGGCGTGGTGACGCCGGGTCCGTCGCGCTGACGCATTTCGCGGGGCCGATCGCGGCCGGGTTGGGCGGCGGACTGGGGGATGCTGGGCCGGTTCCGTCGTGCGGCGGACCGGGAATTGGTCGGTGAGATCCGTCGCGCGGCGGACTGTGATTTGTTCGGAGGGTCCGTCGCGCGGCGGACTGTGATTTGTTCGGAGGGTCCGTCGCGCGATGGACCTCGGGGGTAAATCGCCAGCCGGATTCTTTCGCCGCGACCGGCGCCTACGGTGAAACGCATGAGCGACGCACTGCGGGTGGAGGGGGTCAACCGGCGCTTCGGCGACCGGCAGGTGCTCTCCGATATCACGTTCGACGTCGGGGCCGGGCGGATGACCGGCTTCGTCGGCGCGAACGGCGCCGGGAAGACCACGACGATGCGAATCATTCTCGGGGTGCTTTCCGCCGATTCGGGAACGGTCACGTGGCGGGGGTCGCCGCTGACCAAGGAGCAGCGGCGGCAGATCGGCTACATGCCGGAAGAGCGCGGTCTGTACCCGAAGATGGGCGTGCGCGAACAGCTCATCTACCTCGGCCGGCTGCACGGGCTTTCGCACGAACGTGCACAACGCAACGCCGCCGGTCTGCTCGAACGGCTCGGTCTGCGCGAACGTGCGGACGAACCGCTGCAGCAACTGTCGCTGGGCAACCAGCAGCGTGCACAGATCGCCGCCGCGCTCATCCACGACCCCGACCTGCTCGTCCTCGACGAGCCGTTCTCCGGCCTGGACCCGCTCGCCGTCGACACCGTCGTGAGCGTTCTGCGCGAACGCACCGCGGCCGGCGTGCCCGTGCTGTTCTCCAGCCACCAGCTGGACGTCGTCGAACGCCTCTGCGACGACCTCGTCATCATCGCCGCCGGCCAGATCCGGGCCACCGGCACGCGCGACGAACTGCGCACCCGCTACGCCGAGCCCCGCTACGAGCTGCGCGTCGACGGCGACACCGGCTGGCTGCGCGACCAGCCCGGCGTGACCGTCGTCGATCTGGACGGCGACCGGGCCGTCTTCGACCTGGCCGAAACCGCGGACGACCAGGTGGTACTGCGTGAGGCGCTGGCCCGCGGCCCCGTGCGCTCGTTCGGCCCCGTCGTGCCGTCGCTGGCCGAGATCTTCCGAGAGGTGACCCGATGAACATGGTGGAAGCGGTCCGCCTCGTCGCCGCGCGCGAGCTCAAGGTGAAGCTCCGCGACAAGACGTTCCTGTTCAGCACGCTGTTCTTCCTGCTGTTCGCGTTCGGTTCGTCGGTGCTGCCGGCCCTGTTCGCGGGCGGCCCGTCGTCGGTCGCGGTGGTGCAGGCGTCGCCGTACGAGAGCAAGCTGCGGGCGGCCGGCCTCGAGGTCAAGGTGGCTTCCGACCCCGAGAAGGTCGTGCGCGACGGCGACGCCGACGCCGCGGTCGTCGACAAATCCGGCCAGCCCGAGATCCTGGCCATGAAGGACGCACCGGGCGACGTCGTGCGCGCGCTGTCGGTCGCGCCCGAGGTCCGACTGCTGGACCCGGACGCCGTGGACGAACTGGCGTCGTTCCTTGTGCCGTTCATGTTCGCGCTGGTCTTCTTCTTCACATCGCTCACGTTCGGCATGCAGATCGCACAGAGCGTCGTGGAAGAGAAACAAACGCGCATGGTGGAAATTCTGGTCGCGGCGGTACCGGTCCGGGCGCTGCTGATCGGCAAAGTCGTCGCCGGTGGCCTGCTCGCCCTGGCCCAAGTGGCGCTGATCGCGGTCGTCACCGTGGCCGGCGCCCAGTTCAGCGACGACGCCGGCACGCTGCTGCCGCTGCTCGGCCCGGCGATGACGTGGTTCATCCCGTTCTTCGTGCTGGGCTTCATCATGCTGGCCGCGCTGTGGGCCGCGGTGGGCGCGCTGGTGAACCGCCTGGAGGACGTGGCCAACGCGGGCATGCCGGTGCAGTTGCTGGTGATGCTGCCGTTCTTCGCCGTGATCTTCCTCGGCGACAACCCCGTCGCGATGCGCTACCTGTCGTACATTCCGTTCTCCGCCCCGACCGCGATGCCGGTCCGCCTGTTCGACGGCTCCGCCGCCGGGTGGGAGCCGTTCGTGTCCCTGGTGATCCTGGCCGCGGCCGCGTTCGGCGCGCTGCTGGGCGGGGCGCGCATCTACGAGGGTTCGCTCCTGCGCACGAACAGCCGCACCTCCTGGTCCGCCGCCTGGCGCGACCGCGAACTGCGCAGCATGTAACGAGCCGATGCGCACGCCCTGCGCACGCGGTGTTCGTTTAGCGGTGCGGTCCGATCCAGTAGCGTCGGACCGCACCGCGGCCGGTGTCGCGAATGGTCTCGAGCACCCCGCCGTTGTGTTCGATCGTGCGCGCCGAGGCGAGATTGTCCGCGGCGCACACGATCAGCACACGCTCCATCCCCAGTGTTGCCCGCGCCTCTTCGAGCATCTCCCCCAGCGCCCACCCGGCCAGTCCCCGCCGACGCGCGGAGGGCCGCACCCCGTACCCGATGTGCCCAAGGTCGTCATCGAGGTGGTGCCGCAAGGCGATCCCGCCGAGCACGTGGCCGTCCTCGACGATCCACCGGGCCGTCGCATGCTGCACATCCGGGCACGGCGTCCCCGCGGGATGCTCGAACCGGACGCGTTCGTGCACCCAGGCGGCAAACCCCTCCGCCGAGTCCACGTCGTCATCGGTTCGCAGGCCGAACCCGTCCTCGTTCGGCCCGGACCCCCAGTCGTCCCGGCACTCCAGAAACGCGGCGTGCAGCTCAACGGTCGGCTGGATCAGCTCAGGCATGCCGCAACGATATTGCCTTCCACCCGCTGCCCGAGCCTCCCAAGTCAAGCCGCGTGCGGCCGATCTCCCCGACCGGCCGCACGCGGGTCATGCGCTAAAAGTGGAAGTCCTGCATCGAAACCTTGCCCGTCCCGAGCGCCGCGGTCTGCGCCCCGACCGGCCCGGCAGCAACCGCCGACACCAGGACCGCCGCCATCGCGATCGCCACGGCCACAATCAACCTCTTCATGCGTCTCCTCCTCAACACAACGGAGGCCACAGCATGCGAGCCGCCACTTAAAGATCTTTCGTGTTCTCGGTGAGTCGCTGTCGGTCGATCGGGTTGGTGGCTAGGACAATCAGGGACATGACTGCTTCACCCCGGTCGGCCGG
>NZ_JBITDU010000035.1:0-36599 GCF_044454505.1 Dactylosporangium sp. NPDC051541
CACCGCACCGCACCGCACCGCACCGCACCGCACCGCACCGCACCGCACCGCACCGCACCGCACCGCACCGCACCGCACCGCACCGCACCGCACCGAGCATCCTCACACGGCACCATCATCACACGCGGCAACGCCACCGTTCCTCAGCGCACGTCCTGGCCCCGCCGCGGCCAACCCACCGGCACGTCGACGGCGCCGGTTGAAGTCGCTGCTCCCTGGGGGCATCACCGCGCGGGCGCGGGGTCACGGGCGGTGACGGGGCTGCTCCTCAGCGGGGCGGGGTGCTGGCGCGCAGTACCACCTCGACCGGGATGTCCACGGTCCCGGAGTCGGTGCGGGACAGGGCGGTCTCCAGGGCGCGGCGGCCGATGGCGCGCAGCGGTACCCGGACCGAGGTCAACGCCGGGTGCACGTGCGCCGCCGCGTCGATGTCGTCGAAGCCGGCCACCGCCAGCTCCGCGCCGGGCTCCACGCCGGCCGCGCGCAGGCCCGTCATCGCGCCGATCGCCATCACGTCGTTGACCACGAAGGCGGCCTCGACGCCGGAGCGGGCCAGCTCGGCCAGGCGGGTCGCGGCGGCATGGCCACCGGAGCGGGTGAAGTCGGCCGGTACTGACGCGACGCCGTCGGCGGTGCCGCCCGCATCCCGTAAACCCTGGAGGAAGCCGGTGCGGCGCTCGTGCGAGGTGCGGATCGTCTCGTCGGCGTGGACGATGGCGTAGCGGCGGTACCCCCGCCGAAACAACTCGATCGCGAGCCGCCGCGCGCCACCGAAATTGTCGATGGCCAAGGTGGGGAACGGCAGGTCGGCCTGGCTGATCAGGGCCACCCGGCCGCCCGCCCGCCGGTATGCCGCCAGCTCCTCGGTCAGGGAGTCGCGGGTCCCGGAGCCGTCGATCCGGCTGCCGGCGACGAGGATGGCGCGGGGGCGGTGGCCGCGCAGCGCCCGGACGATCTGCAGCTCCAGGCCGGGCGAACGGTCGGCGACGGCCATGGTCACGATCAGCCCGGCGTCCTCGGCGGCGTCGATCACGCCACCGGCGATCTCGGAGAAGTAGGGGTCGTCGACGTCGCTGACGACGAGCGCGATGGTACTGGTGGATCCGCGCGCGATCGCCTGTGCCGGCCGGTTGGGGGCGTAGCCGAGCCGGTCGGCGGCGGCCCGGACGCGCTCGGCGTTCTCCGGCCGGACGTTGCGCTCGCTGCCGTTGAGCGCCCGCGACGCCGTGGCGTAGGAGACCCCGGCCGCACGGGCCACGTCGTGCAGGGTCACCGGTCCGCGCCGGGCAGCACCATCATCCACCTGCCCATTCTGAACCATCCTCGACGCCGCCCGCTCGCGCGGAATACGTTTTCCCGCATCGCACCCCGTGCGAGCGCCACGACCCGGCCCGCGATTCGAGAGAACCCATGCGCCTGCAACTCCTCCTCACGGGCGCGGCCGCCGCCGTGCTGACCCTCCCCGCCGCCACCGCATCCGCCGAGCCCGCCGCGAACGCGGAAACCACCGCGAACGTCAACACCACCACGAACGTCAACGCCACCGGGAACGCGGCGGCCACCACGAACGCCGTAACCACCGCGAACGCCACCAGCCCGACCTCCGACACCACCGCGAACGCCGAGGCCACCGGCACCACCTACTACCTCGACGCCCAGGCCGGCGACGACACCGCCGACGGCCAGGCCGGACACCCGTGGCGCACCCTCGACAAGGTCGCGGACACCGAGTTCCACCCCGGCGACACCCTGCTCCTGCACGCCGGCCAGACCTGAGACCGGCCAGCTCTGGCCCAAGGGCTCGGGCGCCGCCGGTGCCGGTGCCCCGTGTCGATCGACCGCTACGGCGACGGCGCCATGCCGAGGATCGCGGCGGCCGGCGCGGCCGATGACGCGGTGCGGCTGTTCAACCAGGAGTACTGGACGATCCGCGACCTGGACGTCAGCAACGCGGCGCCGGCCGGGTCGACGGCGGGCGCGAACCTGCGCCAGGGCATCGGCTCGCTGCCGGACGACGCCGCCCTGCTGAACCTGACCACCGACCACGGCCCGCCGGCCGCCCGGCCCGACGGCGCGTACACATTGGACGGTCCGGCGACCACGCGGACGGTAACCGTTACACCGGAAACACGCAGCAGGTTCGCCACCGCGGCCGGCGCGACCGTGACCGTCGCCGACACCCCGACCGATGTGCCGGTCACGGTCACCGCCGAGGACGGCACCAGGCGGACGAACCACCGGCTGATCCGCCGCCTGGCACCGTCGGACGGCGCCGCCACCGCCCCGGCCGAGGGGGTGCTGTCGAGCACGAGCGGCCGGGCGACGGGCCTGCACGACGGGGACTACACGGTGTCGCTGACCGCCGCGACGCCTTCGGCCCAGCACGCGTCCACAGTGGTCAGCGGGCGGGCGCCGGGGACGTACACCTACGAGGCGGAGCTGGTGAACGCGGCCGGTGCCACCCGATCGGCGGCGATCATCGTGGAGGTTCGATGACCCTTGACTGATCCGGGGCGGGGGCGCGAAGCTTGCCGGGTACAGCATCCCCCGGGGGGACACCGCCATGACCACCGGTAACGTCGCCGGCCGGACCGTGACCAGCCGTGTGCTGAGCCTGCTCGGCGCGTTCAACGGCGAGCACCGGCGGCTGAGCCTGTCCCAGATCAGCCGCCGGGCCGGCATGCCGCTCGCGACGACGCACCGGCTCGTGGGCGAGCTCGCGGCGTGGGGCGCCCTGGAACGCGACGCCGACGGGCGGTACCAGATCGGGCTCCGGCTCTTCGAAGTCGCAGCGCTCGCCCCCCGCGGCCTCGGCCTGCGCGAGGCCGCGATGCCCTACCTCGAGGACCTCTACGAGGCCACGCACCAGCACGTACAGCTGGCGGTGCTGGAGGGGTCCGACGTCGTGTACGTCGAGCGGATCTCCGGCCGCGCCGCCCTCGTCGTGCGCAGCCGGGTCGGCGGCCGGCTCCCCGCCCACGCCACCGGGGTCGGCCTGGTCCTGCTCGCGCACGCGCCGCGGGCGGTCGTCGAGGAGTACCTCGCCCGCCCGCTCGTCGCCTTCACCCCGTTGACGATCGCCGACCCGGAGCGGCTGCGCACCACCCTGGCCAAGGTCCGCCGGGCCGGGCACGCGGTGAGCGACCGCCAGGTCCAGATGGACGCCGTCTCCGTGGCCGCGCCGGTGCGCGACGTGGAGGGCCGGGTCGTCGCGGCCCTGTCGGTGATCGTGCCGTTCGACGGATTGCAGCCTTCCGCGTTGGTACCGGCTGTGGTCACCGCGGCCTGCGGCATCTCCCGCACCCTGCTCCGTTCAGCCGCCGCGTAGCTCCTGGATGTTTCTGTAACAAGCCCCGCTGCTCGCTGTTGCAGCGCAGCGCAGCTCATGCCTCTGCATGTTGCCGTCACACGGGCCGAGCCGCACGCAGGCCGAGCGCAACGCGCCTCAGCGCGGAGCCGGCACGGCGCGAAGCCGTGCGGTGCGGCGCGAAGCCGTGCGGTGCGGCGCGAAGCCGTGCGGTGCGGCGCGAAGCCGTGCGGTGCGGCGCGAAGCCGTGCGGTGCGGTGCGGATCAGCCGAGGTGGCGGGCGAGTTCTTCCAGACGGCTCCGGCGCCGTCCTCGGCGTTCACCTGGCGATGGTGACCTGGTGGCCGGCTTCCTGCAGGCGCACTCGGAGGCAGGTGCAGGGAGCGAGGTCTTCGCGGCTGCCGATGGCCATGATCGCGACTCGCACCATGCAACCATCATCAGCCCCACTTCAACGTATATCGCTACGGAGGGCTTGTGGCAAGACCCCCACAAGCGGCCAGACTGCCCGTGTGCTGCTGCTTTCGACAATCGGTTCGCGCGGCGACGTCCAGCCGCTGGTCGCCCTCGCCTTGAGTCTGCGCGCTCACGGCACTGACGCGTGTTTCTGCGTGCCGCCGGATTTCCGGTCCTGGATCGAGGACCTCGGCTTCGCCGTCACCCCGATCGGCCCGTCGCTGCGGTCGACGGCCGCCGTCGGTACCGCCCGCCCGACCCCGGATCAGCTCGCCGCGCTGGCCCGCCGGTCGGTCGCGGACCAGTTCGCGGCCGTGCGCGCCGCCGCTGCGGGCTGCGACGCGATCGTGGGTGCCACGGCCCTGCAGATCGCCGCGCCGTCGGTGGCGGAGATGCTCAAAATCCCATACCGCTTCCTGGTGTACTGCCCGATCGTGCTCCCCCCGCCGTCGCACTCGCCGGCCGTCCAGATCCCGCGGCCCACGAATGCGATGTTCGGCGCGCCGCTCAACGAACACCGGGCCACGCTGGGCCTGCCACCAATCGAGGACGTGCAGAACCATGTGCTGACCGCCGACCCCTGGCTCGCCTGCGATCCGGTGCTGGGGCCGGGCCCTTCCGGCACCTGGCAGCCGGGGGCATTCGTGGTGCCCGACGAGCGACCGCTGGCGCCGGAGCTGGAACAGTTCCTGGCCGCGGGTACCGCACCGGTGTACTTCGGGCTCGGCAGCATCCGCTCCCCGTCCGCCGACCTGGGTTTCACGATGCTGGCCGCGGCCCGCGCGGTGGGTCGGCGCGCGGTCATCAGCAGCGGCTGGACCGGCTTGAGCGCCGGCGACGGGCCCGACTGCATCACGATCGGTGAGGTCAACCAGCGGGCTTTGTTCCCGCGGGTGGCGGCGGTGGTGCATCACGGCGGCGCCGGTACCACAACGGCCGCGGCCCTCGCCGGCGTGCCGCAGGTGGTGCTGCCGCAGGTGTACGACCAGCCGTACTGGGCCGCCCGCGTCACCGAGCTCGGCGTAGGCGTCAGCGTCAGCGACGGCGGCGGTGGCGGTGGCGATGACGGCGGCGGGCTGGGTGTTGGTGTTGGTGTTGCAGTGACGGCTGACTCGCTGGCGGCGGCGTTGGAGCAAGCGCTGGAACCCGGTCGACAGGTTGCCGCCCGCGCGCTCGCGCCGCAGATCCGCACGGACGGTGCGGATCTGGCGGCGCGACGATTGCGGGAACTGTTTCAGTGACGTGCGGCGGCTTTCATGTGACGTGCCGCGGCTTCCAACGACCGGCCGCGGCTTTCAGTGACCGGCCGCGGTTTCAGTGGCCGGCTGCCGCGTAGGCGGCGAACTGGTCGATCAGGCTCTGCGGCGCGTCCTCGCGGAAGCAGATCTCCAGGTTGGCCGCGGCTTCGCGAGCCGCCTCCTCACTGCGCGGGAAGAGCTCGGTCTCGTACGCCGTGATCGCCGCCTCCACGTCGCCCGGGTTCGCCGCGATCGCCAGGCCGAACTTCGCCCCGTCGAACATCGCCAGGTTGGCCCCCTCCCCGGCGAACGGCGACATCAGGTGGGCGGCGTCGCCGAGCAGGGTCACGCCCGGCACCCGGTCCCAGCGCAGCCCGGCCGGCAGCACGTTGATGGTCCGCGGCGCGAGGGGTCCGTCGAACTCGGTGATCAGCGAGACGAGCCGCGGCGACCAGCCCTCGAACTGCTCGGCGAGGAGCGGCTTGAGGTCCGCTGTTCCCGCGTTCGCCGCCCAGTTTTCGGGTGCTTTGAGGGCGACATAGATGTGCAGGCTGCCGTCTGTTTCACGGTGCGCGAGGAACCCTTTGCCGGGCCCGAGCGCGAACAGCATCCCGGCCCCGACGATCTCGGCCGCGTCCGGGTGCCGCGTGTCGGCGTCGAGGAGGTCGATGTCGAAGAACGTGATGCCGGCGTACGCGGGGCGGGCGTCGGTCAGCAGCGGGCGTACCCGTGACCAGGCTCCGTCGCCCCCGACCAGCAGATCGGTGGTCGCCGTGGACCCGTCGGCGAAGGCCAGCTCGTGCCGGCCGCCACCGGTCGCGGTCACGCCGGTGACCTTGCTGCCCCACCGCACGGCCCCGTCGGGCAGCGAGTCGAGCAGCATCTCGCGTAGGTGTCCCCGATCGACCTCGGGCCGCCCCCGCCCGCCGTCGTCGGCTTCGTCGACGAGGACGTTGGCGTGCCGGTCGAGGATCCGCATCGCCTCGCCACCCGGGTGGATGATCGCCTGGAACTGTTCCATCAGCCCGGCGTCGGCCAGCGCGACCTGCCCGTTGTAGTCATGGATGTCGAGCATTCCCCCTTGGGTACGCGCAGTCGCCGACGCGTCCAGCTCGTACACGGTCGCCGCGATCCCGTGCACGTGCAACACCCGCGCCAACGTCAACCCGCCGAGCCCACCCCCGACGATCCCGATCCGCACCTGCTGCTCCATGACGCCTCCTCAATCAAACATCTCTTAGCACTGACGAACGCGTTCGTGACGAACACGTTTCACATAGGCACACGAATGCGCCCTTCTCACCGGACAAAGCCTTTACGGCCGCGCCACGGTTCTCTTTACAGCCGCGCCGCGATCGCCATTACGCCCGCGCCGCCGTTCCCCCTCTTCGGCCGCGCCACGATTCATGCCGCGGCCGCACCGCCGTTCCCCCTCCCGGCCGCGCCGCGATTCATGCCGCGGCCGCTCCGCCGTCCACCCTTTACGGCCGCGCCGCGATTCCGTCCAGCAGCGCGTCGAAGGCGAACCGGTGCCGCTCCTCCCCGGTCCCGGAGAACAGTTCGTCCCGGACCCGGTCGATGTTCGGGTACTCCGCGGGGATCGCCTCCCGGACCGCCATCTCCTGCAGGTCGACCTCCCCGGCGGCGTCAGGGGACTCGTCCCGGGTCCCATGCTCGGCCGCCGTGGCCGTGGCCAGCTGCACCAGCAGGTCGACTCCCCACGCGGCCGAGCGCACCGGCACTCCCCCGGCCAGCAGGTAACCCAGCAGCAGGTCGACGAACCGCAGGTAGTTGGGCCCGGACGGCCGCAGCGTGAGCACGGACCGGGCCAGACTGGGCTGCCTGTGCAGGATTCGCGTGTATCCGGACAGCAGCTCCATGACCGCCTCCCGCCACGCCGTCTCCTCCCGCGGCAGCTCGAGCCCGAACAGCAGCTCGTCGAGGAGTGCACCGTGCAGCTCGGCCGTGCTCTGGATGTACACGTAAAGCGAGGCCGGCCCCGTGTCCAGCTCCGAAGCGAGCCGCCGCATGGTGACCCGCTCCAGCCCTTCGTCCACCATGATCTGCAGCGCCACCGAGATCAGCCCCTTCCGGCTCAGGGCCGCCTTGGCGGGGCGATCACGCCGGCTGACCGGCACGCGACGAGGACTCATGAACACGATCGTAACGAACGCGTTCGTCAACCGCCACCACCGCACCATGTGTTCCAGATCCCAACGGCGACAGACGACGGCAGCGAGCGACGGGCACCGGCAACCGAACGGGCGATTGGGCAACCGGCAACCGGCAACCGGCTAAGGGCAGGAGCGGAGGGCAACGCGAGCAATGGGCACCAACGCCGACACCTCCATTCCCGCTCCAGACCGGGGCAGCGGGCGAATGCGACTACAGGCGCGCGCTCGAGGCCGACGGCGGTTGCAGGGCCCACTCCACCGTGACGGTCACGGAAAGCCGCTCCCGGCCGGGCTCGAGCGGTACCGGCATCGGCGCCGGCGCGCCCGCCCCCGACCGGTAGTCGAACCCACCCGAGACCGGGTCGGCGAGCGGCACCTCGCTCACCGTGAGAACACGCCCGAGCGACCGGCCGGCCTCGTGGGCGTACAGCTCAGCCTTGGCCCGCGCGTCGGCGAACGCCAGCTTGCGCGCCTGGGCGAGGAGTGCCGTGTCGTCATCGATCGAGTACCACACCCCGTTGAGCCGCGCCGCGTCCCCGCCGGCCGCGATCGTCTCGGACAGGATCGTCCCGGCTCGCGGCAGGTTCCGGATGGTGGCGGTGATCCCCTGACCGACCGTGTACCCGGTGATCCCCCCGTCGTCGTCCCGCTGCGACCCGACGCTGACGTTCAACGTCTGCAGGTCGGCCTTGGCGATCCCGGCGTGCAGCAGCGCATCCCGCATCTTCGTAGCGGCAGCGGTGGCGCGGCTCATGGCCTCGTCGACCGCGGCCCCGCTGGTCTCGACCGCGAAGTCGGCGGTGAGGACGTCCGGCTCACCGGAGACCTCTCCCGTACCGGTGACCAGCACACTGTCCGCGGACGGCTCCGCGGCCGCGGCGGCGACAACTGGCGAGGCCGCCGCCGAGGCGACACCTGGCGAGGCCGCCGCCGAGGCGACACCTGGCGAGGCCGCCGCCGAGGCGACATCTGCCGAGGCCGCCGCCGAGGCGACCGCCGGCCCCCCGCCGAGCAGCGACGATGAGAGCGCGACAAGGGTGGTCAGCGCGACAAGGACAGGAGCGGCAGCACGCGATCGGGACATTGCTCACCTTCGGGTCGTATTACCCCCCATTCAACCCGCAGAACCCGACCTGAGCTGGCATATCGCAACAAAAAGGCCGAGCAACATCGCACAACGAGGCCGAGCGACATCGCACAACGGCGCCGAGCAACATCGCACAACGAGGCCGAGCGACATCGCACAACGGCGCCGAGCAACATCGCACAACGAGGCCGAGCGACATCGCGCAAAAGCCAGCAACATCGCGCAAAAGAAGGCCGAGCAACATCCCGGCAAAGGGTTCGAGCAACATCCCGGCAAAGAAGTCGAGCAACGGCGCGGTAAAAAGGTCGAGCAACGGCGCGGCGAAAGGCGCATGACACAGGACGGCGGGTGTGGTGAGCCCCAGCACCACACCCGCCGCGTCTCTGGGTTACTCCGCGTTACTCCGCGACGACCCGCCCGGTCTCCGCGCAGATCCGGCCCGGGTGCAGGCCCCGCGCGCGCAGGTCGGCGAGAATGCGGGGCACCGCCGCGACCGTCGCCGGTGACGTCTCGTGCAACAGCAGGATCCCGCCGTCGGTCAGCCCCGCGGACGCGGCGACGATCTCGTCCTCGGTCGCACCGGCCCAGTCGCGGGAGTCGACGTCCCACAGCACCTCGGTCAGGCCGAGCCGGGCGGCGACGGAACGCACGATCGGACCGGTCGCGCCGTACGGCGGCCGGAACAACCTGGGCGACGTTCCAGCGAGTTTCTGTAACAGGGCCTGCGTGCGCAGCATTTCAGCGCGAGCCCGGGGCGCGGTCAGGCGCGTGAGGTCGGGGTGGGACCAGCTGTGGTTGCCGATCCACATGCCGGCGTCGCGGGCCGAGCGCAGCAGCCGCGGGTAGGCGCGGGCGTTGCGGCCGATGGTGAACAGCGTGGCCCGGGCCCCGCCGCGGCGCAGCGCGGCCACCAACGCGGCGGTGCTGCGCGGGTCGGGGCCGTCGTCGAACGTCAGGGCCACATAGCCGGTCACGAAAACGCCCGGGGGCGGACAAGTCCGAACCAAGCCGTGCCGCGGAGCCGGGCCATGACCACCCCAGGGTTTCGAAATATTCGGCCACCTACCGGAAATGTTTCCTCACGGTACGACCGCCACCGACGTCCGTCAATGCCTAGGCAAACCCGGCCGCACCGGCCCGCGAGCGTGCACACGGACAGCCCGCAAGCGCAAACACGAACGGCCCGCGAGCATGCACACGGACAGCCCGCAAGCGCAAACACGAACGGCCCGCGAGCATGCACGCGGACAGCCCGCAAGCGCAAACACGAACGGCCCGCGAGCATGCACGCGGGCGGCCCAGGAGCGCGGATGATCGGGCCTATGATTCGAGCATGACCGATGCGAACGCCCAGGAAGAGGCCCCGGGCAAGGGGGTCCGGCGCCCCCGCGGGTCGGTGACCGTCGCGACCATCGCCCGGCTGGCCGGGGTATCGCCCCCGACGGTCTCGAAAGTTCTGAACGGTCGCTCCGGCATCGCCGTCGACACCCGGGAGCGGGTCGAGGCGCTGCTGCGCGAGCACGGGTACCGCCGCACCGACGCCACCAGCGCGATGCCGATCGTCGAGGTCGCCTTCTCGGGCCTGGAGAGCCACCTCGCGGTCGAGATCATGCGCGGGGTCGAGGAGGTCGTGCGCGACCGTGGCCTGACCGTCGGCTTCACCGACCTGCAGGGACGCGCGCCGCGGGCCGGGCGCCGGACGGCCGACCTGCTGCTGTCGCGCCGCCCGACGGGCGTGATCGCGGTCCACTCGGCCTATCGCGGGCAGTACTATCAGCAGCTCACGGCGAGCGGCGTGCCCCTCGTGGTGCTCGACCCGACCGGCGAGCCCGTGCACGACACGCCCTCCGTCGGCACGACGAACTGGAGCGGCGGCATCGCGGCCGCGCGGCACCTGATCGACCTCGGCCACCGGCGCATCGGCGTCATCACCGGGCCCGCGCAGTTCATGTGCTCGCGGGCCCGGCTGGAAGCGGCCCGGGCCGCCCTCGAGACCGCCGGCCTGCCCCTGGACCCGAGCCTGGTGCGCAGCGGGCTGTTCACGTTCGCCGACGGCACGGAGCTCGGCGGGCAGCTCCTCGCGGCGCCGGACCGGCCGACGGCGATCCTGTGCGGCGACGACCTGCAGGCGCTCGGCGTCTACGAGGCGGCCCGGCGGGCAGGGCTGCGGGTGCCGGAGGACCTGAGCGTCGTCGGGTTCGACGACGTCGAGGTCGCGCGCTGGTGCGGGCCGCCCTTGACAACGGTGCGGCAGCCGTTCTCCGGCATGGGGCGGGCCGCCGCCGAGATGGTGTTGCGGCTGGCCGCGGGGCAGCCGGTGGAGCCGCCGCGGGTGGAGCTGGCGACGTCGCTCGTCATCCGGGAGAGCACCGCGCCGCCCCGCTCGCGGTGAAACTTTCCCGAAAGTTTGCCGCACGATTCCGGAAAGTGCCGATGGGTTCCCAAGTCGGATCTTCGGGTACGGTGTCCGCATTCCGGGGCAAGGCGACTTGGAGGTGGGCGGGTGGCCCAACGGCCGTCCGGGCGCGGCGAGACCTACGGGGGGCAGACCCGTGAGGAACGAGCCGCGGACCGGCGCGAACGGCTGGTGGCGGCGGCGGTGCAACTGTTCGCGGCGCGGGAGTACGACGACGTGACCGTCGCTGACGTGTGCAGTCTCGCCCGCGTCTCCAAGCGGTACTTCTACGACCACTTCGCCGACCGCGAGGCGCTCGTCCTCGCCCTGCACCGCGAGGTCAACGGCTGGCTGCTGACGCGGATCGCCGCATCCGCGCCGAAACAGGCGGACAGTCTCGACGGGGCACTGCGCCCCATGCTGGCGACGCTGGTGCGGCTGCTGGCCGAACATCCGCAGCGGGCCCGCATCATCTACATCAACGCACCGCGCATGGAACTGCGCCGGCGCGGGGTGCTGCGCGAGGAGGCCGACCTGTTCGGCAAGCTGCTGGCTCCCCTGGCACCGGCGCTGCGCGCGGACGCGGTGCGGTACAAGCGAACGATCCTGGCTCTGATCGCCGGCATCAGCGAGGTCCTCATCGACTGGGTCTGGCACGACATGACCGACCCGGCCGAGCCACTGGTCGAGCACCTGACCGGCCTGTGCGTCGCCCTGCTACGAAGTTGAAACGCATCAATAAGGCGGCATCGGTACTCCTCAATCGCGCGACCGGCAAACGCGGCACCTGAACCACACGACAATCCCGCGACGTTAAGTCAACACCGGTTTACAAGCTCGGGCGGGCAGGTACGGTGATCCGATGACCGCCACACCGGCCCGCCGCCGGGACGCCACCCGGACCCGCGCGCTGCTGCTGCAGACCGCGCGCCGCCGGTTCGCGCGGGACGGATACAGCTCCACGACCCTGCGCGACATCGCCGACGAGGCCGGCGTCAACGTGGCGCTGATCGCGCGATACTTCGAGTCGAAGGAGGGCCTGTTCGAGGCCTGCCTCACCGCGGCGGTCGACGAGATCAAGCGCGAGACCGGCGACGCGCAGCTGTCCGAGGTACACCTCATCATCGCCGACCAGGCCGCCCGGATCGGCGAAGGCGGACCCCCGAGCCAGCTGATGCTGCTGCTGCGCTCCTCCGGCGACGAGCGCGCCGACGAGATCCGCCGCGGTGTCCTGCGCAACTCGGCCGAGCGCCTGGCCGCCGCGGCCGGTCACCACCCGGGCGACGACGACACGCTGCTGCGGGCCCAGGTCGTGCTGGCCGCGTCGCTGGGCATCGTCCTGCTGCGCTCGGTCGGCGCCATGGAACCGTTACAGACGGCCGATCGCGACACCCTCGCCGGCCCGCTGCGCGATCTGGTGGCGGCCCTGCTCCCGGCCCGCGATGAGCCGAAGCGAAGCCGCGGAAGCGACGGACCGTAGGTCCCGGGACGGCAGGGGCCTTTGGTCCCGCGGGTTGGGTAGGTTCGGCACCGGTGCGCGACCCCTCTGCGGCGCGAAGCTATTGGCGTAGACAGCAGAGCACGGCACCAGGAGGCCGAGAGCCATGAGCACCCACACCAACCACGCAGCCGTCAGCCATCTCGAGCAGGTCGAGGCGCCGGGACACATGCTCACCAAGGCGGCGGCCCGGACTTTGGCGGTCCTGCGCTACGCGACCGGGTTCGTCTTCCTCTGGGCGTTCGCGGACAAGCTGTTCGGGCTCGGCTACGCCACCCCGTCGGCGCGGGCCTGGATCAACGGCGGCTCGCCCACCAAGGGCTTCCTCAACTCGGTCGACGTCGGCCCGCTGCAGGGCTTCTTCCACACCATCGCCGGCACCTGGTACGCGAACTGGTTCTTCATGCTCGGCCTGCTCGGCATCGGCATCGCCCTGATCGCCGGCGTCGGCACCCGCATCGCGGCCGTCTCCGGCGCCCTGATGATGGCCTTCATGTGGCTCGCCGAGTTCCCGATCGCGCAGCACACCGCGGCCGGCGCCCCCAGCGGCTCGTCGAACCCGCTCACCGACTACCACGTGGTCTACGCGATCGTGATGGTCGTCATCGCCCTGACCTACGCCGGGCAGACCTGGGGCCTCGGCAAGCTGTGGGCCAAGCTGCCCTTCGTCCAGCGCAACCGCTGGCTCATCTGACCACTACTCTCCCCCCATCCGACGGCCGGCTCTCCCAGGGAGCCGGCCGCCGGATGTTTGTGTCCCGGCGACCAACCGATCGTGCGCCCCGCTCGTCTGTCGGGTGTCAGGGTAGGAAGGAGACCACGTGACGAACGAACGGGACGAGCAGTTCCGCCGATACGTCCGGGAACGAAGAGCCGAGCTGGTGCGCACGGCCCGGCTGCTCACCGCCGGCGACCATCACCTCGCTGAGGATCTGGTGCAGGCCACGCTGACGAAGCTGTACGTCAAGTGGCCCAGGTACCGCCGGGCGAGCAACCCCGGTGGCTACGTGTACCGCATCATGGTCAACACGCTGACCGACGAGCGGCGGCGGCCGTCGGCCCAGCGCGAGCGACCGGCGGCGGTGCTGCCGGACGTCGTGCAGGCCGAGCCGGGCGTGGACCGCGAGTCGGTCGACGAGCTCATCGCGGCACTGCGCGGCCTCCCGCCGCGCATGCGGGCGGTGGTGGTGTTCCGGTACTTCCACGACCTGGACGTCGCGGCGACCGCGGCCGCCCTGGGCTGCAGCCAGGGCACCGTGAAGAGCCAGACGGCCCGCGCGTTGGAACTGTTGCGCGCGAGCCTCGTCCCGGTCGGCACCCGGCCCTGACCGGCCACATCATCAGACACAAGGGGCACCGATGACATTCGATCTGCACGACCGACTCGACCGCCTCGCCGGTCCCGCGGCCCCGCCCGGGCCGGACGCCGTCGAGGCCGACGTGACCCGCGCCCGGGCCGCGCTGCGCCGCCACCGCTTCAGCCGCATCGGCGCAGCGTCTGGGGTGGCCGCGCTCGTCCTCACCGCGGCGCTCGTGGTGCCGGGGCTGGGCCGCCACGACCCGGTGGGACCACCGGCGGGCGGCGGCGCGGCGACAGTACACCTGGTGGCCTATGCAGGCTCGCAGCCGGCGGGCTTCACGATCGACCAGGTCCCGCAGGGCTGGGAGGTCCAGGGCGTCGACCGGGACGGCCTCACCCTCGCCCCGATCGGCCTGGCCGACAAGGACCCGAACTCGTTCGAAGGCAAGATCACCATCATGGCGCAGCGCGGCGTCCCCGACGGCGTCGGCAAGCAGCCGGTCACCGTCCAGGGCCGCCCGGCGGTGCTGGCGACGATGCAGGGCGACTCGAAGCCGTCGACGCTGTTCATCAAGCAGGACAACGGGGTGTACCTGGTCATCCAGGTCTGGCCCTCGCTGGGGTGGAGCGGCACCGACATCGTCAGCTTCGGCAACGGCATCCACATGGAACCCGGCGCACTGACGACGGCGGGCTGAGCACGAGCGGCCGGCCCGGGTGAGCCCGGGCCGGCCGTATAGCCAGCGTTACCCCGCAACGTCGCCCTGGCGTTGTGTTCCACACCGCCCGCACACGTCAGGCTGATGGCGTGCGCAGACTCATCGCCCTCGCCGCGGCCCTCATCGCCGCGTTCGTGCTCGCCCCGGGCCCCCTCGCGGCCATCGGTTCGGACGGCCGGTACGCCGACCACGGCCGGTTCACGGCGGCGCTGCGCCAGGCGTTCACCGGCTACTGGCAGACCGGCGACCGCGGCCCCGACCTGGACCGGATGGTCGACTTCTGGCTCCGCTACCACGTGGTCAAGGGCGCCGTCGCCGCCCTGATCCTGGCCGTGCTCGTCGCGCTCGGTCTCCGCCTGGCCCGGTCGTTCCTGGGCGGCCGCCACCGCGTCGCCGGCGCGGCCGGTCTGGCGGGCGTCACCGCGCTCGGGCTCCTCGCGCTGGTCACGGTGGCCGCCAACATCCAGGGCGCCGTCGCACCGCTGTCCTCGCTGCTGCCGATGGTGATCGAGCCCGGCCCGCTCGCCGGCGCCCCGCGTCCGGCCGTGCTCAGCACGCTGGTCACCGACTTCGGCCGCTACCACGAGGCCATGGCCGTCATCGCCGCCCTCGCCGCGATCCTCCTGATCTGCGCCGGCATCGCCCTGTGGCGCCGTTTCGCGCGCACGACGGCGTCCGAGCGGCCGGCGCGGTGGCTGCTCGGCGCGCTCGGCACCGTCGCCGCGTTCACCGCACTGGCCGTCCTGGCCGTCGCGGTGGCCAACCTGACGACCGCGGCCGACCCGGCCCCGGCGCTGCAGGCCTTCTTCAACGGCAGTTGGTGAGACCCTCAGCGGCCCAGCCAGCCGCCGTCCACGGGCAGGACGGTGCCGTGGACGTACCGGGACGCGTCCGAGCACAGGAACACCAGGGCGCCGGCCAGGTCCTGCGGAGTGCCCCAGCGGCCGGCCGGGATGCGGTCCGAGATAGCGGCGAAGCGGGCCGGGTCGGCGCGCAGCGGGGCGGTGTTGTCGGTCTCGATGTAGCCCGGCGCGATGGCGTTGACGTTGACGCCGTGCCCGGCCCACTCGTTGGCGAGGGCCTTCGTCAGCCCGACGACCGCGTGCTTCGACGCGGCATACGACGCGACGCCCAGGCCGCCCTGGAAGGACAGCATCGACGCCACGTTGACGATGTGCCCGCCGCCCGCGGCCAGCATCCGGCGGCCCGCGGCCCGGCTCAGGTGGAACACGGCGTCGAGGTTGACGGTCAGGACGTCGTCCCAGTCGGCCGCGCTCATCTCGGCGGACGGGGCCCGGCGGATGATGCCGGCGTTGTTCACCAGGATGTCGAGGCGGTCCAGCGAGCCCACGGCCGCGGCCAGGGCGGCGGCGTCGGCGGTGGCCAGGTCGCACTCGATGAACCCGGCCGCGCCCGGCGGCCGGGTCCGGCCGAGCACGACCACGTCGGCGCCGGCCTCCGTCAGGGCGGACGCGAAGCCCCGGCCGATACCGCGGTTCGCCCCCGTGACGAGCGCGGTCCGGCCGTCCAGGCGGAATGCGTCCAGGATCATCAGTGGCCCAGATCGCGCAGCATCGGCACGGCCCGGCCGACCCACGACAGGTTCACGTCCTCCAGCGCGCCCTGCGTGCGCTGTGTTCCAGCCAGGAACCAGAGATAGTAGGTGGTGTACCCGGGCGCGCTCACGACCGTGTGGTAGCCCTCCGGCATCATGTGCACCCCATGGTCGCGGGCCGTGAAGTTCTCCTCGTAGCCCTCGTCGGTGTACATGCGGCAGATGCCGAAGCCGTCGGACGGGTTGACGCGGAAGTAGTACATCTCCTCGTGCTGCGCCTCGCCGGGTAGGTTGTCGTGCTTGTGGCGGTGCGGCGGATACGTGCTCCAGTTCCCCGACGGCGTGTAGGTCTCCCCCACGATCAGGCGGCGGGCCGGCAGGTCCGGCTGGGCGATCTCGGTGAGGATCTGGTGGTAGGTGCGGCCGAAGTTGGCGGCGCCCCACCGTCCACTCGCGACCTTCGACGGCTCGATGACGTACGGCTCGGTGGCCAGATCGCTCGGTGCGCTCGGCAGCGCGATCTCCACCGCCGAGCCGGCCTCGATCGTGAAGCTGGTGCCGGCCGGGATGTACACCGAGTGCGGCTTGCCCGCGAAGACGTTCGCCCGGCCGCCCACGCTCGGGAACTTCTGGTCGCCGACGGTGAAGCTCGCAGTACCCCCGAGGAGCACTGCCAGCATTTCGCGGTCGCCGGACTCGCCGGAGAACGACTGTCCGGCGGTGAGTTTCAGCAACGAGAAGTCCAGCAGCGCGCACGGGTTGAACGGCAGCGCGTTGTGGCCCGGATCGGCCGGGATGTAGCAGTGGTACTTGTACTCCATCAGTGCTCCTCGGGTAGCCAGGGTGCGCTCCAGCCGGGCCGGGTCGCGCGGGTCAGGGCCTCCAGGTAGAAGTAGTCGCCCCACAGGTTGCCCTCGTCGACGCCGACGCCCTTCGGCTTGTCGTAGACCCCGTGCAGCAGCAGCGCGTTCGAGTCGTCGCCGGCCGCGTAGCCGGCGATGAGGGAGGCGAGAATCCGGTCGGCGGCCGAGCTGTAGGCCGGCTCCCCGGTCGCGGCGGCCAGCTCGTGCAGGCCGCCGACGGCGATCGCGGCGGCCGAGCTGTCCCGCTCCTCGCCGCTGCCGTCGCCGAAGATGAGGTCCCAGTAGGCGACCTCGTCGGCCGGCAGCCGGGACAGGAACCGGTCGGCGCAGCGGCGGGCCGTGTCCAGCAGCGTCCGGTCGCCGGTGTGCCGGTAGTTCAGCGTGAACCCGTAGATGCCCCAGGCCTGGCCGCGCGCCCAGCAGGAGTCGTCGGCGTTGCCCTGCTCCGTCTCGCCGCGCAGCGGGGCGCCGGTCACCGGGTCCCAGTAGAACGTGTGGAACGTGGTGCCGTCCGCGCGGATGATGTGGTCGCGCAGCTGGAACACGTGCCGGCGGGCGGCGTCGGCGTAGCGCTCGTCGCCGGTGACCCGCGTGGCCCAGAACAGCAGCGGCGTGTTCATCAGGCTGTCGATGATGGTCCGGCCCCGCTGCGCCGGGTCCTGCAGGTCGCCCCAGGCCTGGATGATCCCGGCCTGCTCATGGACCCGGGTCAGCAGGTGGTCGGCGGCGGCCAGGGCGGCCCCGCGGGCGGTCTCGTCGCCGCTGCGGCGCCACGGGACGACACACGACAGCGTGTACAGGAAACCCAGGTCGTGTGTTGCTATGTCGACCCGCCCGTGGACGCGCTCGGCGAACCCGGCGACGTGCGCCGCGGCCGCGCGCCCATACCGCTCCTCGCCGGTCAACTCGTGGGCCAGCCAGATCATCCCGGGCCAGAAGCTGGTCGTCCAGCCCACATTGGACGGTCGCAGCGGGTATCGGTCCCCGATGGTCGTGTCGTCCGGATAGTGCGGGCCGAATTCGGCCAGGTTGGCGTCGACCGTGCGCAGCGCGGCCGTGACGGCGGCACCGATGGAACGGACGTCAAGAGACGTCATGTGCTGGTTCTCCTTGTGGTTCGAGCGCGGCGCGCAGCGCGAAGCGGCTGTTGGCCCAGACGACGTACAGCAGCGGGGCGGCGGCGAGACCGAGGGCGATCGCGGGCCGCACCGTGAGCAGGGTGAGCAGGAGCGCGAGGACGGTCAGCGACAGCAGGCTCAAGGGCCAATACCGGATGCCGAGGTACAGCGAAGCCCGCGCGACATCCCGCAGCCGCGCCTCGGGCCGCTCCGCGAGGGCCGCCAGGCCGAGCAGCGCCGCCGCGACGACGAGCACCATGCCGGTGACCAGGATCGGGATCGCGACCGCGCCGACGGGCCGGCCCCAGGCCGCGCGGGCGTCGACGCCGAGGACGACGAGCAGGGCGACGGCGGCCGCGCCGAGCCGCAGCGCCCGGCGCAGCGAGGATCGCCAGGCCCGCGCGAACGTGGCGAAGACGGCCGTCGACCGCTCAGTGCTGTAGCCGGCGAACACGGCGAACACCCCGCACAGCCCGGGCGCGGCCAGGGGCGCGACCAGGGCCAGCAACGGCCACGACCGGGCCGTGTCGGTGGTGAGGGCGACGGCCAGCACCGGCGCCGCGCCGATGATCAGCAGCAGGTTCGCGGCGAGGGTCAGGTAGGCCAGCTCGAAGATCGACCCGATCGTCTCGTGCCGCAGCCGCATCCCGCTCACCCCTTCAACCCGCTGGTGGCGAGGCCCTCGACGAAGTACCGCTGGCCGAGCAGGAAGATCACCGCGATCGGCAGGACCGACAGCACCGAGCCGGTCATGATGAGGGCGTACTCGGCGTTGTACTGGTTGATGAACGTCGACAGCCCGAGCTGGATGGTGCGCAGGTCGGGGCTGCGCAGGTAGATCAGCGGGCCCAGATAGTCGTTCCACGTGTTCACGAACGTCAGCAGCGTCAGGCTGGCCAGCGCGGGCACGGACAGGGGCAGCATGATGCGCCGGTAGATGCCGTACTCGGTCATGCCGTCCATCCGCGCGGCCTCGCTGAGCTCCTCGGGGATCGTCTCGTAGTACTGCTTCATCAGGAACACCCCGAGCGCGCTGAACGCCTGCAGCGCGACGATCGACCAGCGCGTGTCCGACAGCTCCAGCTTCGACATGAGCACGAACTGCGGCACCATGTACGACTGCCACGGCACCGCGATCGTGGCGACGTAGGCCAGGAACAGCGCGTCCCGGCCGCGGAACCGCACCTTGGCGAAGCCGTACGCGGCGAAGCTGCCGGTCAGGACCTGCAGGAGCGTCACGGTGACGGACAGGAACAGCGTGTTGCCGAGCCACGTCGTCATGTCCGACTTGCGCCAGATGTCCACGTAGTTCTGCCACACCACGGTGTCCGGGATCCAGGTGATCGGGACGGTGTAGACCTCGTTGTTGTGTTTCAGTGAGGACAGCAGCATCCAAAAGAACGGCAGCAGCAGCCCGGCGGCGGCGGCGATCAGCACGAGGTAGCCCAGCGCCCGCCAGAACGGGCCGACCCGCCGGGCGCCGCCCGCTCCGGGCTCGCCGAAGCCGCCGCGGTCGAGCCGTGGCACGTCAAGCAGGGTTGTCATGACGCCCTCCGCTTGTTGACGGCGAACTGCACGAGGGTGATGAGCAGGCAGATGGCGAAGAGCACGACCGAGATCGCGGAGGCGTAGCCGAACTGGTTCTCCAGGAAGCCCTTCTGCCAGATGTACTGCGACAGCACCAGCGTCGACTGGCCCGGGCCGCCGTTGGTCAGCAGCAGGATCAGGTCGAAGACCTTGAAGCTGCCGATGGTGAGCATGACGATGACGAAGAACGTGGTCGGGCGCAGGCCCGGGATCGTCACCGCGCGGAAGCGCTGCCAGGCGTTGGCGCCGTCGATCCGGGCGGCCTCGTAGAGCTGTGTCGGCACGGTCTGCAGGCCGGCCAGGAAGATGAGCATGTAGTACCCCATCTCGCGCCAGGTCCCCACGACGATGACGGCCGGCATCGACCAGTCCGACGACACCGTCCACCCCGGCGGGTGGTCGGCGCCGAGGGCCCGCAGCAGCGCGTTGATCGGCCCGTACTCGGGGCTGAACAGCATGTTCCAGACCTGCGCGATGGCCACGATCGAGGTGATGTAGGGGAAGAACGCGACGGTACGGAAGAACGCGATGCCGCGCAGCCGCCGGTTGAGCAGCAAAGCCAGGCCGAGCGCGGCGCCGGCCGTGAGCGGGATGTGGAACACGGTGTAGACGACCGTGTTCCACAGCGCCGTCCAGAAGCTGTCGTCGTGCCACATCTGCGTGAAGTTGGCGAAGCCGACCCACTCAGCGACGCCGAAGATGTTCCAGTCGGTGAACGCGTAGTAGAACAGCGTCACCACCGGCACGAGCGTCAGCAGGGCGAAGCCGATGAAGTTCGGCAGGATGAACGACCAGCCGATCAGCGCGTTGCGCACGGCGGGCCGGACGCGCCGGCGAGGCGGCGACAGGGTTGCCATCGAAAGTCTCCCGGGGTGTGGGCCGCCGATGCGACAGGGCACCGGCGGCCCGGGGATGTGGTGCGACTACTTGTTCAGGACCTCGTTCTTGGCCCGGTCCTGGGCGGCCTTGATCGCGCTGTCGACGTCCTTGCTGCCCGACAGCACCGCCGAGTGCATGTCGTTGAGGACGTTCTGCAGCCCCGCCGTGTACTTCGAGACCGGGTTCTCCGGCCGCGTGTCGTGCGTGGCGAACGCGAACTTCGACACGTCGTCGGTCGGCATGCCCTTGAGCGCGAACAGGTCGCCCGTCACCGACGCCGTGTCGGCCGGGGTGATGCCGATGCCGGCCAGGCTCTTCGCGCCCGGCTGGCTGGCCGCGTAGGCCAGGAACGCCTTGGCCGCGGCGACCTTCTGCTTGTCGATGCCCGCGTTGATGCCGAGGCCGGTCGGGTCGCCGAAGGTGATCGGCTTCTTCGACGTGCCGGTGGTGCTGGCGTCGAACTGCGGCGCCGGCGCCATGCCCCACGCGAACGTGTCGGCGTCACCGGTTGACTGCTGTTTCAGCAGCGTCGCGATGTACCAGGTGCCCATGAGCATCATCGCGGCCGACTGCTTGCCGAACTGCGCCTGGTAGGTGAGCTTGTTGGTGGTCGCGGTGCCGAACGTCGGCTGCGCGCCGGCCGTCTGCAGGTCGAGGGAGCGGCTGTAATACGGCTTCAGGTAGCCGAAGTCGCCGCCCTCGAGCTTCGCACCGGGCGTCTGCGCGAGCGCGAAGCCCTGCACCGTCGACTGCCAGATGTGCTGGTAGTCGCCGAGCGCGTTGGAGCCGGCGCCCTTGAGCGCGGTCGTCAGCCGCTTCGACGCGGCCGCGTAGTCGTCCCAGGTCCAGGAGCCGTCGGGGTACTTGACGCCGGCCTTGTCGAACAGCGCCCGGTTGTAGAACAGCACCCACGAGTCCTGGCGGTACGGCACCGCCCACGTCTTGCCGTCGACCTGGTAGCCGGACAGGCCGCCGACCTTGTCGCCGAGCTTGCCCGCGACATCGGAGACATCGAGCAGCTGCTTGCCGGACTGGTACGTGTAGAAGTTCTTCAGGTTCTTCTGGATGTAGATGTCCGGAGCCTTCTTCGCCGCCAGGTCCGCGATCATCTGGGTGTCGTAGTTGGTGGCGTCGTACTCCTTGAGCTCGACCGTCACGTTGGGGTTGGCGGCGTGGAAGCCGTCGGCGAGGGTCTTGAACTCGGGTGTGGTGGACAGGCTCCAGCCGGCCAGGCTGAGCGTGATCGGACCGGTCGGCATGGTCTCCGGCGCGGCCTCGTCGTCTCCGCAGCCGGCCAACGTGAGCGCCAGGGCTGCGACGACGCTCAGCGTGGCGGTGAACGAGCGCTTCATCCCTTCTCCTTCAGCGTGATGGGGTGTGGGGTGTCCGTGCCGTCGGGCCAGGTGACCCGCAGCTGCAACGTTTCACCGGAGTCGTCCAGCGTCACGGTGCACTGTTTCGGCGCGGGGGTCGCACTGAGTTCCACGAGCGCGATGAGCCATCGGCCCGGGCGCACGGGGTACTCGAGCCAGGGTGTGCGGGCGGCGCCGCCGAGCGGGCCGCCGTCGGGGTGGACGGCGACGCCGCTGACCGGTGTTGCCGCCGCCGTGAGGTTCAGCAGCGTGGACACGAGCGCGTCACCGGTGACCGGCCAGCCGCCGACCCGCAGCTTCACGGCGTCCGCGGCGGGGCGTTCGACGCGGATCAGGCGGACCTCCCACGGGCCGCGGACGATCGACCAGACGGTGATGTCGCCGGCGGGCCGCGATCTCCCGGCCCGGCCGCTGCCGTGGTCGCGCTGCCCCGGCTCGGCCTCGACCCAGTGTGCGGCCGAGCGGGAACCGGCGATGCCGGCGGTACCGTCGAGGCGGATGTCCAATGTGGTCAGGCCGGCGCGGTGTGCATGGTTGCCGTCGCGGTCGACGAGGACCACGGACTGGTCGAGCGGGTCGGTCCAGCCGGCCTCGTCGAGGACCGGGGCGGTGGCGGTGGAGTAGCCGAGCCGGGCGTAGAGCGGCGAGTCGCCCTTGCCGGAGCCCTCGACGTCGTGGTCGGTGCCGTGGTTGACGACGCGCACGACACCGTCGGACCGTGTTCCGGCAACCAGCCAGCCGGGGGCCACGATCGCGCGCAGGGTGTCGCGCTCCTCGATCGGCAGCGGCTCGGCCGGGGCCGTCCACAAGGGGTCGTCGGCGGGCAGGGCGATGCCGAGCAGGCCCTTGCTCGCCCAGTACGGCGAGGCCGGCCCCGAGTACGCCTGGGCCAGCCGCGGCCAGGGCGCGTGCCAGCCGACGCTGAGCAGCCCGTCGGGGCCGGGCGCGCCGCGGTCGGCGAAGTGGCGGACGATCCGCTCGGCCGCGTGCCGCAGCCGGCCCGGCCCCAGCGACGGCACCCCGGCCAGGCCGCCGACCCAGAACGGGGCGGCCGCGGCGAAGCGGTAGATGAGGCTGCGGCCCTGCAGCAGCGGTGAGCCGTCGGCGCCGACCAGCTCGATCGCGTCGGTGAGGTAGCGGTCCAGGTCGGCCCGGTCGCGCTCGATCCGGCCGGCGGCCAGTTCCGCGGCGCCGGCCATCCGGGCCCACAGCGTCGGGTAGAGGTGCAGCGCCCAGCCGGTGTAGTGGTCGTAGGCGCGGTCGGCCCCGTCGGCGAGCCAGCCGTCGGCGCGGCGGAACGTGTCATGGGTCGCGAGATCCTCGGCGACATCGTCGGCCGACCAGGGCCCGTCGACGGAGCGCAGAAACGTTTCCACCACGAGCCGGAACCAGACCCAATTGATCCGGGGGTACGTCTTGTCGCCGACGGCCGGCGCGAGATACTCGACCACCCGTTGTCGCACGCTCAAATCGAGCCGCGACCAGAGCCAGTCCCGGGTCAGGTCCAGCATCAGGGCGATCGACGCCGCCTCGACCTTCGCCTGGCCGTGCTCCCGCAGCCGCACCCAGCGCTCGGACGAGTCCGGGTCCACGCCGTTGGCCAGGCCGGTCGAGTACCACTCGAGCAGTTCGGTCGCCACCGGACCCTCACCCCGGTCCCCCGCGATGCGGAACCCGGCGAGGAGGAAGGTCCGCGCGAACCCTTCGAGGCCGTCGACCGCACGCCCGTAACCACCCTCGGGCCCGGGCGGCGTGATCAGCGCGTGCCCGGGCGAGGCGTGCCGGCGGGCGCCCGCGAGGAGGCCGTCGGCGAACGCCGTCCAGTCCGCTCTCGACCACTCCGCCCCAGGCATGCACGGAAGTAAAACGCTCACAATCGACCATGTCAATCCCAAGAGACCCTACATATTCAAAAGTGATCTGATACGATCACGATCGCTCACACCCCTGTCGAGGAGCCCATGATCACGCTGCCGCCCTGGGACCCGTCCGCAGCGGACGGTCCGACCCTGGACGCCCTGCGCGCCCGGGCCGAAGCGGTCGCCGGCACGCCCTGGCCGGTGCCGCGCGCCCGCGACTACGCCCGGTACTTCCGCGACGGCGACCGCGACGCCTACGAGCAGCTGATCTGGGCCCGCGACCAGCGCCTCAGCCGGGCCGTCGCCCTGGCCGCGGCCACCGGCGAGCAGGCCTGGCTCGACGAGGCCGGCGACGGCATCCAGCTGCTGTGCGAGCAGAGCGGCTGGAGCTGGCCCGCCCACGACGACACGTTCGCCCGCCACGGCGCGGTCGTGCCGACCGTCACCGACCCCTACCTCGACCTCGGCGCGAGCGAGATCGCGGCCCAGCTGGCGTGGGCCGACCACGTGCTCGGCGACCGGCTCGACGCCCGCGTGCCCGGCCTGCGGGCCCGGCTGCGGCACGAGGTCGACCTGCGGGTGCTGACCCCGTTCGAGCGCCGCCGGGACTGGCACTGGCTCGGCCTCGACGGCCCGGTCGGCAACTGGACCCCGTGGATACACGGCAACGTGCTGGTCGCCGCCACGCTGGAACACGACGCAGTGCGCCGGGACCGCCTGGTCGAGCTGGCCGTCGCCGGGCTCGAGCGATACGTCGGCGCACTGCCTGACGACGGTGCCGTCGACGAGGGGTACTCCTACTGGTGGAACGGCGCCGCCCGGCTGCTCGAGGCCCTCGACCTGCTCGACCGGCCCGTCACCGGCAAGGTGCGGGCGACGGTCGCGTTCCCGCACGCCGTGCACCTCGGCGGCCCGTGGTACCTCAACCACGCCGACGGCCAGGCCCGCCCGACCACCGACCAGCCGTGGGCCGTGCTGCACCGGGCCGCCCGCCGGGCTGGTGACGGCGAGGCGGAGGCGCACGCGGCCGCGCACCGCGTCCCCGGCGGCCCGGTCGCGCACGAGCGGGAGGGCCTCGGCCGCCTGCTGCGGGCCCTGACCGACACCGCCTGGCGGGACGCCGGGCCCCGTGCCGCAGTGCCTCGATCGGACGTGTGGTTCCCGTCGACCCAGGTGCTGATCGCCCGCGACCCGACCGGGCTGACCCTGGCCGTCAAGGGCGGGCACAACGGCGAGCACCACAACCACAACGACGTCGGCAGCGTGGTCGTCGCCCTGCGCGGGGTGCCGGTGCTGGTGGACCCGGGCCGGCCGACATACACGGCGCAGACGTTCTCGCCGCGGCGCTACGAGCTCTGGATGATGCAGAGCGGCTGGCACAACACCCCGGTGCCCGGCGGCGTGTTCCAGGAGGCGGGCGTTGCCTTCGCCGCGGCCGACGTGGCCGTGGAGGACTCGGGGCTGTCGCTGGAGCTCGGCGGGGCGTATCCGGGCGGCCATCGGTGGCGTCGCACGGCGCGGCGGGAGCGAGCCTCCGGCCGCGTCACGGTGGTGGACGTATGGGAACTCGCGGGCGGTGGCGGTACCACCGAGATCCGCTGGATGATCGCGGGCTCCGTGCGGGCGGAGGACGGGCGGGCCGAGATCGACGCCCTCGACGGCGCCGGCACCGTCGTGCTGACCTGGTCCCCGGCCGCGCCGTGCGCGGTGGTCCGGCGCGACCTCGACGACCCGATGCTCAGCGACGTGTGGGGCGAGCGGCTGCACCGGCTGGACATCGACGTCACCGGGCTGGGACCGGTCGGTACCCTCGAACTGACCATTGAGGAGCTTCGGTGAGCACAACGGACAACCGCGGGCCGCTGCAGGTGGAGCGCCGCACCCGGCTGCTGGAAGTGTTGCAGCGGCACGGGGTGCTGCGCATCTCCGACCTCACCGACACCCTCGGCGCGGCCGCCGTGACCATCCGCCGCGACATCGCCCAGCTGGCCTCCGAGGGACTGGTCCGCCGGGTCCACGGCGGCGTCGCCCTGCCCGACACCGACGACGTCGCGGTGGCGGCCGAGGACCCCGCGGCCCTCGCCGCCGGCCGCACCCTCGGCATGCTCGTGCCGTCCCTCGACTACTACTGGCCGCACGTCGCCCAGGGCGCCGAGGAGGCCGCCCGCGAGCTGGACATGCGCCTGATCCTGCGCGGCTCCTCCTACGACGCCGGCGACGACCGCCCGCAGCTCACCCGCCTCGTCGACCAGCTGGCCGTGGACGCGCTGATCGTGACACCGCGGATGAACGCGCCCACGGCCCCGGCCACGGTCGCCTGGCTCGTCGGCACCGGCCTGCCGGTCGTGTTACTGGAACGCACGGCGACGTTCGGCCCGCACCACGAGGTCCTGGAGTCCGTCGTCACCGACCACGCCCTCGGCGCCGCCATGGCCGTGCGGCACCTGGTCTCCCTCGGTCACCGCAAGGTCGGCGTCGTGGTCGCGGAGAACAGCCCGACCAGCCCGCACGTCCTGCGGGGCTGGCAGGAGGCGGCCGCCGAGTGCGGGCTCGACATCGAGTCCACGGTGGACGCCGCCGTGCCCGACGCCCGCACCCCCGAGTCGCCGGCCGCGCTGGACACGGTCCTGGAGTACTGCCTGAAAACCGGGACGACGGCGCTGCTGGTGCACGCCGACGCCGAGGCCATCGCGCTGGTCCAGCGCTGCGAGGAGCGCGGCCTGTCCGTCCCCGGCGACCTGTCCGTCGTCGCCTACGACGACGAGGTCGCGGGCCTGTTCAGCCCGCCGCTGACCGCGGTCCGCCCGCCGCGCCGCTCGATCGGCCGGGCCGCCGTCCGGCTGATCGCCGACCGCCTGGGCGACCCCGACCGCCCCGCCCACCGCGTCGTCATCAGCCCCTCGCTGCGCATCCGTGGCTCCTCCGCGCCGCCGACCCGGCAACCGTGACATTTGTCCCGCTGATTTCACGACGAACAGGCCCATCATGAGTGGTGTCTGGATGCGAACGTGGAAGGCGTGACAATGACGGCAGATGTGGTGCGGATCCGGCCACCCATGCATCGGGTCAGCCCGCGCGCCCTGTGGTATTGGGCGGCCAGGGCCGCGGTGCTGTGGATCGTGCTGATCGTGCCCCAGGTGATCTGGTGGTTCGCCGACGATGGCGGCCGCCTGCCCCACCTGCTCGTCGGGGTCGCCTGGCTGGTCCTCGCGGCCGCGCACCTGCTGGTGATGCCGCAGTGGCGCTACCGGGTGCACCGGTGGGAGGCGACCGAAACCGCGGTGTACACGCAGACCGGCTGGATCAGCCAGGAGCGGCGGATCGCCCCGATCTCCCGGGTGCAGACCGTCGACAGCGAACGCGGCCCGATCGAGCAGCTGTTCAAGCTGGCCAACGTGACCGTGACGACCGCGTCCGCGGCCGGCCCGATCAAGATCGACGGGCTGGCCGCCCAGGACGCCGACCAGCTGGTCGCCGACCTGACCACCCGCGTCGGGCGGACCACCGGGGACGCCACGTGACCACCGCGCTCGGCCCGGCCGAGGACACGGCCGCCGCCGACGCCGGTGGCGGCTGGCGCCGGCTCAGCCCGCGGATGCTGGCCGTGCACCCGGTGATGGAGCTGCGGCGGCTGATCTTCCCGCTGATCGCGGTGCTGATCGGGCTGCGCACCAACAACGGCGGCGAGGGCGGCTGGTGGGCCCTGGGCATCGGCGGCGTCGGCATCGCGCTGGGATTCCTGCGCTACTTCACCACCTCCTTCCGGATCACCCCCGAGTATGTGCAGGTACGCCGGGGCCTGGTCCGCCGCCGGACGCTGACCGTGCCCCGCGACCGGATCCGCACCGTCGACGTCACCTCGCACCTGCTGCACCGCGTCTTCGGCCTGGCCCGGGTCACCGTCGGCACCGGCCAGACCGACAAGAAGAACGACGGCGTGAAGCTCGACGGTCTCAGCGCCGCCGCGGCCGAGAACCTGCACCGTGAGCTCCTGCACCGGCCCGCGCCGGTGTCCGCGGCGGCCGCCGCCACGGCCGCGCCCGCACAGCCGGTTCCCGAGCAGTTGCTGGTCGCCCTGCGCCCGGCCTGGATCCGCTACGGCCCGTTCACCCTGTCCGGCCTGGTCGCGATCGGCGTGCTGTTCGGCCTCGGTTCCCGGCTGGTCAACGAGAGCCACGTCGACCCGACGAAGGTCGGCGTCGTCCACGACACCATCGACTACCTGCGGGAGCGGCCGCTGCCGGTGGCGATCCTCCTGGTGGTGGCCGGGGTCATGGTGTTCACCGCGATCGCGTCGACCGTCGGCTACGTCCTGTCGTTCTGGAAGTTCCGGCTCAGCCGTCACGAGAGCGGCACCCTGCACGTGCGGCGCGGCCTGCTCACCACCCGCAACACCACCATCGAGGAGCGCCGGCTGCGCGGGGTGGAGCTGAGCGAGCCGCTGCTGCTGCGCTCGGTGCGCGGGGCCCGGGTCCTGGCCATCGCCACCGGCCTGCGGGTCGGCCGCGGCGCCGACCGCGGCGGCTCGGTCCTGCTGCCACCGGCCCCGCGCGCGGTCGCGGCCGACGTGGCCGGCACCGTCATCGGCGACCGGGACCCGCTGAGCGTGGCCCTGACCCGGCACGGCCGCCGCGCCACCGTGCGCCGGTTCACCCGGGCCGGCACGGCGAGCACGATCGTGATCCTGATCGTGCTGGCGTTCGTCCTGCTCGCCGGGGCACCGTGGTGGGCGTTCGGCACGGCCCTGGCGCTGCTGCCGCTCGGCGCGCTGCTGGCCTGGGACCGGGCCGGCGCCCTCGGCCACGCCCTCATCCCCGGCTGGCTGGTCACCCGGCACGGCAGCCTGGTCCGCCGCCGCTACATGCTGCGCACCGACGCCGTCATCGGCTGGAACCTGACCACGTCGGTGTTCCAGCGCCGGGCCGGCCTGACCACCCTGGTCGCGACCACGGCCGGCGGCGCGCAGCGATACGCCATCCTCGACGTCCCCGACGCCGAGGCGATCCGGGTGGCCCGCACGGCCGTCCCCGACCTGCTGGAGCAGTTCCTTGTCTGAACCCGAACGCATCGTCAGCGCCACCCGGGACATCGCCGCCCCGGCCGCCGAGATCTTCGAGCTGATCGCCGACCCCGCCCGGCAGCCGAGCTGGGACGGCAACGACAACCTGCACGAGGCCGCCGCCGGCCAGCGCGTCCACGCCGTCGGCGACGTCTTCGTCATGACCCTCACCCGCGGCGGCGTCCGCGAGAACCACGTCGTCGAGTTCACCGAGCAGCGCCGCATCGCCTGGCGCCCCAGCGAGCCCGGCCAGGCGCAGCCGGGCCATCTGTGGCGGTGGGAGCTCGAACCCCTCGACGCCGCCACCACCCGCGTGACCCACACCTACGACTGGAGCCGGCTCACCGACGAGCAGCGCATCCCCAAGGCCCGGTCAACGACCGCGGACAAGCTCCAGGCCTCCCTCGACCGCCTGGCCGCGCTTTTGAACCGGCCCGGGGGCGGGTGACATCAATGGGGTGAGATGACCCAGGGAGGCGGGGCGCGGTGCGCGGCGACCGGGAGCACGACTACGTCGAATACGTCCAGGCCCGGCTGCCGTCGCTGCGGCGGGCCGCCTTCCTGGTGCTCGGCGACTCGGACCGGGCGGACGACGCCGTCCAGGACGCCCTGGCCGTGCTCTACCGGCGGTGGGGGCAGCTCGGCGCGGTCGGCACTCCCCCGATCACCGTGGCCGCGTGCGGGCCGCAGGAGCTGGAGCGGCCGGGCGGGGTCACCGGCGCCGACCCCGGGGACCGCTACGTCATCGGCGTGACCGGCCAGCGGGACGCGCCCCGGGCCATACTCTGGCGCGGCACGACTGCCGTGCTGCTGCCGGACTCGTTCGTGCCGCTCGCCGTGAACGTGTCCGGCCTGGTGGCCGGCTTCAGCGGGCCGGACCGGCACGGCCAGGAGCGGCAGCAGCGGCCGATCGTGTACGACGGGACCCGGCTCGTCGCGCTGCCACTGCCGCAGAGCGCGGCCGGCGGGGTGGCGTACGCGGTGAACGGCCACGGCGAGGTGCTCGGCACCGTCACCCGTGCGGACGGCTCGTGGATCGCGGTGCGGTGGCGCACGAACGGGGGCATCGCGATCACCGGGACCGTCGACGGGGCCAGCGGCCTGGGCCTCACCGACGACGGCGTGGCGGTCGGGTTCGCCGGAGGGCAGCAGCCGGCCGCGCAGCGCTGGGACGCCGACGGCCACGCCGTCGCGCTGCCGCTGCCGGACGGGGTCGAGTCCGCGACCGCCCGCGCGGCCGTCGGCGACTGGGCCACCGGCGACGCCACCCAGCCCCAGGGCGACAGCAAGGGCGACCCGCTCACCACGGCGGCGGTGCGGTGGAACCTGCGCACCGGGTCGGCCGAGCTGATCCCCGGCATCAGCGGCGCCCGGGTCAGCGCCACCGGGACGGTCGCCGGCCTCACCGACACCGGGGCCCCGGCGGTCTGGCGGGACGGCCGCATCCAGACGCTGCCGTTGCCCCCGGGCGGCGCACGCGCCTCCGTGGCCGGGCTGACCGACGACGGGCACGTGGTGGTCGGCGACGTGGAGCTGCCGACCGGCACCGCGGCCCCGAGCGGCGGCGACCCGGTGGCCGCCGACGGCACCGTCCCGGTCCTGTGGGCGAACTGCTGACTGGGCCGAATGCTGACGGGACCGATCGCTGTGAGCGCTCACAACAGCGGTTGACGACCTATCGGGGGGCACCTATGTTAACGGGCACGAAACACTCGGCGGAACCGGAAGACCTGACCCACCATGACGGAGCGGCTGTTCGGCGTGCAGCGGCATGAGCGGCTGCTGAGTGAGCTGCGGCGGTCCGGGTCCGTGCGGGTCACCGAGCTGGCCCGGGAGCTCGGGGTCAGCGAGCTGACGATCCGGCGCGACATCGCCCTGCTGGCCGAGCGGAACCTGGTCACCCGGGTGCACGGCGGGGCCACGCTGCCCAGCCAGGCCGCGGCCGGTGACCCGCCGCGGCGCAACGGGCGGCCCGGGACCCGGTTCACCATCGGGATCGTCGTGCCGTCGCTGGACTTCTACTGGCCGCCGATCGTCGCCGGGGCCCGGGCCGCCGCGGCCGCGCTCGGGGTGACGCTGCAGCTGCGCGGCTCGTCGTACGACCCGGACGAGGACCGGCGCCAGATCTCCCGGCTGGTCGAGGGCAACCAGGTGCAGGGGCTGCTGCTCGCGCCCAGCCTGGACGCGGAGATGATCGACTGGATCGGGCGGCTGCCGGTGCCGACGATCCTCATCGAGCGCCAGCCGCACCGGTGGACGGCCACGCCGCGGCAGCTGGAATGGGTCCGGAGCGACCATGCACTCGGGGCCGAGATAGCGGTACACCATCTGCATCAGCAGGGGCACCGGCGGATCGGGCTCGTGCTGTCCCGCGGCAGCCCCACCTCCGAGCATCTGCTGCAGGGCTGGCGGTCGGCGTGCGTGGAACTTTCCATCGCCGACACGATGGTCGTGCGCGAGTCCGTGGCCCTGGCCGCGCGGGAGCATCGCCGCATCATCCGTGACCTCCTCGCCGAGTGCCGGCGGGCGCTGATCACGGCGCTCATCGTGCACAGCGACCCCGATGCGATGTCGGTCGCCCAGTTCTGCGCGGAGCACGGCGTGGCCATCCCCGACGACCTGGCCCTCGTCTCCTACGACGACGAGGTCGCGCACCTGGCCGAGCCGGCCCTGACCGCGGTCCGCCCGCCGAAGCACCACGTGGGCCGGCTCGCGGTCGAGCTCATGGTGTCGCGGCTGATCGACGGGGACCGGCGCCCGTCGCAGCGGGTACTCGTCGCACCCGAGCTGGTCGTACGCCGCTCGTCGCTGTCACTGGTGCGCAAGCCCGGCATGTTCGATTCTGAACGTTGCTGAACTCCTGCGTTCGGCTCGTGGCGCGACCGGCCCGCACTCGACTTCGATGGCGCTCAGGCATCGATGGTTGTGGAACGGAGAGAACCATGCACGCACGAAGGCGCCGCACGCTCACCGCCACCCTGGCGGCGGCCCTGCTCACGGCCGGTGCGCTGGTCGCGGCGGCCGCCCCCGCGCACGCGGCCACCAGCGACTTCCGCGGGGTCAACTGGGCCGACCAGCGGGACAACTTCGTCAACGACACGCTCGTGCTGGGCGGGCTGAGCACGTCCGACAGCTACGCGACGACGCAGGCGAAGGCCAACGGCATCCTGACCGGCTTCCAGAACAACCTCGGCGCCAACACGGTCCGGATGCCGGTGAACTACCCGACCGTCTCCGGCTCCTACTGGAACAGTTACACCGGCGCCATCGACGCCGCGACGGCCAAGGGCATGCGGGTCATCCTGAGCTACTGGGAGGCCGACAACTCCCGGGACGGGCTCGTCGACAACACGACCCAGTTCTGGTCGATGTGGGCGACGATCGTCGGCAAGTACCAAAGCAATGGCAATGTGTACTTCGAGCCGATGAACGAGCCGCACGGGTACAGCGACGCCGACTGGAAGAACGTCGCGGCGCAGTGGCTGTCCAACTACCCGGGCGTGCCGCGGGGCCGCATCATCGTCAGCGGCGCCGGCTACAACCAGCGGATCACGACGATCGGCGACGACAGCCGCTTCGCCGGCACCCTGATCTCGCGGCACACCTACCAGTTCTTCGACGCCGGCCGCATCACCGAGGACGCGTGGCGGGAGAGCCTGCGCACCAGCATCGGCGCCTACGCGAGCCGCACCCTCATCACCGAGTTCGGCGCGCCGATGACCGACGGGCGCAACTACGACGCACCGTCCACCTCGGACAGCTTCGTGGCGTTCATCCGCGGCACCGCGGCCGAGGCCCGGGCCCTGGGCATGGGCACCGTGTACTGGCCCGGCGTCCGCATCGCCGACCCGTACCGGCTGCAGGAGATCACCGGCAGCGGCACCAGTCTCGGCCTGTCGACGACCAGCGCGTCGGGCCGCGACCAGCTGCGCTACTCATGGGGCCTGGACGGCGGCGGCAACGCGACGCTGACGCATTACCGGGTGACGAACCGCAACAGTGGCCGGGTGATGGACGTCGTCAGTTCGTCGGTCGCGAACAGTGCCGAGATCAAGCAGTACGCGAGCAACGGCGGCGCCAACCAGAAGTGGGCCTTCGAGGACGTCGGCGGCGGCTACGTCCGCGTCGTCAACCAGTACAGCGGCAAGTGCCTGGACGTGGCGAGCGCCTCGACCGCCGACGGGGCGAACATCGTCCAGTACACGTGTACGTCGGGCAGCACCAACCAGCAGTGGAAGTGGCAGGCCAGCGGGAGCTATTTCCAGCTGATCGCCCGGCACAGCGGCAAGTGCCTGGACGTGGTCGCCGCCGGCACCGCCGACGGCGTCGACATCTCCCAGTACACCTGCAACGGCGGCAACAACCAGCTCTGGTCCCGCGCCGCCGCCTGACCTCCACGCCCGACCGCCAATTGATTGCGATAACAAGCCCCTGAGGTGATCACTTGAAACGTCGTACCCTGCTGTCCGCCGCAGGCGCCGCCGTCGCCGGTGCCGCGTTGCCGCGTCCCGAGGACGCGTTCGCCGCCACCTACGCCGGATACGTCATGGCGTACTTCACCGAGTCCCCGACCATGGCCGCCGCGAACTACGGCCTGCACCTCGCCGTGAGCGCGGACGGCCTGAACTGGACCCCGCTCAACCAGAACAGCCCGGTCGTCACGCCGACGCTGGGCAGCAAAGGCCTGCGCGACCCGTTCATCCTGCGCAAGCAGAGCGGCGGCTTCGTCGTGCTCGCCACCGACCTCAACGGGACCGACTGGAACTACCAGAGTCAATACATCCACGTCTGGGACTCCACCGATCTGCGCACCTTCAGCGGGTACCGGCTCCTGAAAGTCCACTCCCTCGCCACCCACGCCTGGGCCCCGGAGGCCTATTGGGACGCCGGCCGCGGCCAGTACGCGGTCGTCTACTCGGCCGTGACCGGCGGACACAACGTGCTGATGGTCAACTACACGAGCGACTTCGTCACGGCCTCGAGTCCGCAGACGTTCTTCGACCCCGGCTACGACGCCATCGACGGCGACTTCGTCAGCGTCAACGGCGTCAATTACATGTACTTCAAGAACAACACCAACAGCACGCTGCTCGGTACTCGCTCAAGCACGCTGAACCCGGGAAGTTTCAGTATCTACACGAGCGGCATCGGCCCGGGCCGGGGCGTCGAGGCGCCCCAGATCGTCAAGTCGAACACCGCCAACACCTGGTACATGTGGGGCGACACGTGGAGCCCCAACGGCCGCTTCTTCTGCTGGCAGACCTCCGACGTGGCCAGCGGCTCCTGGAGCCAGATCAACGACCGCGCATACACCCAGCCGCTCAACTCCAAGCACCCGGGCATCACGCCGATCACGTCAGCCGAACTGTCCGCGCTGACTTCGAAGTGGGGCACGCCGGCCTGGAACCGGATCAAGTCCTACAACTTCCCGGACCGCTACATCCGGCACGCGAACAACGTCGGACGCATCGATTCGTATCCGTTCGACCCGTACCAGGACCAGCTCTGGACCTTGGTTCCCGGCCTGGCCGACTCGTCCGGCGTCTCGTTCCGCTCGGTCAACTATCCGGACCGTTACCTGCGACACTACAACTACGCGCTGCAGCTGGCGGCGAGCGACGGCACGGCCGCGTTCAAGGGCGACGCGACGTTCTACAAGGCGGCGGGCTTCGCGGACTCGTCGTGGACGTCGTTCCGCTCGTACAACTTTCCCGACCGGTACCTGCGCCACTCGAATTATGTGCTGCGCATCGACCCGATCACCAGCGGCTCGGCGACGACCGACAAGCAGGACGCGACCTTCCGCATCGGCTATTGACGGCCGTGGTGGCCGGGCTCACGCGCCGAGGCATTGGCCGGCGACGATGATCTTGGGCGGCCGGCAGGTCGGTGACGCCTCGACATCCTCGTGCACGGACGGGCTCGTCGTCACGCCCGCCGCCGGGCCCATGCGCACGGTGACCGTACCGCCCTTCGCGATCGGCTCACCGGCGCCGGGGCTGGTACTGAGCACCACCCACGCCCGGTTCGACCCGTCCGTCCGGCTGTAATCGATCTCCGCGACCAGTCCGTTGGCCTCGATCTTGCGCTTCGCGTCCTGCTCGCTCAGGCCGACGACGCCGGGAACGGAGACGGTCACCGGCTTGTCCGCGCCCTTCGTCGTCTTCGAGATCACCGGGCTTTCGGCCGCTCCGTCCGGCACCGCGGTGACCGTCACCGCAGTGCCGGCGGTGGAGCTGGCAGCGGCCCGGCTCTCCCCCGGCGGCGGGAGGTTGACGTCGATACGCTGCGCCACCACGTACGCCGCGAGCGCACCGGCCAGGATCGCCAGCCCGACGACACCGGCGTTGACGGCCTTCCGGCGCAGTCCGCGGCCGACCCGGGCCGGCAGCGACGACGGCACGGGCGACCGCGGCGCTTTCGTGCGCGACGTGCTCGTGCGCGACGTGCTCGTGCGCGACGTGCTCGTGTTGGGCGGGCGGTGATCGGCTGTCCGCTCCCGTTGCGGCGGCGGCTCGGGGTTCGGCGTCCAGACCGGCTTCACGCGCCCGGTGGCGGCGGCGTCGGCGACCGGCGGTGCAACCGGGCCCCCGGCCGGAGGCGGCACGTATCGCGGCGGCACGTGCGGCAACGGCGACGACGGCTGTGATGGCTGTGATGGCTGTGATGGCGGGGTGGGCTCCGGTGCCGGCGGGCTCGGTTCGACGACCGGATACTGGCCCGTCTGGTAGAGCCGGCCCCGTGTGCGGTCGGGCGCGGCCCGGCCGTGCGTGGTCGGGGCCGGACCGGGCGTCGACGCGGCACCGGGCGCCGGGGTCGGCCACGACGCCGAACTCGGGCCGGACGCCGCGGCCGGGCGAGGCGAGGACGGCGCGGGCGGTGTTTTCGGCGGGGACGGCCGCTGGAGCGACCCCAGGGCGCCCTCGGCGACCACGATCTCCGGCTGTTCCGTGACGGTGGGCGCGATACCCAGGGACCGGTGCAGCATCGTCGCGACCAGCGGGATCCGGCTGCCGCCGCCCACCAGCACGATGCCGTGCACGTCACCGTGCGACAGGCCGCAGCGGTGGATCAGCGCCGCGGTGGTCTGCACGGTCCGCTCCACCAGCGGTTTCGCGAGGGCCTCGAACTCGTCGCGGGTGAGCTGAGCGTCGACGTGCAGGGGCGCGGGCATGTGCAGTACCACCGCCGGGGCTCGTGACAGCATCTCCTTGGCCACCTTGGCGTCGTTCCAGAGCATGCGCCGTTGGCGGAGCGCGTCGTCGTCCTGGCCGTCCGTCAGCCGCGACCACAGGGCCGGGTCCTGCGGCGCGTGGCGCTCGCCGATCCAGCGGACGACGGCCGCGTCGATGTCCAGGCCGCCGACGTCGGGGAGGCCGTCCGTGCCGGCGACGGTGAAGCCGGCTCCGTCGCGCACGAGGACAGCCGCGTCGAAGGTGCCGGCGCCCAGGTCATACACGACCAGCGCCCGGCCCGGGCTCGCGGGCCGGTCCAGCATGGTGGTGAAGGAGTGCCCCGCGGCGACCGGCTCGGTCACGTACCGCACCGGGCCGCCGCCCAGGTCGTTCAGGCCCGCCGCGGCCGCCGCCGCGGCCAGGACCTGCCGGCGCGAGGCGGCCCACGCGGCCGGGTGGGTCACGGCGGCCGTGATCGGACCGTCGCCGGCCACCCGGCGGGCCTCGGCGGCGACGTGCCGCAACACCGCGGCGAAGAGCTCGGTGACGTCCACCTCGCGGGCCCCGAGCAGGACCGTCAGCTCGTCGATGTGCTGCTTCGGGTTGGAGGCCAGCGCGGCGGGGTCGAACCGGGCGTGGTGCAGCGCGTCGCCGCCGACGACCAGGGCGCCGCCGGCGGTGGCGAACACGGCCGAGGGCAGCAGCGGGGACGCGTCGAACAGCAGCGGGCGGACGCGGCCGTCGGGCCAGCGCATCAGGGCCACCGTGTTGGAGGTACCGAAATCGATCCCAAGCCCGAAAGCCGTCGACATTGCGCCAAGGTAGGTGCGTTGTGCGGGTACGGCTCGTGGGGGGGGGGGGCGGGGGGCCCGCCCCCAACACAGGGGGTTTGTGGGGGGTTGGGGGGGGGTGGGGGGGGGTTTTCTGGGGGGTGGGGGGGGTGGGGATGAACGCGGC
>NZ_JBITDU010000036.1:0-27434 GCF_044454505.1 Dactylosporangium sp. NPDC051541
CCCGGCATCCCACGACCCGACCAGCTCAACATCGACCACAACCAGTCAACGAGCCAGCACGAGCGGAGCCACGACCTGCCGTTGCAGTACTAGGCGTTCTCGCGCGCTGGACGATTGCGCCGTAGCCGCCGCGCTCCCACGAAACGGGCGGCGGCTGTTTCCTGACTACCGCCAGGCTTGCCGTCATGCCGCACACTGACTCCCGTGAAGCTCACCCGGATGAAGGGACGCTTCGGTGGCGAACCAGCTGATGACCCTGCTTGCCGTCTTGCTCGGTGCCGTCACATCGTATGCGGCAGGCGCACTCAACGAGCGGGTGAGGCATCGGCGTGATCAGGTGCAACGTAGAGCCGAGCGAAAGCTGGACGTCTACGTCGCATATCTGGATGACGTGAAAACGATGCGGTCGATTGCCCGTCGGATGCTGGGCGACAGCGGCCTCGACCCCAAGCTCCCGATCGCCCTCTCGAAGGACGAGGGGCTTCCACTCCTCGCGGAGGCCGAGGCCCACAGGAGCATCTCCGCCGAGCGCGTCCTCCTCCTCGGCCCCAAAGAGGTGGTCGAAGCTCTGCGCAAGGTCAACCAGGCCCTCTGGCGGATCGAGTGGTTCGCCCGAGGGCTGATCACGGAGCCGAGTCACGATGCTTGGACTCACGCGAAACAGGAATTCGAGGTTGCCATCAACGCGTTCCGCGAATCTGTGCGGCGGGACCTTCGGGTATCCGACGACCTGGCCGCAGATCTCGGCAACGTCTAGCCCGGCGCGCGCATCGAGGTCACCAGCAGGGTCCGGATCATCGCCCGCCGCACCGCCGCCGAACTCGGCGACATGCTCATACCCGAAGCACTACGGACGGTCCTGCTGGCCGCAGCGCCCGACCGGCCGCGCTCGCTGGTTGTCGCCGGCAACGTCGTGACGCAGCTTCCGTTGCCGCTGCTGGGCATGCGCCGGGACTTGCTTCGCCGACCTCGCCGACCTGCACGACGACAGGATGCCCGGGCCGGCTATGAACAAGGCTCTGCCGCTCATCTGGGCGGCGTACTGCTGCCTGGGTGTCAGGCACTGACGTGGCTCGCATACGCCGGTGAGCGCTCCGCCGGCCGCAGTTGCGAAGTCTCCGGTATGCGGTCGCGTGGTCGCGGAGCCACATACCGGAGACCTCTTCAGTTGTCGATCACGTGACGGTGGGTGGAGGCGAAGCCTCCCCCACCGTTTCGAAGGAACAGCTAATTCGGCGTGCCGTTGAAGACGAACTGGGAGCCGGGCTCCTTCACGACGCTGCCCGTCGCGGAGTTCGTGATCGTGACGTTGGTCAGGGTGGCGCTGCCGCGGGCGCTGCCCATCGCCAGGATGCCGGCTCCGTTGTTGGACTTGTCGATGCGGACGTTGGTGATGGCGACGTTCGGGTATTGGCCGCTGCCGGCCTTGAACTGGATGCCGTCGTAGGTGGAGTCGCTGATGTCCGTGTCGCGGATGGTGACGCCCGGGATGTCGGCGCCGGGGGCGAAGAGGGTGATCGCGCCGAACTTCTGCTGCTCGCCCCAGAATACGCCGCCGCAACGGTACAGGCCGTTGTTGGCCAGGACCGTCGTGCCCGAGAACGGGATCGGGGAGTGGTCGGTGGCCAGCATGATGCCCGGGTAGTTCATCGTGTCGGCGATGAGGTTGTTCTCCGCGCCGTTGCCGTAGCCGCCGTAGATGGCGATGCCGTTGGCGCGCCACGGGAGCTGGATGGTGTTGTTCGTGAAGTGGTTGTCGTGGCCGATGTCGACCGACTGGTCCTTGACGTAGGTGCTGGACCAGACGGCGAGGGAGTCGTCGCCCGTGGTGCGCAACGACGAGTTGAACACCTTGGAGTTGCGGGAGCCGTTGGAGAAATTGATGCCGTCGGCGTAGGTGTCGCGGATGCGCATGCCGGAGAATTCCAGGCCGATGGCCGGGTTCCAGTATGCGGGGGTGTCGCTGTAGTCGCGGCCGACCCAGGCGCCGACGTTCGTGTGCTCGATCCACACGTTCGACACCTTGGTGTTCTGGCCGAAGCGGCCGTTGAGGCCGTGGCCGCGGTCCTTGCGGTTGGTGGTGCCGCCGAAGATGGCGATGTCGGAGAGCTGCACGTTGTCGTCGATGTCGAAGCCGACGTTGCCCTCGTGCGGGTGGTTGATGTTCCCGGTCACGTTCTGCGGCTCGGTGGTCGTGTACAGCTGGGAGTACCACATGCCGGCGCCCTTGATGACGGCGTTGCGGATCCCCTTCTGGTTGTATTGGCCGCGGGTCGGGTCCGGGGTCAGGATCTTCTGCTCCTGCCGCCACTGCCCGGCGGGGATCCACACGCAGCTGATGACGCCGTTCTGGTCGTCCATGACGGCCCGCTGGATGGCGGCGGTGTCGTCGACGCCGTCGTTCGGCACGGCGCCGTACTGCGTGATCGACGTGCATCCGGCCGGCTGGGACAGCTGCGGTGCGACCTGCTCGAGGTCGACGAGGTCGATGTAGTAGAACGACGCGTTGTCGCCGTTGTCGCGCTGCAGCTTGAACTTCGTGCCCGCCGGGTAGCTCTGGGTCAGCAGCGCGTGGGCCTCGTCGAAGAGCCGGCGCGCGTCCGGGCCGGGGCTGTTGGACAGGGACTCGGTGTCGTCGCTGGTGCCGTACAGCCAGCTGAAGTGTGACGACAGGGTGAGCTTCTGCACGAACGTGCCGTTGGCGTAGAGGCTGAGCGTGTAGTCCTGGCCGCCGCCGGCGGGCGAGTCGGGCACCGAGTTGCGCACGACGATGGAGTTGGACTGGTTGGTGGAGGTGAACTCGACGTACTGCCCGGTGCTCGTCAGCCGCACCGACGCCCGGCCCGAGCTCTCCGTGCCGAAGTTGGTGTGCCCGAACGTGCGCAGCGAGTCGGCGGTCACCAGGGTGCCGGTGTAGCTGGCGGACTCGGCCTCGTACTCGGTGTAGGGCACCGCGGCCCCGCGTCCGACCACGATGGACTTCGACAGGGAGTTGTTGTCCTCGTGGGTCTCGGCGACGACGTTGGTGGCGTCGGCGGTGGCGACGATCGTGGCCCCGCCCGACACCGCCGTCCAGGTGCCGCTGATGGCCACGTTGACGCTCTGCCCGGCGCCGATCGCGCCGGTGTTGGTGTTGAGCGTGGTGGCGCCGGCGGTCACCCGGGTCACGGTGGTCGCGCTGACCGCGGTGGTGCCGGTGTTGGCGATCGAGACGACGAACGAGACCGCGGCCCCGGCGGCCGGGCTGGCCGGGTTGGAGGCGACCGCGGTCACCTGCAGGTCCGGGCCGGGGGCCTGGGTCACGACGAGCGGGCTCGCGGTGGTGAAGCTGTTGTTGTCGTTGTTCTGCTCGACGACCGTGTTGGCCGGGTCGACCGTGGCGGTCAGCGGGTAGCTGCCGATCGGGCGGGTGCCGGCGTTGAAGGTGACGGTCGTGGACGCGCCGGCGGCGAGGGCACCGACGTTGGCCGTGCCGGCGACGGAGCCGCCGAGTGCGAAGTTGACGGTTGTCGCAGATGCGGCGGCGGTACCGTTGTTGCGCACCGTGGCTGACAGCGTGATCGCGGTCGTCTCGTTGACCGCGGCCGGCGACCAGGACGCGGTGCTGACGACGAGGTCCGGGTTCGGCGCCATCGCCCCGAACACCTGCAGTTCGGCGACCTGGCCGCCGGGCGCGCCGGTGTTGGCGGCGAACTGCAGCTGGACGTCGGCGACGCGGGCCGTCACCGGGATCGTCACCGTGTTCTGCGTACCCCCGGGAGCGAATGCGTAGTTGGCTTGTGCTTTGAGCGTCGTGAACCCGGTCGCGGACTGCTCCCGGCCCAGGACGGTGATCGCCTGGGTGCGCGCGCCCCACGCCGTGTCCGGGTTGAGCCGCACGACGATCGAGTTGATGTCGGCGTTCGCGCCCAGGTGGACGGTGAGCGTCCCCGGGTACCCGTTCGACTCCCAGTAGGTGGCGACGTTCCCGTCGACGGCGTTGGCGGCGACGAAGCCGAACACCGAGGAGTTCGCGTCGACCGGCTTGCCCTGCGACAGGTTCGTGCCGCCCGGCGGCTGGGTGCTGCCGTTGCGGGTGACGTGGTTGCTGTCGGCGCTCTCGGTACCGGCGGTGTCGCGGGCCCGGACGAAGTACTCGACCGTCGTCCCCGCGGGCTGGGTGTCGGTGTAGGTGAGGGTGCCCGCGGCGACCGTGGCCCGGGCGGTGCCGTTGGCGTACACGGTGTACCCGCCGATGCCGAGCGACGACGAGGACGCGGTCCAGGTCAGCTTGATCTGCCCGTTGCCGGGCTCGGTGTAGGCCAGGCTGCCGGGCGCGGTCGGCGGGTTGGTCGTGGTGGTCGCGCCGTACACCTCGAACTCGGACAGCTGCCCGGCCGGCCACCCCGTGTTGGCGGTGATCGTCGCCCGCACGTAGCGGACGGAGGCGGCGGTGAACCCGATGGTCACGGTGTTCGCGCTCGCGGGATCGAAGAGTCGTCCGGAGGCGGCCGACAACTGCGAGAAGCTGTTTCCGTCGGTACTGCCCGAAAGCGCGACGGTCTGCGTGCGCGCGCCCCAGCTGCCGGTCGGGAGCTTGAGCTTGACCTGGTCGACGCTGATCGCGGAGCCCAGGTCGACCTGGATCCACTGCGGCCACGCGTTGTTGGCGCTCTCCCAGTAGCTGCCCTGGTTGCCGTCGGTGACGTTGCTCGCCACATACGGGCTGTTGGCGCTGCTGGCGGTCGCGGTCCGGCCCTGGGCCAGGTTGGGGCCGCCGGCGGCGAGGGCGGGCGGGGCGGCGACGAGGCCGACGGCGCCGGCGGCGGCCAGCAGGACCGTCAGGGCACCGGCCGTGAGTCTTCTTCTGGGCATGGTTGTCCTCTGCTCCGTTCAGATGACAGCGCGGGATGCCCGACCCGGCGGCCGGGCCGCGCGTCGCGTGCGGAGGCACACGGCGGCGGCGCTTTGGCGGAGGCGCGCGCGGAATCGGGCGGTGTAGGGGTGTGCGCCGGCAGGCGGTTGGCGGTGCGCTCACCGGAAGTTGCAGATCTCTGCTGAGTTTTTGCGGGGACTGGGTCTATAAGGTTGCAGAATCTGACCTATTCGTCAACGTCTACATGCAAAAGGCCGACCCGTTGCCGGGTCGGCCTTGGTCGAAGCTGGTAGGAGACGCAGGTCAGAGCTGAGCGCCACCATCGGCACCACCGTCGGTGCCGTGCGGGTCCGCGCCGCCGTCGTTGGGGCCCTCGCCGGACACGTGGTCGCGGACCACGTGCTCCTCGTGATCGTCGTCCACGGTCGGCACGCCGTTGACGCTGGCGTGGTGCGACGAGCTCGAGTGGTGCTCGGAGTGGCTGTGTGAAGAGGAAGTCGTGGTGATGTCGTCGTCAGTCAGTCCCATGCCCGCATCTCTACCCAATCCCGCGATCCGGCAATCGCTCAGGTCGCCGCCCGGCCCGCCGATGACGTGCGAGTCATGACGTACGAGAGGATCTTCCGGTGACTGGCGACGTCCGGCCGTTCCGGCTCACTGCCGGCCTGCTGTCCGGGGCCGTCGCCGCGGTCGTGCTGGCCGGCTGGCTCACCGGGGTGCTGCTGCACCGGTGGCAGGCCCCGCTGATCGGCTGGGCGACGCTGCCGGTGCTCGCCGGGGTCGCGGCCGCCGAGTGCTGGCGGGCCGCCAAGGCCGGTGGCGCCGCCCGGCGCTTCTGGCGCCACGTCGCCATCTCCTCCGCGATGCTCGGCGCGGGCGCGCTCAGCAACGCCTACGACGCGCTCGGCGGCCCCGGCGCGCCCTCGCAGCGCCTCAGCGCGCTGACCCTCGGCTGCTTCATCAGCGCCTCCTTCATCACGCAATGGGGACTCCTCCGGCTCCCGGCGGCCCGTGCGCAGCGTGGCGGTACCCTCCAGATCGTCCTCGACAGCGGCACCGTCATGATCACGGTGGCGTTGCTGGCCTGGCACTTCTCCTTCCGCGACGCGGAAGCCTGGGCCAAGGTCTCGGGCTCGGTGTGGCCGGCCGTCGTCGCCGTCGTGGCCGGCTGCGCCTCCATCGCCGTGTTCGTGAAGCTCAGCTCGACCGGCATCGGCGCGGTCGAGCGTGGCGCCCTGCGCATCCTGGCCGCGGCCACCGTCGTCGCCGCGACCGCCGGGGCGATGGCGCCGATCTACGCGGCCTACCCGGCGATCAGCGATGCCCACGCGACAGTCGCCCTCGCGTGCGTCTTCATCACGCTCGCGGCCGACCGCCAGCGCCGCGCGGCCGACCTCCCGCCACCACCGCCGCTGCCGGCCCGGCGCTGGAGCATCGTGCCCTACCTGGCCGTGGCCGTCGCCAACGGGCTGCTGCTCGCTGCCGGCAACGGGCCTGACGGCCGCGTCCTGACCGTGGGGACCGTGCTGCTCACGCTGCTCGTCGTGGCCCGGCAGATCCACGCGTTCCGGGACAACGCGCGGCTGCTCGCGACGGTCGACCGTACCGTCGCCCAGCTTTCCGATGCCCGCGACCAGCTCGCCAGCCAGGCCGCCCAGGACGCCCTGACCGGCCTGGGCAACCGCCGCCTGCTCAGCCGCCGCATGGAGGAGATGGCCGCCACGCCGCCGGACCGCCTCCACCTGGCCCTCATCGACCTCGACGACTTCAAGCAGGTCAACGACCGCCTCGGGCACAACGTCGGCGACGAGCTGCTGCGCGCGGTCGCGGCCCGCCTGACCGGCGTCGTCGGTGCCGCCGGCACCGTGGTCCGCCTCGGCGGCGACGAGTTCGCGATCCTGCTCGACGCCGGTACCGAGCAGGCCGACGCCCTGGTGGCGAACGTCGCGGAGGCGTTGCAGCAGCCGCTGGTCGCCGGGGACGTGGAGCTGATGATCCGGGCCAGCACCGGGCTCACCAGCGCGGCCGGCGGGGCCGACGCCCGGGAGCTGCTGCGCCGGGCCGACGTCGCCATGTACGCGGCCAAGGACCGCGGCAAGCACCGCACCGCCCGCTACCGGCCCGAGCTCGACGCGGCCGCGACCGAGGACGCCCGCCTCGGCGCCGAGCTGCGCCGCGCCCTGGACGCCGGTGAGCTGCGGATGGTGTACCAGCCGATCGTCCGCCTCCCCGACGGCGGCATCGAGGCGGCCGAGGCCCTGATCCGCTGGCCCGGCCGCGTCCCGCCGTCGGTGTTCATCCCGGTCGCCGAACGCACCGGCCTGATCGGCCCGCTCGGCGAGTGGATCCTCCGTGAAGCGTGCGTCCAGGCCGTCCGCCTCGACGGGCTGGCGCTGGACGCCCCGATCCGCATCTCGGTCAACGTCTCCGCCCGCCAGCTGCGCGACCCCGACTTCCCGGCCACCGTCCGCCGCGTCCTGCACGAGACGGGCGCCGGCCCGGCCCGCCTCACCGTCGAGGTCACCGAGACCGCGGTCTTCGACGACGACCTGGCCCTGGCCTCGGTCAACACCCTGCGCGACATGGGCCTGCGGATCGCCCTGGACGACTTCGGGACCGGGCACTCGTCGCTGGGCCTCCTGCGGATCTGCCCGGTCGACGTCCTGAAGGTCGACAAGAGCTTCGTCGACGAGATCGCCGCCGGCGGCTCACCCGCGGTCATCGCCACCGCCCTCCTGCAGATCGCCGAGGGCCTGCACCTGCGGGCCGTCGCGGAGGGCGTCGAAACCGAAGAACAGGCGCGGCACTTGTACGGCCTGGGCTACCGCTACGCACAGGGCTACCACTTCCACCGCCCGATGCCGCCGGACGAGCTGCTCCGCCTGCTGGCCCAGCCCGTCGCCGCCTGAGCGCGCGCGAAATCGAGTCGCCCGGCTCCGGCCGGCCGGTCAGAATCGGTCGGCGTGAGCGCGAATCTGCGGGCCATCGCCGGCGAGACGATGCGGATCCTCCACGCCGCCGGCTACCGCACCCCCGGCGGCGGCCGTGTCGACCTGGCCCCGGCGATCCGGGCGGCGGTCGCCGGCACCCGCCTGTACCCGCCCGGCGAGCCGCTCCCGCCCCCACCGCCGCCGGGGCCGCCGCCGCGGATCTCGGTGACCGCGGAGAGCACCCTGGCGGCCGGTCACCGCCTGGCCCGCGACGGCGACGTGGCCGCGCTCGTCTTCGCCTCGGCCAAGCACCCGGGCGGCGGCTTCCGCACCGGTGCCCGGGCCCAGGAGGAGGACCTGGCCCGCGCGTCCGCCCTGTTCAGCTGCCTCAACGCGGTCCCGCGCTTCTACACGCAGCACCGGGCCCGCAGCGACAACCTCTACACCGACAGCGTGATCCTCTCCCCCGGCGTCCCGGTCTTCCGCGACGACGACGGCCGGCTCCTGGAGACGCCGTACCACGTCTCGTTCCTGACCGCCGCCGCTCCCAACCGGGGCGCCCTGCCGGCCGCGCGCGCCGCCCGGGTCGCGGCCGTCCTCGCCGCGCGGGCCCGGCGCGTGCTCGCCGTGGCCGCGGCCGGCCACCACCGGCGGCTGGTGCTCGGCGCGTGGGGCTGCGGCGTCTTCCGCAACGACCCGCCGACGGTGGCGGCCGCGTTCGCCGACGCCCTGACCGCCAGCGCCGGCTGCTTCGACGAGGTGGTGTTCGCCGTGCTCGACCACGCCCGGGGCGCCCCGGTCCGGGCCGCGTTCAGCGCCCGGTTCCCGTCATGACCACCTTGCCCGCGGCCCGATCGTCCTCCATGTACCGGTGGGCGTCGGCCACCTCGTCCAGGGTGACGACCCGGTCGATGTTCGCGCGGTACACGCCCGCCTCGACGTTGTCGATGACGCGCTGCAGGACGGCCGCGCCCGGGCGGCCCTTGGCGTCGTCGCTGTGGAACGCGGTGAGGCGGGTGCCGGACGGGATCATCGCGATCGGCTCGAACGCCGGGACCAGCCAGCCGCTGAGCGAACCCGCCACGCACACCGTCCCGCCCCGCCGGACCAGGCGCAGCGACCCGGCGACCGTGCTCGCCCCGACGAGGTCCAGGACGTGGTCCGGGCCTTCCGGCCACGGGGTGGACAGCGGCCCGCCGCCGTCGAGGAGGACGTGGGCGGCTCCGGCGGCCCGCAGCGCGGCCGCCTTCCCGGCCCGGCGGGTCGTGGCCGCGACCTCGACGCCGTCGCCGTGCGCGATCGACGCGGCGGCCAGGCCCACCGACGACGTGCCGCCCCGGATCAGCAGCCGCTCCCCCGGCCGCGGGCCGAGCGTGTCGAGGGCGCCCCGGGCGGTCAGGTACGTCTCCGGCAGCGCCGCCAGCACCGGCCACGGCAGCGTCGTCGTCACCGGCATCAGCAGCTCGTTGGGCAGCAGCGCGCACTCGGCGTAGCCACCGTCGAACGCGCGGCCCATCTCCCCCATCACCGCCGCGACGGTCGCGCCCTCCGGCAGCCCGGGATCGGTGGAGGCGGCCACGACGCCCACGCACTCGATGCCCAGGATCCGCGGGAACCGCACGCCCGGCGAGTGCCCCTGCCGGGTCCGCAGCTCCGAACGGTTGAGACCGGCGCCCATCACCCGCACCAGGCTCCAGCCGGGCCGCACCGCCGGTACCGGCCGATCCTGTGTCCGCAGCACCTCCGGGCCGCCCGCCCGCACACAGACCACTGCCCGCATCGTCGTTGTCATGCCTGCACTGTCGGCCCGCACCCGGGTGGCCGCCTACCGATAGCATGCCGAGTCATGCCCGTAGCCCGCCAATCCCGGATCTGGCCGTCCGGCGGTGTGCACCGGTGGCCGTCGGGCGGGACGAGCGCGGAGCACACCCACCCGCGCGGCCACCTGGTGTACGCGGCCGCCGGCGTCCTGTCCGTGCACACCGGGCGCGGCACCTCGATCGTCCCGGCCAACCGGGTCGCCTGGGTGCCGCCCCGGTCCCCGCACCACCACCGCGCCCACGGCGAGACCGACATGCGGATCGTGTTCCTGCCACCGGCCCTGACCCGGCAGCTGCCCGCGCACCCGGCCGTGTACCTCGCCTCCGGCCTGGCCCGCGAGGTCCTCCTGGCCCTCACCGACCGGCCCGGCCTCGACCGGGGTGCGCGGGCCCGCCTGCACCGGGTCCTGGCCGACGAGCTGCGCGAAGCGCCCGAGCAGCCCCTGCACCTGCCGGAGCCGCGCGACGACCGGCTCCGGGCCGTCGCCCGCATCCTCGACGCCGACCCGGCCGACAGCAGCTCCCTCGCCGTACTCGGCCGGTCCGTGGGCGCCGGTGCGCGTACCCTCAGCCGGCTCTTCCACGACGAGCTCGGCATGACGTTCTACGAGTGGCGCACCCAGCTCCGCGTCGCCCACGCGCTCGTGCTGCTGGCCGAGGGCCACGACACGACCCGAGTGGCGCACGCCTGCGGGTGGGCCAACCCGAGCGGCTTCATCGCCGCCTTCAGCGCCATCGTCGGCACCACGCCCGGCCGTCACGCGACGGCCGGGGCCTCCGGCTCGACCAGCAGGACATCCGCGCCGCGCCGAGGACCGCCTCCAGATTGTCGAGGCTGAGCGCCGGCTGGGCGGCCAGATCACCGGGGTGCCGCGGTTCGCCGTCCGGCGCGCCCCGGCGACCACCTCACCCTGGTTGTATCCGAACGCGGCCGGCACGGTGGCTTCGCGCTGCTGCCCGGCTTCCAGACCGAACTGACCGGCCGGCGCGGACCGCACGTATCGGCTGTCGAGAATCCCCGCCGCGGAGCCGCTCGCCGACCCGGCCGACCGCCCCGACCAGGTCGACCTGGCCCAGGCCCAGCGCGACGAGCTCACCGCCACCGCCCTCGCCGTGCTCGCACAGGACACCGACGCGGACGGCCGGCTGCGCCTGGAGGTCACCTTCCAGGACCGCCGGCACGCCGAGTGGGCGCTGTGGCAGCTCGCCGCGGGCGCCGAAGCCCTCACCCGGCCTGGCTGCGCACCGCCCTGCACAACCGCGCCGCCGCCATCGCGGACCGCTACGCCGGAACGCGGTCCGCCGATTGCCCGAAGCGACCGGAGGACACTTCCGAATAGCGTTCGCTGATGTCGATCGAGGCCGGCGTGGACCGTCTGCTCTCCGATGCCCGACCCGACGAGGACCGCAGCGCCTTCCTGGTCGGGGGTGGCTGGGCGTTGACCGTCGTGCGCAGGAGCAGCTGACGGATCCGCTCCACTGGGGCCTGCCGCCGGATCGGTGCCACGTGCTGCTGGATGCCCACCGGCCGGGCGACGTGCTCGACGAGGTCCAGCGGGCGCTGCGCGAGCCCAGCTCTGGCGTCTTGCTGATCTACTTCGCCGGCCACGGGCTGCTCGGCGCCGACGGGCGGTCCCTCCATCTCGGGCTGCGCAGCTCCGACGTGCACCGGGTCGAGCGCAGCGCCGTGGCGTTCAGCGAGATCGCCCGGATGGTCGCGGCCAGCGCCACCGAACGGGTGGTCATCATCATCGACTCCTGTTACGCCGAGCGGGCCGAGCTCGGGCAGATCGGTGCCGACCACCTCATCGCCGGCCTCGCCGGGCGGCCGACGACGCTGCTGGTCGCGACCGCCGCGGATGCGACCGAGATCGCGGAACCCGGTGAGCGGAACACCGTCCTCACCGGTGAGCTCATCCGCCTGATCCGCGACGGTGTCGAGGACGGCCCGGAAGCGCTGGCACTGGACGACATCTTCCCGCCGCTGCGCAACCGCGTGCGGGCGCGCGGGCTGCCAACTCCCCAGCTCACCGCCCACGGGCGGCCGATACGGCTCTTCCAGAACGGTGGGGGGATCCGCGGCGGCCTCGCGTGGGCGGCAGCTGGCGACGGCCGGTGGCTGGTGGCGCTCGCCGCTCGTGCTGGGTCTGGTCCTGACGCTCTTGGTCGCGGCCGCGGGCATCCTGGCGACCGCCGTCGTCGACTGGTCGCGAGGGTGGCTGGCCCCCGCCGTGGCCGGGGTGGCGCAGCTGGCGGCGCTCGGCGCCGGCACGGCCGCCTGGCTGTTCCGGCAGGCGGCCCTCGTGCGGCGGGTACTGGCGCCGGCCGAGGCGATGCAGCGACACATCGACGAGCGCGTCGCCGCACTCGAGGCTGAGCAGCTCGTGCGGCTGGCCGAGGCTCAGCAGCGGCTGGCCGAGGCGGAGGCGGCCGTCGAGGCGGCGCAGCGAAGATTGGCCGACGCGGAGGCCGCGGAGAGCGCCGCGCAGGCTGAACTCGAGCAGCTCACCGGGGCTGGGCTGCTGCGGCGGTACCTCAGTGAGCGCGCCGCCAGCAACGAGTACGGCGACTATCTCGGCATGGTCGCGCTGGCCCACCGCGACCTGCGCGACCTCGACGCGTACCTGCGGGCGGCCGCGGCCGACGCCGACGCGCCGGTGGACCGGATCGTGCTGTACATCGACGACCTCGACCGCTGCCCGCCCGAGACCGTGGTCCGGGTCCTGGAGGCAGTCCACCTGCTGCTGGCGTTGCCGCTGTTCGTGGTCGTCGTCGGCGTCGACGCGACGCTGCTCGCGCGGGCGCTGCGCAACCAGTCGCGCATCCGGTGGCCGAGGCGCGGCCATCGCCGGCCACGGTCCGCGACGCGACGGCCGAACCGCACGCCGACGCGGCACCGGCTGCGGCCGCGTCGGTCAGCGAGACGTTCGCGGCCCGGGCGCTGGAGCTGTCCCCGGCCGAGATCGACGCGCTCGACGCCGTGGCGCCACTGGTCGGGTCGTCGCCGCGGCGGGTGAAGCGGTTCCTCAACGTGTACCGGGTCGCGAAGGCGCGGGCGTCACTCGACCGGCCGCCGACGGAAGCCGTGGCGTTGCTGCTGCTCGTCGCGCTCGCGGTCGGCCTGCCCACTGCCGTTCCGGAACTGCCCAGCGAGCCGGTCGACGAGCCGGTCACGCGATGGCTGCACTCGCGGCGCGGTTCCTTCGACCCGGCCGGCGTCCGCCTTGACCCGTTCCTGGCCCGGGCCGAGCCGTTCCGGGAACTGACGTGCACGCACCTCGCGGCCTGGCTGCCGATGGTCCGCGGTTTCGTCGGCTCCGGCTCCAGTACCCCCGGATGAGAAATCTGGTGATGTGAGCGCCGCCGTGCGCCGATGAGGCCGTCCACCCGAGGCCGGCGCACGGCGGAGTCCCGGGTTTGTCGGGACCTCCGGCCCTGCTCAGGTTCCCCCGCTACGGTCAGCCTAGATGTGGAGGCCGTGAGCGACACCGGGGAGAGGTCATGACACAGCACCTGCGGGCCGAGCTTGACAATGCCGAACTCGCACAGCTGGATGCGTGGTGGCGTGCGAACAACTACCTGACGATCGGGCAGATCTACCTGCAGGGCAACCCGCTGCTGCGACGGCCGCTCGAGGCCGGCGACATCAAGCCGCGGCTGCTCGGGCACTGGGGCACCAGTCCGGGGCTCTCGTTCATCTACGCGCACCTGTCCCGGCTCATCAAGCAGACCGGGCAGCACGCCATCTACCTGGCCGGGCCCGGGCACGGCGGGCCGGCGCTGGTCGCCGCCGGATACCTGGAGGGGACCTACAGCGAGATCTACCCGGCGGTGTCGCAGGACGAGGCGGGGCTGCTGCGGCTGTTCCGGCAGTTCTCGGCGCCGGGCGGGATTCCCAGCCACGTGTCGGTGACGACGCCCGGGTCGATCCACGAGGGCGGCGAGCTCGGATATGTGCTCGTGCACGCCTTCGGCTCCGTGATGGACAACCCAGAGCTGCTGACGGTGGCCGTCGTCGGTGACGGCGAGGCCGAGACCGGGCCCCTCGAGGGCTCATGGAAGGGCATCTCCTTCATCAACCCGGCGCGGGACGGGGCCGTGCTGCCGATTCTGCACCTCAACGGCGCGAAGATCGCCGGGCCGACCGTCTTGGGGCGCAAAGATCCGGCGGAGGTACGGTCGCTGCTGGCCGGCCACGGCTACGACGTCCTCGAGGTCGAGGGCGGTGACCTGCCGGGGATGCACCACCGGTTTGCGGCGGTCCTGGCCGAGGCCTACGAGAAGATCGGCGCGATCCAGGCCGCCGCCCGCGGCGGGGACTGGGACGGCACCCGGCCGCGCTGGCCGCTCATCGTGCTGCGCAGCCCCAAGGGCTGGACCGGGCCCGAGGAGGTCGACGGCATCCAGGTCACCGGGACGTGGCGTTCGCACCAGGTGCCGCTGTCCGGTGTGAAGGACAATCCCGAGCACCTCCGGCTGCTCGAGGAGTGGCTCAAGTCGTACCGGCCGGAGGAGCTGTTCGACGCGAGCGGCGCTCCCAGCCCGATCATCCGGGATCTCGCCCCCGCGGGTGACCTGCGGATGAGCGCCAGCCCGCACGCCAACGGCGGCCTGCTCACCGAGGATCTGGCCATCCCGGACTTCCGCAAGTACGCGGTCGACGTGCCCGAGCCCGGCGCCGTGCGGGCGGAGTCGACCCGGCGCCTCGGCGAGCTGATGCGCGACATCTACCGCGACAACCCGGACCGGTTCCGGCTCTTCTGCCCCGACGAGACCAACAGCAACCGGCTCGGTGCCGTGTTCGAGGTGTCGGACCGGGCCTTCATGGAGCCGGTGACCGGCGCGGACGTGGCCATCGGCCGCGACGGGCGGGTCATGGAGGTGCTGTCGGAGCACAATTGCCACGGCTGGCTCGAGGGCTACAACCTGACCGGGCGGCACGGCATGTTCGCGACCTACGAGGCCTTCGCGATGGTGTCGGCGTCGCAGACGGTACAACATGGAAAATGGCTGCAGGAGTCGCGCCGTCTGCCGTGGCGGGCGCCGGTGCCGAGCCTCAACGTGCTGCTCACGTCGACCGCCTGGCGCAACGACCACAACGGCTTCAGCCACCAGGGGCCCGGGCTCATCCAGGTGGTGCTGACACAGCGGGGTGACATCGCCCGCGTGTACCTGCCGCCGGACGCCAACTGCCTGCTCTCCGTGGCCGACCACTGCCTGCGGTCGCGTTCGTACATCAACCTGATCGTCATCGACAAGCAGCCGCAACTGCAGTGGCTCACCATGGACGCGGCGGCCGAGCACTGCGCCCGCGGCGCCGGGATCTGGGACTGGGCCGGCACCGACGACGGCACCGTCGACCCCGACATCGTCCTGGCCTGCGCCGGCGACGTGGTCACCATGGAGACCGTCGCGGCCGCGCGGATCCTGCGGGAGCAGCTGCCGAAATTGCGGGTCCGGGTCGTCAACGTCGTGGACCTGATGACGCTGCCGCGGCGCAAGGACCACCCGCACGGGATGAGCGAGACCCGGTTCACCGAGCTGTTCACCGACAAGGTCGATGTGGTGTTCGCCTTCCACGGGTACCCGGGCGCGGTCCACCAGCTGGTGCACGGCCGGCCCGACGCCGACCGGTTCCGTGTGCGCGGGTTCGTCGAGGAGGGCACGACCACGACACCGTTCGACATGACGGTGCGCAACCGGGTGTCGCGGTACCACCTCGTCATGGACGCCATCAACAACGCCAAGCGGCTCCCGCCCGGCGCCACCGAGCTCAAGGCGTGGTGCGAGCGGAAGCTGGCCGAGCACGAGACGTACGTCGTGGAGCACCTGGAGGACCTGCCCGACGTGCGGGACTGGAGCTTGTGATGACCGCAGTTCAGGACGCCCTGGCCGCGGCGGCCGACGCCGCCCGGCGGGCGCCGTCCGTGCACAACACCCAGCCGTGGCGGTGGGTCGTGCGGGGTGACACGCTGGAGCTCTACGCCGTCCCCGAGCGGCAGCTCACCGAGCAGGACCCGGACGGGCGGCTCATGACCCTGAGCTGCGGCGCCGCCCTGCACCACGCGCTGGTCGCCCTGGCCGCTTCGGGCTGGAAGGTCTCGGTGTCACGCCTTGTTGGGGAGCCGCTCGCCGTCATCCGGGCGGTGTCGCACGCGCCGGCCGACCCGTACGACATGCACCGGCTGCAGTTGCTGCAGGTCCGGCGGACCGACCGGCGGGTCGTCACCGACGAGCCGGTGGAGCCGGCCGTTCTGGAGGCGCTCGCCGCCGGGGCCCGGCGCGGCGGCGCCCGGCTGCACGTGCTCAACCGGGATCAGGTCCTGCAGCTCGCGGTCATGATCGAGCACTCCGGTGAGGCGCAGCGGCACGACGCCCGGATGCAGGCGGAGACGGCACGGTGGGCCGGCGGTTCGCGGGCTTCCGGCACCGGCATTCCGGACTCGGCGCTGCCCGCGGAGACGCCGCTGACCACGGTCGCGGAGCGGGACTTCGGCGTGGCCGGGTCCCTGGCCGCCGGGGAAGGGCACGACTCGGCGGCGAACTACGCGATCATCTACGGCGACGGGGACGAGCGGTCCGACTGGCTGGCGGCCGGGGAGGCGCTCGGGGAGCTGTGGCTGGTCGCCACCGGGCGCGGCACCGCGGTGCTGCCGCTGTCGAGCCCGGTCGAGCTGGACTTCACCCGGCTGGCGCTGCGGCGGATGCTGGGTGACGTCGGCTGGCCGTATCTGGTGCTGCGGCTCGGGATCGCCGACCCGGAGCACGCCGGTCCCCCGCACACGCCGCGCCTGCCCGCGTCCGAAGTGATAAGCGTGTCGACCTAGGTTTGCCGGGTCCCGGCAACTTCTTGTGGCTTTTGTCGTCCGGAACCCGCTCTGGAGGTTGGCGGCCGGTGGCCGGACGATAGTGACATGACGGGTGACATCGCGGTGCGGGCCGAGGGACTGACCAAGTTCTACGGCTCGCACCGGGGCATCGAGGGCCTCGACCTGGAGGTCCAGGCCGGGGAGGTGATGGGCTTCCTCGGCCCCAACGGCGCCGGCAAGACCACCACCATCCGGCTGCTGCTCGACTTCCTGCGCCCCACCGGCGGCCGCGCGACAGTCCTCGGCCTCGACCCCCGCCGGGACAAGGCCGCCCTGCACCGCCGCATCGGCTACCTGCCCGGGGAGCTGGCCTTTCCCGGCCGTCGAGGCAAAGCCAAAGACCTTCTGCGCTTCTTCGGTACGGCCAGAGGCGGCGTGGCCTGGAGCCGCGTGACGGAGCTCGCCGAACGCCTCGAGCTCGACCTGTCCCGGCCGGTCCACGCGATGAGCAAGGGCAACAAGCAGAAGGTCGGCCTCGTCCAAGCCTTCATGCACCAGCCCGACCTGCTCGTGCTCGACGAGCCGACCAGCGGCCTCGACCCGCTGATGCAGCAGGAGTTCCTCGGCCTGGTCCGCGAGGCGAGCGCGGCCGGCCAGACGGTCTTCATGTCCTCGCACGTGCTGGCCGAGGTCCAGGAGGTCGCCGACCGCGTCGCGATCGTCCGGGCCGGCCGGCTCGCCGCCGTCGAACGCGTCGAGTCCCTGGGCCGCCGGGCCGTGCGCACCGTCGAGATCCACTTCGCCGACCCGGTCCAGGCGGCCCTGTTCGCCGGCCTGCCCGGGGTCACGGAGCTGCACGTCGACGGCCCGGTCCTCAAGTGCACCGTCGACGGCAAGCTCGACCCGCTGGTCAAGGCGGCTGCCCAGCACGAGGTCGTCGACCTGCTGTCGACCGAGCCCGACCTGGAAGAGACGTTCCTGTCCTACTACTACCACTCCGAGGGAGACCCGGATGCTGCCCGCGCTGGTGCGTAAGACCTGGGCGGACGACCGCCGGGCGCTGCTCGGGTGGGCGGTCGGCATCGCCGTGTTCACCGCCGGCTACACGTCGTTCTACCGCGACTTCGCCGGCGTCTCCCAGCTCAAGCAGGACGCGCTGCCGAAGGACATGCTCGACTTCCTCGGCGTCGCCGACCTGACCTCGGCCGCCGGCTTCCTGCAGGCCACCGTGTTCAGCCTGCTCGGGCCGCTGCTGGTGCTCATGTGCGCCGCCACCCTGGCCGCCCGCACGATCGCCGGGCCCGAGGAGGACGGGGGACTGGAGCTGCTGCTGACGGTACCGGTGACGCGGCAAGCCTTCGCCGCGCAGCGGCTGACCGCCACGGCCGTCAGCGTCCTCGGCGTCGCCGCCGTGCCGTGGTTGCTGCTGCTGGCGATCGTGCCGTCGTCCGGGATGGACGTCGCCCTGTCCGACGTGTCCGCCGCGTGCTTCGGCCTCGCCGCCCTGGCCTGGTGCTTCACCGGCATCGCGTTCCTGGCCGGGGCCGCCTCCGGCCGGCGCGGGACGGTCCTCGCGGTCACCGGCGCGCTGGCCGTCGCCACCTACATCGCCAACGCCCTCAGCGGCGTCATCGACGGCCTGGCCTGGCTACGCTACCTGTCGCCGTTCCACTACGCCTTCGGCACCGATCCGCTGCACACCGGCTGGCACCTGCCCGAGCTCGCGGTGCTGGTCGTCACCGGCGCGCTGACCGCGGCCGCCGGCGTGCTGTGCTTCGACCGCCGCGACGTCGGAGTCTGAGCAGCCCGATGAACACGTTCGCCGCGCCGGACCCGGTGCAGGCCGCGGCGCTGCTCGGCGCCCGGTCCGCCGACGACGGGGTGCAGGTCCGCGAGCTCGTGCTCGGCCTGCTGCGGTCCGCGGCCGCCACGACGGCCGACTACGTGCTGCTGGAGAAGGTGATGGCGGCGGCGCTGGACGGCTACAGCCGGGCCAACCACGCCGAGCTGGCCCGCCACGACACCGAACGCGCCGCGTTCGTCACCGACCTGCTCACCGGCCGCGCCGACCCGGGCGGCCTGGCCCAGCGGGCCCAGCGCTACGGCATCCGCCTCTCCGCCACCCACCTCGTCCTGGTGACCCGCTCCCCCGACCTCACCGCCGCGATCGCCCACCGCGTGGACGCCGCCCTGGCCGCCCGCTTCGGCGACGGCAACACCCTGACCACCCTGCGCGACGGCGAACTGGTCTGCATCAGCGCCGGCGGCCTGCGCGGCCTCCCCGCCGAACTCGCCCACCTGCTCGTCGGCGAACTGGGCACCGGCCGCTGGCAGGTAGCCTCCGGCCGCCCCCACCCGGGCGTGCAGGGCCTGGCCCGCTCGCTGGACGAGGCCCGCAGCTGCCTGGACCACGCCGCGAAGCTCGGCTTCCAGGCCCCCGTCCTCAACGCCGCCGACCTCCTGGTCTTCCCAGTCCTCCTCCGCGACCGCGAGGCGATCACCGACCTGGTGAACACCGTGCTGGGCCCCCTCCGCGAAGCCCGCGGCGGCCCGACCCCATACCTGGAAACCTTGACCGTCCTGTTCGACCACCAGGGCAACTACACAGCCACCGCCCGCCACCTCCACTTGTCAGTACGCGCGGTGACCTACCGCCTGGACCGCATCCGCGACCTGACCGGCTACCACCCAGGCGAACCCACCCAGCGCTTCACCCTGCACACAGCAGTCCTAGGAGCACGGCTACTGGGCTGGCCGTAGCCACGCCGCGGCAAGCCGCCGACACTCCAGCCGGCCCCCGCTGGCCGGCCGGCCGACCCACGCACCGCAGACAATGGCGCACGGACATGCAAGGGTAATCATGGTCGAGCAGCGCTGAGACGTGTACATCACGCCGTGCAGGTTCGACCGCAACCGGCCCGGGAAGCGCAACGCGTTCTTCACGGTCGATGAAGATCTCGACTTGCTCTCGGCGGTCGACGTCAACCGCATCGGCGCGGAGATGGTGGCGCTGCGTGAGTCGTCCGGCTTGCCGTGGCGGGTGGTGGCATTCGACACCCATGCGGACCACATGCCTGACGAAGACGAGCGCAACGAGACCACCTTCTCAACGCCGAAGAAGCACCTGCTGCACATCTCACGCCAGACGGGCGCGGCGGTCATGCTCGTCCATCGCACCAGCTAGGACGACAGCCGGGAGTGTGCATCGAGTCGACAGCGGCAGACGCTCGACGTGGTCTGGTCGGTCAAGGACAGCCGGATCAGCTTCGAGAAGATCAAGGCGGGTGCGAGGCCCAGGTCGATTGCCTTCGCGAGACGCTCGGGGGCCAACTCCATCACGGAGAAGACCGAGGCGCGAATGGAGAGGGCGATGAGCGCGAAGGACATCCGGGAGCGGATCTCGGAGGGGATCAGGGGGTCGGGCGGGGGCCAGGTGCACGAGATGATGCCGCACGCCAGAGTGGTCATGGCTGTCTACGAGCGCTACGACCTGCGCGCGGCTGTGCACGGTGGGGACGGCACGCGCCAGAGCTTCTTCTACATGACAGGCTCGGACAAGCACTCGCCGCACGAGACGCTGGGCCTTGTTGAGATGGTCCAGCTCACGGCACGTGAAGACGCGGCGCACCTGCTCGATCCGGTGAGGCCGGTGTGAGCGCGGGGAGACGGGGTCGCCGCTATACGGCGGGAACGTTCGGCGGATCGGCGGTTCTGGCCGGCTGCCTACGCTTGCGGCCCGGAAGCATCTTCATCCCGGCCTGCACGGCGCGAAACTGCGGCGGAGAATCAGGTTCGGGCACGTTCATACCTAAGGCCTTGATGAGCTCAGGCATGGCCTTCAGCCCCTGGACACCTTTCTTGTCGAAGACGTGCTTCGTCAAGTCCACCACTTGGCGCTGGCGGATGGTGCGACAGATTGGAATGGCGACACCCGCAGATATGCCGGAGATGGCGACGATTCCTAGGATGATCCACTGCTCGAACGACACAACCCCACCTCAAGTCCACCCCCACCTATAAACGACCGCTCGGAGGCGTTCGGGTGGAGGAGAGCTCGAAAGGTTCAGTTGTGAAGCCGCCAGGAGAGCACCAAATCGGCCGCTTTACCGAGCAAAGCAACCGTGTGTCACGAGCTAGTCGCGACAATCGTCATGGCGTGTTAGGTGCTCTCTCAAACTCTGACTGCGTAACGGCATATAGCAATATAACCCGCCCACAGCGCAGAGCATCCCGTGCAAGGACAAGCTACATGACCCCGCGCGATGTGGACAAGTCGATCGGCCAGCAACGGTCACCCGCCCGGGTCCCCCCACAACTTGAATGGAGATCACCATGGAGACTCTGCGCGCCGAGCGCTGCTCCGCGCCACGCACAAGCTGGACGTGATGATGCAGGACGCGGAGTCCGGCCTGGAGCAGAACGAGTCCCCGGACGCGCGGGACCGGTTCGTGGGGCGGGTGAAGGATGCGGCCGTGATGACGCGGTCGGTCATCGGCGCGGCGGCCGTTCAGCTGCTCTTCGAGAAGGAAGTCCGCCAGGGGGCAGGTGGCCAACACCCCGGTGCGCGCCTCGAGCGCGACGAGGAGCGCGGCGCTCCGGACGACGCCCAATTGGACGCGCTGCGCGCCAGCATGCGCAAGGGGCTGGAGGCCGCACTCTCCCAGAATGACCCCACCGCGTCCGGTCGGCCGGCCATCCAGGGTCGAGCTGCTCGCGAAGCGCAGTGGCGAGATGACGGGCCTGCCGACGAGCCGCAACTGGGCGTCGGAGCAGGACCACAAGCAGATCAGCGACGAGCACTACGCGGTGATCATCGCCGGGTTGGCCCACGTCCAGGATTCACGGTCTCCCGCCGCACCTCCAGCCGAAGCATGGCATGCCCGACAAGGCGGTCGCGGTCGGTCCGATGGCGATGGCGATCGAAGTCGCGCTCGCGGAGCGGCTGTTCCACATGCGCAATTGCTGGGCTCCGCCTTGATCGCGAAGACACTCAAGGACACCAAGGTGCTCCTGGAGCAGGCGCGCGCTTGCGTACGAGAAGAGCAGCGAGTCCACGGACGCCGAGGCGGAGAACACGAGCTCCGAGAGCACGGCCGGCGAGAGCGGCGGGACCACGGAGTTCAGCGAGAACGCGAACGCGGCCCCGGCGGAGGCGACTGCCTGATGCCGAACGCCGACCACGAGCACGACCAGGTTGACGGCGAGGAGCCAACGCGGGAACACGGTGCGCTCGGCGAGGAGGTCGGGCCTGTTGGAGTCAGGCCCGACCCCGGCCAAGCCCACGCTGGGTTGACCCCCTGGGCCGGCTCGCGTCACATCCGGCGCCGTGGTCGCTCGGCATTCGCTGGAGCAGTTCGGTCTACCTGGCCTCCGCGGCGGAGCGCCCGGACGATACCGACAGCGACCGACCCGGCAGAGTTCAACCGCGCGCAGGGAGTCCTGATGGCGACCGGCGATACGCCCCGGTTGAGCCAGGTCGCCGCTATGGCCGGCGCCGACATATCGGCTTTATCACCCAATGGGGTATTCACGTTTGTCGTACGGTTCGGCATGCTCGGCGATAGGCCGCGATCGCCGACGACTCGGCGGTAGAGCGTCCCAGCCGGCAACAGTCCCGCAGCCGAGCAGCCAAGCGGCGGGCAGCCGGATAAAGGCAACCCGGCAACGGGCAACGGGCAGCCGGGCAACGAGCAGCCGGGCAACGAGCGGCTGGGCGTCGCGGGGCGGGGGCATGGCTGGGCGGGAGCGGTGCGGCCGCTCGTGGTTGTTGGTTTAGTGGACGATGAGGACCGGGCAGTCGGCGTGGTGCATGAGTTGCTGGCCTACCGAGCCCAGCAGCAGTCCGGTGAAGCCGCCGTGGCCGCGGCTGCCGACGACCACCAGCGTCGCGGTGCGGGAGGCGTCGACCAGGACGGCGGCTGGGCGGCCGTCGGCTACCTGCGGGGCGACCGGGACGTCGGGGTACTTGTGGCGCCACGTGGTCAGCGACTCCTCCAGCGCCGCGCGCTCCAAGGTCTCGTTGCCGCCGTCGGCCGGGTAGGCCCGGATCGCCACCAGCACGCGGCCGCGGGACCTGGCCGCTTCGAACGCGAGGCCGAGCGCGGAGTCGCCCGAGGGCGAGCCGTCCACGCCGGCCACGACCGGGCCCACGGACGGGTCGGGGCGGCCCCGGACGACGGCCACCGGGACCTTCGCGTGCGTGGCGACCTGCTGGCTCACCGAGCCGAGCAGCAGGTTCGTCAAGCCGCCGGCGCCGCGGTTGCCGACCACGAGCAGGTGGGCGCCCGCGTCGCCGTGGTCCAGGAGGGTCGCGGCGGCCGGGGACGCTGCTGTGACGGCTTCGACGTGGATGGTCGCCTGTCGTTGCCGTACCCCCGCCGCTATTGCTGTGACGAGGGCCTGCGCCGCCTGCTCGGCGGCCTCGGTCTGCTCGGCGACGGCCGCGTAGTAGGCCCCGGGCCAGGTGATGTCGTAGGTGGTGACGATCCGCAGCCCGCGGCCGATCCGGGTGGCCTCGGCGGCGGCCCAGTCGACTGCTCGGCGCGCTTCCGGCGACCCGTCGTAGCCGACGACGATCCCGTTGGTGTCCATACGTCCAGCGTCGCTCGCCGCCGGGGAGCTGAGCAGGGGCTTTCGGCCCGTCCCGGGCGGGTAGTCTGCACCGCGTGGCCTCCGCCCGGCTCATCCGCCCGCTCGCCCTCGGTGTCGCGCTGCTGGTCGGCGGATGGCTGATCTTCTCCGACCCGTCGGTACCGGCGCCGGCCGCGCCACCACCGCCGTCGCTGCACCAGGTCTGGCCGTCGGTGCGGGTGGCGACACAGACGGGGCTGTTGCCGGACGGGACGCAGTTCGCGCCGACGCTGTACATCGACGAGTACACGGCGGTCGGTGTCGCCCCGACCCCGGACGGTCAGGCGTCGCGGGTGCTCCTGCGGACCGGGTACGAGCTGCGGGAGCTGGCCCGGGTCGACGCCGATCACTATCCGCGGTTCATGGGGTTCGTGAGCGGCGGCGAGGAGATCTTCTGGGTCGAGGCAACGGCAACAACGACACAGCCGCTGCGGTACCGCCTGTGGCGCGCGAACCTCCGCGGTACGTCCTCGGTGCTGACGTCCGACACCGGTGAGGCGGTGTTCCAGGGCGCCGAGCACGACCTGGTGCTCCACGACGGCCTGGTGTCGTGGGCCGCGGCCGCCGGGAGCCGCACGGAGATCAGGTCGGTCCCGGTGTCCGGCGGCGCCGTGACGTCGACGGCGGTGGACGGCTCGTTCGAGTTGTCGGCGTGGCCGTGGCTGCAGACGTCGGCCGCGGCCCGGGCGAGCGGCCGCCAGGAGCTGCTGAACATCGCCACCGGCCAGCGGGTCACGGTCGTGAAGTCGGCCGCCGAGACGGTGGACTGCTCCCCCACGTGGTGCCGCTCGATCGTGGCCGCCGGGACGGGCGGCGACACCAGCTACGCGGTGCTGCACCCGGACGGCGGGGCCCGGCACCGGGTCGGGGGCGTGGACACGTTCGCCGCGGTCGGCGGGGTGGCGCTGCGGGACCGCTTCGAGGTGGTACTGCAGACCGGGACGCGGTCCGCGTTCGACTCCGCGCACCGGCTGGCCCTCTACGACCTGACATCGTTCCGGCTGATCACGGTGGCCGACGACGTGGATCAGGTCCTGGCCCGCGAGCACTTCTTGTGGTGGTCGACGGGTGACCGTACCCACGCGAACTGGCATGTTCTTGATCTTGCGACCTTGGTCGCGTGACGGATGGATCGTCGATGCGAAGACACCCGGGTGAGCCCGAGGCCACCGGCTGGCGGCCGATCACCGTGCTGGACACCGTCCAGCGGCTGCACGACGCGTCGCCGGACGTCGCCGGGCGCCCGCGGCTGATCGCGATCGACGGCCGCGGTGGCGCCGGCAAGACGACCGTGGCCGAGCGGCTGCGCCGGGCCGTGCCGAACTCCGCCGTCGTGCACACCGACGACGTCGCCTGGCACCACGCCTGCTTCGACTGGGGCGCGCTGCTGGCCGAGCACGTCCTGGCCCCGCTGCACCGGGGCGAGGCCGTCGACTACCGCCCGGACGCCTGGGCCGCCCACGACCGGCCCGGCGCGATCACCGTCCCGGCCGGCCTCGACTACGTCTGGATCGAGGGCACCGGCATCATCCGCGCGGAGCTCGCGCGGTGGCTGGACGCGTCGATGTGGCTGCAGGGCGCCCGCGACGGCAACGCGCCCGAGCAGCGGGAGCACGTGGCCGCCTGGCTGCGCGAGGAGCTGCCGTTCATGCTGCGCGAGCGGCCCTGGTCCCGCGCCACAATGATCGTCGCCGGCCCGCCGCCGCCCGGCCACGACCCCGAGACCGGCCTGCTCGTCGCCCCGCCGATCGAGCATTCGTAGGAATCGCTAAGGTCTGGGCCATGACCCGGCGGACGACGGCGGCGGTACTGCGCAAGGCGGTTGGCTCGCACGAGTTGCTGCGGGTCAGCCGGGTCTGGTCGGACCAGACGTTCGAAGGCTACGCCGGCGGGGTCGCGGCCGCCTGGGCCGCGCTGCACCGCCTCGACGGCAACATCTACCTCGACGGCTTCGCGGCCGTGCGGCTCGACGACGTCACGTCGCTGGAGCCGCGCGGCGGCCCCGAGGGGTTCGCGGCGCGGTCCCTGGCCCTGGACGGCCGCTGGCCGCCGCCGCCGCTGCCCGCCGACGTGGACCTCACCTCGGCCCGGCGCCTCCTGGCCACGGCGGCCCAGCGGTACCGCATCGTCAGCCTCTACATCGAGCGCGAGGACCCGGACGTCGTCTACACCGGCCGGGTGGCCGGGTTCGGCCCGAAGACCGTCTCCCTGCTGGAGCTCGACGCGAAGGCGGAGTGGCTGCGGGAGCCCAGCGCCTGGCGGCTCGACGAGATCACCCGGATCGACTTCGGCCGGGAGTTGCAGCGCAAGCTCCTGCGCGTCGCGGACGCCGCCTCGTAGCCGCCCGGCGGTCGCGGCGGTTCAGTGGCAGTTGAGGCCGATGGGGGCGATCCCGCAGCAGCTCGCGATGACCGTCACGAAGCCGGCCGCGACCGTGCGCCAGGCGCCGCCGGCCGTGGTGCGGCCGCGGCGGGCCGGCGGCAGGAACTGCTCGACCAGGACGGCGAGCATCCACAGCGCGCAGAGCAGCAGCATGCCGTAGTCCCACCGCTCATCGCCGTAGGCGCTGGCGTTGCCGTTGCCGCCCCAGTTGGGGCAGTCGCGCTGGTCGGTGATCGGGTCGAGGTACAGCACCAGGGTCAGCAGGGCGGCCCCGCCCACGAGACAGGCCCACAGGCCGCTGAGTCGGTTCACCGGCCTGACAGTAGGGACGGGTTGTGCAGGACCGGTGGACGTCGCGGGGAGCTTCGGGTCAGGTGCGGGCGCGGACGGCGGGCAGGATCTCCGCGGCCAGCCGGTGCACGGTCTCGGTGCGGTCCGGGCCGCCGGGCACGATGCTCAGCGCGGTGAAGCCGAGGCGCAGGTAGCCGGCCAGGGTGTCCGCGATCCGCTCGGCCGGGCCCGACACCACCCACGGGCGGCCGGGCCCGGACGCGGACGGGTCGACCTCCAGGTGGTAGGCGAGGGTGAGCTCGCCCGGGTTGCGGCCGGCCGCCTCGGCCGCGGTGCGGATGGTGTCGCGCAGCGCCGGGACGCGGTCCGGCGGGGCCGAGCCCAGCGACGGTATCCAGCCGTCGGCGAGGCGGCCGGTGACGGCCAGGGCGCGGGGGCCGAAGGTGCCGAGCCAGATCGGGATCGGGTGCTCCGGGCGCGGCGCGACGTCGGCGGCCTCGACCCGGAAGACCCGGCCCGCGTGGGTGAAGCCCGGCTGCGACCAGAGCCCGCGGGCGATGGCGATCGCGTCGGCCAGGCCGTCGACCTTGTCGCGCGGTGATGGCACGGGCAGGCCGAAGGCGCGGAACTCGCCGTCGGAGTAGCCGCCGCCGAGGCCCAGGATGAGCCGGCCGTGCGAGAGCCGGTCGAAGGTCTCGGCCATCTTCGCGACCACGGCCGGCGATCGGTAGGGCACGCCGAGCACCCGGGTGGCGAGCCGGATGCGGCTCGTCGACGCCGCGATGAAGGACAGCAGCGTCCACGCCTCGTAGGTGCCGCCGGCGTCGGCGGGGTGGTCGGAGATGGACAGGAAGTCGAACCCGAGCTCTTCCGCCAGCCGCCCGAACGCGACCGGGTCGTGCCCGGCCTCGGGTCCGGCGGGCAGGCCGAGCCCGAACGAGAGTGCCGCCATGTCAGCTTCCCCCTGTGTCTGTTTACGTGTAAACAACCTAGGCCCGGTCTCGTTTACATGTCAACAAGGTGCTTGAATCGAGGGCATGGGCTGGTTGAACCCGCTGGAATTCCGCGCGTGGATCGGGTACCGCCGCATGCGTTTGCTCCTGGACGCCGAAATGGCGCGTGACCTGGCGCGCACGTCCGGGCTGTCCACACCGGACTATGACGTGCTGTCCAACCTCGCCGACGCCGAGGACAACCGCCGGCGGCTCACCGCCCTCGCGGCGCGGATGCAGTGGTCGAAGAGCCGGCTGTCCCGGCACATCGGCCGCATGGAGGAGCGCGGCCTGGTGACCCGCCGCGGCGGCGACACCGACGGCCGCGCCACCGAGGTCGTCCTCACCGACGCCGGCCACCGCACGATCGCCGCCGCCGCCCCGGACCACGTCGCCTGGGTGCGCCGCCACTTCGTCGACCTGCTGAGCCCGGAGCAGCTGCGCGTCCTCGGCGACGTCGCCGACATCGTCCTGGCCAACCTGCCCCCGCCGGCCGAGGAGCCCCCGGCGGACTAGGCCGTGGCTAGCGGATCTTGGTGCTGGGTCGTTGTTCTGGTGTGGCGCGTTTTGAGTTGACGGACCGTGAGTGGGCGATTCTGGAACCGTTGCTGCCTGAGCAGGGCAGACGCCGTGGCCGGTGGCGTGATCACCGGCAGGTGATCAACGGGATCTGCTGGGTGAAGCGAACTGGTGCGCCGTGGCGGGATATGCCGGAGCGGTACGGA
>NZ_JBITDU010000037.1:0-25916 GCF_044454505.1 Dactylosporangium sp. NPDC051541
TGATACCACCGTGACGCAGCCTGCGCCGTGACACCCAACGCATTGACCACATCGACCTGCCGAGAGCCGGCTTCGAACATGTCCACGGCCCGCATCCGCTGCTCCCGCAACGCATCCACGTCACGAACGACACCGCGACGCGGACCGGCCGACCGGGGTGAAGCAGTCATGTCCCTGATTGTCCTAGCCACCAACCCGATCGACCGGCAGCGACTCACCGAGAACACGAAAGATCTTTAACAACGCTTTCGTGGTGTCGTAATACCTGTTCGTCGGGCCGAGGTGGGTCATGCCGAGCGTCCGCCGCGAACATCCGCCGTCAGGTCAGCCGCCGAACTGCCTCCGCGAACGTCCGCCGCTGACGCCTGCCACCGGCCTGCCTCCGCGAACGTCCGATCCTGACGTTTGCCGCCGACGTCCGCCACCGACGTGCGGCGGACAAACTGGCGTGACGGCCGACGGTCAGCGGAACCAGCGGCGGGGTTTGGCGGGGCGGGCTCCAATATCCAGGCCGAGCGCCACGCCGTACGCCACCAGGCTGTCCTCGCTGCCGTTGGAGAAGCGTTTCATCACCCGCTGGACGGGCCAGATCCGCCGGCCGTCGGGCCGCTCCAACGCGATGTTCACCTCGGCCGCGCGACCAATCGCCGGCAATCCGGATGCAGGGCGCGACTACCACCCGGAGGTTGCGGCGGACTCGCGCGAGACCCCGCCGTCACCAACGGACCCCGATCGCTCATAGCGCGCACCAAACGGTCAGAAATTCGCTCAGGCGTCCGGAAGCTCCGCGGCATACGAGGTGATCGTCGTCAGGATGCCGTCGTTGAACTCGTAGATGTCACACGACGCGACGACGGTGGTGGATCCGTCCGCGGCGGTATAGCGGGCGATCGTGTCGACCGCCGCCCGGCCGGCGTCGGCGACCGTGACGAATCGCGTGTGCTCGGTCGTTGTCGCGGTGAGACCGGCCAGCGTCGACTCGCACGCGGCAATCACGGCGTCGCGACCGTGCAGCGCCTCGCCGCCCATGATGTTCCAGACGACGTCTTCGGCCAGGAACGGATAAGCGTCGGTGAAGCGGTGGCCGGAGAATGCGTTCGCGACCGCGCGAATGTCGGTGGTCTGCGAGCTGACGTCGTAGTGGGTCAGGGACGAGTCGCCGAGCAGGTACCGCTCGTCCTCCGGGTACAGGACGATCGCCTCGACGTCGTCGCCCGCGAAACGGCGGATGTCCTCCCAGCCGTCCCAAATGCTGAAAGCAAGGATTTCGGCGGTACCGTCGCCAAGGTCACGAGTCAGAATTTCGGCGGCTCGGTTGCCAGGTGTGCGCCGGTACTCCGCGACACCGGTCTCGTCGACGTACCGCACGTATTCGGCGGTGGCGTCCGCGCGGATGACACCGCGCCAGATTCGTGCAATCACCGTTCATCCTCCATGTGCACTTGCCAGGGCGGTCAAGCTCGCGGCCAGGTCGGCGGCGACCGTGCGCAGTTGTGGTGGTTCCAGGATCCGCGCCTCGAAGCCCAGGCGGGCCACGTGCACGGCGATCGCGTCCAAACGGTCGGCCGCCGCGACCAATATGCACCAGTCCGCGTTGTCGGGGTCGGGTTCGACCCGGCCCACCTGCGGCGCGACGTGTTCCGCGACGGTCGCGGCGGCGGCGTGCAGGCGGATGCGAGCGACATGCCGATACGGCGCTTCGGCCACCGAACGTTGCACGAATGCGGCCGGATCCGGGTGTTCACGGGGGCGGAAACGCCAGCTCGTCGCGTGCACGTCGCGCATGCGGTCCAGACGGAAGGTCCGCCAGTCGTCGCGCTGTGGATCCCAGGCCATGAGGTACCACCGCCGCCCGGTCGTCACCAGACGGATCGGTTCGACCGTTCGCTCACCGGGGCGCTCGGCATAACAGAAGCGGACGCGTACGGCGTCCCGGCAGGCCCGGGCCAGGGTCACGAGGACCTCGGCGTCGATCTGCGCGCCGGGGCCCTGCAGCGTCTCGGTCGCGCCGTGCACGGTTCTGACCTCCGTGCGCAGGCGCGGCGGCATCACCTGATCGAGTTTGGCCAGAGCGCGCAGGGCCGCCTCGCCCGCGCCGGCGATCGGGCCGGCCGAGGCCAGACGGAGCGAAACCGCGGTGGCGATCGCCTCCTCGTCGTCCAGCAGCAGCGGAGGCAGGCGCGTGCCGGCGCCGAGCTGGTAGCCGCCGCCGACGCCGCCGGTCGCGTGGACCGGGTACCCGAGCGTCCGGAGGCGTTCGACGTCGCGGCGGATCGAGCGTTCGGTCACGCGCAGTTCGGCGGCCAGCTCGGCGCCGGTCCACGCCGGGCGGTGCTGGAGCAGCGCGAGCAGACGCAGCACGCGTTCGGTGGTGCCTTCCGCGTTCACACGAACGATCATTTCACGAATCGCGGACCGATACTGTCCGCGATTGTCGGTAAGACTGACGCATGACGACGACTCGTACCGTGCAGATCACGTTCGACTGTGCCGACCCGGCCGCGCTCGCCGCGTTCTGGACCGAGGCGCTCGGCTACAAGATCCAGGACCCGCCGCCGGGCTTCGCGACCTGGGACGATGCGCTCGACGCGTTCGGTGTGCCGGCCGGGGACCGCAACATCGCGTCAGGGATCGTCGACCCGGCCGGGGCGGGGCCGCGGCTGTTCTTCCAGCGGGTGCCCGAGGGCAAACAGGCCAAGAACCGCGTGCACCTCGACGTGCGGGCCGCGCCGGGCCTGCAGGGCGACGAGCGGATGGCGGCGCTCGAGGAGGAGGCGACGCGGCTGGGCAAACTCGGCGCGGCCCGGCTGCAGCGCAACGAGCCCGCTCCCCCGCTGTCGTTCGGCAACATCGTCATGGCCGACCCGGAGGGCAACGAGTTTTGCCTGGACTGACATGAAAGTTTCGCCCCGGCCGAGCGCCGCCGACCGGGAAAACGTGTTCCCGCATTGACGTCCGTGACTCAACCGACCGACTGTGAGCGCTCACAGTCGTTCTGAGGAGCGGACATGCGGGCTCGTCTGGTGGCCATACTCGCCGTCACGATGGCGATGCTGGGATTGGGAGTCGCGGCGCGCACGATGGCGGCGAGCGCGGCGGCGGCCGGGTGCGGCGTGGTGTACAAGGTGACGAACCAGTGGCAGGGCGGGTTCGGCGCCGACGTCACGATCACCAACCTCGGCGATCCGGTCACGTCGTGGACGCTCGGGTGGACATTCGCGAATGGACAAAGCGTCACCCAGGCCTGGAACGCCACGGTGACGCAGTCCGGCACCGCCGTCACCGCGAAGAATGCCAGTTACAACGGCAGCATCAGTACCGGCGGAACAGCGAATTTTGGTTTCAACGGCGCCTTCACGACCAGCAATCCGGTGCCGTCGGCGTTCACTCTGAATGGCGTGGCGTGCACCGGGTCGCCCACCGCCTCGCCCTGCGCGACACCGTCGAAGAGCCCAAGCGCGAGCCCGAGCGCGAGCCCGAGCGCCAGTGCCAGCCCGAGCAGCACCCCGAGCACCCAGCCGAAGCTCACCGTCTGGCTCGCCGGGGACAGCACGGTCGCCAACCCGTCCGGCGGCGTGTGCCCGGTCGGGTGGGGCAGCCAGTTCGCGCAGTACTTCAACGCGAACGTGACCGTCAAGAACAACGCGGTCGCCGGGCGCAGTATTCAGACATGGCTGTACGACCCCAACGTGACGTCCACAAAGGACAGCAGCGGCGAGTGTGTCATCAGCCCCACCACATACTCGACCCGCTGGCAGGGCATGCTCGACGCGACCACCGGCATGAAGTCCGGCGACTACCTGTTCATCCAGTTCGGGATCAACGACGGTGACGCGAACTGCCCGCGGCACGTCGGCTCGAGCCGGTACAAACAGCTGATCGGGGTCATGACGACCGCCGCCAAGCAGCGCGGCGTGAAGGTCGTCCTGCTGACCGCGGTCGCGGCGATCACGTGCAGCGGCTCGACGGCGACCGCCAACCGCGGCTTCCTCACCGAGACCAACGACGCCGCCGCGGCCAACGCCGTGCCCGTCATCGACCTGCACAAGCTCAGCTATACGTACTACACGAGCGCCGGACTGTGCCCCAACAACGGCGACTACACGCAGGGGGCGGTGGGCGCGTTCTTCTGCAACGACCACACGCACTTCGAGACCGCGGGCGCCGTGCAGATCGCCCGGCTCGTGGCGACCGCCGTGCGCAACCAGAACGTCGTACCGCTCAACGGCTATCTGAAATAACGAACACCTTTCGCGAATCCCGATTCGCATTCCGGCCATGCCGCCCGCACGGAAACCCTCCGGTTGCGGGCGGCCCCACCGATTACGTCGGCGAGGACTCCGCACGCGCCGACGGGAGCGGGACATGGCCGAGAAGCCCAAGGGCTGGACGTTGTGGTCGCGCAGCGGCTACCGGGGCCCGAGCGACCTCAACCCGGACAGCCGCAGCCGCACCGACACCGCCGCCTCACCGGCCACTGGCGTCGCAACCGCCCCGGCCAGGGACGGCACGGTCGCAGACGACAGCACGGCGGCCGGGGACAGCGCACTCGCCGGGGACAGCGCACTCGCCGGGGACGGCACGCTCGACGGGGACGGGCGGCCGGTCGAGGGGGACGGGCGGCCGATCGACGGGGACGGGCGGCCGATCGAGCCGGTGAGTCCGGCACCGCCGGGCCGCCGGGCGACCACCGTGGCCCGGACCGCCGGTGCGCTCATCGACCAGATCATCGACGCGCGGTCCGTGCACATCGAGTTTCAGCCGATCCACGAGACCGAGTCCGGGCAGATCGTCGGGTTCGAGGCCCTCGCCCGGGGACCGCAGGGGCCGCTGCACACGCCGGGCCCGCTGTTCGGCGCGGCCCGGGCCGCCGGGAGGCTCGGCGAGCTGGACTGGGCGTGCCGGGCCGCCGCGTTCCGGGCGATGATGGACGCCGGATTGCCGCCGTCGGTCTCGCTGCTGGTCAACGCCGAAGCCGACTCCCTCATCGAGCCGTGCCCGCCGGACCTGCTGCCCACCATCCTCGAGGCCGAACGGCGGCTGCGGGTCTACGTGGAGCTCACCGGACGGGCGATTTCACGGTACCCGTGCCACGCGCTCGAAACCGCCCGCCGGGCCCGCGCGGCGGAGTGGGGCGTCGTCATCAACGACATCGAGTTCAGCGCGGGCGGCCTGGCGCTGCTGCCGACCCTCGAGCCCGACGTGGTGAAGCTGAACCACAGCCTGATCGCCAGCGGCCTCACCCAGGCCGGCGGGGCGCTCGTCGCCGCCCTCGGTGAGAGCGAGCGCACCGGGGCCGCCCTGCTGCTGGAACGGGTGGAGAACCCCGACGCCGCCATGATCGCCCGGGCCGCCGGCGCGAGGTATCAGCAGGGCCACCTGCTGGGCCGGCCGGGTCCGCTGCCGGCCCGGGTCCCGCACCCGGTCACCCCGCTGCCGCTGCTGCACGAGACCGTCGACCCGGCGGCCGCGACACCGTGGAGCCTGCTGCGCGACGGTGGCGCCCACGTCACCGACGACGTCAGCCAGGCCGCCCTGGACCACCTCGTGCTCGCGGCCGCCGGGCAGGCCGCCGCCGGTGACCGGCCGCCCGTCGTGGCGGTCGTCGTGCCCGCGGGCGACGTGGACCCGGCCCGCCAGGCGATGTTCGCGATGCTGCTGGAGCGCTGCCCGCTGATCGTGATCCTGGGCCACAATGTCGCCGGCTGGAGCGACTGGCGGGTCCGGGCGGCCGACCTGCCGGTCGGGCACACCCTCGCCGACGAGATGTGCTTCGTCCTGCTCGGCCCCGGCACCGCGATGGCCGTGGCCGCCCGCCGGCACCCGGTGCACGGTCCGGCGCCGATGTGGAACCTCACCGTCAGCCAGCAGCCGATGCTCAGCCGCGCGGTGATGCGCCACCTGCTCGGCACCGTCGACCAGCTCGAAGGGGGAGTTCACAGCCTCTGACGGCCGGGCACGCACGCGAGTCCCGGGCGCGGGCCCGGGACTCGATCGTCGGTCTATGGTCGGCAGGTCAGGTGGTGACCGTCTCGCGGATCTTCGACTCGGGCACCGCGAAACCCGCCGTGGCCGGAGTGCGCACCGCGTGGATCAGGCCGGCCGCGCCGAGCAGGAACAACAGGCCGGCGGCGAGGTACGCGACCAGGGCGGCCTGTCCGGCCTTGACGCCGAACTCGCTGAAGCCGTATGAGGTCAGCAGCAGCCCGCGCAGTGTCTCGCCCTTGAAGACCGTCTCCCGGGCGGTGTTGGTGTCGGTGAGCTGCTTCTGCAGATCCGTCAGCGCCGGGTCGTTCGCCTGCTGCGCCGCCGCGACCTTGGCCTTGAGGTCCGTCTGCACGTCGCCGAGCTGGGCGTAGGTCTTGCCGCCGGCGATCGACTTGAGGTGCAGGCCGATGAACTCGTTCGCGTAGCACTCGGCCTGCTTGCCGGTGGTCAGCGGCTGGCCGGCGTACTGGACGAGGCACGCGGACTGCTTCTCCTCGGCGGTCAGCGTATCGGCCGTCTTGAAGCTGATCTGCTGGCTGAGCTGCGCCATGAGCAGCAGGCAAGCCTTGCGCTTCATGGTGCCGTTACCCTCGGTGCGCTTGTGTGAGCGCATGGCTGGTAGTCGCACCTTGCGGTGGGACGGTCCCGGTCTGACCGACTGGTGTCGCGCCGGGTTCACGTTTCACGGCCACCTGCCCAGCGAGCTGGGTCTTCCGGTCGGCTCCACGTGCTGCCACCGGGCCACTCCCGGCGGTGTCAACCTCAGCCACGAGTGCGGCAAGGTTCAATGCAGCGTTGTAGTCGCGGTCGATGACCAGACCACACACCGCACAATGGTAGGTGCGCTCGGACAGGGTGAGTTTGGTTTTCACTGCGCCACAGCCCGAGCAGGTCTTGCTTGATGGATACCAGCGGTCGGCCATCACCAGGCGGCCACCGTGCCACGCCGTTTTGTACTTGAGTTGTCGACGGATCTCGCCGAACCCGGCGTCGGCGATGTGCCGGGCCAGCCGCCGGTTGGCCAGCATCCCAGCTACGTTGAGGTCTTCGACCACGACGGTGCCGTACTCGCGCGCCAGCCCGGTGGTGAGCTTGTGCAGGCCGTCGCGGCGCAGGTTCGCGACCCGGGCGTGTGCGCGGACATGGCGGGCCGCTGCACGTTGCCAGCGTCGCGATGGCCGCTGCGCGGTGCGCCGGTCCGGGCCACGCTTTCGTGACAAAGACCGGCCCAATGCTCGGAAGCGGGCCTGCGCGGCAGCCAGATGCCGCGGGTTAGACAAGACCTCTCCGGTGGACAGCACCGCAAGGCGCGTGATCCCAACGTCTACGCCCACCACCGCATCCGGGCGAGCGGGTGTCCGTTCGGTGCGTTCGACCTCAGCCGTGAACGCGACATACCACCTGCCACCATCGCGGCGCGCAGTCGCCGACAGGATCCGCGCCGTACCCGCCTCAATGCGGCGGGCAAGCTTCCGGGCGGACTCGTGCAGCTTCAACCGACCCAACCTCGGCAACACCACATGCATCCGGTCCGGCTCGACCCTGATCGCCCCGGTCGTAAACCGCACACTCGGCGCGGTCCGGCGACGCGACTTGAACCGGGGAAACCCGACCGGCCGGCGCGCACGCTTCCCCATGCGCGAGTCGGACCAGTTTTTCAACCCACGGGCGAGAGCGTCCAGGCCGGTTTTGAATGCCTCCTTGGACACCTCGCCCCACCATGGCGCGACCTCGCGCTTGGCTGCGTTCCACGCCTTGGACAGCCCGGCACGGGACCACGACACCGAGGGCGTCAACCACTCATCCGGTACCCCGTACGTGCGCTCGGCCGCCCGCTGATCCAGTACCGCTTTCACCTGCACCAGGGCCCAGTTGTGCGCGACCCGAGCTGCACCAGCATGCGCTAGTAACGCCCGCTCCTGAGCCGCAGTCAGGTCAAGAGCGAATCGGTACGCCTGCATGACCTTCACGCCAGACCGTCCCCGCACCAGCGGTCACGCACACACCGGGCCCGGCATCGACCGACGTCGGCGATTCGAGACAGCACCCACGTTCCAGCAGCGCTCCGACGACACAGCATGCACCACATGTAGCACAAACGTTCGGTGGCCCGCTGCCCGTCAGCATCGACAGGGACCGGTTTCGGTGCTCAAGCACCACCGTCGACACCCCAGAGCCACGAACCGGAGCGAGGAACTTCCCCATGTCCGGCCGGCATCGAGCGGACCTCGATGAGGACCTGACCATCAGCAGCTGATCACTCTCCTGGGCCGTGGGATCGGGTGTTCGCTGTTCTGCCGATAGCTTGCGACCCGCACCCCACCGCGCCGCAGAGGACAACCACCCGTATCGACGGGACCTCCGACCCGGTCGGGTCAGGACCGTTCGGGTCAGGACCGTTCGGGTCAGGACCGTTCGGGTCAGGACCGTTCGGGTCAGGACCGTTCGGGTCAGGACCGTTCGGGTCAGGACCGTTCGGCGACACCGAAGCGCACGACGGCCGCCGGGTGCCCGGCCCCGGCCGGCAACCTCCGCGCGAGGGCTCGCGGCACGGTCACGGACCCCGCCGTCACCGGCTCCGTGGCCAGCCCGTCCGCGGCCGCGTTGAGCAGGACGGCGGAGATCGCCTCCCCGGTGGCCAGCCAGTCCCGGGGCCCGGCGCCGCCAGCGGCGATGACCGCCCGCTGCGGCAGTGGGTACAGCGCTGCCCCCACGGCCGCAGCGGCCTGGCCGAGCCGCTCCAGTTCGGCCGCGGCGACCGGCTCGCCGCCGATGCTGCGCCGGTCGGCGCCCCGCACGGCGATGGCCCGGCGCAGCTGCCGGGCGCGGGCGAGCACGTCGACCGGGCCGGTATAGCGCATAACCGCCACACAGTCGCGCGCCTCCGGCCACGGGAAGCGCACGACCTCCACCCCGACACCGTCCGCGGCCAGCGCGACCGTCGCGTGATGCAGCGCCGCGCCGCAGCTGATCGTCATCAACCGGTCATCGCCGCCGGCATCCGGGCCGACGCGGCTGCGATCTACGTCGAGCGCGGCCCAGTCCGAGTCGATGAGCCACCGCCACGGCTGGGTGGCCAGCACCGCCGGCGCCTCGAGTGCGCACAGCGCGGCCTGGGCCAGTGCACGGCTGACATCGCCGAACCGGCCGGCCCGGCCCGCGTCCGTGCGGTCCGTGAGATGGATGGCAGCCATGATGTGCTCCTCGGTGCTCGCGGCATTCCTTGACCAACGATGACGCGGACCGTCCGCGGTTGATCAGAGGCGAAGGTCCTCGATCTGGCTCAGCCGACCGGGACCCGGCCGCGGGCGAGGTCCGGAGTGCGCATCCGCAGCAGCGGCACACCCTCGCCGTAGGTGACGTCGCCTTGGTCAGATCCCGCCAGACCGTCTCGCCGCTGATCGCCGGGGACATGCGGTGCTCCTTCCGCTTTCGGGTGGCCAGCGGCCGCCCGGCGACAGCGCACACCCGGCCACCGGTTCTCGGCAGAGTCGAAGGTCCCGAGCGCGGCGCGCTGCGCCGGTGGGACCTTCGCCTCTGTCCGAAGGCCATCACCGAGGACAACGTGATGGTCGAAGGAGGTGCTCACCATGAGACTCACCTGGCGCGACGGCGCGGCGACCCTCCTGGTCGCCACGGTGCTCGCGCTGTACACGGCCCATGCTGAGGGCGTCGACGCGCTCATGTTGTCCAGCACACGGTTCGCCGGCACCACCGCGCTCGTCCTCGGGCTCGCGGCCTGCGTCCTGGGCGGCAACACCATCGCGTCCAAGGTGGACGTGACGATCGGTGCCACGCTCGGCGTCACCGCTCTGATCGCGGCCGCCGTCACCATCGCGGGCGGCACTGACGCGGCCCTGGCGGTGCTGGTCGGCGGCACCGCCGCGCTGTGGGCGTTCACCACGGCCCGCCGGCTGTGGCGGCCGCACGTCGAACCGCCACCCGCCGAGTCGCTGCTCGATCAGCACAAGGACGAGCTGCCACCGCGGCTCAACGTCGGCTGAGCCGGTACGGAGGCCATCATGCTCACCATGCGACAGGCGGCGGAGCAGTTCCTCAGCCGCCGGCGCATCGCGGTCACCGGTGTCTCGCGCAACGGGCGCGACCACGGTGCCAACGTCGTGTATCAGCGGCTCCGCGAGCGCGGATACCAGGTGTACGCCATCAACCCCAACGCCGGTACCGTCGAGGGCGACGTCAGTTACCCCGACCTCAAGTCGGTCCCGGGCGGTGTCGAAGCGGTCGTCATCGGCACCCGCCCGGAGACCGCCGAGGCCACGATGCGCGACTGCGTTGAGCTCGGCATCGACGCCGTCTGGATGCACCGCGGGTTCGGCCCTGGCAGTGTCTCGGCCGCGGCCACCGACTACGGCCGCCGCAACGGCGTCACCGTCATCGACGGCGGGTGCCCCCTGATGTACCGCCCGACCGCCGACACCGGGCACAAGGTCATGCGCTGCCTGCTCACCCGCTCGATCCCGAAACGCGTGTGATCCGGCCGGACCGGCGGCTCGACCGGAGCCGCCGGCCCGCGGCTTGCCCACCGATGGACGGATCGCCGGCTCGGCCTTCACCTCGCCACCGGGCAACCCGACCGCCGTGCGGTGAACTCGCTGATCACACCCGCGACCGGCGCTGGCAGGACCTTCGACCCTGCATGTCTCACCCCGCCCGGAGGCAACATGTGGTGTCAGGAGCCTGCAGCAGGGAAGGGAGCCCCCGATGACATACAGATACGGTCCCGTGGTCGCCGGGGTCGACGGCTCGCCGGCCAGCCTGGGCGCGCTGCGGTGGGCCGCCGACGAAGCCTGCCGGTGCACGCGAACGCTCCTGGTGGTCACGGTGCGACCCGGGGACGCCACGGAGCCGGTCGCGACGGACGTCGCCGCGGACGCGGCCGCCGAAGCGGGGCGTTGGCGGGTCGGCGTCGCCGCAATCGCCGAGACCCGCCGCGGCGATCCGGCTGATGTGCTGCGTGAACTGGCCGGAGGTGCGCGCCTCGTCGTCGTCGGCGGACGGGGCGCCGGCATCGGCGACGACCGCCCGATGGGCTCGGTCAGCCAGGCCCTCGGCGCTCGGGCGGATGCCCCGGTTCTCATCGTCCACGCGGCGGAGCGCTGGGCGGCACCGGACTCGGTGCTGCCTCGGGCGGCCCCGGTCGTCACCGGATTCGACGGCTCCGACTCGGGCCGGCGGGCCCTGCGTCTGGCGTTCGAGGAAGCGGCGGCGCGCGGCGTCCGGCTGGCCGTCATCCAGGCCTGGCCGCATCCGGATCTATGGCGGCCGGGCTCCGTCCGCGGCGGCGACCTCAGCGCCGAGGAGCACGTCGCGCGCGAGACGCTGGACCGGGCCACCGCACGCTGGCACACCGAATATCCGATGGTCGATGTCGAGGTGCGCACTGAGCCGGGCGAGGCCGTGCACGCGCTCGTGGTGGCATCGCAGTGGGCCGGCCTGCTCGTCGTCGGGACGCGATGTCCGGCCGATCAGGCCCAGCCGGCCAACCCCTCGGTGGCCCGGCAGGTGTTGCGGTACGCGGCCTGCCCGGTCCTCGTCGCCCACGGCCCGGCCGGTGCCGGCGAACCGCGGGCACGCCCCGCCGCGGCCTGAGCGCGGTGTGGTCGGTTCCGACGCCGGAACCTGCGGCCAGGCCGAGGACCTTCGGCCCATCCGTGTGCGGCGCCGGCGGCCGACAGTGGACCTCAGGGAGGTACACCCCATGGACGCCGCCACCGACTGCCTGACCATGAACGGCCGAGTCGTGCGGATCCGCGCCGTCGAGCCCGACGACGCGGCCGCGCTGCTCGCCCTGCACCAGGCGCTCTCGCCGCAGAACCGGTACCTGCGGTTCTTCAGCGCCGGCGCCGCGGTCGACGCGGAGGTGCGGCGGCTGGTGCGGCCCTGCGGGCCCGAGCACGTCAGCCTGCTCGTGGAGGAGTCCGGCGGCGTCGTCGGAGCCGGCTCCTACGAGCGCATCGACGCCGAACACGCCGACTTCGCCCTCGTCGTGGCCGACGATCACCACGGCGAGGGCCTCGGCACGCTGCTGCTGGAGCGGCTCGCGGCCGCCGCCCGCCGCTCCGGCATCACGGAGCTGGTCGGCCAGATCCTGCCGGAGAACGCGGCCATGATCAAGGTGTCCCGCGACCTCGCGCCCGGCGTCCGGCGCGGACTCGCCGTGGTCGATGGCGCCGTCCACGTGCAGGTGCCCACGCTGCCGGACGAGGCGGCTCTGGCCGCGGTGGCCGCCCGTGACCGCACCGCGGAACACCATTCGCTGCGCCCGCTGCTCGCGCCGACCTCGGTCGCCGTCATCGGCGCCGGACGCCGCCCCGGTGGGATAGGGCACGAGGTCCTCGCCGCGCTGCGCGACGGCGGATACACCGGCGAGCTCTACGCCGTCAATCCACATGCCCGCGGAGAGGTCCACGACGTTGCCGCGTATGCGTCGGTGAACAGGATCGGCGCCCCGGTCGACCTGGCCGTCATCGCCGTTGCGGCCGCGGCGGTGCCCGAGGTGATCGGGCAGTGCTGCGCGGCGGGCGTCCGCGCCGCCGTGGTCCTCACCGACGGCGTCGGCGCGCCCGAGCAGGCGCAGATGGTCGACATCGCCCGTCGGCACGCAATGCGCATCGTCGGCCCGAACTGCCTCGGCGTCATCAACACCGATCCGGCGGTGCGGCTCACCGCCGCCTTCAGCCCGGCGCCACCGGCCCGCGGCGGCCTCGCGGTGGCCACCCAGTCCGGGGCCGTCGGCGTAGCGATCCTGCAGGAGGCCGCCCGCTCCGGCGCCGGCATCTCCAGCTTCGTGTCACTCGGCAACAAAGCCGACGTCAGCGGCAACGACCTGCTCGCGTACTGGTACGACGATCCGGCCACCCGCGCCGTCGCGCTGTACCTCGAGTCCTTCGGCAATCCGCGCCGGTTCGCCTGGACCGCGCGCGCCCTGGCCCGCCGCAAACCCGTCCTGGCTGTGAAAAGCGGACGCTGCGAGAGCGGCCAGCGGGCCGGCGCGTCGCACACGGCCGCGGCCGCCGCCCCGGACAACGCGGTCGCCGCATTGTTCGAGCAGGCCGGCGTCATCCGTACCGACACCCTCGGCGAACTCCTCGACGCCGCACGGGTGCTCACCGACCAACCCCTGCCCAACGGCCGCCGCCTCGCCGTGGTCGGCAACGCGGGCGGGCTCAACGTCCTGGCCGCCGACGCCGCCGACGCGGCCGAGCTCACCCTGCCCGGCCGCATCGGCACCGCACCGAACCCGGCCGACCTCGGCGCCGGAGCCACCGCCGAGGCGCTCGCGGGCACCGTCGCCGCCGCGGCCCGTTCCGGCGCGGCGGACCTGCTGCTCGTCACGTTCGTCGCCACCCGGACCAACGACTGGACCGCCGCGCTCCCGGCGGTGGGCGCCGCCCTCGACGGCTGCCCGGACGTGCCGGCCGCCGTCGTCGTGGTCGGCGCCGACAACGCGCCGCGCAGCCTCGGGCGCCGGCGAGTGCCGGTCTTCGACCTCCCCGAGCCGGCGGTGCGTGCCCTGGGCCGGGCCGCGCAGTACGCGGCCTGGCGCCGCGAACCGCTCGGCGACCGGCCGCAGCTGACCGGCATCGACGCCGCAGCGGCGCGCGTGATCGTGCGGGACGCCCTCGGCGCGGGCGACGGCTGGCAGCCCGCCCCGGTGGCCCAGGCGCTGCTGGGTTGCTACGGCATCCCGACCCTCGACACCCGGCCGGCGGCCGACGCCGACGAGGCCGTCCGCCGGGCCGCCGGCATCGGCTACCCGGTCGCGGTCAAGGCGGCCCTCCCCGGCCTCGTGCACAAGACCGATGTCGGCGCCGTGCGGCTCGGGCTGCGCGACGCGGCTGAGGTCCGCGCGGCCTACCGCGCGATCGCGGCCGCGCTCGGGCTGACCGAGCCGCCCGTTGTCGTGCAGCCGATGGCCGCCGCGGGTGTCGAACTGGTCGCCGGCGTCGCGCATGATCCGTTGTTCGGATCCCTGGTGATGCTCGGGCTCGGTGGTGTGCACACGGACGTCCTCGACGACCGCGTGCTGCGACTGCTGCCGGTGACCGACCGCGACGCGCCGGCCATGTGGCGGGCGCTGCGCGGCGCGCGGCTGCTGACCGGCTTCCGCGGTGAGCCCGCCGCCGACACCGGCGCGCTGGAGGATCTGGTGCTGCGGATCGGTCGCTTGGCGGAGGACTTCCCGGAGATCGCCGAGCTCGACCTCAATCCGGTGCTGGCGGGTCCGCACGGTTGCCGGGCGGTCGACGTGAAGCTGCGACTGGCCGCCGTCGGCACCGAGCCCGACCCGTTCGTGCGCCAGCTGACCGTCAAGGCTCCATGACGTCCGCGACCGGCCGCCGGTTGGTGTAGCAGGTTGTCGGCGCGTAGCCGAAGCGAAGCACGAGCTGCGGGTCGTGGATGCGCCCGACGGACCGCCGGAGCTTCTCGCGGCAGGCGGGCACCTCGATCGGCTGCGAGAACATCGCGGTGGCGAGGCCGAGATCGGCCGCCGTCAGCAGGACGCACTGCAGCGCCATGCCGGTCCGGACCGCGTCGTCGGCGGCGTCGCCCAGCACACCCAGCACCGCCACTTCCGGCCGGCGGGCGAGATCGCGGGTCGTCTCCCGGCCGGCCCCGCCGAAGTCGCGGCGGGTCAGCAGCTCGGCCGGGTGGGGCGCCGGGCCGGCGGCGTGCGGCCCGATACCCTCGATGTCGTGGTTGGCGCCGCTGGTCCAGGCCCGCAGCTCCGCCGTGTACGCCGGGTCGGCGCGCAGCCGCTCGTCGGCGCTGCGGATGAGCTCGGCCAGCGCGACAACCGCCGCGTCGTCGGTCACGAAGTCCAGCCACGCGCCCTCGCGGCGGGCGGCCTCGACCAGGTTGACCGGCCCGCCCGCGCTGACCGCGGAGTCGGCGAACGGGCCGCGGTTGGTGTGCCGGCGCCGTATCTGCCAATGCAGCCGCCGCTGCATCGGCGTCGGCGGGCACGGCGGCCCCGGCGTCAGGTGCACCACCACGGGTCCGGTCCCGATCCGGTAGCCGGCCGGAGCACCCGTGGCCGCCAGAGCGAGCCTGAGATTGAACGCGGCCGCGCCGCAGGAGATGCGCGCCATCCGGCCGTCCGGGTCGCAGACCGGCAGGCGGCGGCCCTCGTCGAGGAGGACGTCCACACCGTCGTCGGTGTGCCGGAAACGCCACGGCTGGCTGTTGTGGATCGACGGCGCCCACACGGCCGCAGCGACCGCGGCGGCGAACGCTTCTGGGCTCCAGGTCTTCATCGTCGTCGTCATGGCGGCACCTCCCGCTCTACGTGGCCACTCCCTCCAGCATCCTCGGCCGCGGACCACCGCGCCGAGGCCGGAAGTCCCTCACCGCAGGCCGATGTCGACGGCAACGGTGTATGTCATCCGGCCATGACCGTCCGCCCGGACGACCTCGTAGACGCGGACCATTGGCCGCGGATTCGCCGGGACCGGTGCGGTCGTGCCGGGTGCCACGGTGCCCGGTGTCGTCGGGCCCGGCGCCGGGGTGGTCGTCGTCGCGGCGGGCGGCGAGGATGGCCCGGACCCGGCGGGGCCTGACACACCATCAGGCCGGCGCCTCGTCGAGGTCCAGCAGCCGGGCCCGGGTCGCCTGCATGCGGTCCACGACGACGGCCATGAACCGGGTAGTGAGCTCGTAGCCGAGAACCGGGTCGTCCCGGCACAGCGCGCGCACGCCCACCCCGTCGAGGACCACGCTGAGCACGGGATCGACCGTCACCGCGCTGAAGTGCCAGCGGTACGGCGGGAACATCCACGACCAGCCGAGCACACTGCCCGGGCCCAGGGTTTCGACCACGATCTCGCCGCGGCCGGGTGTCCGCGTCTGCAGGTCGACAGAGCCCTCACGAATGAGCCAGAACCGCTGCGCGTGGCTGCGCTCCTCGAAGATCCGGGTGCCCGCGCGGTACGGTGCGCGGCGCGCCCAGCGTGACAGCCGTTCGACCTGATCGGCCGGCAGGCCGTCGAGGAACGGGTGCGCGACCAGCAGGTCATAGGTGGTGATCATGGCGCTCCTTCCGGTTGCCGCGATGTGCCTGGCTCCTGCCCCGTCATGATCGTGTCGAACACCGCCGGGTCCCCGCCGTCAGCGGCGCAGGCGAGTGCGGCCCGCACCAGCCACGCGTCGGCGACTGCCCGGGCCGGACCTCGCGGCCGTACGGGGTGCTCGCGAGCGTGGTCAGCGCCGGCCCGTGGCCGGAGCACACCGCCACGCCGCGCGCGGCCGCGCCGAGCCGCCGCCGGGCCAGGCCTTGTGCCCGGACCGTCCCCCGCGACAGAGGCCGCGCCGATCCGTGTCCTCACCGGCCCAGCGTCCAGCGCTGCGGTACTCGGCTGCCAGTGCCCATCGGCCCGGCGGTTCGGGTCTTGTGGCCCGGGCGGCCGCGGCCGCGGCCGGCGACGACCTGTTCGCCTACGTGAGCGCCGTCTGGCTGACCGCCACGGCCGAGGGACTGGTGCTGTCACCAATGCGTGACGTCATCGAGGTATCGGGTGCACGGGCACTGATCGCGAGCCTCATCGAGCCGCCCGGACATCCGCAGCCGGTGCTGCGCGCAGGTGTCGACCTCGACCCGCAACGGCCGCCGGCCAGCCCGCGGCGTCCCGGCCGCGACATCGTCGACGGCTGACACCGGGGCGCGCACGGCCGCCCGGCGGTGGTCGTGCGCGCCCGGGGCGCCTTCAGAACTCGAACACCAGCCGGGCCGGTACGCGACCGGCGAGGACCTCCTCGAAGCAGGCGTTGACCTCGTCGAGCTTGCGCGTCTGCGTGATGACCCGGGTCCGGCCAGGCTTGCGTCCTCCTCGCTCCTTCATGCTGCACTCGAGGTGGTGGCGACCGGCCGGTCCGCGGCAGCCGGGAGTGCCGGGTGCGCGGGGGGTCCGGACGCCGTCGGCGGCCCGGTCGGGCCCTGGTCGTCGTGGACTCCGTGGGTACCGCCGCCGAGCGCGACCGCGCCGAGCACGATCAGGGCCGCGGCGAGCACCATCGTGACGATGCCGCCGGCCACGAGGCTGTTCGCCACGGTGTGCAGGGCCGGGACGCGCGCCGCGGCGGTCACGGCGGCCGTGATGCCGGGCGAACCGTCGGCGTTGGCCAGTACCACCGCGAAGGCTCCTTCGGCCGGAGTCCAGTCCAGCGTCACGGTGCCGTTGCCGGATATGCTCGCCAGCCAGAACGCCTGGGTGGTGGGGGCGGCCGGCAGTGCCGTCACATCACTGCCGCGGCGCGTGTAGCGCGCGTCGCCGGCGCGGTAGAGGCCGTCGAACTGGTCCCGGGCGGTGCCGCGCAGCCAGCGTTCCAGGTCACCCTGCCGGGCGACCCCGAGGAACAGCGGCTGGTCGCCGGAGCTGTGCGCGGTGAACCGCACCGCGTCGACGGACACGAAAACCCGGCCCATTGCGTCGCCCGGGCGCAGCTGCACGTCCTCGACCGTGATCGCGGCGGTCGAGCTGTCCACCGCGACGGCGTCACTGACGATGTAACCGCCCTCCTCATGCCCGGACCTCACGTTGCTGAGCACGGCGCCGCCGGTCGTGAGCCCCGCACCGGCGAGGAAGCCCAGGACACCGACGACCAGCGCGGCCGCACCGAGCGCGGTCCGGCCCGGCGTACGGGGTGCCGGCTCCTCGGCCGGCGGTGTCAGCGGACCGTCCGGCTCGTCGCCGCCCTGATCGAGACGCAACGGCGGATAGCGGTCGGTGAGCAGAGCGACGTAGGCCAGGACACGCAGGTACCAGCGCCACGCGCCGACGAGCAGATCGTAGAGCCCGCGCGGGTAGCGCCCGGTGAACAGCAGCGCGAGCCCGGCGACCAGGACCGCCAGCCCGGCGATGCCCGGCCGGTCGATCCGGGCGCCGTTCTGACCGCCGGCGCTCCAGCCGAGGCCGACCGTCAGGGCCGCGGCCAAGGCGATGTGCGGCAGCGCGAACAGCCAGGCCACCAGCGGCAGCCAGCGTCGCGGCCGCGGCGGTCCGTCGATGCTCAGCCGGGCGGGATAGTCAGGCACGTCGGCCAAGGTGAACGGCGGGTACCGGTCCGTGCCGAGCACCCAGTATCCGTAGTATCCGACCCGCCAGCTCCAGCGCAGCACTCCGACATTGAAGCCGAAGATGCGCCGCGGATATCGCCCCGTGAACAGCACCGCGACGTAGGCGGCGAGGGTCAGCACGGCGAAAGCCACCCACAGCACGGCCAGCACCAGGTAATGCGGCATCAGCAGCAGCCACTTGACGAGCCACAGCCATCGGCTGCCGGGTTCGGGATGTGCGGTCACCCGCACGGCTTGGTATCCCACGGCGTCCTCCTCGCAGAAAGCAGTGTTCCCCGCCCACCGTCCCGCGCCGCCCGCAGCGCCGCACCGGCCGAACGTCCCGGCCGCCGGGCCGATGGCCTCTGCCACCGTCCCGGCCGCGGTGCGACGGTGGACGTGTAGTAACCGTGCGACTTCCGGGAGGGCGCCATGACTGTCAGCCGCCACCCAGTGATCGTGGGCGTCGACGGGTCCCCCGCCGCATTCGGCGCGGTGCGCTGGGCCGCCGACGAGGCGGTGCGCCTCGGCCGGCCGCTGCGCATCATCCACGCGCTGGAGATGCACGGCCCGTACGAGGAGATCGCCGACGAGCACTCCCTGGCCATCGATGCCGCCACCGAGATCCGCGCCTGGCAGCCGGGCCTGCACGTGACCACGGCGACGTGGTACGGCGAGCCGGCGCGGGTGCTCGTCGACCAGTCCCGCACCGCCGGTCTCATCGTCGTCGGCAGCCGGGGCAGCGGCGGGTTCCGCTCGCTGCTGGTCGGCTCGGTCGGTGTGCACCTGGCGGCTCACGCGCACTGCCCGGTCCTCGTCGTGCACCACGCCGAGCGCTGGGCGGGACCCGAGTCGCCGCTGCCCCGGCGGGAGCCGATCGTCGTCGCGGTCGACGGCTCGGCCGACGCCGCGCTCGGGCTGAGCCTCGGGTTCGCCGAGGCGGCGAACCGAGCAGTGGCCCTCCACGCGATCCGCACCTGGCACGAGCCGGAGCACCGGTGGAGCCGCTCCCCCGGGCCGGCCGGGCTCGCGGCGGCCACCGAACGCGAGCTGCTGGCCGAACTGGAGCCCTGGTGCTCCAAGTATCCGGGCGTCACCGTCGTGCCCCGGGTGGAGCACTGCCCGTCCGTGCCCGTGATGCTGGACGCCGCCCGTGACGCGCTCATGTTCGTCATCGGTGCCCGCGGCCGCGGCGGCTTCGAGGGTGTGCGCCTCGGCGCGGTCGCCCGGCAGGTCCTGGAACACGCCCAGGTGCCGGTGCTCGTCGCCCGTCGCGGGTGACCCGCCGGCCGGACCGGGCGGCACATCGGGACTTTCGGCCCTGTGTGCGGTGGCGCCCGGCGGGTAGGCAGGAACGGAACTACCACGCGAGCTGTTGGGGGTAGCCATGCAAGCCAACGTCGGTGACCGGATCGTGCTCGAAGGCGTTCACCTCGGCGACCCGCGCCGGGTCGGTGTGATCGTCGAGGTGGAGCACGCCGATCACACCCCGCCCTACACCGTCGAGTGGGAGGACGGCCGCCGCACCGTCGTCTTTCCCGGACCGGACGCCCGCATCGGACGCCCGCACCCGAATCCGGCCCCGGGAGGTGCGTGATGGGCCGACGAGGACATCCCCGAGATCGGTGACGAAATCGCGGCCGCGCGAGCCCTCAGCGACCTGGGTCATCGGCTGCTGCTCACGGCCGCGGCCGACATCGAGGCGGTCTGCCTGCAGCCGGCCCGGATCACCTGGTAACCACGGCCGGACGGCGGTGCCGCGTGAAGGAGTTCGAGGAGTTCCTCGGTGCGCAGGCGCCGTTCGACGCGCTCGGCGGCGATGACCTCGCGCGGCTCGTCGCGCGGGCCGAGGTCGAGTACTTCGGGGCCGGCGCTACCGTGGTCGCTCAGGGAGTACCACTGCCGCATCTTTGGATCGTCCGCACCGGCGCCCTGGAGGTCGTCGAGGACGGGCGGGTCGTGGATGTGCTCGGGCCCGGAGACACATTCGGTGCGGTCTGGCTGTTGTCCGGGCTGGCGCCGCCGCTGCTGGTCCGGGCGCAGGAAGAGAGCCTGTGCCTGCGGCTGCCGGACCCTCGGGGGCTGCTCGCGCATCCGGAGCGGCTGCGGTTCACGGCCGGGCCGGTCCACGCGCGCGCCCGGCTCGTCCTCGACACCGGGCTCGGCCGGGGCGAGCAGTCGCTGGGCCGGCTGGTCCGGCCGGTCGTCTGGTGCGCGGCGACGGACCCGGTGCGCGACGTCGCGGCACGGATCGGGGCGGCCGGGCTGTCGTGTGCGCTCGTCCGGACCGGTGACAAGGTCGGGATCGTGACCGACGCCGACTTCCGGCGGCGGGTCGCGACCGGCGAGATCGGGCCGGACGCACCCGTCGCCGCGCTGGCCACGGTGCCGGCGCTCGGCATCGAGGCGACCGCCGGAGCGGCCGGTGCGCTGCTGCGCATGGTGGAGCGGGGTGTCCATCACCTCGTGGTGATCGACGCGACAGGGGATGCGGCGGGGGTACTGCGGGCAGTCGACCTCGCCGGCGCGGAGGTACGCGATCCGCTCCTCGTCCGCTCGGCCATCGACGAGGCCGGAAACCTCGACGAACTCGCCGCGGCCACCCGGCTCCTGCCCGCGATGCTGACCGAGCTCGGCGCCGGTGGCCTGCCCGCGACGCAGATCGGGGCCATCCATGCGGCGGTCGTCGATGCGGCCGTGCGGCGGACGCTGCGGCTGCAGGAGCACCCGACCCTCGACGGCCTGCGTCACTCCTGGGTTCTGCTCGGCTCACTGGCCCGCCGCGAGCCGCTGCCGTTGTCCGATGTGGACACCGCACTGATCTGGGCCGACGGTGACACGGCCGTCCCGGCGGACGCGGTGCGGGCCGAGGCCCGCGGGGTCCTGCGGGGGCTGCAGCACTGCGGCTTCACGCTGTGCGGCAACGGTGCGAACGCGCACAATCCGGTGTTCAGCCGGTCCCGCGCCGAGTGGGTCGCGGCCGCGCGCGGCTGGCAGCACGACCCGACCCGGGAGAACGCCCTGCTGCTGTCGGCGATGGTGGCCGACAGCCGGCCGCTGACCGAGCCGGAGCTCGGCGGCTCCCTGACCGCGGCGATCCGCTCCCACACCCGCACCAGCCAGTTCCTGCGGGCGCTCCTCGACGAGGCGTTGCACTGGCGGCCGCCGATCGGTTTCGTCCGCGACTTCGTCGTGCACCACAGCGGTGAGCACCGGGGACGGCTCGACCTCAAGCCGGGCGGCCTCACCCCCATCGTCTCCCTCGCCCGCTGGATCGCCATCGCGGCCGGTGACGCCGATGGCACCACGGTCGAGCGCCTGCGCCGCGGCGCCGCGCTCGGCCTGCTCACCGGCGACGAGGCCGACACCCTCGCCGGTGGCTTCGAAAGCATCTACCACCTGCTGCTGCAACACGAGACCCGGGCCCTCGCGGCGGGTGGCGGACCGGCGTCGACGTTCATCGCGCCGGGGGAGCTCGACACGCTGACCCGCCGCCACCTGCGCGAGACGTTCCGAGCCGTCGCGCTCGTCCAGGCCCGGGTCGACCGGACGTGGCTGCGGCGGTTGCCGGCATGAGGCCGCTCCCGGGGGTCGATCCGCGTCTGCCGTGGCGGGCGGCCGAGTTCTGCGTCGTGGACCTGGAGACGACCGGACTGGATCTGCGCCGGGACGAGGTCGTGTCGTTCGGGGCGGTCATCGTGCGGCACGGCCGGATCCCGTGCGGGGAGACGATGTATCGGCCGGTGCGCCCGGACCGCCCGATCTCGGTCGCCGCGATGACCGTGCACGGCCTGCGGGAGGCCGACCTGGCGCCGGCTCCGCGACTCGGTGACGTGCTCGACGAGGTGGTCGAGCGGCTCACCGGGCGGGTCGTGGTGGCCCACGCGGCCTGGGTGGAGCGCGCCTTCCTCGACCGGGCCCTGCGGCCCCGCGGGCGGCGGCTGCACCGCACACTGATCGACACCGCCGCGCTGCTGCGCGCGACCCGGCTCGCCGAACGTGGCACCGGCCGCGAGCCGAACCTGGAGTCCGCCGCCCGCCGGCTCCACCTGCCGGTGCACACGCCGCATCACGCGCTCGGCGACGCGTTCACCACCGCACAGCTCCTGCTCGCGCTGGCCACCCGTCTGGAGCGGCCCGCACGGCCGTTGACGGTCGGTCAGCTGTTCACCGTGTCCCGCCACCACCGGCACTGACCCGAGCCGGTCCCGGGCCGATGGGGACGTTCGGCCCTGACCCGCGTGAGGGTGCGGCCGATAGCGTCGGTACCGCAAGGCTGTACGACCGCGGGAATATCAGGGGGTGGTGCGGATGGCGGCCACCATGGTCGTCGGTGCGCTCGTCGCGTGCGTGTATGTCGCACTGATCGCGATGCACGTCGCCGCGATCCGCCACGGCGGGACCGCGACCGGGCACCGGCCCGGGCTCGCCCGGTGGCTCGCCGCCTCCGGCGAGCGGCGGCGCGGCAATGCGGAGCGCGACGCGGCCCGGCGGCGGCTGACCGGCGAGCTCGGCCGGGCCGACTACCACGCCGTCATGGCGGCGCTGGCCGCGCGGGATGCCGTCGAGCACCCGCTGCAGGTGCCGAAGTCGCGGCTGTGAGCCGGAACTATCCTGGGTCCATGACCGTCTCCGAGGAACTGCTGGCCGCCGAGCGGCGACTCCAGGCCGCCCAGCGCGCGAGCGATGTCGCCGCGCTGGACGAGCTGCTCGACGACCGCCTCATCGCGATCGGCCCCGACGGCGGCAAGGCCACGAAACACGACGACCTGGCCGCCCACCGCAGCGGCACGTCGATCATCACCAGCCTCGTCGAAGAGGACCTCGACGTGCTCGTGGCCGGCGATGTCGGCGTCACGTTCTTCCTGGGTACCGTGACCGGCTCCTACGACGGCGCGCCGTTCGACGCGCGGCTGCGCTACACCCGCACCTGGGTCCGCGACGCCGAGCGCGGCTGGCGCATCATCGCCGCGCACATCAGCCCCGTCTGAGGACCCGCGGAGCCCCTCGGCGGCGGTGTTCAGCGCAGCCTTGCCTTGCTTGCGGGGCGGGCGTTCGCGGTCGTACCGTCGATGCCAGGGAGCTGGTGAGCGGCGATGAACGAGCAGGTGTTGGATGTGACGGCGGTCGCGGTCGCGCACGCCGGTGAAGGGCACTCGTCCGGTGTCTCCGGACGTCTCAACTGGCTGCGCGCCGGTGTGCTGGGGGCGAACGACGGCATCGTGTCCACCGCGGCGCTGGTGGTCGGCGTGGCCGGCGCGACGGCGTCACATGTGGCGATCCTCACCGCGGGCTCGGCCGGGCTCGTGGCCGGTGCGGTGTCGATGGCGCTGGGCGAGTACGTTTCGGTCAGCACCCAGCGCGACACCGAGCGCTCGCTGCTGGCGACCGAGCGGCGAGAGCTGGAACAGTATCCCGAGGAGGAGCTCGAGGAGCTGACCACGCTCTACCGCGCGAAGGGCCTCACCGAGTCGACCGCCCGCCTGGTCGCGCAGGAGCTGACGGCGAAGGACGCGTTCGCCGCCCACGCGGAGGCCGAGCTGCACATCGACCCGGAGGCACTGACGTCGCCCTGGCAGGCGGCCGCGGCATCCGCAGTGTCATTCACCGTCGGGGCTCTGTTACCACTTCTGGCGATGGTACTGTCCCCGCCCGCGTCCCGAATCGCGGTCACCGTCGTCGCCGTGGTGCTGGCGCTGATGGTGACCGGCGCGGTGAGCGCACGGCTGGGATCGGCCGGTGTCGGGCGGGCCGTCGCCCGCCTCGTCGCCGGGGGCATCCTGGCCATGGCGGTGACGTTCGGCATCGGGCAGCTTGTGGGCACGGCTCTGGGCTGACCCGGGCGGCGTGCGCGCGAATGTTGCCAGCCACCGGTGACCTTCGACATCGGGCAGCTTGTCGGCACGGCTCCGGGCTGACCCGGGCGGTATGTGCGCGAACGTCGCCCGCCCCCGGCGACTGCGACCGACGGGCGAAGGCGACCGGCGGCTGACTGAGCGACGCGCGGCGGGGGCACCGGGTGCGGGCAGGACGCCGTTGCGTCAGGCGGCACGCCGTTGCACTGCGGGTGTTGCGGCACGATCTGCTCGACGTCGCGAACCTCACGTGCAGCCGGGCGGCGTGCGCGTCTTGAGGCGAACTGCGGGGGCGGCCGAGCTGAACGCCGGGGCGCTTCGGTTCATGGAACGCCTCGGTGTGCAGCTCGGGACCGCGCACCCGCAGCTCGCCACCCGCGCCCACCGTCCCCCGCACCGGCTCGTCGCCGCACGGAACGAGATAGCCGCACGGAACGAAATCGCCGCACGAACGAAATCGGCGCACAGAACGAAGTCGCCGCACGAACGAAACCGCCGCACGAACGAAATCGGCGCACGGAACGGAACCGCCGCACGAACGAAATCGGCGCACGAACGAACTCCCCGTACGGAACGAGACCGGCGGCCGGCGGGACGGGACGGTGCTGATGGCTGCGGGTGCGGCCACAGATTCGTTGGCTGGGGGTACTGGTCAGGCGGGTACCGGTACCGTCGCCGGCCAGGTCAGGGCGGTGTCGGGGACGTCGCGGTGCAGGCCCCGGATCAGGCCCGGCGGGACGAGGCGCTGGGCTTGCAGGCGGTCGGCGACGATCCTTGCCACCTCGATCGCGCCGTGGGCCTGGAAATGGGTGTTGTCGGCGACGCCGTCGGGGAAGTTGGGGTTGGTGCCGGCGTCGGCGTAGAGGAAGTACTGCTTCGTGCCCTCGACGCCCGCGCGGTCCCACAGTGCCATGCTCAGCGTCGTCAGGTCGATGACCGGCACGTGGCGGGTGGCTCCCAGGGCGAGCATCGCGGCCGGGTATTCGCCGTGGCTCGGGGTCGCGTGGCCCTCGGCGTTGAAGCGGCGCCGCTCCACCGGGGTGACCAGGACCGGGTGGGCGCCTTGGGCGCGGGCGCCGTCGATGTACAGGTTGAGGTAGTCCTGGAACGTGGTGTACGGGTCCGTGTGGCGGTCGTCGGTCTTCTCGTCGTTGTGGCCGAACGAGATCAGCAGGTAGTCGCCGGGGCGGATCGCCGACAGGATCGCGTCGAGCAGGCCCACCTCGACGAAACTCTTCGAACTGGCCCCGGACAATGCCTTGTTGTCGACCGTGGCCCGGTGCTCGTTGAGGAACACCGGCAGCGCCTGGCCCCAACCGGCTTTCGGGAATGTATTCGCGGGCCAGGTCGCGGCGGTCGAGTCACCCGCCACGAACACGGTGATCTTGTGTGGCGGGCGGGGCGGGCCGCCGGCGTTGGCGGTGGTGGCGACGGCGAGCGGCACGGCGGCCGTCATCGCGATCAGGGCGGCCAGCAGGGGCCTCATACGATACCTCCAGAGGAAAGCGTTTTCCCGGATCCTCGGGGCACCGCACGCCCCCTGTCAACCATGGATCGAGATAGATTCCTTCACTCCGGCATCCCCGCCCCGACCGTGCGGGTCGAGACCGCGAACTCCCGCCGCCACCCGAAACGCGCACACCCGAACCACGAACCCCGCCGCCCGCCGCCCGCCGCCGGAAACGTGCACACCCGAAACCACCGAACCCGCCGCCGACGCTCGAAACGTGCACACCCGAAACTGCTGACCCCGCCGCTCGCAGCCGAACCGTGCAAACCCAAGCACTGAACCCGCCGCCACAGCCGAAACGTGCACGGTCGAGCGCGGACCGAGCGCCACCGACCGTTCGAAGTGGTCGGAGCTCGGACCGAACAGACGGCGGCCAGACCTCGCCGAAAGACGGCGGCTAGTGTCCCGAGTCGTTAATTCGCTGACAATATGCGGCGATGGTTTCGAGGATGTTGTCGGCGGATTTGTTCCACACGAACGGTTTGGGGTC
>NZ_JBITDU010000038.1:0-25852 GCF_044454505.1 Dactylosporangium sp. NPDC051541
TGTACGAACGGCGCTTACGAGGAGGCATACGGACATCCTTCCAGCAGAACCCCCGGCCCTGCTAACTCGGTGTCCACTTTCCGGGGGGAACCTCAACAGTCGGGCTCCTACTTCGTCGAGCGGATCACAGTGAACACGGGAACCGCCTGTCCGTGGTTCCCGGCGAGCGGGCGACCAGCTCGCAGGCCGGGATAGGCACACCGACTGCCGAACGGGACGCGTGCGGCGGAGCCGCCGTAGTACTCCGAGCCGGGGAGAGCCCGGTGCATGGGGAAGGGCGGCAGCGGTTTTGCGAAAGGCGGAAGCTGCAATGCCGAAAGATGCACCGGTGAATACCGGGGCCACGCTGGAGGTGGTTCCGATGGGGCCGCGTCGGCGGGTATCGGAGATGCAGGCCAAGCTTCACCGTTGGGCGGTGGCCGACCCCGGCCGCCGGTTCGACGACTTGTTCAACCTCGTGCACGATCCGGCGACGCTGCTCGCGGCGTTCGACCGGGTCGCCGGCAACCAGGGAGCACGAACCGCCGGCGTGGACGGCCTCGCGGTCGCCGACGTCGAGGAGCGGGTCGGTGTTCCCGGGTTCCTGGACGACCTGCGCACCCAGCTCAAAGCAGGTACGTTCCGGCCGCTGCCGGTGCGGGAAAAGAAGATCCCCAAGCCGGGCGGATCTGGGAAGGTTCGACGGCTGGGGATTCCTGTTGTCGCTGACCGGGTCGTCCAAGCCGCGTTGAAGCTGGTGCTGGAGCCGTTGTTCGAGGCCGACTTCAAGCCGGTCTCCTACGGGTTCCGGCCCAACCGGCGAGCTCAGGATGCAGTTGCGGAGATCCACTTCTTCGGGACCCGCGGCTATCGCTGGGTCCTGGACGCGGACATCCAAGCATGCTTCGACGAGATCGAGCACGCTGCGGTGATGGACCGGGTCCGGAGACGGATCAAAGACAAACGGATCCTGGCCCTGGTGAAGGCGTTCCTGAAGGCCGGGGTCCTTACCGAACTCGGCGAACTTCAGGACACCCATACTGGGACACCTCAAGGTGGGATCATCTCGCCCCTGCTGGCCAACATCGCTCTGTCGGTGCTGGACGAGCACCTGCAACGGGGATGGGAGCAGGGCGGGGTGATGTCGACACAAGGACGCCGGAGGCGACGACGCGACAAGGCACTGCCGAACTGGCGGGTTGTTCGCTATGCGGACGATTTCGTGGTTCTGGTCCATGGAACCGAGCAGGACACCGAGGTGTTGCGTGAGGAGATCGCTCAGGTGCTGCAACCGGTCGGTCTTCGGCTGTCATTGGCCAAGACGCGGGTCGTGCATATGAGCGAGGGGTTCGACTTCCTGGGGTTTCACATCCAGTGGCGCCGCAAGAAAGGAACGAGCAAGTGGCACGTCTACACCTTCGTCGCCCAACGGCCCCTGCGGTCGGTGAAAGCGAAGATCCGTGCCCTGACCCACAAGACGTCACAGCAGGATCTGGGCTATGTGCTAAGCAGCCTGAACATGGTCATGCACGGCTGGGCCAACTACTTCCGGCACGCCGTCGCGAAGAACACCTTCGGCATGTTGGACAACTTCACCTGGTGGAGGCTGATCCGGATGCTGCGCGAGCGGCATCACTGGACGTGGTCGGAAGTCCGCCGCCGGTTCGTCACCGTCTCCGGACAGTGGCAGCCGATTACAGCGGGCGAGATCGAACTGCGGAAGATCAGCGCGATCCCGGTGACCCGGTATCGCTACCGCAGCACAGCGATCCCCAACCCGTGGAACCTGCAACAAGCCTGACGACAAAGACCGTGGAGAGCCCGTTGCGTTGAGAGGCGCACGGCGGGTTCGGCGAGAGGTCCGGGGAAACGGGCCGGGAGCAATCCCGGCACCGCGCCCCGGGCCTACTCAGCGGGCCCGGCTGGAGCTGTTGCTGCCTGCGCCGAAACGGCCGGGTCGTCCGTCGTCGTGGAGCAGGCGGCAGTTGATCGACGGGATCCGGTGGCGGGTCCGGGCCGGGACACCGTGGCGGGACGTGCCGGACTGGTACGGGTCCTGGGCTGCGGTGTATGGACTGTTCCGGCGGTGGCAGCGGGACGGTACGTGGGCGCGGCTGCTGCGGGTGTTGCAGGCGATCGCTGACGCGGACGGGCAGGTGGTGTGGGACGTGTCGGTGGACTCGACCACGGCCCGGGCGCATCAGCACGCCGCTGGTGCGCGGAAAAGGGGGATCTGCAGGCAGAACCGCCGGGCGGGGTCACCACGGAGCCGGCCGATCACGCCCTTGGCCGGTCCCGCGGCGGGTTGACCACGAAGCTGCACCTCGGGTGTGAGCAGCGGCAGAAGCCGCTGTCGCTGGTGCTGACCGCGGGGCATCGCGGCGACACACCTCATTCTGAACTGATCTCTTAAGCGCCTGATCAATAGTTCTGTCCGTAACTGTCGGGTAGCCAGGGTGAGGTCTAGGGCGCTGCGGTGGTCAGGTTCTGGTCGCTGGTTCTGTTGCGGAAGAACGTGTGGGCTTGACGAATCCGGTCGGCGATCGTGGCGGGGGCGGTGTTGGCGATGTGTTGTTTCATGACCGCCCAGATGCGTTCGACGGGGTTGTCCTGGGGGCTGTAGCGGGCGCCTTCGATGAGCAGCAGGCGGGGATGTTCGGCCAGCCACCGTCTCGTGATGCCGCTGTGGTGGGTGGTGCCGTTGTCGCAGATCACGGCCACGATCGGCGCGTCGGGGTAGCAGGCCAGGAGCAGGTCGAGGAAGTAGCAGAACACCACTGACACGTTCTTGACCGAGACGTGGTGGTGCCAGGCGCCGGTGGCGAGGTTGACCGCGCCGTGGACGGTGCGGCGGATGTTCTTGCCGGGTGTCATCACCTGATGGCGCAGGCCGGTCGGCATCCAGCAGGCACGGACCCGGGCCAGGAGGTCGAGATGGGTCTCGTCCTCGGCGAGCACGACCGACCCGGCGGGCAGGGCCGCGACTTGGGCACGGATGTCCGCGCAGACCTCGTCGTGGTCTGGGACGCTCTTGGCGATCAGTCGGGGCCGGGACCAGCGGGCCTGTTCCCGGACCCGGCGGTAGATGGTGCGCAGACTCAGCGGTGGGCGGCCGAGCGCACGCCAGATCCGGGCCGTGGTCCAGGCCTTCGGCGTGTGCAGGAGCCGCCGGATGCGGTCGCCCAGGCCTGGGCTGCCCAGCCGGGGCCGGCCTGAGCGGGGCCGGTCGGGCAGGCCGTCGAGGCCTTCCAGGTCGTGCCGGGCGATCCAGCGGCGTACGGTGCGTGGGTCGAAGTGCAACGCCTCGGCGATCTCAGCGGCGGACATGCCACCCGCGGACAGCAGGACCATCACCGCCCGGGCGGCGACCCGCCACTGCTGGTGCAGGGCGGTGACCAGGTCGCCGTGTTGCGCGGCGGTGAGGTTGGCGTACACGTGCGCTGGGCGCATACTGGCGTCGGCCTCGTCGTTGTTTGGTTCTTGGTGTGGTAACCGAATCCAAACCCCGACGAGGCCATCTCATTGGGACGCTGATCAATCCGGGCGAGTTACGCACATAACTTCAGGCAACCTGCTTAACCTCGTTCCCGGGCCGGTTCGGTCCCCGCTGACCACCGTGCGCGAGGACTTCGACGAAGTCGAAGTGCGCTGCGTGGCCGCCGTGCTGCGCCTGGTCGAGGCGGGTACGCCCGGGGTCCCGGACCGGCCCGAGCCGGACCCGCTGATCCCCCCAGTGCTCGTCGAACGGCGCAGCACGCGGCCGCCGTCCTGAGCCGGCCGGCAAGGTCGCATCGGCCAGGCCCTAATCAGACGGTGGTGAGGTGCAGCACGAGCGCCTGAACCGGCCACAGGGTCGGCAGCTGCAGCCCTACCTCGGTCAGCACCCGGCCCGGCAGGACGACCGGCGTCTTGCCGAGCCACGCCGGGGTGACCCCTCCCCAGTGCGCTGCCCCGATCTCATCCCGCACGCACAGCGCGTATCGGCGCTCAGGGTCCAAGCCTTCCACGCGCAGCCGCTCGGTCAAGGCCTCCTCGATCGAGGCGACGGTGCAGATGGTGAACACCGCCTCGCCGCGGTCCGCGGCGACGACCCCGCGCACGCGGAGCGCCGGGTCGAGTACGTCCGGGTGCACCACGGTGCCCGTGTGCAGCAGCTCGCGGAGCTCCTTGTAAAGGGCGGCCAACGCGCTGATGGCGCCAACCTCCTCCTCCGTGCAGCCCGTGATGTCCCACTCGAAGCCGGCCGAGCCCTGCAGTGCAGTGGCCAGGCGGTAGGACAACGCGGTGCGGCGCCCGGAGGAGTGGGATGGTGAGGGGCCGACGTGGGTGCCGACGAGTTCGGGTGGAAGGAGGAGTTCGGTCCAGCGTTGGATGTCCTGCCGTTCGACGGGGTCGTTGGAGTCCGACGGCCATACCCGGTCGGTGTGTTGCAGGATGCCGAGGTCGGTGCGGGCCCCGCCAGAGGAGCAGGACTCGATTTCCAGGCCCGGGTGGTCGGTTTTGAGGCGTTCGATCAGCCGGTACACGGCCAGGGTCTGCGCGTGGGTGCCCGGGGCGCCCTCGTGCACCGGTTCGATGAGGTCCCGGTTGTGGTCCCATTTGATGAAGTCGATGCCTAGCCTCGTGATGAGCGTGGACATGCTGACGCGCAAATGTTCCCAGGCGTCGGGGTGGGCGAGGTTGAGGACGTATTGGGAGCGGAAGGAGACGCCGGCGGGTGATGGGACCGATCGGGAGTTGGCCAGCAGCCAGTGCGGGGCGGTGCGGGCCAGGTCGGAGTCGAGGCTGACCATCTCGGGTTCGAACCAGAGCCCGAACTGCATGCCGAGGGCGTGGACGAGGTCGGCGAGCGGTTCGAGGCCGTCGGGCCACACGGCCGGGTCGACCTGCCAGTCGCCGAGGCCTGCGGTGTCGTCGCGACGGCCGAGGAACCAGCCGTCGTCGAGGACGAATCGCTCCACGCCCACGGCGGCGGCGTGCCGGGCGAGCCGCTGCAGCCGCTCGGGTTCGTGGTGGAAGTAGACCGCCTCCCAGGTGTTGAGCACGAGCGGCCGCGGTGAGCGGGGATGCTGGGGCCGGGCCCGCATCCACGTGTGGAAGCGGTCGGCGATTCCGTCGAGCCCGGCCGGTGTCCACGCGAAGTACGCCGTCGGGGTGCGGTAGGACTGCCCCGGTTCCAGGCGTACCTCACCGGGGCGCAGCAGTTCGCCGGCGCCGAGCAGGGTGCCGTGTTCGGTGATCCGGTCGACGCGGTGGCGCACGTCGGCGCTCCACCCCAGGTGCACCGCCCAGATGTCGCCGTGCCGGTTGCGTGGCTGTCCGCGAGAGGCGAGGGTGACCCAGGAGGCGTCGTGCCCGCCGCGCCCGCGGCGGGATTCGCGCGTGGTCGATCCGCGGGGCATCAATGTGGTCAGCGGCGACTTCTCCCGGGTCCAGCGGCCGGCGAAGGTGGTCAGGTGCTCGGCGGTCCTCGGCACGGGCAGGGTGGCCTCCAGCCAGGCCAGGTCGACCGCGGCGGCGCCGTCGTTGGTCAGCTCGTGGTGCAGCAGCACCAGCCCGCCCGGGCCGAGCTCCAGCCGGGTCCGCAGGCTCAGGCCGGTCTCAGCGTCGCTCGCCTCGGTGTCCATGGAGGTGTGGTCCTGCCGCTGCACCCGTGAGGTCCAGCGCGGGAACAAGGGCCGGCCGTTCCGGGTGGCGAGCAGGCCCGGGCGGCCGGACCAGCCGTCGGCCTCGTGGGGCACCAGGGGCAGGCGCCAGGCGGCGTCGAGCGTCCCGGGTTGCGTCTGCCGGCTGGTGGCGCGGTCCAGTGCATCGAGGTCCGTGGTGCCCAGGACGCCAAGGTCGGCGCCCCAGTGCACGACGGTGGGCAGGCCGGTCGCGGGGTGGGCGAGCACGACGGCGACGCCGTCGCGGCGCAGGACGGTCCAGCCGGCGTGCGGTGGTGGGGGGTGGTGCGGCGGCATGGTTCTCCCGGCTCGTGTCGTCGTGTCGGAGGGTGGCGAGTCGCGCTGACCGGCGCTCAGATCCTATCTTTCGTGTGGCAACTAAATGGTCCGCCGAGGCTATCGGGCAAGCGCTTGCCTGACGAACATTTCGGGCATGTGTCGAACACCTTCTTGACCAAGTGAATTAATACCTTGAATAATACGGCCCTGCGTCCCCCTCAGGACGCACGCGGGAGGGCGAGCGGCCCTCCGACGGCGAAAGGACCGCAATGTCGCTCCTCACAGGCATGCCGCGCCGTGCTGCGGTGCTCGCGGGTGCCGTAGCGCTCGCCCTCTTGTCAACCAGTTGTGCGGACAACGGCAAACCCGCGGCCGGCTCGGACGCCACCCTCGTGGCCTACACGGGTCAGGCTGGGGACTACCAGATCAACTTCAACCCGTTCTCCCCGTCCAGGATCGGCGGGCTGGGGACCATCTTCGAACCGCTGTTCTACTTCAATAAGGCGAAGGTCTCCGATCCGGTACCGCTGCTGGGCACCCGGCAGGCCTGGAACGCCGACGGCACGGTCCTGTCCGTGACCCTGCGGGACAAGGTCTTGTGGAGCGACGGCCAGCCGTTCACCGCCAAGGACGTGGTGCTCACCTTCGATCTGCTGAAGGCGAACCCGGCGATCAACAACATCGGGTACGACGGCACTGCCGCGGCCGTCGACGACACGCACGTCACCTTCACGTTCAAGACGCCGGCCTTCGTCAAGGGCCCGGACGTGCTCAGCACGCCGATCGTCCCCGAGCACCTGTGGAAGACCATCGACCCCACCAAGGACGTCGTGGAGAAGCCCGTCGGCACCGGCGCCTACCTGCTCAAGGAGTTCAAGCCGCAGGCGTTCACGTACGGGGCGAATCCCGGCTACTGGGGTGGCCAGCCGAAGGTCAAGACGATCCGCTTCCTGGCCCTGTCGGGTAACCAGGCCGGGGCCGACGGCATCGCGGCGGGCACGATCGACTGGCAGACCGGGCCGATCCCCGACATGCAGAACACACACAAGCGGTTCCCGAAGTACGACGCGTACACGCAATACCAGAACCAGATGGTGCTCGCCACCTGCTCCAGCGCCGCGATGGGCTGTGCGGGACCGCAGACCGACCCCGACGTGCGGCACGCCATCTACTCCGCCATCAACCGCACGCAACTGAACAAGCTGGCGTTCCAGGACACCGCGGGCCCGATCTCCCCTGCATTCACCCTCACCCCGAGTCAGGACAAGTTCGTCTCGTCGGCCATCCAGGAAAAGACGGCATCGATGAGCGCACAGCCGGACCGGACCGCCCAGATCCTGGGGAAGGCCGGCTGGACCAAGGGCGCCGACGGCATCTACGCCAAGGGTGGCCAGCGGCTCTCCCTGACGGTCGAGGTCGTCACCGGCTGGACCGACTACATCACCGCGATCGACACGATGGCCGCACAGCTCAAGACCGCCGGCATCGAGCTGCGTGCCGCCCAGTCCTCGTGGAACGAGTGGACGCAGAAGAAGGGGCAGGGCAAGTTCCAGCTGGTCATCGACTCGCTGTGGCAGGGCCCGGCGCCGGACCCGTACTACCTCTACACCTACTTCTTCGACTCCGGATCCGGGGCGAAGGTCGGCGAGAACGCCGGAAACAACTACTCGCGCTACGCCACCCCGCAGGTCGACGCGGCCCTGGACAAGCTAGCCACGCTCCCGCTCGACGACCAGGCGGTCCGGCAGTCGTACTTCGACACCATCCAGCAGGCGATCACACAGGACATGCCCTACATCCCGGTCATGACGGGTGGGACGACCAGCGTCTGGAACACCGCAAAGTTCACCGGTTGGCCCTCCGACACGGACCTGTACGCCTTCCCCGCGGTGTGGTCGGCGATGGACGCCGCCGAGATCTTCAAGCGGCTCAGCCCCAAGAGCTGACTACCCGTCGCCTCCGAGGAAGGAGTGCCGAAGTGAGTTACTTCCTTCGCAAGCTGGGCTTCTACGCGATCGCTCTCTGGGCCGCGCTGACCCTCAACTTCGCTATCCCGCGTCTGATGCCCGGGAACCCGGTCGACATTCTGCTGGCCAAGCTCCAGCAGCGAGGCGGCACGGTCACCCCGGAGACGCGCAGGGCGTACGCACTCCTCCTCGGCGGCGACAACGACGAACCCCTGTGGAGCCAGTACCTGGGCTACCTCAAGAACCTGGCCCACGGCGACCTCGGGATCTCGGTGAGCTACTACCCGGCCAAGGTGTCTGACGTGATCATGTCGTCGCTGCTGTGGACCGTGGTGCTCGTCGGCGTCGCCACCATCCTGGCCGCGCTGCTGGGCGTGCTCCTCGGCGCGTTCGTCGGGTGGCGGCCCGGCACCTGGCTCGACTCGCTGGTGCCGGCCACGACGCTGCTGGCCGCTGTCCCGTACTTCTGGCTCGCCCTGCTGCTGGCCTACCTGTTGGCCCGGGTGCTTGGCTGGTTCCCGCTGCAGGGCGGCTACGACGTCGAGCTCACCCCCGGCTGGAACGCGCCGTTTATCGCCTCGGCGGTGTGGTACGCGATGCTGCCCGCGCTCACCATCGTCCTGGCGTCGGTCGGCGGCTGGCTGCTCGGCATGCGCAACATGATGGTCTCCACGCTGTCGGAGGACTACGTCCTGACCGCGGAGGCCAAAGGCCTGGCACCGAAGAAGATCCGGCGTTCCTACGCGGCCCGCAACGCGGTGCTGCCATCGGTCGCCGGGTTCGCGATCTCGCTGGGGTTCGTGGTCTCCGGATCGGTCATCACCGAGCAGGTCTTCTCCTACCCGGGAATCGGCGGCCGCCTGCTCGGCGCGGTGTCGAACAACGACTACGCGCTCATGCAGGGGGTCTTCCTGTTCATCACCCTGGCCGTGCTCGGAGCCAACCTGATCGTCGACCTGCTCTACGGCGTGATCGACCCGCGCACTCGCGCCCGGCATTGACAGGCGGACACCCCGATGACGAATCTGACTCCGACCGGCGAGCCGACCGTGGCCGACGCCGCCGGCATGCTGGTCCAGCCGGGCCGCCGGCAGCGGGCCGGCTGGCGCATGCTCCTGCCGTCCATGACGCCGTGGCTGGTCATCGGTCTCGTGCTGGTCGCCGGCATCACCTTGTTCGGGGTCCTTGGCCCCCATTTCGTCAGCGACCCGACCCTGATCCGCGACCAAGGGCTCACGCCTCCGTCGGCGCAGTTCCCGCTCGGCACCACCCAGACCGGGCAGGACGTGCTCGCGAACCTCGCCTACGCCACCCGCGGCTCACTGGAGATCGGCATCCTTGTCGGCATCCTCGCCACTGTCCTGTCGGCGTTCTTCGGCATCTACGGCGTCTACCGCGGCGGCTTCGTCGACGAGGCGTTCTCGCTCCTGTCGAACGTCTTCCTGGTCATCCCCGGCCTGCCGCTGGTCATCGTGATCTCCGGCTTCGTGCCCCCGGAACACCGCGGACTGTGGACCATCGTCGCGGTGCTCGCCATCACGAGCTGGGCGGCCTCGGCGCGGGTCCTGCGGGCCCAGACCCTATCGGTGCGAAACCGCGACTACGTTGCCGCCTCGAAGATCGGCGGTGAGAAGCCATGGCGGGTGATCGTCGTGGAGATCCTGCCCAACCTGCTGCCCGTCATCGCGTCGCAGTTCGTGTTCGCGGTCATCGCGGCGATCCTCGGTGAGGCCGGCCTGTCATTCATCGGTCTAGGCGCCTCCAGCTCCACAACGCTGGGAACGATGCTGTTCTACGCGCAGAACGGGTTCGCGCTGTCACTGGGCGCCTGGTGGTGGTTCGTGCCCCCCGGCCTGACGATCGCGCTGTTCGGCATGGGCCTGTCGCTGGTGAACTTCTCAATCGACGAGATCATCAATCCCAAGCTCAAGGACCTGCGGTTGTACCGCAAACGCGCGCGCGAAGTCGCCCGCCTGGAGCACGAACTGGTCCGAGGCGACCGGGCCGCCGCCGCCGACACCGCCGACACCGCCGGCCCGAGCGTCTCGAAGGTGTCCTCCCGATGAACCTGACCTCTGTCCGGGACAAGTTCTCCGACTCCGGCCGGCACCGGGCCGACGCCGTGCTGACGATCGAGAATCTCACCGTCGTGTACGAGGTGGAGCCGCCGGTCACCGCGGTCCGCGACGCGAGCCTGACCCTGCACCGCGGCGAGATCCTCGGCCTGGCCGGTGAGTCCGGATGCGGCAAGACCACCCTGGCCTACGCGGTCAACCGTCTGCACCGCCCACCGGCGCGAATCGCGTCCGGCCGGATCACGTTCCACGACCGCGGCGGCGACGACATCGACGTCCTCGGACTGACCGATGCCGGGCTGCGCGCGTTCCGCTGGGAGAAGCTCTCCATGGTCTTCCAGGGGGCGATGAACGCCCTCAACCCGGTGACGACCGTGCGCGCGCAACTTCGCGACACCCTCCTGGCCCACCGGCCCGGCCTGTCCCGGGCGGAGGTCCGCGGGCGCTCGCAGGAGGTGCTGCGCCGGGTCGACGTGGACCCCGGACGGCTCGGCTCCTTCCCGCATGAGCTGTCGGGCGGTATGCGCCAGCGGGTGATGATCGCGATGGCGATGCTCCTCGAGCCCCAGATCATGATCATGGACGAGCCGACCACGGCGCTGGACGTGGTGGTGCAGCGCGAGCTCCTGCGCGAGATCATCCAGCTGCGCGACGAGCTCGACTTCGCCGTCGTCTTCATCACCCACGACCTGCCGCTGCTGCTCGAGATCAGCGACCGGATCGCCGTCATGCTGGCCGGTGAGATCGTCGAACTCGGGCCGGCGGACCAGATGTACCGCGAGGCCCGCCACCCGTACACGCGCAAGCTCCTCGAATCGTTCCCCAGCCTGTCCGGGGCCCGCGGCGGATTCATCCGCTCCGGCATCGACGATGTCCCGGCCTCGCGCGACGCACCCATCGAGGAGGGAGCATGACCCGGGTCCACGTGACCGACGTCGTCAAGGACTACGCGATCCGCACGGGGCTGCGCCGCACCCGGCTGCGCGCCGTCGACCACGTCAGCTTCGACCTGATCCCCGGCCGCACCGTCGCCCTCGTCGGCGAGTCGGGGTCCGGCAAGTCCACCATCGCCAAGATCCTCACCCGGATGGAGAAGCCCTCGTCCGGCACCGTCGACGTACGCCTCGACGACGGAACCCCGGTTCACGGATCGCTATACCGGCGGCAGTTGCAGATGGTCTTCCAGGACCCGTTCGCCTCCCTCAACCCGTTCCACTCCGTCGAGCACCACATCGCCCGCCCGCTGCGCATCCACGGGCGCACCCGCACGGCCGCCGACACCCACGAGCGCGTGCTCGAGATGCTCGAGCGCGTCAACCTGACCCCGGCCGCGACGGTCGCGGGACGCCGCCCGCACGAGCTATCGGGCGGCCAGCGCCAGCGCGTGGCGATCGCCCGCGCCCTTGCGCCCGGGGCCCACGTGCTCATCGCCGACGAGCCGGTGTCGATGCTGGACGTCTCCATCCGCCTCGGGGTGCTGAACCTGCTCGGTCGCCTCCAGCGCGAGGACCGGCTCGCCGTCCTGTACATCACCCACGACCTGGCCACCGCCCGGCACTTCTCCGACGAGATCATCGTCCTCTATCGCGGCCGCGTTGTGGAACGCGGGCCCTCCGATGCAGTCATCCTCCAGCCGCGGCACGACTATACCCGGCTCCTGGCCAGCGCCGCACCCGATCCTGAGCGCCCCGGCCGGGTCACGGCCGACGCTGCGGTGGAGCGCGGCTCCATCGACAACAGCACCTGCTACAACCACTTCACCCAGCGGTGGGAACGGGCCGGGGCGTCGCCGGCCGAGGTGAGCGCGCCGACGGCGGCGCAGGGGGAGAGCGCATGACGAAGTGGCCCACCGCGGGGCTCGGCTTCGGCGGGGACTACAACCCCGAGCAATGGTCACCGGACGTCTGGGATGAAGACGTGCGCCTCATGACCGAGGCGGGCGTGAACATCGTGACCCTCGGCGTGTTCAGCTGGGGCGCCCTCGAAGTAGCCGACGGCGTGTTCGAGTGGGCGTGGCTAGACCGCGTCATCGACCTGCTGCACCGCAACGGGATTTCGGTCGACCTCGCCACCCCCATCGCCTCCCCACCGGCATGGCTGCACGCCGCCCATCCCGGAATCCTGCCGGTGAACGCCGACATGACCCAGCGCCGCCCGGGAGCGCGGGACGGCTGGTGCGCGAACTCGGCGACCTTCCGGCGCTACGCCTTGCGCATGACCAAGGAGCTCGCCCGGCGCTACGCCGCGCACCCTGCGGTGGTGCTGTGGCACGTCGGCAACGAACTCGGCGGTGGGAACGGGCGTTGCTACTGCGACGAGTCCGTCACCGCCTTCCGGGCCTGGCTGCGCGAGCGGTACGGCTCGCTCGACAACCTCAACCGCGCCTGGGGTACCGCGTTCTGGGGGCTCTACCTCACCGACTGGAGCCACGTGCCGGCGCCGCGCGGCGGCGAGACCCACAATCCGGCGCTGATGCTGGACTACGACCGGTTCTGCTCGGACTCACTGCTCGAGCACTTCCGGGCCGAGCACGTCGTCATCCGCGAGTTCGCGCCCACCACGCCGATCACCACCAACTTCATGGTCGGCCCGCATCAGGACGTCGTCGACTACCCGCACTGGGCCGACCACGTGGACGTCGTCGCCAATGACCACTACACCAACCCGTCCGATCCGCTGTCGGCGCAGGACATCGCGTTCTGTGCGGACCGGGTCCGCGGGATGACTCCCGGCCGGGGTCCGTGGTTGCTCATGGAGCACTCGGTCAGTGCCCACGCCTGGTACCCCGTCAACCGGGCCAAGGCACCCCGCGAGCTGATCCGGGACAGCCTCGGGCACATCGCGCGCGGTGCCGACGGCGCATTGTTCTTCCAGTGGCGGGCCTCGTTGCGGGGCGCCGAGCAGTTCCTCCAGGGCATGGTGCCGCACGCAGGCCCCGACTCCAAGATCGGCCGTGAGGTGCGGGAGCTGGGCGCCGTGCTGGCCCGCCTCGCCGACGTGCGGGGCTCGACCGTGGAGCGGGCGCGGGTCGCGGTGCTGTTCGACAACGAGGCGGGCTGGGCGTTCTCTCGAGGGCTCAAGCCGCACAAAGGACTCGGCTACGGGGACGAGCCGCGCGCCTGGCACCGTGCGCTGTGGACCCGCAACGTGCTCGCCGACGTCGTATCCCCGTGGGCCGACCTGAGCACCTACGATCTGGTGATCGTGCCGACGCTCTTCCTCGTGCACGACGAGTGCGCCGCGCGAGTCGCCAGTGTGGCGCAGCGCGGTGGGGTGGTCGTGGTGACCTGGATGTCGGGCATCGTCGACCCCGAGAACGCCGTGCGGCCCGGCGGCTACCCCGCCGCGTTCCGCGACCTGCTCGGCGTGCGGTCCGAGGAGTTCTTCCCGCTGCAGCCCGGTGAGCGCGGTCGACTCGACTCCGGCGCCACGTTCCACTCGTGGTCCGAACTCATGGATGTCACCGACGCCGAGATCATCGCGCGCTACGCCGGGGGCGCGGTGGCCGGTGGGCCCGCCCTGACCTGCCGCGCGGTCGGCTCGGGCACCGCCTACTACGTATCCTGCGCCCTTGAGCCCGCGAGCCTGGACGAGTTCGTCGGGCAGGTGCTGGACGACGCGGGCATCGAACCGTCCGGCGGCGGAGCGGGGCTGGACGTGGTGCGCCGCGAGAAGGACCGCACCGTGTGGGTCTTCGCCCTCAACCATGGCGACGAGGACCGCTGCGTGACGGTACAGGGCGTCGAGCTGGTGACCGGGGAGGCCGTCGACCACGAACTGGTCGTGCCTGGCCACGAGGTGCGGGTCGTGCGGCAGACGAGGTAGCGGCGGCCGGGTCGTCATGGCCGGCCCCGCCCGGCCGGCCCGGCGGTGAGCGGTGCGGCGCACGTAGTGCCGCCGATTCCTGCAGGGTTCAGGCCCGAGTCCGGCGCAGCACGATCAGGTCGCTGCGGTAGTCGGCGCCGATGGGCTCCCAGGCGACGGGGCGGATGCCGACGGCCATGAGGGTGCCGCCGTGCCAGCGTGACCTGGCGGGCAGCCGCCCGGGTACACCGTCGGTGTCACCGCCGGCGGCGACCTCGTATCGTGCGCCCGGATCCAGGGCGGTCAGCCGCAGCCACCGAGGTCCGCTCTTGGCGTTGCCGCGCGGGTTGTAGACGAGCACCACGACCTCGTCGCCGAGCACGTACTGCAGGGCGGACCGCTCGGCGCCGGGTCGCCCCCCGAGCCGGTACTGCCGGCCGTGCTGGATGGTGTGGCGGACCGTCTTGTACTGCTCGACCAACGTGCGGGCCTCGTCCAGTTCCTCGGGTGACCAGCGGCTCATATCGGCTCCGATGCCCAGGACACCGGCCATCGCGACGTGGAACCGGTAGCGCAACGGCGTGGACCGGCCGGTGTTGGCGTTCGGCGAGTCCGTGACCCACGCGGACATGACGTTCGCCGGGTACAGCTGGGAGACGCCGTGCTGCGTGGTCTGCCGGTCGACCGGGTCGGTGTTGTCCGACGGCCAGGCCAGGTCAGTGTGGTGCAGGATGCCGAGGTCCAGTCGGCCTCCCCCGCCGGCGCAGGCCTCGATCCGCAGCCCCGGGTGGCGGGCGCGCAGGGTCGCCATGACGTGGAGGACCTGCCGGGTGTGTTCGATCCACACGCCATCATGAGACCGGCCCGGTTCGGGCGAGCCCGCCTGCGTGAACGGCCGGTTCATGTCCCACTTGAGGTAGTCGAGGCGGAGGTTGGCGACCAGCCGGTCGAGCCACTCCAAAGCCCAGTCGTGCACGTCGGCCCGGGCGAAGTTCAGCACCAGCTGGTGGCGTTTGCGGTCGCGGCGACGGTTCTCCAGGTGGATCACCCAGTCCGGATGCGCCCGGTAAAGCTCGCTGTCCGGGCTGACGCCTTCCGGCTCGACCCACAGGCCCGCTCGCATGCCCAGCGCTAGGATGCCGTCGAACAGTCCCCGCAGGCCGTCCGGGAACCGCTCGCGATGCGGCCACCAGTCGCCCAGGGAGCTGCGTTCGTCGTCGCGGCGGCCAAACCATCCGTCGTCGACGACGAACAACTCAGCACCGAGGGCAGACGCACTGCGGGCGAACGCGAGCTGCTCCGGTTCGGTGACCGCGAAGCCGGTTGCTTCCCAGGAGTTGTAGAGCACCGGGCGGTCCTCATCACCGGCGGGCAGGATGTGCCGGCGGACGTGGTCGTGCCAGCCGCGGCTGGTGCCGCCGAACCCGTTGGCGCTGTAGAGCCCGAGGATCGCCGGGGTGACGAGCTCAGCGCCCGTCGGCAGCGTCCACCGCACGCCGTCGTGACCGAATCCGGCGGTCACGGCCGTGCCGCCCTCCGGGCGGCGGGTGGTAGTCATCCGCCAGCTGCCACCCCAAGCCAGGGCGACACTCCAGACCTCGCCGTGCTCCTCGCCAGCGTCCGCGGCGTCAATCATGATCCACGGGTTGGCGTGATGGCCGGTGATGCCCTGCCGGCTGGTGAATGTCAGCTCGCCCACCGGCAGCAGGCCCTGCTGGAGCTGACCCTCCTCCGCCCACGCCCCGCACACCGCCCGGTACCGGTAGTCCTCGGCGTCCGGAATGAACCAGCTGCCGGAGTCGAGGCGGCTGACCTCCACGGCCGTGTTCTTGCCGGCGCGGTGCCGCACGGTCACCCACCGCGCGATGGCGTCGGAGTCGGCGTACACCCGCGTGTGCAGCACGACCTCGATCGGAAAGGCGTGGTCCTCCAGCGTGATGTCGAGCCGGTCGGCGCCGCCCTCGCGGACCGCGCTGGCACCGACGAACCGCAGCTCCAGCGACCGGACCTGGTCGACGGCGACCTGCAGGGCCGGTACGCCCCACCGCAGGCCGCCGTCCACCGGCAGAACCTCCTCGATCTCGGCCGGTCGGGAAAAGCTGGTCTCGTGCCGTCCGGCGCCCGGCGTGTTCCCAGGCCCCGCCGGCATGGCGGCGGCTTCCCGGGCGGCCGCCGGCGGAAGGTTTGCCCCCCAGTACTTCTGCAGCACCACAGCCTCGTCGGTAGCGGGATCGACCACGACGCCGACCACATAGCTAGAGTGTGGGGTGTTGAACGCCCACAACCGGCCGTCCTGGTCGAGGGGCACCAGTGACATCATGTCCTCTGTAAATGAAGTCGGGCGAAGAGGCCGGAGCCGGCGCGACCGGGTGGGTTACTTCCTTGACGCCATTAACATAGCTGTTCAGAATGTCTCCTGTGTTGTCCGAGGCGCATTTGAGCGAGGGCATGCGCTCGGTCTTCGTGGAGCTGCTGGTGCACGGGCCGCTGTCGCGGGCTGAGGCGGCGCGCCGGTTGGATCTGTCGCCGTCCGCCTTGACGAAGCTGACCAAGCCGCTGCTCGAGAGCGGCTACCTGCTCCATCAGCCGGTCGACGATCGCGGTGCGATGGGTCGTCCGTCGCAGCCACTGGCGGTCGACCCCGGCCGCGCGACGTTGATCGGTGTCAAGCTCACCGAGGACGAGTTGTTCGCGGTCCGCACCGACCTTCGCGCCGAAATCCAGCGCGAGCTGCGCCGCCCCCTGATCAGCCACGACGTCGACGACGTCGTGGCCCGCATCGGCGAGGCCGTGCGCGACCTGACCGGATCGGGCGGCGTCCCCGCGGCGGTCGGGATCAGCCTCGCGGGCACGGCCTCCGGCGGGGACCCGGTCGTCCCCACCTCTCCGTTCCTGGGCTGGCGCAATGTGCCGTTGGGCAACCTTGTCGCAGCGGCGACGGGCGTGCCCGCGGTGGTGGAGAACGACGTGCGTGCGCTGACCGCCGCGCAGCAGTGGTTCGGTGCGGGTGTGGGGCGCAGCTCGTTCGCGCTCGTCACCGTGGGCGCCGGCCTCGGCTGCGGCATGGTGATCGACGGCCGCCTCCTGCGAGGTGCCGGGCGGGGCACCGGCCTGGTGGGTCACATGTCGATCCACGACGGCGGCCCGCTCTGCGAGATGGGCCACCGCGGCTGCGCCCGCGCGTACGCCAGCTCGGCGGCGATCCGGCGGGCCGTCGCGACGACCCTCGACCGCCCCGAACTGACGTTCGAGGCATGCCTGGCGCTGGCGGCGGAGGGCCAGCCGGCGGCCCGGCGCATCTTCGAGGAGGCCGGCCGCGCCCTCGGGCAGGTGGTCGCCACGGTCGCGAACATCACCGGCTCGGAGCTGGTAATCCTGTCCGGCGAGGCCGTCGAGATGTATGACGTGTGCGCTGAGGCGTTCGACGCGGCGCTGGCCGCGCATACCCATTGGACCTCGACGCCCGTCGACGTGGTCGTGAAAACCTTCACCTTCAGCGAGTGGGCGCGGGGCGCGGCCGTCATCGCCCTGCAGCACCGGATCCTCGGCCGCTGACCATCCTGCGAGCAGGTGTGCGCCGCCGCCGGTGCCGAAGCAGGCGCAGCACCCGGCCGCCGTCGTGAGCGCGGCCCCGGCCCGCGGCCGCGAACCTTTCACCGCGCCTGTCTGATCCAATCGAAGGCTGAGAGGGGCCGGTGCGCTGAAGTGCCGTTCGTAAGGTAGTCATGATCAGCATGGCTGGAATTTGGTCGGGTATACATTGCAAAATCGGTAGATCTTCGCGAGAGCGTAAACTGTTTGACCATTCGGGTGCAGCCTCGAAAGGCTGCCCGCATGGACTCGACAACACTCAACAACCGCACCGCCTGGGATAAGGCGTACCAGCAGCAGCTCCGCGCATACGACGAGATGCTGGCCGAAGCTGCGACCGGTGCCACGCTTGTCCCGACCGAACGCGAGTTGCTCCGGAACATCCTGGCGGAACGACCGCTGGTGGTCCATCCGCAGAGCGGCAACGGTCAAGACGACATCGCCCTGGTCCAAGCCGGCGCCCGCGCGGTGATCGGGGTCGACTACAGCGCGGCCGCGGTCCACGCTGCGCAAGGCCGTGCCGACGACCTCGGCGTCGTCTGCCGTTACCTGATCGCGACGGTCCCCGGCTTACCGCTGGACGACGGCTGCGCCGATCTCGTCTATACCGGCAAGGGTGCCCTGATCTGGATGCCCGACATCGATGCATGGGCCGCTGAGATGGCCCGCTTGGTTCGGCCGGGCGGCCATCTGTTCATCCACGACGGTCACCCCGCCACTGAACTGTGGACCTGGGATGTGGACGAGCCGCGGGTCCGCCCCGACCGCAGCTATTTCGGCCGCTCGCTCGTCTGCGACGACTACTGTTTCCCGGCGAACGGGGCCGTCATGTGGCAATGGACGCTGGGTCAGATCGTCACTGCGGTGGTCAGCGCTGGTCTAGAGGTCCGGCGTCTTGAGGAGTATTCGGAGCCGTTCTGGCGCATGGGCGGCGTTGACGCGGCGGCCTTCCGAGGTCGCCTGCCAAACGCGTTCGCACTACTGGCCAGCCGCCCCTCGGCGTCGTAAGGCGGATGACCAGACTGGGGCGGGACGTCGCGAGCGTCGACTGCATCCCTCAATGAACTCCTGCAGTGGGAGGCGCTGTCCGGCGGACAGCCGGTCCGCGGACAGTTCTTCAACAAGTGCAAGTGCCCCGGCTGCTGCACCTCGTACGACAACTACGTCTCATATGCGCTCAACCGCACCGACCACTACAGCGGGGTGATGTACAAGGACCATCCCACCATCATGGCGTGGGAGCTGATGAACGAGCCGCGGTACGAGAACGAGACGCCGAACGACAACACCTCCGGAACGACGCTTCGCGCGTGGGTCGACGAAATGGGTGCGCTCGCCCAGGGGATCGACGCCAGCTACCTGCTCGGCACCGGGCGGGAGAGCCACGGGTCGGGCTACGGCTTCGGCGGTGACGAGGGCAACCCGTCCGTCACCATCCACCAATCCCCGGGCGCACCAGTACCAGCCCGACCGCGTTCGCCCGTGCAGTGCCGAGCGACCGCGCGGCCGTGTTCGGCGCCCAGCCGAGTTCCCGAGCCGCGGCGACGACCTTGGCCGGGGTGCGGTCCGACACGCCGGGCCGGTTGTTGAGCGCGTAGGACGCCGCCGCCTCGGAGACACCGACGTGATCGGTGACCTCACGGATGGTGACCCGGGACGGCCCCGTCGTGGCCCGTCGCCTCGTACTCCTGCGCTCACCCGAGTACTGTACCGGTCGGCCCATGCACTGGTGCCGAGCCGGATTCACCCCCGGCTGCGCTGCTCAGCCAGCGGTCCTGCTCGGCCAGGACGTTGCCGAGCTCCCGATGCAGCGCCTCGGAGATCTCGGCCGGTGTCCCGCCCTCGTGGGTGCGGCGGCGGATTCGGTGATGACGATCCGGAGTACCCCGGCCGGCGCGACGTCGTGCAGGTGGGCGATTTGCGGTGCGATGTCGTCCGCGCGCTGATGGCCTCGGCGAGCGCGGTGGCCTGCCGGTCGGTGAAATTGACGGCCAGCCGGTTGACCGCCGGGCCGACACCTCCGACCGGCCGCCGTGTCGGCGACCGGCCGGGTGTGCGCGGCCCGCGTCAGGATGACTGCGCGAGCAGGTGTGCCCTGATCCCGGCGCCGAAGTTGGTCGGGGTGCCGTTGTAGTCGCTGATCAGCGACGGGCCGGTCGAGCAGTCCCAGTTGTTCCAGGTCCAGCCGAGGTACCCGACGCTGTGCGCGTCGGCCCAGTTCATGATGGTGCCGACGAAGCCGGAGCCGCAGTCGTTCTCGCCGATCTCAGACAGGGTGAGCGGCACCTGCGCGGCGACCGGCGCGAGCTGGCTGTCGTAGCAGGACGTGCTCGCGCACGAGTTAAAGTTGTAGATGTGCGCGAACGCGCCGAGGTTGCCGGTCGGGTCGGCCGGCTTGTACTGCAGCCACTGGGTCAGGTCGTTGGAGTACGCCAGCCCGCCGAGCAGGATCACGTTGGTGTTTCCGGTCGCCCGCACCGCGTTCACCAGGCCCTGGAACCCGGCCACCTGGTAGCCGATCCCCGCGCAGGTGCCGCCGTCCCGCCAGCACTTCCAGCCCGAGGCGGCGCTGCCGGTGGCCCGCTCCGGGTACGGCTCGTTGAACAGGTCGAAGACCACCCGGTTGTCCTTGAACGCGTTGGCGACGCCGGTCCAGAAGCTCGGCGCGTACTGCGCGTCGGGCATCGGCTTCTGGCAGGTCGCCTTCACGTCCGCGCAACCCGACGACGGACCGGTGTACTGGCCGTAGTTCCAGTGCATCTCCAGCAGCGGGGTGATGCCGCTGCCCAGCAGCAGGTTCACGTAGGCCTTGACGTTGTTCTGGTACGTGACCGCGCCGGCGCCGCCCGAGGGCACGTCGCCGGTCCCCAGCCAGCACTCCTCGTTTAGCGGCACCCGCACCGCGCGGATGTTCCACGTCTTCATCGCGTTGATCGACGCCTGGTCCATCGGACCGTTCCACATGCCATTGCCCTGGATGCAGGAGAACTCCCCGCCGGAGCGGTTCACCCCCAGCAACCGGTACGTGGCACCGGATGCGGTGACGAGACGATTCCCGGACACGTGCAACGCCGGCGCTCCGCCGCCGCCACTGGTCGGGCTCGACGACGGGCTCGCGGGCGGCGTCGGTACGGTGCCGTCGATGCGCCATTGCTGTTGGCTGCCGCCGTTGCAGGTCCAGAGTTGGACGAGGGCGCCGTTGGTGGTGGAGCCGCCGGTGACGTCGAGGCAGAGGCCGGATTCGGCGCCGGTGATGGTGCCGTTGGTGTTGATGTTCCATTGCTGGTTGGTGCCGCTGCCGCAGTCCCAGATGATGACGGGTGTGCCGTTGGTGCGGCCGTGGCCGGAGGCGTCGAGGCATTTGTTGCCGTAGACGGTGAGTTGTTTGGCGTTGGTGGTGGTGAAGCGTTGGTTGGTGCCGCCGTTGCAGTCCCAGATCTCGAGTTGGGTGTTGTTGGCCTGGCTGGCGTTGGGCACGTCCAGGCACCTGCCGGCGCCGACGGCATGCACCGGCCCGGCCCCACCCGCCGGGGGCGTGGACGTCGGGGGTGCGGACGTCGGCGTGCCGCTTACCGGGCTCAATGCGGCGGTCAGCGCCGGGTACCAGCGGCTCTCGACCTTCTGGATGCCGGTGCTGTCGTTGGGGTGCACGCCGTCCACCGTGTCGGTGGCGGTGTTGAAGCCGGTGTACTGGTCGACGACGGTGATGGGGGACTGCGCGGTGGAGTGCGCGGAGGCCCAGCCCGGGATGGCGTCGTCGAGGTTGACCACGCCCTGCGGGCAGTCGCTGCACCCGCTCGGGTTCATGGGAAGGATCCGGGCGATCAGCAGCTTGACGTTGGGATTCCGGGCGCGCATCTGCCCGAGCAGCGTGGTGTACGCGTCGGTGATGCTGGAGGTGGCCAGGTGGCTCCACACGTCGTTGGTGCCCAGCATCATCATGACGATGTCGGGGTTGGTGGCCGACAGCCAGCCGGGGAGCAGGTTGTTGTTCGCGATCTGGGTGGCGAGGTAGCCGCCGTGGCCCTCGTTGTCGGGGTCGAACGAACCCGAGCAGTAGGGGTTGTTCAGGGTGCCGACGAAGTCCACGTTCGTGTATCCGGCACGCTGCAGGTGCTGCCACAGCAGCGCCCGCCAGCATCCGTTGGATCCGGTGATGGAGTCGCCCAGCGGCATAACGCGCACCGGGGTGGCGGCGTTCGCCGTTCCCAGAATCACGAACGGTGTGCCGACCGCGACCATCGCCGCGATGAGCAGCGTCCAGAGTCGACGCCATCTGCGTCGGTGTTGCCTTTGCATGGCTCTCCTCATGAGGGGGTTTGGAGCCTGGCGCCCCGGTGCGGGCGCCGGGCTTGCTGTCGAGCTTCGACGTCACCGCACTACGAGCGGCGCCATAGCTGGTTCGTGCCGTCGGTGCAGGTCCAGATCTGCACGGCGGTCCCGTTCGCGGTGGCCGCGCCGGCGACGTCGAGGCATAGGTGCGATTCGCGGCCGACGATCGTGCCGTTGGAGTTGATCGTCCATTGCTGGTTGGCGCCGCCGTTGCAGTCCCAGATCTCCACCCTGGTTCCCGCGGCGGTGGCGTGGCCAGGCACGTCGAGGCACTTGTTGCCGTACACCTGCAGCGCACCTTTCGGCAGCGCGGCCCACCGCTGGTTGGATCCGCTGCCGCAGTCCCAGATGGCTAGGAGGGTCCCGTTCGCGGTCGCCGCGTTCGGCACGTCGACGCACCGATTCGAGCCGGCGCCCCGCAGGACGCCGGTCGATCCGTCCGGCGGTGGGCTTACGGTCGCCGTCGCTGTCGGTGTGCTGCCACTGATTCCCCAGGCGTAGTGCAACCGATCGAGCCCGGACTGGTTGGTGACGGTGAGCGACAGATTGGTGCCGCTCCCGGTCAGCGACGTGATCGCGCAGGAGGCGTTGAAGCAGGGCCCCGGGCCCTGGGTCTGGTTGGCCTCCTTGACGCCGGTCCACAGCAACGAACCCATGCCGAGGCTGCGTACGGTGTCGGTGAGCGCGTAGAAGTAGGAGATGTTGTTGTTGCCGTCGCGCGGGCCGTTGTAGTTGACGCCCGTGTTCATCGGAACACCGAACTCGGTGAGGACGGCACGGTCGGCGTATCCGCACAGCCGTCCTTTGAAGCTGTTGATCCAGTCGTTCTCGGTCGGGTGGGTCTCGCCGCCGAGGGTGTACATGTGGATCGACAGCAGCGTGCCGTTGAGCCGCGAGTCGGCGCCGACCGCGCAGAGATCGATGTCGCCGTAGAGCCCGGGCACGACGATCCGGCCGCGGGGGATGGTGGCGTACCGCTGGATAAAGGCCGCCTCCATGTTCGTCAGCTCCGTGGCGTTGTACCCCCACGGTTCGTTGACGATGTCGAAGTAGAACCGGCTGTTGCCGCCGTACGTGTTGATAACGACGTCCCACATGGCGTAGAACGCGTTCATGTCGCTGACCCGCCCGCCGGTCGGCGGCCATGGGGCGATCATCACGTTTATGCCGAGTGCGTTCGCGGCGTCGTAGGCGGCAACCAGGCTCCTCCACCACGGCGACGAGGTCGTCTGCGGGTTGATGCCGAACCGGACCGTGTTCGCGCCGAGGCTCTGGTAGCCCTTCAGGATTGCCGTCGCCTTGGTGTACGTGGTCGCATAGCTGTCCGACTTGGACAGTCCGATGGGGACGTTTTCGTCGTAGAGGAAGTTGTCCCGCGCGTCCGCCCAGTTCACGCCGTGGAACTGGTTGGTCGTCGCGTGCGCGGCCGAACTGGATGTCACCTGGTGGCCGAGCAGGCCCGCCAGGAGGGCCAGGGCCGCGCCGGCGAGGGCCAGCCGCCTCGTCCGGCGTCCGGTGATGGTCATAGTTTCTCCTCTGTGCGTGCCTGTCGCGATGCAGGCCGCGGGCCCGCCGTGCCGGCGCGCCGCCAATTGGGCTCAGGACGTCTGTGCCCGCTTCAGCCGATGCGCCATTGCTGTTGGCTGCCGCCGTTGCAGGTCCAGAGTTGGACGAGGGCGCCGTTGGTGGTGGAGCCGCCGGTGACGTCGAGGCAGAGGCCGGATTCGGCGCCGGTGATGGTGCCGTTGGTGTTGATGTTCCATTGCTGGTTGGTGCCGCTGCCGCAGTCCCAGATGATGACGGGTGTGCCGTTGGTGCGGCCGTGGCCGGAGGCGTCGAGGCATTTGTTGCCGTAGACGGTGAGTTGTTTGGCGTTGGTGGTGGTGAAGCGTTGGTTGGTGCCGCCGTTGCAGTCCCAGATCTCGAGTTGGGTGTTGTTGGCCTGGCTGGCGTTGGGCACGTCCAGGCACCTGTCGGCGCCGACGGCATGCACCGGCCCGGCCCCACCCGCCGGGGGCGTCGACGGCCCGGAGGACGGCGACTGGGACGACGGTGACGTCGGGGAACCGTACGGGCATTCGCTGACGTACCGCGAGACGCCCGTGGAATCGGCGAGTGACGGGCACAGGAACTGGGCGTAGCGGTTGTCGTTGTCGAGGAAGATTTTCAGCCAGGGGATTTCCCGCCGGGTCACCTGGGAGTTGCCCCAGGTCGGGAATCCGTGGCCGCCACTGGTCAGCTCGACGCGGGCACCCTTGGTGGTGGCCGGCTTGCTGGCCCACAGGGTGTCGATCGATGACGGGGTGATGGTGCCGTCGTCGCGGGCGCCGATGATCAGCGTCGGTACCCGTACGTTGGACAGGTTCTGTGAGAACGAGGCCGGTGCCAGCGGGATGGCTGCCTTGAGCGAGGGTCGCCGCATGGCCGCGCTGATCGCGCCGCCGCCGCCCATGGAGTGGCCGAGCACGGCCAGCCGGTTCGGGTCGACCCGGTCCCGGACCGTGCTCTGTCCGGTGAGGTAGTCCAGTGCGGCGAGGAGTTGGGTGCCCCGGGCGGTGTCGTAGTCGGTGGGGCTGTTGGTGTCGATGCCGATCACGACGAACCCGAACGACGCCAGCCAGGGTCCCATCCAAGCGCCTTCGGCGGCCCAGCTCGCGGTGTAGCCGGGCACGGCCGCGATCGCACCCCAGGTTCCCTGGCTGGTGTCAGTCGGGTAGTAGATCTTCCCGCCGTTGAAGCCGTTGCCGGTCGGGACGGTGATTTCGGCGGTGGCGAACGTGCCGCGCGTGGCCGTCACGCTCTGCACGGTGGGATCCGGCCCGCGCTGGTAGGAGGCCGCCGCCGCCGGGGAGGCGCCGGTCAGCAGTGTGGTCGCCACCGTGGCCGCGGCCACGGTGAGCGCGGCAGCGGCCGCCGCGATGCGGCGCCGCCGGGGTGACGATGCGCGGTCGGTGAGGGCAGTGTGGCCGTGAGGACTTTCGCCCTCTTCCGAGCCGAAGTCTCGGTGCATTGCCTGTACCTTTCATGAAGTCGTCGGCTGTACTTGAGCCGACTGGTTGCTGTGCTGGGGCGTCCTCAGGCATGTCGGTCGCCAATGAGGTCCGGAGATGGCCAGCGCTGCGCGCGTGGCCGAGGCGGGTAGTGGCGGTGTCCGCCCGGTGTCACCGCCCATCGGCGGGTGACATATGTGGTGTTTCGGGCCTGTCCGGCTTCCACGGACGATAGGTGGCAAGTAGCTTGCCTCCGGTATGGGTACATGTCAATCGACGGACGACGACCTCTTGGTGCCCGTCGACCGGTCTCCGACGGCCGGGCTGACGGTTCGTCGAGTGCGTCGTCGCCGTACCTCGCTTCTTTCTCGAACCGGCGGGTGATCGGCGAGGTTAGTTCGGAAATCTCATAAAGCCTGTTGGGCGTCAATCGACCGCACCTCAGTTCCCGATGGGTTGACGACCCTCGGTGTGAGCGCTAACAATGGCGCCCGATGCGACGCTCGACCGCCAATCGAGCCTCGGCTTGTACGACCCGGACCGGTCGGGAACCCTTCGGCCCAGGTCGGTCCCGTAGGCCCGATCCACGCCCATGTCTCAGGTGCAGCGGGTGGAGGCCTCTGTCTCACGCTGCCCTTCGACGATCGACATGTGTCAGCGAAAGGAGTTCGCTATGGCAACAGAGGTGGGGCGCGTCGGGGTCCGCTGGCCCCGAAGCTGGCGAGCGGCCATGGTCGCCGGTCTGGTGCTCGGCGTGGCCGGTGCCGGGGTGGCGGTGGGGCTGCCGTCGGCCTCGGCGGCAACGGTGGACACCAGTCGGTGGTACGTGCTGGTCAGCCGAAACAGTGGCAAGGCCATGGACGTGTACCAGAAGTCCACAGCGGACGGTGCCGCGGTGACACAGTGGGCCCGCAACGACGGCACGAACCAGCAGTGGCAGTTCGTCGACTCGGGCGGCGGCTACTACCGGCTGCGGTCACGCAACTCGAGCAAGGTCATGGACGTATACCAGCGCTCGACCGCTGACCGTGCGGCGATCGTGCAGTGGAGCGACAATGGGGGCACTAAAGATCGTTCGGTTTTTGGGTGATGGTCATAGTCGTAGGCCGGTGTGGTCGAGGAAGTTGAAACAGAGTCGGTAGCTGCTGCCGATGCGGTGCAGTCCGGTG
>NZ_JBITDU010000039.1:0-19795 GCF_044454505.1 Dactylosporangium sp. NPDC051541
CGGCCGACCGGGGTGAAGCAGTCATGTCCCTGATTGTCCTAGCCACCAACCCGATCGACCGACAGCGACTCACCGAGAACACGAAAGATCTTTAATTGCTGGCGACTCGTTCACCAAGCCCGGCACCGGATTCGGTACAGGTGGAAAGCTCAGTCTGGCCGAGTTCTACGCCCAGGTCGCCAACCAGAATCTCACGAAGCGCGGCACGCTCGTCGTGGTCGGTTACCCGCGCCTGTTCGCCCCGACGGACGAGTGGGGCGGCTGGCGCAACGGCCGCTGCAACCTGATGCTGGCCGCCGACACGCAGATGCTGGGACGAGCGGCTGAGTACCTGGACAACGCTCTTCGCCAGGCCGTGGAACAGGCCCAGGGCAGGATCACCAACGGCACCATCAACTACGTATCACGCTTCGATCTGTTCCATAACGGCGAGTCGCACGAGCTGTGCTCGGGCCGTACCGAATATCTCAACGGCATGAGTGTTGGCTTCCGAGACGGTTCGCTGCGTGTCATGCACGCCTTTCATCCCAACGAGATCGGTCATCAGGTCACCGCGGAGTACGTCGCCGGGCGGGTTGCGTACACCCTCGATCCACCGCCCGCCCCGTCCGCGGCGGTGAGCAACAACGCCGCGCCGGCGACCCGCCGCCCGTCCGCCTCGCCGATCGGCGACGGCACCAGCCACTGGAACGTGGGCGACGCTTTCAGGTCCCGCTGCGTCGTGGCATGGCCGACCGCGCCGGTGCGCACCACGCAGTACATCCAGATGCGCATGAGCTGCCAAGGCGTTCCCCAACAGTTCCTCTTCGTCGACGTGATCTACCCAGACCCGAAGCTGAACGTGACCCCGTCCACCGGGTCAATGCTCGTCGAGGGCACGATTGCCGATCTGACCCAATCGGAGTACGGCTTCCGCACCGTCGTCGTCCATGCCTCACGCGTCGTCCTGCCCTGATCGGCTGCGACCTGGAGGATTGTGCTATCGGCCATTCGCCAGGCAACACGACGCTGCGGTCTTGTTCACCGTGAGCACCGAACCACACGGCACCGCTGGGCAGCAGTCATGACCGGTGGCTTGACATCATGCCGTGTTGCGAATCGGCAAGGAAACGGCAGGCTATCGGGCTACGCGGGCTTCGCCCCGATGCCGCCCGCCCTGGCCTGGAGGGTCGAGTGGACATCGGCGATGTCCGACGGTGCGCTGCGGGAGGCCGCGTAGTACATGATGCCGGTCGGGACGAAGAACAGCTGAAATGCGACGAGACCGACGGCGAAGTTCCATGGCGCAGGTACGCTCCGGGCGAGTGCCGTGAAGGTAACGCCGACCAGACCGTTGCCCGCCGCGCGACCGAGGCCGTTGGCAAGGTTGCCGATGCTGTACACCGTGCCGCGGTGCTCGGGCAGGTTGACGTCGGCGATCAACGCGAACCAGTTCGGTGCGTTCGCCGAGGTCAGCGCCAGCGCCAGCAACGCCGCCAGGAAGCTGGCAGCCATCGCCGGCTCACTCACGACACTCCTGAGCACCGCCGTGGTGATGGTGGCCGTATCGGCGGTGCCGGGTGCGTCGATACGCAGCGGAAGGACGAACAGCGTGACGTAGAACGGGATACCGGCCAGGATGCCGGCGGCCGATACCAGCGCACGGCCACGAGCCGTCCGGCGCTGCAGGCGATCCCCGATGAGCCCGCCGACGATCGACAGGATGCCGCCGAGCTGAAAGATCGTCGCGAACAACGTACCGACCACGATCGCTGAGGCTTGCGGGAAGCCCTGGCTCTCCGCCTTGGCCTGGAAGAGCCGCGGCAGCCACACGAGTGACCCGAAGGTCAGCTGTGCGGTGACGCCTTGCAGGATGAGCCAGACGTTGCTGCGCCGCCGGACGATGCTGTGCAGATCGGCGGGTGCAATCCGGTGCTCGTAGTTTCCGCCACCGGCGAATACCGCGGCGAGGACCGGCTCGCTCCCTCCGCGGCTGACCGCTTCGGACGGCACATAGGCGACGGCGGCCACGACCCCAACGGCGGCGAGCACGACGAACGGGCGACGCCAGTCGTGTGCGCCGAGAAGCCCTCCGGAGAGTGTCCCAGCCAGGGTCCCGACACCCTGCGACAGCCCGAACAAGCTCATGATGAGGCCACGGCGGCGCGGCGAGATGAGGTCGCTGACCACGGAGAAACCGACTGATCCGACCGCGCCCAGCCCGACGGCTGCGGTCAACTGCGTGAGCAGGAACGTCGGAAAGCTGTCGGCCAGCGCAGTCGCACCGGTGCCGATGGCCCACAGCAGTGTGCCGACCGTCAGCAGACGCCGACGGTCGGAGCGGTCACCGGCATAAGCCCAGCCGACCGCGGATGCGGCGGCGAGCAGATAGCCGGCGGCGGTGACCAGGCTGACCGCACCTTCCGAAACGTTTAGGTAATCGCTGATCGGGCTGTACAGCGGCGGCACCAGGCCGATGGCGACGTTATCGAGCGAAGACAGGACGACGAACACGACCACGGTGTAAGTACGGCGCAACCGGCGCGGCTTCCAGGTGTGTTGTCCATGGGCATCGAGCAGCATATTTCCATCAAATCAGCGATCGATGTGGGTGGACACCAGCAGTAAACCGCCGTGCCCGGCGGACAACGCGGGCCGGCGGATAAACCTGACTGGACAGCTCGAAGCCGGACGACCTGGAGGTGCAGCATGGAACGACCACCGCCGCAGCCGATGCTGGAGGGCGCCCGCCGGCCAGCGGCACAACTGACCGTGTACCTCATCGTCGTGCTGCCGTTCGTGGGACTGGTGGTCGCCGTGCCGATGCTGTGGGGCTGGGGCATCACGCTGACCGACGTCCTGCTGGCCGGTGCGACCTATCTGGTCACGATGCTCGGGGTGACCGTCGGCTTCCACCGGTACTTCACGCACCGCTCGTTCCGGGCCCGGAGGCCGCTGCGCATCGCGCTCGCCGTGCTGGGCAGCCTGGCCGTACAGGGGCCGATCGGGCACTGGGTCGCCAACCATCGGCGCCACCACGCGTTCGCCGACCACGACGGTGACCCCCATTCGCCGTGGCAGTTCGGCACATCGGCGATCGCATTGCTGCGCGGCTTCTGGCATGCCCACATGGGGTGGATGTTCAGCCGCGACCTTACCAACCAGCGCCGGTTCGCCCCGGACATCATCGACGACCGTGACCTTCGGCTCGTACACCACCTGTTCATCCCGCTGGCGGTCCTGAGCGTCTGTGGTCCTGCTGGCCTAGGCGCGCTGCTGGCCGGGACCTGGCAGGGAGCGGTGTCCGCACTGGTGTGGGCCGGTCTGATCCGGGTCGGGCTCGTACATCACGTTAGCTGGTCGGTGAACTCCATCTGCCACCTGATCGGCGAGCGGCCGTTCAAGGCGCGCGACAGGGCCGCGAACTTCGCACCGCTGGCGATCGCGAGCATGGGCGAGGCATGGCACAACCTGCATCACGCCGATCCGTCCAGCGCCCGGCACGGCGTCGAGCGCGGGCAGATCGACATTGCCGCACGGGTGATCTGGCTGATGGAGCGGCTCGGCTGGGCATACGACGTCCGCTGGCCGACACCGGAACGTATCCGCCGGCTACGCCGGTCCGCCGGGCTGTGACGGTGCATCGCGGGCCTGCTGCAGCGTCGCCGCTGTCTTGCGGCTGTCAGGATGATCGGCGCCGAGCAGCCAGCACTGCGAGGCAAGGGTCCGCTGCAGCAACTGGACCGCGGCGTCCCGCCGTCCGACGGTCAGATAGGCGTTGGCCAGGTTGAATCGTGAATGCGATGTATCGGGGTGGTCGGTGCCGAGCAGGTCCTGCCGGGCGGCCAGCGTCGCCTCGTACAGTGCGACGGCCTCGGCGATCTGCCCTGCGGCCTCGTAACCGCCGGCGAGGTTATTCTGCGACTGCAGCGTGTCCGGGTGATCCACCCCGAGTGTGCGTGTGCGGGCCTCAAGTGTCTTCCGGTACAGCGTGAGCGCTTCCTGAATCCGTCCTACCGCCCGGTAGCAGCCGGCGAGATTGTTCCGGGAGCGCAGCGTCTCGGGGTGCTCCACGCCGAGGATCTTCTCCCGGTACCGGAGGGTCTGCTCGGTAAGCGCGATCGCCTCGTCGTGGTGACCGAGTTCGCGCAGCCCGACGGCGATGTTGCTCGCGATCTCCAGCGTGTCGGGATGCCCGGGCCCGAACCGCATCTCCCGCGCCTGCAATGCGGCGCGTGCGGCCACGATGGCTTCGGCGAACCGCCCGGTCGACCAGCAGCCTCCGGCCACCCCGTAGCGGGAGGTGACCGTGTCCGGGTGATCCGGGCCGAGCGTGTCCTCACGGAGCTGCAGCGAGTGGCGAAACAGTGCCAGTGACGCGTCGTAGCGGCCCTGGCCGCGATGATAGAAACCGCCCCACATCAGGACATGGGCGGCACGGTTGGTCGTGTCGGCCGTCAGCGGTTCGGCTCGCTCGTCACGGATCCGGGCGGCGAGCGCGTCGATGTGCGGGGCGAGTTCCGCCCATCGAGGCCACTGCGCCACCGTCGTCTCCGGGTCACCGGTCGGCAGCGCGGCGTGCAGGAGGCCGACCGCCTCGCGTAGCGTGCGCTCGTCGGTGTGAACAAGCCGGATCACGGTTTGCACGAGGCGATGGATGCTGATCGTCGCGGGTGATCGGCTGATGAGGCTGTAGGACGCCGCGACGGTTAGCGCGTCCTCCACGGCCAGCGCGTCGGCAATCGGCGTGAATAGGTCGACCGGGATACGATCCGCACCGAGGTAGGACATGATGCCGAGCATCCGGGCGGCAAGCGGGTCGTCGGCAACTACCGCGTCGATCGACACTTGCCACGTGCGGGCCACCACGTCATCACTCGGGTGGGCGAGTGCTCGGGCACTCAGGATGCGGGTCGGTTGCTCGGCGAGCCACAGCCGGTACTGGGCGATGCTGACATGCTGGCGCTCCACGAGATAGGCAGCCGCATGGCTCAGTGCCAGCGGCAGACCACCCACGTCGTCGACCAGCGCCTCGGCCTCGGCGCGTTCCGTGCTCCGCCCGGTGCGTCTGAGCAGCAGGTCGATGCCGGCGTCGGCAGTGAGCACCGGCAGCGCCAACGGGGTGAGGCTCAGCGTCTGCCAGTCCAGGTATCGGCGGCTCGTGACGATGACCCGCCCGTTCGACCCGGTCGCCAGGACCGGCTGGATGGCGGCGAGGTCGACGACGTTGTCGAGCACCAGCAGCCAGCCGTCGTGGGTGGCAAGCCAGCGTTGCGCCCAGGCGGCTGTGTCGCCGGCGCTCGATGAGGCCGGCCACTTCGGCTCCAAGGTGCGGGTCAGCGCGGCGAGTCCAGCCGTGATGTTCTCCACCGAGTCGGCGTTGATCCACCACACCGGGTTGTACCGGTTCCGGTGCCCATCCGTGAACTGCAAGGCGAGCTCGGTCTTGCCGACACCGCCGAGTCCGTGCACGACAGGGCCGATGACCAGCCCGCGGTCCGTGCCCTGCAGCAGTTCCTCAAGCTGCTGTAGGGCATCGTCGCGGCCGAGGAACAGCCCGGCCGGGCGCCGTGGCAGGTTAGACAGGTCCGCCGGGGCGTCCGGCACGGTCGACGGATCCCGGGTCCCCGAACCGTGCAGGCTGTCCTGTTCCCGGTGCTCGCGCAGCTGCTCCCATGCCTGGCGGTACCGGTTGGGGTCTTCGCCGCAGAACGAGACGTAGGCGATCACCGTGTCCCAGGTCGGGATGACGTCGCCGCCGGCGGCCTCCGACAAAGCGGTTCTTGAGCGGCCGGTGTGCCGAGCCATCGCCTGATAGGTGGGGTTACGTGCCCTGACTCTCAACGCACGCAGGTCGGCAGCGAACGCGTGCAACGGGCTGAGATCCGGGAACAGGGCACGCTCGGGGCGTGGCATGCAGCGCTCCAAGTATTTTGACCGATCGATCCCCGTGAGCAGATTCTAGCGTCACCGCAATGGGCGGACGACCCCCGCACGAGTGATCGGTGGGCGCCGGTGCGCACCCTCCCCCACACCCCCGGGGGCCACCGGACAAGCCGATGACCAGGATAATCTTCTGCTCCTGCCCAGGTTGTCCGCCGCGCGTGACGGTCTATGCGTGACCTGAATCCGACACCGGCAGCACCTGATCGGCGAAGGCGGTCACCGCCGCCAGCCACAACTCCGGACACGCGCGATGCGCGCAGTGGCCACCGTCGAGCTCCACGAACCGCTGCGGCCCGACCAGTGCACGCAGCGCCGGCCGTGCCGCCGACAGCGCGCCTCCGGTGCCGGTGGGCGGCGTGAGCACCACGGTCGGGAGTCCTGCCGACGCGACCAGGTCCGCCAGATCCCATTGTGGCTGTGTTGCCAGCGCGGCCGTGAAACCGTCGCTGTCCACCGCGAAGGCGCTGTCGACGGCATGGACGACGTCCTGCTCGGTCCAGGCGGGATTGCTGGTGCGGACCCTGCGGAGTGCGGCGTCACGATCGACAGGTGCTGGAATTCCGGCCGCCGGTGCTTCGTCCGGCGGATCTTCGAGTACCAGAGCGCTGACCGGGCGTAACCGTCGAGCTGCCACCAGAAGACCGACGACCGCACCAAGACTGTGCCCGACAAGCAGGTCGATCCGATCCGGCAGCCGGTCGGCGGTCAGGGCCGCGAACCGGTCCATGGTGAACCGGCCAGTGAACCGGGCCGCACTGCCATGACCGGGCAGGTCGACGGCGTGGACCTGCCACCCGTGCCCCGCCAGAGCTGGCCCGATCCGCCACCAGGTCGACGCGGCCGCCATCGCCCCGTGCAGCAGTACGACCGTGCCGCGGCTGGCGGCGATCGGTTCCCACACTTTATGCACAAAGACTCCCAAAATTTGGACCGAGCGGCCGGAGACGCGGCAGAGCCGGACCTGGTGACCAGGCCCGGCCCGCCGTCGTGGTGATGCTTACGGGTTCCAGATGCCGGTGGACGTCGCAATGCAATGCGGGACCGTCGGCTGGTTGTACACGTACGAGGCGTGCACGAACAGCCACCTGGGCACGTCGTACCCGTCGTATGACTCCCAGACGAGCACCCTGAACCACCGGTTGGTGGAGTAGTTGCCGGTGGCCCAGTCGCCGTCCCACCAGCAGCCGACGGCGACGGTCTGGCGGGGTGCGTTCGCGGCGTACGACTGACGCAGCGCGTAACCCCAGTAGGTGCCCGAGTTGACGTAGGGACCGGTCCTGGTCGAGGCCATGTACTCGACCAGGGCGTTCGGGTACGGGGACTGCGTTGCGGCCTGAGCGGGCTGAGCCGCGATGCCCAGTGCGGCGATGCCGGCGACGGCAAACGTCAGCATCGTCCTGAGGAACCGGTGTTTCACCATAAGGTCTTCCTCTCGTAGCGCCGTCTGTCGAGCACAGGCCGGCGCATGAGCCGGCGGCTGTGCCGTCCGGCCGCGGCCGCTGGAGCGTTCCGCTGCTGTCCGTTCTAGGCGCGCCGTGGCTTGTCCGGCCGTGTCGGCGGACAACAGGGCGTCGCCGCCGTGGACGCGTTCGCGGGAACACCCGCAGGCACCGCGACGAGGCGTTGTCCGTCGTGATGCCTGGACAACGTCAGCGCTGCATACAACTGAGCGCATTGACAAACCCGGATCGGGGAGGACTCCATGCACACCGCACGAAGAACCAGGCTGGGTGCCATCATGGCGGTCGCGGTGGCCTGCGCGCTGCTGTTGCCGACAGTCCCCGCGCGGGCGGCGCCGCCCGCGCAGACGCCACCGCTCGCCGAGACCACCGATGACCTGCAGTCGTCCGTCCCTGCCGCCGACCGCGACCAGGTACTGCCCCGCGGATGGCGGTCGTCCGACGACCGGATGATGATCACCAGCGGCGACGCCGCCGGGCTGCACGTCCTTGTCGCCGACCAGAGCGCCGGCTATACCTGGCGAACCGTCGCCACCCTGGCCGAACCTGGCTTCGACGCCGACCAGTGGATCGGCAACGCGTGCGTCACGGGCTCCGGCCGGCGCGTGGTCGTCGCCTACGCCCCGCGGACGTTCGCCAACGACGCCGGCCTGTTCGACCGCGGCGCGTTCACCGCCGTCGTCGACCTGCAGACCGGCGCGGTCGCGAAGCTGCCCAGCCTCTCCACGCTCGCATACTTCAGTCCCGGCTGCGGCGCCGGCGAGACCGCTGTGCTCACCCGGTTCCGCGACGACGAGATCAAGGGTGGCGCCCAGACCCGGCTCAGTGTCGTCGATGCGGGCGCCCATGGGGTGGTCCGCGAGGTCACGCTCAACGGCACGGTGACGTCGGCCGTCCCGGTCGAGGCCGGTCTGGTCGCGGCCGACGGCGCTCGTCTGGTCCGCATCCCGGACAAGGGCGACCCGGTGGGCCTCGTCCGGACCACGAACGTGCCATTCGACCTGCGGGCTGACGGCTCAGGCGCGGTGGTCTACGTGGAACGGTCCGGCGACAAGGTCCGGATCAACCGGACGTCGGCCCGGCCCGGCGCGGCGGCATCACTGCTGGCCACCGGCGCCGCCGGCACCGTCGGGCCGCTCTCCCCGGTCGGCGGCCGCGTATTTCTCGCCGGCACCGCCGACACGGTCGGCAAGCTACCGGCCAGCGTCGTCCGCACGACGGCCAGCCGCTCCGCGCAGCTGTCCAGCCGCGGCCACCTGGCCGTCACGAAACTGGAGCAGCAGCGGCCGGGCAGCGCGGGCGCCGATCCCGCCGGGCCGAGGTCGCTACGCATCGACGCCGACGTCCTGGCCACCGGCAAGCGCGTCCGCTTCGCGGTGTCGCCGTCCGCGGCGGCGGGGCGGTCCGCCGAGCACCCGAGCCTGGCCGGCCGCGGCGCCCAGGGCCTCGCCGCGGGCTCGCCGACCGACCCAGTCGACGCCGACCGGACGTGCTCGGTGCCGCGCAACGACCCGCGCACCCAGGTGTACCAGCCGACGCCCCGGCAGGTCGAGTGGGCGGCCGACCAAGCGGTCACCGGCCACCTGACGATGACGCGACCGGCGAACTGGCGGCAGTCCGGCCTGCCGGCGTGGAGCCCGCAGGGGATGTTCCCGCGGCCGGCCCTCACCGCCGGGGGCCGCGTCCCGGTCCAGGTGCTGCTCGGCATCCTGACGCAGGAGTCGAACCTGTGGCAGGCGTCCAGTGTCGCCCTACCCGGCGACACCGCCAATCCACTCATCGGCAACTTCTACGGCCGGCAGCTGTACAACCAGAACAGCGGCGACGATTGGATCATCGACTGGAGCAGCGCGGACTGTGGCTACGGGGTCGCGCAGGTCACGGACGGCATGCGGCTGGGCGATCCGGCCCGCTCGGCGAACCAGCAGCGGGCGATCGCCCTGGACTACGCCACCAACATCGCGGCCGGGCTGCAGATCCTCGTCGCGAAGTGGAACGAGACCCGCGCGGCCGGCCTGATCGTCAACGACGGCGATCCGGCGAACATCGAGAACTGGTTCTTCGCCGTATGGGCCTACAACTCGGGCTTTCACCCCCAGGCCGGCACCGGCCAGCCGTGGGGGGTGGGCTGGGCCAACAACCCGGCGAACCCGCGCTTCCCGGCCGACCGGCCGCCGTTCCTCGAGTACACCTACGCGGACGCCGCCCACCCGCAGTACTGGCCCTACGAGGAGAAGGTCCTCGGCTGGGCGGGCCACCCCATCGACTCGGTGGTCGCGCCGGACACAATGATCGCCGGGTACCGGGCCGCGTGGTGGACGACTGAGCAGAACCGGGAGACGGTGAAGCCGCCGGTCGACCAATTCTGCGACAGCTCCAACGACTGTCACCCGGGGATGGTCTTCGTCCCAAACGACCCGTCGGTGACCGGCGAGCCGGCCGGCCCGTGCGGGCACCGCAACGCCTCGGGCAAGTACGACCTGCAGTGCTGGTACCACCAGGCCACCACCTGGAAGGACTGCAACGCCGACTGCGGCTATGAGCTCCTGCGGTTCGACGAGACCTACCCAGAGCAGCCGGACGGCGTCAGCTATCCCCCGAACTGCGCGCTGGCAGGCCTGCCGACAGGCGCCCTGATCATCGACGACGTCGCCGACTCGGTGCCGTCAGTGCGCACCTCGTGCGGCCATCCCTGGACCAACCAGGGCACCTTCGGCCTCACATTCGCCGCCGACGGCTCCGGCACATACCCGTCGAAGGTGGACTTCCACCAGATCGGCGGCGGATTCGGCGGCCACTTCTGGTTCGCCCGCACGCGCCAGAGCGGCGAGGCACAGATGAAGGTCACCGGCACCTGGACCCTGAACCGGTCACTGTCCGGCTGGGCGCGGGTCATGGTGCACATGCCGGACCACGGTGCCCACACGCAGCAGGCGAGCTACGAAATCGACCTCGGTAACGGCACCAAGACCCGGGTCGTGCTGCAGCGGACCCTGCAGAACCGCTGGGTGTCACTCGGCGCGTTCCCGTTCGCCGGGGTGCCACGAGTCCGGCTCAGCTCGCAGACCTTGGACGGCACCGGCAACGACGACATCGCCTTCGACGCCGTCGCGTTTCAGCCGCTGCCGGGCAAGCCGCACGATCAGGTCGTCGCGCTCGGCGACTCGTACTCGTCCGGCGAGGGCGCCTCGGTCACCGGCGGCGGTGACTACTACCGCGAGACCGACAACAACGGCGACGACGAGGCCACCCGCAACGCCTGCCACCGCTCCCGCAACGCCTGGAGCCGCAAGGCGGTACTGCCGTCGTCGACGCAGCCGATCGGCGTGCGCGCCGACGCCTGGGACGCCTCGATGGACTATCACCTCCTGGCCTGCTCAGGTGCTTGGACCAACAGCGTCATGCCGCTGCTGCCCTACCGTCCAGGGCCGGACGAAGTGCACGTGGAGCAATACGGCGAGCTCAACCAACTCGACCGCGGATTCGTCGACGAGAACACCACCCTGGTCACGATCTCCATCGGTGGTAACGACGCCCTGTTCGGCGACATCATCAAGAAGTGCGTCGCGGACTTCCTCCACGACTGCCAGGACGAGACGCTCGACGGCGAGACCCAGCCGCTGAGGGTCACCGAGCCGCAGCGGCTCGACATCGTCGAGTCCAAGGTGACCAGCCTATTGCGTCAGATCCGCATCAAGGCACCCAATGCCAAGGTCCTACTCATGGGCTATCCCAGGCTGATCGAGGGCGACGGCGCCTGCCTGGCCGGTGTCGCAGGCTCCGGCATCAGCCCGGCCGAGTCGCAGTGGCTGGCCCAGACGGGTCAGCTGCTGGATCAACACCTGGCCGCCGCCGTCACCGCGGCAAACGGCCAGGGCACACGCTGGGCCTGGTACTCCGACCCGAACGACGAGTTCGCCGGCAAGGGCGTCTGCGGCTCACCCGAGTCGATCCACGGCATCGTGGCCGACAAGACGCCCGGCGACAGCCCCGGTATCGGCGCGTCGCAGCAGTCCTTCCACCCGAAGAACGAGGGCACAACCCTCTATGCCCAGGCCATGAACCAGACCATGCCCGCTCTGGGCCTGTAACGAAAGCGAGGCTGTGCAATGTCCCGAACACGAATCATCGGCCTTCTGGGCGCCGTCGCCCTCGGCCTGTCCGCAGCCGTCGCGGCAGGATCGCCAGCACTGGCCGTCACCTGCTACGGCGACTACTGCTCGGGCCAGGACCCGGAATCCTCGGGCTGCAGCGCCGACGGAGTGACGGTGGCCTCGGGGCCGATGTGGGGCACCTCCGGCTCCTACGTGGAGCTGCGCTGGTCACCGACGTGCAAGACGAACTGGGCCCGCGTCCCGGCAGCGTTCGGCACGAACCAGCCGCAGGCGCTCGTGGCGTATCAGTGTCCGACCGGTTACCAGCAGGTCGGCGTCTCAGCCTCCAGCACGGCCTGGTCGTGGAGTCGCATGATCTACTCGCCGACCAAGTCCGTACGAGCAACCTGGAACGGCGGCCCGGGCGGGGGTACGACGGCCTGCGTGTGATCCACGCGTCCCCCGGCCGCCATGGCCGCCGGGGGACTACCGTGGGCCGGTCGCAGCATGCGCCTTCAGCGTCAACTGCCCAACCGCTGAGCCGCAATAGGCCACAGTGGTCAGAGCACAAGGCCAACGTTCTGGAATAGGGGAATCCGGGGTAATCCGGCCACCCCAATACCACTGGGCCAGCCACCCTTGGCGCCGGCCGACAGTCCAGCACCGCCAAGCCGACGTCGGTCACCGACGGTCCCGTTGAGACTCAACACCTCCAGCGGTACGTCCAGCAGCGGCGTCAGGCTGTCTGCGGCCGGGAGTCGGTGAGCAGGACTCGCCGATGGCCGGTGCCGCACCGACTCGCGACACCGCCGAATCACTCATCCGAGGACTGCCTGTGGGCCGGTTGGGGCCGTGCACTGAGGTCGTTACGAACGGCATGTGCACACGCCTTCGGCGAGTGTGCTGACTTGAACACCTCCGAGGCACGTCACCTGATCGCCAGGCCAGCCGTCGCAGTGTTGCAGGTCAGCCGCACGCTATCGGCGACGGTGCTCGGGACGCCTCGACTGCCGTCTGACCGACCACCGGGCGCTGATGGAGGCTTCAAGTAGTCCAGCGGAAGTTCGACGGCCCGTCGTCCCGATCCCCGGTCCAGCCGAGATACGCAGCGCCCGGTCGCTCTGCTGCGCACTCGCGTCGGCAATTCGTCCGTCTACGGTGTTGTGGCTTGCGCCCACCGCATCGCCTCGAAGGAGGCGTCGAGGATGCCGTTGCGGTGCACCCGGATCCCGGAGCGCTGCCGGGCTGCCATCAGCGCCGCCGCCGGATCAGCGATGAGATACGGCGAGCCGGTCGCGATGTCCGCGAACACGCGACCGCTGCGCTCGGACACGGCGACAGCGACGAGCAGCTCGAGCTGCGTGAAGGAAACGACAGCCGTCGGGAAGGGCATCCGCCCGAGGTCCTGGCCGAACATGGTCTGGTTGGCAAGGTACAGCGGTTCCGGAACGACGATCAGGGCGCGTGCCGGTCGGCCGTCGTCCGGCAGGTGCGCGAAGGCAGGATGCCCGTTGCGCCAAAGGTCGTACGTCCTCCGCAGCTGCTTCTGCGCCTTACCGAGGTCACGGCGGAGCCTTTCCGCGTACAGGTCAGAGTCGAGACGCTTGTCCAGCGCCGGGCGGAGGCTCTTCACCTCCACCAGGATTACCTGGTCGGGGTACACCACGAATCCGTCGACACTCGCCGAACCCGGCTCGTACTCGACTTCTGCGGTGACAACGGCTCCAGCCGCGTTGAGCTGCGCGAGCTGCTCAAGGGTGTATTCCTCGTTCAGGATGCCTAGGTCATCCGCGAACGGTTTGCCGTATGCGGCGAAACCGGCGTAGTACAGCGCGGCGAGGGAGAACCGGCCGGTGACGAACAGCGGCTGCGGCGCCAATCCGATCCCGTCGGGTAGCACGACGAACGGACGGTCGATGAGCGGGTTGAAGTCGTGCTGGCGTAGGTCCTGCTGCTGATGGCGCGGCGCCCGGGCCGCCGCCTGGAGCTTGGCGGCAGGGGCGCTGAGCCGCGTGGAATACACCCGCAGGATCTGCTCCTTCGGGGTCTGTTCGCACACGGGAACGAAGTTCGGTTGGTCCAGCCATGTGGGGTTGAAGGTGCCGCCGTTGACCATCACCGCCGCCAGGAAGAACGGCGCGAGATCCGTGTATGCGTCGACATCGGCACCGAGAAGCTCTTCGATCACGGCGTCGCTGAGCACCTGGAAGCGCGGACGTGGGAAGGACCGCTTGAGCATCGGCCTCATCCGTGCGGTGTCGCCGAAGATCGGCTGCTGGTAAGGAAACTGCTGGTAGCCGGTTCTCAGCATGAATCCGGCGACCGAACCATCTCCGGCCGCGCCGTTGTCAGCGCGCCGGAGCAGTGGATCCTCCAGCTCGTGGACGTACACGTCCAACGCCGGCAGCACCTGCGCGTCCGGATTCTGCCGGCCCTGTGCGGCAAGCCCTCCCGCCAACGCCTCCCGGGCGACTAAGCTCACCGACCACGGCTTGATCGGATCCGCCGCGTCGACCAGCCCCGACGACCGGCTCCACTGACGGATCGACGCCTGGGCAAGCAGCCGCAACAGCCTGGTCGCCCGGTACCGCCGAACGACACGTACGAATGAGTCATACCGAGCCCCGGCCGGCCGCTGCAGCACCTGGGGAGCTTTACCGCTGACCTGCCTGTCAGCACGTCGCAACCGGGTTTGAGAAACAGGCATAGGGCTCAGCGTGCATGAAGGTTCTACGTATTTCATCGTAGATTCACGATCGGGTGACCCACGCCGGCTTGCCGCTGACCGCGGCTGACGGACGCTTCAAGCCGGTGTCGCCGCCGCCGCGACACCACGCCGCCGCGGCGGGCGGCGAGCTAGCCGAGGACGTCACGCAGGTCAGCCTTGTTGTCCTACACACCGCTGGCGCGGCGAATCCCCGTTGCACCCACCGAACGGCGGCGAGAGACGCGGGTCAACGATCAGCGTCCACTGCGAATTCGATGGCGATGGAACGATCGGATCATGTCGCTCCGGTCATGCAGGGGTAGGTTGCCAGCCTCACTGCACCGACCAGCCGCATCACCCAATGAACCCACGTCAGCCGACGAACAATCGACGACACCATGGCTCCGCCAGAGGCACGACCATCAACCTCAGTTACGGTCTCTGCCCATCGTCGTCGGATGCGACGATAGCCCGCAGGCTCGGCTTGAGCAGATTCTCGAACGTCGTAAATCCGCGCGCGACCAGCCGATTCACCGTATCTGCCGCCAGCCTCTTTGTATTCACATCTGCCGATGCAACTCCTGCACTCAGCACGTCGGTGAGTTCCTGTCGGGATCCCGTGATAAACCACAGCTCGTTCGGTGCGTCGATGAGCAGGGCGGTGGCCGCGACGACCTCAGCTAGGTTTTCGCTGCAAAGGCTCGCGAGCCTCTCCGCCACTTCGCTGCCAGTGTTCGTCACGGCGCCACCGCTCCTCAGGAGTACTTGGAGTTGTTCGAGCGCCCAGCCGGCAGGGAATTGCCCGGAGGTGAACCACCATCCGAAGCCGCTCAGCTCGTCGAGTTCGCCAGGACGATCCATGGCGGATGCAAGGCGCGCGGTCCAAAGCTGCTGCAGCCGGTTGGTCTCTTCCTGGCTGAGCGGGTCGTCGTTGTGCATCTGCAAGCCTGTGCACTCGATGAGCCGGCTGCGCAGCCGCAGGGAGGCATGTGCGAAGAACGCGGTCATGATCTCGCCGCTCAGCGCGATGGCGCCGTGCCGATACAGGACGGCCAGATGCTGGGCCAGGCGGTCCTCCGGCTGATCTTCACGTGCCCGTTCATCGGTGACTTCCGGTTGTTCAAGTGCGTCGAGAGCCGTGGCGTGTTGGAGGTAGAGCGGAGTGAGCAGCTCAATTGTCGGCTCCGCAAGGCTGCTGAATCGAAGGTAAGCGGTCCATGCGGCAGAACGAATCCCGGGCTCGGTGGTATGCGGGAATATCCGTTCAACCTGAGTCCGGGTCCAGGTGGGATCGAGGCTGACCAGGAGGTTGATGTGTTGGCCATACAACGCCCTCATGGAAGGGCTCGGGTCGACGGTGGGGTCGAGGTGGCGTTCAAGCAGGTCCCTCACGGTCGGCTCGAAGGCCGGTGTCTGTGGGTCGTGCCGTCGTCGGGCGTACTCCAGCAGTGCTCTGAGCGCATCACCACGGACCGTCCCTTCGGCTGTCATCCACAGACTGGCCGGGTCCGGTTCGGGGTCGTCCGGCGTGCCCGGATCAGGGTCGTTGAGCAGCGCGGTGATCAACGACAGGGCCCGGTCGAGCAATGAGTCGGGAAGCTGCTTGGTCTGCAGACCTGCAATGAGCAGGTTCGCCACCTCACGGCGGCACGGCTTCCACCCCGAGTCACCGCCGCCGGGACGGACCGGCAACAGTCTCGGCATGGCCGTGACGGTGAAGCCGAAGTCCAGCAGACAGTCCCAATCCAGACTGGGCAACGGCGCCGCCGGTGCGCCATCCTCCCCCCGAAGCGACCGGCGGAGCGCCGACAGCAGACCCCGGCCGTAGGCAGGGTCCAACGTCGTGAAACGAGACGCGAGCGCCGAAAACCGCTGCGGCTGTGATAGGACGGCGGCTTCGAGCACCTGCCTGAGATCGCTGATACCAGGATCACGCCAGGCCCCCGTGGGCTCCCAGCTGGCGAGATATTCGACGATCGCGTCGTTTGTGAGCTCGTTGAGATTCGCAAACGCAGGCTCGTCCACAGACCGTCCGTCGTCGCTCGACTCGAACTTGATGACGTCGTACGCGACCGCGGGTGCACCCCAGGTGGCGACCAGCTTTTCAAGTTCGGCTTTGCGCCCGTCAGGCAGTACGTCGCCAAATCGGCCAAGCCGCGCCCACAACCGGCGCTCCGCAGCGGCACCATCGACGGTTATGTCGTCGACGTAGCTCAAGATCTTGTCGCGGTCGTTGGCATCGAGCTGTTCATACGACGCACGAAGCAGTGCGCCGTACTCCTGGAAGCACTCGTTGTCGGCGAACCACACTGGATCGGTCAGATACCGGGTGATGAATGCCTTGTCAGGGATCCGCGTCAGCAGCCACAGCGTCAGTCGGCGGAAGATGCCGGCCTCGTGCTCGTCGAGTACCTGAAGCACCTCGCGCAGGCGTCCAGCGGTTGCGACGGCCGCAGCAGCGTCACGCAGCAGCACGACCAGACGATCGCGGCCGGACCGAATCGTGTCCGATTCCAGGCCGGGCCACCATCGCGTTGAGCCAGCCAGGTGATCGCCAACCTTCCCGGGCGCGCGACTGAGTCGTTCCGCAACGGCTTTAACTCCGACCACGTCGAACGCGGGGAATGCCTGCGCGGTGAAGCTGGCGGGTAGATGGCCAGTGGAGGACCGGGCAGCTGGTTGCGGCAGCAGCTGTTCAAAGACGAGCACGGCCGCGTCGCGGTGGCCGGCAGACACCAGAGCGAGCACTACATCCCTGGCCTTGGATGGCAGCGCCCACTGCCCAGGTCCATCCAGCATCCGCGCGATCGTGGGGCAAAGTGCCGCAGCGAGCGTCGGGGAGACGGCAAGCGCGATGTCGGCCACGCTCTCCGCTGCTTCGGGATTGTCGGTATCCAAGTGGGACGCTACGGCTACAACCGCTGGAGCAAGGTTGGGGTCAGCGGCCATACGGACCAGGTACCGGCCTGCAGGCCAAGGCTGGTAGGCGAAGAAGCCGTCCTCGGTCGGTTGCAGCCGGGGTGGAGAGTCGAAGTAGTTCGCCTTCCGCAACTTCGGAAACCATCCGGCGGACGCCCGGTCGAAGAACCTGGCCAGCGCAACCGTGCTGTTCGGCACGCCGTTGCGCAACTGCTTCACGTCATCGGTCGTGACTTCCGTCTGGGCGGCGAGTTGGTCGATGAGCGGTAGAGCCAGCGTGTACGACGCCTCGAAGCGACGACCGACAACAAGAAGAACGGTTTGGAAACGACCCCACTTCTGCCGGAACATGTCGTCGACCGGTCGTGGCGCAATGAGTCCGGCGCGGTGTGCAACGTCATGCCAACTTGCCGTCTTCCAAAGTTCGCGAACCTCGTCGTCGTCCGCGACACCCAGCGCCGAACAGATCTCGTCGACCACCGAGCGCCGGTCGGGGTCACGTTGACCTTCGCCTTTTGGCAAGCTGTTGAGGTATGATCGCCGGTCCGCCGGGATCAGCGCGCCGAGAAGCTCGCGGAGCATCGAGTCCAGCTCACGGGCCATGTGACCGACCAGATGCGATCGTGTCTTCAACGCCGGCTCGGCGGCAAGCATGCGAATCGCATCCGCGTACTGGTCGGCAGGAGCGCCACCCATCAACTCCAGCAGCCGATGAACCTCACGCTGCTGCGAATCCAGTGGCACACGGCCGAGTGGGGCCAACGGGTCCAGTGTCATATGGGCACCTTCGTGGCAGGGCTGCCGCAATCGTCTCGTTCACGGGATCCTCGCGGAGATCGCCGGCTGCCAACTTTTGGGCAGTCCTCGAGTAGACAGCATCGGCGATCGCTCAGGCAACGGGTTTGCGCAACACTGCCGAGTGAACATGGTCCGCGGGCCGGCCGCGGATCACCACCCGACCTGGCGACAGCCGAACCGGCCGCACGTCCGCCTCGAACGGGGTCCAGAGTCCTTCCCACCGGTTGCACGACCTGTCGGGCGTAGCCTTGGGCGTGTGGTGATCGATGGAGTGACCCGACCGCGGACCATCGGGAGCCGTTGGTGAGCGGGGTTGGCACGGTGTTCGACCGAAGTCCTCTGTACGTCGTGCTCTTCTCTGCGGCCGACGCAGACGCGGCGATCTCGCCGATCGTGTCCGCGCAAGAGGATGCCGACACGCTGGGGACGGTGCCGCATGGACTCGACCGTAATGTCGCTGGCGCGCTACCGGGCCTGTGGTACTGCCTAAACCTGCCGAACACCTTTCGGGAACTGATCGACATCCCCGCACTTGCCATCAAAGCCGCCCAGGTTCTCCACCTGGATCACCACATCCTTCTCGCGCCGATCGAACTCTTCGATTCACAGCTGCTGAACGTGCGGTCCAGCTATTGGCCAACACTGGTCGTCTGCCCGGATGAACTGCTTCATGAGGCGACCGGTCGGTCCACGGCCCTGGGCTTCGCGCTCCCACCAGCCGGGTACTCGCAGTTGTCCAGCGAAAGCTTGCGAGCGCACTGGCGGGCGATCCACGCACACTTCGCTCCGGACGCTGCGTATCTCGGCGATGAGCCGACGTTGACGAATCGACTTGACCTTGCCCCCGTCGATTTGCCACGGCGATGGCTAGCGCGGCAGTTCGGCCCGTTGGCCGACAGCCCGTCCGTCGCGGTCGGCGACCTCGACAGCCTCTTCGCCGAGACCATTCACAGGCAGGTGAATCTTGCAGCGATTGCCAGACTGGAGCGTGAGGACACAGCTCCGGACGCCGCCGCGGCACTCATGCCGCAGGTCTACAAGGAGGAGCAAGCCCAGCTGCGGGTTCCCGTCACACTAGCGCTGCCGGGCGTTGCCCCAGCCTACATCCGGTCCGCATACGACAGTTTGTTGAAGCAACGGGTCGAGCCCCTTACCTCCGTCGACCCAGCCGACACGTGGTCGGTGACGATGCACCACCGTACCGATGCGCTGGTGGAGCGGGCGGCGATCGAGTTCGTCGCCACGCACCACGCGTTGGCACGAGGTGGTATCGGCGTGATGTTCCCGACCGTGCCGCCGGCAGCTTTCACCATCCTCGCCCAGCTCGAACGACACTTCGAAGCACCGAGACCGGATGGCCCCGCAGTCTGGCGTCTTCTCGACAGGCTCGATGCCGCAACGCGCTCGATATGGACCGGCGCCTTGGTTTGGCTCGTCAGGCACGCCTCCACCCTCACCGTCTTCGCCAACTTTCCGATCGGGCTGCTCCGTCTGCCTGGGGACACGTCTCCGCTTTCGACCCGAGTGCCCATCACGTACCGGCCGTTGCTTCCGCTCACCAGATCTGTTCAGCTGGAACTCGCGTTCGTTCCGGCGATCGACCTCAGTGTCCGCCTGCGAGTTCTCGTCGCCGAATGCATCCCGGCCGACGACCGTATCGGACCGGAATCACGTCAGGCGTGGGAGTTCGCGGCAGAGGCGGTCCAGGGTGCAGGAGGCAAAGTCACGATGGACATCGTCGAGACTCTGTCCGTGGATGCGCTGCGTCGCGCTATTGAAGCCGCCCGCCCCGACGTTCTAAAGATCTTTCGTGTTCTCGGTGAGTCGCTGTCGGTCGATCGGGTTGGTGGCTAGGACAATCAGGGACATGACTGCTTCACCCCGGTCGGCCG
>NZ_JBITDU010000040.1:0-13652 GCF_044454505.1 Dactylosporangium sp. NPDC051541
CGGCCGTCACCATGCCCGCCGCCGCGCCGACCAGCACCACACCCAACCGGCCCATCGCCAGCCATCTACATCTCGAACCCGGGCTGGAGTACTAGGTGACTGGTGTTAAACGATGGTCTGGCCCTGCGGGCCGGACCGTCGTTTGCTGTTGTGAGGGGTGTGGGGGTTGGTGATGGTTGTGCCGGGTGTTGTGGCTGAAGTTGTTGCTAGGTTTGGTTTGTAGGTCTGTAGCGGCGTTTCGGAACCTGTCAAGTCAACTGAGACAGTTGGTTGATTTGTTTAGCTTTCTGCTGCTGACGGCTTGGTCGCCGACGGTTCGGGGGCCTGTTCCAGGTCATAGTTGTCGGGTTTGTTGATCCATGCCCGGTCCGGTAGGCGAGGCGGGCGTGGACGGCGGCGGCCGAACCGTTCGGGGTGCGCGGCCCAGGCCGCATCGAGGGTCTGTTGCCGTTGCCGGCGGATCTGGCCGGCGGTGCCGTGATGTACCGATGCCGGGGTGTGCAACCCGATCCCGGAGTGCCGGTGTTCGTGGTTGTAGTGCGTGTAGAACGCCTCGCAGTGCTGACGGGCGTGCTGGATCGACCCGACCCGAACCGGTCCGGAAAGGTCGGGTCGTACTGCAACGTCTTGAAGCTCGCCTCGATGTACGGGTTGTCGTTGGACGTCTTCGGGCGGCTGTGACTACGGCCGATCTTCAGGTCGGTCAGGAGCTGGGCGACGGTCTTGCTGGTCATTGCCGCGCCGCGGTCGGCGTGCACGGTCAGCTGGTCGGGGTCGACGCGTTCCCGGACGGCGGCGTCAGCGATCAGCGCCTCGGCGAGGTGGCCGTCCTCGTATGCGGCGACCAGATGGCCGACAACGTACCGGGACCAGATGTCGATCACGGTGTAGAGGTTGAACCAGACGCCCTTGACCGGGCCGCGCAGCTTCGTGATGTCCCACGACCAGACCTGGTTCGCTGCGTCCGCGACGAGTTCGGGCTTGGTGCGGGCCGGATGCGTGGCCTGACTGCGACGGTCGCCGCTCTGGCCGGCGGCCCGCAGGATCCGGTACATCGTGGACTCCGAGCACCACCAGCGGCCTTCGTCGAGTTCACGGGCCCACACCTGCGCCGGCGCCGGATCGGCGTATTCGGGCCGGTTCAACAGCTGCAGCACCTGCGCACGTTCCACTTCGGACAGTGCTGAACGTGGCGGCTTGCGCGGGGTTCGTGGTTTCGGCGGTCCGGGTGGGTTGCGGTGCCGGTAGAGCGTCGCGCGGGACACACCGGTCAGTCGACAGGCTGCGGCGACGCCCCACGCCGCGGTCAGTGCCTGCTGCGCCTCGGCGAGAACGGGTTCGGCGTCGGCGCGGTGTCCGCGCTCTCGGAGAGCAGTTCCAAGAGCGCGTGCGCTTTTCCCATGATCGACAACGCGGTCTCGGTCTTGGCCAGCTTCGCCTGCAGGCGGGAGTTCTCCCGCTGCAGGCGGGCAAGTTCAGCGTTCTCGGCCTTCTTCGCTGCCCGTGCGGCCGCTTGACGACGGTCCGTCAGGCCGGCCGCGGCTCCGGCATCCCGGGCCTTGCGCCAGTCGAGAATGTGTGACCCGTACAGCCGTTCCCGACGTAGGACCGCCCCGCGAGCCGCCGCATCCGGCGCCGCGTCGTACTCAGCCAGGATCCGCGCTTTGAACTCTGCGGTGAATGTCCGCCGCTGGGGCCGGTCGTCCGGATCCGGACTCGAACTGGACTTCGACGTCATGCTGATCTCTCCTCACAACCGTCCAGGAAGAGTATCCCCTGGTAGACAGGCTGTCTCACATCAGCGTGACAGGGAGGGCACCGCCAGACCGCGCGTGAACACCTCAGAAGCCCGACGGCTGCATCAGCGAAGAAGGTTCCGCGTGAAATTTTCGATCTGGCCGCTTGCGCCGCGATCACCGCCGCTGCAACGGTTGCCCCGACCGTCTCTGTCCGTCTCTGTTCCGTCCGCCAGCCCGGCCTCCAGCGGTCCGGCGGTAAGCCCTCCGCCGGGCTGGAACAGCTGGAACACGTTCGGTATCTACCCGGCGCCCAGGGACACGACCTGCGCCCAGCACTTCAACAGCCTCGGCAGCGCGACCGGCGGGCTGAACCACGACCCGCGGGACGCCAACGCGTTCGCGGCATGGGCGTCGACTTGCTCAGGCGCGATTGGCGCTCGTCCTGGCGAACCCTCACGACCAGGCCGCCGGCTTCCCCAGGCGGCGCGATGCGCTATGGGTGACCGGCCGGCCGCCCAGATCGGCCCGGGCAAGGCCGGCTCCGTTCGCGGCCTCGTTGCAATTGTTGCAAACGGTGAGGTCGCCGATCTCGACGGACTTGGCATTGAGCACGACAGAAGGCACTTCCTGTGTCGCCGTCGGTACTCCGCGCACGGCTCGCCGTGGTCATGACCTCGGACGCGGTGCCGATTGCGCCGGCGAAGACGGGGTTCAGCTTGTCCGACGGCATCACGACCCGAGCCGGTGCAGACGTCCTTCTTGATCAAAAGGGTCGCCGTCATGTGTCGCTGGCCGGCACCGGCCTGCATCGTGGTGACCGCACCCGAGCCATCCGTCGCCACCACGATCACCTATGCCCGCGGCTTCGGCCTGCTCGCCCGGCTCTGACGCGCCAGCAAGAAAAGTAAGCCACCACGAAGGCAACATAATCAAACATAGATTAGCGCCGCACCCTTCGCGCGGACTGCGAAGATCCCAGCACAAATCGAATCGCGTCTCCCGATCTGCGTCGATACAACCACCTTGAACACACGTTTTGTGTCGTTCTGCAACCGCCGTGCGCCACACGACCGGCAGCCGGGCCGCCACGGGACACCCTTGACAGCGGCGCGCTTTCCTGACATTTTCGAACTAGTTCCAACAGAGATCCTCCATCGATGATCACGCCCCAATCATCGATGGACCGTCAGCTGTGCCCTGAACGCCCTTCAGAGGCTGATCCGCACGACCCCGTATCCGAGATCTTGCGACGAGCTCGCGAGACCGCGCGGTCGGCGCTCGGATATCGACCTCGAATCACACCGCCAGCCCATTCAAGGAGACACCTGTGCGAAAGCTCTTGCGGCTCGTCCTGCCGTTGATCACCGCGGCGGCCGCGATACCGATCACGCTGTTCATGGCCCCGTCGCCCGCCCAGGCACTGGAAAACAACCTCGCCCGCACACCACAGATGGGCTGGAACGACTGGAACAGCTTCGGCTGCAACGTCAGCGACACCCTGATCCGGCAGACGGCGGACACCATGGTGTCCAGCGGCATGGCGGCCGCCGGATACCGGTACGTCAACATCGACGACTGCTGGTCGGAGCACAGCCGGGACAGCAGCGGCAACCTTGTGCCCGACCACAACAAATTTCCCAGCGGCATCAAGGCCCTCGCCGATTATGTCCACGGCAAAGGTCTGAAGCTCGGCATCTACTCATCCGCCGGCTTGACGACATGCGCCGGGTATCCTGCGAGTCTCGGCAATGAGCAGCGTGACGCCAACACCTGGGCATCCTGGGGCATCGACTACCTCAAGTACGACAACTGCGGTGACCACGGCGGTCAGAGCGGCCCGCAGCGCTACGCCGCCATGCGCGATGCGCTGGCCCGCTCGGGTCGGCCGATCCTGTTCGCGCTGTGCAACTGGGGCCAGGACAACGTCGGCCAGTGGGGGCCTGCGACCGGCAACTCGTGGCGCAACACCGGTGACATCCAGGGCAACTGGAACTCGGTCATGGGTATCCTCGACGCCCAGCCGGGATACGCCTCGATCTCGCGTCCGGGCGCCTGGAACGACCCGGACATGCTTGAGGTCGGCAATGGCCTGTCCGACACCGAGGCCCGCGCCCACTTCAGCCTGTGGGCGCTGCTCAACGCACCGCTGCTCGCCGGCAACGATTTGCGCACGATGAGCGCGGCCACCCGATCGATCCTGACCAACACCGATGTTATCGCGGTCGACCAGGACTGGGGCGGCCGGCAGGGCAACCGGATCGTCGACAACGGCAACACCGAGATCTGGACCAAGCCGATGGCCAACGGCTCGGTGGCCGTGGTCCTACTCAACCGCAACAGCGGCACAAGCACCATCAGTACCTCCGCATCGCAGATCGGCTTGGGCTCAGCCTCGAGCTACTCGGTGCGGGACCTGTGGGCCCACACCAGCAGCACCACGACCGGCACCGTCAGCGCGTCGGTGCCCGGGCACGGTGCGGCGATGTACATCGTCACCGGCGGCGGGGTCGTCACCAACCCGGCGTCGTTTACGCTGCGTGGCCAAGGCTCGGGCCGCTGCCTGGACATCACCGGCGGAGCGCAGGTCAACGGCACGCTCGCTGAGATCTGGGACTGCAGCGGCGGCGTCAACCAGTCCTTCTCCTCCACAGCCGCGGGCGAGCTGCGGGTCTACAACGGCACCAAGTGCCTGGACGTCTACAACAAGAGCACCGTCAACGGCGCGGCGGTTGAGATCTGGGACTGTAACGGCCAGCCGAACCAGCAGTTCCGGACGAACACCGACGGCACCGTGACCGCGGTGGGCGCGAACAAGTGCCTGGACGTGAACGGTGGTGCGACGGCCAACGGCACGAAGGTGCAGATCTGGGACTGCAACGGCGGCACCAACCAGAAGTGGACCAAATCCTGAGGCAGCGGTCTGCCCCCTCCCCCGATCCATCCTGTCCCCCAGCAGTGCCGAGTCTGCGCTGAACCTGCGGCCGGAGACTCAGTCTCCGGCCGCATGCCGCAGCTTCGCGGAAGGTACGCGGCAATGAAGACAGAAGTCCACGGCAATCACCGCGCGATGTTCGATGCCACTTCGTTGACTTCGCCGGGCCGGCGGGTCCGGCGCGTCGCTGCCGCCACGGCCGCTGTCGCGGTGACTATGGCCACCGCCACGGCCGCGGTGCCGGCCGGTTCGACACTGGCGGCGGCCTCCTACCAGCGCGGTCCGGATCCCGCGGCGGCCACAGATTCTTGACCTGGGGCAACTCCCAGGTGGCCCGGCGGGAAATCCCCTGGCTGAAACTCTTCCTCGACAACGACAACCGCTACGCCCAGTTCCTGTGCCCGTCACTCGCCGATTCCACGGGCGTCTCGCGGTACGCCACCGAATCGCCCGTACGGCTCCCCGAGGTCACCATCGTCCCCACCCGTCAGTTCCGCGCTAGCCGCCGGTGTGCCGGTCCGGGCGTTTGGTGCGGGGCGGTGCCTGGATGTGCCGAACGCATCCCAGACCGACGAAACCCACGTGGCGATCTCGGACTGCAACGGCGGCGGCATCTAGCGTTGGACCTATACATCGGCTCGGGAGCTTCGGGTGTAGGGCGGGAAATGCCTGGATGCCTCGGGGCACGGCACCGCCAACGGCACCCGGGTCATCATCTGGGACTGCAGTGGTGGTCCGATCAGCAGTGGAACGTGAACGCCAACGGCACCATCACCGGCGTCGAGTCCGGGTTGTGCCTCGACGTCACCGGCGCCGCCACCGCCAGCGGCACCCTGGCCCAACTGTGGGCCTGCAACAACGGCGGCAACCAGCAATGGCGGCTCGGATGACCCGCCAGCACCTTCGCTGCGACCCTGGAGGAACGATGACCGTACAAGGGCGCTCACGGCGCCTAACTTCGCTCGGTGCGGCCCTGGCCCTGCTGCTGGGCCTGCTCGGCGCATACGCGATGAGCGACGCTCCCGCGCATGCCGCCACCAGCCAGTTCCGGGGAGTCAACTGGGCCGACGCCCGGGACAACTTCCTCTACGACGAGAACGTCCCGATCGGACTGTCGAAGTCCGACAACTACGCGACCACCTACACGAAATCCACCGCGATCCTTAAGGGATTCCAGAACCTCGGTTCCAATACCATCCGGTTCGGAATCAATCCGCAGACCACATCCTCATCGTGGTGGGGCAGTCTCACCGCGGCGTACGACGCCGCCACAGCACTGGGCATGAACGTCATGATCGCGCCGTGGCCGCCGACCGGCGGACGGATCAGCGACATGAACGCGTTCTACGCCATGTGGGACACGGTCATCGCCAAGTACGGCAGCAACAGCCGGTTCTACTTCGACATCGTCAACGAGCCTTGGGGATACAGCGCGGCGGAGCTGACCGACCTCGCCGCCGCATTCGTCCAGCGCTACTCGAGTATCCCCCGCGGCCGGATCGTGGTGCCGGGGCTCTGGTCCGACATCGACCTATGCGCCGTGGGTGGCGATTCCCGGCTCAACGGCACCCTGCTGTCGATCCACATGTACACCCTGGGCGGCGAGACCCACCCGACCGCGGCGGACTGGGTCAAAAGTTTCAAGGCGCGCCTGTGCGGTCACGCCGACCGGGCCGTCCTCACCGAGTTCGGTGTACCGATGAACACCGGCGTGAACTACAACGGCCCACGCGACGGCAACAACAACGTGTCCTACTTCTATGCGCTCACCGACACCGTCCGGGAGCTGGGCATGGGCTCACTGCTGTGGACCGGGGTCAAGGAAGCCAGTCAGACGCAGGGCCCCGGCCCGTGCTTCAACGCCTCCTGCGCCATCACGTCGCTGACCGGCAGCGGCACCAACCTGTCCCTGACCGTCACCAACCAGTCCGGGCTCGACCGGGTCCGCCACGGCTGGGGTCTGGACGGCACCCAGTCGCCCACCCCGACCGGCCCGGGCAACGTCCTGCGCGGGGCCGGCTCCAACCGGTGCCTCGACGTGCCCGGCGCCGCCACCGCGAACGGCACCCAACTGAGCATCTGGGACTGCACCGGCGGCGCGAACCAGCGCTGGATCGCATTGTCCAACGGCGCCCTGCAGGTATACGGCAACAAATGCCTCGACATCCCCGGCCACGCCACCGCCCCTGGCACCGTCGTCCAGATCTGGGACTGCAACGGTGGCACCAATCAGCAATGGACCCTCAACAGTAACGGGACCGTCGTCAGCCGCGAGTCCGGGCTCTGCCTCGACGTAACCGGCGCCGCCACCGCCAACAGCACCCCCGTCGAACTGTGGAACTGCACCGGCGGCAGCAACCAGAAGTGGACCCGGCAGTAACTCGCCAACGTTGACAGATGGGGTGTCGGTGATCCGGCACCCCATCTGTCGCGATCGGACCGCTCCTACCCGACCAGTCATGGCCGGGAGCAGCGGAAGCTTGTGCAGCGCAGCCCGTCCGGCTGTGGCGGCTGGGTGGTCAGGCAACCAGATGCGGTGCTCGAACGCGACCCAGGATCGGACGGCGTCACACAGGCGGGTGGAGTCTTCCAGCCCCTGATTCGGCAAACAGCGCGCCTCCCCGCCGCACGGAACCCGGATGGCGCCCGCGACCCGGGGCCGGCGCTTACCGTGGGGGTCTGCCGCGTTGAGCAGCGGCGCAAGAATCCAGGACGTGAAGCCCGGCGAAGTGCCCTCAGCCATACACGGTCCGGCGTGGTCCGTTACCCTAACCGCGGCGCGCCAGAACCGGGCGTCCGGCACGGGACCGTTGGGTGTACACGGCGACACGGTCGCGGGCCGGGAATGGTTGCGCGTGGTGCGGCAGCGGGGTGATCGTCTGCATGGCCCGCACGATGCACTGCTCGGCCGCGCCCACGTCCCCCGCGCGGACCAAGCCGAGCGCTTTGACTAGCAGGTGCTCGAGCTCACCGCGGTGATCGCGGCCGCTGCCCTCCGCCCGGGCCGCACCACCCCGAATTTTCCGGACGGCACCGGTGCGCTCCAGGGCACGCAGGTCACGGCGCAGCGTGGACAACGACGAGCCGGTCATGGCCAGCATTTCGGCGTGGGTGGCGAACTCCTGTTGCTGCAACAGTGAGGCAATCTTCTGTTGACGCTCTGCGGCGAGCAGGTCGTAGCCTTCCTCGCACTCACCCTTGGCGCTCACCGGCCGGCCTACTGCAGCCGGGCGCCACAGGCCGCCTGTGGCCCGTTCGATCCGCGCAGCGCCGTGTTCTGCCGCGGGCCGGTCTCCACCGTCAGGAACGACAATTGTCGTGTCATATGCGTCATGGCCCCTCCGGGCATTCTCGCGACCGCGCTCCCGTCGCTGCTGGTCAGTAGGGTCCGGGTGCGGATTGGACCGGCCCGGAGGCGAGAGGAGCCCTCACGCAAACCAAGGCCCGGCCGGTACGGCACCACGTGCTTCGGCTGGCAGCGAGCGCCGGCACCCGGGCCAGGGGTGTCGGCGCTCGTGTGGTGTGGGTTCAGCGGCGGGTCCAGGTTTGGTTGGGTTGGCCGTTGCAGTCGTAGAGGGTGACGGGGGTGCCGTTGGCGGTGGCGGCGCCGGTGATGTCGAGGCAGCGGCCGGACTGGTTGCCGGTGATGGTGCCGTTGCTGTGCCAGGTGAACTTCTGGTTGGCGCCGTTGTTGCAGGTGTAGGTGGTGAGTTTGGTGCCGTTGGCGGTCTGGTTGTTGTAGGCGTCGAGGCACAGGGTGCCGTTCTGCACGCGGAGTTCACCGGCGGCGGTGAACGTCCACGCCTGGTTGGTCTGGGCGTTGCAGTCCCAGAGTTGCGCGGCCGACCCGCTCGGCGCGGACGGACCGCCGGTGATGTCCAGGCAACGACCGGACGCCGGATTCACGAGCGTGGTGGTACCCGGCAACGGCGTCGAGGTGCCCAGCGCAGCGGTGAGCGCCGGGTACCACCGGTTGGCGATCTTCTGGTTGCCGGAGCTGTTGGGGTGGACGCCGTCGACGGTGTCGGTGCCGGTGTTGAAGCCGCTCCACTGGTCCACGACGGTGATCGGCGACTGGGTGGTGCTGTGTGCGGCCGCCCAGGCGGGGATGGCGTTGTCGAGGTTGATCGCGCCCTGGTAGCAGTCCGAGCAGCCACTCGGGCTCATCGGCAGAATCTTTGCAATGATCAATTTGATGTTGGGGTTGCTGGCGCGCATCTGGCCCAGCAGCGTCGAGTATGCGTTGGTGATGGTGTTCGGCGCGAGGTGGCTCCAGACGTCGTTGGTGCCCAAGTGCATGATGACGATGTCGGGATGGGTGGCGGAGAGCCAGCCGGGGAGCTGGTTGTTGTTGGCGATGCCGGTGGCCAGGTAGCCGCCGTGGCCCTCGTTGTTCCCGTCGTATGCGACGCCGCAGCCGGGGTCGGGCAGGGTGCCGACGAAGTCGACATTGGTGTAGCCGGTGCTCTGCAGCCGCTGCCACAACAGGGCACGCCAGCAGCCCGGCGAGCCGGTGATCGAGTCACCTAGCGGCATGACCCGCACTGGCGTGGCGGCGGAAGCCGGCTGCACCACGGCGAGCGCGGCTACGCTCGTCAGAGCGGCAACCGCCAGGTACAGCAGCGTTCTCCAGGTTGTTCTCGTGGTCATCGGGTCTCCTCGGGTCTGGGCGGCACCCGCGGGCTGGGCCGGTCCGCCGGCGATTGCGACGCTCCAATTTGCCGCACTCGGGCATGGGGCACGGGTGGCCGGGACGCTAGCCCTCTCTTCGAGCGGAGACAACGGCGGCGACACTGCCTCGCCCGGCAGCCGCTCGCAGTCGGCCACCTCGCCCTGCTCATTAAATTGCGACGATCCAAGCCAGGGTCAGTTCGGGGACGGGGCCGGCGAAAATTTCACGTCGCCCGTCGGTCGATGCCGATACGGACAGTCCCGCAACGATCCGGCGCGTTCCCGTAATGTGACGGGTCGAGGAGGGGCTTGTGGCAGGCGAGCGTGTTCCGGCCAGCGGGCGAAGCGGCATTCGCGAGGTTGCGGCGGCCGCCAGCGTGTCGGAGTCAACGGTAAGCAACGTGCTGAACAATCCGCAGGTCGTTGCGGCGAGGACGAGACGCCGCGTCGAGCGGGCCATGGAGGAGCTCGACTTCGTGCGTAACCGGGCTGCCGGTCAGCTGCGGGGGGCGCCCAGTTCCGTCGTGGGGTCCATCGTGCTCGACTCCGCGAACCCCTTCTTCGCCGAGGTCGCCCGGGCAATCGAGGACCGGCTCGTCGAGTCGGGCTGCATGCAGCTGCTGTTCAGCTCCGATCTGCACCTGGCCCGCGAGCACCAATGCCTCAAACTCCTCGAGGAGCACGCCGTGCGCGGCATCATCATCAATCCCGTCAACCCACAGCTCGACGGGCTCGTGCGGCTGAGCGGCCGCGGCACGCCGGTGGTGCTCCTAGACCGCTCGCGCGGCGACACCGACCTCTGCGCGGTCACGGCCGACAACCTCCGCGGCGGCGAACTCGCCGCCGCCCACCTGCTGGAGCTGGGCCACCGGCGCATCGTGTTCCTGGGCGGCTCCATCACCGTCGACACCATCAGCGCGCGGCGGGTCGGGGCCGACCGCGCCTGCGTGGCGGCCGGGCTGGACCCGGCCGAGGTGCTGGTCGACATCCGGCATGCGCCGGCGGCGATCGACGGGCCGGAGGCCGCAGTGGACCACATTCTTGCGCTGCGTCCGTTGCCGACGGCGATCATCTGCACCAACGACACGGCCGCCGTCGGGGTGTTGCGGGGGTTGCGTCGCGCGGGCGTCTCGGTGCCGGCCGGCATGTCCGTCATCGGCTACGACGACGTCCACTTCGCGTCGGAGCTGTCACCTCCGCTGACGACCGTGCGGCAGGCCAAGGCCTCGCTCGGCCGGGCCGCCGCCGACCTGCTGCTCTCCGACGGCGATCCTGGGCATCGGCATCAGGAACTCGTCTTCACACCGGAACTGGTGGTGCGCGCATCCACGGGCAACCCCCGAACCTGAGACGCGCTTGGCGGGCGGTCGAGGTATTGCCGCTCCCTACTGCGCCTCAGCGCATCGCAGGGGCCAGTGAAAATTTCACCGACCCCCGCGGTGTCCGCATGGTGCTGGCGCCGGTCGCGGAGTGCTGGGGCACTCCGCGAGTGGACGACCCAGACCCTGCGTGAATCGGTCTTCCTCATTGGATTGACAGCGCGGCGCCGGCGTCCTAGCGTCAGGGAACCGACCGAACTTGATCTCGTTCGTGGTTGAGAATTGCATCGTCGCAATTTGGGGTGCGACGTAGCGAGACGACATCTCAGGTGTACGTGGTCGGCTCCGCCATCGCCGCCAGCCGTGCGGCCGCAGCATCTCGTCCCCGCCTGGACGACCCAGCCTTTCGGAGTGTTCATGACGACAGGATTGTCACGAAGAGCGACACCACGATCCCGCCGGCTGACCCGCGCGCTCGTCGCGGTCGGCCTTGCCGCCGGCACGATAGTCGGCCTGGCCTGGGCCGGTCTCGCACCGGCGTCGGCCGCGACCGGGACCGCGCTGGTGAATCCGGCGTCCGGTCGTTGCCTGGACATCACCGGCGGTCCGTCCGCGCCGAGCGGGTCGGCCGCGCAACTCTGGGACTGCAACGCCCAGACCAACCAGGCGTGGACGTTCACCGCCGCCGGTGAACTCCGCGTGCAGAACGGCACCCTGTGCCTCGACGCCTACAACAACCAGACCGCCAACGGCACCAAACTCACCACCTACACCTGCAACAACGGCGCCAACCAGAAGTTCACCTGGCACAGCAACGGCACCATCACCGGCAACCAGTCCGGCCGCTGCCTCGACATCACCGGCGCCGCCACCGCCAACGGCACCCCCGTCACCCTCTACGACTGCAACGGCCAACCCAACCAAACCTGGAGCCAGTCCGGCGGCACGACGCCGACCGCCACGGCGACCGCCACGGGAGGGGGCTGCTCGGCCACTCCGGTCGACCCGAACGCCACCGCCGCGGCAAAGCGGCTGCTGTGCTACGTCTACAGCCAGTACGGCAACCACATCATCTCAGGCCAGCAGGAATCGACCTGGGTCAGCGGCCCCGACTACGAGATGAACTACATCCACAACATCAGCGGCAAGTACCCCGCCATCCGCGCGCAGGACATGGGCGACTCACCGGACTTCGGCGCCCGTGGCCTGGCCTGGTGGAACGCCGGCGGCATCCCCATGGTCAGCTACCACATGGGCTCTCCAGCCCAGGACACTGACGGCTACGCGGGCTCGCAGCTCAACGCGAACATCAATGCGGCCCTGACATCCGGCACCGCCGACAACAACCGGCTCAACCAGCGGCTGACGAACTGGGCCAACCAGCTCAAGACCATCCAGAACGGCGGTGGCGCCGTTATCCTCCGCCCCTGGCACGAGGCCAGCGGCACCTGGTTCTGGTGGAGCAAGGAAGGCGCCGGCCAGTACAACCGCCTCTGGATCTACACCTTCAACTATCTACGTGCCCAGGGCGTGCACAACCTCCTCTATCTGCACCCGTTCAACGGCTCCCCGGCCACAGCCTGGTACCCGGGCAAGCAGTACGTCGACATCGGCGGCGCGGACACGTACGCCGGCGATCACAGCCCGCAGACGGCGATGTTCAACGCGGCCAGGAACGTGTACGGCGGCACGATGCCCATCGCCCTGCACGAGAACGGCCCCATCCCGGACCCCGGCCAGCTGCAGTCGACCGCCACGCGCTGGGTCCTGTTCAACACCTGGCACACCACCTGGATCACCGACACGAGCGTGAACCCGACCGCCACCATCAACGCCGTCTACAACAGTTCCTACGTCGTGACCCGCGACGAAGTGCCCAACCTGCGATAGGCCCGTCCTCGTTTGACGCGCTGCCCTTGGATCGTCGCAACCGGCACCCCGCGGGGCGCCGGTTGCGACCGGGGCGGCCCCACGCACCGAAGGCGAGACATCAATGATTCGCTGGAAGAAGCTGCTGGCGCTCATCGGCGCCGTCATCACCGCCACGGCCGCCACCATCGCGTTCACCGCACTTCCCGCGTCCGCGGCGGCGCTGCAGCAGATCACCAACTTCGGACCCAACCCCAGCAACATCAAGATGTACCTCTACGTTCCGAACACTGTCCCCGCGCACCCCGCGATCGTCGTCGGCGTGCACTGGTGCCACGGCACCGGTCCGGACTTCTATGCCGGTACCCAGTTCGCCTCGCTCGCCGACCGCTACGGCTTCATCGTCATCTACCCCTCGGCGAGCAGCAACGACGGCTGCTGGGACGTGCACTCCCAGGCCGCGCTCACCCACAACGGCGGCAGCGACCCCACCGGAATCGTCTCCATGGTCAGCTACGTCGAGCAGCACTATGGCGGCGACCCCAACCGTGTATACGTCACCGGGCACTCCTCCGGCGGGATGATGACCAACGTTCTGCTTGGGTCCTACCCAGACGTATTCAAGGCCGGAGCGTCGTTCGCCGGCGTGCCGTTCGGGTGTTTCGCCGGCGCCGCCACCTGGAACACCGGATGTGCCAACGGCACGGTGACGAAGACCGCGCAGCAGTGGGGCGACCTCGTCCGCGCCGCGTACCCGGGCTACACCGGCAGCCGGCCGCGGGTACAACTGTGGCACGGTACCGAGGACGCCACGCTCAGCTTCCACAACTTCGACGAAGCGATCAAGCAGTGGACCAACGTCCTGGGCGTGAGCCAGACTCCCACATCGAGCGAGGCCGACACCCCGCAGCCGACCTGGACCCGGACGCGGTACGGCAGCCAGGTCGAAGCCATCCGTGAGCAAGGCCAGCCGCACAACCTGCAGATCCTCGCCGACCAGGCCATCCACTTCTTCGGCCTCGACGGGACCTCGACGCCGTTGCCGGGTACCACCACGCTCGTGAATCCGGCGTCCGGTCGTTGCCTGGACATCACCGGCGGTCCGTCCGCGCCGAGCGGGTC
>NZ_JBITDU010000041.1:0-12872 GCF_044454505.1 Dactylosporangium sp. NPDC051541
GATGGCGTAGACGCAGGCAAGCACAGGCCCGAGCCGCTCATTACCGCAAACGACTCGAACCGCCGTAGGACACGACCCGCCGTTGCAGTACTAGGAGCAGGTCAGGCTCGGCGAGGAGGCCGAGCCCACGGCCGTGAAGCCGAAGGTGGTCGACGCTCCGGCGGCCAGAGCGCCGTTATAGGTCTCGTTGTTTACTGCGGCAGTGGTACCGCTGGTGCTCAGACGGCCGTTCCAGACCTGACTGATGCTCTGGCCGCCGGCGAGCGTCCATTGCACCGTCCAGCCGGTGATGGCCGCACTCCCGGCCTTCACCGTGACCTCGCCCTGGAAGCCCCCGGCCCACGAGTTCGTGGTCTTGTAGGTGGCCGAGCAACCAGCGCTCGTCCCGGGAGTCGGGGTGGTGGTGGTCGGGGTGGTGGTGGTCGGGGTGGTGGAGGTGGCCACGCCACCGTTCGCCGCGTGGTCCAGGTACTCCTCGAGGTTCTTGTACCCGTCGCCGTCCGCGTCCCCGTTGTGGTCGTCCGCGTTGGGGTTGAGCCCGTTGGCGCTCTCCCACGCGTTGGGCATGCCGTCGCGGTCGGTGTCCCACCCGCTCGGCGCGCTCACCGCCGACGCGTTCCAGAGGTTGTTCCACTCGGTACTGTTCGGGTAGTTGATCAGCGTGCCGGTCGTCGTGCGGGTCTCGCTGACCACCCGCGTGTCGACGGCGTCGCGGGCCCACCAGAACGCGCCGGCCTGGTTCAGCACCTTGCCCGACGCGCTGGTCGCCGACTCGTATGTCATGTTCGGCACGTTGAAGCGCGCCGACTGGTGCGTCGGCACCGACGTGTACTCGGTCCAGCCCGCCGCCTTGCCGTTGGTCAGGTTCGCGTCGTCGTCGTAGTCGGCCAGGTTCCCGGACTGGTAGATCGCGGTCCCGGTGGCGCCGGTGTACACCTCGGCGTTGCTGGAGTTGTGCCGCAGGTACGTGTTCCCGACGAAGTTCCCGTTGGCGTTCTGATTGTCGCCGCTGTACCCCTTGCCCTCGAAGATGATGTTGTTGGACCAGTCGACGTTGTTGACCGCGCCGGTCTCGTTCCCGAGCCGCGGCAGCCGGCTGAGGTTGTGGGCGAACAGATTGTGGTGATACGCGATGTTCGACCCGGTCACATCGCTGCCGACGAGTGCGCCGTAGCTGTGCCCCTTGTAGTTGAGCCCGTCGGAGACGATCGAGTACTGCACCGTGACCTGCCCGGCGCCGTCACTGGAGCTGATCCCCTCGTCGTCGGCCCAGGAGACCGAGGCGTGGTCGACGATCACGTTGTCCCCGGTGATCCAGATCCCGTCGTTCGTCGCCGTGCCGGCGTTGGCCTGGTCCTGCCCGGGCCGAAACTTCACGTGCCGGATGACGACGTTCTTCCCGGTCACCTTGGTCGCCTGCCCCATGATCGTGATCCCGGGCTTCGGCGCGGTCTGCCCCGCGATCGTCAGGTTGCTCGAGTTGATCGTCAACCACCCCTGCCGCCCGGCCGGGCTCAGCTTGATGGTCCCGGCGACATCGAACACGATCGTGCGCCCACCGCTCGGCACGTTGTTGATCCCGTACCGCAGCGACCCGGCCTGCGGGCTACTGGCGTTGTCGGTCAGGTTGGTGACGTGGTAGACGTCGCCGCCCCTCCCGCCGGTCGCATACATGGCCGGCCCGGCCGCACCCGGAAACGCGGCAACGGTGGCGGCGCCGGCGGGAGTACCGACTCCGACCAGAACCGCGGCGACAAGCGCACCGGCGGTGGCGAGAACAAGAGCGACTTTTCGTGGTACCCGTGACATGGCGGCCTCTCTGACGGTGTGGGTCGTCAGAGAGGCAGATGCCGCCCGCCCGCGCCAATTACGCCTTTTCCCGATTTCCACCCGTTGCCCGAGCTGGCGCCGGAAACTTCCAACCTCGGCCGCACCGCCCGCGGCTCGACTACCGAGCGCGACGCCGCCGCAGCCGGTCCAGGATCGCCACGACAAACCAGTTGATGAACGGGACCACGGCGGTTGCGGCCAGCTGCTGGGCGACCGCGGCCACATTGATCGTCGAAATTGAGCTCTTGATGGCGAAGTCGGCCGCGATACCGCAGGTGAACAGCAGCGTCATGAACAGGTTGGCGAGGATGAAGTCGAATCCGATGGGCTCATTGGCCGCTAACGGCAGGGCTAGGAACACGTTGAGCATCAGGAACAACGTGCCGAAGATGGCCACCGGCGTCAGGGTGGTCCAGTTGAGCGTCGTGGCCTGGGCTCCATGTGGGGCGGAGCGCTCGAACAGGATGTAGATGAGGCCGGCCGCCATGCCCATCAGGGCGATGCCCGCACTCGCGCCCAGCCATCGCCGCATACGGAGGCGTCGCTGGTAGTCGGCCGACGCCCATCCGACGCCGGCCTCAGGCGTGCGGGCGCGCGATTGGACCCGGCCACGTTCGTCGTCGCGCCTCGAGCGGCGGCCGGTCTCCGGCTGCGCCGTCGCGAGGTGCCGGCGCAATGCGTCCAGCTCGGCCCGGGTTCGCGCCAGTTCGTGGCGCATCGATTCGACCTCGCGCTCGGAAGCGGACTGTCGCGGGTGGGCGGTCAGGCCGGTCAGATACTCCACCCGATCCGCTGCCTGCCGGATCCGGGCTGGACTCGGCGTCTGGTCGGCCGGTTGCTGCTCGGTCTCCCGCCGGCGGACGAGTTCGAGTCCGATGGACAGCAGAAACAGAATCGCGAGTGCAAGCCACGCGAAAAGCTTCTGGTTCAACGACTTCGGCTCGATGTTGCTGACGGCGATGTTGCCCAGCAACGCGACACCGAGCGTGACCACGAGGGCCAGGACGGTCAACACGCGCGGCTGTCGCAACCGGATCTCCATGTCGGGGCGTCGATCGTGGACATCAAGACTGTAACCGCACTGGCCAAGGCCCGAAACCGGTCCATCAGCCGGCCGCGCACGGTGCCCGGCACCCCGGCCCGGGTCGGCGCAGCGACCCGGCCGGCTCGGCCGCCGCGGTGCGCGCTGACGAGCCGCGAAAGCCATGCCGGCAGCTGGCTCACCGGGCCAGAGCGGCCTCGAGGAAGTCGTAGGCCAGCTCGCGCTCCGGGCGGCGGAAGTCGTGGCCGCCCGGGACCCGGTGGACGCGGACGTGGTCGGCCCGGCGGGCGCGGAGGTTGGCCTCGATGTCCCGGGCGCCGCGGCTCCAGCGGTCGTCGTCGGCGGCGATCAGCAGGAAGCCGCACTGCGAGGCCAGGGCGAGCACGTCCTCGACGTCGTACGACGCGGCGAAGCCCGGGATGACGAACTCGGCCTGGAGGCCGGTGTCGTGGGAGTAGGAGTCGCGGTAGGGGATGCAGCCGCAGTTGGAGACGCTCGCGCGGATTCGGGGGTCCCAGGCCGGGGCCCACATGGCGGTGCGGCCGCCGTAGGAGTGGCCGATGAAGCCGATGCGCCCCGGGTCGGCCTCCGGCAGGCTCGCGGCGTAGTCGAGGGCCAGGGAGATCTCCTGGAGGCAGTCGGCCAGGAGGGTGCGGCCGTGTACCAGGCGGTTGGAGAGCTCGAACCAGGTGATGTTCTGGTCGCCGGACCAGTTGCGGTCCTCGAAGCCGATGGCGTCCGGTGCGATGGTGATGCAGCCGCGCTGGGTCAGTTCGGCCGCGTAGGCCTGGTCGGGATGGCCGCGCAGGCCGCAGACCTCGCTCTTGCCGAGGGCGAACTCGCCGTTGTGCTGGTGGTGGCAGTACACCACCGGAGCGGGTCCGGTCAGGTCGGCCGGGACGCAGACGAACGCCGAGGCGCGGCCGGACGCAACGGCGTAGGAGACGCGGCGGCGGACGTAGCCGGCGCAGGTGACCTCGTCGTGGACTTCGGCGGCCGGCGGGCCGGGGGCGGTGACCGGGCCGAGCAGGGCGGCGAGCGCGTCACGCGTCAGTACAGACACCTGGCAGTGTACCGTCGGCAGGATGCGGGCCGACGCGCGGCGCAACTACGACCTGCTGCTGGCGGCGGCGACCGAGGTGTTCGCGGAGCACGGGGCGCAGGCGCCGCTGGACGAGGTCGCGCGGCGGGCCGGGGTCGGCAACGCCACCATGTACCGGCATTTTCCGACGCGGCAGGAGCTGCTGCTCGCCGTCTACGCCGACGAGGTGCGCGGGCTCCTGGCGGACGGTGCCCGGTGGCTCGCGAGCGGCGAGCCGGCCGGGGACGCGCTGTTCGGGTGGCTGGAGGCGTTCGTCGCGCACGCGGGGTCCAAGCGGTTCCTGGCCGCGGCCGTCACGGGGCCGGACTCGCTGTTTGACCGGTGGCACCGGGACATGCGCGACACCGCGGCCGCCCTGCTGCGCCGGGCCCAGGATGCCGGTGCGGTCAAACCCGGGACGGACGCCTGGGACCTGCTGGTGCTCGCCAACGGCATCGCCCTGGCCGCCACCGACGGTGAGCAGGTCCGGCGGCTGCTGGCGATGGTCCGCGACGGGGTAGCTTGAGCCGATGGCGACCTTCTGGACCCTCGGCTGTGACGCCGCCGACCCGCAGCGGCTGGCCGCGTTCTGGGCCCTGGCCCTCGGCTACGAGCGGGAAGCGGGCTTCGACGAGCCCGACAACGCGTCCATTGTGGACCCGGACGGGCGCGGGCCGGCGATCGGGTTCCTGCGCGTGCCCGAGGCCAAGACCGCGAAGAACCGCATGCACATCGATGTCCGCGTGGCCGGGCCGGGGCCGTGGGACATGGCGGCCCGGGCCGAGCTGATCCGGCGCAAGGTGCCCGAGCTCGTCGCGGCCGGGGCGACGGAGGTGCGCGAGGAGTGGTACGGCGACGTCCTCGGCCACGTGGTGATGCGGGACCCGGAGGGCAACGAGTTCTGCGTCGCTTAGAACGTGCCGCTGTGGTACTCCACCAGGCGGGACAGCAACCCGGCGAGCTGCTCCCGTTCGGCCGGTGACAGCGGGGCCAGCAGCGCTTCCTGCGTCGCGGCCAGCTGCCGTTCGAGGCGCCGCAGCTGCGCGGAGCCGGCCGGCGTCAGCGTGATGATGTTGCGGCGGCGGTCGGCCGGGTCCGGGGCCCGCTCGACCAGGCCCTGCTCGGCCAGTTCGTTGATCGCGGCGACCATGTCGCTGAGGTGGATGCCGCTGCCGCGGCCCAGATCGGCCTGGCTGGCCGGACCCGCCTCGTCCAGGGTGGCCAGCAGCCGGTAGTGGTAGCCGCGCGCCCCCGCGGCCGCGAACCCGTCGCCGACCAGCCGGTGCGCGTGCCCGGCGGTCTGCGTGATCAGCCAGCTGGGCAGGTCCTCCCACGTGCTCATGTGACAAGCCTAACGAATCGTTGGAAGCCCTAACGATTGCCGTATCGTTTACTTCACAAACGTTAGGAGCCCAAATGATTTCGCGGTACCGTCTGGAAGTCCCGCAAGCCGCCCTCGACGACCTCAACGAGCGCCTCGCCCGGACCCGCTGGCCCGATGAGCTCCCCGACGCCGGCTGGGACTACGGCTTCCCCCTCGCCCGCCTGCGCGAGCTGGCCGAGCACTGGCGCACCGGCTACGACTGGCGCGCACACGAGGCCGAGCTCAACGAACTCCCGCACTTCACCACCGAGATCGACGGCCAGAACATCCACTTCGTCCACGTCCGCTCAGCCGACCCCGACGCGCTCCCGCTGATCCTCACCCACGGCTGGCCGGGCTCGTTCCTGGAGTTCGTGGACCTCATCGAGCCGCTGTCGGCCCACTTCCACCTGGTCATCCCGTCCATCCCGGGCTTCACGCTGTCCGGGCCGACCCGCGAGCGGGGCTGGGACATCGTCCGCGTCGCCAGGGCCTGGGCCGAGCTGATGGACCGCCTCGGCTACGAGCGCTACGGCGCGCACGGCGGCGACTTCGGCGCCGGAATCTCGCTCGCCCTGGGCGCTGTGGCTTCGTCGCGCGTCGTGGCAGTACACGTGAATTATCTGCCGACCAGGCCCGATCCCGACGCCGCTGTGGAGCTGTCCGCGTCGGACGAGGCCCGGCTGGTCAAGATCCGGCAGCTGATGGCGAACCGGCCGCCCTACCAGGCCCTGCAGGCCCTCACCCCGCAGACCATCGGCTACGCCCTGACCGACTCGCCGATCGCCCAGCTGGTCTGGATCGCCGAGCGCTTCGCCCAGTGGACCGACCCGCGCACACCGGTCAGCGACGAGCGGATGCTGACCGGCATCTCCCTCTACTGGCTGACCGCGACCGCCGCCTCATCGGCCCGCCTCGCCCGCGAGACCCCGCGGCGCCTCGAACCGTGCCCGGTCCCGGTCGGGGTGGCCGTCCTCCCGCACGACATCACGCAGTCGGTCCGGCCCCTCGCCGAGCGCCTGTACGACATCAGGCACTGGACCGAGTTCGACCGCGGCGGCCACTTCGCGGCGATGGAAGTGCCGGACCTGCTCGCCGCTGACGTTCGAGACTTCTTCATGGGTACTGTCACCACGCCGTAACAGCACGGATGGCGACCCCGGCCGCTACCGGTGCGGCCGGAAGTGCCCTTCGCGGCCGTCGGACTCGTAGCCGGCGCGCCGCAGCAGGCGTACGGCGGCGGTGTTCTCGGTGTTCACGGCCAGCTGCCACGGGTCGGTGCGGCCCGGGTCGGCCGGCACCCGGCTGATCGCCTCGGTGACCATGGCCAGCCCCAGCCCGCGCCCCCGCCAGTCCGGGACGGTGCCGAAGTGGAACGGCCCGTCGTCGTCGCACACGACCAGGCCCACGGCCCAGCCTTCGGCGTCCCGGGCCAGCAGCGACCACTCCTGGACCCGCCCCTGGGTCTCGACGACACCGCGCCAGGCCATCCGGGTCTGGCCGGGCGTCTCCAGGTAGGCGAACGGATTGTCGGGCCGGTCCGCGAACGCCTCCGCGTAGACGTCATAGCCGTCGTCGGCGTCCCACTCGGCGAACGTGATCCCGGCCGGCACCGGCGCCACCTCGACGGCCCGCCCCACCGGCCGGGAGAGCCGCTCCATGGCCGCCACGAGCCGCAGCCCCCGGCTCTCGAACAGCAGCTGCGCCCCCGCCGTCAGCACGCCCGTCTCGACGTCCGCGTGCGCACCCCCGCCCCGGGCCAGCCCCCAGTCGAGGATCGCGCCCCCGAGCCCCCGCCCCCGCCAGGCCGGATGCACATACCCCTCGACCGTGGGCCGCTGCAGCCAGGAGCGCACGGTGACCGCCGCGACGAGCTGCCCGCCGGCGAACCCCCCGACACCGACGCACCGGTCCATGCCGACCCACCCCCCGGTCGGCTCGGCCCGCCGCGCCCCGTCCGCAACCGCGCACACCTCGGACAGGTCGACGACCGCATCCCGCTCGGCCGCGCCGAGCTCCCGCCACTCGACCCCGTCCACGCCCCGCGGCGGCCGCCGCCTGCCCCACCACATGCCCACATGCTCGACCCCGCCCCACGCACCCGGCGACTGTTCCGTCGGGATGGCAACAGCTCGGTCAGTCCCCGCCCGCGCGCGCCGCCCACGCCCGGTACGCCCGGCGCCGCCGCACCTGGAACGGCACCGCCCAGACCCCGAACGCCACCGCCCCCAGCGCCGCCGCCCACCACGGCAGCCCGGGAACGAGCACCAGCAGGAAGAACATCAACGGCACGACGATCGACGCGTCGGCCACGAGATGCGCACCCGCCCACCGCCGCATCCGCCCCGGCGCCACCGCCCCGAGGCCGAGCAGCAGCCCGTAAAAGGCGAAGGCCAGCACCCCCAGCGTCGGCCCCCGCCACCGGGCCGGCATCACCCCGAGCAACCCGGCGAACATCAGCCCGCCGACGAGCCGCACGAACACCCGAGCCGGACCGCCCGGCCAGCCAAACCGTCCCCGACGATCCATGCCGTGAGCGTGGTGCACGCCGGTCCACTGCACAACCGCGAGTGCCCGCTGCCGCCCGGCGAACGTCGGGCGGCCCGGCTGGGCGGGTCAGGAGCGGTTGGCGGCGCCGCGGAGCAGGAGGGCGCGGACCGTCCACAGGACGCCCAGCACGATCCCGCCGATGAGGGCGAACGTGCCCACGGCGTCGTCGGTGGTCAGGGCGACGATCGCCACCGCGGCGCCGTAGCAGACGGACAGGATCAGCATGATGGTTCCCGTGAGGCGTGGCGTCATGGAGTCAGCGTCGCCAGGGGCGGCGGAGGGGCGCATCCAACGACCGTTGGATGCGCGGGGCGCTCGCATCCGCGATGCTGTCGGGATGAGCGCGTCCGCCGATCCGGGGCAGCACGAGTGGTTTCGGCTCGCGGTCGGGTGGCACATCGCGTTCGCCGCGCTCGCGCTGGTCACCGCGGGGCTGGTGGCTGTCGACCCGGAGGTCGGGGGCGGGGCGAAGGTGCTGGGCATCGCGCTCGTCGGGGTCCTCGCCGGGTGGTATCCGCTGGCCGGGGCGCGGCTGCTCAAGGCGCCCCGCAGCCGCAGCGGCTGGTGGTACATCGTGGTCGCCGTCGTGCTCACCGCGGGCGTCGTGGCCGTGGCGCCGGCCGGGACGGTGCTGCTGTTCGTGCTCTTCCCGCACGTCTGGGCGATGCTGCCGGTGCGGCAGGCGGTGCTCGGGTCGGCGCTCGCCGTCGTCGCGGTCGCGACGGTGTTCGCGATGCGGTTCCAGGATCCGGTGTCGGTGCTCGTCCCGGCCGGGCTGGCCCTGGTGTCGGCGGTCGGGGTGGGGCTGTGGATCAGCCGGATCATCGACCAGAGCGTGCAGCGGGCCCGGCTCGTCGCCGAGCTCGACGCGACCCGGGCCGAGCTGGCCACGGTCAGCCGCGAGGCCGGGGCCTTGGCCGAGCGGGAGCGAATCGCCCGCGACATCCACGACACGGTCGCGCAGGGATTCACCAGCGTGCTGCTGCTCCTGGACGCGCTCGAGGCCGAGTTCAAGAACGAGGACATCGCGCGGGGGTACCTCCGACGCGCGCGCGAAACCGCGAGGGAGAACCTGGCCGAGGCCCGGTCGCTGATCGCCGCGGCGACCCCGCCGGCGCTGCGGACGGCATCGCTGCCCGCGGCGCTGCGGCAGGTCGTGGACCGGATCGGGCCCGATCTTCCGGGCGGGGCGACGCTGACCGTCGAGGGTGAGCCGCGGCCGCTGCCGGCTGAGCTCGAGGTCGTCGCGCTGCGGGCCGGGCAGGAGGCCCTCGCCAACGTCCGCCGGCATGCGCGGGCGTCGCGGGTCGACGTTCTGCTGCGGTACCAGAGCGATGTCCTGGCCCTTCGCATCCGCGACGACGGCCGCGGCTTCGACGCCGATCGGCGGCCGGCCGGGTTCGGGCTGGCGGGGCTGCGGGAGCGGGTCGCGGCCGCGGGGGGCTCGGTGGCGGTGCGGGCCGCGCCGGGGGCGGGCGTCACGGTCGACGTGGAGCTGCCGGCGTGAGCGTCCGGTTGCTGGTCGTCGACGATCACCCCATCGTGCGGGAGGGCCTACGGGCCGTGCTCGACCGGGAGCCGGACCTGGTCGTGGAGGCCGACTGCGGCAGCGGGCGCGAGGCGGTGCAGCTGGCGGCGGCGCTGCGGCCCGACGTCGTGCTCATGGATCTGCGCCTGCCCGACCTCGACGGGATCGAGGCGATCGAGCGGATCACGGCCGCCGGTTCGGCCCGGGTGCTGGTGCTGACCAGCTACGACACCGACGGCGACGTGGTGCGGGCGGTGGCCGCGGGCGCGGTCGGATACCTCCTGAAGGGCTGCACCCGCGAGGAGCTCACCGCGGCCGTGCGCACCGCCGCGAACGGTGGCACCGCGATCGCCGCCCCGGCCGCCGGCCGCCTCGCCCGGCACCGGCGCGGTGACGTGGCGCAGCTGACCAACCGCGAGATGGACGTGCTGCGGTGCCTCGCCCGCGGCCTGTCCAACCCGGAGACCGGCCGCGAACTGTACGTGAGCGAGGCGACGGTGAAGACCCACGTCATGCGGATCTTCGACAAGCTCGGCGTCAAGGACCGCACGGCCGCGGTGACGACGGCGATCGCCCGGGGGCTGCTACCCGGTCTGTGACGGCGCTACCCTTCGATGGTGAGCACTCCGGTGGCCGACCAGCACGTCTGCTGGGCCTATGACGATCCGGAGCAGCGCCACGCCTACGCACAGTCATATCTGCGCGCGGGCCTGGCCGCCGACGAGCTGGTCTGGTATCTCGGCGCCGGCGGGCCGGCGGCGGTCGGCGGCCCCCTGCCGGACGGTGTCGCGTTCGTGGCGGTCGAGTCCATGTACTGCGCCGGCACCCCGGTCGACCCGCAGGCCCAGGTCGTCGCCTACGCCGACGCGACCGACGCGGCCCTCGCCGCCGGCTACACCGGGCTGCGCGTCTTCGCCGACTGCACCGAGCTCGTCCGCACCCCGGCCCAGCTGGAGGCGTTCGCCCAGTACGAGGCCCTGGTCGACCGGTTCATCGCCGTGCGGCCCATGCGGGCGGTGTGCGCGCTGGACCGCCGCGCGGTCGGCGACGCGGCCGTGGGCGAGCTGGCCTGCCTGCACCCGGAGACCAACGCCCGGGAGGCGCTGTTCTCGCTGCGCGGTGACCCCGGTCACGCCGGCACGGCCGTGCTGCGCGGTGAGTTGGACGCCACAGCTGAGCTGGTGTTTCCCGGGGCTCTGCGGCGGGTACAGCCGAGTCCTGACAATGGACAAGTCGTGTTCGACGCCAAAGACCTCCGCTTCCTCGACCACCGGGCCCTGCTGCACCTGCAGCGCTACGCCGAGCAGCGGGACACCGTCGTGATGCTGCGCAACCCGCCGGCCACCGCGGGGCACCTGGCCGAGCTGCTGCGGCTGACGCGGATCCGGATCGAGGCGGCGCGATGAGGACGGGGGCCGGGGCCGGGCACACCGGCTACCTGCACGAGGCGATCTGCTACGACTCCGACGAGCACCTGCTGGACGTGGTCGTCCCGTTCCTGCTCGGCGGGGTCGCGGCCGGTGAGCCGACGATGGTCTCGTTCGGCGAGCGCAACGCCGCACTGGTCCGGGCCGCGCTCCCGGCCGGCTGCCCGGTCACGTTCCTGAGCGGCGGCGACGTCTACGCCCGCCCGGCCGGGGCGATCCGCTCCTACCGCACCCTGCTGGCCGACCACGTCGCCGCGGGCGCCGGTCAGATCCGGATCGTCGGCGAGCTGGGCCGCCCCCAGTTCGGCCCCACCTGGGACTGGTGGGCCCGCTACGAGTCGGCCATCAACCACGCCTACGACGAGTATCCGCTGTGGAGCATGTGCGCCTACGACACCCGGGCCACCCCCACCCACGTGCTCGCCGACGTGCTGCGCACCCACCCGAAGACCGCCGGGCCGTTCGACTGGCACACGGCGAACGCGGAGTACACCGACCCGGAGACGTTCCTGCTGGAGAACCGGCCGGAGATCGCCGACCCGCGGCAGCGCACCGACCCGGTCGCCGACACCCTCGACCAGCAGCCCGAAGAGTCCCGCCGGGTGGTGCGGCTGGCCGGCGACGGCCTGGTCGGCGCGGCCAAGCTCGACGACCTGACCCTGGCCGTGAGCGAGATCGTCGCCAACGCCCACCGCTACGGGCGCCCACCGGTGCGCATGCGCGTCTGGACCAGCCCCGGGCGGATCGTCGTCACCGTCGCCGACGCCGGGCCGGGCCCGAAGGACCCGTTCGCCGGCCTGCTGCCCGCCACCAGCGAGACCTCGGCCGGGTTCGGCCTGTGGATCGCCCACCAGATCTGCGACCACGTGAGCATGCAGCGCGGCCCGGACGGCTTCACCATCCGCCTGACCGTCGAGGCCTAGCGTCGCCGCCCTGGAAGCCGGCGTCGCGACCTGGATCGAGGCCCGCAACGCCGGCCCGAAACCGTTCGTCTGGACCAAGCCGGCGGACCAACGACTCAGGACACTAGTAGTGCTTTGTTAGGTTCGGTGTGTCGTGGGGTTGCCGGGTCGGTGCGGGTAGTTTCATGTCTTGGTGACCCCTGAGGAGCTTTCGGTTGTGCGGCAGCGTCTTGAGGCGTTCGCTGCGGAGATGTTCGTGCCGATGGCCCGGTCGGATCAGCGGGCGAAGGGTGTGACGTATCTGCGTGGGCTGTTGCTGGACGGCCGGCGTAAGTCGATGCAGCCGATGGCGGCCCGGCTCGGGGTTGATCATCAGGGGTTGCAGCAGTTCGTGACCACGTCGACGTGGGACACAGCCGCGGTGCGGGCGCGGCTGGCCGTTCGGGCGGTCGAGGTGGTCGGGCCGATCGCGTGGGCGATCGACGACACCGGGTTCCCGAAGGACGGCACCGGCTCGCCCGGGGTGGCTCGGCAGTATTCCGGCACCCTCGGGAAGGTCGGCAACTGCCAGATCGGGGTGAGTGTCCACGCGGTCACCGACACAGCGTCGTGTCCCCTGGACTGGCGGCTGTTCCTGCCGGAGTCGTGGGACCCGGTCAAGGCCGGCCCAGCGGCGGTGCAGGCAGCCAAGGCCAAGCAGCGCAGGACGTTGAAGAACGCCCCGCGGGCCGCCGCGCCGGCCGCGCCCGCCGCGGTTGTGGTCGACGTCGAGGCGGTGACCGAAGCGGCCCGGCAACGGCGCCGCAGGTCCGCGGTGCCGGACGGCGAGGGTCACCGTCCGAAGTGGACCCTCGCGGTCGAGATGCTCGACGGGCTCGCCGCACACGGACTCCGGCCACCGCTGATCGTCGCGGACTCCGGCTACGGCGACAGCGGCCCGTTCCGGACCGCCCTCGACGAACGTGGCATCGCCTACAGCGTCCAGGTCAAAGCCGAGACCCTCGCCCACCCCGCCGGCGCGACACCCGCGGCGCGCACCTGGTCCGGGCAGGGTCGCCCACCGGCACGCCACGACTACCCGCACGACGCGATCAGCATCGCCCAGCACATCCAGGACACCGGCCGGGCCGCTGCGGTCACCGTCACCTG
>NZ_JBITDU010000042.1:0-11126 GCF_044454505.1 Dactylosporangium sp. NPDC051541
CGGGGGCGGCCGGAGTTGACCGCCGAACGGTTCGTGGCTGATCCGTTCACGCCGGGTGGACGGTTGTATCGGACCGGTGACGTGGTGAAGCGCCGTCCGGACGGGTTGATCTCGTTCCTTGGCCGGGCGGATGATCAGGTCAAGGTTCGTGGGTATCGGATCGAGCCGGCCGAGATCCAGGCTGCCCTGCTCAGTCATCCGGCCATCAGCGGCGCGGTGATCGTCGCCGACGGTGAGCGGCTCATTGCCTATGTGGTGGCCGAGGGCGGGGTGCCGTCGGTCACGCAGTTGCGGGGTTTTCTGGGGGAGCGGCTGCCGGAGTTCATGATCCCGGCGGTGTTTGTCGAACTGGCCGCGATCCCGCTGACGGGCAATGGCAAGGTCGATCGTTCGGCGTTGCCGGCGCCGGATCAGTCGCGGCCGGAGCTGGAGGACGCGTTCGTCGCGCCGCAGACGCCCGCGCAGGAGGTTCTCGCTGGGATCTGGGGCGACGTCCTCGGCGTCGACCGGGTCGGGATCCTCGACAACTTCTTCGAGCTGGGCGGACACTCGCTGCTCGCCACGCAGGTGGTCTCGCGGATCCGGGCGGCGTTCGGGGTCGAGCTGCCCGTGGCGGCACTGTTCGACGCGCCTTCCGTCGCGCTGCTGGCCGGGGTGATCGGGGATGCCGCGCCCGGGGCGGCGGCGCCGTCCATTGTGGCCGTCGACCGGGGCCGAAAGCTGCCGTTGTCGTTCGCGCAGCAGCGGTTGTGGTTCCTGGCGCAGCTGGAGCCGGAGTCGAGCGAGTACAACACGCCGTTGGCCATCACGCTCGCGGGCGAGGTCGATGCCGAGCGGCTCGCCGGGGCGCTGGGGGCGCTCGTGGCGCGGCATGAGGTACTAAGGACGCGGCTCGTCGGCGATGACGATGGGGTGCCGTGGCAGGTTGTCGACCCGCCGACGCCGTTTGTCCTGCCCGTCGTCGACCTCAGCGGCGGCGACGACCCGCTCGCGGCGGCCCGGGAGTGGCTCGATGCCGATCGGCGGGTGCCGTTCGATCTGGCGGCCGGGCCGCTGTTCCGGGCCACGCTGCTGCGGGTGGCCGCGGACGAGCACGTGCTTGCGATCGCCAAGCACCACGCGGTCAGCGACGAGTGGTCGACCGGGATCCTGCGCCGGGAGCTCGAGGCGTTCTACGCCGGCGATGGGGAACTGCCGGCGCTGCCCGTGCAGTACGCGGACTTCGCGGTCTGGCAGCGGCAGTGGCTGACCGGCGCGGTGCTGGACGGTCAGGTGGCCTACTGGTCCGACCGGCTGGCCGGCGCGCCGACGCTGGAGCTGCCGACCGACCGGGTGCGGCCCGCGCAGCGGTCCTCGGCGGGCGCGGTCCTGCCGTTCGTGGTCCCGGCCGAGGTCGCCGAGGGACTGCGGGCGGTGGCGCGCGGAGCCGGTGCCTCGATGTTCATGACGGTGCTTGCGGCGTTCAATGTGCTGCTCGGGCGGTACAGCGGCCAGGACGACATCATCGTGGGTACCCCCGTCGCCAACCGCAACCGGGCGGAGATCGAAGGGCTGATCGGGATCTTCGTCAACACGCTTGTTCTGCGCACCGACCTGTCGGGTGATCCGACGTTCGGCGAACTGCTGGGGCGGGTGCGGTCCGCGACGCTCGGCGCGTATGCGCATCAGGACCTGCCGTTCGAGCAGCTGGTCGACGAGCTCGGCGTGGAGCGGGACCGGTCGCGGACGCCACTGTTCCAGGTGCTGTTCACCTACGTGACCGGCGGCGGCGAGCCCGGACCGGCCGAGCCGGACGGCCCGCGCTCGGTGCCGGTCCGGTTCGACCTGTCCATGACGGTCGCCGAGGCGGGTCCGAGTATCGAGTGTTCGCTGCAGTACAGCACGGCGCTGTACGACCACGGGACGATCTCGCGCCTGATCGCCCACTTCCAGGGAGTGCTGGCCGCGGTGGCGGCGGACGCGGGATGTCGTGTGTCGCAGGTGTCGTTGGAGACGTCGGCGTGGGGTGATGGCGGGCTGGCCGCGCCTTGGTCGGGTTCGGTGGTGGATTTGATCGCGGCGCGGGTGGCTGAAACGCCGGATGCGGTCGCGGTGGTTGCTGGTGATGTGTCGCTGTCCTATGCGGATTTGTGGCGTCGTTCGGGTGCGCTGGCTGGTCGGCTCGATCCGGAGTCGGTGGTGGCTTTGCGCCTGGGTCGTGGTGTGGAGTTTGTGGTTGCGGCGTTGGGGGTGTGGCGGGCTGGTGGGGCGTATCTGCCGTTGGATCCGGAGTTGCCGGAGGAGCGGCTGGCCTACATTTTGGCGGATAGCGGTGCCGTGCCGTTGTTGGAGGCGCCGTGTGTGCCGGCCGCCATCCGCCCGGGCCAGGCGGCGTACGTGATGTACACGTCGGGCTCGACCGGCCGGCCGAAGGGTGTCGTGGTCTCCCACGGCAACCTGGTGTCGTTCCTGGCGGCGATGGCCGAACGTCCGGGGTTGTCGGCCGAGGATGTGGTCTTGGCGGTGACGACGTTCGGGTTTGACATTGCGGGGCTGGAGTTGTGGCTGCCGCTTGTGGTTGGTGGGCGGGTGGTGATCGCGGATGAGGTGGCGACGCGTTCGCCGCGGTTGTTGGCGGGTTTGTTGGAGTCGGTGTCGGTGGTGCAGGCGACGCCGGCGACGTGGCAGATGCTGGTCGAGGACGGTTGGACCGGTTCCGGCCGGTTGCGGGTGCTGTGTGGTGGTGAGGCGCTGCCGGAGTCGTTGGCCGGGGCGTTGGTTGAGCGGGCCGGTTCGGTGTGGAACATGTATGGGCCGACGGAGACGACGATTTGGTCGGCGGTCGATGAGGTGACTGCCGGCGAGCGGATCACGTTGGGTTCGCCGATCGCCGGGACGTGCTGGTATGTGCTCGATCGGTCGCTGCATCAGGTGCCCACCGGCGCCGTCGGTGAGTTGTTCATCGGTGGTGCCGGTGTTGCCCGCGGGTATTTGGGGCGTCCGGAGCTGACGGCGGAGCGGTTCGTGGCTGGTCCGGCTGGGTCGCGGTTGTATCGGACCGGGGACTTGGTGCGTTGGTCGGTTGACGGTCGGCCTGAGTTTGTTGGGCGGGCTGATTTTCAGGTGAAGGTGCGTGGGTTCCGGATCGAGCTCGGTGAGGTCGAGGCGGTCCTGCGGGAGGCGGGGGCGTCGGCGGCGGTGGTGACGGTGGATGCCGGGTCGCGGTTGATCGCCTATGTGGTCGGTGTGGTGGATGTGGGGTTGGTGCGGGAGCGGTTGCCGCAGTACATGGTGCCGGGTGTGTTCGTGGAGTTGACCGCGTTGCCGTTGAACGCCAATGGCAAGGTCGACCGGCGGGCGCTGCCGGCGGTCGACGTGGTGGCCGGGGCGGAGTTCGTGGCCCCGCGGACACCCGTGGAAGAGGCGATAGCTGCCATTTGGGCCGATGTGCTCGGCGCGGAGCGGGTCGGGGTCGAGGACAACTTCTTCGTCCTCGGCGGCCACTCGCTGCTGGCGACCCGGGTGGTATCGCGGATCCGGGCGGCGCTCGGGGTTGAGATCCCTGTTGCGGCCGTGTTCGACGCGCCGACCGTGGCTGGGCTGGCGGCCGTGGCCGAGGCGGTGGCGCCGGGCGTTGCCGTGCCGGCGGTTGTGCCCGTCGACCGGAGGCAGCGGTTGCCGTTGTCGTTCGGGCAGCAGCGGCTGTGGTTCCTGGCCCAGCTGGAGCCGGAGTCGGTGGAATACCACACGCCGATAACCATCGGGCTGGGCGGGCCGCTTGACGTGGACGCGCTGGCGGCGGCGCTCGACGGGCTCGTCGCGCGACACGAGGTGCTGCGAACGCGGCTGGTCGCCGACGACGACGGCGTGCCGTGGCAGGTCATCGACCCGCCGGCGCCGATCCCACTGCCCATTGTGGCCATTGCGGCCGACGAGGTCGAGGCGTGGCTGGCGGCCGACGCGGCGGCGCCGTTCGACCTGGCCGCCGGGCCGCTGTTCCGGGCCGCGCTGCTGCGGATCACCGCCGACGACCACGTGCTGGCGCTCGCGATGCACCACATCGTCAGCGACGAGTGGTCGGCCGAGATCCTGCGCCGGGAGCTGGCGGCGCTGTATGCGGGGGAGGAGCTGACCGCGCTGCCCGTGCAGTACGCGGACTTCGCGGTCTGGCAGCGGCAGCGGCTGACCGGCGCGGTGCTGGACGGTCAGGTCGCCTACTGGTCTGACCGGCTGGCCGGCGCGCCGACGCTGGAGCTGCCGACCGACCGGCCGCGGCCGCCGATTCGCTCCTCGGACGGGGCCATCATCCGGTTCGCGATCCCCGACGACGTCGCGGCGCGGCTGCGGGCGCTGTCGGTGCGGTCCGGCGCCTCGATGTTCATGACGGCCTTCGCGGTCTACACGGTGCTGCTGGCACGGTACAGCGGCCAGGACGACATCGTGGTCGGCACGCCGATCGCGAGCCGGAGCCGGGCCGAGGTCGAGGGCCTCATCGGGTACTTCGTCAACACCCTCGCCCTGCGCACCGACCTGTCCGGTGATCCAACGTTCGGCGAACTGCTGGACCGGGTGCGGACGGAGACGCTGCAGGCGTTCGCGCACCAGGACGTGCCGTTCGAGCGGCTCGTCGACGAGCTGGTACGGGAGCGTGACCGGTCGCGCACGCCGCTGTTCCAGGTGCTGTTCAGCTACTTCACCGACGCCGACGGGCCGGCGCCGGTCGGCGAGGTCCGGCGGGCCGCGGCCAAGTTCGACCTGCGCCTCGTCCTCGCCGAGCACGGCCAGGGGCTGATCGGGGCCGTCCACTACGCGACGCGCCTGTTCGACGAGGCCACCATCCGTCGGTTCATCCAGCACTTCCTGCAGCTGCTGACCTCGGTCACGGCCGATCCCGGCACACCGCTGTCCAGAGTGGAGCTTCACGCCGGGTCTTGGCCCAAAGCTTCTGTGGTACCGCTACCAGACGTGACCGGCGTGGAAGCGTTGATCGACGCGGAAGTCGTTGTCTGCGATGGGGATCCAGTGCCGTTCGCGCGGATCGAGGCGCGGGCCAACCGGCTGGCCCATCATCTGCGTTCGGCCGGGGTCGGGCCGGAGTCGGTGGTCGGCCTGGCGGTCGAGCGCGGCGACGACTTCGTGGCGGCGGTGCTGGCGGTGTGGCGGGCCGGCGGGGCGTACGTGACGCTCGACCCCGACGGGCCGGTGCAGCGGTCGGCGTGGCAGATCACCGAGGCGGGGGTATCGGTCCTGCTCGGCACGGCGGATCGGCTGGGAGACCTGCCCATCCTGCGGCGGCGGGTGGTCCGGCTCGACGACCCGCAGCTCGACAACCTGCCCGAGACGCCCCCCGACGTGCGGGGGCTCGCCCAGGACCGGCTGGCCTACGTGATGTTCACATCGGGCTCGACCGGGCGCCCGAAAGCCGTCCAGGTGACGCACCGGGCACTGCTGAACTACATCACCGCCGTCCCGGAGCGGCTCGGCCTCGGCGTCCGTGGCGCCTCCTACGCGCTGGTGCAGCCGCCCACCACCGACGGCGGCAACACGGTGCTGTTCACCGCCCTGACGACCGGCGGGCGGCTGCACTTCGCCGACCCGGCGGCGATCGCCGGGTACCTGGCCGAGCATCACGTCGACTACCTCAAGCTCGTGCCGTCGCACCTGGCCGGCCTGGCCGACGGCGGCGACCTGGCCCGGCTGCTCCCCGCCCGCGGCCTCGTGCTCGGCGGCGAGGCGATCCCGATCGGCCTGGCCCGCGAGCTCGTCGAGGTGGCCGGCGACCGTACCGTCGCCAACCTCTACGGCCCCACGGAGACCACCATCGGCGTCGCCACGGCCCGGCTCAGCCCGGCGGTGCTCGACGACGTCGTCGTGCCGATCGGCGAGCCGCTGCCCAACGTCCGGCTGTACGTGCTGGACCGCTCGTTGCGCGAGGTGCCGGTCGGGGTACACGGCGAGCTGTACGTCGGCGGGGCAGCCCTGGCCCGCGGCTACCGGGGCGGGCCGGAGTTGACGGCGGAGCGGTTCGTCGCCGATCCGTTCGCGGCCGGCGGGCGGCTGTACCGGACCGGGGACGTGGTGAAGCGCCGCCCGGACGGGCTCATCGCGTTCCTCGGCCGCACCGACGACCAGGTGAAGGTGCGCGGGCACCGGATCGAGCCGGCCGAGATCCAGGCCGCCGTGCTCGCCCACCCGGCCGTCAGCGCCGCGGTGATCGTCGCGGTCGGCGGGCGGCTCGTGGCCTACCTGGTGGCCGAGGAGGCCCCGTCCGCCGTTCAGTTGCGGGCGTTCCTGGGGGAGCGGCTGCCGGAGTACATGGTCCCGTCCGTGTTCGTGGCGCTGGCCGCGATCCCGCTCACCGCCAACGGCAAGGTCAATCGTTCGGCGTTGCCGGCCCCGGATCAGGCGCGGCCGGAGCTCGAGGACGCGTTCGTCGCGCCGCAGACGCCGGCCCAGGAAGTGCTCGCCGGGATCTGGGCCGAACTGCTCGAGCTCGACCGGGTCGGCGTCCGCGACAACTTCTTCCAGCTGGGCGGGCACTCGCTGCTCGCCACCCGGGTCGTCTCCCGCGTCCGGGCGGCGTTCGGCGTCGAGCTGCCGGTGGCGGCGCTGTTCGACGCGCCGACGGTCGCCGGGCTGGCCGAGGCGATCGCGGCGGCGGCGCCGGGCTTGGCCGCGCCGCCGATCCGGCCGGCCGACCGGGGCGGCCCGCTGCCGCTGTCGTTCGCGCAGCAGCGGCTGTGGTTCCTGGCGCAGCTCGACCCGGCTTCGGCGGAGTACAACCTGGCGTTGCGCATCGGGCTCGGCGGGGACCTGGACGCGCCCGCGCTCGCGGGGGCGCTGACCGCGCTGACGGAGCGGCACGAGGTGCTGCGGACCCGGCTGGTCGCCGACGCCGACGGGGTGCCCTGGCAGGTGATCGATCCGCCGGCGCCGATCGACCTGCGTACTGTGGACATCGCGGCCGAGGAGGTCGCGGCGTGGCTGGCGGCGGACGCGCTGGTGCCGTTCGACCTGGCCGCCGAGCCGCCGTTCCGCGCGACGCTCCTGCGGGTGGCGGCGGACCGGCACCTGCTGGCCATCGCCATGCACCACGTGGCCGGCGACGAGTGGTCGGGCGAGATCCTGCGCCGCGAGCTGGCCGCGCTGTACGCGGGGTCGGAGCTGCCGGCGCTGCCTGTGCAGTACGCGGACTTCGCCGTCTGGCAGCGGCAGTGGCTGACCGGCGAGGTCCTGGACGCTCAGGTTTTGTACTGGTCCGAGCACCTGGCCGGCGCGGCAACTCTCGAACTGCCGGCGGACCGTCCGCGCCCGGCCCAGCGCTCCTCGGCCGGCGCCATGCTCAGATTCTCGGTGCCGGCGGACGTCACCGCCGGCCTGCGCGCCCTCTCCCGCTCCTCCGGCGCGTCCATGTTCATGACCGTATTCGCGGCGTTCAGTGTGCTGCTCGGGCGGTACAGCGGTCAGGACGACATTGTGGTCGGTACCCCGATCGCGAACCGGAACCGGGCTGAGGTCGAGGGCCTGATCGGGTTTTTCGTCAATACTTTGGTGTTGCGTACGGATCTGTCCGGTGATCCGATGTTCGGCGAGTTGTTGGGCCGGGTGCGGTCGGCGACCTTGGGCGCGTATGAGCATCAGGATGTGCCGTTCGAGCAGTTGGTCGACGAGCTGGGTGTGGAGCGGGACCGGTCGCGGACACCTTTGTTCCAGGTGCTGTTCAACTACCTGACGGCGGGTGGCGAGGACCGGCCGGTCGGCGAAAGATCGTCGGCGGTGGCGGTGAAGGTCGACCTGTCGGTGGCGCTGACCGATGGACCTTCGGGTCTCTCCGGTGCCGTGCAGTACAGCACGGCCTTGTTCGATGAAGCCCGGATCGAGCGGCTGATCGGACACTTCGGGCAGGTGCTGGCGGCGGTCGCGTCGGACCCGGCTTGCCGGGTCTCGCAGGTCCCGGTCCTGACTTCTGATGAGTCGGCGGCAGTGCAGGCATGGTCGGCGCCGGGGGGTTCGGCGCTGTCGGCGTCGTCGGTGCTGGACCTGATCCCGTCCTCGTCCGATGCCCTGGCTGTTCGGTGCGGTGACACGGCGTTGACCTACGCGGACCTGTGGGACCGGTCGGGTCGTGTGGCCGCCTGGCTCCTGGACGCCGGCATCAGTGCCGAATCGGTGGTCGGTCTGCGCCTCGGCCGAGGTGTGGAGTTCGTGGTGGCGGCGCTGGCGGTGTGGCGGGCGGGTGCGGCCTATCTCCCGCTGGACCCGACATATCCGGCGGACCGCCTCGAGTTCATGATCGCCGACTCCGGTGCGGCGCTGGTGCTCGACGCGCTACCGGATGCCCAGACCAGCAGCGATCTACCAACGATCCGCGGCGACCAGGCCGCGTACGTCATCTACACCTCGGGTTCGACGGGCCGGCCGAAGGGTGTGGTGGTCTCGCACCGCGGGGTCGTCAACCTCGCGGAGCAGATGGGCCCACTGCTCGGCGCGGAGCGGGTCGTGTTGCAGTTCGCCTCGTTCAGCTTCGACGCGGCCGTGTTCGACCTGGCCGTGGTGCTCGCGGCCGGCGGCACATTGGTCATCGCCTCGGCGGAGGAGCGTTCGGATCCGCGGGCTCTGACCCAGCTGATCAACGAGGCGGGTGTGGTGGCGGCCAGTGTGGTGCCGTCCCTGCTTTCTCAGCTCGACCCGGCGGATGTGCCTGGGATGGATACCTGGGTGCTCGGCGCGGAATTGCTGACCGAGCAGTTGGCGGCCAGATGGTCGTCGGACTTCCGGGTGGTCAACACGTACGGTCCGACTGAGGCTACGGTCATGAGCACCGCCGGTCCGGGCGTGACGATCGGTGCCCCGCTGGCCAATGTGCGTGTCCATGTGCTGGACCGTTTCCTGAATCCGGTGCCGGTGGGGGTGACGGGCGAGGCGTACATCGGCGGGGTCGGTGTGGCTCGTGGCTATGCGGGTCGGGCGGACCTGACGGCCGAGCGGTTTGTGGCGGACCCGTTCGCCGCGGACGGGTCGCGGTTGTATCGCTCCGGTGATGTGGTGCGGTGGAACGCTGACGGGCGGCTGGAATTCGTTGGTCGTGCGGACCGCCAGGTGAAACTGCGCGGGTTCCGGATCGAGCTCGGCGAGGTCGAGGCCGTGCTGCGCGAGGCCGGGGCGTCCGAGGCGGTTGTTGTGGTTGATGGGCAGCGGCTTGTGGCCTACGTGGTCGGCGCAGCCGACACGGAGCTCGTGAGCCGGAAGTTGCCGGAGTACATGGTGCCGTCCGTCTATGTGGAACTGCCTGTGCTGCCGTTGAATCCGAATGGCAAGATTGATCGTTCGGCGTTGCCGAAGCCGGAGTCGACGACGGTGTTTGCCGCAGCGGCCTCGCCTGTGCAGGAGGTGCTCGCCGCGATCTGGGCCGAGCTGCTCGGCGTCGACCGGGTCGGGGTGCATGACAACTTCTTCGTGCTCGGCGGGCACTCGCTGCTGGCGACGCAGGTCGTGTCGCGCATCCGCGCGGTGTTCGGTGTGGAGGTGCCGGTCGCGGCCGTGTTCGACGCGCCGACCGTCGCCCAGCTCGCCGCCGTGGTCGAGGGGAGCAGCAGCGAGGTCACGGCGCCACCGATCGTGGGTGTTGGGCGTACCGACCGGCTGCCGTTGTCGTTCGCGCAGCAGCGGCTATGGTTCCTCGCGCAGTTGCAGCCGGCATCGACGGAGTACAACATGCCGGCGACGATCGGGCTGCGCGGCGACGTCGATACCGCGGCGCTGGCCGCCGCGCTGGGTGGGCTGGTCGCTCGGCATGAGGTGTTGCGGACACGGCTCGTGGCCGACGACGATGGCGTGCCGTGGCAGGTGATCGATCCGCCCGGGCCGTTCGAGCTACCCGTGGTCGACGTCGCCGCCGACGCGGTGGAGGCGTGGCTGGCGGCCGATGCGGCGGTGCCGTTCGACCTGGCCACCGGGCCGCTGCTCCGGGCGACCCTGCTGCGGGTGGCCGAGGACGAGCACCTGCTCGCGCTGGCCATGCACCACGTGGTGGGTGACGAGTGGTCGGCGGGAGTTCTGCGTCGGGAGCTTGAGGCGCTGTATGCCGCCGAGGATCTGCCGGCGCTGCCCGTGCAGTACGCGGACTTCGCTGTCTGGCAACGCCAGTGGCTCACGGGCGAGGTCCTGGAGGACCAGCTCGGCTATTGGACCGAGCACTTGGCCGATCTGCCGGTGCTGGAGCTGCCCACCGACCGCCCGCGCCCGCCGGTGCGGTCGTCGGACGGTGCGATGATCGAGTTCGCGATCCCCGACGAGGTCGCGCAGCGGTTGCGGGCGTTGTCGCGCCGGTCGGGCGCGTCGATGTTTATGACGATGTTCGCCCTGTACACGATGCTGCTGTCCCGCTACTCCGGACAAGACGACATCGTGGTCGGCACCCCAATCGCGAACCGGAACCGGGCCGAGGTCGAGGGCTTGATCGGGTACTTCGTCAACACGTTGGTCTTGCGTGCGGATCTGTCTGGTGATCCGACGTTCGGTGAGCTGCTGGCCCGTGTACGGGCCGAGACCCTCCAGGCGTTCGCGCATCAGGATGTGCCGTTCGAGCAGCTGGTCAACGAGCTGGTGCACGATCGGGACCGTTCGCGGACACCGCTGTTCCAGGTGCTGTTCAACTACTTCGCCGGCGGAGGCGAGCAGGGTCCGAGCGAGGAGGTGCAGCACCGGCTGACCAAGTTCGACCTGCGGCTCATCGTGCGGGATCGCGGCGCCGGGCTGCTCGGTTCGGTGCACTACGCGACCCGCCTGTTCGACGAGTCCACCATCCGCCGCCTGATCGCCCACTTCCTGGAGCTCGTCTCCGCGGTCGCCGAAGAAGTGCGCCTCTCGGAGCTGCCCCTCTCAGCAGGCTCCTGGCATGAGGCGCCGCCGCTGGAGCTGCCGGCGGTGTCGGGCGTGGATGCGCTGATCGACTATCCGGACCCGCGGGTCAACCAGCTGGCGAACTATCTGCGGTCGGTTGGTGTCGGCCCGGAGTCGGTGGTTGGCTTGGCGGTCGAGAGTGGCGACGATTTCGTGCGTGCGGTGCTGGCGGTGTGGCGGGCGGGCGGCGCGTACGTGACTTTGGATCCGTCGTTGCCGGTGCAGCGGTCGAAGTTCCAGTTGGC
>NZ_JBITDU010000043.1:0-11089 GCF_044454505.1 Dactylosporangium sp. NPDC051541
CGATGGCGTAGACGCAGGCAAGCACAGGCCCGAGCCGCTCATTACCGCAAACGACTCGAACCGCCGTAGGACACGACCCGCCGTTGCAGTACTAGTCGGACCGGGCCGGGCGCGGCGGCATGCTCGCGGCCGGGCTCGCGGTGGTCGCCGCCGGAGCGGCCGTGAGCCTGCTCCCGGCGACCGTCACCGCGCTGTTCACCTCGCGTGCGCTGGAGGGCGTCGGGGTCAGCCTGGTGCTGCCGGCGGCGAACGCCTGGTTGGGCGATGTCCTGGGACCCCGCCGAAACGGTGCCCGGCTCGCGGGCACTGTCAATGCCTCCGCGGCTGCGGCCGGTACCATCGCCGCGTTCGTGGTTGGCGCCGTCTTCGTCGATCGAGGCGCGGCGGCCGGGCTCCGCGCACAGTGGCCACTGCTGCTGGCCGCAGTCGTTGTCGGCGGCGCCGCCCTGCGGTGGGGCCGCTCGGCGAGGGACGAACGCGGTCCGCAGCCGACCCTGCCCGCCCTGCCCGAAGGGGCCGATCGGCGTGCCTTCTGGGGCGGGACCGCGGCCGCCGCGGCCGGCTATGCGCTCGCCGCCGTGTTCCTCTCCCTCGGCGCGCACATCGGGCTGGAGCTGACCGGTTCGTCCAGCGCAGTGGCCGACGCCGCATCGCTGACGCTGTTCCCGCTCGCCACCGCGTCCGTGCCGTGGCTCACCGTCGCCCGGCCCGAACGGAGTTCGCTCGCGCTCGGCGGCGTGGCCGCCGCCGCGGGGATGCTGATGCTGCTCACGGTCGGCCGCGGTGGATGGGCGGCGTTCGCGATCGCCGCGTTGCTGTCGGGGGCCGGGTTCGGGCTCCTCATCCGGGCCGGAACCGCGCTCGTGCATCGAAGCAGCCCGGCCCACCGGCACGCCGGCGGACTCGCCACCATGTCCATCGCGATGTACGCCACCCAAGCCGGAACGGCCCTCGCCGCAGGGTTGGCCGCCCAGGTTCGCGGTCTGCAACCGGCCGTCATGGCCACCGCTCCGCTCGTGGCCGCGCTCACGATCGCCACTGTGCTCGCCGCCCGGGTGCTCGCGGCGCCCGGCCACGCCACTGCATTGACCCACCGTCCCCGCCCGCAACCCGACAAGGAGCACGTCGATGCCTGAGCCCACCACCAGCCTGATGATCCTGATCGCCGGTCCCTACGCCTCCGGAACGGGCGGCGACCCGGACCTCATGCGGCAGAACCTACGGCGGCTCGAGACCGCGGCCTGGCCTCTGTTCGAGGCGGGCCACCTCCCGATGATCGGCGAGTGGGTCGCCCTGCCCGTGCTCGACAGCGCCGGCGCCACCGGGCCGACCGATCCCTTGGCCGCGCAGGTCCTGTACCCCGTCGCCGCCCGCCTCCTGCAACGCTGCGACGCGGTCCTCCGGCTGCCCGGCGAATCCCGCGGCGCGGACCAGGACGTCGCCATCGCCCGCGAGCGTGGCATCCCCGTCTACTACGACATCAACGATGTGCCCGGAGTGCCCACCTCCGAACCCGCCGCAGCGGACGGCTGACCGACCCTTTCGACCAACCGCCACCGATCGGCCGAACCAGGCAGGACCGGCGGCTACTCGCTCGGGGACGGTACCGCCGCCGGTGGCCGGCTCCTGAACCCTCGCACTGTCGGCCAGCTGAGCAGGGCAAATCCGACCGCGTAGCCAACCATGGCGAGTACCCCGCGCGGGTAAAATATGTGGCTGTCGTAGAACTCGTACGTGGACACGAGCAGGACCGCCGAGCCGGGCAACACTCGCCAGCCGTGGCGGACGGCGAGGGCCGCCGATGTGGCGACCACCGCCACCGCGAGCGCCCGCACACCGGCGTGCCCCATCGAGTCGGCGGTATCGAACAGCGCGGCGATCGTCGGGCCCACATCCTGCCCCTCGACCGCGTGGACCTGCACGGTGCCGGCGGCGATACCCGCGACCGCGTCGAGCCCGGTGTACAGCGCCGCGAACGCCGCCGCCCCCAGCCAGGCCACAACCGTCGCCGCGCCGGCGACGCCGCGCACCGGCCGGCCCCACAACGGCACAATCAGTCCCAGCGTCAGCAGCGGGAAGGCGGGCAGCAGCCAGATATGCATCATCGCCCACATGTGGGCAGTGGACGCGTTCAGCCCGGTCGGGTGGAACAGGCCGACAACGGCCAGCAGCAACGGCATGACCGTGACAGCGACCACGTTGCCGACGGTTGGCGATCGGCGCACCCTCGCATCCTAGGTCCGGTTCGGGCCCGTAAATCTTTCCAGCCGCTTACGAACCACGCGATCCTGGTCGTGCGAACGCTCGACGTTTTTGGGACTTCATGGTCCGGTTACGGGCGACTGGCTCCGCCGGCACACCACCGCATCGGCGGCGGGGCGGTCAGCCGTCGCCGATGCCGGCCGCCTTGTCGAGGCGCTGCAGCAGGTCGTGGGCCGCGAGCTCGACCGCCTTGTGCCGCCACTCGGCGGCGCGATAAACGCAGGCGATGAGGGCCGTGCGATGCACGCGTCGCAGGTCGCCGTACACGAAGGCGTAGCGGGCTTTGGTTTCGCCAGTCGCACCATCGGTCAGGCCCAGGTGCCACTCGGCGTAATCTGCCCACGAGTGCCGGCCGAGGTACGCGTTCTCGTCCTCGGCCCGCGGCTGGGACTCGCGCCAATCGCTGTCCAGCACATACTGCTTCGCGTCGATCAGGCGTTTGGCTCGCTCCACCGCGGCCGGGTTCACCGTGTAGCTGGACATGACCTTTGCGGTACCCGCTAACACTGGACTTCAGACATCCCGCCACACCAGCCGCCGGATCCGGGCCGGCGAGGCCCCCCTGCGCTGGAACGCATCCTGAGAACCATGTGCGGTGATGGCTTATCCTGGGCTCCATGCGCCCCGGACCGCTCATCGTGCTGGGTGTCGTGGTGGCGGCCGCCGCAACGACTTTCGCCGTCACCCGGCCGCCCGACGGCGCCGCCAGCCCGGAGTCCGCAGTCAGCGAGTACCTCGCGGCGCTCGGCGCCCGGAACCGAGACCACCTGCAACGCCTCGCCGACCCGGAAAACGACACCACCGGCGAGATCACCGCCCGCCTCGAACGGCTCGGCGGCGGACGCCTGATGGTCACATCCATCAGCGTGATCGGCACCGAGTCGGACGTCACGAAGGCGGCGGACATCACCGGATCGGTTGACGGCAACCCGTACACGAACCGATTCTGGCTCCACGCCTACGCGGCGACCTGGCCACGCGACGGCCTGCGCTGGTTCGTCATCCTCGGCCCGAACCGCAACGCCCACCCCAAACCCTCCGCGAACTGACATCTCAGCCTGCGGCATGCACCGGCCCGGGCCCGCTGACGTCCGGTCATGCCGGCCCTGTTCGCGCTCCGCTCGCGGCCGGCCGGGCTGATCGATAATAGGGCGCATGAGCTTCCGCTACGACGATGTGCTCAACGCATTGCGTCAGGCGTATGACGCCCGCGCGGCGTACCGTGACGGCTTGGCGAAAGAGCCGTGGAAGCTCACGGAGCGAGCGGCGTTTCGTCACCGGTTGGCGCCAGGCGCACGGCTGCTGGAGATCGGCGCCGGGACCGGTCACGACAGCGCCTATTTCCAGCAGGAGGGCGTCGCCGTCGTCGCGGTCGACGCGTCGCCGGTCATGGTCGAGCACTGCCGGGCCAAGGGCATCCAGGCTCACGTCGGGGACTTCCTGCATCTGGAAGTGCCGGCCGGTTCGTTCGACGCGGTGTTCGCGATGAATTGCCTGCTGCACGTTCCGAACGACGACCTGCCCACGGTCCTGGCGGCGATTCGGACGGTCCTGCGCCCTGGCGGGCTGTTCTTCGTGGGTGTGTACGGCGGCGACGAGAACCTTGAAGGTACCGTCGACGATGACCGGTACGTGCCGCCGCGCTTCTTCTCCTGGCGCACCGACGAGCGGTTGCTCGACTTCGCCGCCGCGTACTTCGACGTCGTGGATTTCCACTGCGTCGACCTCGGCGACGGCGAACGGTTCCAATCGCTGACGCTGGGCCGGCCGAACGGGACGCGCGTCAACTGACCCCCGATGCATAGATCTTGGCTCTTCTGCTGGGTATGGGTCGGCGATTCGCGCCCGTCCGTCCGGCAAGCCAGCGACCGGTGCGGCGAATTCACTTGCTCGGCGGGCCACCAAGGCGCTCACCGAACTCCGTCGCGTCCTGCGGCCTGGCGCCACCGTCGCGCTCACGTCGCCACGACGACCTCCGCGCACCGCTGGCCGCGGCCGGATTCGTGGACGTCAGAAGCTTCAACATCGCCGTCCACTTGCCCGTTCCCGATCCGCAAACCGGCTGGGACTTCCACATGTCACACGGGTTCGCCGGCCTGATTGAGGCACTCGAACCCTCGGATGCGATTGAATTTCACCGGCGTGCCCTGGCCGAGCTGACTCGGATGCACGACTCAGGCGGCATCCTCCTCGATCGCGGTGCGGTAGTACTGCTGGCCACCGATCCCGCCGAGTAGCCCGCACCGCCGGGGCCCTCGGCGATCGAATCGCCAGATGAGCAAGGCGGCAGGTGGCGATCCGGCCGCCGGCTCGCTGGCATCCAACGCACGCCGGATACACGTGCTCGATCGACTATCTTTGTCGAAGGCGAAGGGAGTGCCTCGTGATCCACCATGTGCAACTGGCTTGTCCGCCTGGTAGCGAGGATGCGCTGCGCGCTTTCTACAGCGATGTGCTCGGCTTCGAGGAGATCGCCAAGCCTCCTGTCCTGGCTGCTCGCGGTGGGTGCTGGTTCCGAGGTCACGGCATCGAACTGCACATCGGGGTGGAGCAGGACTTCCGTCCGGCCCGCAAGGCCCACCCGGGTCTGCTCGTCGATAACCTCGACGTTTGGGCTGCGCGGCTGAGCACGGCCGGCTACGACGTCGCCTTCGACGACGACTTCCCCGGCATGCGGCGTTTCTACAGCCAGGATTGTCACGGCAACCGACTGGAGTTCCTCCAGCCGTTGACCTAAGTCGTCGCGCTCTGATCGGCAGGATGGGAAGCTTCCACCTGACCAGGCCGTATCCGCAAGTGGCGCGGCCGGGCCCGCAAGCGGTATGGGCGCGGTTATGCGAGATCTTCGAAGGACTGCTCGCCGGGACGCCAGCACATCCAACGCCCGTCCTCGAAGCCGCTCAGAAGCGCGATTTCCGGTCCAGGCACCTCGTCGGCCTCAGGATGCAGCCGGATCGCGCCTCCGTCGAACTCGATCCGAAGGCCCCGACCGGTCTCCTCCACCGTCGCGACGACACGGCTCGGCACGAAGCTCCGTAACGCATCGGCGTAGCCCTCCTGCCCCGGGCCGATCAGACCGACCGGCGTCTCTACGACGGGCAGACATCCTCGATTCGGCAGGATCGAAATCTCCGGTCCCGTCAGCCTGTTCACCGCCGGTGACGAGCACCGTTCGGTCACCGTGCTCCCGCAGCGGCATAGAACGTGCTTCGCTGCATGCTGCGTCCGGGTGCACGACTTACGGCACCAGGGTTACTTGCTGATGACGGGTTTGCCGTCGGGGCGCACGACGCTCCAGTTGCCGCCGACGCCTTCGCCTTTCGTGTCGGTGGGTGATTGGTCCTGCTTGTAGAGATACAGCGGCCAACCGGCGAGGGTGACCTGGATGAGGCCGTCGGCGCGGTGGACGGTGCCGACGAGGGCGGGATCGACGCCGGTGAGTTTGACCGGGGTGCCGTCGGTGAGCAGCGGCGGCCATATGACGAGGCAGTCGCCGGTGCAGTTGACCTTCGAGGGCTTGTTCTCGTCGGCCTCGAAGCGGTACACGATGCGGTCCTTGAACCGCACGACGTCGGCCTCGGTGCCGCCCACCTCGGCCTTGCCTGCGGTCAGGGTGACCGGCTCGGGACTCGGCGTCGGGATCACCACGGCGGGGCCGTCGGTCGGGTCCAGTTCGGACGGTGCCGAGGCCGGCGGGCCGGCGGCGGACCCGCACGCGGTCAGACCGCCCAGGGCGACAACGAGGACCAGTGCGGCGATGAGGGCTTTCACGGGAGGTCTCTCCTCTGAGCGTCGACGGCGGCGCGTGCAGATAGACACGCGCCGCCGCCCGAACCGGTTCGGCCTTCGGCCGTCAGCAAGCCGACGGAGGGCGCGGCGCCGCTGCGCACGTCGTGCCGGTAACGGCGACTCGCTGAACCGGGCGCCGGGGCCGCTCGTGTCTGGTGACGGACCCGTACCGCTGCCGTCGAGCACAGGAAGCGAGCACAGACATGCGCACGAGTACCCTCCGCCGGACCGCGACGCTCCTCGGCGGCGTCGCCCTCGCCGCCGGGCTGCCGGCGGCCCTCAACGCCACGCCGGCCGCCGCCGAAGACGTCCTGCCGCCGGTCAAGGACCAGATCATCCAGCCGACCGGCGGCGTGAACGTCCTGCAGCCCGACGGCAACAAGGCGGGCGCCCGGATCGTGCTGCGGCCGCGCATCGGCCAGGCCGGGCAGACGCCGGAGTCGCAGGTGTGGACGAAACAGTTCCCGCGGATCGATGCCGCAACTACCGTCACCAGCAAGGTGCTGCCGAATGCCTTCGCCTACCAGCCGAGCCTGCGGCCCGGCAGCCGGCCGCTGTGCCTGGACGTCGTCGGCGACTCGCAGCAGGCGGGCGCGGCCCTGGAACTGCGGCCGTGCGACGGCACGCCGAGCCAGGCGTTCGTGCTCCTCAGCAACGCCGGCCCGACGTTGGTGCAGAACGTGGGCAGCGGCCTGGCGCTGACGGTGCGGGCCGACGGCACGGTCGTGCAGCGCGGCTTCTTCAAGCGGGCCGAGACCGACGGCGGCGGGGAGCCGCAGCCGCAGACCAAGGTCACCGCCACCCAGCTGTTCAGGTTCGGGACACGCTAATGCCAAAGCAGACTGTGTCGATGAACGGCGATCGCACTCCCCAGCAGGCTTCGGCGTTCCTCGCGTGACGAGGAGGCGGATCGTCGGCTCTTGGGAGGGCATCGAGATGGCCGTGCGTGGCGGAGGCCGAGTGGTGCAGAAGGCCGTCGATGGCGCAGACCCGGTAGAACCCAGTCACGATACGGCCATCGCGCACACCAACGGCGGCATGTGCGCGCACGTGATCTTGGCTTCGCAGAACCGTTCCATGTTCGTTGGCGGCTGATCATTCCACCGGCTTGGCTCACAGGGCGCTGCTTTCTCGCCGATCGCGAGTCGGATCTGCTGGGCGAGGGGACGGCACGGGATGTGTTATCCGTGGCGTGAATCCCTGCGAGAGGGTCTGGAACGCTGATGCGCCATCTTGGCCGCGTGTCGATCACGGATGAGGAGTTCGCGCAGGTGCGGCGGGCCGTTGCCTACCGTGCCGCGCTGTGGTTGATCCGGTTCGAACTTCTCGGGCTGGTGGCGTTCATATGGTTGCTGGTGGGCGCGCCGTCGGCTCTGTCGTGGCTGCGGGGGGTTGTCTTGGCGGGTGTTCTCGCGTTGGCCGCAGCGGCAATGTTCCTGCAGTATCGGGCGGGGTACCCGGTGTTGCGAATGCGGACCTCACGGCCGCAGGACCGACGGATCACCCGCACCTTGTATGGGGATATTTCATGTTCTGGCGGTAGCCGCCCGGGCGTTGATCCGCGCGACGTTGCAGGTTGACCGGGGGGAGGGCTCCGCGCCCCAGGGCAATTGGGTCGCTGGTCGCCGGTGCCGTCCTTGTGCCATTGTTGGTGCGTCGGCGAAGGACAGCTCAAGGCCCGGCCGCCTCGCCGACCGACGGCTGACGAACCCGGGCTCTCCGGATTCGGCGAGCATCTCGTTGCCATCACCGTGCGCAGCCCGCGGTACGCGGCATGAGCATGAACCAGGATTCGTGCTGTGAGAGCAGCATGAACGGATGCGGCTCACAGCTCACCGTTCGGTCAGATGAGGATCGTGGATGAGGCCGTGAGTAACGGCATAGAATGCTGCATGGACTTCGACCACTACGTCCCGGTCAGACACCCTCGTCCAGTGCCGCGGCAGCAATGCACCAACGATGGCGGCGCCGGGGAGGCGCCCGACCGCGTCAATCAAGCCATAGATCTTCAACGCAGATGCGCGGCCGCAGCCGTTGCGGGCGGTCCGCCTGAACGCCACCACGGGCGCGCACTTCCAGGTGTTGCGCTTCCAGAGCTGCGAGGCCCGGAGAAACAGGATTGAGGTCTCTTCGCCCGCCAGCGCAATCATCGGCTTCTGCGGCAGTTCGCCGGGCAGCCGCCCACATTCTGTGACGAGTAACGACCCGTGGAGAGCGCCCGCAGCGGCATGTGCGCGCACGTGATCTTTGGCCTGAGATTGCAGGTCAAGGACCACACGAAACGGGTGCGGTGCCTCGTGGCAGGATCGGCGTGTGGCAGTGCGTCTGTCTGTGGTTGAGACGGTTGTCTCGCCTTCGTTCCGAACGTTTTGGCTGCACTGCCGGGGCCAGGACTATCTCGAAGTCATGACGGCCGCGGCCGGGCGGACTGATGCCGAAGACGTTGGCTTCGCCGGTTCGGCGGTTGCGGTGCGAACGGTCACCGATGCCGGCAGCGTACGGGTCACGGTCGAGATCTGGTCCCGGCAGCCGATGGTGTTGAGCGATGAGCCGCGCTTCGAGTATGCGGTCGAAGGTGAGCTTGAGCTCCCTGCTGGGCAGTGGTGCATTGACGAGTCCCATGACTCAGGCGTTCAGGCCGGGGTGTCGTTGCCCGGTGGCGCCGGCCGGTACGGGGTCCGGGTCACCGCCTACAACCAGCAGCGAGTGACCGACCTGATCGAGGAGTACGCCGAGGATTTCGTCGCGGCGATGGCCGCGGTGCGGGCGCTGCCCGCGGCGGAGGGCGAGCGGTACCGGTTGCAGCTGTGGCCGGTCGGGCGGGGCCGATGACGGCTCCGCCCGAGCAACTTTCAGGTGTTGATCCATACGTAGAACTGGTCGTGGTCGAGGACGCGGTTGGTCTTGTAGTCGCCTGGACGTGTTTCGTGGCGACGTCACGGTAGTTGGTGGCCAGCACGGCTCCCATCCCGATCATCAAACCCGCGAACGCAAGGAGTATCCAGGACGCGGCCACGCTGCTGAGCATCGCACGGCGACGAAACCGTCGGCCGACGCGCCGGTCTGCTCGGTGCCGATCCGGCGGTGCCGGGCGGGCGGACGGTAGCGTGGTGCGATGAGCGATCCACCCACGACTCCGGCCGGTTTGCCGGCTGCGGAAATCGAGATCGATGAGGACCTGGTTCGGGCGCTCCTGCGCGCTCAACATCCCGATCTGGCAGAACTCCGGCTCATACTGACCGCCATCGGCTGGGACAACGTCACCTATCGATTGGGCGACCGGTTGGCGGTTCGGTTGCCCCGCATTCGGGCCGGTTCCGAGTTACTGCGACATGAGCAGACGTGGCTGCCTGTGCTCGCCGGGCGGCTGCCGATACGCGTGCCTGTGCCGGAGCGGCTCGGCGAGCCCGAGGGCGAGATGTTCCCGTGGCGATGGAGTGTGGTCCCGTGGATACCGGGCAGGTCCGCCGAACACGCCCTGCCCGATCCGACGCAGGCCGCCACGTTCGGCCGGTTCCTGGCGGCACTGCATCATCCGGCCCCCGACGACTTTCCTCGTAACGACTGGCGCGGCATCCGGCTCACGAACGTCACCGACCGGGTCGACCGGCAACTACATGATGTCGCCGACGAGGTGCCACTGGCTGCTCTCCGCGACCACTGGCAAACGGCACTAGCAGCCCGGCCGGACCCGCTAATCACGTGCATTCACGGTGACCTACACCCCAAGAACGTGGTAGTGGATAACGGCCGGCTTGCTGCGGTACTTGACTGGGGTGACATGACGGCCGGCGACCCTGCGACCGACGTCGCCGCCGCCTGGATGCTGTTTCCGGTTCCAGCGCACCCATACCTCTGGAAAGCCTATGGAACTATCCCACCGTCAACCATGGACCGAGCGAAGGGCTGGGCCGTGTTCTTCGGTCTGACGCTGCTGGAGGCAGGGCTCGCCGGCGACGGACCATTCGAGGCTATCGGCCGGGCGACCCTCGAACGGCTCTGCACCCCCTGATGGCGCGACATGCTCAAGATAGTTGCGTATCGCGTCTGCTCCAGCATCAGCCCATTCGACAAGATCGAGTGCACTCAATTCGGCAGAACCGGAAGCTGCGGCCGCGGCGAGGTCCGTCACCTCCGATGACGAGCTCGAGCCGGCCATCGCGCACCGGCGGCGGCAGATCCGGGAAGCCGGTCAAGACGGCTGCCGCGGAGCGCCCCGCTCCCACCAGTCGCCGGGCGGCTGCGCTCTGATGACCTCCGCGACGATCTCCACCGGACCGAAGTTGCAGTACTTCCAGAGCTCCTTCGACGCTCGCGAGTACTGGAACAGCACACGGTCGACGTCGAAGGCGTCGAGTTCCCCGGCACGGTACCGGTCGACAGCTTCACCGACGCGGGCGACGAGCTCGCCCACCGCCTCGTGGTACGCGGCCACCACCTCGCGCGCTGCCCGTCGCTCCGCCTTGTCAGACACGGACACGAGACTACCCAGCACCGCGGCGCAGGCGCTGCATCAGCCGAGACCGCCCGGATCGCGCCATGTCCGGGAACGTGATCGAGGCGTGCCGACCAAATCAGCAGCGCTACTTGCGGATCGTTCGCCCAGCCAGATGAGTGTGCCGAGCTGCTCGGAGACGACGAGCGACGCGTGGTCGGGCAGTACCGCACCGCCGGAGCCGGGTCGGATGCGCGACGTCGCGGCGGTCAGGTGGGCGAGCAGGGTGGGGGCGCGGAGCGTGCGCTGCCTGGCATGTTGTGGTGCTCCGAGACCCGGAATCGGTGGTAGCCGAGGGCCTCCACGCGGGTGGCGAGCGCGGTGGTGTTGGCGCGGGCCGTGGCGTTGCCGCGCCCTCGGCCACCGGAGTGAGGTCGAGGACGGAAAGCGGCAGGTGACGTTACGTCAACACCAGCCGCTTTCGCCTCCGGACCGTGTCCGTGATGCCGTTAAAGATCTTTCGGTTTTTGGGTGATGGTCATAGTCGTAGGCCGGTGTGGTCGAGGAAGTTGAAACAGAGTCGGTAGCTGCTGCCGATGCGGT
>NZ_JBITDU010000044.1:0-9711 GCF_044454505.1 Dactylosporangium sp. NPDC051541
GGCGAGGAGCCGGGCGAGGGTGCCGGTGCCGCCGGTGATGAGGACGGGCCCTTCGTGGATCGGTGTTGTCTGGGCTGGGGTTTCGCGGGTGAGGCGGGGGATGTAGAGGTTGCCGTCGCGGATGGCGATCTGCGGTTCGCCGGTGGCGAGGGCGGTTTCGAGGGGGAGGGTGTCGTCGGTGTCGAGGATGGTGATGCGACCTGGGTGTTCGCTCTGGGCGCTGCGGGCGAGGCCCCAGACGGCGGCGGCGGGGAGGTCGGTGATGGCGCCGATGGGTACCGCGCCCCGCGTCACGACCGCGATCGGTCCGTCACCGCGGAGGGCCTCCTGGAGGAGTCGCAGGACGGCTTCGGTGAGGCGGTGGGTCGCGGCCGGCACGTCCTCGTCCGGGTCGCCGGCCGCGGCGATGGTGACCAGGCCGGTCGGTGCGGTGGCCGGTGCGGCGACCGGCGGCTGGAGCGGCACGTCGGCCCACGACAGCGCGTACAGGGCGTTCTCGCCGCCGCCACCGAGGGCGGGTGCGGGGCTCATGGTGACCTCGGCGACGGTGAGCGCCGGGCGGCCCGCGTCGTCGGTCACGGTCAGTGTCACCGTGCCGGCCGCCGTCGAGCGGACCAGCACCCGCACCTTCCCGTTCGCGTCGCCGTGCCGGGCGACCCCGCGCAGCGCGCTCGGCAGCAGCGGCCGGCCGGGCTCCTGAGCACCGGCGACGGCGGCCTGTAGCACGGCGTCGAGCAGCGCCTGGTGGATTGTGTTCCCCGGCGCGTCCGGGGCCGTGACCTCGGCGCACAGGCCGTCGCCGGTCCGCCAGGCGGCGGTCACGGTCCGGAACGTCGGCCCGTACTCGATTCCCGTGTCCGCGACGGCATCGTAGAGATCCTCGACGTCGACGACTGTCGCGTCGGCCGGCGGCCAGGCGCCGTGCGGCCGGCTCGGCTCGCCGTCGGCCGGGCCGGGAGTGAGGGTCGCGGTGGCGTGGAGGGTCCACGGCGGCGGCTCGTCGCCGGTGGTCGCCGCCCGGCCGTGGACGGTGAGCTGCGCGTCGGTCGCGGTGATCTGGAGTTCGGTGGCGGCGGTGACGGCGACCGGGGTGTGGATGGTCAGCTGCTCGATCGCGTTCGCCGTGGCGTGGAGGGCCAGGTCGAGCACGGCGGTGGCGGGCAGGACGACGGTGCCGTTGACGCGGTGCTCGGCCAGCCACGGCTGGGTCGCCGGGTCGAGGCGGCCGGTCAGGATGCGGGTGTCGTTCGCGGCCAGCCGGATGTCGGCGGTGAGCAGCGGGTGCCCGGTCGAGTGGCGGCCGGTGGGGTTGGTGTCGTGGAGCCAGTAGGAGCTGTGCTGGAACGGGTACGTCGGGACAGTTGCCGGCTCCGCATGAGTGGCGGGCCAGGTCACCGGGGTGGTGGTGTGGGTGTGGACGGTGGCGATCGCGGTCGTGAGGGTGTCGGTGTGGGGTTGGTTACGCCGCTGGGTCGGGATGGTCAGGGCATCGGGCGGCGTGAGCGCGCTGAGGGTGGTGTGGGGTCCGATCTCGATGTACGTGTTGGTGCCGAGGTCGTGCAGTGCGGTGATGGTGTCGTGGAAGCGGACGGTCTGCCGGATGTGGTCGGTCCAGTACTGCGGGTCGGTCGGCTCGCCGGCGGTGATGATGGGTGTGTGGGGCTGGTTGTAGGTCAGCGTGGCGGCGATGTCGTGGAACTGCTGGAGGATCGCGTCGGTATGGCGTGAGTGGTAGGCGTGTGCGGTGTTCAGGATCCTGGCTTTGCGGCCCAGGCGCTCGAAGTGCTCTTGGACCGGCTCGAGGATCTTCTTATCGCCGGCGACGACGACATCGGTGGCCGAGTTGATGGTGGCGATGTCGGCGTCAGGGTGGTGTCGCAGGACGTCGAGGACTTCGGCCTCGGAAGCCTTGATCGCCAGCATGGCGCCGGCCGGCATGGTGTGCATGAGTTTGGCGCGGGCGGTCACTATCTTGGCGGCGTCGGTGAGGTTCCAGATGCCGGCGTGGTAGGCGGCGGTGAGTTCGCCGATGGAGTGTCCGGCGTAGAAGTTCGGGGTGATGCCGAGGGCGGCGTGCAATGCGGTCTGGATGGCGAACAGTGCGGGCTGGGTGTAGAGGGTGGTGTTGAGTTCGGGGGTGTCGATGACCTGGAGTAGGGGCTTGGGCAGGTGCGGGTCCAAGGCCTCGCACACGGTGTTCAGGGTGGCGGTGAAGACCGGGTCGGTGTTGTAGAGGCCGAGCGCCATCCCGGGGTATTGGCTGCCCTGGCCGCTGAACAGGAATGCGGTGCGGGCGGTGATGGGTCCGCCGACGGGGGTGACGGTGAGGCCGGGATGTTCCGCACCCGTCGTGAGGGCGTGCAGGGCGGCCGCGTGGTCGCCGGTGATGACGGCCCGGTGCGGCAGCAAAGCCCGGCTGCCGAGCGCGGCGGCGATCTGGGTCGGGGTGGCGTCAACCGGCGCCAGCTGGGCGGCGTAGTCGCGCAACGCTTCCGGGGTCTTGGCCGACAACCGCCAGGTGACCGGCTGCTCATGGACTTCGACCGGTGGCGGGTCGGCGGCCGGGGGCTGTTCGATGATGAGGTGGGCGTTGGTGCCGCTGATGCCGAAGGAGGAGACGGCGGCGCGGCGGGGGCGGTCGACGGCCGGCCACGGGGTCGGCTCGGTCAGGAGTTGCAGGCCGCTGTCGGACCAGTCGAGGTGTGGTGAGGGCTGGTCGGCGTGCAGTGTCTGGGGGAGCATCCCGTGGCGGATGGCTTGGATCATCTTGATGACGCCGGCGACACCGGCGGCGGCCTGGGTGTGGCCGATGTTGGACTTGATTGAGCCCAGCAGCAGAGGCTGGTCGCGGTCGCGGCCGTAGGTGTTGGCGAGGGCTTGGGCTTCGATCGGGTCGCCCAGTTTGGTGCCGGTGCCGTGCGCCTCGACCGCGTCGACGTCCGCGGTGGACAGGCCGGCATTGGCGAGAGCCTGCCGGATGACCTGCTCCTGGGAAGGGCCGTTCGGGGCGGTCAGACCGTTGCTGGCGCCGTCCTGGTTCACCGCGCTGCCGCGCAGGATCGCCAGGACCTGGTGCCCCTTCGCTCGCGCGTCCGCCAGCCGCTCGAGGACGATCAGGCCGGCGCCCTCGCCCCAGCCGGTGCCGTCCGCCTCGGCCGCGAACGAGCGGCAGCGCCCATCCGGTGACAGGCCGCGCTGCCGGCTGAACTCGATGAACGCGCCCGGCGTGGCCATCACCGTGACGCCGCCCGCGAGGGCCAGGTCGCACTCGCCCTGCCGCAGCGACTGCGCGGCCAGGTGCATCGCGACCAGGGAGCTGGAGCAGGCGGTGTCGACGCTGACCGCGGGCCCCTGCAGACCGTACGTGTAGGAGAGCCGGCCGGACGCCACCGACGCCGCACTCCCGGTCCCGAGGTAGCCCTCGAACCCGTCCGGGGCGTGCAGCATGAGCCGGCCGCCGTAGTCGCCGTACATGACACCGGTGAAGACGCCGGTGTTGCTGCCGCGCAACGAGGCCGGGTCGATGCCGGCCCCCTCCAGGCTCTCCCACGCCGTCTCGAGCAGCAGCCGCTGCTGCGGGTCGGTCGCGAGGGCCTCACGCGGACTGATACCGAAGAAGTCGGCGTCGAACCGGTCGGCGTCGTGCAGGAACCCACCCGCGCGGACGTACGCGGTCCCCGGGTGGTCCGGGTCGGCGTGATAGAGGGCCTCCAGATCCCAGCCGCGATTCGTCGGAAAACCGGATATCGCATCGGTACCGTCGGCGACGAGCCGCCACAGCCCCTCCGGCGACACCACTCCGCCCGGATAGCGGCAGGCCATACCGACGATCGCGATCGGCTCGCCGGTGCTCGTGGCCGCGACGCTCGTGCGTTCCCGGCGGGCACCGGCCAACGTCTCCCGCAGGTAGGCCGCGACCGCCGCCGCCGTCGGGTAGTCGAACGTCAGGGTGGCGGGCAGCCGCAGCCCGGTCGCCGCGCTCAGCTGGTTGCGCAGTTCCACGGCCGTCAACGAGTCGAACCCGAGGTCCTGGAACGCCCGGTCCGGCCCGACCGCCGCGGCGTCGGCGTGGCCGAGGACGGCGGCGACGTGGGTGCGGACGAGGTCGGTGAGCGCGGCGCGGGCCTCGGCCTCGCCGAGCCCGGCGAGCCGCTGCGCGAGGGTCGACGCACCGGCTCGCCGCGGCTGGGCCGGCACCAGGCCGAGCAGCGGCGCGGGCAGCTCCGCGGCGGAGCGCAGGGCCCGCGGGTTGAGCGCCATGGCGACCTGGTGCGGCCGGCCGTCGGCGACGATGGCGTCGAGGAGGCGGTGGGCGCGGTCCGGGGCGAGCGCCTCGACGCCGCTGCGGGCGAGCCGCTGCTGGTCGGCGTCCCGGAGCTGGGCGGTGATGCCCGAGGCCGGCTGCCAGAGCCCCCAGCCGATGCTGGTGGTGTTGGGCCGCTGGTGGGCGAGGGCGTCGAGGAACGCGTTGGCGGCGGCGTAGTTGGCCTGCCCGGGCGTGCCGAGGGTGCCGGCGGCGGAGGAGTACAGGACCAGGCGGGTGGTGGCGGGTAGGAGTTGGTGGAGGTTCCAGGCGGCGTCGACCTTTGCCCGCAGGACGGTGTGGAGCTGTTCGGGGGTGAGAGTGTCGACAGTGGAGTCGGCGGTGGTACCGGCGACGTGCACAACGGTACCGAAGTGGTGTTCGACGAGGAGCCGCTGCAGCTGCTGGCGGTCGCCGGCGTCGCAGGTGACAACGGGTGGTGTGCCGTTGCGGCTGGTTACGACGATGTCCTGGATGCCGTGGTCGGTGGCGAGGTGTTCGGTCAGGAGCCGGCCGAGGGTACCCGTGCCGCCGATGATGAGGACGGGGCCCTCGTAGGCGGGAGTCGTCGGCGTGGCGGTCTCGCGGGTGAGCCGGGGGACGTACAGCCTACCGTCGCGGACGGCGATCTGCGGTTCGCCGGCGGCCAGGGCGGTCTCGACGGGGAGGGTGTCGTCGGTGTCGACAATCGTGATGCGGCCCGGGTGCTCGCTCTGCGCGCTGCGCATGAGACCCCACACGGCGGTGGCCGGGAGGTCGGTGACGGTACCGATGGGGACCGCGCCCCGGGTCACGACCGCGACGGGTGCGGCGCCGCGGAGGGCGTCCTGCAGCCGGTGCAGGGTCGTCTCGGCGAGCCGGTGCGTCGCGGCCGGGACGTCTTCCGTCGCCGGGTCGGTGCCGGCGACGATGGTCACCACGTCAGCGGGCGCGGGCCCCGGCGGCGAGGCGGCCAGCTCCGTCCAGTGGAGGGTGAAGAGGCTGTTGCGGGTGTCGGCCGCGAGCTGACCGGCGTCGAACGGCCGGGTCGCGACCGAGCCGATGGTGGCCGCCGGGGTCCCGTCGGGCCGGTACAGGTCGACGCGGTGCCGGTCGCCGTTCGCCGCCAGCCGCAGCCGCAGGCTGTTCGGTGCGGCCGACCCGTCCAGGTGTACGGCGGCATCGGCGAACGCGAACGGGAGCCGGACGGCGCCGTCGGCGGCCGGGCCCGACAGCGCGATGGCGTGGAGGGCGGCGTCGAGCAGCGCCGGGTGGATCGGGTGGCCGCCGGGTGCGCCGCTGTCGGGGAGGCTCAGCTCCGCGTAGATGTCGGCGCCGAGCCGCCAGGCGGTGTGCAGTCCCTGGAACGTCGGCCCGTAGCCAAGCCCGCCGTCGGCCAGGGTGTCGTAGAGGTCGTCAAGGTCGACCGGGGCGGCGCCGTCGGGTGGCCACTCGGCGGGGGCCGGCCGGGGCATCACCGCGGTGGGGCTGAGCACGGCGGTGGCGTGGCGGGTCCACGGTTGCGCCGGGTCGCCGTCGGCGGCTTCGGCCCGCGAGTGTACGGCCAGCTCCGCCCCGGTCACGGTGACCTGGACCCAGGTCGGCCCGGTGACGGTCAGCGGGGCCTGCAGCGTGAGCTCCTCGACGCCGGCCGCGCCCACGTGGGCGGCGGCGTGCCAGGCGAGGTCGAGGATGGCCGTCCCGGGCAGGACGGCGGTGCCGTGGACCGTGTGCTCGGCGAGCCAGGTCTGCGTGTTCGGGTCGAGCCGGCCGGTGAGCACGTGGGTGTCGCCGGTGGCGAGCTGGATCGCGGTGGCGAGCAGCGGATGACCGGTGCCGTGCGGGCCGCTGGGTCCGGTGTGGTGCAGCCAGTAGGAGGTGTGCTGGAACGGGTACGTCGGGATGGTTGCCGTCGCGGCCGTAACGTCGGGCCAGGCGACGGCCGTGGTGGTGTGCGTGTGGACAGTGGCGATCGCGGTCGTGAGGGTGTCGGCGTGGGGTTGGCTACGCCGCTGGGTCGGGATGGCGAGGGTGTCGGGCGGGGCGAGCGGGGTCAGGGTCGCGTGAGGCCCGATTTCGATGTACGTGTTCGTGCCGAGGTTGTGGAGTGCGGTGATGGTGTCGTGGAAGCGGACGGTTTTGCGGATGTGGTTGGTCCAGTAGTCGGGGGTGGTGGGTTGACTGCCGCTGTCGGTGATGATCGGTGTGTGGGGCTCGTTGTAGGTGAGGGTGGCGGCGATGTCGTGGAATTGCTGGAGGATCGCGTCGGTGTGGCGTGAGTGGTAGGCGTGTGCGGTGTTGAGGGTCGTGGTTTTGCGGCCTAGCTGATCGAAGTGTGCTTTGACGGGTTGCAGGTCGTCCTGGTTACCGGCGACGACAATGCTGGTGGGGCCGTTGATGGTGGCGATGTCGACGTCGGGGTGGTGGTGCAGCGCCTCGAGGACTTCGTTTTCGGTGGCTTGGATGGCGAGCATGGCGCCGGGGGGCATGGTGTGCATGAGTTTGGCGCGGGCGGTGACCATCTTGGCGGCGTCGGTGAGGTTCCAGATGCCGGCGTGGTAGGCGGCGGTGAGTTCGCCGATGGAGTGTCCGGCGTAGAAGTTGGGTGTGATGCCGAGGGCGGCATGTAGTGCGGTCTGGATCGCGAAGAGGGCGGGCTGGGTGTAGAGGGTGGTGTTGAGTTCGGGGGTGTCGATGACCTCGAGCAGGGGTTTGGGCAGGTGGGGGTCGAGGGCTTCGCGGACGGTGTCGAAGGTGGCGGTGAAGATCGGGTTCGACCGGTAGAGGTCGAGCGTCATGCCGGGGTATTGGCTGCCTTGGCCGGAGAACAGGAATGCGGTGCGGGCGGTGATGGGGCCGGCGGTCGGGGTGACGGTGAGGTTCGGGTGTTCCGCGCCGGTGGCGAGGGCGTGGAGGGCGTCGGTGTGGTTGGCGGTGATGACCGCCCGGTGGGCGAAGAGGGCTCGGCCGGCCAGGGTGGCGGCGATCTGGTCCGGGGTGGCGTCAGACCGCTCCAGCTGGGTGGCGTAGTCGCGCAACGCGTCCGGGGTCTTGGCCGACAGTCGCCAGATGACCGGCTCCCCATCGACTTCGGCCGGTTCGGGGTCGACCGCCGGGGGCTGTTCGATGATCAGGTGGGCGTTGGTGCCGCTGATGCCGAACGAGGACACGGCGGCGCGGCGGGGGCGGTCGACCGTGGGCCAGGGGGTGGGCTCGGTCAGGAGTCGCAGGCCGCTGGTCTCCCAGTCCAGGTGTGGCGACGGCTCGTCGACGTGCAGCGTCTCGGGTAGCACACCGTGGCGGATGGCCTGGACCATCTTGATGACGCCGGCGACACCGGCGGCGGCCTGGGTGTGGCCGATGTTCGACTTGATCGAGCCCAGCAACAAAGGCGTACCGCGGCCGCGGCCGTAGGTGTTGGCCAACGCCTGGGCCTCGATCGGGTCGCCCAGGGTGGTGGCGGTGCCGTGGGCCTCGACGGCGTCGATGTCCGTGGTGGCGAGGCCGGCATTCGCCAGGGCCTGCCGGATGACGCGCTCCTGGGACGGGCCGTTGGGGGCCGAGAGCTGACTGCTGGTGCCGTCCTGGTTGACGGCGCTGCCACGGATCACGGCCAGGATACGGCGGCCGTTGCGCTGCGCGTCGGACAGGCGCTCGAGGACGAGTTGGCCTACGCCCTCGCCCCAGCCAGTACCCCCGGCGGATTTTGCGAATGAACGGCAACGGCCGTCCGGTGAGAGCCCGCGCTGGCGGCTGAACTCGATGAAGGTCGTCGGCGTGGCCATCACCGTGGCGCCGCCGGCGAGGGCGAGGTCGCACTCCTGCTGGCGCAGCGCCTGGACGGCCAGGTGCATCGCCACCAGCGACGACGAGCAGGCGGTGTCGATCGTGACGGCCGGACCCTGCAGACCGAAGACGTACGAGATCCGGCCCGACGCGATCGAGCCCGCGCTGCCCGTGCCGACGAAACCCTCGAAGCCGGCGGGCAGGTTCGTGATGAGCCGGCCGCCGTAGTCGTTGTACATGACGCCGGTGAAGACGCCGGTGTTGCTCTGCCGCTGCTCGGCCGGGCCGATCCCGGCGTCCTCGAACGCCTCCCACGCCGTTTCCAGGAGCAGCCGCTGCTGCGGGTCGGTGGCGAGGGCCTCGCGGGGACTCATCCCGAAGAAGTCGGCGTCGAACCCGTCGGCGTCGTGCAGGAACCCGCCCTCCCGCACGTAGGCGGTGCCGGCGTGGTCGGGGTCCGGGTGGTACAGCCGCTCCAGGTCCCAGCCGCGGTTCGCCGGAAAACCCGAGATCGCATCGGTACCGCCGGCGACGAGCTTCCAGAGCCGCTCCGGGTCCGCCGCGCCGCCCGGGTAGCGGCAGGCCATGCCGACGATCGCGATCGGCTCGCGGGCCGCCTGGGTCAACCGGCGGTTCTGCTGCCGCAGCCGCTCGCTCTCCAGCAGTGACGCGCGCAGCGCCTCGACGACTTTCTCCGACGACGTAGCCATTGTCTGCCCCTCGACGACTTCAGGACTCGGTGGTGGTGGTCAGTGCCAGGTTGATCAGGTCATCGACGTCGGCGTCCGCGATCGCCTGCGCCCCGTCCGCGGCCGGCTCCGGCGCCGCGTCCGCGCCACCGGCCAGGCCGAGCAGCACGTCGAGGAGGCCGGCCGCGCGCAGCCGCGCGAGCGGGATCCCGGCCAGAGTCCGGCGGATCGCGGCCTCGTGCGGGTCGCCGTCCGGCTCGGCCGCCGGGACGAGCTGCCCGTGCAGGTACCGCACGATCGCCACCGGCGTCGGGAAGTCGAACATCGCGGTGGCCGGCAGCGGCAGCCCGGTCGCGTCCCGCAGCTGATTGCGCAGCTCCAGCGCGGTCAGGGAGTCGAAACCCATGTCGAGGAAGCCGCGTTCGACGTCGACGGTGTCCGGCTGCGCGTGCCCGAGCACCACCGCGATGTTGCTGCGCACCAGGTCGAGCAGCAGCCGGCTCTGCTCGGCCCGCCCCTGCCCGGCGAGCCGTGCGGTGATGGACACCCGTTCGCCGGCACCGCGCCGGGGCCGGACCCCGGCCGGCACCAGCCCCCGCAGCAGGGGCGGCACCGCCCCACCGGCCCGCACGCCCTTGAGGTCCAGGTCGGCGGCGACGTAGTGGCGGCCGCCGGTGGCGAGCGCGGCGTCGAGGAGGCGGTGGCCGTGCTCGGTGCCGAGGGGCCGCACCCCGGCCCGGGCGAGCCGCTGCTGGTCGGCGTCGCCGAGCTGCCCGGTGATGCCCGACGTCGGCGCCCACAGCCCCCAGCCGACGCTGACCGTGTTGGGCCGCAGGTGGGCGAGGGCGTCGAGGAACGCGTTGGCGGCGGCGTAGTTGCCCTGTCCGGGGGTGCCGAGGGTGCCGGCGGCGGAGGAGTACAGGACCAGCCGTGTGGTGGCGGGTAGGAGTTGGT
>NZ_JBITDU010000045.1:0-8632 GCF_044454505.1 Dactylosporangium sp. NPDC051541
CACCGCATCGGCAGCAGCTACCGACTCTGTTTCAACTTCCTCGACCACACCGGCCTACGACTATGACCATCACCCAAAAACCGAAAGATCTTTAGGGCGTCGATGCGTTTCCGAACAGTGTCGTAGGTGACGTCGCAAGGCGCGTCGCCTACCGGCTCCTTGAGCACGATGTCCGTCCACGTGTCGGCGAGCACAGGTGCGTCCAGGCAGCCCTGAAGGGTCGATGCGAAGTCGATGTCGTTCCCGCCGAAGGACATAGTGATGACGTCGAAGCGCTTGCCGCTCGGCTGCTTGCGCAACGCCTGCTCCCACTGCGGTCCGTGCCCGTTGTTCGAGCCGCCCCCGCCGCCGTAGTACTCGTGCAGGGTTGCACCGGTGCAGGCGGTGAATGCCAGCGGCGTGACGGTCCAACCCCGTTGCCCCCGGAGGATGTCGGCGCTCTTCGGCCCGTAGGCGAGGGTCGACTGGGCACAGGTGTCGGTGCCCCCGCCGGTACCAGCGATGCCTTCGCCGGACGAGTAGGAGTCACCGGCGGCCAGCCAGGACACGTTGCCCATGCTGGCCGGCGCGGCTTGCGCAGGCGCGGCGACGGGAATCGTGGCGGCGGCCAGCAGCGCGGCTGCGGCCGCTACGAGCCGGCGGCGAGCAGGTCGGGGCGTCATCGGACATGGTCGCGATCGAGGAGGCGCTGCAGCACGACCGCCGAGAAGTGCGCCGACTTCGCCGGTTCCATCAGCGGGCGATCGGATCCGCATGCGGCGAGGTAGTCACCGACCGCGGCGACGTGGTTGACGGCAGCATCACGAATGCCGGGGTCTGGCACCTCGCCGGCTTTCGAGCCGAGGACGCGCGGCCCGCCGAGCCGGTCCAGACCGGCGGCGATGTCCGCGCAGGCGGCTCGGGTGTTCTTATCGGGCAGGTCTGCCGTCACCGTGAGCAGGTCGAGCAGCGGCTTGCCATCACCGGCGAAGTAGGTGCGGACCGCCCCGTCCGGCGCGGCGGCCGGCGGGAGCGCGACGTGTGCAGGGTCTGGAGTGGTGTCACGGAGCAGGAACCATGCCACCCCGGCCCCTAACGCGACAACACCGGCGGCCAGCGCGATCACGCCCCACCGGAAACGAAGCGGACGGACCCCGTCCATATAGACTCCTACCATCAGCATTGGGAGCTCATGCTGAGCTTGACGGTCCCGCCCGGCTCTCCACATCCCCCGTTCCTAGCCAGCCGGGCGGCCGTTTCAGAACCTCCTGACGACCGAGCAGCCGCACGCCGTCCACTGTTCGGGCAACGATTTCCGGTTGCCCGACGACCCCACTCGGCACTGGCACATCCGACCGCAGTCCTGGCTGACACCTCTCCCACCTGGTCCGGCTCAGCGACGTGGGAAGCGGGTAGCACAGGAGCCAGTCGCCATCACTTGGTACATCTGACCGTCCGGTCCCGTGCACGGCAGTCGCCACCCGGCCGCCGATTGACGGCCGAATGGCTTCGTCCGAACCGGGGTGTGTTCAGCGGTACGCGCAGCCCGGGTCATACCAACCGCGATAAGCGCCGTTGAAGTACAGGTGGGTGCCGCCGCAGATGGATTTGCCTGGTGAGCCGTCGATCATGTTGGTCCAGCTGGTGCCGCTGTTGCTCTGGGCGAAGCCGGTACTCGGGCCGCCCTGGTTCCAGGCGGACATGGCGAACCCTGAGCCGCCGCTGCCCGGGTAGACGATAAGCCGCATCCAGCCGGCCTGGCAGGAGGGGGAGTAGCGCAGCTCCACCCTGAAGCTCGATGATCCGTTGATGTAGTCGCGGCCCAGCAGGCCGGTGGCGTCGGAGGAACACAAGCCCTCCGGGTTGCGGCCGTAGCAGCTCGCTCCGCTGCAGGCGGCCGCCGATGCCGGCGCCTGCAGCGCGATCGTTGCGATGCTGGTGGTCAGCACCACCAGCAGGGCGGCCTTGAGTCCGATACGGCGTGCGGTTCGCATGTATGCCTCCTGAGTTCGGTTCACCGATGAACTCAGTTCTACGGACCTGGGTGGTTGTCCGCGTTCAGCGGCGGACAATTCCGTCCCGATGGCACGCGGTTCAGTGCGGCGACCCCATTTGACTACTGCTGACTGTCTTGATCGCGGCCCGTCCGGCGGTCCACAGTCAGCGGCCGTTGAGCCCCTCGCCTCCGCTCGGCAGTGAGGCGCCGGGGGCCTGCACGGTGATCGTCGGCAGGGGCCGGTGCTGGTTCTGGGCCCAGGCCCTGTCCGGCAGGGTCTGGTGAGACAGCGTCCGGGCTTTCCAACTGGCCATTGGCAGTAGGTGCTGATTGGCACCTGGACTCCGCTCAGGCTCGACCGGTCCCGTGCTGCCCACCAACGGGGGAACGGCGTAGACATCGCCTCGTATAAGCCAGTACAACGAGACGAATCGGCAGGTGCGAATCTATGGACTGGCGAGGGGCGGGCCGTATGAGCGGCGATCTTCCAGACCTTCGAGACCGCAGAGCCTTCGCGGCGGAGCTCACCGCAATCCGCGAGCGGGCCGGGCTGACCGTTCGCCAGGTCGCCGCCAAGGTGCAAGCCCCACCGGCGACCATCGGCGGGTACTTCGGCGGGAGCCACCTGCCGCCGCTTCGGCAGCCCTCGGTTCTGGCGGCCATCCTCGAGGTCTGCGGGGTGACCGATCCCCGGCTCCGGGATCATTGGGAGGAGGCGCTTCGGCGGCTTCGTCGGCTGCCGGGGCGCCGGCCGTCCGACGCGCCCGCCCCCTACCGCGGCCTGGCCAGCTTCGGCCCCGATGACGCCGACTGGTTCCACGGCCGCGAGGAGCTAACCACGGCCCTGGTTGCGGCGGTGGACAACGGCGGTCCGGGGCCGTTGATGGTGGTCGGGCCGTCCGGGTCCGGCAAGTCGTCGCTGCTGTACGCGGGACTGGTTGCGACCCTGCGGGACCGGGCGGTCGAGGTCGCCGTCACCACGCCGAGCCGCGGGTCGGTCGCGAGCGGCGTCGACGTGCTGGTCGTGGACCAGTTTGAGGAGGCCTTCACGCATCTCACCGAGGCCGAGCGGAGGGCGTTCATCGACCGGCTCGCGAGTGCTGCCGGGCAGGTCGTGCTCGGTCTGCGCAGCGACTTTTATGATCATGCGCTGCGCCTTCCGGTGCTGGCCAGCGCGCTGCAGCGCCGCCAGCTGGTCGTCGGCCCGATGCGCGACGGGGAGCTGCGGCGGGCGATCGTCGAGCCGGCCCGCCGGGCTGGCGTCGAGCTCGAGGACGGGCTCATCGAGATCCTGCTGCGTGACTCGCGGGTCACGCTGGACGCTGGCGCGCTCCCGCTGCTCTCGCACGCCATGCTGGCGACCTGGGAGCGCGGGCGGCGGCACAGCATGAAGGTCGCCGACTACCACGCCAGCGGCGGCATCGAGGGCGCGGTCAAAGCCACGGCCGAAGACGCATACTGCGGACTCACTGCGGCGCAGCAGGGCTTCATCCGGCGGGCGTTGCTGAGGCTGGTCAACGCCGACGGCGAACCGGTCACCCGCCGGCGCATCTTGCGCGAGGAGCTGCCGATCACCGGGCTGGAGGACCAGGAGGCACTGGACCGGTTCATCGAGCGACGGCTGCTCACCGCCGACGGCGACCAGGTGGAGATCGCTCATGAGGCGCTGTTGTCGGCTTGGCCCCGGTTTCGCGAGTGGATCGACGCCGACCGGGCCGGACTGCAGGTACACCGGCAGCTCACGGCGGCCGCGCAGAACTGGGCCGAGTCCGGGCGCGACAACCATGATCTGCTGCGCGGCGGACGGCTGGCGCTCGCCCGCGAATGGGCGGCCATCCGCGATGCAGACCTCAACGACCTGGAACGCGACTTTCTGCAGCGCAGCGCCGCCCACGACCAGGCCGAGATCCATGCTGTCCGCCGGCGCAGCCGCCGGCTGCTGCAGCTGCTGGCCGCGGTCACGGTGCTGGCGCTCGTCGCCGTCGGGCTCACGTTCTACGCGTTCGCCCAGCGGCGCAGCGCCGACAAGCAGCGCGATCTCGCCCTCTCGCGGCAGCTCGCGATCACCGCCGACGAACTGCGCGCGACCGACGTTGCGCTGGCCGCGCAGCTCGCCCTGGCCGCGTACCGCACCGCCCCGACCCGCCAGGCCCGGTCCAGCCTGCTGCGCTCCTATGCCGGACCCGCCGCGACGCGGATCGTCGGGCCACCCGGACCGGTCCAGGCTGCCGCGCTCTCGCCCGACGGGCAGCTACTCGTGGCCGGTGCCCCGGACCACACGGTGAGAGCCTGGCGGCTGGACCCGGGGCGGCCGCTGGGCGAGCCGGACGAGGGGCACACCGACACGATCTTCTCCATCGCCTACCGGCCGAGCGGCGGACTGGTTGCCACGGCCGGACGTGACCGCACCATCCGATTGTGGCGAACCGGTCCCACCGGCATCGCGCTCGCCGGCACGGTACTGGCGTCCGACGACACGATCTACTCGCTCGCGTTCAGCCCGGACAGCGGCCTCCTCGCAGCTGGCAGCAACGACGGGACGGTCAAGCTGTGGCGCGTCGCCGCCGACGCGTCGACGACGCTCGTCGCGGCCGTGGTGCCAGCGGGCCCGTCCGTACGAGCCGTCGCATTCAGCCCCGACGGACACACCCTCGCCGTAGGCGGCGACGACAACGCGGTCCGGCTCTTCGATGTCAGCCGACCGGCCGCTCCAGTCGCCCGGCCAGCGGCGATGCCGGGCGCCACCGGGCCGGTTCTGTCGGTCGCATTCAGCCCCGACGGCACGCTGCTCGCGGCCGGGGCCCGAGACTTCACCGTCCGGCTCTGGGACGTGGCCAATCCCGACCACCCGAGCCCGCACGGCCCGCCGCTGACCGGCCCCGTGAGCTGGGTGAACGCCGTGGCGTTCAGCCCGGACGGGCAGCTCGTGGCAGGCGGAAGCTCCGATGAGAAGACCTGGCTGTGGAGCACGGCAACCGGCCAGGTGACCGGCGCCCTGCCGCACCCCGCGCCCGTGACCGCCCTGCAGTTCGGCCCGGGCGGCATGCTGACCACCGCGGCCAACGACGGCGTTCTGCGCCGCTGGGCCCTGCCCGGTCCGACGATCACCGGTCCGGCGAAGGGCGTCTTCAACGCGATCCCGGCCGACGACGCCCCGATCCTCATGGTCGCCAGCGCCGACGACACCTTCAGCCTGTGGAACATCGACGACCCGAGAGCACCTCGGCCGGTCTCCCCGGTCGTTACTCGGGCCGGAGTCACCAGCCCGGGCAGCGGCGCCGCGACCATCAGCCCGGACGGCCGGACCGTCGCGGTCGGGACCTACGACGGCGTCGTGCAGCTGTGGGACGTCAGCACCCCAGGCCGCGGTATCACGCTACGGGCGACGCTGACCGGGCCGACCAAGATGATCGAAGCCGTGATGTTCAGCCCCGACAGCCGGATGCTTGCCGTCGCCGGCGATGACCACCTCGCCACATTGTGGAATGTCGCCGATCCCGGCCGCCCCGAGCGGGCCGGACCGGACTACACGACCGGGAACAACGTGTACTCCCCAGTTTTCAGTTCGGACGGGCGAACGTTCGGCTACGGTACCGCCGACAACATAGCGCAACTCTGGGACGTTACCGACCCGCGGCATCCAGCCCGGCTCGGACCGCCGCTGCCAGATACCACGAGCCCCGTCGTCGCCATCGCGTTTAGCCCAGACCGCCACACGCTGGCCACCGCCGACGTCGCGATCCGCCTGTGGGACATCACCGATCCGAGCCATCCGAGGCGGCTAGCAGCCCCGCTGACTGAGCCGGACAGCACGGTCTGGTCCCTCGCCTTCGCCCCCGACGGCCGGACCCTCGCCGCCGGCACCGGCGACGGCACCGTCTGGCTATGGGCCACAACCGATTCCCGGGCACCGGAGCTCGTGGCGACGCTGCCGGCACACAGGGGAACGGTGTTCACCGTTGCGTTCGACCGAGCCAGCGGCATGCTCGTCTCCGGCGGCGCGGACAAGGCGACCCGGTTGTGGAGCGTCGACCCGGAGCAGGTTGCGCGGTTCGTATGTGCCACGGCCGGCGACCGGATCAGCCCCGCCGAATGGGCCCGGCTCGCGCCGGGGGCGCCGTACCGACCGCCGTGCTGAACTGTTGCGCCTCAGCGCCAGGCGAACGTCACCGCAAGCCATCCCACCTTGCTCGGTGACGTGTTCGCATCGGCGGTCCACGATTTCGGCTCGTCCGTCGGATGGAGGAAAGTTGGGGTCGATCGAGACCCTCGCCGACTCGCCACTCCGTTCGCCGGAGCCAACCGGGTTCGCCGCTGCAGACGCCTACCGCCAGACGACGGTGAGCTTGACGGCACGTACGAAGTCCGGCCCGGTTCCATCCGGGCTGTCCACGGCGACGTAGCCGCACGTCCCATGGGGTCAGTAGGGAGGATCCGTCAATTCAGCGGTTGTAGCCGAGCACGATTGCCTGGTTTTGGTCGCTGAGTTGAGAGTTGCCGCGGCCAAGGGGGCAGGAACAGGTCCACCAGTACAGATCCCAGGAGCCGGCGCCAACGGCGGGTTGGTAGTAGAACACGTAGTACGTCGCTCCAGGGGTGACCGCGATGTCGCCGAAGTCGATGCGGGTGTCAGCCTGGTTGATGACGGTGGCGGCCCCGTCAGCGATCCGACCGACGCACGGGTCGGCTGCGGAGGTGTTGCCGACGCTCTGGCACAACGAGATGCGGGTCGTGACGCCGCCGAGCGTGGCACCAGGTGCGTAGTTGGTGTTGCTCCAGGTCACCCCGACCTGGGTGAGTGTGTTGCTCGCCGCTGTGAAACCCTGCCAGCCCTTGGTGGACCTTCCCCAGTACGGTGCGCCGCCACTCATCCGGTTGTAGCTCGTCACCGCAGTCCGGTTCGCTGCGGGACCAGCTGCTGGCGGCGTTGACTCAGGCTGTGGCGGGTTCGTGGCCGGAGCGCCGGGTTGCGTGGTCGGCGCCACGTACGGTGCGGCTTTGGCGAACACGGTGAAGCCGTTGCGGATCGGCGCGTTGTTGATCGCGTGGTCCACGAACAGGTCGGCGACCTGCCATTCGACGCCGTACAACGTCCAGCCGACGCTCAGGATGTTTCCTTTGGTGAGGCCCTTGGCGATGGTCTCGATCTGCGAGATCTTGACCTTGTCGAGCAGGCCTTTGGCAACGGCGGCCTTGGTCAGGTCCAGCAGGCAGCTGGCTGCGTTGACGGCAAGATCACGCAGGGCACGCATGTTGGCGAGGTCGGAGAACGGGACGTCGGCCAGGTAGTGGGCGCAGTTGCCGACCTTCGGCACGAAGTCGAGAGCTTGGCCCGCGATGAGCTGCAGCAGGTCGGCGGTGATGGACGCGCTGGTGGGCCCGATGACGAAGTCGACTGACTGGTTGGGTGCCAGTTGTTTGATGCCGACGGATGCGGCTGACAGCGGTGGTATGTAGAGCTGGTTCGGTTTCATGACAAGGTCCATGACGCCGTTGCGGAGCTTGTCGGCTGCTGAATCTCCGTCGGCGTGCCAGCCGAAGTCGACTGCGGAGCCGTAGGTGAGCACCTGTCCGTACGGTCGGTTGTTCACGATCTGCACGTCGAGCAGGCCGCGTGTGTTCTGGGTGCAGGACCGGATGGCAAGGCCGGCACCGTCGACGACGCCGGGCGTGCTGGCAACCCAGCCAGGGGCGCTGCTGTGACACGACACGTTGGCCGCCCGCCGTCCCACCAGCTGCCCGACAGACTGGTTGATCTGGGCGCCGATGCCGGCCCAGTCCCAGCTGAACGGGTTCCACCAGCTGAAGTGGGGGATCTGCGCGACCACCATGTGTCGGGCTTCATCGTAGGTCGAGGCGAACGGCGTCCACTGGTTCGTGGCGGTGTCGTACGTCGAAATGCCGAACTGCTGCGTCGGATCGGCGCCGGCGGGTACGTCGGCGGCGGGTACCGGGAACTCCAGGGTCAGCAGCCCGTGAATGGCGTCGGGCGGGTCGGAACGGAGTTCCACGGGTGCCGAGGCCGGTGTCGCTGCGTTGCGATTGCCGGCCGGCGCGCCGCGGTACGTTGCTGAGACCGTCGCGCCGTCAGTCATCGCCCCGGGGGGGATGATCAGGTGCGCACCGCCGCCGAGGTCGACTGTGGTGGCCTGCGTCGCGTTGACGGTGACCGGCGCCGGGTCTGCCGGCGGCCTGACCGGTGCTGGAGAAGATGGATGTGAACACGCAGTCAGGGGCAACGCGAGGACGGCGATCAACAGCGCCATCGCCGAACGGATGCGGAGATGCGGCACAGTGCTCCGATCGATGGCTGGGTGCAGTATTGCCCCGTCGACCGATGGACGATAGCAACTGCCAGGACCGGAAGCCGATCGCTCAATCGGGTGAACGGCGCGCTGCACGAGACGGGCGTGTTTAAGGCCGCAGATCACCACCCAGACCCTGCGTCTGCAGGGCATGAGAGGGTACGACTGCCCGGTGTTTACCGTCGCGTTCAGCTGGCGCAACGGCGTGCTGGCCTCCGGCGGCGCGGACCAGCTGATCCGGCTGTAAAACATCGACCCGCCTAGTACTGCAACGGCAGGTCGTGGCTCCGCTCGTGCTGGCTCGTTGACTGGTTGTGGTCGATGTTGAGCTGGTCGGGTCGTGGGATGCCGG
>NZ_JBITDU010000046.1:0-8005 GCF_044454505.1 Dactylosporangium sp. NPDC051541
ACCAACTCCTACCCGCCACCACACGGCTGGTCCTGTACTCCTCCGCCGCCGGCACCCTCGGCACCCCCGGACAGGGCAACTACGCCGCCGCCAACACGTTCCTCGACGCCCTCGCCCACCAGCGGCCCAACACCACCAGCATCGCCTGGGGGCTCTGGCAGGCCACGTCAGCGATCACCGAGCAGCTCGGCGCCGCCGACCAGCGGCGGCTCGCCCGCAACGGGGTGCGGCCCCTCGACGCCGAGCACGGCCACCGCCTCTTCGACGCCATCGTCGCGGGCGGCCGGGCGCACCTGGTCGCGATCGACCTCGACCCGCGGGCGCTGCGGACCGCCGACGCCGGCGCGGTGCCCGCCCCGCTGCGCGGTCTGGTCCCGGTCAAGCGGCAACGGGTCGAGTCGATCACCCGGCGCCTCGACGGGCTGAGCGAGCCCGAGCAGCGGCAGGTGCTGGCCGACCTCGTCCGCGGCTACACCGCGACCGTCCTCGGCCACCGCGACGCCCACACGGTCGACCCGGACCGGCCGTTCCACGAGCTGGGCTTCGACTCGCTGACCGCCGTGGAGCTGCGCAACCGCCTCAGCACCTCGACCGGCCTGCAGCTGCCGACAACGGTGGTGTTCGACTACCCGACCGCGACCGCGCTCGCCGAGCACCTTCGTCAGGCTTTGGGCTCCCCCCAGAACGGCCCGGCAGGCTTGAGCGAACTCGAACAGGCGGAGGCGGTGTTGCGGCGGCTCATCGAGGGCGACGCGGACCGGTCGGCGTACGCGGCCAGCATCGGGCGCCTGCGCGGACTGCTGCGCCGGGTCGGCGCGGAGCCCGACGGTGCACCGGACGGCGACGACCTGGCGACGGCGACCGACGACGAACTGTTCAGCGCGCTCGACAACGAACTCGGCATTTCCTGACCCGGAGGAGAACGTCCACCGATGAACGAAGACAAGCTGCGGGACTACCTCCGGCGCGCGGTCGCCGACCTGCGTGAGGCGCACCGGCGCCTGGACGACGTCGAGGCCAAGGCCAACGAGCCGGTCGCCATCGTCGGCATGGCCTGCCGCTTCCCCGGGGGTGTCGGGTCGGCCGACGACCTGTGGCGGCTTGTCGCCGAGGGTACCGACGCGATGTCCGACTTCCCGCCGGAGCGGGGCTGGGACGTCGACGCGCTGTATGACCCCGATCCCGATGCGACCGGCCGCAGCTACGTGCGGCAGGGTGGCTTCCTCGCCGGCGCGGACCGGTTCGACGCCGAGTTCTTCGGGATCAGCCCCCGTGAGGCCCTCGCGATGGACCCGCAGCAGCGGCTGCTGTTGGAGAGTGCCTGGGAGGCGTTCGAGCACGGCGGCATCGACCCGACCGGCCTGCGGGGCAGTCGCACCGGCGTCTTCGTCGGCACCAACGGCCAGGACTACGTGAACCGGCTGGTGCCGATCCGGGATGCCGTCGAGGGCTACCTGGCAACGGGCAACTCCGCGAGCGTCATCTCGGGCCGGCTGTCGTACGTGTTCGGCCTCGAGGGCCCGGCACTGACGATCGACACCGCCTGCTCGGCGTCGCTGGTCGGCATGCACCTCGCGGCGCAGTCGCTGCGCAAGGGCGAGTGCGACCTGGCCCTGGCCGGCGGGGTCACGGTGATGGCAGACCCGGGCATCTTCATCGAGTTCAGCCGGCAGCGCGGCCTGGCCGCGAACGGGCGCTGCAAGGCCTTCGCGGACGCCGCCGACGGTACCGGCTGGGGCGAGGGCGTCGGCCTGATCGTGCTCGAGCGGCTGGCCGACGCGCAGGCCAACGGCCACACGATCCTCGCCGTGATCCGCGGCAGCGCCGTCAACCAGGACGGCGCCAGCAACGGCCTCACCGCCCCGAACGGCCCGTCACAGGAGCGCGTGATCCACCAGGCCCTGGCCGGCGCCGGTCTGTCCACCGCGGACATCGACGCGGTGGAGGCGCACGGCACCGGCACCAAACTGGGCGACCCGATCGAAGCCCAGGCGTTGGCCAACACCTACGGCCGCGACCGGCAGGGCGAGCCGCTGCTCCTGGGCTCCATCAAGTCGAACATCGGCCACACCCAGGCCGCCGCCGGTGTCGCCGGCGTCATCAAGATGGTCCAGGCCATCCGCCACGGGATGCTCCCGCAGACCCTGCACGTCGACGCCCCGACCTCGCACCTGAACTGGGACAGCAGCGGCCTGCGGCTCCTGACCGAGCCGACCCCCTGGCCGGCCGTCGACCGCCCCCGCCGCGCCGCGGTCTCCTCCTTCGGCATCAGCGGCACCAACGCCCACCTCATCATCGAACAGCCCCCGGCCGCCGACCCGCCACCGGCCGAAGCCCACGAACAGCCCACCATCTGGCGACTGTCGGCCAAGACCCCGGACGCGCTGCGCGACTACGCCACCCAGCTGGAGCGGGCCGACGCCACCCCCGCCCAGATCGCCACCACCCTGGCCGGCCGAGCCCTCTTCGCCCACCGGGCCGTCATCACCGGCAACCACACCGACGCCCTCCACGCCCTCGCCACCGGCACCACCCACCCGAACCTGACCGTCACCCCGACCGGCGGACCCATCACCGCCCGCACCGCGTTCCTGTTCTCCGGCCAGGGCAGTCAATACCCCGGGATGACGCTCGACCTCTACCGGTCGAACCCGGTCTTCGCCGCCGCCTTCGACACGGTCTGCGAAGCCCTCGACCCGCACCTGCCCAAACCCCTACTCCAGGTCATCGACACCCCCGAACTCAACACCACCCTCTACACCCAGCCCGCCCTCTTCGCCATCCAGACCGCACTGCACGCCACACTCACCCACCACGGCATCACCCCGAACCACTACGCCGGACACTCCATCGGCGAACTCACCGCCGCCTACCACGCCGGCATCTGGAACCTCGCCGACGCCGCCAAAATCGTCACCGCCCGCGCCACACTCATGCACACCATGCCCGCCGGCGCCATGCTCGCCCTCCAGGCCACGGAGCCCGAGGTCGTCGACGTCCTGCGCGAGCACCCCGACATCGACATCGCCACCATCAACGGCCCCGCCAGCATCGTCGTCGCCGGAAACCACGACGACCTGCGGCCCGTCAAGGAACACTTCGAGCAGCTCGGCCGCAAAACCCGGACCCTCAACACCGCACACGCCTACCACTCACGCCACACCGACGCGATCCTCCAGCGGTTCCACGAGATCGCCGCGACGCTCACCTACAACCAACCCCACACCCCCATCGTCACCGACACCGGCGGCGAGCCGACCAACCCCGACTACTGGACCAGCCACATCCGCAACACCGTCCGCTTCCACGACACCATCACCACACTCGCCGAGCTGGGCAGCAACACCTTCATCGAAATCGGCCCGCACGCGACCCTCACGCCCCTCGCGCCGCCCGACACGCTCGCCATCGCCACCCAGCGCCGCGATCAGCCACAGGCCGACACCCTCGCGAACGCCATCGCCACCATCCACACCCACACCACCACGCCCGTCGCCTGGCCGCAGCCGACCGGCGCGCCGGCGGCCATCCCGGGCTACCCGTTCCAGCACCAGTCGTACTGGCCCGGCCCGGCCGTCGCGACCGGCGACCTCGCCGCCATGGGGCTCACGCCGGCCGACCATCCGCTGCTCGCCGCGGCCGTGCGGCTACCCGACGACAACGGCGTCTGCCTCGCCGGACCCCTGTCGACCCGGACGCACCCCTGGCTCGCCGACCACGTCGTGCACGGCCTGATCGTGCTGCCCGGCACCGCCCACGTCGAGCTGGCCCTGCGGGCCGGTGCGCAGGTCGGCTGCGAGCGCCTCGACGAGCTGACGCTGCACGCCCCGCTGATCGTGCCCGAGCGCGGCGCGGTGCACCTGCACGTCCAGGCCCACGCTCCCGACGAGGCCGGCCGCCGCGCGGTCACCATCCACTCCCGCACCGACGACGCCTGGGTCCAGCACGCCTCGGGTGTCGTGTCGCCGCCGCCGCCCGCGCCCGCCCCCGACACCGCCGCGGCCTGGCCACCGGCCGGCGCCACCCCGGTCGACGCGGGCGAGGTCTACGAGCGCTTCGCCGCGACCGGCATCGCCTACGGCCCGGCGTTCCGCGGGCTGCGCGCCGCGTGGCTGGACGGCGACGACATCTGCGCCGAGGTCGCCCTCGACGACGAGCACGGCGCCGAGCGGTACGGCATCCACCCGGCCCTGCTGGACGCGGCCCTGCACGCGACGGTCCTGGGTGCGTCCGGCGACACCGACGGCACCGCGCGGCTGCCGTTCGCCTGGACCGGGGTGACCCTGCACGCGACCGGCGCGACCGCGGTGCGGGTCCGGCTGGTCAAGCGGGGCGGCGACACGATCGGGATCACGGTCACCGACCCGGACGGCGCGCCGGTGGTGACGGTCGAGGGCCTGACCTCGCGCCCGGTCGCCGAGGAGCAGCTGCGCGCGGCCGACGTCGACGGTCGCTTCGTCCTGGACTGGGTGCCGGTGCCGGCCCCGGCCGCGCGGCCCGACGGCGAGCCGGAGGTCCTCGGCGCGCCGTGGGCGGCCGGCCTGGACGCGCTGACCGCAAGCGGCTCCGAGTCGCGGGACATCGTGTGGTACACCGGCCGCGGCACCGAGACCGACGCCTCCTCGGTGCGCACGCGCACGACCGAGGCCCTCGCGATCATCCAGGCCTGGCTCGCCGCCGACGCCGGGCGCGACCGCCGGCTCGTCGTGGTCACCGCCGGGGCCGTCGGCACCGGCGCCCACGAGCCGATCCGGGACCTGGCCGGTGCCGCCGTGTGGGGCCTGGTCCGCTCCGCGCAGAGCGAGCACCCCGGCCGCTTCATCCTGGTCGACCTCGACGAGATGCCAGCCGAAGGCGCGCTCCCGGCCGCGGGCGCGCTCCCGGCCGCCGGTGCGCTCCCGGCCGGGCTGGCCGACGCGCTCGCCACCGACGAGCCGCAACTGGCGATCCGCGGCGGAGTCCTGCACGCGGCCCGGCTCGCCCGCCCGGGCGGTGGCGGCGCGCTGACCCCGCCCGCGGGCGCGTGGCGGCTCGGGCTGGCCACCGCCGGGACCCTCGAGGGCCTCGCGCTCCTCCCCAACCCGGCCGCCGACGCACCGCTCGGCGCCGGCGAGGTGCGGATCGCGGTGCGGGCCGCCGGGCTCAACTTCCGCGACGTGCTCATCACCCTCGGCATGTACCCCGGGGCGGCCGAGATCGGCAGCGAGGCCTCGGGCGTCGTCACCGAGGTCGGCGCCGACGTCACCGGCATCGCGCCCGGCGATCAGGTCATGGGCCTGTTCGACGCCTCCGCCGGCACGACCGCCAGCACCGACCAGCGGCTGGTGACCCGCATCCCGGCCGGGCTGTCGTTCGCCGAGGCGGCCGCGATCCCGGTCGCGTTCCTGACCGCCTACTTCGCCCTGGCCGACCTGGCCGGGCTGCGGGCCGGGCAGCGGCTGCTCGTGCACGCCGCGACCGGTGGCGTCGGCTCCGCCGCGGTGCAGCTCGGGCGGCACTGGGGCGCCGAGGTGTTCGGCACCGCCAGCCCGCCGAAGTGGGCCGCGCTGCGCCGCCTCGGCCTCACCGACGCGGCCATCGCCAACTCCCGGACCCTCGACTTCGAGGCGGCGTTCCTGGCCGCGACCGGCGGTCAGGGCATGGACGTGGTGCTGGACTCGCTCGCCGGTGACGCCGTCGACGCGTCGCTGCGGCTGCTCCCGCGCGGCGGGCACTTCCTCGAGATGGGCAAGACCGACCTGCGGGACGCGCACGAGGTGGCGCGGCGCCATCCCGGCGTCGCCTACCAGGCGTTCGACACGATCCAGGCCGGGTTCGACCGGATCGGGGAGATGCTGGCCGAGCTCGTCGCGCTGTTCGAGGCGGGCGCGCTGCGGCCGCCGGCGGTGACCGTGTTCGACGTGCGGCACGCACCGGACGCGGTGCGGTACATGAGCCAGGCCCGGCACATCGGCAAGATCATTCTGTCGGTACCGCGCCCGCTCGACCCGCACGGCACGGTCCTCGTCACCGGTGGCACCGGCACGCTCGGCGCGATCGTCGCCCGGCACCTCGTGACCCGGCACGGCGTGCGGCACCTGCTGCTGGCCGGTCGGCGCGGACCGGACGCCCCGGGCGCCACCGAGCTGCGCGACGAGCTGACCGCCCTCGGCGCCGAGGTGACGGTCGCGGCCTGCGACACCGCGGATCGGGACGCGATCGCGCAATTGCTCGCGGGGGTACCGCCGGAGCGTTCCCTCACCGCCGTCGTGCACGCGGCCGGCGTCCTGGCCGACGGGCTCGTCACGAGCCTGGACGGCGACGCCGTGGAGGCGGTGCTGCGCCCGAAGGCCGACGCCGCCTGGCACCTGCACGAGCTGACCCGCGACCTCGATCTGGCCGCGATGGTCTACTTCTCCTCCGCGGCCGGCATCGTCGGCAACCCCGGCCAGGCCAACTACGCCGCCGCCAACACCTTCCTGGACGCCCTCGCGCACCGCCGCCGGGCCACCGGGCTCGCCGCCACCTCGGTGGCGTGGGGCATGTGGGCCGAGGCGAGCGGCATGACCGAGGGCCTCTACGGCACCGTCCGTGCCCGCCAGGCCGGCCAGGGCATGCTCCCGCTGAGCACCGACGAGGCACTGTCCACCCTGGACACCGCCCTCACCGCCGACCACCCGCTGCTCGTCGCGGTCCGGCTCGACCTGCAGGCGATCCGGGCCGGCGCGGCCCGCCAGACGCTGCCGGCGTTCCTGCGCGGCCTGGTCCGCCCGGCCCGCCCCACGGCCCGCCGGGGCCGCCCGACCGCCGAGGCGTCGACGTTGGCCGACCGGCTGGCCGTCCTGGCCGAGCCGGCCCGCGAGGAGCTGCTGCTCGACCTGGTCCGCCGCCAGGTCGCCGCGGTCCTCGGTCACGGCGCCCCGGACGCCATCGAACCGGACCGCGCGTTCAACGACCTCGGCTTCGACTCGCTGACCGCGGTCGAGCTGCGCAACGCCCTCAGCGCCGCGACCGGGCTGCAGCTGTCGGCGACCCTGGTCTTCGACCACCCGACCTCGGCCGCGCTGGCCCGGCATCTGGGGGTCGTCCTGGCCGGCGCGGGTGTGGCCCGGCCGGTCGCGGCGGCACCACGCCGGACCGCCGACGAGCCGATCGCGATCGTCGGCATGGCCTGCCGCTACCCGGGCGGCGTCGGCTCCGCGGACGACCTCTGGCGCCTGGTCGAGACCGGCACCGACGCGATCACCGGGTTTCCGCAGAACCGCGGCTGGGACGTGGAACGGCTCAGCAACGGCGAGCCGCTGGCCCTGGTCGGCGGGTTCGTCCACGACGCCGACCGCTTCGACGCGGACTTCTTCGGCATCAGCCCGCGCGAGGCCCTGGCCACGGATCCCCAGCAGCGGCTGCTCCTGGAGACGGCGTGGGAGGCCCTGGAGCAGGGCGCCATCGACCCGACGGTCCTGCGCGGCACGAACACCGGCGTCTTCGTGGGCGTCCCGGCCCAGGCGTACGTCTCGGCCGCCGCCGACTCCGCCGCCGCGGACGGCTACCTCATCACCGGCACCTCGACCAGCGTCGCCTCCGGCCGCGTCGCCTACGCCTTCGGCCTCGAGGGCCCTGCCATCACGGTCGACACGGCCTGCTCCAGCTCCCTGGTCGCCATGCACCTGGCCGCCCAGTCGCTGCGCCAGGGCGAGTGCGACCTGGCCTTGACCGGCGGCGTCACGGTGATGGCCGACCCGGGCATCTTCATCGAGTTCAGCCGCCAGAAGGGCCTGGCCGCCAACGGCCGCTGCAAGGCCTTCGCCGCCGGCGCCGACGGCACCGGCTGGGGCGAAGGCGCCGGCCTCATCGTCCTCGAACGCCTCTCCGACGCCCAGTCAAACGGCCACCACATCCTCGCCGTCATCCGCGGCAGCGCCGTCAACCAAGACGGCGCCAGCAACGGCCTCACCGCCCCCAACGGCCCCTCCCAAGAACGCGTCATCCACCAAGCCCTGGCCAACGCCGGCCTCACCACAGCCGA
>NZ_JBITDU010000047.1:0-7038 GCF_044454505.1 Dactylosporangium sp. NPDC051541
CTACGACTGCAACGGCCAACCCAACCAAACCTGGACCCGCCGCTGAACCCACACCACACGAGCGCCGACACCCCTGGCCCGGGTGCCGGCGCTCGACATGCACTCCTGGACGACGGTGAGGTGCAGCACGAGCCCTGCACCGGCCGTTGCGTCGGCAGTTGCCGGACCATCTCGGTCAGCAACCACCATCCGTTCCTGCCGAAAGTTCGAACCAATCCGATAGCCCTTGCCGGCGAGAACATTTTCGGGATTCGTACGGTCGACGACCGGACGGCGTCCTTGAGCCGCACAGCGCTCGTCTAACCTCGATTCGTGCAGGTCAGTGCTCTTCGTCGTTCGGTCCCGACTGGTGTGGTGTCAAGCGCTGGCGGACGTGGGGGGTGCCGACGTTGGTGGTGTGTTGCCCGGGCGGTCCGGCCGGTGCCGATGAGGGCGTTGTTTGGCCGCGTCGACGGCCCCGCACGCGATCGACGAGAAGTACAGGTTGTCCACATCGCTGGTGACCAGTGCCACCGTGCGGGTCCAGCCCGGCGATCGCCTGCGCGGACGGATCCGGCGCGTAGCCCAGCCGCAGCGCCGCGGCCCCCACCCGGACCGCGTTCTCCCCCGCACCCGGCGGGCGCTGCCATTGATCGCCCGCGACGCCGTCGCATACGAGACCCCCGCCTCGCGCGACACGTCGTGCGGCGTCACCGGCCCCCGCCGCGCTCCCTCGTACACAGGGCATACCTTGCCAACGCCCTCCGTACGCCGGGCCGGGTCCGGGCCGAACGGCTCAGCCGGGGTCGCGGCAGACCCCGGCGGCCAGGTCGGCCACGGTGTGCGCCCGAATGTCGAGGCGGTCACCGCCGGTCTCCCGGGTCGCCACCGAGCGGACGTAGCTCTGCGCCGGCACGAGGAGCCCGTCGTAGATGGCGACGAACACCTGCCGGGCCCGCCGGCGGGGCCAGCCGGCCGGCATCGCGACGTCGGGCAGCATCGGGTCGAGGATGCAGAACCGGCGGTAGACGTTCATCACCTCAGTACGCGCCCGGAGCGCCGCCGCGCCGGTCACCGAGCCTGCGACCGTCTCGGGCAGCAGCGAGCTCCACCGGTCGATAAACGTCTCGTACTCCTTGACGATGGCCGGCAGGTCCCACGCCTCGACCGGACTCCGGTCGACGTCCACCGCCAGGTCGACGTGCCGGGCGCGGAAGACGGTCACCGCGCCGAGAGCGGTCGTCGCGAGCTCCGCTCGCCCGCCGGGAGGGAGCGGGTGCGGCGAGACCCACACGCCGTCGTACAGCGGGGCGTAGCCGCTCCAGCGCAGGTGTTCCCGCAGCGCTTGGCGCCGTGCGCTCTCCTGCTCCGGCATGGAGAACACGACGACCGTCCACACCCCGTCCCAAGAGCTGGGGTTCGCACCGGCGGTGACGATCGCGGTGCCGCCGTCCGACAGATCGACCGCTGCGTCGACCGTCAGACGATAGGAGCTGTACCGGCCCTGCCGGCTGCCCTCCAGCACTCCCCGGCGAGCCAGCCGGCTGATGGACGTGCGGGCGGCCACGCTGGACACACCGAACTCGCCCAGCAGCGCCACGATCGCCGCCGAGGGCAGCCACGCCCGGGTGCTCACCGTGTAGTCCGCGACCAGGGTCACCGTCAGCCCCTGGGCGGAACTGCCCGACGGCCGCCGTCGCCGTCGGGCCGGCTCGGCGGGGGCTTCCGGGAAGATCTCCTCGATGTCGAACGGGCGTCGCACGGCGCTCCCGACGGCTGGGTACACGGGTACCGCAACTGTAGTCGGCGGGTATCGGTCGCCGATCAACGCGCCCGGTACAACTCCTGCAGCTGCAGGGATGCCAGCTCGCTCTGCAGGACCAGGGCGGCGGCGCCGATGGCGGCCGCGTCGGAGCCGTTCACCGAGGGCACCACGCGCACCGGGTGGACCCGCCTGACGAAAGCCCGCCGCTGCAGCTCATCCTGAATGACGGACTGGTAGATCCAGGTCGCCGCGCCGAAGGCCGGCCCGGCCAGGACGATGCACTCGAGGTCGAATAACGTCGTCAGGGTGACCGCGGCGGTGCCCAGTAGGCGGGCGGAGCGCTCGATGAGCGTCCGCGCCTCCGGGTCGCCGCCGCTCGCGGCCGCCGCGATACGGACGAAGCTGGTGATGACGTCGGAGTCGGCCGGGTCGAGCCCCAGCCGCCGGTCCAGGCCGGGCACCCGCATCGCCTGCCCGATCACCGCGCGCGGGTCGGCGTAGTTGCCTAGGCAGCCGTGGTTGCCGCAGTCGCACGGGCCGCCGTCGACGTCGACGGTGATGTGGCCGACCTCGACCCCGTTGGAGGAGGCGCCGCGGTACACCTCGCCGTCGACGACCACGCCACCGCCGATACCGCTGGCCATGTAGAGGCACCCGAACGTGCCCGACCCTACTCCGCCCAGCCAGTGCTCTCCGATCGCCGCCGCCACCGCGTCGTTGTCCAGTAGCACCGGCAGGCCGAGCAGCTCCGACAGGCGCCCGGCGACCGGATGCCCGAACCAGTCCGCGGTCGGCTGATGGGTCAGCACCACCCCGGCCCGCCGATCCTGCGGTCCGTACGTGGCCAGACCCGCCCCGAGCACCCGGCCCCGCTCGATACCCGCCTCGTCGAGCAGCCGTCCGATCCGCTCCGCCACCACCGGCAGCGCCTGCTCCGGCGGCATGAGGGAGGTGCCCGGCGACGAACTGGTCGCCATCGCACGCCCGGTTAGGTCCACCACCGTGACGGTGCAGAGATTACGCTCGTAGAGCACCCCCACGGCGTAGCGCGCCTCCGGGTTGAGCTCGATCAGCATGGGCGGCTTCCCACCGGTCGACGCGCCGCGGCCCGCCTCGACGACGAGCTCGAGCTCGAGCAGCTCGCGGACGACTTCGGTGATGGTGGCGGGCGTGAGCCCGGACCGGGCGGCGAGGTCGACCCGGCTGATCCGCCGCGCCGCCCGGACGAGATCGAACACGGCGGCCCTGGTCCGCGGCCGGCCGGCCGGGCTCACGGGGCTTCTCCCGGCCATCGGGCGGGGGAACGGTCGCGGGCGCTCGCCGCAGCCAAGGACATCGGCCCACCCCGTCCCATCGCCACCTCCCGGAAGGCTGATCGTACCTGTTGGCCGGTGACGGCGGCGGTGCGCTGCGGCCGGCCCGCGGTGGGTCACGGCTGGGCCAGTGCCGCGGTCGGCACTGGGGCGTAGAAGGCGGTGATCGCGGCGATGTTCGGATGGGTGCCCGAGCCGCCGGTGCCCGGATAGCCGTTGACCAGGTCATTGAAGGTGTACGTCACCCGCTGGCCGTCGACGCGGGTGTCCAGCGTGCTGTCGTTGAAGACGTCCGCGACCGTGACGCCCCACTTAGCGCAGACCTGCAGCGTCAGGGCGCGCAGTGCCAGCTGGGTGTTCCAGTCGCGCGAGCCGAGCCTGTGCACGGCGACGTAGACGATCCGCGTGGCCGGCCACTTCGTTCGCATCGTTGACAGGACGGTTTCGAGCGAGCCCGCGTAGGTGAACCTGTCGAACCGGGCAGGGTCGAAGCCGTCGGCCATCGCACCGATGGCGTATAGCTGCTTGTCGTGAATCGCCTCGACGTCGTTGGTGCCGCCGTCGAATACCACGTAGTCCGGTGCGCGCGTGGCGGCGCCCTGCACCTGCGTGAGGACCTGGCCGCCTGAGTAGCCGCCCGGGCCGATCGTGGCGCCGTTGCGGGCGTATTTGGTGAGCGTCATGCGCTCCCGTTCGGCGGTGAAGTTCACGAAGCCGCGGGAGTACTTGTGCCCGTAGACGATGCTGTCACCGAACGCGTACACCGTCTTGCCGTTCAGTCGCCCGTTCGCGGGGTTCCCCGGCGCGGTGAGGCGGACGTTGTCGACGGACTGCACGCCGGTGCCGTAGCAGTCGCAGGCGACCAGCTTGGCGAGGCTCGTGCCGGTCATGGTGGCCGTACCGGACGTCATGACCGTCGCCGCGGTCTCCTTGGTGGCGATGGTGTACTGCACGGTGTGCAGCGTGAAATCGAGGTGCAGGTTCACCGTGTACCTCTTGTTGCGGTCGAACGCGATCCTGGTCCGCGCCGGGTTGAGGGCGTCGGGGGCGGATGTCGACTCGGATGCCGGGCCGGTCACGCCGTAGCGCAGCTCGGTGGCGGTGCCGGCGATCGCGAACACGAGGTTGCCCTGCGTGTCACGTAGTTCGAGCCCGGTCTTCATCCCGCTGCTGGCGACCGCTGTCCTCCAGTCGAAGGCGAGGTCGAGGGTCGACTGCTGGACGACCGTGGCATCGAAGGTCTTGACCGAGGTGGTGTAGCTGCCCATCCCTTTGGTGACGTTCAGGACCCCGCCGGCCACCGCTGCTCCGGTGGGGAACCCGAAGTTCGCCGGCGTGGTCTGGGCGTTGAAGGCTTCGTCGACGAGGACTGTCGGCCCGGCCGCGGCCCGGGCCGCGGGGGCGACGAGGACGGTGGCGACGGCGGCCACGACGGCGGCGATCGTCCGGGGCCAGCGATGTCGGCGGATCCGTCGCGGTTCGGCACGCATGCGCGACTCCTTTCAGGAGGCGTCAGGGTCCTTGCGAGGCCAAACGGGCCGCTTCGGGCCGCCCGAAGCTGGCGCGTGGGATGGGCCGCCGACCCGTCCCACGCGCCGGGGTGAGCGGATCACTTGAGTTTCGCGCGGGCCTCGGACCACATCTTGTTGAGATCGGCGAAGATCTGGTCCTTCGACTCCTTCTTCGCGCCGCGGCCGGCGTCGACGATGCGCTGGCGGTACTTGCCGTCGCTCAGTGCGACCTCGGCCGTGTTGCCGATCTTGTCGACCAGCCCCTCCTCGCCTTTCGGCGCCGGGTTCATCTCGATCAGCTCGACCTTCGCCGCGGTCAGGTCGGCGAGTGTCTTGGGCATGGGGGCCGACTTGAGTGGCGGCACGCCGCCCTTGTCGACGGCGTAGTCCGACTCGTCGTCGAACCAGTCGATCCAGGCCCGAGCGGTCGCCTTGTTCTTGGAGTTGCGGTTGACCGCCTGCTTGTAGTCGCCGCCGATGACGGAGTGGAACTTGCCGCCGGCCTGAGTGGGGGACGGCCAGTAGCCGATGTCGTCCGGGTTGGCCGCTGCCTTCTGCATCTGCACGATTGACCAGGAGCCGAGCATCATCGTGGCGATCTTGCCGGTGCCGAGGAGTCCCTTGGACTGCTCCCAGTTCGTGGTCGTCGGGTCGGGCTCCGTGTAGCCGCCCTTGACCGCGTCGTAGAGCAGCGAGTCGATGACGAAGTGCTCCTTGCCGGCCGCCCAGGGCGCGTCGTCCCGGGCGAGCTTGGTGGCCGCGTCCGGGTCGCCGCTGATCGCGCCGCGCGCGCCCTCCCACTGTCCAAGCGGCCAGGTCTCCTTGTAGTTGGTGTACAGCGGGATGACACCGGTCTTGTCCTTGATCGCCTTGAGGGCGGCCAGGAACTCCTCGGGGGTCTTCGGCGGCTCGGTGATGCCGGCCTGTGTCCATACCTTCTTGTTGAACACGTAGCCCTGCGCGTTACCGGTGATGGACAGGCCGTAGACCTTGCCCTCGAAGGAGCCCTCGCTGCGCACGAACCGGTACTTGTTCTGTAGCTCGTCCACCGTGCCCAGCGCCTCGAAGAAGTTGGCGTACTGGTCGGCGGTTACGGAGTTGGGTATGAGCAGCACGTCACCGTAGTTCTTGGTGTTCATCCGGACCCGCACATCGCCCTCGTAGTCCGTGATCGCCTCGAACTTCACGGTCGTGCCCGGGCACTTCGCCTCGAACTTCTTCTTGTAGTCCCGGAAGACCGTGTTGACGATGTCGGTGCGCTGCGTCAGCACCGTGATCTCGCCACCGATCTTGCCTTCGGTGCCGCTGGCCTGGTCGTCGGCGCCGCACGCGGCCGTGCCGAATGTCAGGCCCACGGCCAGTAACGCGGCGATCGTTCGCTTCGCATCGCGCCCTTCAGGGGTGTGGGGATGCATTGAGGGTGTCGGATCACTACGTCTCGTGCTGCGACCGGCCGCTGTCCGGGACTCGCCGATGCGGGCTGGGGGCCTCGTTGGCCCGGGTGCGGGCGGCCGTCCGCGCTCCGGCTCGGGCGGCGGGCACTGAACCGGATAAGTTTCATCAAGGTAGGTGGGTGCGCAACGGTGTCAATATCATGCTTCGCGGGCGCTGCGGGTCGAGGCTGAACCGCAATGTTGGCGTCGGAATAGGTCGGCACCGGGTTGTCAGTTCGGGAACTTAACCGCTTCCGGAACTTCAGCCCTGTCCCGCCGCTCGACGCCCGTCGGCCGAGGCCGGGTGCTCGTGAGAGGATGCCACTCCAGGAAGCGGCCGGCGTGGAGGTATCGGGTGAGTACGGAAGCCGGTGTTGTCCTCGTGACGGGCGCATCTCGTGGCCTTGGCGCCGCTGTCGCCGCGCGCCTGGCGGCACGGGGGCATCCGGTCGCCGTCAACTATCACGCCGGAGCGGAAGCGGCCCACCGGGTGGTGGATGCCATCAACGCCGCGGGCGGCGCAGCGGCCGCGTTCGCCGCCGACGTCACCGACGAGGAGCAGGTGTCGGACCTGGTCGGTCGAGTCGGCCAGCGACTCGGCCCGGTGGATGTGCTCGTCGTGAACGCGACCGGGCCCCAGCCGGAGGTCGGCGTCGAGGGCCTGACCTGGCAGGCGCACCTCGACCAGTTGGTGTACTTCGTGAAGAGCCCGACCCTGTTGGCGCAGGCGGTGCTGCCGCAGATGAAGGCCAGGCGGCACGGCCGGATCATCCAGATCGGCTCGGACAGCGTCGAACGCGCGCTGCCGCGAACGTCGGCCTATGTCGCCGCCAAGGGTGCCCAGCTCGCCTTGACCCGCGTCTGGGCTCGCGAGCTAGTAGTGCTTTGTTAGGTCTGTCGGTGGTTGTTGCGGTGTAACGGTTTTAGTTTGCGGTGGCAGGTGGGCATGCGCCGGTCCAGGTGGCGAGCAGGAGTTGCAGCTCGTTGATGACCTTGTAGAGGGTCAGGCCGGCGCATCCGCTTTTGGGTCGTGTCGC
>NZ_JBITDU010000048.1:0-7009 GCF_044454505.1 Dactylosporangium sp. NPDC051541
ACAGACGGGCAGCCGCTGAATGCGAGCGACCCCACCGATCACCTCGACCAAGCCTGGCCGGGCTGCGGTCGTAGATCCAGTAAATAAGTAGCCGCCGACCGGGCGTTTTTGGTTGACCCTGGATCGTTACCGCCCGTGCGCCGCCGGCTGGTTGGCGCTCCTGCCGAATACAGGGCCCGGCGACTGCGCCTGGGACGCTGGTGCACCGGACCGTCAGCCGGCGCGGGTGAACGCGACATCCATGACGGCGTCGAGGACGAGATAACCGCCGAATCCGGCGACGGCAGCCGGTAGCAGACCCATGACACCGAAAAGGCGATCGCGAGCGCCGCGGCCGAGGGCGAGCGGGACCAGTACGCCGGCCGCTGAGACCAGCAGCGCTTCGGCCGGCGGCCGGTGGCTGGCCAGCAGGTATGCCCCCTCGGCGACGAAGACGCCACCCAACAGGCATAGAGCGACCACCCGCCGGGCGCGTCGCGGGTCGCGCCACCATGCCCCGGCGGTCGCAAACAGCGGTCCCGCGGCCAGACCGACCAGCGCCCACTGAGCCGGTCCGGTGAGCACGCCCGGGCTCATCGTGCGGTGCTCGAACACGACCAGTGAGCCGTAGTAGCCGGCGACCGCGCCAACGAGGACCGCAGTACCGGCCAGCCAGGTCCGCCATCCGCCATCGCGCAGCACCGCACCGGCGACGAACGCGCCCACAACCCAGACTGCACCGGAGTTGACCAGGCGGCTGGAGCCGCCGGGCAGGACCCCGTTCAGCAGCAGCGACAGCGCGCCCAGCACCATGCCGCCGAGAGCCGCCGCCAGCAAGCCGCTCCCGGACGTCATGGCCTCGGTCAGGACGCGTGCCACCAGTGCTGTGCTGGGAGTCACGTCATCGCTGCCGGAGGTTGGCGCTTCAGTCACAGCGGCGAGCGTACCGTCCGCTCAACAGCCAGCATGCCGCTGTGCAGTGCGATCCGTAGCGGCCGTCCTGCACCGCTTCCTCGCCACCCTGCGCGGAATGCGCCGCCGCAAGGATCATCCGGGGCGTGTGCGCTTACGTCTGCCCCAGCTCGGCCAGGAGTTGCCGCAGGTACATGTCGACTTGGTCCTGTCGGTAGCCGCGCGGTGCGGTCGGAGAGGCGGCATCCGCATTTGACCCGCCTGCGGGGCGCGGCGCCGCCCGGGTCAGGCCGGCGCCGCGCCGTTGCAACTGATCATGGCATCCCTGATCTATCGCTGAAGGCGCGATGCCCGATCGGTACCTGCGTTGCCGAGTGCACCCTGAACGAACACTGGGCGGGCTGTGAGCTGCGAGCATCAGGAGGTGCAGGCGTATGAGGTGCCGATCGCCACGGACGGACCTTGTTGGCATGATCATGCGACCGTAGGGCGGCCGCTCGGACGCCGCCATGATCGAGGTGGTGTAGTGGGACTCTTCAAACGGCGAGCGTCGACTCCCGTCAAGCGGCTCATGGGTCGCTGCCGGGCTGCCCACCGCAGGCGGTGAGATCCCTGTGCGGGACCGCGATGGAGGTAGTACGTCGCAGGAGCGGGCGGGTCGCGGCGACCCTTGCTGTGGTCGAGGACTTGCTCGTGGCGGAGGGTGACGCGTCGCGTGTCGCGCTGGAGTTTCTTGAGGATCTTCAGAACGCGGCGTCCCACGGAACGGAGAGCCTCCTCACCACCGAGGAGCTGTTGCCATCGCGAGGGCCTCGGACGGTGGAAGGCTGGGAATCAGTGGACCGGCTCGGGGGCCCCTGCCGTCGCCTGGTGCGACGAGAACGGGGTGGAACTGGAGTCGAGTGCATCGCTCCGCGCCGTCGAGCATCCGGGACTCCGATCGATCATGTGGCCGTCGTGTCGGAGCCTGGCCGACGGCCGACGGGGTAGGCCTCAGCGACGTGGTGCGGCACGAGAAGGCGACTGGCGCGCCGATGGCCGCCTTCGGGTACCACCCGACGGAATGACGGAGACCGCCGGCGCTCGTCAGGATCACTAGACAAGATCACGTGATCAGGTGCACGACATCGCGATGGTTCGCGGCGGACTGCCGAGCTTGTCACCGACCGTGACCAGCTTCTACGAGCCGCGGGCTATCGGTCATGCCGATGTGCGGATGTGGGATCCGAACCGAGTTACCGCGACCTTGCGCAGGATAAGCGGTTGTGCGATAGGAACCCGTTTCAAGTTTTCGAATTGGCGTCTGGAGTGGGCGTAGCGCCTGGGCCATTCAAGCCCCGTTCCATCGCGTAATCGTCCGCCAACTGCACCGCTCGACGGAGACTCATCAAGCGCTCCGGTATCGCCTGACCAGATCCGGTTCCGAGATCAACCGTCTCTTGAATCGGCACGCTCGCATGAATTGAACGCTCTCCAAGCCAGTCGGAAAAAAACGCAACGTCCTTCAACTGCTGAACTACTATCGGCATCGCCGCGCGTATTGCAATGTGGCGGGCGCCTTTAGTAAATTGGATTGCCTTCGCAAGCGCGATACTTTCGTCGAAGTACCATTGAACCTCCACCGTTTCATTACCCGCCACCGTTTGTTTTGTGCCATTTTTGGCTATGCGACCCGGCCCAGCGTATCTGCCGAGGCGCACGCGATCTCCGCCGGAGGTAGCTACGAACGTATCATCTAGCTGCACAATCGCTCGATTCGCGACTTGCTCCTTAGAAAATCTCTCGACGTTCCGGTGGACCACCAGGACGGAATTCAGGGCAGTAAGGATTGCAGCATCTGCTCGACTCCCATTTGCGGCGAGACGGAGTGCGCAGAATAGACCGAGGAACCGGTTCACCATAGCGCCGGACGCGGTTACTCCTACCACCAAATCCGGCTTAATCCGGTAATCATGCGTCTTGGATCTAGTGGCCCAGGCTGTTAGCAGTAGCAGTTCCCATCCAGTAATCCCCAACACGGCGCCCTTGATGGACGAGTTCGCCACGAATTTTTCATGAATGCCTTTTACGATACGCTCATCCATAAAAAGCGCATCAACGACATGCCACTGGTGCGAACCGCGCAGAGAAGGCAACAACTTCATAGCCGCCTTAACCGTAGCGTCACTACGCAGAAGCGACAGAAAAATGGCGACATCGCGGGTAACGAAGCTCTCAACGGTTTCCATTGTAGCGGTTCCATCGACTATTTTTGCCCAGAGTCGTTCAGCGACCAGGAATTCCTGGAATGACCGATGGGGGAAGCGGATGCGTTCGCCCGATCTTCGGTCGAGAGGCGAGCCAGCAATAAGATCACGACGCGTGCGCTCAAGATCGTCTTCCTTGATGAACGGTGCGAACAGCGCGTCAGGAATTCGGTCGGCATCAGCCGAGACTCCACGAGTCGTCCACAGCCAGTACGCGAAGTCCGCGAGGAAACGGCGTCTCTCCTGGCCAGAAAAGGCTAATCGACTATGCTTAGTTTCTTCTCTTTCGATCACTTCTGATATTAGTCGGTCGATGAAAATGTCGTAAACGGCCGCGAGGTCAAGAGTGGCAAGCTCGCCCTTATACGTCGGGAGAATTTCGGCAAGCATTCGAAGTTGAACCGGACGCCGGGAGATGTCTCGCAATTGAGGAGAGTTGACCTTTTGCCAGAGGACTTCCATCGCGCTCGCATCGGACGCAATTCGGCTATTTCGGAAGCCAAGGTAGCGCGTTAGAAATTGCATCATTCGATCACGTTGCAGCGGCGCTATCTCTACTTCTGTATAGTCGGGCCAACCTTGCTCGTTGATATGTCCTACCGGCGTTGGTTTTATGCCGTGGAGAGCATAACGGTGCTGCTCATCGTTCTCAAACGCGGTTGGCCGACCAAGTAATACAACTTTTGCATTGCCCGAACATAGTCTATTGAGCTGTCCAAGATTATACTTAAATTCTCTCCAGGAAAGCAACTGCTTCATCTCATCAAAACCGTCTAGTATGACTAGGAGTCCGCCAGACGCGTTGAGCGACTGGAAGATGTCAAACCGGTATCCGGATACCGGATTTGTAGCTGTGAAGTGCTTACCAAGCAGGCCCTCGAGGCTTTGCTCACCAGCAACGTCCCCTAGCTTGATCAACACGGGCTTTCTGGCTAGTGGTTCCTTCAACGCGCGCTGCGCGGCCGTAGCAGCAAGGAAGGTAGCAAAGGAGCTTTTGCCAATACCGTAAGCACCCAAGATGGCGACAGGACGGCCGCCTGGAAGGTCGTCCGGTTCCGACTCACGGCTTTCGATCCACCGCTCGATCAAGCGGTTGAGGTCCAACTTCGACGTTGTCTGGGGCGGTACATAATACTGCGCGATGCCGTCCGGTGACTCTTTGAAAGCCACCGTGAGCGCATTTAGGTACGACGTGAAGTCCATGGCATTGCTGAGTAATTCGCGAATGCTCTGCACTGATAAACGAGCATCAGCATACGCGGACGGCAGTGATTCCTTGGCAATCTCATCGGTGACTATTAGCCCGGTCCCTTCATGAAGGCGGCAGGGCTGCATGATCGAGAAATAGGGAGGGTGCCCTCCATCTGGGAAGATCTGGCTTGTCGAAGGCCCTGATCGCCCGCTACGGAAGGCACCCGCAGAGTGCAGGCTACCGGAACGCGTCCGAAGATCGTCGTGAGTGCCGACGGGCGGGGTGTGGTCGGTCATGCCGGTGCCCGGCTCCTGGCCGATGTGGCCGAGGCAACCGGGCTGGGCACCCGGTTCGGTGAGGTCCTTGCCGGGCTCCGGCAGCGTCGGGGCAGGCACGATCCAGGCCGGATCGCCGTGGATCTGGCGGTGCTGCTCGCCGATGGCGGTGAAGCCATCGCGGATCTGGCTGTGCTGCGCGATCAGGCGCAGCTGTTCGGTTCGGTCGCTTCGGACCCGACCGCGTGGCGGCTGCTGTCCAAACTGGACACCCGGCTCCTCGGCCGGCTCGCGCAGGCCCGGGCTCAGGCGCGGGAAATGGCGTGGGCACAACGGATCGAGACCTGCGGGAGCTTGCCGCCGTCGATGGCGGCAGGCGTTGCGGTGCCGGGTCTGGTCCTCGACATCGACGCCACGATCGTGCTCTGCCACTCCGGCAAAGAGGCAGCGACGCCGACGTGGAAGTCAACGTTTGGGTATCACCCGCTGCTGTGTTTCCTGGACAACACCCACGAAGCCCTCGCAGGGCTGCTGCGGGAAGGCCGGGCCGGTTCGAACACCACGGCCGATCACATCATCGTCCTGGATGACGCCCTGGCCCAAATCCCGGACGTCCATCGGCACGGCACCCCGATCCTGATCCGGTCGGACTCTGCCGGCTGCACCTTCGGTCTCCTGGCCCACATCCGCGGCCTGCGCGAGCGCGGCCTGGACACCCGGTTCTCCGTCGGGACCGCGATCACCGAACCGATCCGCCAGGCCATCCTCACCGCCAAACGCCGGCCCGGTGACTGGGTCCCGGCCGTGGACACCGACGGTGAACCCCGCGACAACGCCGAGGTCTGCGAACTGACCGGCCTGGTCCCGCACGACGGTTACCCGCCCGGGACCCGGTTCATCGTCCGCCGGGAACGGCCGCACCCGGGAGCCCAGCTCAGCCTGTTCGACACGATCGAGGGCATGCGGCACCAGGTCATGGCCACCGACACCCCACCCGGCGAGGCCACCAACGGCTCGATCCAGTACCTGGAGGCCCGCCACCGCGCCCACGCCCGCGTCGAAGACCGCATCCGCTGCGGGAAAGCCACCGGGTTCGGCCGGTTCCCGTCCCGAGTCTTCGCGATCAACCAGGCCTGGCTGCACCTCGCGCTGACCGGCATCGACCTCCTCGCCTGGACCCAGATGCTGCTCCTGCACGGCGAACTCGCCACCGCCGAACCCAAGAAACTGCGCTACCGGCTCCTGCACGTCGCCGCACGGATCACCCGCACCGCCCGCCAAACCCGCCTGCGCATCCCCGAAACCTGGCCCTGGGCAACCGATCTCACCACCGCGTTTGCCCGTCTCGCCGCGCTGCCCCAGCCGATCACCTGAACCCGCCACCACAACCCCGACGAACCAGATGGAGCAGCCCGGCCAAGGGCCGGGCCGCCGTCATGCCCACACCCGGCCGGACCACCCACAGAAGATCAACCGGTCGACAGACAGACTTGATCAACAATTAGCGAAAGACCGAGGTTAGCACTTCATCTACGAGATCCGCAGGTCTCAGCGGGCGTGCCGGCCGGGCTCCTAGGTATGCCGCCAGACCTCGTGGAGTCGCGGGGCCACGAACAACTCGAGGCAGAGCACCATGCGTCCCCTCCTGTTTTGCGATCGCTCAAGTGTCCGGTGGACGACGCGGCGACCAGTGCAACCGGCAGTTGGGCGGCAGATTCGGTGCCGCGGCCTGCCGGTCCGGCCGGGATGGCCGCACGGTAGAGCCATGCGAACCTTCCTCAGATCACTGCTCATCATCGCCGGCACCGCGGTCGCCGGTCTCGCCTTCAACGCCGGACCGGCCAGCGCCGCCCCGGTGTTCACCGACGGCTTTGAGCCGCCACCCGCCCCGCAGGCGTGGTCGTTCACACACGTGGGCAACGGCGCCGGCGGCTTCAGCAACCTGGGCCCGCGCTCCGGCGTGCAGGACGCGTTCATTGCCCAGACCGGCGCCGGCTTCTCCTCGGTGCAGCGCACGGTGGCGATCACGCCGGGTGCGTTCTGCACGGCGTCGGTCTTCCTGGACCCGGCGAAGACCCCGGCCATCCCCGCGACCGAGGACATGGCCCTGGAGATCATCGAACCGGTCAGCTTCACCTACGTGGCTCGTGACCTGCGCACCATGTCGTCGTCAGCGACGTACACGAAGTTCAATGTCAGTTGGTCGAGCAGCCCGGCCACGGTGCTCGTGCGCATCACCATCGGCGGCAGCGTCGTCGGCGGCGTCGCGAAGGTCACGGCGCTGCGGGCGGACGACTTCAGCATCAGCTGTTAAAGATCTTTCGTGTTCTCGGTGAGTCGCTGTCGGTCGATCGGGTTGGTGGCTAGGACAATCAGGGACATGACTGCTTCACCCCGGTCGGCCG
>NZ_JBITDU010000049.1:0-6385 GCF_044454505.1 Dactylosporangium sp. NPDC051541
TACCGCACCTTCATCGAAGCCAGCCCCCACCCCATCCTCACCAACCCCATCCACGACACCCTGGACAACCAACCCCACACCGTCCTCGGAACCCTCCGCCGAAACCTCGGCACCTGGCACACCATCCACGCCAACATCACCACCGCCTGGCACCACGGCCTTGACATCACCTGGCCCGACACACCCCGCGACACCACCACCCTGCCCACCTACCCGTTCCAGCGGCAGTCGTACTGGCTGCGGACCAGCACGACGGCCACCAACAACCCGCGCCACCTCGGCCAGACGGCGACGAACCACCCGCTCATCCCGAGTGCCGTCCACACCGCCGACGGTGCGGCACTCATCTACACCGGCCGCCTCGACCCGAGCACGCAGACCTGGCTCGCCGACCACGCCGTGCACGGCACCATCGTGCTGCCCGGCACCGCGATCCTCGACCTCGCCCTGCACGCGGCCGAAACGCACGCCGCCGGGGCCGGCATCGACGAGCTGACCCTGCACAGCCCGCTCACCATCACCGGACCCACCCAGATCCAGGTCACCGTCACCGGCCCGGAGATCGCCGTACACTCGCGGACCGAGACACCCGGCGACGACGAACCCCAGCCCTGGACCCGCCACGCCACCGCGACCGTCGCCACCACGGCGGCCGTCCCCCGCCCGGCCCCGGCCGAGTGGCCCCCCGCCGGCGCCGACGCGATCGACCTCGACGACTTCTATGACACCCTCGCTGACGCCGGACTCGGCTACGGCCCGGCGTTCCAGGGCCTGCACACCGCGTGGCGGCACGGCACCGACATCTACGCCGAGCTGAGCCTCCCCGACAGCATCCGCACCGGCGACCACCGGATCCACCCCGCGCTCCTCGACGCCGCGCTGCACACCATCGCGCTCACCGACGCCGCGGCCGGCGGCCCCGCGCGGCTGCCGTTCACGTTCGCCGACGTCGCCGTGCACAACCCGGCCGAGCACGCCCTCCGGGTCCGGCTCACGGCCAGCGGCAACCACCACACCGTCCGGCTGTACCGCGCCGACGGCACACCGGCGGCGACGATCGGCACGGTCAGCACCCGGCCGGTCGAGGCCGGTCAGGTCGCGCCCGAGTCGGTCATCCGCAACAGCCTCTTCACGCTCGACTGGACCGAGGTGACCGCCCCGCCACCCGCGCCCGCGCCGGTCGACGGGGTGACGATCGTCGCCGGCTCCGACCCGGGTGAGCCGGACGTCCCGGCCGCGGCGCACCGGCTCGCCGAGGAGACCCTGCGGCTGCTCCAGGACGCCCTGCACGGCGACGCGCCCATCGCGGTCGTCACCCACGGCGCGGTACCCATCGGCGACATCACCGACCTCCCCGCCGCCGCCGTCTGGGGCCTGACCCGCAGCGCCCAGACCGAACATCCGGACCGGATCACGCTCGTCGACACCGACGACACCCTGCCCGTCGAGACCGCCCTGGCCACGGGTGAGCCGCAGATCGCCGTTCGCGACGGCCGGCTGTACGCCCCGCGGCTGGCCCCGGCCGCGGCGCCGACCGGCGACGGACCGCGCCTCGACGGGCCGGTACTGATCACCGGTGGCACCGGCACCCTCGGCGGGCTCCTGGCCCGGCACCTGGCCGGCCGCGGTGCGACCACAATCGTTTTGGCCGGCCGGGCCGGTGCGGCCGCACCCGGCGCCGCCGACCTCGTCGCGGCGCTGCGGGAGCTGGGCGCGGAGGCGGTCGTCGCGGCGTGCGACGTCACGGACCCGGTGCAGCTCGACGCCCTGCTGGCGGAGCACTCCTTCGGTCTGGTGGTGCACACCGCCGGCGTGGTCGACGACGGCCTGGTGGACTCGCTGACCCCGGAGCGGCTGCACGCGGTGCTGCGACCGAAGGTCGACGGCGCCTGGGCGTTGGCCCGGCGGCTGCCGCCGCAGACGCGGCTGGTCTGCTACTCGTCGGCGTCGGGCACGCTCGGCACGGCCGGGCAGGCCAACTACGCGGCCGCCAATGCGTTCCTGGACGCGCTCGCCGCCCACCGCCCCGACACCACCAGCATCGCCTGGGGGCTGTGGGCGCCGGTGTCGTCGATGACCGGGCACCTCGAGTCGGCCGACCTCCAGCGCCTGGCCCGCAGCGGCTTCGAGATGCTCACCGCCGAGCACGCGCACCGGCTGTTCGATGCGGCCCTGCGCTCCACCGGCCGGCCCGTCTCGGTGGCGCTGCCGATCGTCCCGGCGACGCTGCGCCGCCAGGCCGCCACCGGCGCGCTGCCGGCGCTGCTGCGCGGCCTGGTCCGGGTGGCCACCCGCCCCACCGGCGGCACCCTCGCCCGCCGCCTCGCCGACCTGAGCCCGGAGGAGCAGCTGGAGCTGCTGCTCACCACGGTCCGCGGCACCACCGCGACGGTGCTCGGCCACACGGGCTCCGACACCATCGACGCCGACCGGCCGTTCCAGGAGCTCGGCTTCGACTCCCTCACCGCGGTCGAACTGCGCAACCGGCTCAACGCCACTACCGGGCTGCGACTGCCGGCCACCCTCATCTTCGACCACCCCACACCCCGCCACGTCACGCACTACCTGCACCACGTCCTCACCCACGCCGAGCCCGCCGCTGCGACCGCGACGGCCGCGACGCCGGCCACCGGGGAGCCGATCGCGATCGTCGGCATGGCCTGCCGCTACCCGGGCGGGGTGTCCACACCGGACGGGCTCTGGCAGCTGGTCGTCGACGGCGGCGACGCCATCACGGGCTTCCCGACGAACCGCGGCTGGAACCTGGACCGGCTGTACCACCCGGACCCCGACCACCCCGGCACCGCGTATGTCCGCGAGGGCGGGTTCCTGCACGACGCCGACCGGTTCGACGCCGACTTCTTCGGCATCAGCCCCCGCGAGGCCCTGGCCACCGACCCGCAGCAGCGGCTCCTCCTGGAGACCGCGTGGGAGAGCCTCGAGGACGCCGGCATCGACCCGGCCACCCTGCGCGGCAGCAGCACCGGCGTGTTCACCGGCATCATGTACGGCGACTACGGCACCCGCCTCATGCCCAACACTCCCATCGGGTTCGAGGGTTACATCGGCACCGGCAGCGCCGCGTCGGTGGCCTCGGGCCGGCTGTCCTACACGTACGGTCTCGAGGGCCCGGCGGTCAGCGTCGACACCGCCTGCTCCAGCTCCCTCGTCGCCATGCACCTCGCCGCACAGTCCCTGCAGCAGGGCGAATGCGACCTGGCCCTCGCCGGCGGCGTCACCGTCATGGCCACACCCGGCGTGTTCATCGAGTTCAGCCGCCAGCGCGGCCTGTCGCCCCAGGCGCGCTGCAAGTCCTTCGCCGCCGACGCCGACGGCGCGATCTGGAGCGAAGGCGTCGGCCTGCTCGTCCTGGAACGCCTGTCGGACGCCGAAGCCAACGGCCACCAGGTCCTGGCCGTGATCCGCGGCAGCGCCGTGAACCAGGACGGCGCCAGCAACGGCCTCACCGCCCCCAACGGGCCCTCCCAGGAGCGGGTCATCCGCCAGGCCCTGGCCAACGCCGGCCTCACCACAGCCGACGTCGACGCGGTCGAAGCGCACGGCACCGGCACCACACTGGGCGACCCGATCGAGGCCCAAGCCCTCGCCAACACCTACGGCCGCGACCGCGACCAGCCTTTGTTGCTGGGTTCGATCAAGTCCAACATCGGCCACTCCCAGGCCGCGGCCGGTGTCGCCGGCGTCATCAAGATGGTCCAGGCCATCCGCCACGCGACGCTGCCGCAGACGTTGCACGTCGACGCGCCCAGCCCCCACCTGGACTGGGACACCAGCGGCCTGCGACTCCTGATCGAGCCGACCCCGTGGCCCGCCGTCGACCGCCCTCGCCGCGCCGCCGTGTCCTCCTTCGGCATCAGCGGCACCAACGCCCACCTGATCATCGAACAGCCCCCAACCCCGGCACCGATCGATGCGGTCGATGACCAGCCCGCGACCTGGCGCCTGTCGGCCAAGACCCCCGACGCGTTGCGGCGCTACGCCGGCCGGCTGGAAAGTCTCGACGCCGGCCCCGCCCAGATCGCCGCGGCTCTGACCGGCCGGGCCCTCTTCGCCCACCGGGCCGTGATCACCGGCAACCACGCCGATGCCCTCCACGCCCTCGCGACCGGCGCGGAACACCCGAACCTCACCGTCACCCCAGCCGGTGGACCGATCGCCGCCCGGGTCGCGTTCCTGTTCTCCGGCCAAGGCAGCCAGTACCCGGGCATGGCGCTCGGCCTGTACAACACTGACCCGGTCTTCACCGCCACGCTGAACACCGTCTGCGAAGCCCTCGACCCGCACCTGCCCAAACCCCTACTGCAGGTCATCGACACCCCCGAACTGAACACGACCCTGTACACGCAGCCCGCCCTCTTCGCCATCCAGACCGCACTGCACGCCACACTCACCCACCACGGCATCAAGCCGACCCACTACGCCGGGCACTCCATCGGCGAACTCACCGCCGCCTACCACGCCGGCATCTGGAACCTCGCCGACGCGGCCAAGATAGTGACCGCCCGCGCCACACTCATGCACACCATGCCCGCCGGCGCCATGCTCGCCATCCAGGCCACCGAAGCCGAAGTCCTCGACGTCCTACGCAGCCACCCGACCGTCGACATCGCCACCATCAACGGCCCCACCAGCATTGTTGTAGCCGGTACCAAAGACGATTTGCAGCTCATCCAGACACACTTCGAACAGCTCGGCCGCAAAACCAGAACGCTCAACACCGCCCACGCCTACCACTCACGCCACACCGACGCGATCCTCCAGCAATTCCACGACATCGCCGCCACGCTCACCTACAACCAACCCCACACACCGATCATCACCGCCGGCGAGCCGACCTCCCCCGAGTACTGGACCAACCACATCCGGCAGACCGTCCGCTTCCACGACACGATCGCCGCCCTCGAAAGCCTCGGCGCCAACACCTACATCGAGATCGGGCCGCACGCGACCCTGACCCCGCTGACGCCGGCCGACGCGCTCACCATCCCCACCCAGCGCCGCGACGAGCCGCACGCCGAGACCCTCGCGAACGCCATCGCGAGAATCCACACCCACACCACCACCGCCGTCACCTGGCCCAGCACCGACGCCAGACCGGCGACCATCCCCACCTACCCGTTCCAGCACCAGCCGTTCTGGCTGCACAACGCGCCCACCACCGACGCCCGCAGCCTCGGCCTCACCGCCACCGACCATCCGCTCGTCCCCACCGCCGTCCAGGCCGCCGACAGCGCCACCCAGATCCACACCGGCCGCCTCGACCCGGCGACCCAGCCCTGGCTCGCCGACCACCGCGTCCACGGCACCGTCATCCTGCCCGGCACGGCCATCCTCGACCTCGCCTGGCACGCCGCCGCGCAGGCCGACGCGACCGGCATCGACGAACTGACCCTGCACGCGCCGCTCACCATCACGGCGCCGACCCAGATCCAGGTCACCGTGACCGGGGCGGAGCTCGCCGTACACTCGCGGATCGAACCGGCCGACGGCGAAGCACCCGAGCCGTGGACCCGCCACGCCACCGCCTCGCTGTCGTCGGCCGCCGTCGAGCCACCGAGCGCCGACACGGCCTGGCCGCCGCCCGGTGCCGTCCCGATCGACCTCGACGACCTCTACGACACCCTGGCCGAGGCCGGGCTGGAGTACGGTCCGGCGTTCCAGGTGCTGCGCGCCGCGTGGCGGACCGGCGAGACCGTGCACGCCGAGGTGGAGCTGCCCGAGACCGCCGAACCGGCCGGCCACGCGGTGCACCCGGCGTTGTTCGACGGCGTGCTGCACGTCCTCGCGCGACCGGGCGAAGGGTCCGGCGAGGTGCGGCTGCCGTTCACGTGGAGCGGCGCGACCCTGTTCGCGCCGGCCGGGCGCCGGCTGCGGGCGACGATCACGGTCGGCGGCCCGGACGAGGTGTCGCTGCTGCTGACCGACCCGGACGGCACGCCGGTCGCCCGGGTCGCGTCGCTGCTGGTGCGGCCCGCGCCGGTGGTGCAGCGGGCGGCGGGCGTTCGCGACGGGCTGTTCACGGTGTCGTGGAGCGAGCTGTCGGCCCCGGTGTCGACGAACGCGCCGACCGACGTGGTCACCATCGCCGCCGCCGCGACCCCCGAAACGGACGTGGCGGCCGAGACGCACCGCCTCACCGAAACCACCCTCCACGCCCTCCAGGCAGCCCTCCGCGACGAGGCACCGATCGCGGTCGTCACCCACGGCGCGGTCCCCATCGGCGCCATCACCGACCTCCCCGCCGCCGCCGTCTGGGGCCTCGCCCGCACCGCCCAGAGCGAACACCCAGGTCGCATCACCATCCTCGACACCGACGACACCCTCCCCCTCGAAACCGCCCTCGCCACCGGCGAACCGCAGATCG
>NZ_JBITDU010000050.1:0-5227 GCF_044454505.1 Dactylosporangium sp. NPDC051541
GTCAACGGGGTTCGGGTGCGTTCTGGTATTGGTTCAGAATCACACAGTGGATGCGTTGTCTTCGTTGCTTGGTTTGTAGGTCAAGTCCTCGGCCTATTAGTACCGGTCAGCTCAAACCTGTTACCAGGCTTCCACTTCCGGCCTATCAACCCAGTGGTCTCGCTGGGGGCCTTAACCCTCAAGGGGTGGGATACCTCATCTCGAAGCGAGCTTCCCGCTTAGATGCTTTCAGCGGTTATCCCTTCCGAACGTAGCCAACCAGCCGTGCTCTTGGCAGAACAACTGGCACACCAGAGGTTCGTCCGTCCCGGTCCTCTCGTACTAGGGACAGCCCTTCTCAAGTATCCTACGCGCGCGGCGGATAGGGACCGAACTGTCTCACGACGTTCTAAACCCAGCTCGCGTACCGCTTTAATGGGCGAACAGCCCAACCCTTGGGACCTACTCCAGCCCCAGGATGCGACGAGCCGACATCGAGGTGCCAAACCATCCCGTCGATATGGACTCTTGGGGAAGATCAGCCTGTTATCCCCGGGGTACCTTTTATCCGTTGAGCGACACCGCTTCCACATGCCAGTGCCGGATCACTAGTCCCGACTTTCGTCCCTGCTCGACCTGTCAGTCTCGCAGTCAAGCTCCCTTGTGTACTTGCACTCAACACCTGATTGCCAACCAGGCTGAGGGAACCTTTGGGCGCCTCCGTTACCTTTTAGGAGGCAACCGCCCCAGTTAAACTACCCACCAGACACTGTCCCTGAACCGGCTCACGGCCCAAGGTTAGATACCCAAATCCAACAGAGTGGTATTTCAAGCTTGCCTCCACCCCCACTGGCGTGAGGACTTCACCGGCTCCCACCTATCCTACACAATCGAATTCGAGTACCAATGTCAAGCTATAGTGAAGGTCCCGGGGTCTTTCCGTCCTGCCGCGCGTAACGAGCATCTTTACTCGTAGTGCAATTTCGCCGGGCCTGTGGTTGAGACAGTGGGGAAGTCGTTACGCCATTCGTGCAGGTCGGAACTTACCCGACAAGGAATTTCGCTACCTTAGGATGGTTATAGTTACCACCGCCGTTTACTGGCGCTTAAGTTCTCCGCTTCGCCCCGAAAGACTAACAGGTCCCCTTAACGTTCCAGCACCGGGCAGGCGTCAGTCCATATACGTCGTCTTACGACTTAGCATGGACCTGTGTTTTTAGTAAACAGTCGCTTCCCCCTGGTCTCTGCGGCCACCAACCGCTCCACCAGCATGTGGTCTCACCATCGGTGGCCCCCCTTCTCCCGAAGTTACGGGGGCAATTTGCCGAGTTCCTTAACCACAGTTCGCCCGATCGCCTCGGTATTCTCTACCTGACCACCTGTGTCGGTTTGGGGTACGGGCCGCTCGAAACTCGCTAGAGGCTTTTCTCGGCAGCATGGGATCACTGACTTCACCTGAACGGCTCCGCATCACGCCTCACCCTCATGTGCTGCGGATTTGCCTACAGCACGGGCTACACGCTTGCCCCGGCACAACCACCGGCCGGGTCCAGCTACCCTCCTGCGTCACCCCATCGCTTGCCTACTACCACCCGAGTTCCCAAACGCCGGCCATCCCCCCGAAAGGTTCAGACCATTGTGAGGTTAGTACAAGCAGGTTCAGCATGGACGCTTCTACGCGGGTACGGGAATATCAACCCGTTGTCCATCGACTACGCCTCTCGGCCTCGCCTTAGGCCCCGACTCACCCAGGGCGGATTAGCCTGGCCCTGGAACCCTTGGTCATCCGGCGGCAGGGTTTCTCACCCTGCTTTCGCTACTCATGCCTGCATTCTCACTCGCGTCACCTCCACGGCTGGATCACTCCGCCGCTTCACCGGTGACACGACGCTCCCCTACCCATCCACACACCTGGACCACGAAGGCCTGGTTATCATGTGAATGCCACAGCTTCGGCGGTGTGCTTGAGCCCCGCTACATTGTCGGCGCGGAACCACTTGACCAGTGAGCTATTACGCACTCTTTCAAGGGTGGCTGCTTCTAAGCCAACCTCCTGGTTGTCTATGCGACCCCACATCCTTTACCACTTAGCACACGCTTAGGGGCCTTAGCTGGTGATCTGGGCTGTTTCCCTCTCGACTACGAAGCTTATCCCCCGCAGTCTCACTGCCACGCTCTCACTTACCGGCATTCGGAGTTTAGTTGACTTCAGTAAGCTTGTAGGCCCCCTAGGCCATCCAGTGCTCTACCTCCGGCAAGAAACACGTGACGCTGCACCTAAATGCATTTCGGGGAGAACCAGCTATCACGGAGTTTGATTGGCCTTTCACCCCTAACCACAGGTCATCCCCCAACTTTTCAACGTTGGTGGGTTCGGCCCTCCACGCGGTCTTACCCGCGCTTCAGCCTGCCCATGGCTAGATCACTCCGCTTCGGGTCTAGGACACGCGACTGAACGCCCTATTCAGACTCGCTTTCGCTACGGCTCCCCCACACGGGTTAACCTCGCCACGTATCGCTAACTCGCAGGCTCATTCTTCAAAAGGCACGCCGTCACCCCTTGCCCAAAGACAAGGACGCTCCGACGGATTGTAGGCGCACGGTTTCAGGTACTATTTCACTCCCCTCCCGGGGTACTTTTCACCTTTCCCTCACGGTACTCGTCCGCTATCGGTCACCAGGGAGTATTTAGGCTTACCAGGTGGTCCTGGCAGATTCACGGCAGATTTCAGGAGTCCGCCGCTACTCGGGAACACATCAACACAGATTGTGAATTTTCGCGTACCGGGCTCTCACCGTCTACGGCACGACTTTCCAGTCGACTTCAGCTAACCCACAATTTTCTGACTGTGCGCAAGGCCGGCAGACCAAGCAAGACACGTCCCACAACCCCGAATACGCAACCCCTGCCGGGTATCACACGTACACGGTTTAGCCTCATCCGCTTTCGCTCGCCACTACTCACGGAATCACATGTTGTTTTCTCTTCCTGCGGGTACTGAGATGTTTCACTTCCCCGCGTTCCCCCTCACTGCCCTATGTATTCAGGCAGGAGTGACACCACATGACTGGTGCCGGGTTCCCCCATTCGGACACCCTGGGATCACAGCTCGGTTGACAGCTCCCCCAGGCCTATCGCGGCCTCCCACGTCCTTCATCGGCTCCTGGTGCCAAGGCATCCACCGTACGCCCTCAGCAACTTGACCACAAAGCAATAAAGATGCTCGCATCCACTGTGCAATTCTCAACCAACACCAGACCACACACCGTCGTGTGTCCAAGCCTTCGGAAATGATTGTCCGTGGTCCTTGAACCAGTGTGAGTCTCGACTGAAACAAACCGTCGCACGTGCGTGCTGGTTATTTCAGGACTCAACAGGGTGCCTGTACGATCGCCACAAACCGCATCCCAGAACCGTTCCACTCCGACTCGCGCCGGCTGTACTTGATTCCGGGACCGTTGTCCGCAGGACCTTCGCCAGTGTCTCCGCCTATGAGCACCCCACCACCACATTCGGGCGGTGCGGGCCCCTTGCAGCCTTTCGGCTGAAGGTGCTCCTTAGAAAGGAGGTGATCCAGCCGCACCTTCCGGTACGGCTACCTTGTTACGACTTCGTCCCAATCGCCAGCCCCACCTTCGACGGCTCCCTCCACAAGGGTTGGGCCACCGGCTTCGGGTGTTGCCGACTTTCGTGACGTGACGGGCGGTGTGTACAAGGCCCGGGAACGTATTCACCGCAGCGTTGCTGATCTGCGATTACTAGCGACTCCGACTTCACGGGGTCGAGTTGCAGACCCCGATCCGAACTGAGACCGGCTTTTTGGGATTCGCTCCACCTCACGGTATCGCAGCCCTTTGTACCGGCCATTGTAGCATGCGTGAAGCCCTGGACATAAGGGGCATGATGACTTGACGTCATCCCCACCTTCCTCCGAGTTGACCCCGGCAGTCTTCGATGAGTCCCCGGCCGAACCGCTGGCAACATCGAACAAGGGTTGCGCTCGTTGCGGGACTTAACCCAACATCTCACGACACGAGCTGACGACAGCCATGCACCACCTGTGAACGCCCCCGAAGGACACCGTGTCTCCACGGCTTTAGCGCACATGTCAAACCCAGGTAAGGTTCTTCGCGTTGCATCGAATTAATCCGCATGCTCCGCCGCTTGTGCGGGCCCCCGTCAATTCCTTTGAGTTTTAGCCTTGCGGCCGTACTCCCCAGGCGGGGCGCTTAATGCGTTAGCTGCGGCACAGAGAACCGGAGAGGCCCCCCACACCTAGCGCCCAACGTTTACAGCGTGGACTACCAGGGTATCTAATCCTGTTCGCTCCCCACGCTTTCGCTCCTCAGCGTCAGTATCGGCCCAGAGACCCGCCTTCGCCACCGGTGTTCCTCCTGATATCTGCGCATTTCACCGCTACACCAGGAATTCCAGTCTCCCCTACCGAACTCAAGCCTGCCCGTATCAGCTGCAAGCCCACAGTTGAGCTGCGGGTTTTCACAGCTGACGCAACAAGCCGCCTACGAGCTCTTTACGCCCAATAAATCCGGACAACGCTCGCGCCCTACGTCTTACCGCGGCTGCTGGCACGTAGTTGGCCGGCGCTTCTTCTACAGGTACCGTCACTTGCGCTTCGTCCCTGTCGAAAGAGGTTTACAACCCGAAGGCCTTCATCCCTCACGCGGCGTCGCTGCATCAGGCTTCCGCCCATTGTGCAATATTCCCCACTGCTGCCTCCCGTAGGAGTCTGGGCCGTGTCTCAGTCCCAGTGTGGCCGGTCGCCCTCTCAGGCCGGCTACCCGTCGTCGCCTTGGTAGGCCATCACCCCACCAACAAGCTGATAGGCCGCGAGCCCATCCCAGGCCGAAAAACTTTCCACACGATGTGATGCCACATCGCATGAATATTCGGTATTAGCCCCCGTTTCCGAGGGTTATCCCAAAGCCTAGGGCAGGTTACTCACGTGTTACTCACCCGTTCGCCGCTCGAGTACCCCGAAGGGCCTTTCCGCTCGACTTGCATGTGTTAAGCACGCCGCCAGCGTTCGTCCTGAGCCAGGATCAAACTCTCCAACAAATCTGCGTTGGTGAATCAATCACCCGGCAACAAACAATCGTTGTCACCAAAGGAATCCCAGACACGCAACCACACCTCCGAAGAAGCGCAGCCCATGCCACGGGGTATATCTATTGGCACTGGCTTAACAAGCACCCTGTTGAGTTCTCAAACAACCAACACACACCGTTT
>NZ_JBITDU010000051.1:0-4151 GCF_044454505.1 Dactylosporangium sp. NPDC051541
CCCAACGGGCGAGGTGCGGGTGCGTCGTCCTGGATGTGGATGTATCGGCGGGCGACGTACTCGGAGTTCGGGTGCCCGTCGAACGAGGACGCGGAAATCGAGATGTTGGTCTTGAGTTTGACCGGCGTCGAGCCGAACGAGTAGTAGTCGAAGGTGGTGTGCGAGCTGTCGTCCCACCGCTTGAACAGGATCACGTGGTGCTGCTCGTCGTTGAGGATGTCGCCCGGGCGCAGGTCGGAGCGGCTGATCGCGGTCGAGATGTTGGCCATGTTGAACGTCGTGTTGTCCGAGTTGGCGTGCCACGCCATGTCGACGTAGCCGGAGCAGTCACGCCGGTAGTTCCGCGAGCCGGTCGGATCGGGTGAGTACCCGCTTCCGTCGCTCGAGTACGCACCGGGCTGATGGTCCACCCAGTACTGTGCGCGTTCCATGACTTCCGAGCGGGTGATGTCGCCGCCGACGGTCGAGGTGAACGAGGCGTGCGCGGGCGTGCCGAGCACGGTGAGGCCCGTGGCCGCCAGCACGCCACCGAGGAGCGCGGCGACACGGTGGCGCAGATGGGTACGCAAGGCTGATTTCCTTCCATCGAGGGGTGGGACGCCGGCCGCATGGTCACGCGGCCAGAGCTTTGGGGGCGTTTGATCACTGGCAGGCGGCGAGCTTCGCGGCGGCGTCGCCCGGGACGAAGCCGACGCAGATGTCGGCGCTGCCGAGGTTGAGCGGGCGCCAGCGGGGCGCGGTGGCGTCGAAGCCGAACACGATCTCCGTGGTCTGGTGCTGTCCGTCGAAGACGGTGCTGGCCACGGCGTATCCACTCGCGCAGGACGCGTCCCGCAGCGCGGCGGGACGCGCCGCGCGCTGGTAGAAGTCCGCGCTGGCGCGCAGCGCTTCCAGGAGCGTGGCGACGCTGACGGGGCAGGGGTCCACCGCCGATCGCGCGGGCGCGGTGGTCGTCCCGGGTGCCGGAGCCGTCGTGGTCGGGTTCGCGGCGGAGGCCGTCGTGGTCCGGCTCGGCTCGGGGGCCGCGGTCGTGGTCGTGCCGGTGGAGGGGGCCGGGGCGTCGGCCGGCGAGGCCGGCGAAGGAAGCCCGGCGGTGGTGGACGGTACGGATTCGGCGGCCGGTTGGCCGGCGGATGAACAGCCGGTGAGAACGGCCAGGCCGATAGTGGCCACGATCGCACCAAGGGTTCCGATCCGGAGATTCTTGGAGGTGAACATCAATCGCTCCAATTCGTGGAATGCGAATTCAGGAAATGCCGTCGGCGAGCTGCCAGCCGACGAGGAGCGGCTGATGCTCCAGCGCTTTCCGGCAGAGGCGGAGGGCGTTCATTTCGGCTGTTTCGCGATTGTGGGACAGCCAGAAGATTCCGACGTGCACAACATCCGGACCGGCGCGGGCGCTGATGTGTTCCAGGCCGTCGTCCGGCGCCACTTCCGCCCGGAGGGCCGCAATCGCCTGGTCTTCGGCAAGAACTGGGAAAGCGGCGTCGGGGGTCCGCTTGATCGCGATGTTGACCAGGTACATCACGTCAGTCCCAGATCGCGCCGTCGGGATGCGCCGGCGGGGTGGGCCGGACGGTGATGATGCCGTCGGCCCGAGCGCTCCCGGACCCGGCGGCCGTCGCCACCGACAGTGCGAAGAACGCGGCGACAGCCAGGAGCATCGCAGTGACAGCGGTATTCCGGCGGGCGGAAATAGACATGGATCGGCTCCTCTTCGTTATTTTCGGTATTGCCGCCCCGGAGGCTTTCCGGGGCCGAGTCCGGCGTGCTCCGCAGCCGGTGAGGAAGACATTTCCCGGCCCGGCGGCGGATCGAAAGGCTCCCCGCTTGACCTCTTCCGGCCAGGCCGGAATCGTCCATGCAGTACGACCAAAAATGTCCGAATTGGCAGTGCCTTGCTCGCGCCGCCCGCAGGGTGGAAGAATCACGTAGCTCGATCATCGGTCGGGCCTGCTGGCAGCAACCACGGGGGATTGATGCTGGAGTTCTTCGGTCTGGACGCGACCTCGGAAAGCGTCTACCGCCTTCTGCTGGCTCACCCTGCCTGGGGCGTGGACGATCTAGCCCGGGATCTGACGGTCGGGCCGGACGCGGTGCGTTCCGCGCTCGACGAGCTCTTCGAGCTCTCGTTGCTTCGCCGTTCGATCGAGCAGGAGACCCAGCTGCGCGCGGTCAGCCCCGCCGTCGGCCTTCAGTCGCTGCTGGCCAAGCAGCAGGCGGAGCTCGAAGCGCGCACGCAGCGCATCGCCGCGGGCCAGGCCGCCATGGCGGCCATGGTGGCCGATTACGCGGAGCAGCAGTCAGTCCAGGGCGCGGCGGAGGCCACCCAGGTGCTCGGCATGGACGCCGTCCTCCAGCAGATCGAGGAGTTGGCCGGCTCGGCGCGCGTCGAACTGCTGAGCATCATGCCCGGCGTGCAGAGGCCTTACGCCGTGGAGGCGGCCGAGCGCAACAACGCCGAGCTCCTGGCGCGCAACGTCACGATTCGCACCGCGATGCAGGAGAGCGCCCGCAACGACAAGGGCACCCTGGCGTACGCACAGGGTCTGACCGCGGCCGGCGCCGAGGTCCGCGCGGCACCGCTGCTGCCGCCGCGGATGTTGGTCTTCGACCGCACCACCGCGATCGTGCCGGTGGACCCCGCGAACACCGCGCGCGGGGTGCTCCGGCTGACCAGCCGCGGCGTGGTGGCCTCGCTGGTCGCGCTGTTCGAGCAGGTATGGGCCAGCGCCGTCCCGCTGGGCGCGAGCCAGGCGCGCGACCGCGAAGGCGCCACGGCGCAGGAGCGGGAGCTGCTGAACCTGCTCAGCCAAGGCCGCACCGACGAGTCGGCCGCCAAACGGCTGGGCGTCTCCGAGCGAACCTGCCGCCGGATGATGGCCGACATGATGGAGCGCCTCGGCGCGCGCAGCCGCTTCGAGGCCGGCCTGCTCGCCGCCCGCGCGGGCTGGCTGTAGTACCCGGCCGAGCGGGTGTGCCACCGCTGTTGCTGACAGCCTGAGGGCCGAACATCCGGTTCCTGGCCGTGGGCCGGTTGCGGCCAGGCCGGTTCCGGACGTGCCCGGACCGGTGACGGCGGTCTATCGCCACTGGCATCGTTCTTATCGGCGCCGAGCCCCGACGGAGGCTGGCGCTCCACCTCCGGTCCGCACCTGATCACGGGCGTCACCACCAGGAACCCAGCGCAGCGGCGCGCCGCCTCTCGGCGGCGGCCCAGGTTCCGCGCGGCCTGCGGCCGGGTCGGGGAACTCCTCCGTCAATCGAGCAAGCCGAATTGGATGGAGACCCCTCATGTATCGCAAGACTGTTGCGGGGCGGGTGGTTGTCGCGCTCGCCGCTGTGCTCTGTGTCGTCGCCGGCAGCGCCGCCGCGCCCGCCCATGCTGCCGCTACGGGGGCCTACGTGCCTGGCGACGGCGGCTCCGCACGGGCGGGCCGGCCGCCCGGCGCGCAGGCCGACTCGGGCCGGCTGGCCGCGGCCGCACCTCCCGGATACTCGGTGCTGGGTATGGATGTCGCAAGCTATCAAGGCAATATCAACTGGACGCAGCAGGCGGCCAACGGCGCAAAGTTCGCCTATGCGAAGGCGACCGAGGGCACGTCGTACGTCAACCCGTACTTCAACGGCCAGTACAACGGCGCGAAGGCCGCGGGTCTGTACGCCGGTGGGTACGTCTTCGCCCGCCCCGACTCGCCGGACCCGGTCGCGCAGGCCGACTACTTCCTTGACCACGCCCAGTTCGCCAATGACGGCAAGACGCTGCCCGTCATGCTCGACCTGGAGTGGCCGTACCAGTCCGGCGGCACGTACGTGGCGCCGTCGCCGTGCTACGGCGTGTCGACGACCGCGATGGTGTCGTGGATCCGCAACTTCGTCAATGAGGTGCGGGTGCGTACCGGCCGGCCGACACTCATCTACACCAACGTCAACTGGTGGAATCCCTGCACCGGCAACAGCAGCGCGTTCAGCGACCAACTGCTCGACATCGCGCACTACGACACCTCCGCCGGGACATTGCCACCGGGCTGGTCCAGCTGGACCGTATGGCAGTACGCCGACGCCGGTACCTTCCCGGGCGACCAGGACGTGTTCAACGGCTCGATGACCGATCTCGCGCGCTTGGCCGCGCCTGCCGGCAGGCGTTCGGC
>NZ_JBITDU010000052.1:0-4097 GCF_044454505.1 Dactylosporangium sp. NPDC051541
CAGTCGGGATGCTCAGCCCAATCCGATACGAGCAAGCCCTGACAGGCACAGCGAACGCTGCTTAAAGACCTGTCCACTGTTCGGGGGGAACCTCATGTGTCCCAGCGGCATCGCCATGAGTACGCCGCAGACCTTCCCCATGGCCTCCCGACCGCCCGCAATAAGACGCCCGAGGAGTTCCCAGTCGCCCGAAGGCGCCGGTGCGCACCGCGCCCGACCCATATCCACCAGCTTTGAGTCGGTGACCGAGTTAGGACGTAACAACGCCGGTTCCTCTCGTACTCCTCTCCACCACGCTTGCCGAACCCGCGCCATCTGGCAGTACTGGCACGTCCCGGCGTTGTCAGGGCTGCTCCCACCCTCCCCAGCACCACCCGGATCAGGCTGCCCCCAGCTCCACCGCCCTGCTGCGACAGGGCCAGCGACGGAGGTCTTCCACCTCCGTTCGGATCAACAGCGCCTCACGGCGCAAACTGCGCGTCGGTCAGATCGTGTCGCCTCGCCACCGCTAGGGTGCCCACGAGGTCTCCGGTGTTCAGTTCTGTCTTGGTCGACGAACCTTCTACCGGGAACCTCGCTCCATGTCGATCTCCGACACACCCAACCGCCGGCGGATATCAACGCCGACTTTGAGACGCTCCCTAGTTCCGTGCTCGTGGGCTGTCGATTGGATGTCCAGTTCTGCGAAGAGTCGTGGCGGGCAACCGCAGCTGGGCATGCCGGCGCGGGCAAGCGGGTCATGTCCGCGAGCACGGCATGATCGGGATCAGCTTGATGTTGGCGTGATCACCGCAGCATGCGGCAGCGTCAGCGACGAGGCGTTCAGCAGTCTCTCGCGCGGTGAGGGCTGAGGTGTCGAACCACCAGCCTAGATCAGCGAAGTCGCGCCGCATGTCGGTCTCCAGTTGCTGGTAGCCGCCGAAGAAGAACTGGTCGTCAGGGTTGCGGTGCAGATTGCGGTACGTGCAGGCGTCGATGCCGGGCGCAAGGATGACGAGCCGGACCGGGCGCGGCGCCAGCAGGCCGAGCATGAAATCGAGCTCGGCGCGGTTGGCCACCACGGTGTCGACCAGCACCGTGAAGCCGTAGTCGACGAAGTTGTTGGCCAGCGAGCACATATTGCGCTTGCACAGTTCCGCCTGTCGCGCCGACTCGTCGGCCGGCTGGCATTGGAACCCGACCCGCCCGCTCACGAGCATCATGTTCATCTCGTCGCCGGTGATTCGAGCGGCCCGCGGCAGCAGTCCGGCCGCCAGCGCGGTCACGGTCGACTTCCCAGCGCCCGGCATTCCCGTCACCAGCACACAACCGTCCAGCTGCGCGGCGTCCATGGCCAGCAGACTGCCAAGGATCAGCAGTACAAAGCAATCGGAATTCTAAGAACGAATCTCAATCTTGGTTTACGCAAATGCCGCGGCGGGAGTGCTGGCATTCATCGAGGCCGGTGACGCACCGTAGTACATGGCTGCGTTTCCTGTCTTCAGCGCTCATCTCGAGCCTTCGGGTGAGCTTGTTTTGCGGGCTGCTGTCGCGGCCTACTTGGGTCGCTACTGCGGCCTGACTCGGGCAGCACAGCGAGTCCGACCTGCGGGTCTTCCTTCACGGGTGCGCCGACCACGAGCTCGATCCGCTCGCCACGGTCCGGATCGGCATCGAACGGTATGTGCGCTGGTTGCAGGATGTGCGCTGCTACCAGCCGTCTACCGTCTCCCGTCGCCTGTCGATCGTGACCGGCTTCTGCCGGACCTGCGTCATCGAGGGCATCCTGCCGCAATCACCGGCCGACTACGTCCGGCGGCCGAACGTTCCCGCTGCTTCACCAACGCTCGGGCCCGGACATCTGCAGTTCGAGGCCCTGATCACCACCGCCCGGCGGTCGGCAAAAGTCCGAATGACTTCGCGCTCATCGCGCTGCTCGGCCCGCTCGGGCTCCGGATCTTCGAAGCCTGCGGTTCGAAGATCACCGACCTCGGCAAAGGACACGGCCACCGCGTCCTACGGGTCCGCGGCAAGGGCGGCAAGGTCGTCTTCGTCCCGCTACCGCCCGCTGTGGCCCGGGCAGTCGAGCGCGCTGTCGGTGACCGCTGCGACGGGCCGACCCTGTGCAACATGCGTGGCGGGCGCATGGACCGCCACGCATCCTTCTGGCGGCTCAGACATCTGGCCGCGGCGGCCGGCGTCCGCATGCCACAGATGCACCCGAACATGCGCCGCCACACATTCGTCCCGACCATGCTTGACGCCGGCGTCAGCCTCCGCGACGTCCAGATCGCCGCCCGCCACGCCGACCCGCGCACGACGATGCGGTACAACCGAGCCCGCAACAGCCTCGACCGCCACCCCAATTGCATCCTCGCCGCCTACATAGCCTCCGGAACCTGACCCCGCGGTTCACGACATGCCGAAGACGGTGCATGCGATCTTGTGTCGATGCATCGTGTCGCTGTTGTGGCCGACGGGCGGCTGGGCGTGGCTTGTGGGCGTGCGGTTCGTTCAGGATGGGATACCGTCCCCACGCGCGCGGTCGAATGTGGCGGCAGAGGGACAGGGGAGGTGGACGGTGCCGTTGTCCGCGGGACGCGTTCGGACTGGTCGGCGTAAGACTGGAGACCTGATGACGAACAAATGGGCAGGACTGGCCGCGCTACTGGCCGGATTCTTCGTCATCCTCCTCGATTCGACGATCGTGGCGGTCGCGAGCCCGCGTATCCAGCGGGACCTGCACGCAAGCACTCCGGGGCTGTTCTGGGTGACCGCCGGGTATCTGCTGGCGCTCTCGGTTCCGTTGCTCGTTGCCGGGCGACTCGGGGACCGCTACGACCCCAAACGGGTGTTCCTCGCCGGAATCGGGGGTTTCGCCGGGGCGTCGGCGCTGTGCGGACTGGCGCCATCAGTTGGCTGGCTTGTGCTGTTCCGGGTTGTCCAAGGGCTCGCGGCGGCCGCGATGGCACCCCAGGCGCTCACGCTCATTCGTCGGCTGTTCAGCGCCGAGGAGCGCGGGCGGGCGCTCGGCCTGTGGGGCACGGTCGCGTCGGCGGGCGCGCTGCTGGGGCCCCTCCTCGGGGGGCTGCTGACCGCGGCCCTCGACTGGCGATGGATCTTTCTGGTGAACGTCCCGGTCTGCTGTGCCGCGCTCCTGCTGGGGCTGCGGTGGATTCCCGGCAGCCGGGGCCACGCCGCAAGCCTCGACCTTCTGGGAGCGTTGCTCAGCACCGCGGGGCTCGGAGTGCTTGTCTGGGCACTGCTCGCGTGGCGCGACACCCCGGCGCCTGCGATCGCCGCCGCTGGAGCGATCGCGGTGACGTTGCTGGCCGGTTTCGTGACTCGGCAGCGCCGGATCGGTGCGGCGGCGCTGGCCCCGCCGGCCGTGTTCGGTTCGGCCGGGTTTCTCGCGGCGAGCGCGGCGGTGGCGGCCCTGGGTACCGTCGTCATCGCGATGGCCTTGCCGACGATGCTGTACCTGCAGGAGGTGCGGGGGCTGGGACCGTTGGAGGCCGCGCTGGTGATGACCCCGGACGCCGTAGCCGCGGCCCTGTTGTCACCAGTGGCCGGTCGATGGGTAGACCGCGTCGGACCACGCCGGCCGGCGATCCTGGGGATGGCCCTCCTCGCCGCCAGCCTGATGCTCATCTGGCTCGTCGTCGTGCTGGGCATCGACCCCTGGTGGGCCGCGGCCGGGGCACTGGTGCTCGGCATCGCGAACGCCGTCGCCTGGTCGCCGCTGTCGGTCGCTGCCATGGCCTCGGTGAACGACGCCGATGCCGGCGCGGCCTCCGGAGTGTTCAGCACGATCAGGCAGGTCGCCGCCGTCACCGGCGTGGCGGTCAGCGGCGCAATCCTAGCCGGTTTGCGCACGGCTCCCATCGTGGCGTTCAGCGCGGTGTTCGCGCTCATGACCGTGATCGCGACTGCCGGTATCTTCGCCGCAATCCGTTTGCCGAGGCCGTCCATAGAGGCCTATCCCGGAAGCGAGAGTGCCGCCACGGCTCAAAGTCACCACGACTAATACTGCAACGGCGGGTCGTGTCCTACGGCGGTTCGAGTCGTTTGCGGTAATGAGCGGCTCGGGCCTGTGCTTGCCTGCGTCTACGCCATCG
>NZ_JBITDU010000053.1:0-1754 GCF_044454505.1 Dactylosporangium sp. NPDC051541
GAACTGCTGCAACCCCTGATGATCAACCCCGAGCCGGGCCGCCATCGGCTGCATCGACTTACGCCGGCCGTCCAGCAACAGCCCACGCAGATACGCCACACCCTTCGCCCGCTGATCCGACCGGGCCATAGGCATGAACATCTCCGCAGCGAACGCCTCAAGACGCTGCCGCACAACCGAAAGCTCCTCAGGGGTCACCGAGACATGAAACTACCCGCACCGACCCGGCAACCCCACGACACACCGAACCTAACAAAGCACTACTAGGCCCGTACGGCATCACCGTCAACCTGGTCGCCCCGGGCTGGGTTCCCGTCGAGCGACATGGCGACGTCCCACCGTCGGCCTCCGCGCAGTACGTTGCGGACGTGCCGCTGGGCCGGCTCGGCCGGCCGGTGGACGTCGCCGCCGCGGTGTCGTTCCTGGCGTCGGAGGCCGCCGGCTTCATCACCGGCGAACGGATCGGCGTCAACGGCGGTCATACGCTGCGCTGAGTATAGGGTGCCGGTCGAGACGACGGCGGGCGGGAGCGACCCCGTCGGGGCCTTCCCGCCCGCCGTCCGTGGATCAATAGACGTAGGGCCAGCCGGCGCCGTCGTAGGCGAGGTGGTTGATGCCGAGCAGCGATGCGCCGTTGTCGGCGTAGTAGTGGTAGATGAGGTACTCCCCGTCGGTGTCGGCGAGGAGCGCCTCGTGGCCGGGGCCGTGGATGCTGCCGTGCCCGGTCAGCACCTGGGTGCCGCCGCCGGCCGTCATCGCGGTGCCGTTCCGGTCGACGTATGGGCCAGTGACGCTCGTCGAACGCCCGACCATGATGCGGTAGGTGCTCGATGCCCCTTGGCAGCAGAGGTCGAACGACACCCACAGGTAGTAGTAGTCGCCGTGCTTGAAGATGTAGGGCGCCTCGATGGCCGTGGGGTTGGTGCGCTGGGCGAGGCCGAGCACGCTGCTGTCAGCGCGCTTGCCGGTGGCCGGGTCTAGCTTGATCATCTTGATGCCGGTCCAGAACGAGCCGAACGTCAGCCACCAGCCGCCGGAGGCGTCGACGATCAGGTTTGGGTCGATCGCGTTGTAGCTGCTCGACGATGTGGTGGAGATGATCAGCCCCTGGTTCGTCCAGCTCCCCGACGCGCCGCTCGGGCTGGTGGCCAGGAAGATGGCCGAGTTCCGGGACCCGAACGAGGACGCGGCGTAGTACATGTAGTACTGACCGTTGTGGTAGGACAGGTCCGGCGCCCAGAGGCTGTTCGAACCCCCCGTGTAGGAGGTCGTCCAAGACGCGCCGTTGGGGAAGGCGGCGCCGCATTTTGCCACGAGTTGCGATCGGCGGAGGTCTTGAGCTGGATGTTGGGCCCGGTGTTGGCCTCCAGGTAGCCGCCGGTCGGCCGCTTGACCACGGTCGGGTCATGGGTGCCGGTGCTGCCTGTCACCGTCATCGGGTTGGGGTACGCCGGCGGGGGCGGCGGCGGAGTACTGGTGGAGCCCGTGCCGAGCCGGACGAGCTGCCACTGCTGCTCGGCCGCCCCGGTGTCGGACAGCTGGCCGACCAGGGCCCCGTCGGCCGTCGAGGAGTCGAGCACGTCCACGGCCTTGCCGCTGTTGCGGTTGATCAGCCGCACGTAGCCGCCGTCGGAATCGGCGAGGCGGAACTGCTGATTAAAAGATCTTTCGTGTTCTCGGTGAGTCGCTGTCGGTCGATCGGGTTGGTGGCTAGGACAATCAGGGACATGACTGCTTCACCCCGGTCGGCCGGT
>NZ_JBITDU010000054.1:0-1609 GCF_044454505.1 Dactylosporangium sp. NPDC051541
GGTCAAGCCCCTGGAAGTGGTGTAACGGCTGATCTTTCGAGGTTGTGCTGGTTAGAAGGGTTGTGTTCCGGCCGGGTGGGTGTGTGGTTCGCTGGTGTCGGGTTGCCATTGGTCGATGTCGTCGGGCCAGGGGGCGGGGCGACCGTGGTCGTCCCAGAAGCCTGTCTCGATGCCGTCGGTGAGGGCGGCGTTGCGCTTTTCGCGGTCGGGTCGTTCCGGGGTGGTGTGGTGTGGTGGCGGGCTGGTCATGCTGCGGTCTCCAGTTCGGGCGGGGTCGTGGGGGTGGCGGTGGTGGTGGGTGTGGTGCGGGATCGTTCGAGGATGTCGAGGGCGAAGTAGCGGCGGCCTTCGGTCCACTCGTCGTGTTGTTCGGCGAGGACGGCGCCGACGAGGCGGGTGACGGCGTCGCGGTCGGGGAAGATCCCGACGACGTCGGTGCGGCGGCGGATCTCCTTGTTGAGGCGTTCGTTGGGGTTGTTCGACCAGATCTGGCGCCAGATCTGTTGGGGGAAGCCGGTGAAGGCGAGGAGGTCGGCGCGGGCGTCGTCGAGGTGGGCGGCGACTTTCGGCAGGGATCTGCCGGTGGTGTCGAGGAGTTTGTCGAACTGGGTGTGGACGGCGCCGGCGTCGATCTGGTCGTAGACGGAGTGCAGCATGGTCTTGACCGCCGGCCACGCCGACTTCGGTGTCACCTGCATGAGGTTGGCGGCGTAGTGGGTGCGGCAGCGCTGCCAGGTGGCGCCGGGCAGGTTCGCGGCGATCGCGTCGACGAGGCCGGCGTGGGCGTCGCTGGTGACGAGGAGGGTGCCGGTCAGGCCGCGGGCGACGAGGTCGGCGAAGAACGTGTTCCACGCCTGCTTCGTTTCGCTGGTGGCGACTTTGACGCCGAGGACCTCGCGGTGGCCGTCGGCGTTGACGCCGGTCGCGACGAGCACGACGGCGTTGACGACCCGGCCCTGTTCACGGACCTTCATCGTCAGCGCGTCGGCGGCCACGAACGTGAACGGCCCGCAATCGCCGAGGGGCCGGGTCCGGAACGCGGCGACCTGGGCGTCGAGGTCGGCGGCCATCCGCGACACCTGTGACTTGGACAGGCTGGTGATCCCGAGGGTCTGTACGAGCTTGTCCATCCGGCGCGTGGAGACGCCGAGCAGGTAGCAGGTCGCGACCACGCTTACCAGGGCGGCCTCGGCCCGTTTGCGCCGTTCGAGGAGCCATTCGGGGAAGTAGGAGCCGGAGCGCAGCTTCGGGACCGCGACGTCGATGGTGCCGATGCGGGTGTCGAGCTCGCGGTGCCGGTAGCCGTTGCGGGAGTTGACCCGGTCCGGTGAGGTCATGCCGTACTCGGCGCCGCAGACCGCGTCGGCGTCCGCGGACAGCAGCGAGTTGATGACGGTGGACAGCAGGTGCCGCATCAGATCCGGTGATGCGTCGCCGAGTGCTTGGCCGAGGAGCCCGGCAGGGTCGATGATGTGTGGTGCGGTCATCGCGATGATGCCCTTTCGAGAGTGCTGTGAGAGGTCCGCTCGAAAGATCACGCGATGGCCGCGCTGCATGCCGGACCACCTGTCCGACAAGTCACGCCAACCGCGTTACACCACTATCAGGG
>NZ_JBITDU010000055.1:0-1478 GCF_044454505.1 Dactylosporangium sp. NPDC051541
TACTCCAGCCCGGGTTCGAGATGTAGATGGCTGGCGATGGGCCGGTTGGGTGTGGTGCTGGTCGGCGCGGCGGCGGGCATGGTGACGGCCGCCGCGTGATGATCACTGGTTTGTGAAGACAAATGACAAGCTCGCGACGGCCGCTGGGCACAGCGTAGACGTCGCCGGGTGGCTCGAGGAGTTCGACTCCGGGTTCGCGTGCATCGCGGGCCGGTTCGGCCGGGTCGAGCCACGCAGACAGGCCCGGACGTTTCTGCTCGGGTTGCTGTCCGATGTGGACTCCCGGAACTGCTGGTCCCTCGCGGAGCAGTCCGGAGATGTTTCACCGCGACGGATGCAGCGGCTGCTGGGCGAGGCGGTCTGGGATGCTGGGAAGGTCCGCGACGACCTTCGCGGCTATGTGGCAGCGACGTTGGGCGACCCGCAGGGTGTCCTGGTCCTAGACGATACCGGTGATCTGAAGAAGGGCGCCGACACGGTCGGGGTGCAGCGGCAGTACACCGGGACCGCCGGGCGGATCGAGAACGCGCAGGTCGCGGTGTTCCTGGCCTACGCCACCGCGGCGGGGCGGGCGCTGATCGACCGGGAGCTCTACCTGCCGCGTAGCTGGACCGACGACCGCGCTCGGTGCGCCGCAGCCGGTGTCCCGGACGACGTCGGGTTCGCGACCAAGACGGTCCTCGGCCGGCGGATGCTCGCCCGGGCGTTCGACGCGGGGATCCCGGCCGCGTGGGTCACCGCGGATGAGGCATACGGCGGTGACCAGTCACTCCGCAAAGATCTGCAGCACCGCGGGATCGGGTACGTCCTGGCGGTGGCCAAGAGCCACCACGTCGTGATCGCCACCGCTGGGGAGGTCCGGGCCGACACCGTGGTCGCGGACCTTCTTCCGTCCAGGGCCTGGCAGCGGCTCTCAGCGGGCGCCGGCGCGAAAGGCGAACGGGACTACGACTGGGCCTGGATCTCCATCACCGCCCCGGCCGCGGAGCAGCCCGGGCAGCACGCCCTGCTGGTCCGCCGCCGGATCAGCGACGGGGAACTGGCCTACTACCGCTGCTACTCCCCGGAACCGGTCACCCTCAAGGCCCTGGTCCGGGTCGCCGGGATCCGGTGGATGGTCGAGGAATGCTTCCAGGCCGGGAAAGGCGAAACCGGCCTGGACCAGCACCAGGTCCGACGCTGGAAATCCTGGCACCGCTACACCACCCTGGTCATGCTCGCCCACGCGATCCTGACCGCGATCACCGTCACCGCCGGCGCCACCCACGACCCGGCCGACGACCTGATCCCGCTGACCGTCAACGAAATCCGGCACCTCTTCGCCAAACTCGTCCTCACCCCAACCCGGACCGCCGCATACTGGCTGACCTGGTCAGACTGGCGCCGACGCCACCAAGCCCGCGCCAAAATCAGCCACTACCGCCGCCGCCAGACCATCGACAACCATGCCTAGATAACGAACCCGGGCTGGAGTACTA
>NZ_JBITDU010000056.1:0-1408 GCF_044454505.1 Dactylosporangium sp. NPDC051541
TACTGCAACGGCGGGTCGTGTCCTACGGCGGTTCGAGTCGTTTGCGGTAATGAGCGGCTCGGGCCTGTGCTTGCCTGCGTCTACGCCATCGTGACCAGTGCAGGATGTGGCTGGTGTGGTGCTGGACGGTGGTGACGAGCCGGGTGAACAGGCGGCGGATTTCGTTGCTGCTCAACGGGATCAGCATGTCCTGGCCCGGCTTGGTCCCCCTGTGACCGGCCGGCCTCGGCGGCCTCGGCGTCGCGGTCGGCTTCGGCGGCCCGGGTGATGACCAGGAACGCCGCTGCGGCCATGGCCAGGGTGATGTGCGCGTACCAGGCGTCGTAGCGACGGACCTGGTACTGGTCGAGGCCGACCTCGTTCTTCGCGGTCTGGAACGATTCCTCGACCGCCCACCTCGCGCCCGCGGTCCGGACCAGGGTCCGCAGCCGGGTGCCACGCGGCCCGAAACACACGTAGTACGCCACTTCGCCGGTACTGATGCTGCGCCGGGCGAGGACCCAGCCCCGCCGGCCGTGCGGAAACGCAGCGCGGATCGGCGTGGACACCCAATCGTAGACTCGCGGTCCGTGCGCGCCGTCACCGCAGGACATCCGCTGCCACGCACCCGCCCGGACCCTGCCGATCAACTCCTGCACGCCGGTCGTCGTGGCCAACCCGGACGGCACCTCGTGATCGCAGCGGGTCGCCATCACGTAGGCGATGTCCTGCTCCTCAAGCCAGGTCCGCAACCCCGGGTTCTGACCGTAGGCCTCATCAGCGGTGAACCACGCGAACGGCACCCCGGCCGCGACCGCCCGTTCGAGCATCGCCCGAGCCTGCTCCGGCTTCGTCGCGAACACAACACCGGCAGGCACCGCGGCCTGCGCGCACCGGGCCGGATCATCCGTCCACGACTTCGGCAGATACAACTCCCGGTCGATCAACGCCCGGCCCCGCCCCGACGCATAGGCCAGGAACGTGCCCAGCTGGCAGTTCTCGACCTTCCCCGCCGTCCCCGAGTACTGCCGCTGCACCCCCGCAGACCGGCGGCCCTTCTTCACGAACCCGGTCTCATCCGCGATCAGCACCCCGTCCGGCGCGCCGATCGCCTCGATCACGCAGGCCCGCACGTCATCGCGGACTCCGTCACGGTCCCACGCCGCGCTGCACAACATGCCCTGCAACCCGTCCGGCGACCCGTGACCGGCCTCCTCCGCGAGGGTCCAACCATTGCGGCGTTCCAAGGGCGCCAGCAACCCACGCAGATACGCCGCCGCCCGCCGACGCGGCTCCACCCGCTCAAACCGATGCGAAAACCGGAAGAACAACTCGTTCAACCCGGCATCCCACGACCCGACCAGCTCAACATCGACCACAACCAGTCAACGAGCCAGCACGAGCGGAGCCACGACCTGCCGTTGCAGTA
>NZ_JBITDU010000057.1:0-1347 GCF_044454505.1 Dactylosporangium sp. NPDC051541
TGAGGTTCCCCCCGGAAAGTGGACACCGAGTTAGCAGGGCCGGGGGTTCTGCTGGAAGGATGTCCGTATGCCTCCTCGTAAGCGCCGTTCGTACACGGCTGAGTACAAGGTCGAGGCTGCCCATCGGGTGATCGATTCGGATCGGACGATTGCTGAGGTCGCTCGGGAGTTGGGGATCGATCCGGGGATGTTGAGTGTCTGGGTCAAAGATGAACGGCGCCGGGTCGTTGCGGCTGAGGTGGTCGGGGACACGCCGTTGGAGCCGGCCGAGCGGGCGGAGTTGCTGCGGTTGCGCCGGCAGGTGGGCGAGTTGGAGAAGGACAACGCCTTCCTGGTAAAAGCTTCGGCGTACTTTGCCGCGATGCAGAAACCTCCACGCGGTTCGAGCTGATGGCCAAGTACGCCGGCTCCGACGAGTCCGGCGGCAGCGCCGGTGACGGTGGGTCCGTGCGATTCTCGGTGCGGCGGATGGCCAGGCTGCTGCAGGTCTCTGCGTCGGGCTACTACGCGCACGCGAACCGTGTGACGGCCCAGGAGCCGGCGCCGAGGCAGCAGCGACGCGCGGAGCTGGCGGTGAAGATCCTGGACGTGCACGCCGGATCCGCGGGCACCTACGGATCGCCGCGCATTACGGCCGAGCTCCGCGATCGTGGCGAGCGGGTCAGCGCGAAGACCGTCGCGTCGATCATGGCCGGGATCGGGATCGAGGGCATCAGCCCGCGAACGTTCAAGGTGCGTACTACCGTCGCCGATCCGACGGCGTCGTTCCCGCCTGATCTGGTCCTCCGGCACTTCGACCAGGGCCGCTGCGACGCGGTCTGGCTGACCGACATCACGTACCTGACCTGCGGTGAGGGGGACATGTTTCTGTGCGCGATCCTGGACGGGCATACCCGCCGGGTCCTCGGGCACGTCGTGGCCGATCACATCGGCTCCGACATGGTCGGGCAGGCCATCGACGCCGCCGTAGCCTGCCGCACCAGCGCGGGTCACGACGTGACCGGCACGGTCCTGCACTCCGACCGCGGCGGGGAATTCACCGGCTCCCTGACTGTCCAGGCGTGCCGGCGGCACGGTCTGCAACGCTCGATGGGCCACACCGGTATCTGCTGGGACAACAGCCCGGCCGAGTCGTTCTGGTCCACGTTCAAGCACGAGTACTACTACCGCCACACCTTCGCCACCAGAGCGGAACTCGTTGCCGCGATTGACAATTGGATCCACCGGTACAACCATGAACGACGCCACTCCGCAGTCGGGATGCTCAGCCCAATCCGATACGAGCAAGCCCTGACAGGCACAGCGAACGCTGCTTAAAGACCTGTCCACTGTTCGGGGGGAACCTCA
>NZ_JBITDU010000058.1:0-1236 GCF_044454505.1 Dactylosporangium sp. NPDC051541
GATGGTGGTGGCGGGGCCGTTGACGGCGGCGATGGCGGTGTTGGGTGGGAGGGTGATTGCGGTGTGGGGTTGGGGGATGGACAGCATGCTGCCGGTGCCGGCGAGGGCGGTCAGGGTTTGGGCTCGGCGGGCGACGATGGTGGCGGCGTCGGTGAGGGTGAGGGCGCCGGTGAGGTAGGCGGCGGCGATCTCGCCTTGGGAGTGGCCGATGACGGCGTGGACCGGGGTGAGGGTCTGCCACAGGTGGCCCAGGGCGGTGTTGATGGCGAAGAGGACAGGCTGGATGACGTCGGGGGTCTGTGGGATGTCGTCGTGCTGGAGGAGTTCGATGAGGTCCCAGCCGGTGTGGGGCTTGAGGGCCTCGGCGCAGGCGTGGAGGTGGTCGCGGATCAGGGGTGTGGTGCGGTAGAGATCCAGGGCCATGCCGGGCCACTGGCTGCCTTGGCCGGGGAGGACGAGGACGGTCTTGCCGGGGTTGGTGGCGGCGGGCCGGCCGTCGTGGACGAGGTTGGGGTGTTCTTCTCCGGTGGCCAGGGCGTGGAGGGCCGCTTCTCGGTTGTCGCCGATGATGCTGGCTCGGTAGGGGTGGGCGGTTCTGGTGGCGAGGGTGGCGGCGACTTGGTGGGGGTCGGCGTCCATCGCGTGGTTGAGGAGTTGGCGGGCGTGGTCGCGCAAGGCTTCGGGGGTCCTTGCTGACAGCCGCCAGACGATCGGGAGGTCTAGGACTTGCAGTCCTAGCGTCACCGGTGCCACGACAGGGGCCGGTGGTTGTTCCAGAATGAGGTGGGCGTTGGTTCCGGAGATGCCGAAGGAGGAGATGGCCGCTCGGCGGGGGCGGTCGACTGCGGGCCATGGGGTGGGTTCCGTGAGGAGCTGTAGGCCGCTGGTGTCCCAGTCGAGGTGTGGGGAGGGTGCGTCGACGTGCAGGGTTTGGGGGAGGGTGCTGTGTTGGATGGCTTGGACCATTTTGATGACGCCGGCGACGCCGGCGGCGGCTTGGGTGTGGCCGATGTTCGACTTGATGGAACCTAGGAGCAGCGGTTGGGTCTGACGGTCGCGGCCGTAGGTGTTGGCGAGGGCTTGGGCTTCGATCGGGTCGCCGAGGGTGGTGCCGGTGCCGTGGGCTTCGACGGCGTCGATGTCGGCTGTGGTGAGGCCGGCGTTGGCCAGGGCTTGGTGGATGACGCGTTCTTGGGAGGGGCCGTTGGGGGCGGTGAGGCCGTTGCTGGCGCCGTC
>NZ_JBITDU010000059.1:0-1138 GCF_044454505.1 Dactylosporangium sp. NPDC051541
CTAGTGTTCTGAGTCGTTGATTCGTTGGTAGATTGCTGACGTGGGTGATGGTCGTGGTCCGAAGCTTGCTCCGCTGGAACTGACGGCTGCGGAGCGGGATGAGTTGCAGAGCCTGGCTCGGCGTCCGAAGACAGCGCAGGCGTTGGCCATGCGTGCGCGGATCGTGCTGGCGTGCGCGGACGGGTTGTCCAACAGTGAGGCGTCACGCCGCCTCGGCGTGTCGCTGCCGACGATCGGCAAGTGGCGCAAGCGGTTCGTCATCGATCGGGTCGACGGTCTGCTTGACGAACCGCGTCCGGGCGCGCCACGCAAAATCGGCGACGCTGAGATCGAAGCGGTCATCACCAAGACGCTCGAGGAGCAACCGTCCAATCAGGACAGCCACTGGTCGACCCGGTCGATGGCCAAGGCCGTAGGCCTGAACCAGACCGCCGTCTCGCGGATCTGGCGGGCGTTCGGGCTCAAGCCGCACCAGGTCGACAGCTGGAAGCTGTCGACCGATCCGCTGTTCATCGACAAGGTCCGTGACATCGTCGGGTTGTACCTCGACCCGCCTGACGCCGCGATGGTCCTCGCCGTGGACGAGAAATCGCAGATCCAAGCTCTGGACCGCACCGCGCCGGTGCTGCCGATGATGCCCGCCGCGCCCGGCCGGCAGACCCACGACTACGTCCGCCACGGCACCACCAGCCTGTTCGCCGCCCTCGACATCGCCACCGGCACAGTCATCGGTCAGACCCAGCGCAAGCACCGGCACCAGGAATTCCTGCGCTTCCTGCGCACCATCGACCGGGCAACCCCACCCGACCTGGACCTCCACCTCGTGCTGGACAACTACGCCACCCACAAGACGCCCGTCATCCAGCAGTGGCTGCTCAAGCACCCCCGGTTCCACCTGCACTTCACCCCGACCTACTCGTCCTGGCTGAACCTCGTCGAACGCTGGTTCGCCGAACTCACCAACCGCAAACTGCGCCGCTCGACCCACCGCAGCGTCGCGGAACTGGAAGCCGACATGCACGCATGGATCGAGGCGTGGAACGCCGACCCCAAACCGTTCGTGTGGAACAAATCCGCCGACAACATCCTCGAAACCATCGCCGCATATTGTCAGCGAATTAACGACTCGGGACACTAG
>NZ_JBITDU010000060.1:0-1110 GCF_044454505.1 Dactylosporangium sp. NPDC051541
CATCTGGCGCCCCTCTTTGTCAAGCGGCGGCGGTGTTTGGTGTTCTAGGGTGGTGGTCGGCGGGTCCGGGAAGTGACTGTTCCGAAGAGTTGACCTCGGGGTTTGGGTCAGCCGCGCTGGATTGCAGAGTCGCCCCCGGTTGTCCTCCCGGGCCCGTCTCCAGCTGCTGGATATCGTGGAGCATGCGCCGGTAGATGACGTCGGACAGCCGCCGCTTCAGCGCTCGGATGGCTTCCATCGCGGTTTTGCCTTCGGCGAGGCGGCGGCGGTAGTAGGCGCGGCCGGGGGTGTCGTGGCGGAGTTGGACGATGGCCATGATGTGCAGGACGCGGTTGATGCGCCGGTTCCCGGCCCGGGACAGGCGGTGGCGTTGCTGGTCGCTGGAGGAGGCGTCCAGGGGTGCGGTGCCGTTCCAGGACGCGAAGTGCCCGCGGCTGGTGAAGCGGCGGATGTCGCCGATGTCGCCGATGAGGCGGGCTGCGCCGGACGGTCCGATGCCGTTGAGTTCGAGCAGGCTGCTGCCGCTGTGGTTGACCAGGTCGGTCAGTTCCTGCTTCGCTGCTTTGATCTTCTTGTCGACCTGGACGAGCTCGCCGATGAGTTCGGACGCCAGCCGGCGGCGGGTCCGTCCGACGAGGTCACGCGGGCGGATGGTGGCCAGCAGTGCACGGGCCTGATCGGCGGATAGGAAGGTCTTGGCCCCGCCGGGCAGCAGTTCCAGCAGCAGCTTGTGGATGCGGTTGACCAGGTCGGTGCGGGCCCGGCCGAGTTCGTCGCGGCGGTCGACGAGCAGCCGCAGCACCACCGTGTCGTCATCGGCGACAACATGCCGCAATCCCTTGGTGCGTAACGCTGCGACGGCCACGCTGTGCGCGTCGACCGGGTCGGTCTTGCGGCCGTTGCCGGTGGCGAACACCCGGGCCCGGGCCGACAGTTTCGGGGGCACGTCCACCACGGTCTCGCCGTCGGCGACCAGCCGTTGCGCGATGTGCCGGCCGATGCCGTTGCAACCTTCCACCGCCCAAATCCGGTCCGGGTGACGCCGGCCGAGGGCGAGCATCGCTCGGTAGCCGTCCCGGTCGGTGCCGAACCGGTCACCCGCCAGGATCG
>NZ_JBITDU010000061.1:0-1009 GCF_044454505.1 Dactylosporangium sp. NPDC051541
GTCGGTGTCGACGGGTGCGGCGACGACGTCGTCGGATGGGGTGTTGCAGGAGTTCGGGGTGGGTGTGGATGGGTCGTTGCGGCATTGGTCGTTTGCGCCGGGGGCGTCGGGGTGGGGGTTGGATGAGGGTCTGGGTGGGTCGGTGGTGGGGGTGCCGGTGGCGGTGACGTCGTCGGATGGGGTGTTGCAGGTGTTCGCGCGGGGGACGGAGGGGCGGTTGCGGCATTGGTCGTTCCGGCCGGGGTCGGGTGGGTGGCTGCGGGCTGAGGATCTGGGTGGGGCGATTGTGGGTAGTCCGACGGCGGTGGCGTCCTCGGACGGGAATTTGCAGGTGTTCGCGCGGGGGTCGGACAATACGTTGCGGCACTGGTCCTACAGTTTCGCCGCGGGTGGTGGCTGGAGCGGTCCGGAGAGTCTGGGGGGTGTGCTGGGTGGTGACCCGGTGGCCGGGACGTCCTCGGACGGCAATCTGCAGGTGTTCGCGCGGGGTGCGGATGACACGTTGCGGCACTGGGCGTTCAACGTCGGCGTCGGGGCGTGGTCCGGTGAGGAGGGGCTGGGCGGGAGTATCACCGGGACGCCGAGCGTGACGACGAGCACGGACAGCAATCTGCAGGTGTTCGCCCGGGGCACGGACAACACGCTGCGGCACTGGTCCTACGGCTTCGCCACCGGTGGCGGCTGGGGGCTGACGGAGAACCTCGGCGGGAGCCTCAGCGGTGACCCGTCCGCGACCGTGTCCGGTGACGGGGTCCTGCAGGTCCTCGCCCCCGGGACCGGCAACACCCTGCGGCACTGGTCGTTCGGCGCATCCGGCACCTGGGGCCGTGACGAAAACCTCGGCGGGGCCGTCACCGGCCCCGTCTCAGCCACCACATCCAGCGACGGCAACCTGCAAACCTTCGCCCGCGGCACCGACACCCACCTGCACCACTGGGCATTCAACATCACCCAACACACCTGGACCACCAACGAAAACCTCGGCGGCACCCTCGCCTAACCACCACCA